>CAVTVT010000002.1:0-1752666 GCA_963738315.1 Vicinamibacterales bacterium | reverse complement strand
GTGACATCGTCGTCGTGCCCTACTCGACCGTGCAGAAGAAGCTCACGGGACAGCAGAATCTCCAGCAAATCATGCTGTCGGCAGCCAGCGCCGACACGACCACCGACGTCAAGGACGCCGTGTCGGCCGTTCTCCGGGTCCAGCACAAGCTCATCGCGAACGACCCGGACGACTTCACCGTCCGGACACAGGAAGACATCGCCGATCTGCGCAATCAATCGATTCAGACGACGACGAACCTCCTGACCGGCATCGCCGCGGTCTCGCTGATCGTCGGCGGCATCGGGATCATGAACATCATGCTCGTCTCGGTGACCGAGCGTACGCGGGAGATCGGCATCCGCATGGCCATCGGCGCCCGTGGACGCGACGTGCTGCTGCAGTTCCTGGTCGAAGCTGTGGTGATCAGTCTGCTCGGGGGCGGCATCGGAATCATGCTCGGCTTCGGGACGGCGGAGATCATGACGCGCGTCTGGACGTGGCCGACGCAGGTGCCGACGAGCGCCGTCGGCTTGGCGTTCGGGTTCGCGGCCGCGACGGGAGTCTTCTTCGGCTTCTATCCCGCCCGCAAGGCCGCGTCGCTCGACCCGATCGTGGCGCTCCGCTACGAATAGCGGTGGCGGCGCGCGTCGCGATCTCGCTCGGCAGCAACCTCGGCGACCGCCGCGCGCATCTGACCCACGCCGCCGAACGGCTCGCGGCCGAGCTCGACCACTTCACGATCTCCCCGTACCTCGAAACCGAGCCGGTCGGTGTGGCGGCCAATCAGCCGGCGTACCTGAACGCCTCGGCGGCCGGCTTCACGACGCTCCCGGCGCGCCGTCTGCTGGACCGCCTGCTCGAGATTGAGCGGGAGCGCGGGCGTGCGAGGCCGTATCCGAAGGCGCCGCGCACGCTCGATCTGGATCTGATTCTCTATGGGGACGAGGTCATCACGGAGCCGGATTTGATCGTGCCCCATCCCCGGTTCCGCGAGCGCGAATTCGTGCTGGAGCCGCTCGCGGTGGTGGCCGGCGGAATGCGGGATCCGATCACGGGGCTCACCGTGTCCGAACTGCTCGCCGCGCTGCGGAGCGGCGGAGCGGGAAGCTGAATCGGAGAGCCGGCCCGCGCCGCTAAATTTAGTTGCCGGGACGCTCCGGGAGCACGCTGCCGCCGAGCTCCTTGCCATCTGCGTGGCGGCCGAGCAAATCGGTGCGTCCCTCGAGCGCCTGCTGGAACAGGCGCAGGTGCTCGCGCATCTCGCCCAGAGTCAATTCGAGCATCTTGCGGTGGCGCGCGTTGCCGATCGAGGGCAGCCTCGGGCCCCAGCGCTCCACGAAGGCCCGCTGGGCGTCCAGATCGCGCCGCACGATGGAGCCGGGTGTCTCTCCGCGAGCGGCGTCTGAGACGGCCGGAGCCGTCCCGCCAGGCGGCTCGACGCGGCCGCCCAGCCCCTCGATGGCATCGGCAATCCACCGCAGGTGCACCTCCTGCCTTCCGAGCACCTGCTGATAGCCGTTGTTGGCATCGTACGCGCCGATGCGCCTGGCGTTCGCCTGATGCGCGAGCATCAGATTGAAGGCTTCCCGGTAGAACTCCTGCAAGAGCGAGGTGAGCCCGGCGGCAGTCACGCGCTCTGCTTTTCTTTGCAGGTAATGCAGACGCGCGTCCAGGGAATGGCGTTCAGCCGCGCTTCGGCAATCGGCTCGCCGCAGTCGCGGCAGATGCCGTACGTGCCCTTCTCGATGCGGAGCAGCGCCTCCTCGATGGCCTGCAGGATCTTGGCGTCGGTCTGCTTGAGCTTCAGTTGGATGTGGACTTCGTTGTTGCCGGTCGCCTGGTCGGCCAGATCGCCCTGGCGGGTGTTGGTGTCCATCGACGCCGTGATCTGCTTGGAGCCGCCCTCGGCGAGGATCTCGCCCCGCTTGCGCAGCAGCATGTCCTTGTAGGCTGCCGTATCCATGGCGCAATCAGCGTATCTTAACCTATTGGCCGGGCGCCCGCTACTCGGCGCGCAGGCGGCGAGCGGCTTCTGCCGCAGCACGTCGGCGCTCGCCGCCACGCCCACCATCGCGATCGATCACCGAGGCCAGCGACCGTGCTCACGGCGTTCTCGCCGAGGGCCGGCTGCCACGGGATGTCGAGCGCGTAACGGCTGACGCCCCATGCGAGCGCCAGCGCCCCGAAGGATCCGACCGCGCCTGCCAGCGTGCCCAGCAGGCCGTATTCGACCAGGAGCATCGCGGCAATCGTCCTGGAGCTGGCGCCGAGACGTCTTGAAGATCGCGGCCTCGTAGACACGCTGAAACTTCGTCACCGCCACCGCCCCGATCAGCATCAGCCCGCCGGTCACCATCACGAGCGTGCCCGACGACGTCGATCGCCGACCGCGACGACGCCGAAGACCTTGCGAACGGTCTGGAGCACCTCGCGCAGGTCGATCACGGACACGTTCGGGAACCCGACGACGACATCGTGCTCCAGCCGGGCGCGCAGGGCCGGCGTGGCGCCGCCGAGCCGCACAGGGGCGAGGTAGTAATGCGGCGCCTTCGTCAAACGTGTCCTCGCCGAAGACGAACATGAAGCCGCCGTTGCGGCTGTCCCGCCAGTTGACCTTGCGGATGGCCGAGACCCGCGCGTCGATGCGCGCGTCCGAGCACGTCGAACCGCACCAGATCTCCCACACCGACGCCGAACCGTTCCGCGATCGACTCCTCCACCGAGACTTCGCCCGTCGCAGGGTAACGGCCCGCCACCAGCGTCTCGTTGGGCTGCAGGTGCCCTCGATAGGTAATGACGTACTCGCGCGACAGCATGCCGCGCCCTCTGACGTCCTCCAGGCGATCGAGGCTGGCGCCGCGCGCCGTCACGCGCGCGCGCAGCACCGGAATCAGCGTGGGCTGCGTATCGGGCAGCCGCTCGTCCAGCAGCTGCTGCACGCCCGGCGGCCTGATCCTGCTGGATGTCGACCAGAAACAGGTCGGGCGCGCCGTCGCCGATCTGCATGGCGAACTGCTCGAGCAGATTCGCCTGCAATCCGCGCACGCCCATGATGAAGAACGTGCCGAGCCCCACCGTGAGCAGGATCAGGCGCGTCTGATTCCCCGGTCTCGACAGATGCAGCACCGCATGCCGCAGCGCGAAGGATCGCGTGGCGGCCAGGGGACGCGTCGCGCGTGTGAGCGCCATCCCGACCAGCATCAGGACGAGCGTGAGCCCGAGGAACCCACCGCACATCATCGCGCCGATCCGCCAGGAGGCCGCCTGCCACGACGCGAGCGCCACAAGCGCCCCGCCGACGGAGACGGCGGCGCCGAGCTGGAGCCAGTCGAACCGCCGCGGGCGCGCTTCGTGCCGCAGCAGGATCGACGGCTTCACCCGGCGCACCTCCAGCAGCGGAATCAGCGCGAACAGCAGGGCGATCAGGGTTCCGACGGCGAGGCCCTGCAGCGCGGCGCTTCCCGAGCAGGCCGTACTGCACGGTGCATGCGTGCCGATCTGATTCAAGTCGCTCGGGACGGCGGCCAGCGCCACGCCCGCGAGCCCGACGCCGGCCGCGCTGCCGGCCAGCCCGAGCGCGAGCGCCTGCGCAGGTACACCGCGAGAATCTGGCGCGCTGGTGCCTCCCACGCACTTCATCACCGCGATGCTCGTCATCTTCTCGCGCACGAAGACGCGCGTCACGCTCGACACCGCGATGCCCCCGAGCACCACGATGACGAGGCCGACCAGGCTGAGGTAGTTCTCCGCCCGTCCGAAGTCCTCGCCGATCTGCTCCTGCCGGTCCTCGATAGGAGCGCACCCGCACGAACTGCGGCTGCAGGTCGCGGCCCAGTTGCGCCGAGATCCGGTCGACCGACGCTTCGGGAAGCCGGAGCAGCATCTGCCGCACGACCCGGCTGCCGAAGCCGATCAGACCGGTGTCGGCGAGATCCGCGTAGTCGATGAGCACGCGCGGGCCAAGGCTGAAGGCGCTCAGCGAGCGTCCTGGCTCCGAGGCGATCGACGCCGCGCACCGTGAACATGGCCCTGCCGATCGCAGATGCGATCGCCCAGTGCGATGTTCAGCTGCGGGAGCAGCTCGGGCCGCACCAGCGCGCCGTGGCCTTCGAGCAACTGATGGGCGTACGGCCGGCCGTCCTGCAGCGTCAGATCGCCGTAAAACGGAAATCCCGCCTGAACCGCGCGCAGCTCGACGACCTTGGTCACATCGGCAGTCTCGTCGGCCGGCCGGGCCATGGTCGGCATCTCGATCGACTCGATCGCCCGGCCGCCGGCAGCCGCGGCGGCGCGCGCCACGCGATCGTGCGCATCAGCCGGCCAGGGCCGGTCGGTGGAGACCAGCACGTCGGCCGCGATCAGGTCCGAGCCTCGCTCGACAGGACGCGCCGGACGCTCTGGATCACCGAGCGGATGCGACACGATCGCGGCGACGCCGATGGCGATGCACACGAAGAAGAACACGAGCCGCTTCCAGGCGAAGCGAGTCTCCCGAACGCGGTGAGGAGCACGAACCTCATGCCGGCTGGAGTCCTCGCGCTCGACGGCGCAGCCCGCGCGAAGCACGATTCGCGCGTCGGCCATGGCGGCGATTTCCGGATCGTGGGTGACGATGATCAGGGTCGTGCCGCGCGCGCGGTTGATCGCGAGCAGCAGCTCGATCACGTGCCGGCCTGTGGCGGCGTCCAGATTGCCGGTCGGTTCGTCGGCGAGCACGATCGGCGGGTCGTTCGCCAGCGCTCGCGCGATCGCGACGCGCTGCTGCTCGCCGCCGGACAGCTGTGACGGATAGTGATGCCCCCGATCGGCGAGCCCCACCTCGTCCAGGAGCGCCCGGCCCCGCGCGAGCGCGTCGCGCCGGCCGGCGATCTCCATCGGCACCAGCATGTTCTCCACGCGCCGTCAGCGACGGAATGAGGTGGAAGGATTGAAACACGAAGCCGATCCTCTCGCCGCGGAGCCGGGCGAGGCTGTCCTCGTCGAGCGCAGTGACTTCCACGTCCCTCCATGAATATCTGGCCGCTGCTGGGGGCGTCGAGGCCGGCAATCAGGCCGAGCAGCGTCGACTTTCCGCTGCCCGACGGCCCGAGCACCGCCAGGCGCGTACCCGAGGGGATCGTCAGGTCGAGCGGGTGGAGAATCGTGAGGGGACGGCCACCGCTCATGACCGTCTTGGACACGCCCCGCAGCGCGATCATCGCGGTCGGCCGGTGCGGAGCATCGACTCGAGCGCCGGCCACAGCGTCTCCGCAACGGCCTCCGCACCCTGCGCCGTGGGATGAATGCCGTCGGCCTGATTGAGCGAACGCACTCCGGCGACTCCGTCCAGGAGAAATGGAACGAATACGAGATGATGTTCGCCGGCGAGCTCCGTGAACACCGCCCGGAACTCGCGCGTATAGCGCTCACCGAAATTGGGCGGCGCTTCCATGCCGGCCAGCAGCACGCTGATGCCCCGCTGCCGCGCGCGCGTGATGATCCGTCCGAGGTTGTCCTTCATCTGGGCGGGCGGCAGCCCGCGGAGCCCGTCGTTGGCGCCGAGGGCCAGGATCAAGCACCTGCACGTCGCCATCGAGCGCCCAGTCCAGACGCCGCAGGCCGTCCGCGGACGTATCCCCCGAGACACCCGCGTTCACGACCTCCAGCCGGTAGCCGCTCTCGTCCAGACGGCGCTGCAGGACGGCGGGAAACGCGTCCTCAGGATTCAGCCCGTACCCGGCCGTCAGGCTGTCGCCGAGCACCACGACGCGTGCACGAGCGTCAGGGCCGACACGCGCGGGCGCGACGGGCGCAGCCGAGGCTTCGTTCCGCAGCTCCGGCGCGCCGCCGGCCGCCGATCCAGCCGGCGTGCGTCCGCAGGAGATTGCGCCAAGCACCAGGGACAGAACGACTAAGCGGCTCAACATCTCCATTTTACTGTGGTGTCCGAGCGCCGCGAGCCGCGCTCTAGGTATATACGCGGTTGCTCTGATGCGTGTTCGAACAAATGACGCCGGTGCCGTATACTCCGTCCGTGGTGACCGTCGCCTTTCAGCCGGCGCTGGCCCGCGCCCGAATTGCGCTCGAGCGTGGACAGCATGCGGAGGCGATTGGCGTGCTGACGAATGCGCTGAAGGCCTCGGGACTGAAGCGCGAAGACGAAGTCATCCTCCGCTGCACGCTCGCCGAAGCCTGGCTGCTCGCCGATGACGTCGTGCAGGCGAGCACACTGCTCGGACGGCCTCCCGATCCCCCGCGGGACGCCCTGCCTCCGGCCGTGCTTTCCGTGCTCTGGCGCCTTCATGGCCGGATCGCGTTCGCGCGCGGCGACCAGTCGCGCGCGATCGCGCTGCTCGGACGCGCGCTGCGGCAGGCGGAGCTGGCCCACGATTCCGAGGCGATTGGTCTCGCCCATTACGAGCTCGGCCTCTGCTACAAGCAGGTCGGCGACTCGGCCATCGTCCGGGAGCACATGACCAAGGCGGCCCCGGCGCTGCACGCGGCCGGCAATCGGCGGTATCTGGCCCTCGTGCACTCGCTTTCCGGCATCGTGCTCGCCGAATCGGGCCGGCTCGACGAGGCGAGCGCGGCGCTGCGGCAGGCCGAGCGGCTCGCCACGGCCGCCCAGGCGCAGGACGTGCTCGGCATCGTCTGCAACAACCAGGCGAACGTCGCGCTGATCCAGCACCGGCACGAACAGGCGCTCGCGCTCGCCGAGCGCAGCGCGGCGCTGCAGGAGACAGATCGGCCCCGGGCGGGGCCTCGCCATCTCCCTCGCGACGCTCGGGCAGATTCTCGTGCGCCTGGGACAGCTCGAGCGCGCCGAACGGGTCCTGCACCGCGCGCTGGAGGTGCGCAGTCCCGCTGCAGTTCCACGAGATCACCGGCGCCGTGTTCGACACCCTTGCCCAGATCGCGCTCATGCGCGGCGGCTACGAGTCGGCGGGCGACTATCTGCGCCGCGCCGGCGAGGCGTACGGCGCCTATGGGGCGCAGACCAGCCAGTGGTACGAGTGGTCCATCCGCGTGCTCGAGGCGAAGCTGGCGGTCAGGCGCGGCGACACCGCCGAGGCCTTGCGGCTGGCGGACGAGATCGCGAATTCGGACGCGGCCCCGCCGGCCGAGGCCATCCAGGGACATCTCATCGCCTGCGAAGCGCTGCTGCTTGCCAGGCGCACCGGCGAGGCAGAGGCGCGGCTGGCCAGCGTGGCTCCGAAGATCGACGCGCGCGCCATGGCCGGCACCTGGGGAGAGTTCCTGCGCATCCGCGGCGCCCTGAACGAAGCCATGGGGCGCATGGCCGAGGCATACCACGACATCGCCCAGAGCACGAACGTCTTCGAGCTGGTCGGCGAAGGGTATCAGAGCGCGCTCAGCCACCTTGCGCTGGGGCGCCTCTCCAGCCGTGCGGGCGCGGACGCACAGGCTCACGATCAATTCCGGCGGGCCGCGGCGCTGTTTCAGTCGCTCGGCGCGGCGCGCGATCTGAGTGAGACAGAATCGTTCGCCGAAGCCACCCGAGGCCGATACCGCGGACGCCGGCGCGATGCCGCTCGACGCCGACGAAGCCATCGTGTGCCGTCTCGTGGACGCCGCCGCCCTGCCCGATCTGCTGGGGCGGGAGACCGCTTCGGCCATTCACGAAACGACCGAAGCCGAGGCCGTGGCCGTGTTCGTCGCCGGCGAAGGAGACCTGCGGCTCGTCGCCTGGAGCGGGTGCGATCCCGAAGGGGCCCGCCTCCTGGCCCGGCGGGCCCTTGGGCACGCTCAGGGGACAGGGTGGGTGGTCGCCGAGGCCATCGGCCGCGATGCAGACGGAACCCGGTATGCCGCGATTCTGTCGCCGCGTCCCGTCAGCGATTCGCTCCGCAGACGGCTGCGCATGATCGGCGCGGTCGCCTCGCAGGGGTTCGAGCTGTGCGCCGCACGTCAGCGGCCCGCGGCCCCCGCCGAGATCGTGCACGAGCAGCCGCTCGAGCCGCTGCTCCCGGGTTTCCTGTGCGCGAGCCCTGCGATGGCGCGCGTGGTCGAACAAATCCAGCGCCTGCAGGGCAACGATCTCACCGTCCTGATCACCGGCGAGAGCGGCACCGGCAAAGAGCTGATCGCCCGCGCCATTCATGTAGGGTCGCCCAGGAGCGCCGCCGTATTTCTGCCCTACAACTGCACGACGACCACGCGGGACCTCGCCGACAGCCAGCTCTTCGGACACCGGCGCGGAAGCTTCACCGGCGCGGTCAGCGATCAGCTCGGCCTGGTCAGGACCGCTGCGCGGCGGCACGCTCTTCCTCGACGAGATCGGCGACCTTCCTCTCGACGTGCAGCCCAAGCTGCTCAGGTTCCTGGAGCAGGGCGAGATCATGCCGGTCGGCGAGACGCGCCCGCAGCGCGTCGACGTGCGGGTGCTCGCGGCCACCAACGCCGACCTCGAGCAGCGGGTCGCCGAGGGAAGATTCCGCGAGGATCTCTACTACCGTCTCACGGTCATCCGCATAGTCGTCCCGCCGCTGCGCGACCGTCGGGAGGAGATCCCGCACCTGACGAGCCTGTTCCTGCGGGAAGCCTCGGAGCGCCTGAACAAACCGGATATCTTTCTCACTCCCGAGACGCTCGAACTGCTGGCCAGCTACTGGTGGCCGGGGAACGTTCGCCAGCTGAGAAACGAAGTCCAGAGGATGGTGGCCCTGGGTCATCCTGGCGCGGGAATTGGGCCGGACCATCTGTCGCCGGAGATTTCGTCCGGCGGCTTGCGCCCGAGCGGAGAGCCTGGGTCATTCGCCCAATCACATCCGTTCACCTCTCTGGCCGAGGCGGTGGACGGTCTCGAGCGCCAGATCATCGAAGCCACCCTTCACAAGAGCGCCGGGAACATCTCCGAAGCAGCCCGGACTCTTGGCCTGACCCGCCGCGGGCTGTACCTGAAACTGCGGCGCCTGGGGTTCGAAGCTTCCCAGCAGGAGCATACAAAGTAACCAGTTAATAGCTTGACTGGATACTCAGTATCACGGATTTGGCCGCAATGTGCAGATCTGCTGATCACGTCCAATACTCACAAGTGATTCCGCTGCAGTCACTTGAGACAAATCTGTAATCGCAGGCAACACCGGCCAATCGGTTGGCTCACCGATTGATACATCATCCGGCGTCGGTCACTGGAGGAGCCGGATGCATACCACGCCAATACGGGCACCGAAACGAGCTGCGGAGCGGACCAGCGTGAGACTGCCGGGCAGGCTGACCTGGAAGGACTCCCGCGGAACGACGCGGTTTGCGTCGGTCACGACGCGAGACGTGAGCGACCACGGCGTCTTCATCGAGTGCGTCGAATCGGCATCCATCCCCCTCTACAGACTGGTGACGTTCCAGCTCGAGCGCGAGGCGAGACATCTCGACTGCGTCCCGGAGCCGCTGCGGACGGGCAAAGTGCTGTCTGCGGTCTTCAGAGTCGGCGCCGTGAAGCGCGCCACCGGCACGCCAGAGGGCTACGGGCTGCGCCTGCTGATCGAACCTGGACGGCACACGATTGCCGCGCCGGAGCGGCCGGAAGCCGTGGGGGCGACCGCCTAATCTAGAGTGCGTCTCTGATCGCGTCGGCCATCTCCTTCGTCCGCGCTTTCCCTCCCAGGTCGGGCGTCTTGACGCCGCCGCCCGACAGCACCGCTGTGATCGCTGCAACGATGGCGTCGTGCGCGTCTCGCTCGCCCAGATGATCGAGCATCAGCGCGCCCGCCCAGATCGCGCCGATCGGGTTCGCAATCCCCTGTCCCTTGATGTCGGGCGCCGAGCCGTGGATCGGCTCGAACATGGACGGATGCTTCCGCTCGGGATTGATGTTGCCGCTGGGCGCCATGCCCAGGCTGCCCGAGACGGCCGCGCCCAGGTCGGTCAGAATGTCGCCAAACAGGTTGGATGCGACGATGACGTCGACCGTCTGGGGATGCGTGACCATGCGGGCGGCGAGCGCGTCGACGTGGTACTTGCGGAAGCTCACCTGCGGGTAGTCTTTTCGGACCTCGTCCACGACGGTGTCCCAGAGCACCATCGAGTGCTGCAGGGCGTTGGACTTGGTCGCGCTCGCGAGCTCGTGCCGCGGCCTGGTGGACGCCAGCTCGAAGGCGTACCGGGCGATGCGCTCGATGCCGCGCCGCGTGAACAATCCCGACTGCTCCACGGCCTCGTTGGGCGTGCCCGCATGAATACGGCCGCCGATTCCCGCGTATTCGCCTTCGGAATTCTCGCGCACGCAGATCATGTCGATGTCGGCGGGTGCTCGATTGGCGAGCGGCGAGGCGACGCCAGGCAGCAGCCGCATCGGCCTCAGGTTGACGTACTGGTCGAACCGCTGGCGGAGCGGCAGGATGAGCTCCCACACGGCCACGTGGTCCGGCACTGAAGGGTCGCCCACCGCCCCGAAGTAGATGACCGGGAAGTCGGCGAGCCGTTCGAACGCATCGGCCGCCATCATGCGGTGGTGCGCCGCATAGTACGCGCACCCCCACGGGAACTCCTGGACGTCGAGGGCGAATCCGCTCCGGGACGCCACCGCGTGCAATACGGACAGGGCGGCCGGAATCACTTCCTGGCCGATGCCGTCGCCTGGAATCACCGCTACGCTATGTCGCCTCATCAACGCCGCCTCGATGCCTGCTCCTGCCCTGCTGCGCACATCGCCCGCGGCAGGGAAGGCGGGGATGCCCGCGGGGCGCCTTGCGCGCACCCATCGCGTGGGCCATTATCGTAGCTGATGTCCGAGCAGCTGGCCCGCGAGCGCAGCAACGCCGTGCTCTTCTATGGGTGCATTCTGCTGCTCGGCTATCTCGTCTTCCTGCTCGTCGAGCCCTTTTTCACGCCGCTGGCGTGGGCTGCCATCTTCGCCGCGTTCTTCTTCCGGCACTACAAGAAACTGGAGCGTCAATGGGGCAAAACGGCCGCGGCCTCCTTCAGCACGGCCGCCGTGACGCTCATCATCGTCGTCCCATTCGTGCTGATCGCGGTGCTCTTCGTCCAGCAGGCGACGCAGACGCTCGGCCAGGTGGATCTGGCGGCGAGCTCGAGCAAGGGGCTGGCGCGCGTGCAGTACGCCTGGTCGTGGCTGCAGAGCCAGCGCTTCGGCGGCAACCTCGGCAGCTTCGAAGACTTCCTGACGCGCGCCACCGGCTGGCTGGCGGGCCTCATCGCCAACAGCGCCGGCGCGCTGCTGAGGAACGTCGCGCTCGTCGTGGCCGACATGGTGATCATGCTCTTCGCGCTGTTCTTCTTCTTCAGAGACGGCGAGGCGATCATGAGCCGCGTCCGCCGCATCCTCCCCTTCGACTCCGCGTTTCGCGATCGGCGCATCGCGGAGGCCGGCGAGCTGATCCAGGCCAGCATCAGCGCCGGCTTCCTGGTCGCGATCGTCCAGGGAGCGCTCGGCGGCATCACCTTCGCCCTGCTCCAGCTGGGCGCGCCGATCTTCTGGGGCGTCATGATGGCCTTCTTCGCGCTGCTGCCACTCGGCGCGTGGGTCATCTGGGCGCCGGTGGCGGTGTGGCTCGTGACGACAGGACACATTGCCAGGGGAATCGTTCTCGCGTCGGTGGGCGCCGGCCTCATCGGGCTGGTGGACAACGTGCTTCGCCCGGTGCTGGTGAGCGGGCGCACGCGCATGAACGGCCTGCTCGTCTTCATCAGCCTCCTCGGGGGCCTCGCGGCGTTCGGGCTGCTGGGACTCGTGCTGGGGCCGATAATCATGGCGACCACGATCAGCTTCGTCGACGCGTACGCCACCGACAGGCGCGATCGGGCAGTGGCCGAGGTGCCGCTCGAGAGCCGCAGCGACCGCCGTGGCCAACGCTGAGTTCCGATACTCATATCCGATGCCTTCGACTTCTTCCCCAGGGCCGGTGATCGAGCCCACTCCCGCCTCGCCTGTTCTGCCCAGTCCCGCGGACGCATCCGCCGACGACCGCGTGATGCTCGAAGGACCCCACTCGCGCTCCCGCGAATTGTGGCTCCTCTACAACGTCGTCAGAGATTTCGTGCACGGCTTCCGCACGATGCATTTCGTCGGCCCGTGCGTGACCGTGTTCGGGTCGGCCCGGGTGACCGACACCCACCCGTACTATCAACTGGGGCGCGAGGTGGGGGCAGGGCTGGCGCGCCTCGGCTTCACGGTCATGACCGGCGGCGGGCCTGGCATGATGGAGGCGGCCAACCGCGGCGCGCGCGAGGCGGGCGGGCGCTCGGTGGGGATCAACATCCTGCTCCCGATGGAGCAGTCGGCCAACGGCTACCTCGATCGTACCGTGACCTGCCGCTATTTCTTCGTGCGCAAGGTCCTCCTGTTCAAGTACTCATACGCGTTCGTCGCGCTGCCGGGCGGGCTGGGCACGCTCGACGAGCTCACAGAAGCTCTCACGCTCATCCAGACGCGGAAGGTCCTGCATTACCCGGTGGTGCTGATCGGGGCCGCCTACTGGCGGGGATTCACCGAACTGCTCGAGGACATGGTGAAGGCGGGAACGATCAGTGCGACCGATCTCAAGCTCTTCCTGGTCACCGACGATCTCGCGGAGGCGCTCGCCCACATCCGCAAGCACGCCATCGAGAAGTTCGGGCTCGCGCCGAAGCCGCCGAAGCCGTCGCGCCTGCTGGGCGAGCGGCCGTATCCGGTCATCATCACCGATCCGAAGGGGTAGGCTCGTCCTCTTCCTCGAAGGGCCGCACGGTGTTGTTCAGCGCCGCGAGCGAGACGCTGCGCTGGAACGCCGCCCAGACGGCCTTCGACAGCAGCGTCCGGAAGCCGCCCTTCTCGAGCTGGTAGAGCGCGTGCGCGCTCGTGCCGCCGGGCGAGGTGACCAGGTTGCGCATCTCGGCGGGATGCGAGGTCGACCGCTCGGCGTAGATAGCCGAGCCGCGCACGGTCTGCGTGACCAGCATGCGCGCGTCGCTGCGCGAGAAGCCCAGATGCACGGCCGCGTCGATGAGCGCTTCCATGAACAGGAACACGTAGCTCGGGCCCGATCCGCTGATCGCAGTGGCCATGTCGAGAAACGCCTCGTCGGCGACGTGGAGCTCCTTGCCGAACGCCCGGAGGATGGCCTGTGTCTGTTCGCGCTGCGCCGGCGTCACCGCCCGGCTCGCCGTCCAGACGGTCATCCCCTCGGCGACCTGCGCCGGCGTGTTCGGCATGCACCGCACCACTGCGGCGTGCCGGAGCCCTTCCACGATCGACTCGACTCTGGCGCCCGCGATGATCGAGAGCACCAGCGCGTCCTTGCGCAGCCCGCCGCAGAGCTCGCGGAAGACGAAGCGGAGCATCTGCGGCTTCACCGCGAGCACGACGATGTCGGCGCCGGCCGCCGCCGCGAGATTCCTGCTGGTGCCATGCACCCCGAAGCGCGTCTGGAGATCGCGGACGCGCGTCTCGGCCGGATCGCTCGCGGTGATGGCCTTCGCCTCGACCGCCTGGCTGTTCAGCAGCCCCGCGATCATCGCCTCTCCCATGGCTCCCGCTCCGACGATCGCGAGCGAGGCTCCCTTCAACGGACTCTTGTGCATAACGTCTCACTGTGAGCGATCGATTGTCAGCGCGGCGCCCCTCAGGGCCTGGTCTGGCCGGTTCCCTCGACGATCCATTTGTAGGTCGTCAGCTCGCGCAGCGCGAACGGTCCGCGCGCGTGAAGCTTCTGCGTCGAAATCCCGACTTCGGCTCCGAGCCCGAACTCCCCGCCGTCGGTGAACTGCGTGCTGGCGTTCACGAACACCGCCGCCGCGTCCACCTGGTCTACGAATCTCCGGGCGGCCGCGGCGTCGCCCGTGACAATCGCTTCGGAGTGCCCCGAGCCGAAGCGGCGGATGTGCGCCAGCGCCTCGTCGAGGCCCGCCACGACCTTCACCGCCGCCGCCAGGGAGAGGAACTCGCGCCCCCAGTCCTCCTCCGATGCGGGGACCGCGGGGATGCCCGCTCCTTCGATGAGGGCGGCGGCGGCCGGTTCGGCCCGCAGCTCGACGCCCGCCCGCGCGAACTCCGCGGCCATTCGGGGCAGCCATACCGGCGCGATATCGCGGTGCACGAGCAGCGTGTCGAGCGCGTTGCAGATCGTCGGCCGCCGCACCTTGGCGTTGTACACGATCCGCACCGCCATGTCGGGATCCGCGGCCCGATCGACGTACGTGTGGCAGACGCCGGCGCCCGTTTCGATGACCGGGACCGTGGCGTTCTCGATGGTCGTCTTGATCAGCCCGGCCCCGCCCCGCGGCACGATCACGTCCAGGTACTCCCGCAGCTTCAGCATCCGGCCCACCAGCGCCCGATCGGTCGAGGTGATGAGCTGCACCGCCTCCGCGGGGACGTCCGTCCCCGCGAGCGCGCCGTGGATGGCTGAAACGATCGCGCGGTTGCTGTCGAGCGCGTCGCTGCCGCCGCGCAGGACGACCGCGTTCCCCGTCTTCAGACAGAGCGCCGAGGTGTCGCTCGTCACGTTCGGGCGCGATTCGTACACGACGCCCACCACGCCGAGGGGCACCCGCCGCTTCGAGATCTCGAGTCCGTTCGGCCGCGTGGTGCGGTCGAACTCCTCGCCCACCGGATCGGCCAGGCTGGCGATGGCCTCCACGTCGCGCGCCATGGCCGCCAGGCGCTCCGGTGTGAGGCGAAGCCGATCGATCGCGGGCCCGGCCGGCGCCCGTTCGCAATCCTTGGCGTTGGCCTCCAGGATCGACGCCTCGCAGGCGCGCAGAGCGCGCGCGACCGCGAGGAGCGCCCCGCTCCTCGTTTCGGCCGGGAGTTGCGCCAGCACCAGCGCCGCCTCTTTGGCCGCGCGGGCTTTCTCGAGAAGCTCGTCGCTCACAGCATCACCACGTTGTTGCGATGGATCACCTCGTCGCCGAGGTGGTAGCCGAGCACCTGCCCGATCTGGGACGAGCGGCGCCCCTTGATCCGATCCAGATCGGCCGCGCCGTAGTTCGCGACGCCGCAGCCGATCACCTTGCCATCGGGTCCGATGATGTTGACGCTGTCTCCTCGATCGAAGCGGCCGGTGACCCGCACGATGCCCGCCGGGAGCAGCGAGCGCCCGCGCTTCAAGGCCCCGAGGGCGCCGGGATCGATCTCGGCCGCGGCCTTGCCCGCGAGCCCCGAGAGAATCCAGCGCTTCCGGCTCTCCAGCCGGGTACGGCTCGTCGGAAACCTCGTGCCGAGCGCCTTTCCGTCGAGCGCGTGCAGCAGGACGTCTTCGGTCGCTCCGCCGGCGACCAGCACGTCAACCCCCGATTCGGTGGCCAGGCGGGCGGCCTGCACCTTGGTGGCCATCCCGCCGATGCCGCGGCTCGTTCCGGCTCCGGACGCCAGCGCGACGATCTCGTCGGTGATCGCCGGTACCTCCGCAATCAGGGTCGCGCGCGCATTGGAGCGCGGATCCGCCGTATAGAGCCCGGCCTGATCGGTGAGCAGCACGAGCAGATCCGCATCGATCAGGTTCGCGACGAGCGCCGACAGATTGTCGTTGTCCCCGATCTTGATTTCCTCGGTCGCGACGACGTCATTCTCGTTGACGATCGGCACGACGCGCCGGTCCAGCAGCGCGAGCAGGGTATTGCGCGCGTTCAGGTAGCCCTGCCGATCCGCCAGGTCCGCCCGGGTGAGCAGCGTCTGGGCGACCGTCAGCCCCTCGGCCGCGAACAGGCGATCCCAGCACTGCATCAGCCTGGCCTGTCCAACCGCGGCGAGCACCTGCTTGAACGGGATATCGCGGGCATGCCCCGTCTCGGGCGTGTCCCCGGCCAGCGCCCGCCGGCCGGCCACGATCGCGCCGGACGAGACCAGCGCCACCTGATGCCCGTCGCCCACCAGCCGGGCAATCTGGCGGACGAGCCGCGCCATGGCGGCCGGCGCCAGATCCTCGCCACCCGCCGTGAGCGTGTTCGTGCCGACCTTGACGACCAGCCGCTTCATGGGCGCCTTCATTATATCGGCGCATAAACCGTGCACGGAGCACGCCGTCTGCGCCATAATCTCCCCACAGCCAAGGAGCCTGCGCATGTCCCGACAGATACTGGCCGCGTGTCTGGTGGCCGCCTCGACACTCTCGGTCGCCGCCCAGCACGGCGCGAAGAACGGCGAGTGGCGCGCCTACGCCGGAGAGCCCGGCAGCACGAAGTACTCGCCCCTCGATCAAATCGACAAGTCCAACGCGAAGACGCTGCGGATCGCCTGGCGGTTCAAAACCGAGAATCTCGGCGCACGCCCCGATTTCAACATGCAGGCCACGCCGCTGATGGTCAACGGCACGCTGTACACACAGGCCGGATCGCGGCGTGACGTGGCCGCTCTCGACCCCGCGACCGGGGAGATGCTCTGGCTCTGGAGGATGGACGAGGGGAGGCGCGGCGCCGGCGCCCCGCGCCAGGGCTCCGGACGCGGGCTCGCGTACTGGACCGACGGGCGCGGTGACGAGCGCATCTTCACCGTCACGCCCGGCTATCAGCTCGTCGCCCTGAACGCGAAGACCGGCATTCCGGTGCCCGGCTTCGGCCAGAAGGGCGTGGTCGATCTCAAACAGAATGACGATCAAAACATGGACCTCGAGACGGCGGACGTCGGGCTGAACTCAGGGCCGGTCGTCGGGAACAACACGATCGTCGTGGGCGCCGCGCACCTGCCGGGCGGCGCGCCGAAGGCGAAGGAGAACGTGAAGGGTTACGTCCGCGGCTTCGACGTGCGCACGGGAAAGCGCCTCTGGATCTTCCACACCATTCCGCAGCCCGGCGAGTTCGGCAATGACACCTGGCTCAACGATTCCTGGGCGTACACCGGCAATGCCGGCAACTGGGCGCCGATCACGCTCGACGAAGAGCTGAATCGCGTCTATCTCACGATCGAGGACGGAACGGGCGACTATTACGGCGGCCATCGTCCGGGCAACAACCTCTTCACCGACAGCATCGTCTGCCTGGACCTCACGACCGGCAAGCGCTACTGGCACTATCAGCTGGTGCACCACGACATCTGGGACTGGGATATTCCGGCCCCCGCCGTGCTGATGGATATCACGGTCAACGGCAAGCCCATCAAGGCCGTCGCGGTCCTCACGAAACAGGCCTACGTCTACACCTTCGATCGCGTGACGGGCGAGCCGGTCTGGCCAATCGTGGAAACGCCCGTCCCGAAAGGCAGCGCCACGGGTGAATGGTACTCGCCGACGCAGCCGATTCCGACCAAGCCGGCGCCGTTCGATCGGCAGGGGTTCCGGGAGGAGGATCTGCTCGACTGGACGCCCGAGATCAAGGCCGAGGCCCTGCGCGTGCTGAATCTCTACAAGTTCGGCCCGACGCCGTTCGAGCCGCCCGCCATGACCGGCCAGGACGGCAAGGCAGGCTCGCTGCAGATGCCGGGCAACAACGGCGGCGCGAACTGGATTGGCGGCACCTTCGATCCCGAGACGGGAATGCTCTACGTGTTCTCGCAGACCGAATACAACAGGCGCTCGCTGCACCCCGATCCATCACGCTCGAACATGAGTCTGATCGACGGCTTCGGCAGGGGCGGCGGAGCGGCGGCGGAGGGGTCCGGCGGGGACCGGGGGCCGGAGGTCAGCGCCGCTCAGGCGCCCACCACCGCTTTCGGGTTGCCGATCGTGAAGCCGCCCTACGGCCGCATCACGGCGATCAACATGAATACCGGCGAGCACGTCTGGATGCAGCCGGTCGGCAACACGCCGGAGACGTACAAGAATCACCCGAAGCTGAAGGGCGTGGAGATTCCGGCGCGCACGGGACGGCCCGGTCGGGTCGGTACGCTCCTCACCAAGACCCTGCTCTGGGCGGGTGAGCGCGGTCCGCTCGACACCGTCGCGGGGCAGCAGGTCTCCTGGTTCCGCTCCTACGACAAGATGACGGGAGAGGTTGTGTCCGAGCTTCCGATCCCGGCGAATACCACCAATGTGCCCATGACGTACATGGCCGGAGGCAAACAGTTCATCGTCATCGCCGTTGGTGCGCCAGGAAAACCGGCGGAGCTGCTGGGGCTGTCGCTGCCGTAGAGGGGGGTTCGCGCCGCGCGCGGTCCGCAGCGTCAGTGGCGGCCGCGCGCGCGCGGGCGGCGCCTGGTCGCGCGCAGCGAGTCTTCGAAGCAGTCGATCGCACGGATGAAAATCTCGAGACGGGACATGCCGGTGCGCTTGGAAAGCGTCGCCAGGTGCGTATACAGCTTCGGAGGGACTCGAATGCTCACCTGGGGATAATCGCGAACACGTTGTCCGTTGATGCCGGCCGGCGGCCGCCCGGCCTTCCGCACTGCTGTTGACATAGACGTCTTCCCTCCCGGTTTCACCTCACATCGTTTGTGCTCTCACGAATCACACAATTCGCATTCTCCCGGGACGGGAATAGCAAAGGAGTTGCCACGCGGCACCGTGCGCGGTCATGCGGGCAACGCACAGCAATCTCGGCGGTAAACCGCACGCGTAGGGGACGAACTTACCGGGTTGTCTCATCAATGAACAGCATGTCGGCACGTCACGCACGTTCGACGGCTGTACGCGTTCGCGCAATCGGCTCGTCTATCGGAAAGACTTTGTGGGAGCCGGTTGAACGGGGCGCGTGGTGCGCTGCGGGGCCCAGACAGCAGAGGATCGGCGGTGCCCACCTGCCGGTGAACGGCAGGCGGGCACCGACTGACGCGCGAGTGCGCTATCGTTTCTGAACGAGCGCCACCTTCACCCAGCCGCTCGCGGTCGAACCCTGGACGTTCACGAAGCCATCCTTCACCTCTCCGACGACGACGATTTCGTCGGTGCGAGCGAGCGTGGCCACGACCTTGGCCGTGTCGGAAGGCCCGGCGAGCAGCTTCACGTTCGCGATCTTCGGGGCAAGGACATCACCCTCGTTGAAGACCGCTCCGGCCTTCGTCGCGCCTCCGGCCGCCGCCTCCTGCTTCAGAGATCCCACGTTGCGCTGCAGGCTGGGATCGCCGCGCACCACGTTCACGACGTTGTTGTAGTTGTCCATGAATGCGGCGGTGATGATCTTCCCTTCGTTCGTGTTGCCATAGCCGCCGGCGGCGGCACCCACCCCCCCGCCGAACATCAGGCCGCCCAGCCGCAAGTCGGCCTTCTTGGTGCTCCCCTCAGCCGAGGCGACCTGCACGCCGCTCCGGGAATCGGCCAGCAGCATGCTCGTCTGCGCCTCTTTGAATTTCAGCCCGCCGGCCACCGCTCCGACGATGGGGGCCTTGCGGCCCATGAAACCGCCGAGGGCGCCGCCGACGCCGCCGGCATTGTTCTCCGAGAAGGCGACCGAGGGCGTCAGCACGAAATCTGCCGCGACCATCTGTCCCCCGCCCATGTTCGACCCCTGGCGCGCCTCGCCCGAATTGGCGAGCGCGCGCTCCTGCATCACGTTCTGCATCCCGACGCCACGCTCGACGACGATGAAGCAGTTGGACTGCTGGATCATCATTCGGATCAGGCCGACCGGCGAGGACAGGTGATAGCGCGTGAGCGCTGAAATGACCTCGTTCTGCGGCTCGACCACCGCGACGGCGCCCATCGGCTTGTCACAATGCTCGAGACCGCTGTCTCCCGTGCTGCCATTCGTCCCGGCGGCGCCCTGCACGACGCTGCCGCCGGCCCCCTGTTTCGGCTTCGTGATGCCCTGGGCGTGTACGGACACCGTGATGAAGATGCCGCATACGGCGAAGGCCGCCGATCGCCACGTCTGTACTGAACATGACCCCCTCCAGGCTGGGTGTGTTGGTGAGCAAGAAAGGCGAATGCCTGGCCGTTTTACCACCAAATCCAGGCGCGCGCCAGTTGAAACTCATTCCGCGGCCAGGGGCCGGGGCGCTCGCGCCGCACGGACGGTCTCAGGACCCATGCCCCCAGAACCGCCGCTCGATCAGCTCGATTTCTTCTTCGCTCATGCCAAAATAGTGACCGATCTCGTGGATCAGCGTCTCGGCGATACAGCCTCGGATCTCCTCCTCGCCCTGGCACGCCTCCTCGATCGGCATCTGGTAGATGGAAATGCGGTCCGGCAGCGTGTTGCCGTAGCTGGCGCCCCGCATCGGCAGCGGTATGCCGTGATAGAAGCCGAGGAGCGTCGTGTCTGCCTCCATTTCGAGCTCCTCGAGAAGGGCCGGCGAGGGCTCGTCCTCGACGATCAGGGCCACGTTCTGCATTGCATCCCTGAAGGCCTGCGGAATGTCCGACAGGGCCTGTTCCACGAGTCGGACGAACTGGCTGCGGGTCATGAGGCGACGCGCACGGTGCGCCGGCACCAGGTCACACCCTCTCTGGTGTCGTGGTCCAGCGATGCGTCGGCGCCAGCGCAGGGACCAGCACGAACAGCAAACCGATGACGGGCGTCATGTAGCGCAGGATCGAGAGGACGAGTACGGTCATCCCCCAGAAATACAACGTCAGACACCAGACGGCAATGGCCAGGCGCCGGAACACGCCATTCATGCGCCACGCCCTTGCCGTGCAATAGATGAGCCCGGCGACGTAGAGAATCTGGAGGAGCAGGATCGGCGCCTCGAACCGTTCGCTGTCGGTGCCGTACCAGCTTCTCGCCACCTTGAACGCGAACAGCTCGGCCACCGCTTCCGGGCGCTGCTGGACCTGTCGTGTCAGCTCGGTCGCGATGCCGTTGAACGACTCCAGCTCGTCGTGCCGCGCGTGAAGCTGCCTCATGACTTCCAGCGCGCGCGGCGGAACGACGGCGCCGACACGTCCCTCTTCCCGGTTGGCGGCGAAGGTGAGGCCATCCCGGATGCTCCAGGTCCCATTCGTGCTCACCGGAATGACCTGCCCTGTCCGCATGAACACCCAGGCCTCCCAGGGCAGCACCACGACGAGGCTGCCGGCCATGAGGGCCGCTGCCATGGCCAGCCTGGTACGCCAGCCCAGATGCGATTTCACGATACAGACGACGAAGGCGAGGACCAGGGGAACGCCGAGTGCGGCAGGCCTGACGAGCATTCCAAGGCCGGCGAGCGCGCCGGTGAAGACGTTACCCGCGTCGCAAGCGGCTCTTCCAGAGCGACAGGAATGCGCCGTAGAACAGCACCATGAAAGGCAGTTCGCTCGTCGGCTCCTTTGCCAGCCACAGGACGAACGGATAGGTCATCCAGACGAACGCCGCACCGAGAGCCGGCACCGGCCGCCAGAACTGCCTGGCGATGGTGAAGATGAGGACCGCGCATACTCCGACGCAGACCACATTGAACGCTGCGACGGCGGCGGTGCGCGGCGCGTGCGCGGCATCCGCCGTCGCGAAGAGACCGGCCAGAATGACGGGAAACCCGGGAGGATATCTGATCGCCGGCCGTCCGGAGTCCGACACGGGTCCGCGGCCGGAGAGGATGTTGCGCGCCACCGGTTCATAGAAGGCGATGTAGTCGCCGTTGTCGTTGACGGCCAGGTGCGCAGGGAGGAGGCCGAGAAAGAGCGTGCAGATCAGCGCCGCCGCCACGAATACCGGCAATGCGAACGCGCCCCAGGGGGCCGGCGAGTACTGGCCCGCTCGTTCCACGCTGTCGGCTGGTTGGTCCACCTGTGGGGATCTATCGGACGATGCTCTGCCGGGGGTGGGGATCGAACCCACACGATCCGTTCGGATCTCAGGATTTTAAGTCCTGTGCGTCTGCCAGTTCCGCCACCCCGGCGTGTGAGTCGTAAGTATTGCACGGCGCTGACTTCCCGATTTCGTCCCGCTCCATGCAACCACTCACAAGACCGGCCGAGCCTTGACAGGCAGCGACCTTTCGGTTCAAATCGCCCCCGCACCATTTCATACGAATCCGGCCACCCCTTTGTCAGATGAGGTGCATATGAGCCGCCTGCATGTCGTGTCCGTTCTCGGCGCCTCAGCCATCGCGGTCGCCGCCGCGGCATCGATCTCCTGCGGTCAACCACCGGCTGAAAGCACGAGCGCCGCGGCCGCGGCGCAGTCGCCCGCCCCGAGCGACGCCGCCATCCGCGAGTTCATCCGCGTGAACCTCGACAAGGCCGAGTGGCACACCACGGAGGGCAACAAGCTCGGCGTGCAGACGGCCGTACTCGAGGGCGATCCATCCAAGCCGGGATTCTACCTGACCGTCAACCGGTTTCCGCCGGGAGTGATGAGCAGGCCTCATTTCCACGGCGAAGAGCGCCATTGCCTCGTAATCAAGGGGACGTGGTACACGCAGACCAGCGACGTCTTTACCGCTGATGGCGCCGTCGGACTGAAGCCGGGGGACTATATGCGGCACCCGGCGGGCGGGCACCATTTCGACGGCGCTCTGGACGAGGAGGTGCTGGTCGCGATTTCCGGCTACGGCCCGTCATCGACGACCGTCGTCGACGGCGGCGAGCTCTTCGGCCGCGTCGAAAAGGGCAAGTAATCGAGCTACCAGGGAAACGCCAGCGTCGGCTGGTGCACGTATCGCTGCATGCCGATCGTCAGCCGCTCGCCAGCGCCGGGTGCCAGCCGTACGGTGAACGAAGGAGCGTCGATCCTGACGCTCGCGCCTTCAACGGTTGCCGTCGTGAACTCATGCTCGCCGTAGGCGCCGGCCTGCACCGTCACGACCCGGCTGTCGAGCGGGCTCGTGTTGACCAGCGTCAAGGTGATTCCCTCCGGCCGGATCTGCTCCACGAGTGCTGCCACGTCGGGGGGCAGCCCCGCACGGCGGCGCTCCGGATCGAAATGGCGGATCTGCGTATGCAGCGGCAGCGGCCCGTGTCCGGACCCGTTGGGATCGTTCCCGCCGAGCGTCAGCTCGATGAGAGCAGCCGTCGATACGGGGTTCTTCCCCGCCCCGCGCGTGGCGTGCGGCGGAAAATCGGGTGAGCTCGTGTCGGCGCGCAGCCGCGCCGCGGCTCTCCGAATCTCCTCCATCGCCTGCTGGAACGCCGTGAGCGGATACGACGCGTCGCCCGAGGTCAGATAGCCGATCCAGCCGGACTTGGGCAGCCGCTCGAGATCGTGCGGCTCCAGTCCCCAGATATACACGTCGGTCGCGACCTCGCGCAGGTTTGTCAGACCACCTGCATTGCCCGATTCCAGGTCATGAAACCCGTACCAACCCTGATCGCCGTAGTAGCGAGGAACGAGCACGCGCCCGTTCTCCGTCCTGCTCGCGGCGTACAAGTTGTCGATCTGCCGCCGAAGCACCTGCGTGTAGACCTGATCCCCGGTGAGCAGCAGCGCATTCCCGAACGCCTCGGGCGGCCCGCGCAGCACGTAATTGCGCCGGCCCTCGTCCGCCGAATTCCAGCCGAAGACGCCGCCGTACCACTTTCCGCCCCATTCTCCGCCGATCGTGCCGTCGCGACCGATGTTCGACGGAATGTTGCCGCCATTGGCGTCGATCCGTCCCTTCCAGGCGTTCACGTACTCCAGCAGCCAGCTCTTGTACTTCGCTTCGTGCGTGAGGAGATAGGCGTGAAATGCCAGGTTCGTGACCGCGAGATTCAGCGGATGATCGCCGAGGATGTTGGTGGCCTTGAGGAATCGCGTGCTCGGCTTCGTGCCGGGGAGCAGGCGGCCGTTCCAGTCCTCCTGAGTGTTCACCGTCATCTTCGGGCCGCGGCTCCCGTTGAACAGACTCGGGATAATCTTCAGCGTCGCGTCGTAGTTGGGCGCGCCCGGGTCCTCGTTCATGTAGAAGCCGGCGAACCGCCGCAGGCGCACGAGGTAGCGCTCGTCGTCGGGCCGGCTCAAGCCGTACCAATAGAACGGCCCGAGCCCTTCCCCGTTGTGCTCCCAGTCGTATCCGACCGGAAACTCCTTGTAGTAGATGCCGTCCCTGGCCAGCTCGGTCGAGGGATCCTTCGCCTCCGTGTACTGCTGCAGGTGCCCCTCCCACGCGCGGTCCCACGCCTCGATGATCGAGTCGTTTCCGCCGAGCGCGTGAGCCAGGGGCCAGTTCCGGATCGATTCCACGGCGTCGTCGGGTCCATCGTCGATGCCGAAATGCGGCTCACCCAGGAGGTACCCGCGTGCGTCGAGGTACTTGTCGGCCCAGAGCTTCACGCCTTCGGCGTTCATCGCGATGAGCCGGCGTTCGGCCAGCGCCCAGGCCGGGGGCGGCATGACCTTGTCGATGACGATCGTGGTCGGACCCTGCCCGCGCGCGCCAGCCGTCGTCGATACGACGCCGGCCAGGGCCACGAACAGCACGACGCTGCGGTGCAGACGCATGGGGAGACTACTATATCGGCCACCGCCGGCAGCATATGTCGCAAGTTGTCTCGGCGCCGCCGCGAACCCGGTCGGACGCACGCCGCCTCAGGCGCGCGCCGGCACGAGAGCGCGCAGCGATGCCACGATCGCCAGCACGAGGCCGAACGTGCACACGATGGTCGGCCCGGTCGGCAAATCGAGCACGAGCGACAGATAGACCCCGAGCGCCGATACCACCGTCCCCATCGCCCACCCGATGGCCAGCCGCCGGCCGATGCTCTCGGCAAAGAGCATGGCGGCCACAGACGGCACGATCAGGTAGCAGAACACCAGCAGGACGCCGGCGATCGAGACCGAGGAGGTGACCACGAAGCCAAACGAGCCGTAGAACAGGAAGTCCCAGAACTTCACCGACATGCCGTCGATCTCTGCGGCCGCGTGGTTCAGCGAGATCGCCAGGAACTTGCGGCGGAAGATGAAATGAAAGAGGCCGATCGCGCCGTAGAGCACCGCGGTCTTCTGCACTTCGGGCCACGACACGGTGAGGATGTTGCCGACCAGCATGTCCTTGAGGTGCTCGCTCTCCGAGGTGGCCTTGCTCATCGCGAGGATCGCGGCGCCCGAGGCCACCGCATAGCAGATGCCGATGATCGCCTCCTGCGGGATCCGTGCGCGCCTGACGCGAATCATCGCGAACACCGCCGCGCCGATGAAGGTGAAGCCGAGGCTGATCCAGTAGACGACCGGCGCGTGGGGATCGCCCCCGCTGATCGGCAGCAGCAGCGCGATCGTGGCGCCGAGCGCCGCAATCTGCGCGAGCGACAGATCGACGAAGATGACCCCGCGCTCCACGACGTGCACCCCCAGGTAGGCGTGGATTCCGGTCAGGATCAGGCTCGCCACGAACGGAGCGGCCAGGAAGCTGAGAACCGTTGTATCGAGCACGGCTATTTCGCTCCAGACTGCTTGATCGCGTTGACGATCAGCGCCACGTCGTAGTCGAACAGCTTGAAGTAGTCGCTCGCCTCCTTGGCGCCGCCGACCGAAGGGGGCACGACAATGACCTGTGCTCCGGTCTGCCGGCCGATGGCGTTCGGCGTCTTCAGGTCGAAGTACGGCTCCACCATCACGATGCGGATGTTCTGGGCCTTCATCTCGTTGATCAGGTCGAGCGTGTGCTGCGGCGTCGGGGGAATCCCGGGGCGCGGCTCCACGAACCCGGCGATGACGAGGCCGAATCGCAGGGCGAAGTTCGAGAACGAGGAATGGTAGGTCACCACCTTCGTGCCCTTGTAGGGCGCCATCGCCGCGAGCCAGCGCCGCTCGGCGGCGTCGATCCGCGCGCTGAAGTCGGCCACGCGGCCGTCGAAGTACGCCTTCTCGCCCGAGCGCAGCTGTCCCAGCCGGTCGCCGATCTGCTTCGCGATCCGCTTGCCGTTCTCGGGATCCAGCCAGTAGTGCGGGTTCCCGAGCGGATGGACGTCGCCCATCGCGCGTGTGATGGCCCCGGTCGGGATATCGAGAATCTGCGCCTGCAGCGACGCATCCAGGTAGCCGGCCGCTCCCGGCTGCACCTTCGCATTGCGGCTCTGGGTGATCAGCGGCGGCAGCCAGCCGATCTCCAGGTCGCGGCCGACGACTACGAGCAGGTCCGCCTTCTGCAGCTTCAGGATGAAGCTGGGCTTCGCCTCGACGTAATGCGGGTCCTGGTAGCCGCGCGCGATCGAATCGACCGCGATGCGATCGCCCCCCACCTCGCGCGCGATCGAGGCCAGGTCTTCGGTCGAGGTCATGACGTGGAGTGTGCCCTGGGCGTGCGCGGGCAGCGCCGGCAGCAGCGCCAGCGCCAGAACGGGAATCAGGCGTGTGAGCATGAATTCACCCTAGAACGGGTGCGCGCCGTGCGCACCGATGGAAAACTGCATCTGAAACAGGAGCTCGTTGGCGAGCGGTCCGTCGGCATAGGCCGTCCGTCGGTACTGCCCGCGGACCTGACTGAACTCGCTGGGCCAGTAGGTCACAATCGCCGACTGCCCCTTGTCGACGGCGCGCGCGTCGGCGGCTCTCGCCGACCGATCGTAGCGGCCGCCTATGAACCAGCGCCGCGCGAACTGGTAGTCGCCCGAAACGAAGTAGCCCGAACTGTGCGGCTCGCCGCCTGGCTGCGCCCGCCTGCTCCACACGGCCTCACCCCGGCCGACGAACGAGTGATAGATCGAACGGGCGAGAGGACGCCAGCGGTACGTCGCATCGAAGCCGACCAGGGAGGTGGTGAATCTGCCGAGATCGACATCGCCGATCCGGCCCGACGGGTTGTGCCCGTAGGCGTAGGAGACACCGAGATCGACGTTGCTGTCGTCACTCAGGTCCTGGTACGCGCGCAGGTGACCAACGTAGCTGAGGTCTCCGCGCTCGCTCGAGGCGAACAGCCCCTCCGAGTCCCCGCGGAACACCTGACCGGTCGCTTCGAGGAAGAGCACCGGGTTCGGGATCAGCCGGGCCACGGAGAAGCCCGCGTCGCTGATCCCCTCCTCGCCCGCCACGAGGTTCTCGGTGACCAGCGGGCGGTCGGTCCAGGGCAGCACGTGGTTGTGGAGCGCATTCACTCTTCCGAAGGCCGCCCGCATCTTTCCGGCCCGCACGAGAAGGCCGCCCGGAATCGCGGGAAACGTCACGTAGCCTTCCTCGAGATCCACGCCCGCCTCGCCGAAGGAGATGAAGAAGTCCGCGCGCGCGTACGGATCGACGACGGCCTGCAGCGAAGCCTCCGACTCGTGCATCTCGAGCGCCGGAGCGGGATTCACCGTATTGCGCCCCGAGGCGCCGAGAAAGTCGCCGATGACGGCGATGTCGGGGTTGAACACCTTGGAACCGGCCACTGAGGCCCCATAGACCGGGAGCGCTCCCTGCGGCCCGCCCGCTCCGGCCGCTCCCGGCGGTACCGCCACCGAGATCGCCCCCGGCGGCGCGGGCGGCTGCTCCGCCGGCGCTTCGACCGCCGCGGCCGCCTGCGGCGCTGCAGCGGGACCTGCGGCCGGCGCCGCAGCGCCTTCCAACGCTGCAAGCCGCGCCTCGAGGGCGTCGAGCTGCTGGCGCAGCCGCGCGATGTCTTCGCGAATGGCGGCCGTCTCGGTGCCCTGCTGCGCGAAGGCGGATGAACCCGTCAACACCAGAGTCGCCGCAACGACAATCTGGCGGAACAACACACGCATATACCCTCCCCTGCCGACGGCTGGACGGAAGCAGGATCGACTTCCGTCCGCCGCGGCCGTGTCCCGGCGTCGGGCCGAGCGTCAGGCCGGAGGTGCGCGATCTGAGACGAAGGATGTGGCGGGCGCTTCGACGAGGAGCGGCGCCTGGAGCTCGACGCGACCGGCGACGCGGTTCAGGACGTGAGGGGGTGCGGACGCGCGTTCCACGCGCTGGGCGCCCTGGGTGGCCTGGCAGGCCTGGCAGTGCGTGCGCGAGTTCTGGTGGCAGGCGAAATCATGGTGCAGGAACGCGCCGGTGAACACTGCCAGCACATACAGCAGGGTCACCGCTGCGGCCGACCACGCGATGCCCCTGGAGCGCATCAGGGGATTCTGACACAAGTCGGAAGGCAGCCGGAACAACCAGAGAACTGGAGAACTGGAGAACTGAACCTCGAACCCGCTACGCTGCGGGCAGCGTGGCGTTGGCGCGCTCGAGAGCCTGCCAGAGCTGCTCGCGGCCGATGGGCTTGGTCACGAAGTCGATCGCCCCCTTCTTGCGCGCATCCAGCACCGTCTGGAGATCGTCGAGCCCGGAGATCATGATGACCGCGGTACCCGGCCACTTTGCGCGCACGCGCTCGGCGAGCCAGAGCCCGTCGTGGCCCGGCATGCGGATGTCGGCGAAGACGATCTGCGCCGGCTCGGACAACATCGCTTCGAGCCCTTCGGCCGCCGTGCTCGCGTCAGCCACGGCATAGCCCCACTTTTCGAGCCAGCGCCAGAGAATCTGCCGAATCGACGGGTCGTCGTCGACGATCAGCGCTCGAGTCTTCATCACCCTGTTTATCGGATGCCGAGAGGGGGACCTGCAAGGAAAATTCGCGGCCGATCTGTCCCGGTTCGTACTACAAACGGCGATATTTTCACCGGCGGTTCACATCCGGCTGCTACTCTGGCGGCGATGCGCATCTTGAGGGGCACCGGCAGCCGATGCCTCCCCTGCGGCTGCCTGGTCGGGTTCTACGAGACCTACGACGGCCGAACGGTGGCCATTGTGGATGCCCGCGGGGCCGCATGTGAGGACGGGCGCCATCGCGTGGACGCGCGCCTGACGCTGCCGCTCGACGACTCCACCGTTCCGAAGGAGCCGCGCACCGGGGACGGCCGCCACGCGCTCCGCCAGAGCTCCTGAAGCCCGGCCCACCCTCACCGCGGCGCCCCGGACGAGCGTCGTCCTCGCCATGCGCCCGGCCAGCCGTGCGGATGATTACTGCAGGGGACACCCTCCCGAAAGATACGTGCAATTCCGAGCAAATCACGCCGGCCCTCCGCGGCACATCGGTTGCAGCCTTCACCATCGACGGGTCCCGGTACCCGCCCACGCCGCGCGCCCCGCGCGCGCTCAGGAGGTACTCATGACAACGGCCACACGCTGGTGGATCGCGCTCGCCCGCGGCTCGACCGTCGCAGCCGTGCTCGTGGCACTCACGGCTCCCGCATCGGCGCAGTCGCGGCGCTACGGATCGGGCATCACGGTCTATGCGAATCCGGATTTTCGCGGAGACAGCGCCACGTTCCGCGACGACGTTCCGGATCTGCGCGGCTACTCGCTGAACGACAAGATCTCGAGCATCGACATTCCGAACGGCGAGACGTGGGAGGTCTGCCAGGACGTCAACTACGGCAACCGCTGCCAGGTGTTCTCGGGGCCGGCGTCCGATCTGCGCGGCGTCGGCTGGAACGATCGCATCTCGTCCATGCGCCGCGTGGCTGGCAGGTTCGGCTCGAACCGCCAGGGCGGCATCTACGACCGGCGCGACACCGGCACCATCGTGCTCTACGATCGCCCGGGGTATCGCGGCAATTCCATCTTCGTCACGCCCGAGTCGGCCAACGTGCGTCCAGGAAACCGCGTTCGGAGCGTGCAAGTGCGCGGCGGCGCCTGGCAGCTTTGCGATGGCAGCCGCCGGTGCGCGACGGTCAGCCGCAGCGTGAACGACATCGGAGACCTCGGGCTCGACAGCCGAATCGTCTCGGTGCGGCCGCTGTACGACTCGCCGAACGGGCGCGACCGCGGGCGGTCGAACGATCAGATCTGGCGGAACGGACGGCGCTGGTAGGCGCCGTCAGTGAATGGACTCGGAGGCGGGGCGCACGCTCTCGTGAGCGATGGCGCGCGAGACCATGCCTTCGAGCTGACGGCGGTCGATATTGAACGGACCCGACACGGCGGCGCCCGCCTGGATCTCGATGGCGATCACGACGCCGCCGTCCTCATAGGGGTTGACGATCCAGCTGAACCCGCGCAGGTACACGGGCGCATCTCCCGATTCTGGATGCTTCGCGCGGTGAATGGCCAGCAGCATCGCCTTCAGGAGCGTCGAGACGTCGCAGTCCGTCCAGCTCGAGGGATCGATCGCGACGCCCCGGATGGTATCGGTCGTGGCGAAGTTGGTGCCCCGAAGCCACACGTCGACCTGAACGTCCGCAGCAGCCACGCCGCCGATTATAGTCCGGCGAGACGCGCGCGCAGCGACTCCAGATCGGTCGCCGGTTCGGCGCACGCGAAGGCGCGGCAGACGTACGCGGTGGCAGCGCCCCTCTTCATGCGCAGCCCGGTGATGAACGGCATCTGCGCCGCAACCTCATCCTGGTGCGGCCCCGGCTCCACCGGGACCACCACGGCGAAGGGGAGATACCGTCCGGCGACCTCGCGCATGTAGGGCTCGACGGCGTCCCGCGGGCCGACGAGCACGATCTGCGCGTGCGCGGCGTGGTAGGCAGACAGCGAAGCGGCCATCATCGGCACCGCGCGCGCGAGCTGGCCCAGCCTCGGGCCGAACATCTTCAATGTCTTCTCGATGCGCACGTGCAGCTCGGGCTCCGGCGCCAGGCTTGCGATTGTCAGCAGATTGAGCACCGATATCGAGCTCGGCGCCGGTTCGGCGCCGTCGTAATCTTCCTTGAGCCGGAGGATCACCGTCGGGTCGCGGCCCGTGGTGTTGAACCAGCCGCCGCTCTCCTCGTCCCAGAACAGCTCGTCCATGCGGCGCTGCAGCGCACGCGCCCAGCCGAGCCACCGCGCGTCGCCCGTCGTCTGGAAGAGCTCGAGCAGGCCGAAGATGAGATACGCGTAGTCCTCGGAGTACGCGTCGATGCCGGCCTCGCCGGCACGGTACCTCCGCCTCAGGAGCCGTGCGTCCTCGTCCCACATGGTGCGGCGCAGGAACGTCGCGGCGTTCACGGCCGACTCGAGGTGCGCCCGGCGCCCTGCCTCGGAGGGCATGACGCGCGCCGCGCGCGCGAAGGCCGCGAGCATGAGACCGTTCCACGCGGTCAGCACCTTGTCGTCCAGATGGGGGCGCGGCCGCTCCAGCCGCGCCGCGAAGAGCGCCGTCCGCGCGCGCTGCAGCCCCTCCGCCAGGTCGTCTGGCGATCGGCCCGTCTGCCGGGCGAGATCCTCCATCGCGCGCGCGACGTACAGGATGTTCTTGCCGGCGAACTCCCCCTGCGGGTCATGCGGCGCGTTGCCGCCCGGCTGCACGCCATAGCGCAGCTTGAAAATCTCGGCGTCGGTCCCCAGCCGCCGCTCGAGCTCCTCCGCCGTCCAGACGTAGAACGCCCCCTCCACCTTGTGCGCGCGGGGATCATCCGCCGATTCCGGCGGGACGCTGTCGGCGTCCTCCGCGGAGAAGAAGCCTCCTTCCGGGCTCGTCAGCTCGCGCCGGACGTACTGGAGCGTGTCTTCCGCGACCTGGGCGAAGTCGCCGTCGTGCGTGAGCTGATACAGCTCGAGGCAGGCGAGCCCGATCTGCGCCTGGTCGTACAGCATCTTCTCGAAGTGCGGCACGCGCCATTCGCGATCCACCGAATACCGGTGGAAGCCGCCCCCGACGTGATCGCGCATCCCGCCCATCGCCATGGCCCGGACGGTCCGGGCGGCCATCAGTGACGGGGCCGAGTCGCCGGCGCGCGCCGTCTCGCGCAGCAGGAAGAAGAGCTCGCTCGGCCTGGGGAACTTCGGCGCGTCGCCGAAGCCTCCGCGCTCGCGGTCGAACATCTGGGCGAACTGTGCCACGCCTTCGGCGAGCGTATCGACGGGTGGCACCTCTCCCCCCGGCGGAATCACGCGGAGGCTGCGGATCTGTTCGGTGAGACGCACGGCCGACTCACGTACCTTCTCGCGCTCCTGCTGCCAGACGCGCGCGACCTCCCGCAGCACGTCCGCGAATCCTGGCTTGCCCCAGCGGGCGTCCGGCGGAAAGTAGGTGCCGCCGTAGAACGGCTGGAGGTCGGGCGTCAGCCAGACGCTCATGGGCCAGCCGCCCGCGCCCGTCGTCGCCTGGACGAACGTCATGTAGACGCGGTCCACGTCTGGGCGCTCCTCCCGATCGACCTTGATCGACACGAAGTGATCGTTGAGGAGACGGCCGATCCCGGGGTCCTCGAACGATTCGTGCGCCATGACGTGACACCAGTGACAGGTGGAATAGCCAATCGAGAGGAAGATCGGCCGATCGAGCTCGGCCGCCAGCGCCAGCGCCTCGGCGCCCCACGGCCGCCAGTCGACGGGGTTCTCGGCGTGCTGCAGCAGGTACGGGCTACGCTCGCTCGCGAGTCGGTTCGGCATGGACCTGTGGAGAGATGCGGCGAGGCCTGGGGATCCGGCGGCGCGCAGATCACGCCGGATCTTGCCGTACGACGCGGTGAACTCCACGCCCCAGAGCAGGATCACGGCCGAGGAGTAGACCCAGATCAGGAACACCACCACGGTGGCGATGTTACCGTGAATGTGCGACCAGCGGGACGTGTCGCGCACGAACCACGAAAACCCTTTGAGGCCCGCATCCCAGACGAGGCCGGTGATCAGCGCGCCCAGCCAGATGTCCTTGAGCAGCACCTCCACGTGCGGGACGAAGTAGTAGGTCAGCCCGAAGACCAGCGCCGGCAGCAGCAGCGCCGCGTACCGTACGGCGAAGCTGCGCAGCAGGACCACCGCGTGCGACGTCACCTGCGTATTGGCGAACCAGCGCGCCTCCACCACCTGCACCGCCGTCGCCAGCAGCAGCACCGCGAGCAGCAGCAGCCCTGCCGTGGTCAGCATCAGGAACGAGAACAGCCGGTGCTTGAAGAAGTTCCGCTGCCTCTCGACGCCCCAGGCATGGTTCACCGCCGAGCTGATCGCGTTGAAGACGCCGAGCGAGGCCCACACCAGGGCAATGCTGCCGCCGATGCCCAGCCGGACGGGCGCCTGGCGGAACGACTCGAGCTGCTGGAAGATGAAGTCGAAGTGGCTCGGAAAATAACGGAACACGAAGCCCATGATGGCCAGGCGGTTCGCTTCCGACGCCGTGACGCTGCTGAGAATCGAGATGAGGATGAGCAGGACCGGGAACAGCGACAGCAGGGCGTAATACGCGATCGAGGCGGCATACGTCATGTCGTCGCTCTCGTACATCGCGATGGTGGCCCGCTTCGCCGCCTGCCCGGCGATCCGCCCGGTTTCGCGGAGCTCCGCGATGTAGTCTCGTCGCACGGCTCTCCTATAATGCCCTCAATGGCCGAACCGCCGAAACCCGCACCCCGGCCTCTGGAGCCCGACACGGCGTGCGAGAAGAAGGGGAATCAGGTGGTGTGCGAGCGCTGCGGGGGAGAGATGTACCGCATGCACGCGGTGTGGCGCTGTGCGGCGTGCGGCTTCAAGACCGATTGCTGCGGATGGTAGCGGCTACAGCCCGGCCGCCACGGACGTGGTCGTCTCTTCCTTGTCCGACGCCTCGATGGCCGCCACCACCTGCTCGAACGGCATCATGTTGATGGCGTCGTAGTCAGGCGGGCAGCCGAATTCGCGGACCTGCGGCGCCGTCGGATTGCCCAGCGTCACGCAGAGGCCGCAGCCGATGCACAGGTCGGCGCGCACGGCGCACACCAGCCGGCCGTCCCGATCTTTCTCCTCCACGATGCAGCCGGCCACCGGGCAGGCCGCCTGGCAGATCGAGCAGGCGAACGCGCCGAAGCAGCGATCGGGATCGATGACCGCGATGGTCTTGGGCGACTTCTTTCGCGGCCCCGTCATCATTTTCGTCCACATGGCGAGGAATTATACCTTCTTCGAGCTCACCGGTTCTCCACCGACACGCCCGGCATGTTCTCCAGGTCTCCCGCATCGAGGGGCGTATGCTCGAGGTGCCGCTCGGCATCCAGGGCGGCCATGCAGCCGGTGCCCGCGGCCGTGATGGCCTGACGGTAGACATGGTCCTGCACGTCGCCGCAGGCGAACACGCCCGGCACGCTCGTGCGCGTGCCCTGGTGCGTCACGATATAGCCGTTGGCGTCCATCTGCAGCTGTCCGGCGAAGAGGCTCGTGTTCGGCGTGTGCCCGATGGCCACGAACACCCCCTCGACCGGCAGCAGCGTCTTCTCGCCCGTCACGTTGTCACGCAGCAGCGCGCCCGTGACGTGCCCTTTCGAGAGGTCCTGGATGTCCTCGACTTCGCAGTTCCACGCGAACTCGATCTTGGGATTCTCGAACGCCTTGTCCTGCATGATCTTCGACGCGCGCAGCGTGTCGCGCCGGTGGATGACGGTCACCTTGGAGGCGAACTTCGTGAGGAAGATCGCCTCCTCGAGCGCGGAGTCTCCCCCGCCCACCACGGCGATCGGCTTGCCCCGGAAGAAGAACCCGTCGCAGGTCGCGCAGGTCGAGACGCCGTGTCCCAGGAGCGTGCGCTCCGCGGGGAGACCCAGCAGGCGGGCGGAGGCGCCGGTGGCGATGATGAGCGTCTCGGTATAGAGCAGGTGCTCGCTGACTTCCAGCTTGAACGGCCGACGGCCGAGGTCGGCGCGCGCCACGTTCCCCTGCATGATCTCGGCGCCAAACCGCTCCGCCTGGGCGCGCATCTCGGCCATCAGCTCGGGGCCCATGATGCCGTCGCGGAAGCCGGGAAAGTTCTCGACGGCGGTCGTGAGCATCAGCTGGCCGCCGGCTTCGAGCCCCTCGATGACGAGCGGCTTCAGGTTGGCGCGGGCGGAATAGAGGGCGGCCGTGAGACCCGCCGGCCCCGAGCCGATGATGGTGACGTTGCGATGAGGGCTCATGCGGCTCCGCACGTCACGCGTGCTTGTCGAGAAGCTGCTTGAGATGGTCCTTGTCGGTGAGGCCGACGACCGATTCCACGATCTCCCCGCCCTTGAAGATCAGAATGGTCGGAATGCCACGAATGCTGAACCGTCCGGCGGTGTTCGGGTTCTCGTCGACGTTCAACTTGCCGACCGTGACCTTGCCCTCGTAGTCGGCGGCCAGCGCGTCCACCGTGGGCGCGAGGCGGCGGCAGGGCCCGCACCACTCGGCCCAGAAATCCACGAGCACCGGCTTGTCGGACTTGACGACCGTCGAATCGAAGTTGCCGTCGGTGAAAATCTGCAGTTTTTCGGACGCCATTCCGTCTCCTGTCCGGCCCGGGCCGGACGCGCGCGCGGACCGGCACGAGCCGGCCGCGGGCATGATGCCGGCTACAGCCGGACGCCATGGTTCACGAGAGCTTTTTCATACATTTTGACGTACTCGCGCGCCGAACGGTCCCAGGAAAAATCCTGCCTCATGCCGGACACCTGTAATTTGTTCCAGGCTCGGGGGTTGGCAAATGCCCCCCTGGCCCGCTCCAGCGCGTCCAGCAGAGCGTCCGGCGTGTACTCCCGGAACTTGAAGCCGGTTCCCGCGCCGCGCCTGGGATTGTAGTCGACCACCGTATCGTCCAGCCCGCCCGTCGCCCGCACCACCGGCACGGTGCCATATCGCATGCTGTACATCTGGTTGAGCCCGCATGGCTCGAAGCGCGAAGGCATCAGGAAGATATCGGCCGCCGCTTCGATCAGGTGCGCGAGCGGCTCGTCGAAGCCGATCTTGACGCCGAAGGTGCCGGGATGGGCGCTGGCGAGCGCCTGCCACATCTGCTCGTACCGCCCCTCGCCCGTCCCCAGCACCGCGAAGCTGAACCCCAGCGCCGGCAGCCGGTCCGCGATCTGGGCGATCAGATCGAACCCCTTCTGGTCAATCAGCCGCGAGATGATTCCGACGAGCGGACGCCGAACCTGCTCTCCGGAGCCGCGCGGACCGAGGATCTCGAGCAGCTCCCGCCTGGAGGCCGACTTGCGCTCGAGCGTCCGCTCGTCGTACGGCTCCGGCAGGAACGGATCGCTCGAGGGATCCCATCGCTCGACATCGATCCCGTTCAGAACGCCGTACAAATCGCGCGCGCGTCCGGCGAGCACCCCTTCCATGCCCGCGCCGTATTCCTGAGTCTGAATCTCCTTGGCGTAGGTCGGGCTCACGGTGGTCACGAGGTCGGCGAAGTTGATGCCCCCTTTGAGGAAGCTGATCTTGCCCCAGAACTCGAGCGCGTCGATGCGCAGCATCTCTGGACCGAGATCCAGCAGGCCGAGCCATTCCGGCGCAAAACTCCCCTGGTACGCCAGGTTGTGGATCGTGAAGACCGAGGCCATCGTCGAAAACCGCGGGTCGTTGCGGTAGAGGGTCTTGAGATACACCGGCACGAGCCCCGCCTGCCAGTCATGGCCGTGGACGATGTCGAAGGCGACCGGCTGGTTGGCCGCGTACTCGATGGCGGCGCGGGCGAGGAATCCGAAGCGCCTGGCATTATCGGTGTAGTCGCTGGCGCCCAGGCCGTACAGCGCCTCGCGGTCGTACAGGTCGGGACGATCGACGAATACCACGCGCACACGCTCGTCGAGCGGCTGTTCGACGAAGCGTGTCTCGGGTGGCATGCCAGGAAAGGGGACGCGCAGCGTCGAAACGAGCCCTTTCGCGTCGACTCCACGATATTTCGGGGTGACGAGCGTGACCTGGTGCCCGAGCCTGGCCACTGCGAGCGGAAGCGCGCCGAGCACGTCGGCCAGGCCGCCGGTCTTGGAGAACGGCAGCGCCTCCGATCCGATCATCAAAACTGAGACGGTCATCTAGTGAACAGCGTACGCTGGCCGCTATTGCATCGATACGTCAGCCTGCGTCACAATTCTAGAGTGAATTCCCCCAAGACAGATCCTGTCGAACGCCGTTCCCGGCCGGAAGCCCGGGATGTCGTGGAGCTGAGGCATCTCAAGAACGAACAGCCGGATCTCGCCTCGGCCGCTGACATGCAAATCGAGCTGCTCTCGGTGCAGCGACGGGTGCAGTCGCGGGTGCCTCTGCCGGCCATCACTGTCGACCGCCGGAAACCGGACCGGAACCGGCGCCGCCCGATGCTCCAGTTCAAGGACATTCCGATCGACTGGAGCGACTTCCGCCTGATGATCAGACAGACGGCCGACATTCTCAAACGATTCGAGATGCTCGACTCGACCGACTATCACCGGCTCCAAACTCTCGCGCGCGAGGGACAGATCGAGGCCGTCGTCGCCAGCTGGTACGAGGAGGCGATGGCCCCGGCCCGCCGCCGCACCGACGCGACGCGCGAGCACGAGCTGCTGGATCAGGTGCTGCTCCTGGCCATGCGTCCGTTCCTGGCGCGCTGCGCGGAGGCGCTGCTGTCTCAAGTGGAGGTTGGTGAGTGGGGCCAGCCCTTCTGCCCGCTCTGCGGCGGGGAGCCGGAGTTCGCCTACATCAATCCGGCCGCCGAACGGCTCCTCATCTGCGGCCGCTGTACGGGTCAATGGCGGTACGACGCCATCACCTGCCCATACTGCGAGAACAGCGATCGCTCCCGAATCACCTCGTTCACGAGCCGGGATCAGCGCTACCGGATCTATGCCTGCGACGTGTGCCACCGTTATCTGAAGGCGTTCGATGGGAGGGATGGCAGCCGTCCAGCCTTGCTGGCAGTGGATTCCATCGCAACTCTTCCTCTCGATGCGGCTGCCATCAAGAGGGGGTACGAAGCCTAGGAGGGTCGGGAACAGCCCTGTGGCGGCCGGGCCAACCTCTAGTGGACGACCGCCGGAGTCGAAAGGCCGAACAACTGGGCACGCTCGGACAGCCACGCCAGCAGGTGCCGCGTCTCCCAGAACCGCCCCGGATTCGAGTTCGCGCCGAGCACCACCACCGCCAGCGACGGCCCGCCCTGCGGCAGCCGCAAAAGCGTCGCGAGGCAGTAGCCAGCCTTCGAGATGAATCCCGTCTTGCCTCCGCGCACCTCGACATCCCCGGCGCGGAGAATCTGGTTGGTGCTGTGCACTGAAATCTGCCGCCCGGCCGCCGTGCGGAAGCTGTACTCCGGCGTACGCATGATCGGGCCGATGCGGTCGTCTTCCGCCGCGAAGGAGATCAGCCGCGCCATGTCGTAGGCCGAGGAGACGTTGTCGGAGTTCAGGCCCGATGGATCGGCGTAATGCGTATGGTCGAGCCCCAGATCCTTGGCCTTCTGGTTCATCCGCGCGATGAACGCGTCGTAGCCCAGCGGGGAGACGCGCGCCAGGGCGCGGGCCGCCGCATTGTCCGATGGCAGCAGCAGGAGATGCAGTAGATCGTCCAGCCGCACGCGATCGCGGGTGCGGAGATACGTCGTGGAGGCGGCAGCCGTATCGGAGCGGACGATCTGCACCTGCTGGTTCAAATCGGTCGCGCTTTCGAGGAAGATGACCGCCGTCATCACCTTGGTGATGCTCGCAATCGACCGCTCGTCCTGCGAATGCTCCTCCCAGAGCACCTTTCCGGTCGAGGGATCGTAGATGATCCCGGCGGCCGCGCGCAGATCGGGCACGACGTTGCCGTCGGCATCCGTTCGGTAGTGAGGCGTCTTGGCCTCGGCGAGCGCTCGCTGCGCGGCCCGCGCGCGGGCCGCCGCGGCGCGGCGCCGTGCCGCCGCGCGGGCACGGGCCCTGGAGCGCGAGGCGCGGCTGGCCGCCGTGGATTTCGAGACGGCAGCCGCCGGGGCGGCGGTGACCTGCGCCACCGGAGACCGAACCGTCGTTGCCTCGGCACCGGCGGCGAGAAAGCTCGCTCCCAGGCACAGGAAGGTCAGTCGGCCGGCCCGAAGCCTGAAAGTCCTCATGCTGTTCAAGTTAGGTCCTCTGAGAAAGTATTCGGTATTCTAGCAAAGCCTCTGTAGCCCGGAAAGCAAAAAAATGGACGCGTCTTCCACCGCCGCCCCCCTGCGGGTGTCCGAATATGACGCTTTGCGCCGGACCATCCGCGAGCGCGGCACGCTGAGGATGTCGGTGGTGCTCACCGGACTCATCGGCTGGGCGGCCCTTGCCCTGGCGGTGGCGGCCGGCCCGTTCGACCGCGCCGCCGTGCTCGTCCCGCTGGTCGTGCTCGCATCGACGTTCGAAATCAACCTGTTCGTCCACACCGGCGTGGAACGGATTGGTCGCTACCTTCAGGTGTACTTCGAAAGCGAGGCGGCGGCCGACGCCCTTCCGCAGTGGGGATGGGAGCACGCGGTGATGTCGTACGGCAAGGCGGCGCCAGGCGGAAGCAGTCCGCTCTTTGTGACACTGTTTGTCATCGCCGGACTGACAGATTTTGTCTGTTGTCTCCCGCCAGCCGGGCGGCATGCCGGCTGGATCGGCATCTCGGTCCTCGCTCACCTGGCGTTCTTCTGGCGCATCGCGCGCGCGCGGGCGCTCGCCGCAGCTCAGCGCGTCCGCGATCTCGAGGTGTTCACCGCGATCAAATCGTCACCACAATCCAAGTGATTGGTTTCGGGCGCCAAATTTCCATCGCATGCGGTGACTTCTTCACACTCCCTGCGGCGCGCTGCGCGGACCGCCTGCCGTAGCGGCGTCGATCGGCGAACCGAATCGTGACGTTTCCCCAGCAGAATCGCGATCTCTCTGCCGCGCGCCGCGAGGCCTCGTCCGTGATCCCATTGCCGTGGTTCTGGGTACATCTCTTGCTACGCGCTACACGCAGAGAGGCAGCGCCATGGGCAACTTCGTTCGACTCCTCGGCTTCACGACGCTTTCCTGCGGGTGCGTGGTCGGCCGCTATCGAGAGCTGGCGACCAACCGCGACATCAATTACGTCGAGGAAAAAGGGACCGGCTGCCAGAGTCACACCCATCGGCGCAACCACACGATCGCCGATCGGCTCGGCTCCATGCTCACGCCGATACGCTCGAGCTGACGCGGATTCCGCAGGCGGCTCGTTCCTGCCACGGCTTTCCTCCCGGTTACCCTTCCGGAAGGGTATGTCTCATTTCGATCGATTGACGGGCATCGGCCGCAGCGTGTACTCGCGGCGGTAGATGAGCTCCAGCGGGCCGCCGTTGGGATCGGGCTTGTCGACCTTGATCTGGACCTGGCGCCGTCGCTGGGTCGGATCGGGGTTCGAGGAGTAGTAGGCGAGCACGTAGTAGTCGCTCGTCTCGGCGTCAATCCGTTTGATCGCCTTGTCGAAATCGTTCGTGTTCACCACGGCCATCCCGCCCGTGAGCTCCGCGAGCACCCGCATGCTGTCCTGCTGCTTGTGGAGGTGCGCCTCCCATTCCGACGGGTCCACCTGCTCGTCGATGTCCCCGCCGGCGACCAGGCCGCGCGGGTCGATGGTATAGAAGGTCGCATTCGCGCGGTTCGCCTCCCGGGCGAGCTCGCTGAGCTCGATGGCCAGGTCGGTATCGGCGAACTTGTTCCCCATGTTCATTTCCTGGGTCAGGGGATCGTTCGGATCGACCCTGTCGTTGTTCAGGAAGCCGCTGGCCGCCTGCCCGGACCGTGCGGCGGCGAAGGGATCGAAGTCGTAGCCGCCGCTGATGAGCACCACCGCCTTGCGGCGATTGTGCGACTGCTCGAGATTCTTGAGCAGATCCTGCACCGTCGAGAACGCCACGTGGGCCCGGTGGGTCACTTCGGCTGGCGTCTCCCCCGTCGATGACTGCTGGATGATCTCCGAGGGCTTCAGGCCTCCCCCCGTGATCCGCTTCGCGGCGTCTTCCATCCGACTGAGGTCGTACGTGAGATCGATGGCGATGGAAGATGTCCCCGTGGAGACGACGCCGAACAGGTCGCCTTCATGGACGAGCTGCTTCCCCATCTGTTTGAACAGATTGCGCACGCGGATGGTGTCTCGGAAATCCAGGTGCAGGTCGTCCACGACGAAGACGATGATGCGGCCGGCGGTGTCGTTGGTCGGCCGGGGCGGCGGGAGGATGATGCCTTCGCGTACCGGCGCCGCGGTGGGGGCGACCTGAGTCGTGAACGCCCGGCCGCCGTGAACGAGCACGAATGACGTCAGCGTCTGCTTGACGCCGTCCTCGTAGAGCTCGAAGTCGTCCTTCGTGAGGTCCGCCTGGAACTGCCCCCGCTTGTCGCGCACGATCACGTCGGAGCTGACGAGATCCACCGACGTCCTGAACGTCGGCTGCGACGGCGGATCGGGAGCGGCCGGCGGCTGCTGGCCGCGAACGCCGGCGGTGAGCGCCAGCATGCCTGCGGTCACCCAGGGAGCGATGCGCCTGATTGTCATCATGAAAGGCCCCGCCCTCCAGTATAGCGACTCGTGCCGGGGCTCACTCGCCGTCGTCCTGTCCCGCCGGCCCGTCCGCCTCGTCCTCGCCTGACTCCGGGTCGTCCGGTTCGGCCACATCCGGGGCGGCCGCATCGTAAACGCCTTCGCCGCCCTCTCCCGATTCGGCCTCTGCGCCGGCACCCTCCTTTGACGAGGAGGTATCGCCTTCGGTCTGGGAGTCCGGGAGCCCCTTTCTCCGTTTCCGACCGCCTCGCCGGGACCGGCGCCGCCTGGGAAGTCCGAGCTCCGCTCGAATTTCTCCGGCGGCGGCCTCGAATCGCTCCGCTCCCTGCCGGCGGGCGTCTTCGGTCGTCCACGCGTCGGGGTTCAGCGACTCGGCGCGCGCCGCAATCTCCGCGGCCCGGACGGGATCTCCCGCACGCTCGGCGATCCTCGCGAGCAGATCCCTGTATCGCGCCTGGAAGCGGTCCAGACCCTGCGGAGCGGGCCCGCCCGGCGCAGGCGCGTCTGCCGTGTCCGGCCGGGACTGGGGCAATACGACCGGCACGGCCTCGGCGTCAGCCTCGGCCGAACTCGGTCCTCGATCATCCTTGGGCCCTGGCGCCCGGCGGGCGGGCTTTCGCGCGCGCGTCTCGGCGCGGCGCTCGACGCGCGTCCCGCGCCGCTGCCCTCGCAGATCGTCTTCGGCGGAGGCCGGCGGGGGAATGGCGGCCAGGATCCTGCGCCAGTCGAACTCCAGCTCCGGGTACTGCTGCTCGATCCACTGCACCGTGTCCGGATCGAACAGCGGGCGTCCCACCTTCACGTTCGGCGGCGTCCGGAACCAGTAGAGGACCTTCTGGGTCGTGCGCCCCTTCTGGTTGCGAAACGCGTGCACGAGCGAGACGGTCTCGTATCCCCGTTTATCGCGGTTGAAGCGGAGAAACGGCAAAGCTATTTGCGCTTGGCCTGGCGTGCCGGCGCAGCTTTGCGCACCGGTTTGGCCGGCCGGCGCGCTGCCTTGGCGGCGCGCGACGGCTTTGATGGCGCGGGCCGCGCTGCACGCGTTTTTCGCGCGGCGGCCGGCCGGGTCCCGGCTGGCCCCTCGGTACGCGGGCGCGCGTCGGCCGGCGCGCGGTACACCGGCACGAAGCGCAGTTCGTCGCCGACAAGGTGGTAGCTGTGGATTTCGGCGACCGGCACCTGATGGTCGCTGCAGAGGCGCTTGGCGACCTCGATCATCGACGCGGGGATGTATAGGTGCAGCAAGGGCCGCAGGCGCCCGAACGCGACCCATTCGGCCAGGGCTTCGAGGTTGTTGACCGACTCGACGGTCTCCACCTCTATCACCACCGCCGGCCGGCGGCCGCGGTCGGCATTGGAGAGCACGAGATTGGGGTACACCGCCGAGGGGCCGGTGCCCACGGCTGCATTCTGTTCGGCGCCGGGGTTGATTCCGACATCGAAGCGACGGCGAAACCTGGTCTGGAGAAGGCGGATGATGCGGTCGTGCTCGAGCTGCTCTCGAACGGGTCGTACGAGAATGGGGCTCACGAAATCGCGACTATAACATGGATGGCAACGGCGGCGCGGCAGGGTTCCGCGGGCTCCGGGCCTAGCGAAACAGCCCGATTTGTCCGATATCACCGGGGTGAGAGAATACCGACGATGAGCTCCGCCGTTTCCACGCCGGCCGGCACGCGCACCATCCTGATCGTGGACGACGACCCGAGCGTCACCGAGACGTTCGAGCGGATGCTGCGGCTCGAGGGCTACCGGGTGGTCACCGCCCTCTCCGCCAATGACGGCCTGCAGCAGGCCGAGCAGTCCAACCCGCATGCCGTGATCCTCGATCTCCGCATGCCGTTGATGGACGGACTCCAGTTCCTGCGTGCGCTCAGGGGCAAACCCGGCCTCGGCCGGATGCCGGTCGCGATTGTCACGGGCGATTACTTCCTGAGCGATGCCGTCTCGGGCGAGCTGCGCGAGCTCGGCGCCGAGCTGCGCTTCAAGCCGCTCTGGCTCGAAGACCTGCTCGCGCTCGCGCGCAACCTGCTCAAGGAGTCCTGACACTCCTTCAGCTTCCCTTCGTACCTGGCATATGCTGAGGGCTGACGCCCGACGCCATGCCGGAGAAGCCCTCCATCAGCAACAGCCGATTCCTGCGCGCCTGCCGGCGCGAGGCGGTCGATCGCACGCCCGTGTGGTTCATGCGGCAGGCCGGCCGGTACATGCCGGAGTACCGCGAGATCCGGGCGCGCCATTCGCTGCTCGAGATCTGCCGGAGTCCGGAGCTCGCCACCCTCGTCACCCTGCAGCCGCTGCGCCGCATCGACGTGGACGCCGCCATTCTGTTCTCGGATCTGCTGCTGCCGCTCGAGCCGATGGGCCTTCCCTTCGACTTCGTGCGGGGCGAGGGTCCGGCCATCGACCAGCCGCTGCGGAGCGAGGCCGACATCGACCGGCTGCGCTGCTTCGAGCCCCGCGAGGCGCTGTCGCACGTGCTCGACGCCATCGGCATGATCAACGCGGAGCTCGACGGCGACGCGCCGCTCATCGGCTTTGGCGGCGCGCCGTTCACGCTCGCCTCCTACGCGATTGAAGGCGGACACTCCAACAACTTCGCGCTGACGAAAGCGCTGATGTACGGGCACAGCGCCGCCTGGCACCGGCTGTGCGGCAAGCTCGCCACGACGATCGCCGAATACATGCGGGCGCAAGTCGAGGCGGGTGTGCACGCCATTCAGATCTTCGATTCGTGGGCCGGCGCGCTGAACGCGTCCGACTATCGCGAGTTCGTCATGCCGCACACCCGGACGATCTTCGACGCGCTGTCCGGCCTCGGCGTGCCGACGATCCATTTCGGAACCGGCACGGCGGCCATCCTGCACGAGATGCGCGAAGCGGGGGGCGACGTGATTGGCGCCGACTGGCGGATCCCGCTCGACGAAGCCTGGGCCCGCATCGGCGAGGACCGCGCCATCCAGGGCAATCTCGATCCGACGCTGCTGCTGGCGCCGCTCGACCGCATGCTCGCCGGCGCCGATGCCGTGCTCGAGAAGGCGGCCGGCCGGCCCGGACACATCTTCAACCTCGGGCACGGCATACTGCCGACCACGCCCGTCGAGCACGTGCAGGCGCTCGCGCATCACGTGCATCGCCATCGACGTTCGCATGTCTGAAGCGCGCCTCGAATCCGCCGTGCTCCTCATGGCACACGGCACGCCGGAATCCATCGATCAGATGGCCGACTACCTGCGCCTGGTGCGAGGCGGGCGGGAGCCGTCGGCCGAGCTCATCCGCGAGATGACGCACAACTGGGCGGCGATCGGCGGGCGCTCGCCGCTCACCGATCTGACCCTCGCGCAGGGAGCGGCGCTGCAGGCGCTGCTTGACGGCTCGGAGGTTCGGACGCGGGTGGCCGTGGGCATGCGCAACTGGAAGCCCTTCATCGCCGATGCCGCCCGCGACCTGATCGCCGCCGGCGCCCGCCGCGTCGTCGGGATCCCGCTGGCGCCGCAGTTCTCGGCACTGAGCGTGCAGAAGTACATGGACGCCGCGCGCGCGGCGTTCCCGGACGCGATCGAGCTCACGTGCGTGCGATCGTTCCACGATCACCCGCTGCTGGTCGAGGCGTTTGCCGAGAAGGTCAGGCTCGCCGCGCCGGCGCCCGACGAGGAAGTGATCTTCACGGCGCACAGCCTGCCGCAACGGGTCGCGCAGGCCGGCGATCCGTACCCCGACGAAGTGGCGGCCACCGCCAGACTCGTCGCGGCGCGCGCCGGCGTGTCCTCCTACCTCCGGGCGTATCAGAGCGCCGGCCGGACGCCGGAGCCCTGGCTGGGTCCCGATCTGGGAGAGCTGATCGCCGCCCGCGCCGGCGCGGGCGTGCGCCGATTCCTCGTCGTCCCCATCGGCTTCGTGTGCGATCACACCGAGATCCTCTTCGACATCGACGTCCAGAGCGCCGCCGCCGCGCGGGAAGCGGGGGCCTCGCTCCGCCGGACCGAGTCGCTCAACACGTCTCCCACCTTCGTCCGCGCCCTCGCGGCCCTCGTCAGCGAGACGGTGGCGGCGCGGATGGCATGACCGAGGTCGACGTCGCGATTGTCGGCGCCGGCATTTCCGGACTCGCGGCGGCGTTCGAGCTCCACAGGCAGCACGCCGAATTCCTGGTGCTCGAGCGGCGCCCGCGGTTTGGCGGGGTCATCCAGACCGAACAGATTGACGGCTTCGTGGTCGACGCCGGCCCCGACGCCCTGCTCGTGCAGAAGCCGGCGGCTCTGGCACTCTGCGACGAAATCGGCATCGGCGATCGGCTGGTGCCGACCAAGGCTCCGCGAACGGCGTTCGTGCTCCGCGGGGGGCGGCTTCATCCCCTGCCCGGGGCGTCCGTGCTCGGCTTCCCCACTCGGGCCCGGCCGTTTCTGCGCAGCCGCCTGTTCTCGACAGCGGGCAAGATGCGCATGGGCGCCGAGCTCTTCGTCCCCCGCCGGCGCGCCACGGGCGACGAGTCGATTGCCGAGTTCGTCGGCCGCCGCTTCGGCGGAGAAGCGGTCACCTACATTGCCGAGCCGCTGCTCGCCGGCATTCATGCCGGCGACGTGACCCGGCTGTCGATGCGTGCGCTGTTCCCGAGGCTCGTCGAAGCGGAGCGGCGATCGCGAAGCGTCATCCGTTTCTTCCGGCAGATGCCGATGTCGCCCAGCGCCGACGGCGCATTCCGGTCCTTTCAAAACGGCATCGAGGAGATCGTCCAGGGCCTGCTGCGCGTGCTGCCGGCCGAACGCCTTCGCGCATCGGCGGCGGTGACCCGCCTCGAGCGGAGCGGCCGGGCGTTCCTGCTCCATCTGGAGGATCAGCCGCCTCTGCGTGCGCGGGCCGTGCTTCTCGCCTGCCCGGCGTACGCGGCGGCGGATCTCGTCCGGCCGGTGGATGCCGAGCTCGCCGGCCTGTGCGCGTCGGTCGTCTATCTGTCGACCGCCACGGTGGTCTTCGCCTTCGCGCGAGAGGCCATCCGCCACAACCTCGCCGGCACCGGCTTCGTGGTGCCGCGGTCGGAAGGGCTGCAGATCACCGCCGGCGCCTGGATCTCGTCCAAGTGGCCGGGGCGCGCCCCGCGGGGTCAGGTGCTGCTGCGCGCATTTCTCGGCGGCGCGCGCGATCCGGACGTGCTCGCAAAGAGCGATCGCGATCTGACCGAGACCGCTCTCGGCGAGCTCGGTGCAATCCTGGGCATTCACGGGGCCCCCACCATGACGCGCGTCTACCGCTGGGATCGGGCCAGCCCGCAGCCGGAGGTGGGACACCTGGACCGCATGGCGAAGATCGAGGCGCGGCTGGCCGGGCAGCAGGGGCTGTTCGTGTCCGCTGCCGGATTCCGGGGAGTCGGGATTCCCGACTGCGTCGGCGACGCGCGTGCGACGGCTCGCGCGGTGGTGGAGTACGTGAAGCACGGGTAAACGGGGTTCAAGGTTCAAGGTTCGGGGTTCAAGGAGTGACTTGGATGCGGCGTGCAACGCTTGGTGTGATGCTGTTTGCGGCAATGACGTGTACGGCCAGGACGCTCGATGCGCAGGAAGTGCCTGCGGGTGCCCGCGCGGTGCTCGAGCAGATCAGGGCGGCCGACAAGGGGCAGCTGGCGGTCTCCGAGGAGGACGGCCGGTTCATGCGCGTGATGGTGGCGGCCGCACGCACCAGACGCGCGCTCGAAATCGGCACGGCGAGCGGCTACAGCGCGATCTGGATCGGCCTCGGGTTGCGCGAGACCGGCGGCCGGCTCGTGACCATCGAATACGACCAGACACGAGGGCGGCAGGCGATCGAGAACATCAGGAAGGCCGGCCTGAGCGACATCGTGCAGGTGGTGCTGGGCGACGCGCTCGCGGAAATTCCGAAGCTCTCCGGCTCGTTCGATTTCATCTTCTGCGACGCGTGGAAGCGCGACTACGCGCGCTATCTCTCGCTGTCGCTGCCGCTGCTGAACAAGGGCGGCCTCTTCCTCGCCCACAACGTCGTCAACAAGCGATCCGAGATGGGCGACTTCCTGACCGCCATTCGCGATAACCCGGCGCTGCTGACGTCGATCGTCTCGCCGGCGAGCGAGGGGATGTCGGTCTCCTACAAGCGGTAGCGGGACGGACGCACCAGCCGGTCAGAAGACCGGCCACCAGGTGAAGAAGAGCGCGGCGAGCACCCCCTGCCAGATGGCGAAGCAGACGGCCAGGAGCGCCCGCGTCTGCGCGCGCGCCGCCAGCGCGAGCCAGATGAAGATCGGAAAGAGTACGGCGGTGTACCGCCCCATGCTCACAAGGCCCCCGTTGAGCAGCGGCGTGAACACGTTGATCGCCACGAAAGCCGCGGCGGCCACGCCGACGCGGCGCCAGACCGGCCAGATGGCCGCAATGCCGAGCAGCGCCGCCGCCAGGTTCGTCAGCTCCCACGGCTGGCTCCGCATGTAGCCGATGAAGCCCTCCTGATAGATCGTCCCGAGCGGGCTGCCGAGACTCTCCCCGAGGCTTCGGTACGTGCGCGCGAACGCGGTCCGCTGCAGCTCGGCCCAGACGAACGGATGACCCGTCAGCTGGTACGCCCAGGCCGAGAACGCCAGCGTGCCGGCCATCGGTGCCAGCGCCGCCGCGTACGCCCCCCACGCGTCGCGTCTGTGCGTGAACACCCAGAGGCCGAGCGGGATGGCCAGCAGTCCGCCGTTGGGACGGCAGAGTCCCGCCACCATCCCCCATACGGCCGCCGCCGGGAGCTGGTCCTGCTTGAGGTGGTACCAAGCCGCGACGGCGCTCAGGAGGAAGAGCGCCTCCGGATACACCGCGCTGTAGAAGTACGCGAACGGGTAGGTGGCGATCAGAAGGACCGTCGCCGAAGCAATCTCCTGCCCGTGATCCTCCGCCACGAGCCGGTGCAGGTACACGCATGCCACCAGAAATGCGAGCACGGACAGTCCCGTACCCGACCACCCGTCGGCGACGGCGGGGGGCACGCGTCTGGCGTGGACGAGCCAGCTCACGAAGCGCGTCGCCATGGGGTACGCGGGAAAGAAATTCAGGGTCTGCTGGTTGCGCACGCTGCCGCTCCAGGAGTAGCCCTCGTGCACGATCTTCAAATACCAGCCGGCGTCCCAGCGCATGGGAAGCTGCGGCCCGAGCTCCCGACCCATTTCGGGCGGTGCCTGCGGGCGAAGTCCGAACGTCACGACCGCGAAGTAGCCGATCAACAGCACCAGCAGGCGCGTCGAGACCACGACGGGCACCACGTCCGCAAGCGTCGGTGCAATCGCTTTCAGCCGGAGGCGGACCCCCGAGAGCCGCGACAGCAGCGACGGCGCCGGCACGAGCCAGTGCCGGCCCAGCGCGATCGCCGCCCCGATGACCAGCACCCTCCACCAGCGCTGGATGCGGATGGGTACGTCGAGCAGCTCGGTGCGTATCGGATGGAGGGCCGTGAAGGCGGCGACCAGCAGCAGGACGATGGTGAGGGCGTCGGCTGCGCGAACCCACAGCGCGACGGAGCCGCGCTCGCGGCCGGGCGTCGTCACGCGCACCTCAGGCAGCCTCTGGCCCGCGCCGGGCCGGGCGCCACCCGGCCGACCACGCCGCCGCCGCGTCGAATGCGACGGCGAGCGGAACGGTGAACGCGACGACGAGCGGCATCAGGAAGCGGTTTCCGTAGTGCGAGGCGCTCCATTGATCGTAGGTGGAGAACAGCAGGAACAGTGCGAGCGAGCCGAGCACGAGGTGCGCCGCCAGACGAGGCCGGCGTCGAAAGAACAACGGGATGCCGGCGAGCGCCGCCAGCGTGACCGGGCTCGTCGCCAGCAGTCCGTGCTCCCGGTCGAGGATCTGACCGCGGATGCCTTCCCTGATTGGCAGATCGAAGCTCGAGCGCTGGGTGTACACGGCGGGCGCGCCGCTGGCGGTGAGCCTCGCGATTCGATCGTAGGAGGTGACCAGCGGTGAGCCGAAGAGATGCGCGTTCATCGCCGCGAAGGCGGCAAATGGCAGAGCCACGCCGGCCCCGAAGAGCAGCGCCTGCCGGCCAAACGGCTTGCGCAGCAGGAGCAGCGACCCCGGCGCGAACACCACGAGCGGAAACTTGGCGACGCAGGCGGCCCCGAAGAGCAGGCCCCCGAGCACCAGCGCCCGGGCGCCCGGCGCGGCGCACAGGGCCAGCACGCTGGCCATCAGCAGCGCCGCGGCACAAACGTCGGGCGAATAATTCCAGAGATAATGCGGCAGGAAGCTGGCCGCATAGGTCGCGATGACCGCCGCGCTCGCCGCCGCGGGCCGGGCCGCCAGCCGCGCGAGGCGGAAGAGGATCCAGAGCAGCGCGGTTACCTGCGCCACGTTGAACACGAGCGCGCCCGGCTCGCCGAACGCCCCGATGAATGGCAGTGAGATGATGGGCAGCACGACCGGATGCTTGGGCACGGGCTGGCCGTCCACGGCCAATGCGATCTGATTGACATGGCCCCGCCAGCCGCCCGGGAGCTCGCGGCCGAATTTCAGCCCGTCGCCGGCGAGGATCGACCGCGCGGTCCAATAGTAGTAGGGGCAGTCGCCGCGCAGGTAGGTGACCCCGTCGTAGCCGTGCAGCAGAATGGCCACATTCAGCAGCGACGGCAGCACGAGCGCGGCGGCCAGGGGCAGCTGCTTGCGCGTCGGTACAAGGGATCGCGCCGCCGACATTCCGTGGCCGAGTCCACGGTGGACACCTCCGGCAAGGCGCGCTCCCAGGGAGGGCCTGGAGACCAGCCCGTGCCGGACGGCTGCGACCATCAGCGCGAAGACCAGCGGGCGCGGCCAGCTCCGCATGCGGATCTGGAGGCCCAGCACCGTGAAACGCGTCGGGTGCACGGCAATCGCAATCGTGAGCGCGAGGAGCGCCAGGGTGAGCAGGTCCGCCGCGCGGATGCCCGCCGGCAGGGGCCGGGAAGCCTCCCCGCGGTCTCCGGGTCGGCCCGGTCGTGAAATTGTTGGCAAGCTCACGCGCGCTCACTGCTCAGTGGTGGGGCGATCGGCGCCGCCGGCGCTCCTGGGGAAGGCCCCGGTGTGCGCGCGGGCCGGTGTCGGTGGAGTCTGGTGACCGGGGCGGGGATTGAACCCGCGGCCCGTGCATTAAAAGTGCACTGCTCTACCACTGAGCTACCCGGTCACGCCGAAACGGCGATTCTAACATTTCGGCCCCAGGTGCCGATAAATAGGTCCATGGACACTCAGCCGCTGCCGATCGTTCTCGTGGTCGAAGACGACCATGGAGTGCGGAACCCGCTCGCAAAATTCCTCGAGCTGAACCAGTTCAAGGTGGTCAGCGCTGAGACCGCCGACGAGGCGATGGATGCCATCCGGCGTCACAAGCCGAACGCGGCGATTGTCGACCTGCGGCTCGCCCGCGGATCGGGACGCGACGTCGTGATCTCGATGCCCGCCGGCACGCCCGTCATCATCTTCTCCGGCGTCCCGTCGGAATCTGCCGAGCTCGAGCGGCTCAGACCGCGCACGCGCCTCGTGTCCAAGCCCTATTCACTTCTGATGCTCGTCGAAAGTCTTCGCGACATGCTCAAGACGCAGCCGCTCGACGCCTAGCGCTGCACCCGTCTCGTCGCGCCAACCGTCGAGCACCTGGTTCCCCTCGCCCTTCGAGCTGCTCGCCAGTCCCCGTTCGATCTGATGCGACGGTTCAATGACAGCGTGGATGGCATGCTGGGCCGCTCCAGCACGCTCCAGCCGAGTGTCGAGGTCTTCCAGCGGGGCGACGAGTTCGTCGTCCGCGCCGATCTGCCGGGACTGCGCCGCGACGACGTCACGGTGGAGATCACCGAAGACGTGCTCACGATCGAGGGTGAGCGGCGTGAGGAGCGGCAGGACCGGCAGGAGGGCTATTACCGCTCTGAGCGCAGCTACGGCTCCTTCTATCGGACCATTCCGCTGCCCGAGGGCGCCATTTCCGAGAGTGCCCGGGCCGATTTCAAGGACGGCGTGCTCGAGGTCATCGTGCAGGCCCCGCCCCACGAAGTCTCGCGCGGCCGCCGGATCGAGATTGGACGGGGCGAGCCGTCGCAGGGCGGAGGCCACGAGGGCCGGGAGCGGCGGGTCAGGGCGTTAATCGTAAGGTTCGAGGGTTCAGGTTCGCCTGAGCCCTGAGCCTTGAGCCCTGAGGCCATCCTCACTCCGCCTGTACCCTGGTCCGCACGGCGTTCACGAAGCCGCGAAGAATCGGCGAGATATCGCCAGGCGCGAGGCATACCTCGATCAGACTGAACCGCCGCTTCTCCTCGTATGCCGCCTCCAGCGCGTCGCGGAACTGGCGCGGCGTGTGGGTGCGGAACCCTCGGCCTCCCCAGAGCTCTGCCAGCTTGGAGAACGGCCAGGACACCGTCTCGTTGTATTGCGCGTCCGGGAAGAACGCCTGCAGCATCTCCCACCGGCTGTTGTTCAGGACGACGACGATCGGAGTGCAGCCGTACCGCCGCGCCTGGGAAATCTCGCTGCCCGTCATCTGGAAGGCCCCGTCCCCCACCAGCACCAGAGGACGGCGCCCCCCCGCAATCTGGACTCCGAGCGCCGCCGGCACGGCAAAGCCCATGGTGGCGTAGTAGGCGGGCGCAATGCACTCATTCGTGCGGATGTCGACGCTCGCGAACAGGGCATCGCCCGTGTCGGCGACGAGCGGCAGATCGCCGTGCCGCTCGATGAACTCGTTGACGAGCTTGATCACGTGCCGCACCTTGATCGCCTCGTCCTGTTTGTAGGGATCGAAGATCTCGGGCGACACGTCGGTGCTCATCGCCTGGACGACGTGTCCTCGAGCCGGCAGGTCCGACAGGAGCAGCCGGTCCACCAGATGATCCAGCGGCGTGTCCTGGAACCGGTGATGCCTGATGAACACGTCGCGCGCGGCGCACACGATCAGGTTGTCCTCGTTCACCCGCTCGGCCGAGACGCCCAGGCTGGTATCGCTCACGAGCTCGCCGAGGAGCAGCAGGCAGTCTGACGACTCCACGATTTCGCGCAGCGGCTGCGGGCTGACCACGCCCAGATAGGTGCCGATGAACTGCGGATGCCTCGTCGGAAACACGCCGCGGCCGAGAAACGATGAGGTTACCGGAATCTGCAGCCGTTCGGCGAGCTGCAGCACCTTGCCGGTGAGGTGGAACCGGTGCACCTCCACGCCCACGATGAGCACCGGCTGGCGCGCGGCGTCGAGCCGCGTGCGGATCTCCTCCACCGCCTCATCGAGGGCGCCGGCGTCGACGCGGAGCTCCACCTGCTCGGCGGCGGAGAGCGGGCTGACCTCGGCGAACACCATGTCGCGCGGCACTTCCAGATACACCGGCCTCTTGAACTTGAGGGCCATTTCGATCGCTTTGCGAATCTCGGCCGCCGCCGTCCGAGGGTCGTCCAACAGCGCCCCGAACGCGGTGACCTCCTGATAGATCTTGAACTGTGAGTCGTACGACTTCACCTCGTGGTGCACGTGCACGCCGAGCCGCTTCTCGGCCTTGCCCGGACCGCCGGTGATCACGACGAGCGGCGACTCTTCCGCATAGGCGCAGGCCACGGAGTTCAACAGGTTCAGGCCACCGGCGCCGTAGGTGACGACGGCCACGCCCAGGCCGTTCGTGATGCGCGCCGCGCCGTCGGCCGCGAACCCGACCGCCGGCTCGTGGCTGAGGGTGACCAGCCTGAACCGGCCGTCGTGCTCGAGCGCCTCGTACAGATTCAGGACGAAGTCGCCGGGAATCCCGAAGATGTGGCGCACCCCCTGCGCGTACAACTCGTCGAACAGCACCTGGTGCAGCTTCATCGCTTCCTCATGAACCCGTTGACGAGCAACGCCACGGCGATCGCCGCAGACAGCGTGGCGCCCATGCCGAAGGCCGCCCTCCCCATCAGCTCGCCGCCCGCGCGACGGGTCGAGAAGAACAGCCCGCTCACCGACGTCGAGAAGTGCCGCTCGCCCGGTCCGAACGCCACCCATCCGGAGACGGCGGCGAGCGCCGCGCAGATGCCGGCGCCGAGCACGGCCTGCCGCAGATCACGCGCCGGGCCCGGCGCGCCGGCGTACCCGTTGACCAGCGCCAGCCCGAGCAGCACGAACATGCCGCCCGCGCACAGGCCGACCCAGCTCGGCGTACCCGGCGTCATCGGAATCGGAAGCACGCCGAGCGCGGCGAGAATCGGCGCCACGCCGGCGGCGACGGCGCATGCACCGATCAGCAGGGCGCCGCGCGGCGAGAGATCCGTCGTGCCCATCGCGCAAATGGTACTGCATGAGTTATCCTGCGGTGTTCAGAAGGAGCCCTCCATGACAGTTCAGCGCCTCGGTCTCGCCGCAGCCGCCGCCATCCTGCTCGGCTCGCTCGCCAGCGGGCAGGAGCCCACGCTCGCCATCACCACGCCGATGACGCCGCCCGCATGGGCCACCCTCGAGCGGCAGCTGCTTGCCGAGAACGTACCCGCCGCGCGCGAGTTCTTCCAGAAGTACTTCGATGCCCGCGGCTACCTGCAGTGCGTCGTCCGCTGGGGCGCCGACGACGGCGCCGACGATGCGTTCGAGAACTTCAACCACTGGCCGGAGCTGCACGCGTTGGGCGCGAGCGACGAGATCATGCGAGATGTACATGAAGGGTCACGAAGGGCTCATCAAGCAGTACACCGAGGCGAAGACCGTGGAGGTGCCGGCGGGCCGCGGCGGGATTTATTACAAGGAGTTCGACGCGCAGCAGGACTGGATGCACCACGGCGAAGGGCTGCAGCTCTTCAACCGCATGCACCTGTCGATTCCCGACGACCCCAAGTACACGGAGCGTGCGCGCCGCTTTGCCGGGTTCTACATGGGCGAAGATCCCGAGGCGCCCAACTACGACCCTCAGCACAAGCTGATCCGCAGCCTGCTGAACGGCAGCCGCGGACCGCTGCTGCGCAAGGCGACGGCAATCGACTGGGTCGGCGATCCCTTCGATCCGGCCGGCTTCGTGGCGCTTCACGCTGAGAAGACGTGCGAGCAGATGCTCGCCCACTACGAGGAATACACCGACGTGGTCGGCGACTCGTTCCTGAACCTCGGCGCGACCGACGCTCCCGATGGACGCCTACGTCGTCACCGCAGACCCGAAGTACAAGCGCTGGATCGTCGACTACATGGACGCGTGGCTCGCTCGGATGAAGCAGAACAACGGCATCATTCCGAGCTTCGTCGACCTGGACGGCACGATCGGCGGCCCGAAGGGCGAATGGTGGAAGAACGCCTACGGCTGGGGCTTCAGCCCGGTGAATCCGGTGACTGGCCGGCGCGAGAACCGCAACCGGATCCAGCGCGCCATGGTCGGCTTCAACAATGCGCTGTGGGTGACCGGCGATCAGAAGTACGTCGACACCTGGCGCGCCATGATCGACGCCGTCAACGCGAACGCGCGGACGATCGACGGCCGGAAAGAGTATCCGACCATGTACGGGCCCGACGGCTGGTACGGCTGGCAGCCGCAGCCCTGGAACGTCGGCGCGCTCGAAGTCTGGTACTGGTCCATGAAGCCGTCGGACCTCGCCCGCGTGCCCAAGAACGCGTGGGTGGAGTACCTGAGCGGCCGCAACCCCTCGTACCCGGAAAGCGCTTTGCGCGCCGATCTCGCATCGATGCAGAAGCGCGTGGCCGGCATACGGAGCGACCGCACTCCGCCCGAGCGCCGCCTGGCCGACAACATGCTCGATCTCAATCCGGTCGCGGTCGCGGCGCTGGTGCAGCTCGCCGAAGGCGGATGGGAAGGCGGGCGGGACGGCGGACTGCTCAACGCGCGGCTGCGCTACTTCGATCCCGCGCGCCGGCGGGCGGGTCTCCCCGAAGACGTCGCGGCGCTGATCTCGGAGATGTCCGACACCCGAACGGTGGTCACGCTGGTCAACACCGGCACCATGCCGCGCACGGTCGTCGTCCAGGGGGGCGCATACGGCGAACATCGGATCGCGACGGTGGAGGCGGCCGGCAAGGTCACGCAGGTCAACGGCCGCAGCGTGGCGGTGGAACTGGCCCCGGGAGCGGGCGCCGCACTGACGCTGAGCATGACGCGCTACGCGCTGCAGCCGACGGCGGCGTTCCCGTGGAAGTGACCGCCTCGACCGATCAGAAGAGCATCGCCATGCCGCCGCCTCATGCCGCCGGCGAGTTCCTGGCCCGGGCCGCAGTCCATCTCGATCATGAGGTGCATGCGGGCGATGACGTCGGTCATCAGAAGACTCTCGTGCCAGGGTGACGGCCGCACGCAGGACTCGAGTGCACTCGAACCCCATCAGGATACGCAGCAGGCCTGCCGCGTGTCGCTACGACGCCAACGCCGTGCCCTGCGGGCGCCTGGCCGCCGCCGCCCACCGTCGGGTCCCGGATCGCGGATGTTAGACTCGCACCCATGGAACATCTCAAGTCCGCCATTGCCGCCGAGCGAACGCACGCCGTCGACGAACAGGTCAAAGAGACCGTCGAGCGGATGCTTGCCGACATCGAGCGGCGGGGCGACGCCGCAATCCGCGAGTACTCCGAACGGCTCGATCGCTGGTCGCCCGGGCGCTTCCGCCTCTCCCGGACCGAGATCGACGCCCTGATCGCGCGCGTCGACGGGCGCGCCCTCGAGGACATCCGGTTCGCGCAGGCGCAGGTGCGGCGGTTTGCCGAGGCACAGCGTTCGGCGCTCCGCGATGTGGAGGTGGAGACATTGCCCGGCGTCACACTGGGCCACAAGAACATTCCCGTTCAGAGCGTCGGCTGCTACGTGCCCGGCGGACGCTATCCGATGATCGCCTCGGCGCATATGAGCATCGTCACCGCGAAGGTGGCCGGCGTGCCGCGGATTGCCGCGTGCGCGCCGCCCAACGCCGGCGCGCCTCATCCCGAGATGATCGCGGCCATGGCGCTCGGGGGCGCCGACGAGATCTACGTGCTCGGCGGGGTGCAGGCGATCGCCGCGATGGCGTTCGGCATCGAGTCGCTCGCGCCGGTGGACATGCTCGTCGGGCCGGGGAACGCCTACGTGGCCGAGGCGAAGCGCCAGCTCTTCGGCCGCGTCGGGATCGATCTGCTCGCCGGGCCGACCGAGGTGCTGGTGATCGCCGACGACTCCGCGTCGGCCGAGATGGTCGCGACAGACCTGCTCGGACAGGCCGAGCACGGTCCCACGTCTCCGGCGATTCTCGTCACGACCTCGCGCCGTCTCGCCCGCGACACTGCGGCCGAGATCGCCCGGCAGCTCGAGACGCTGCCAACCGCCGAGATCGCAGGCGCGGCCTGGCGCGACTACGGCCAGATCATCCTGGTGGAGTCGCACGAGGAAGCCGCCGCGGTGGCCGACGACATCGCCAGCGAGCACGTCGAGGTGCTGGCGGCCAATACGCAGTTCTACCTCGACCGTCTGAAGAACTACGGCGCCTTGTTTCTGGGACCAGAAACCAACGTCGCGTACGGCGACAAGGTCATCGGCACCAACCACACGCTGCCGACCCGCCGCGCCGCCCGCTACACGGGGGGACTCTGGGTCGGCAAGTTCCTGAAGACAGTCACATATCAGCGCGTGTCCCGCGAGGCCAGCGTGGAGATTGGCGAGTACTGCTCCCGGCTCTGCGCCATCGAGCGTTTCTGGGCCCACAAGGCGCAGGCGGATCTGCGCGTGCGCACCTATTCGCAGCCGATCGGCGTCGAGTGAGCCGATGAGCGTCTCGAGGGATGCGTGGCGATGAGCGGCAGCCCGGCGCCGCTGGCGGGACGCGTCGCGCTGGTCGTGGGTGCGACGGGCGGCCTGGGATCGGCGATCTGCCACACCCTGGCCGGCGCGGGCGCCTCGGTGCTCGCCTCGTGCAGGCGCCGCGAAGCCGCTGCGCGCGCCCTGGTGGACGAGCTGCCGCGCGCCGGCGCCGCCCGGCACACGGCCGTGTGCGTGGAGGTGGAACGCACCGAGAGTCTGACCCGCCTTGCGGCCTTCACGCGCGAGACGTACGGGACGCTCGACATTCTCGTCAACGGCGCCGGCACGACGCGCTTCGTGGCCCACGAAGACCTTCAGGCGCTGGACGACGAGCTGATCGACGAGATCTTCCGCATCAACTGGCGCGGGCCGTTCGCCACCATCCGGGCGGTGCAGCCGCTGCTCGCGCGCAGCGGCCAGGGTGTGATCGTCAACATCTCCTCGACCGCCGCCGTCACCGGCATCGGCAGCAACATCGCCTACTGCGCCTCGAAGGCCGCGCTGAATGCCATGACCGTCTCGCTGGCCCGCGCCCTCGCGCCGGCGATTCGCGTCGTCTCCGTCTCGCCGGGCGTCGTCGACACGGGCTTCATCCAGGGGCTTCCGGCCGCATGGCGCGACGAGCAGCGCGCGCGCACGCCGCTGGGGCGCTTCGCCCGGCCGCAGGAGGTGGCCGATGCCGTGCTCGCCGTGGCGACGCTGCTTCGCTACTCCACCGGCTGCATCGTCCCTGTCGACGGCGGCCGTCCGCTCTCGTGACGCGATGACGCTCTGTCCTTCCCGCTGCCAACGCACCGCCCGGCGCCGGACCAAGATGCCGGCGCTGCGGGCGTTGTTCGTGTTCTCGCTGGCCACCTCCGCGGGCGGCGGGCTGCATGCGCAGTCGCGTCCGCAGCCCGAGGCCGCTTCCCGAACGCAGACAGATGCGTTCCTGGCGGAGCTCACCTCGCTGTTGCGGGCCGACGATCGCGGGGCGGTCGCGTCGCGGATCGCGTTTCCCATCACGGTCAGGATGAGCGGCCTCCGCGTCCCGTTCGCGAGCCCGGACGATCTCTTCGCGCGCTACGACGACGTGTTCACGAGGGAGATGCGGCAGGCTGTCGGCCGCGGCGATCCGAACGTTCTCACCATCAGGCCTGTGGGAGGCCGGCTGAAGATCGTGGCGATCGCGGTGCCGCAGGACACGGCGAGCCATCGCGCCGAAGAGGCACTCGATCGACGCGGGGCCGCATCGGCACCGCGGCGGATCCAGATCCGGGCGGGCCCGCGACCGACGCAGTTCTCGGGCAACCTCGGAGAGGTCCCCGATGTCTACCTGCTGTTCCTGCCAAAGGGGCAGTTCGTGGATATCCGGCTGCTGCGCGTGGGGCGTGCGGCAATCGTTCGCGCCGTCGATGCGAGAACAGGGCATCCGCTGAATCCGCGCGTGGCGGCGGGTGGACCTGTTGTAACGGGCCGTGCGCCCGCGCCTGCCGATTACCGGATCGAGGTGGTGCGCGAGGCCGGCCAGGCCTCCGGACCCCTGCCGTATATTCTTTCGATCAGCGCACGCTGAGCGCGTCGCACCCGCTGTTACTTGGTGTGTGCGAGAGAGGACAGGAACTCTTCGGCGCGCCGGATCGCCTCGCCCGGGCCCTCGACGGCCGCTTCGCTCATGATGCGGCCGGCCTGCTCGAGCGTGACGACCCACTGGTCGTTGCGCTTGTGGACGAAGCACGCATAGCCGTTGGGGCGAGTCCACATGCGAGCGACGGTCTGGCCGCTGAAAACGGGGCGGTCGCCTTCTGCGGCGGCGCCATCACGCAGCTTTCCGGTGGACAACGTGCTCTCCTCGAAGACTCGCTGGGGGCACAACGGGCACGGCCGTGCGTCCGCCGGCTGGATCCGGCGAACACAGACTCGAGATCCGATCTTAGCATGCAGGATATTGCGCGCCGGATGGCCATTCCCCTTTTTCCGCCGCGCACCGTGCGGATAGTGTATAAACGCACGGTCAACTCAGTACAACACGAGGGAGTCGAGATATGCGTGCATTGTGTCTCTCCGTCCTGGCCGTGCTGTGTCTGGCGCCCGCTCCGCGGGCCCAGCAGGCGCCCCGCGAGATCAGGGTCATCAGCCCCGGCGTCATCACCAACGCCGGCCTTCGGGATTTTGCCGCGTCGTTCGAGAAAGAGACCGGCACGAAGGTCACGATCGTGGGCGCCGGAATGGGCCGGATCGTCAACGATATCAAAACTGTAACGCCGCCAGGCGACGTCATCATGCTGCCGTTCGAGCTGATGGCGTCGCTGTCGCTCGACGGCGGCGTCAAGCCGGGCACCTTCACTCCCCTCGGCCGGTCGGAAATGGGACTGGCCGTTCCCGCCGGCAAGCCGCACCCCGACATCTCGACGGTCGAGAAGCTCGCGGCGGTGCTGAAGAGCGCGAAAGCGGTGATGCGCTCCAACCCGGCCGGCGGCAGCATGGTGGCGAGCAGTGATTCGCGACAAGGTGATCAACCGGCCGGAGTTCGCCGGCGTCAACAGCCCGGTGAGCATGAAGGGCGAAGGCGGACAGGCGCTGGCCCGCGGAGAAGGCGACATGGCCATTCAGGCGATCTGCGAAATCTACCCGTACAAGGAGATCGAGCTGGTCGCCCCGCTGCCGCGCGAGCTCGGCGCGTGGATCGACATGTCTACGGCGATTTCCGCGCGGTCGACCAATCCCACCGACGCCGCGGCGTTCATCAAGTACATCATCGCGGCCCGAGGCGAACACGATCTGGAAGGCGAAGGGGTTGGAGAGGTTCTGAAATTGCCAGATTGGCGATTGGCGATTGGGGATCGCGAGCCTCCGCGTGAATCTTGCGCGTCAGCGGGCCTCCAGCGTCAGCACTACGATGCCATGCGCCGGCACCTTGTAGGTGAGGCCCGATGCGACCCCGGACACCGTTGAGGCGCGGGGCACCACGGCCGCGGGCGCGTCGATCGAATTGGTGGCCTGCGGGTCGGCCGCGAGCGTCAGCGCCGATCGCCGTCGGCGCCGAGCGGCTCGCGCCCGGCAGACTCGAGCCTGACCGGCGCGTCGGCATCCGTCGGGTTCACGAGCTTGACGTAGATCCGTGCGCGAGTGGCTGTCGCGCGTCGCCGAGACCAGCACGTCCGTGTCGGTCGCCGTGGCCTTCAGAATCTCGTCGCCCAGATGCGTGCTGAACATCTTGATCGCGTAATAGCTCGGCGATCCGTAGACGCGCAGCGCGTCGTACCCGATCAGGTTCGGACGCCACTGGCGCGCGCCGGGGCTGACGTTGACCAGCAGCGGCGCGTAGCAGTTCATGACGACGATGTCCGAGTTCTTCTCCATCTGCGGTCATGAACGCGGCGTCGCCGATGGCCGCGCGCATGTTCGGCGTCGGCGGCTCGCCGCCGCGAGCGCTGCGTTCCACGGCTCGAACGGCGTCTCGTAGGCCGCCCACTCGCCGACGAAGATCTCCGGGCCCTTGCGGTCGTAGGTCTCGTACTGGCCGCGCGCCATCTTCAGGAACGTGTCGACCGTGCGGTAGTAGTGCTCGTCCACGACGTCCGGCATCACGCTGTGGACGCGTCTGGCCTCCGGCTGCTCGAAGCCGACGGTCGAGATCACCTTCAGGTTGCGGATAGCGCGCCTTGATGGCCGTCGTTGAACTGGACGAAACGCTGGTCGTAGGAGCCGGACTCGATCGAAGAAGTCCTCGTTGCCCACCTCGACGTAGGTCAGCTTGAACGGCGCGGGGTGGCCGGCCTTCGCCCGCAGCGCGCCCCACTTCGACGTGGCCGGGCCCGCTCGACGTACTCGATCTCGTCGAGCGCGTCCTGCACGTACGGCTCGAGGTCCGGTCCCGGATTCGACGTGCGCGCCCTTCAGCGAGTAGCCGGCGTAGACGGCCAGCACGGGCTCGGCGTCCATGTCCTCGCACCAGAGCAGGAACTCGTAGAGGCCCAGGCCGTCGGACGAGCGGTAGCGTCCACGGCGCCATGTGCCCGGGGCGCTCCGCAAGCGGGCCCAGCGTCTTCTTCCAGTCGAACCGGTCGGCAATCTGATCGCCCTCGAGGTAGTTGCCGCCCGGGAAGCGCAGGAACTTCGGCTTCAGGTCGACCAGCATCTGCATGATGTCCGGCCGGAAGCCGTTCGGCTGATTCTTGAACGTCGGCGGGAAGAGCGACACGAGGCTGAGCCAGAGCGTGGCCGGCCGGCTCACGAGGTCAGCGCGTACCGGGCGTTGGCAGTCGCCGGTACGCTGCCGGTCGTCAGTGTCACCTCGTAACGCTTCCACGCCGCGCGTCAGACCGGTGATGCTTCCCGCTGGCGTACACGCGTCGCGCCGTCCGCGCTCTGGAGCGAGACGGTCACCGGGCCGTCGAATCCAGGCGCGGCCTTCGCATAGAACGAAGCGCGATAGCGGGTGCGCGGCCTGACCGGGATCCCCCAGTATCCCTCGTTGGCGACGCCTGCCGGGTGCGCCGCCGGAGGCCGCCGCGACGTCGAGGCGCAGGCTGGTGCCGATGGCGTCGTTGAGAGGCTCGCCGGTCGAGCGCGATCGTCGGCGGCGGCGCCGTTGCCCTGCGACGAGCGGACCAATGCGCCGGCGACCGTTCGTCGTCCAGGAAGGCGCGGTTCTGCACCAGCTCGGCATACAGGCCGCCGTCGTAGGCGTGATTGATTTCCTCGGTCATCAGCCCGTAGAAGAGCGGGCTGACCTTGGCTGGCGAGGATGTCTGATCCACCGCGATCGTCGGCTCATTCGCCCTCGCAGAGATGATGGCAAGGACGAGCAGCAACCCCGCGCAGCACTTTCTTGTCATTCGCAGGCTCCCTTGGACGCGCCGGGTCTTGGCGGGGTGCCGTTCCCCTTGCACGACCGCTGACCAGAGTTGCCCGCATTGTGCACTACCGGCAACCCAAGGTGTGCAGGGAATTGAGGGTTCGGAGCCGCCCAGCCACCAAGGCCAAATGACGCCGGAAGGGCCCGGGGCGTCATTTTCGTGCGGCGACAACACTCGCGGCGTCCAGGCAACTGTGGACACGAGAGACGGCGCAGCATGGAAAGCAGTCCGCGGACGCGTGTCCTCGTGCATGGATTATCCGCGCTGCCTCGACCGCTGCGGCGTTGCATAATTTGCAACGCCTCGCGTTGCCTCACATACCCGGACGATGGTAACGTCGTCGTCCCAGTGGGTTTATGCAATGTGATGGCCTTGACGTGCTCGAGACGCGAATGGATGCGATCGATCGGCTCGAAGCCGCCGTTGGCAATCTCCGAACGGAAATGGACGCCGGTTTAGGCCAATGACACGAGCTGGTCTGCAGCGGGCCTCCGCGGTGTGGCTGTTCTTCGTGTTGCTCCCGTCCGTGCTGGCGGCTCAGACGTCGCGCGGCGAGCAGAACCCGGCGTCACCAGCCGACAATCCGGCGCCACGACTCAGCCTGCACGTTGCCATTGGTGCCCCCTTGCCGCACGGCGACGACCGGGGAGGAAACGTTCAGTCCGCGTCCATTGGATATTCGCCGACCTCGAAGCTGACACTTCTGGTCAGCGGCTGGCGGATTCACAGGCCGACGCGCATACTGCACTTTCGGAGGGCGGGTTCGGCGCCACACGCGGCGGCACTGTGCTGCTGGTCAGCGGCGAGGTGCGATTCGCGCTGCGATCGGGAAAGCGGCTCTCCCCGTATGCGACGGCCGGCGCCGGTGGGGGCATCTCGCGTCCGAACGTGAACGATCTGTTTCCCGAGCGCGTGACGAACGCCGCGCGGGCTTTGTTCTCTGGCGGCGGCGTCGTGTGGCGCGCGGGCGCTCATCTGCTCGTCGCTGGCGAGGCAGACTTTCTCATCCTCGCGGAGCGAGACGTCGTCGGACTGATCCTCCCCGTTCGCGGGAGTCTCGCCTGGCGCTTCTGATGTTCATGATGGCGCGCCAGCCATCCCTCATGCCCGGGCGCGGCGGCCAGCGGCATCAGCCGCTCTTTGATGCGCAGCGCCGCCGGAAGAATCAGCCCGACCGCGCCGAGCACCTCGCAGACGCCGATGACTCGCATGAACAGGCCGGGCAGAGGGCTCTGGGCCGCCAGGAGCCCGATGGGCATCACCAGCTTCATGCCGCCCGCGAACAGGAACAACGCCGCCAGAATCGCCTGAACAGCCCACAGCACCTTCTTCATTTCCGCCTCCTTACTGGTTGGTCGTTCGGTGAGGGCGGATTTCGACAACCCGTGGGATCCCGCGAATTTGCTACCATCAGCGGTCTCTGCTGCAGGAGGCCCCATGGCCGACCTTGAACAGGCCCTGACGGACGCACGCGCCGGCGTGCAGCAACTCAACGCCGCGGCCGAACGCTGTGCCGGCATCTGGACCGTGCCGCGCGCCCCGGGCAAGTGGTCGCCGAGTCAGATCGTCGAGCATGTCGCGCGCTCCTTCGACGAATCGGCCAAGCTGATGGCGGGCCGTCCCGCCAAGTTCCCGACGCTGCCCTTTTTCGTGCGGCCGCTGGTCCGCCGCTTCGTCTTCGATCGAGTGGTCAGGACGGGGGTCTTCCCCAGAGCGCGGACCAACCCGGCGATGAACCCGGCATCAGGGCCGCCGACGCCGGCCGAGGGGCGCACGCGGCTCGAAGCCGCCTTCGCACGCTTCGAAGAGGAGTCGCGCCGCCTGGCCGCCTCGGGGCACCCGGTTCCCAGCCGCACCTTCGGAGATGTCGGGGCGGACGACTACGCCCGGTTCATGGCATTTCACACGCGGCATCATTCGCGGCAGATGCCCGCATAGGCGAGACGGGCGCTGCCGCATCGCCGGCTCTGCAGGACGATGACCCACGACCCGCAGGCGATCTCGATCGTTCCCTTTCGCCCGGACCTCGCCGGCGCGTTCGCCTCCCTCAACCGCGAGTGGATCGAGCGCCTCTTCCGGCTCGAGAGCTCGGATCTGGACGTGCTGCGCGATCCCGAGAGGCTCATCATCGAGCGCGGCGGCCAGATCTTCTTCGCGCTGGAAGCGGCGGCGCCGATCGGAACGGTCGCGGCGATCCGCGCCGCGCCGACCGTGTACGAGCTGGCGAAGATGGCGGTTTCCCCGTCCCATCAGCGGCGAGGCATCGGGGCACGCCTCGGAGAGGTCGTCGTGGAATGGACGCGGGCCGTGGGCGCGGAGCTCGTCTTCCTGGAAACGAACAGCGGCCTCACCCACGCGATCCGCCTCTACGAACGCCTCGGCTTCGTCCAGGCGCCATGGCCCCGGCCATCCGACTACGCGCGGGCGGACGTGTACATGGAATTGCGGCTGCAAGCGGAGGGGGTCTGACCCTCGATTTACGATTTACGTAAATCGAGGGTCAGACCCCATTCCGGGGCGGCTACCGGTAGCGCAGCGTCCAGGCGATCGTGAAGGGCTTGTCGAGGGTGACGTTGTCCGTCGTGCACGACACCAGCGTGCGCATCGCGCCGTGGGGCGCGCGATAAGGGGCGCTGCCGTCCAGCGGCCGCGCCGTACAGGCGTGCAGCCCCTCGATCTGCACCTCGTGCACATCTCCGCTGGCGAATGCGAATCGCCCCTCCCCCACCCGCTCCACACCGGTCGAGAACGACGCGAACTCGAGGGCGATCTGCTTGACCGCGAGCGGCCGGGCAGGCCTGTAGGTGTCGCGCCGGCCGATGCGTCCTGGCGCGAGCTCGTACCGCACGTCGGCCGCGAGCCGGTCGTCAGCAAGCGGGGCGTCTTCTTCGACCCGGTCGACCTGCGGATGCCGGTACGTGACCACCCCCTGGTCGAGGCGGACATCCGTCATGAATGCCAGCGGCTGGAGCGTGGCGCCGTCGGTCAGGGTGAACCGAGGCAGGAGCAGCGGGTAGTCGGCGTCGGGCGATCCCTCGACGACGCCCCGCGAGTACGGGATGGGGAAGTACGCGTTCCTGGCGTGATACCGGGGCCCGCCGTTGATCACCGGCAGGCTGAACACGTGCGCGCCGTCCCGGTACGTCACGAGCGCCCGATCGTCGCTGCCCCTGGCGAACCAGGTCAGCGTGAGACCCGGCAGCCCCTTCAGCCACGAGCCGAATCCGGCATCGGGCGCCTTGTCCCTGTACCCGAGGGCGTTCCACACTTCCGTCGTCTTGATGAGCTGCTCGATGAGGCTGAAGTTCTCGCCCAGAATCCGCGACTTGTTCCGATACCCGTCGGTGGCGCGCCCCTTTTCCCACATGTTGACCGAGTGCATCTCCGGGTCGTACCAGAAATCGACGTACTTCCGCATGGCCCGGGTGTGGAACGCGTACGCCATCTCCTTCTCGACGGGGGTCAGCACGCCGTAGTACGCCGCCGCGGCCAGCACTTCCATGAAGGCGGTGTCGCCATAGACGCCGATGCTGCGGCCGTAGCTGAACCCGTCGCCGTCCTCGTTGAGGTTCACCAGCACCACGTCGGCCGACTTCCGGAGCCACGCTTCGAGCTGCGGCGTCGCCTGCATGTGGGTCTCGAGGAGGCGCTCGCAGATCTCCGCGATCAACAGCACGCTGTAGCGATCGAATCGTCCCGCTCCATCTGTTTCGTCGGAGAAGCCGTACTCGCCCGAGAATGCCTGGTAGTGCTCGACGATCTTCTTCAGGAGCTGCTCGCTCGCGGCGGCGTCTTCCCATCCAAGGAGCATGCGCAGCCGGGCGATGCTGAACGCCACGCCGAGATAGTTCGTCGGGTGGTCGATCAACGTCATCTCCGGCACGCGGACGAAGCGCCGCCAGTCGAGCTGCCGCCTCAGCTTTTCGAGCGTGGCGGGACGCACGGCATCGCCGAGCAGCCCCGCCTCGCGGAGCTTGTTCAGCGCCGACGTGTAGTAGTAAATCCCCCACGTGTCGTTCTGGTCCGCGATCGTGAGATCTGCGATGTCGCGGTACCCCGCCAGATACCCGGCGAACCGCGGGTCGGCGCGCGGCGTCTTGACCAGCAGATAGCTCAAGCCGAGCGCGATCTTTCCCGGCAGGAACGGATCGCCGCCGGTGAAGGCACGCTGCCCATCGAGCGTCGTCTCGCGCTGCTCACGGACGATCGTGCGGAAGAGGAAGTCGATTTGAGGCAGGACCTCCTGCTCGACGAGCTGGTTCGGCGTGCGCCGGTCCTCGCCGGCGGACGGCCGCGTTGCACTCGACGGCGCCTGCCTTTCGCTCTGTCCCTGCACCAGCAGCCCGCCCGCCGCGAGCACCAGGAGGCATCCTGCGGCAGCGATCGACCCGCGCCACCGGTTCGTCACGGCGCCACCGCTATCACCGTCTCGCGGACGACGGGCTTGGCGCCAGACTCTTGTGCCTGCGCTTCCACGCGGAGGAGGTAGCGGCCTGGAGCGATGTCGCGCAGCGTGATGTCCGCGGCGATATTGGCCCGGCGGCCGGCGGCATCGACGGCGATCGTGTCGTCCGCCTCGAACACGTCGTCGCCGTCCTCGGACACCAGCCGCACGGCGACGTCGACGTTCCGCGGCTCGCGCGAGGCGGCGTTGTCGTACAGCTCGGCGTAGACCGACAGGGTGTCGCCGACCGGAAACTCGCGCCGGCTCGTAGCCCCGCCCGGCAACAGGGCCGCCGCGGCAGGATCGGGAGCGGCGCTCTGCGTGTCTCGTGCCGACGCCGAGCTCAACAGCAGTCCACTGAGGGCCAGCGGCTCCCTGGTGAAGTCCGGTACGGTCAGATCGTAGAAAACCGAGCCGGTCCGGCCGCCAAGCGGCTCGCGCGCTCCGAATCCGGAGCTGGTAACGCCCCGGCGGCAGCACGATGCGCGGGTTCAGCCGCAAGCCGTGCGCTTGCACGCGCTCGAGCGTATCCGGCTTCAGCGCCAGGTCGAGCACCTGGCGTGTGCCCCCGGTCGCCTTCCCGTTCTCGTCGATGCCGTACATCGAGAGCTCCAGCCGGCTCGACGAGGTCCCATTCGCGGAGCGCGGCGCGAAGCTGAGCTGATCGGCAGCGATTTCGATGGCCAGCGCCACCGACGCGGCGCCGTCCGGGGAGGTCCCGGCCTCCGGCCCCGTCGCGCCGCGGGGCCTGAAGGGTGCGGCCTGCACCGAGAAGCTCAACCCCGGCTGCTGGATCGGGCTGTCGAGCGCCTGGCGCAGCTCCGGCGACGTCCCGTCGGCATCGGGCCGGGCGCTGCCGGCGCGGTGCGCCTCCAGGCCCCGCCGCCTCTCCTCGCGGGCGTCGGGCGAGGCATAGCCGCGCCTGGCGACGACGCTCAGGCCGGGTCTCTTCACGCGCACGCTGATTTCGTGAAACCGGCCGTCTGCCGCGTGATCGGGCGGATAGTCACCCGACGCACGTACCGGCTGTTGCGTTCGACGATGCGATCGAAGGCGGAGGTGAAGGCGTTGGAGCTGAGGGATGCGAATCCACCCGTTTCCTCGGCCAGCGTCCGCAGGCTGTCCTGCGACGTGTGGAACTCGTCGGCCAGCGCGCCCTGCGTCGCGTCGATGCCGCGACGCATCTGCATGAACTCGCTCGTCATGCCCGCCAGCCCGCGCGGATCGATCGTGTAGAAGTTGACGTTGGCGCGGGCGGCGGCTTTGATCGCGTCCTGGACGGCGCGCAGCACGTCGGTGACGCTGCGCATCCCGAACGGGTAGCTCATCTGGTAGTCGATGCCCTCGCTGAACATGATGAGCGCCTTGCGGCGTCCCCGCACGGGCGCCAGCACGTCCGAGAGCGCCCGCAGCTTGTCGAGCACCGCGATGGCGCGCTGCGCGCGCGCGAAGTCGTCGATGTCCACGCTCGGGCCGTGGGTGCCGAGCGCCTTCTGCCGCTCGTTTTCGATCTGATCACTGCCCTGGCATTCGCCGCCCGCCTGCATCGACGGACCTCCCTGAGCAGCCCCGTTCTGGCCTCCGGTCGGCGTCTGCCCGCCGCTCTGAGTTGCTTCGGCGCCATCCGACGCACCGTTCTGCATGCCGGCGGCCATCGCCATCTGCGCATAGCACTTCTCGGCCGCCTCGAGCGCGGCCGATCGCGCCCGCAGGCCCGCGAACTTGTCGATGGAGGCGAGGAGCAGCCCCCGATCGGCGGTGAAATCCTGGGATCCGTCCGTGCGGCCGCTCGTATAGGCGACTGCGGCGACGTCGCCGGTGTGAAAGTGGGACTCCACGAATTTGCGCGCCTGTCGCTGGACGTCGGTCGACCGTACCGGACTCACGTTCGCATCGTCCAGGACGATCACGTAGAGCCGGCCGCTGAACGGCTGCCGGTTCGAGCGGACGTCGACCGGAACGGGCCCGTCGAGGCCCATGAAGAGCGCTGGCTCCTGACTGCCAATCTCAACGGACGACACGGTTTCGATCCGCTGCGGCTTTCCGTCCTCGGAGAGCTCGAAATCCTCCCTGGTCAGTCCCGCCACCGGATTTCCCTGCGGATCGGTGACACTGGCGTCCACGGCGACGTAATCGACCCCCACCCTGAAGGTGCTCGGTGGTGACTGACCGCTTTGTGCCCCGGCATGGTTTGCGGCCAGCAGCAGGACCGTCACGATCAGCGCGCGCTTCATTTCTGGATGGCCTCCTCCGTGTGCACTTCGAACCGGCGGAAGTCGCCGTAGGTGGCGGTGCACCGGATTTCCGTGTTCGACGTCGCCCACTTGAACCGCATCTCGGCCGGCACGCGGGTCCCGAGACGATCGTCGTACGCGAAGTCGGTGGCCACGCTCGTCTCACTGCCGAGCGCGCTGAACCCGACTTCGCTGCGGACGATCTCACCGGTGTCGGGCACGATCCAGAAGCGGCCGCGGGCGAAGATGTCCTTGTCGCCGGCGCGGCGGTTGATCGTCGGCCGCGCCGTTTCGCGGAACTCGACGACCCGGGCGTTCGCCCCCACCGACGCGTCGAAGCCGCGGTCCGTGAACCTGAAGCGAGCGCGCACCGGCTCCTGCAGAAAGCCGAGCGCCATCAGCGGATTGTCGACGGTGCCCATGGGGCGGATATTGAACTGCGCGCTCGCGGCCGCAATCTGCGTGGCCTGGTCGAGCGCGGTCGTCGTGCTGCGCCCGTCGACGAAGAGCCTGGAGAGCCTCTCCTGCCTGTCGCGCACCGCCCGCCCGTCCTGTTCGAACACGTCGCGGAACACCTGCCAGCCCTGCGATTCGGGCAGGCTCACGAGAAGCAGATCGGAGCGCAGGTGGCGGCGCTCGACCACCTGCGGCGCTCCGGCGAAGGAACCTTTGGAGCCCTGGATGCCGCTCCGCAGGAATTCCTGCCGGTAATCCTCCTGCGCGACCAGGCGGGAGAACCCGGCGACGAACTCCCCGACGTAGGCGGTGGCGCGGTCGATGATCGCATCGACAGCCTGCGCGGACGGCTGCCCGGCCGGCTGCGCGCTCCAGAATCCCAATGCCACCGTCACGACCGCCGAGCACCTCAGCGGCCGGCCCGTCACGGCGCCCGTCTCATGACCCGGATGATGGGCGTGGGCGGCAGGCCTGTCAAGCAGCGGACAGCGGCACGTCCTCGCGCCACTAGCTCACGAGAAAGTCCCAGCCGAAGCCAGGCTCGTCCGACGGCCGCGTGTAGATGCCCTCGGGCCCCCGCGTGAGCATGTTGTCCTGCTCGTAGCGGCGGTACACCTCGTCGGGCCCTCCCGGCGCCGGCATGAACAGCTCGGCCCAGGGGCTGTTGGGCGTGGCCATGATGAAGTGCACGCCGTCGCGTCCGCCGCCGCCGTGCGGGATGACGGAGATATCGTAGGTGGCGGCCAGCGCGGCGATGCGCCGCAGCTCGGTCATCCCGCCGCACCAGTGAATGTCGGGCTGCCAGATTCCTCAACCCGTGCTCGAGCAGCTGCCGGAACCCGTAGCGCGTGTACTCGTGCTCGCCGGTGACGATGCGTGTGCTTGATGCGCGCGGCGAGCCGTCCGAATCCCTCGTAGTCGTACGGCTGCAGGCACTCCTCCATCCAGTAGACGCGGTAGGGCTCCAGCAGCTCCGCCATCTCGATCGTGTACCGCTCGGTCCAGGCCATCCAGCAGTCGAGCATGATGTCGCCGTCGGCGCCCAGCGCCTTCCGGGCGCGCTCCACCAGCTCCACGTTCTTCCGCATCCCTTCGCGGCCGTCGGCCGGGCCGTACGGGATCGCCAGCTTGAGCCGCTTGTAGCCGAACTCGACGTGCTGCTCGATGTCGTTGCCGGTGCAGTACGCGGGGATCCGCTCCTTGGTCTAGCCGCCGAGCAGCTTGTAGACGGGCATGTCCAGCGCCTTGCCCATGATGTCCCACAGCGCGAGGTCGACGCCGCTGATGGCGTTGATGACGACGCCCATGCGCCCGTAGAACTTCGTCGAGCGCCACAGCGTGTCCCAGATCCGCTCGATATCGAACGGATCCTTGCCGAGCAGGAGCTTGGTCAGGTGCTCCTCGATCACCCATCCGCCGCCGGGGCCGCCGCTGCCATAGCCCTTGATGCCCTTGTCGGTGCTGATCTCGACCGTGAAGCTGACGACCTTGCCCGGCTCGGGCTGGAACAGCGAGCGCGTCGCCTTGTACTCCGGGTAGATCGACATCGGGTTGGCCACCTCGACGCCGTTGGTGGACCACGCGCCGGGCGCCGGCGTGTAGGCAGGCGGAGGATTTCGCGGCCGGGTCCGCACCAGACGCACGCCCGTGATCTTCAGCCGGCTCTTCTCGTCCGCGAACGGCGCCTGGCCGTAGGCCGGCAGGCCGGCGGCCGCCAGCGTCCCGGCCGCCAGCGGCGCGAGCGTGAGGAATTGCCTGCGTCTCATGAACAGCTCCTTTGCAGATTGGGCTACTTGTCCAGCGCGAACGAGAGGATCATGCCCGCCCCGCCGGCAATCGCCACGTGCTGGGTGCCCGCCACCATGTACGTCATCGGCGACGCCTTCCACGCCTGGTTCGCGTCGAAATGCCAGAGCGACGCGCCGGTCGCGGCGTCGGCCGCGTTGAAGCTTCCGCTGGTCTCGCCATGGAAGATCAGGCCACCCGCCGTGGCCAGTACGCCCGAGTAGTTCGCCTCGGGCGCGCCGACCTCCGGGCGCTCCCACACAATCGATCCGGTCTCGATGTCGATCGCCCTGAGCAGCTTCTGCGGCGGCCTGGCGGGATCCAGGTACGGCACGTACCCGCGCGTCTGCCGGTAGATGCCGCAGTCCTCCACCGCCATGACATAGAAGAGCCGCGTCACCGGACTGAAGGCCGTCGAGTACCAGTTGGTCGCGCCGCGCACCTGCGGACAGGTGAGAACGCCGGCCGCCGACGGTGCGTTCCCGTCGAGCACGTCCGGCCGCCCGTCGCGCCCGATCTCCTTCGCCCAGGTGAGCCGTTTCACGAACGGCGCGCTCAGCAGGAGCGCCCCCGTCACCCGATCGAGCACGTAGAAGAAGCCGTTGCGGTTCGCCTGGATCAGCAGTTTCCGGGGAGCGCCGCGAAACGTCGCGTCGACGAGCACGAGCGGCTCGTTCGCGTCCCAGTCGTGCAGATCGTGCGGCGTGAACTGGTAGTACCACTTCAGCGCACCCGTGCTGGCGTCCAGCGCGATCACACAGTCGCTGAAGAGGTTGTCGCCCTGCCGCTGGCGCCCGTCGGTGGGCGGAAATGGATTGCCGGCGGCCCAGTAGAGCGTGCCGGACTCCGGATCGTACGAACCGGTAAGCCAGGTCGCCGCGCCGCCGGTCTCGAGCGCCGTTCCCTGCCATGTCGCGGCCGTCGGGTCGCCCCGGGCGGGCACCGTCCAGAATCGCCAGACGAGCTTTCCGGTCGCCGGCTCGAACGCGGCGAGAAACCCGCGCAGCGGACTGTCGCCCCCCGCGATGCCCGCCACGATGAGATTGCCGGCGACCAGCGGGGCGGCGGGACCGCCGTAGCGGCCCTCGGCGCCCTCCGGGGGCATGGCCACGTCCCACAGCACGCCGCCCGTGAACCGGTTGAGCGCCACCAGGTGGGCGTCGACGGTCGTGAAGAACACGCGATCGCCGAGCAGGGCCACGCCGCGCTGCGTGCCGCTGCCGAAGGCGGCGAATCCTGCCACGCCGCCAGGACCGCCGATCGCCTGGGACGGCCGGCTGGCGCCCGTCTCGGCCGTTCCCACCTCGCGCGTGTAGCACCACAATTGCCGCCCCACGCGCGCATCGAGCGCGCAGACGGCGGTCGAGCCGGTGACGTACATGACGCCGTCGGCCACGATCGGAGTCGTCTGGAGCGCGTTGAACGGCAGCGCGTACGTCCAGGCCAGCCGCAGGCGCGACGCGTTCTGCGTGTTGATCTGCGTCAGCGGGCTGTAGCGATTGCCGCGCACCTCGCCGTTGTAGGTCGGCCACTCTCCCGGTGCAGCCGCGAGCACGCGTGCGACGTCCGCCGCTGAAGGGGCCTCCGCTCGAACGGTGGACGGTCCCGGCACGACGCCCCGCAGGCGCGCCAGATACGCGAGCAGGTCCTGACGTTCCTCCGCCGTGCCCTTCAACGCCGGCATCGGCGACGCGAGGGGCGCGACGGCCCGGGTACTCCCCTTCCCGCAGGAAGCGCCAGCGCCCCTCGAACGTCTGGAGCTGAATATCGCGCTGCCCGCGGTTCCGCGCGTAGCCGCGCAGAGTGGATCCGTCGGCGAGCGTCACGGCGACGGCCGCCCACGTGTTATCCGGGCAGAACGCCCACGACGGGCATCCTGCCGCGGAACGGCGCCCACCTCGCGTCGCGGGATCGTCGAGCGCCTGCTCGATTTCCAGGAGCGTCGCCGTGGATCCAATGTCGGAGAGATCCGGCCCGTTGGCTCGTCCGCGCCCCGCCACCATGTGACACGACGCGCATTGTCCGGCGCCGAAGAAGAACCGCTCGCCGGCGGCCGCATCTCCAGCCGGCAGCGATTCCGCGGCCGGCGCATTCAACGAGCGCAGCCAGGCGGCGAGCGCCTGCACCTGCCCCTCGGGGAGCGCGAAGGCGGGCATGCCCCCCGGCGTGCCGCTCGTGATGAGGCCACGAAAATACTCTTCCGACCGGCCGCGCATCGATCGATTGTCCACAAGCGCGGGGCCGCGATCGCCACCCCCGCCCTCGGCGCCATGACATCCCGCACAGCGCCGCTCGAACAGTGCCTGCGCCCCATCATTGCCGCCCGGCTGCTGCGCAGGCGCGGCCGATGCGATACCCGCTCCACACACCATCGCCATGAGAGCGATCCGCCGCCGGCAAAGATGCGTCATCATCTTCTTCAGAACGCCGGCTGAGACGGCTCTCGCCTGATCCACTTGTAGGCGGCGATGGAGTTCTTCCAGAAGTACTTTTCGGCCATGGCCCGCGGCCTCGACGCGAAGTACGCCTTCGCGATGCCGAACACCTGGCCCACGGGCGCCACACCGTCGCTGTTGGGCCAGTCGCTGCCGAACAGAATCCGGTCCTCGCCGAAGGCGTCCACCAGGCGGTCGAGACGGCCCCGATAGCTCTCCACGTCCATCGACACGCGGCCGTCGACGCGGCGAAGAATCTCCGAGAGCTTCACGTAGATCTGCGGACGGCCGGCGAACTCCCCGAGCAGGCGCTCGTATGCCTCGCGCTCATCCGCCGCCGGCTCGAAACTCGGCACGTGATCGAGCACGATGCGGAGCGTAGGGACCTTGTCGCTGATCCTGAGCATGGCCTGAAAGAGCGAGAGCCGCGGGTTCGCGGTGTCGAGCACCAGGTCGGCCTCGGCGAGCCGCTGCAGCCCCTCGATGAAGGCAGGGCTGCCGGCTTGCCGCCCGACGTCCCTGTCCCACAGATTGCCGTACCGAATGCCTCGAAACAGCCGGTTCTTGCGAAAGCGGTCGAGGTACTCGCCGAACTCGGGCTTGTCGGGCTCCAGGTTGCCGACTACGCCGACGATGATCGTGTCGCGCTCGGCGACTTCGAGCACCCACAGGTTGTCTTCCAGCCACGGGCTCGCCTCCACCTTGATCGCGCCGACCGAACCGAGCGGGGCGGCGAGCCGGCGGTAGCGATCGGGATACGCGGGCGTGGGCGGGCCGGCCGACGGCGGGCCGCTGTACGGTGCGCCCTGGGGCCTGGTGGGATCGAAGAGATGAATGTGCGTGTCGATGATGGGAATCGGCGCCGCGCCGGCCTGCGCGGCCGCAGGCGCCGCCCTGGGCACCAGCGCGGCCGATGCGGCGATGCCGGCGAGAAACTCTCTTCGCGTGGATCGGCTGTCGTTCATGTGGAGTCGGGTGGCCATACTATCCGACACAGAGCGATCAACCGCAAGACGAAAGGCCGCGCGTCACCCGGAACCGGCCGGACCGTCGTCGGCCGAGAGGCGCTCGAATGCCGGCGCGACGGCGAGGAACGCCTCGACGATCGCCGGATCGAAGTGTGTGCCCGCGCCGCGCGCGATCAGCTCGACGGCCTCGGCATGCGACACCGGCTGCCGGTACAGCGCTCTCGACACGGCCGCGTCGTACACGTCCACGACGGCCATCAGTCGCCCCGGAACCGGAATCTGCTCTCCATGGAGCCCTTCCGGATAGCCGCCGCCGTCCCATCGCTCGTGGTGCGTGTAGACGATCTCCTTCGCCAGCGCCAGCGTGGCATCGTCTCTGACGCCGACGTCCCGTTCGGCTTTGAGGATCACGTCGCGTCCATGAGCCGGATGCCGCCGCATCTCCTCGAGCTCCTGCGGCGTCAGCGCGGCGGGCTTGTTGAGGACCCGATCGGGCACCCCCACCTTGCCGATGTCGTGCAGCGGCGCCAGGCTCGAGAGCAGATCGATGCGCTCGGGCGTCAGATACGCCCGGAAGCCCGGATGGGCCGCGAGCTGCTGCGCGAGCACCCTCGCGTACTGTTGCGTGCGGCGCGAGTGCCGCCCGGTCTCGCCGTCCCTCACCTCGGTCAACGAGAGCAGGCTCTGCACCATCAGGCGCCGGGCCGTGGCCTTCTCCGCTCCCTCACGATCGGCGCGCCGCCGCTCCGCGAGGAACTTCGCGAGCGTCGCCGCCGGGAGCGCGGCGGCGAGACCCGCGGTCGCAAACAACGGCGACACGAACACTCCGAACGAGGACAGGAGCCAGAGCGCGCCTCCCCAGAGGATGCCAAGGCCGGTCCCCGCCACGATCGCCGCCCGCAGCAGCCCCGCACCGGGAACGATGTACGCGACCACGGCCCCCAGCGCCAGCGCCATCAGGCCCTCGATGCCCGCGGCCGCCGGAGGACGCCGCACGAACTCTCCCTGCAGCAGGTTGTCCGCAACCGTAGCCTGCACTTCGACGCCGGCGAAGAGCGTATCGAGCGGCGTCGAGACGACCTCGCGGGTTCCGAGTGCAGTGGTGCCGACGAAGACGATCGCGCCCCGGAGCGCCGGCGGCGGGTCCGCCGCGCCGTTCAGGATGTCGGCCGCCGAGAGGTACTGGAACGTGTGCTTCTTTCCCCGGAAGCGCAGCAGCGCATTGCCGCGGCCGTCGAGCTGGACGCGTCGATTGCCGAGCGCCAGCGTCGACGCGTTGACGTTGGACACGCGGAGCGCGAACTCCCGTGCGCGGGTCGCCGCGGCGACGGCCGCCAGCGACAGGCTGGGGTAGATCTGCCCCTGGAATTCGACCAGCAGCGGGGCGCGTCTGAGGATGCCGTCCGCGTCCGGCGCGGCATTCAGGAACCCGGACGCGCCGGCCGCTCGGGCCAGCTCGGGCAGGGCGCAGACGGCGCCGTCGGCGCGGAACACCGGCGCGGGGTCACCCTCACCCGCCGGCTGAAGAACGACGAGGTTGAGCGGGTGCAGGAGGCAGCTGCCGGCGTGGCCGCCCGGACCGTCGAACGTCAGCGCGTACCCGAGGACGACGCGCCCGCCGTGAAGCGCGGCGGCGAGCGCCTGGTCTTCACCATAGCGATCCGGCTCGGCGAAGATGACGTCAAGCGCAATCACGGCCGCGCCGCCCTCGCGCAGGCGATCGACCAGACGCCCCATCACGTTGCGCGGCCACGGCCACTGGCCGATGGCCGAGAGGCTTCGCTCGTCCACGTCCACGATCACGATGCGGGGATCGGGCGCGCGCGGACGGGCGGCCCGCAGCATCGTGTCGTACACCGCCGCGTCGACCGAGACAATGGGCACCGGCCTGTAGAGAGCCAGCGCGGCAGCCGCCAACACCGGCGCCAGTCCGCTGAGGAGGATCGCGCGACGCGTCATGGGCCGGCGGTCAGCGGACGGCGATCTCGACGCGCCGGTTCCGCGGCTCGGGCGTCTCGTCGGGCGTCCGGACGAGCGGGTCCGACTCGCCGAGCGACGTCACGTTGATGAGGGAGGGATCCAGCCCGGCGGCGATGAGAAAGTCGCGCACGGATCGGGCGCGCTTGAGCCCGAGCTCGAAGTTCGCGCGCCGTTTGCCCAGCGTGTCGGTGTGGCCCACCACCACGATCTCGGGCAGTCGCTGGTCCTTGACGGCGTGTTGAATCGCCGGCACGAGATCGCGCGACTCGCCGGTGAGCTCGTCGGACTCGAATTTGAAGTAGAGGATGAAATGCTTCGGCGCCGGCGGCAGCGCCTGCAGCGCCTCGCCGAAGATCCGGGTCACGTCTTCCTCGGTCAGCGGCTCGACCGTGGACGGCGGCCGGCCCGCGGCCGCGCGCGCGGCGTCGAGCTTTGCGTGCAGGTCGGCAGAGCCGGCAGTGGTCGAGATCTGCGCGCGCCCCACCGAGCCGTCCGCGTCCGGCAGCAGCACCACGAGCGTCTGGCCTGCGGCCGCCGCCGGCACCGGTGGAGGATCAGGATGGACTGGCTGCCTGGCGCCGCAGGCCGCCGCGAGCACGACGAGCGGCAACGCGGCGAGCCGGGCGAACGCTCGGCCGGGCATCAGGGATCGACGCGGATCGCCAGGCTCGTGCCGCGCACGCCGACGATCGCGGCAGGCGTCTCCAGACGGATCGCGTCCGGGGCCATCTTGGCGATGCGGCCCGAGACGTAGGCCGCGACGCCGCGGATGAATTTCAGCACGAGGGCCACGCTGCCGTCGGCCGTCGCATACGCGAACCGCTGCAGCCTCATCTCGCTGTTCGGGCCGAGCGAGATCCGCGTCTCGTCGTTCAGGGTGACGCCGATCCGCCCGTTGGCACCGGTCTGCAGCGCGTCGGCCACATACACGGATTGCCCCAGTTTGGCGGGCACGAGATGGCCGCCGCGCACCACGAACGCGGAGCCCGACACCACCTTGATCCGCCCTGCCGCCACTTCCCCGGCCGCCGCCGGCGCCGCCGAGGCGGCCACGAGCAATGCTGCCGCAGCCAGATATCGAGGATTCGTCACAGAGGCTCCTCTCGTTCGTCAGTCCGGATGTGTGCCGAAAATCGGACATCGACTTACGAAATCGTTCCCGCCGACTCGCCTCGAGGCTCGAAACCTTCGCGATGTCCGGAGTATCGGCTCCTTCTGCACCGATCATTCCGCCCGCCGCCCGGCCGGCCGGGGCGCGACGCTGCCAGGCCAAACGGCCCCTCCGGCGGACGGAGCCGCGACATTGGTGTATAACGTGACCCGGAGAGAGCAACCCCATGCAGACCAGACGCGCGTTTCTGGGCACGGCCGGCGCGGCACTCGGCGCCGTACCGCTCCTGTTCAAGGAGCTCGAGGCCGCGACCAAGTCGGCGAATCTGAAGATCACCGCCGTCGAAATCTGGCGTATGACCGGCGACCCCGGGCAGTACAAGGCGTATCAGGCCAAGGAGGGGCACGGCACCACGAGGAACCTCCGTGTGATGCCGCCGAACCAGCTGTACCTGCGAATCGGCACCAACGCCGGCGTCGAGGGTTTCTACGGCACGTTCGAACAGACGTCGGCCGACGCCGTGATATTCGCCGCGCCCGCGCTGATGGGTATGGATCCCCTGGCCATCGATACCGTATGGGAGCGGCTGCACGCCGGCGCGCACCGCTACAGCGGCATGTACATGTTCGGCGTGAGCACGATCGACCACTGCCTCTGGGATCTGAAGGGCAAGTTCCTCGACATCCCCGTGTACAAGCTGCTCGGAGGCTCGCGGAACACGATCGAGGTCTACGGAAGCTGCATCGGCTTTCCGCTCGGGCTCGATCAGATCCGCGAACGGGCCGCGGCGGTGAAGAAAGAAGGCTTCAGGTCGCAGAAGTGGTTCCCGGTGCAGGGGCGCGCCGACGGCGATGCCGGCTTCGAGCAGAACGTCGGCATCGCCCGTGTGCTGCGCGAGACGCTCGGCGAGTACTACGACTTCATGATCGACGTGCTGCTCCGCTGGGATCTGGGCTACGCGCAGAAGTGGTGCAAGGCGGTCGAACAGTACCATCCACGCTGGCTCGAAGAGCCGGTGCCGACGGCCGGACAGGCGGAGGCGCTCTCGCGCCTCCGCCAGGTCACGAGCATTCCGATGGCCACCGGCGAGCACACCTACGGCCGGTGGGAGGTGCACGAGCTCATCAAGTCCAATGCCGTGGACGTCATCCAGGTGGACCCCGAGTGGGGCGGCGGCATCAGCGAGCTGCTGAAGATCTGCGCGCTGGCCTCGGCCCACGGACTCATGGTCTGTCCGCACAACCAGCGGACCATCGCCCTGGCGCACCTGGTGGCGAGCCAGCCCTACTCGGTGTGCCCTGTCATGGAATATCAGCTCAATATCCAGCCCAACCTGTGCTATTTCGAGAAGAATCCGCTGGTGCCCAGAGACAGCCAGATCACGCTGCCCGACGTCGCGGGCTTCGGCATCGAGCTCGACGAGAGCAAGGTCGTGAAGCGGGAGAAGATCTATCCGGTATGAGATGATGCAGCGAGCGGGTTCGACGACGCATGCCCTTCAGGTTTGAGAGACTCACGATCCCCGAGGTCGTTCTCGTCGAGCCGGTGTCGTTCAGCGATGCCCGCGGATTCGTGATGGAGACGTTCCGGCAGAGCGAGTTCGCGCCATTCATCGATCGCCCCTTCGTGCAGGAGAACCACACCAGATCGACGCGCGGGACCATTCGCGGGCTGCACTATCAGCGTGACCCTCACGGTCAGGGCAAGCTCGTGCGCGTCGTCTCCGGCGAGATCTTCGACGTGGCGGTGGACGTCCGCGCCGACTCGGCCACACGGGGACACTGGGTCAGTGCCATGCTCTCGGCCGACAACCGGCGGATGATGTACCTGCCGCCATGGTGCGCGCACGGGTTCTGCGTGATGAGCGAGACCGCCGACGTGATCTACAGCATGACGGCCGAGTACACGCCGTCGCACGAGTCCGGGATCAGGTGGAACGACCCGGCGCTCGGCATCGCCTGGCCCATCGCGTCGCCCGTGCTCTCGGAACGAGATGGGCGCTGGCCGCCATTTTCCCGGCCATGACCAACGTGCTCGTCACCGGCGGCGCCGGCTTCATCGGCAGCAACTTCATCCGGTACGCGCTGGCGCAGCATCCCGACTGGCGCGTCACCAACCTGGACAAGCTCACGTACGCCGGGCGCATGGAGACGCTGCGCGATCTCGTGGGCGACCCGCGGCACACGTTCGTCCACGGCGACATCGCGGACGCCGCGGTGTCCTCCCCCCTGGTCGAAGCCGCCCACATCGTCGTCAACTTCGCGGCCGAGACGCACGTCGACCGGTCGCTGATGGCCGCCGAAGAGTTCCTGCGAACGGACGTGATCGGCACCTTCGTGCTGCTCGAGGCCGCCCGTCGCGCGCCAGGGCTCCGCCGCTTCGTGCAGATCTCCACCGACGAGGTGTACGGCAGCGTGCCGGAGGGATCGAGCCGCGAGACCGACGAGCTCAAACCGCGGAACCCCTATTCGGCCTCGAAGGCCGGCGCAGACCGGCTGGCGTACAGCTACTGGGCCACCTACCAGGTGCCCGTGATCGTCACCCGCGCGTCGAACAACTACGGACCGTTTCAGTTTCCGGAAAAGGTCATTCCGCTGTTCGCCACCAACGCCATCGACGGCCTCCCGGTGCCGCTGTACGGCGAAGGGTTGAACGTCCGCGACTGGCTGCACGTGCGCGACCACTGCGTGGGGCTCGACGTGGTGATTCATCAGGGAACTCCCGGCGAGGTCTACAACATCGGCGGCGGCAACGAGCTGCGGAACGTCGATCTCACCACGATGATTCTGCGGCTCACGGGACGGTCCGGGTCGCTGATCAAGCGCGTCGGGGACCGCCAGGGCCACGACCTGCGCTACAGCCTCGACACCAGCAGACTGCGACGCCTCGGATGGACGCCGCAGGTGCCCTTCGAGGAGGGGCTCCGGGACACGGTCGAGTGGTACCGGCAGAACGAATGGTGGTGGCGCCCGATAAAGGAAGAGGATCCGGCGTTCCGGCAGTACTACGAGGACCAGTACCGGATCGCGCGCCGATCACCCCTAGGATTGCGCGCCCGAGCGCTTTCCCGCCCGCCGGTCCGGGGCCGGCCGGAGCGTGATGTAGAGCTCTCCCCACTCGTGATCGCACGCCGTGCAGCGATAGCGGTCCGACTCGCGGCTCTCCAGCGTCAACTCGACGGTACGGCAGCCACACCTGGGACAATCCGTGGAGCGCACCGCAATCCTTCGCTCGAGGGACCGCATGCTTTGCCTGCCCTCAGCAAATCAGGTGCCTCTCAAAAAACTGGATCTGAGCTGATTTTCGCTGGGTGTCAGCCGGTGGACGGGGAAAAACGACCTGCACCCGGAAGAAATGCCACGGCCGGTGTTGGCGCAGGCCGCCGCGACGGTTGCCGCCTAAATTTAGTCGCGCTGGACCTTCACGATGAGCACGAAGAACGACTTGCCCGGTTCGACGACGGTTTGATGCGGCACGCCCGGCGGCATCACCAGCACGTCGCCGGCCACGACGTGCTGCGACCGTCCGCCGCTCAGTCTCGGCCCTCGCAGTTCGCCGTTGCCCGTGTCGCGCATGTCCTCGATGCGGCCGCCGTAGAGAATGGTGGCCTCGCCGCTCTGGACGATGAAGATGTCGGTCCAGTTCTGGTGCAGCTCTCCCGTGCCGCTGCCGTCGCGGCGCAGGATCTCGAACTTGTGGTTGCCCAGATCCGCGAGGATCTCCGACGCACTCTTTGTCGGCGACGTGGTGAGCCGCCCGCCCAATGTGGCCGAGTAGCCACTCAGCGTCGACGCGGGCCAGTACACGATCTCCGCGTTGGACTGCGCGGAGGCGGTCGGGGCGATGCCGAACAGGAGAAGCAGGCAGAGGTGTTTCATGGCCGCAGCCTACTGGCCGCCGGACCGCTGGTCGACCTGGAAGTAGTGGACCTGGCCTTCTTTGCTCCGCGGCGTCATCGCCATTCGGATGCTCTTGCCGGTGTTGGGGCAGCTCGTGGCGCGGTGCCACCGTTCCTCATTGGCATTAATCACGTCGCCCAGCTCGCCATGGACGACCCCGACGCCGGAAATCAGCGCGCAGACGCTGCCGTAGACGTCGACCCAGAGCTCCACCATGTTGGCGTGCCAGTGGCCCCAGCTGGTCGCGGGCGGCAGTTCCTTGAGCGGCATGCCGATGTTCAGGTTGGAAGAGGTGTGGCCGTCGTACAGGAAGCGCCCGCCCGTGCGCGTCGAATCGCCGTACTCCGTCACATTGAAGAAGGGCATATTGAACGAGTCGTAGCCGCCGGTCGACGTGATCTTTGTTTTGATATACGTGTAGCCGGGTATCGGCGTCGGCGCTTCACGTTCCGGATACGACGGCACCTGCCCGGCGGGCGTCGTCCGGTAATAGATGACCGGCTCGGTGCCGACGTTCTCCATGCAGTAGGAGAGGCGCGGCGCCACGTTGAACGCCCAGCCCTTGGACAGGACCTTCGGTTCCTGGCCGTCGATCGTCATCTTGACGGCGCCGCTGTAGACCCAGCCAAAGACCCGGTCGTCGGCATAGAACAGGCACTTGGCCTTGTCGCCTGGCGCCATCTGCACGTAACGGCCGTCGAAGTCGCGCGTGAGAACCACTTTCTCTTCCCACCGCGCCTGCCCCTGATGCGCCTTCAGGACGTCGGCAATATGCCAGATCGGCTTGTTCACTCCGGTGTAAGGCGTTTCAGGCGTCTTCTGCGCCGCCCACACCGTGCGCTCGGGTCCGTTTTCGCCGCCGGCCTGCGACCACCAGTTGGTCTCACGCCCGCGTGCGGGCGCCGCCGCCGGGGCCGGAGCATCGGATGCGGGAGTCTGGGCGAGAACGGGCGTCGGGCCCAGGAACATGGCCAGCGCGATCCACGTGTTGAGTGATTTCACGGGAGTCTCCTGTTGTCTGGTGCGCGGCAGTATATACCGCCACGTCCAACTACGGACGGCCGATCGCAAACGTCATCACTGTAGAGCCGGCGACGACGCCGATGTACTGCCTGCCGTCGACGGCGTAGGTCATCGGGCTCGCCTTCCATACCTCACCGGTTTCGAAATCCCACAAGCGCCTGCCGTTTGCGGCATCCACTGCGACCAGGGCGCCCCGCGTGTTGTCGCCATAGAAGATGATGCCGCCCGCGGTGCTCAGCACGCCGCTCCCCGTCACGCTCCCGCTGATGTCTCCCACTTCCCAGACGAGCCTGCCGGTCTGCAAATCGAGCGCGCGCAGATACTTTCCGCCGCCTTCGACCGCCGCGCGCTGCGTCGAGCCACCATAGAAGGACTTTCCCAGCTCGAACCCGTCGGCGCTCTTCTTGAAGATGGCGCACGACTCGCTCGCCATCAGATAGAACAGCCCGGTCGCCGGGCTGTAGGCGGATGCCGACCAGTTGGCGGCGCCGGTCATCGACGGACACGTTCGTACGCCTTCTTCGCTGTTGTCGTTGCCGGGCAGCAGCTGCGGCCGTCCTCGGGAGTCGATGCCGCTCGCCCACGTGATGTTCTTCACGAACGGCGTCGCCATCAAGAACGCTCCCGTGATCCGATCGACCACGTAGAAGAAGCCGTTGCGACTGCCGACTGCGAGCAGCTTCCGAGGCCGGCCCTGAAAGGAGGCGTCAATCAGGAGCGGCGGCTGATTGGCGTCCCAGTCGTGCAGATCGTGCGGCGTGAACTGGAAATACCAAACCAGCTTTCCGTTCGCGGGATTGAGCGCAACCACAGACGACGAATAGAGGTTGTCGCCAAGGCGCTGGTCGCCGTTGTAGTCGGGGCATGGATTGCCGGTCGGCCAGTAAAGCAGCCTTGCGCCGGGATCGTAGGTGCCCGTCAGCCAGGTTGCGGCACACCCGTGCTCGAGCGCGCTCCCCTTCCATGTCTCCGAGCCAGGCTCGCCACGCGCCGGCACGGTCCAGAAGCGCCACACCCGTTTGCCGGTCGACGCGTCGTAAGCGTCGAGAAACCCCCGCACGCCCTCATCGCCGGCCGAAATCCCTGCGATGACGAGGTTGTCGACGACAAGCGGCGCGCCGGTCGATCCGTACTGCTGGCGGTAGTCGGCCATCTCGACGTCCCACAGCAATTCGCCGTTTCTCCGATCCAGCGCCAGCAGGTGTGCGTGATCGGTTTGCAGAAAGACCCTGTCGCCGAGCACCGCAACGCCGCGGTTGATGCCGCTGGCAGGATCGCCCGTCGGAACGAGGCCTGGGGTCTGCGGCCGGCCGAACCGCCACAATTGCCGGCCGGTCTTTGCGTCCAGCGCCCGCACTTCATTCACGGCGGTGACGTACATCACTCCGTCGATGACGAGCGGCGTCGCCTGGAGTGCACGTCTGCCCCCCATCTCGTGGGACCACTGGCGCACCAACTGCCCGACGTTGGCCGCAGTCACTTGATCGAGCGGGCTGTGCCGGTTGCCGCTCAACTGGCCGTGATAGGTCGGCCAGTCTCCACGCCTCGGGTGCGCGATGCGATCGAAGTCGGTGGAGCGCTGCGACACCGCGGCTGTGCCGAGGGCACAGAAGACGCAGATGGCAACAGAGCCGATGAATACCCGGGGAGGCACAGGCGTATATTACGGCCGCGCCGTTGGATATGAGCACGGCGACCCGCGTCGCGTTCCACGACAGGATGATCCCAGCTGTAACGTGGCTGACTACTTTTCAGCTCCAGATCTCAAACTCGGCGGCCACCCACAGTCAGAACCGTACGGCGCGGTCCTTGCTCTGAAACCTTTCGTACGCTCTCAAGGTGACATTCGAAAGTGCCGCCTTCAAACTGCTCCGAAGGAAGGTGGTTACGGGTGTTTGTGCGTCTTACGAGAAAACTTGCAGACTCGCTTGACGGCGTGGATGTCTCACGCGCGGGTGTTGGCGACCTGGTGGAAGTAAGCATTGCGCAAGCCGCGACGCTGGTGGCCGAAGGATGGGCTGAGCCAGCAACCGACGGTCACCCTCCCTCTTCGGCTGCCGGGACTTCTCCTGACGATTGAAATCCGCCGGAACCACGAGGGGGCAGTGTAGGTTTCGCTTGCCAACGGCTTACCGCGGCCTCGATCCCGTCAGAATAGACCCTCCGTATGCTGGCGTCCCCAGCGGGATTCGAACCCGCGTTTCGGCCTTGAAAGGGCCGCGTCCTGGGCCTCTGGACGATGGGGACCTTGATAATGGGGCAGCCGGCAGCCCACGATCTTAGCACGCGGTCACTCCCCCGCCGACAACGCGCGCCGCACGCGCGATGCCCATCGCACCTGCGCGCTCGAGTCGATGCCGTGGCCCGTCTCGCGATCGTAACGCTCCTGCTCGCGGTTGAACTCGTCGTTCAGCCGGTTGATCTCGTCGTGCGCGCGCTGCCGCCCCTCGCTCGCGCAGACGTCCGGATCCTTCGCGAAACGCGCGCGGATCTTCCGCGCGTAGAGCTCCCCGAGGTCGAAGTGGGTCTGTTCGTGATCCAGCAGCTGGCCGTCACCCACGCTGCCGCGCACGGAGGTCCATCCCATGCGCGTCGACGCCATGGCGCCGCGCCACCACGATCGCGTCTGGTCGAACTGCGCCGTCACCCGGGCTTCAGGCCGATCGCCGTCGCACGCCCAGGACACGTCGATCGAGATGTAGCTCAGCGAGCCGAACGGCAGCGAGGCCGGCACGGTTCCCTGGAAGTCGGCGCGCACGAGCTTGCGCTGCGGCGACCAGAAGATGAAGTGCGACTCCGGCTCGAACTCCCCGCCGCCCTGCGCACCGGCCGGCGGCGGCAGCGCGAACGAGAGCACGGCGACCACGAGCGCGCCGGCGCGAACAGCGCCCGCACACCGTCGCGCACCACAGCGCGCGAGCCGCGGCAGAACCGGGACTTGGCCGTTCATTCTGGCTTCAACGACAAGAGGTCAATCGGCCGCACGCTGTCCGCCTGTGCATACTCTACGGCCTGAACCCCCTCCGCGGCCAGTCCGGCGCGGCCGGCTCTCGGGTGGGGTCGGCCGCGCCGGACTATTGATCGGCGACAATACATACCGATGATTGAGGTCGCCGGCGGGGTCTCGATAGACGAGGCGGACATCGAAGAGCGGTTCGTGCGCGCCTCGGGACCTGGCGGGCAGAACGTGAACAAGGTGGCGACGGCCGTCGAGCTCCGCTTCAACGTCGCACGGGCCGGCCTGCCGGCCGACGTCAAGGACCGGCTCGTCCGGCTGGCCGGACATCGCATGACGGGCGACGGTCAGCTGCTGATCGACAGCCGCGAGCACCGCACGCAGGCGCAGAACCGCGAGGCCGCACGCGCACGTCTCCTGGCGCTGGTGCGGGAGGCGGCCCGCCGCCCGAAGCCGCGGCGCCCGACGCGCCCCAAGACGGCCGCGCGCGAGGAGCGCCTTCAGTCGAAGAAGCGCCGCAGCGCGGTCAAGAAGCTCCGCACGCGCGGCATCGACGAATGACCGACGTACACGAGCTGGCCCCCGGGGCGTTCCACCTGCGGGGATTCCTTCCGCCGGCCGGCCAGCTCGAGGTCGCCGGCCTCTGCCGCTCGCTCATGGATGGTCCCCTGCCCGGCTACGTCCCCACCGTCCGCGGCGGGGGACGGATGCACGTCCGCATGCTGTGTCTCGGGCGCCACTGGAATCCGCTCACCTATCAGTACGAACCGACGCGTGCCGACTTCGACGGCCGTCCGGCGCCGGCGCTGCCCGACCGGCTTCGTGAGCTCGCGCGTCAGGCCGCCGGCTCCGCCGGGATGATCGTCGATCCCGACCTGTGCATCCTCAATTACTACGATCGCGACGGGCGGATGGGGCTCCACCAGGACAAAGACGAAAGCCGCGGCGCGATCGACGCGGGCATCCCGGTGGTGTCGCTGTCGGTCGGCGACACGGCGCGATTTCTCTTCGGCGGTCTCCGCCGCCGCGATCCGGTCGCCGCGATCGCGCTCGCCTCCGGCGACGCGTTCGTCTTCGGAGGACCGGCGCGCCTGCGCTACCACGGCGTCTCGCGCATCGTGCCGGGCACGGCGCCCGCGGAGCTCGCGCTCGCCGGGCGCTTCAATCTCACCCTGCGCCAGTTCGATCTCCGCACCGGCTAGACCAGCGCAGAATCGCGTCATGCGCCCGTCGAACGGATGCTATGCTGGCAGGATGTCCCTGAAGACCAGAATCCTGATCGTGGAGGACCACGCCGACAGCGCGGAGTTCCTCCGCGTGATGCTCGAGGCGCAGGGCTACGACGTGCGGGTGGCCTCCGCGGGCGCGCAGGCGCGTGAACAGCTCGAGCAGTGGGAGCCGGAGCTCGCGTTGATGGATCTGCTCCTGCCCGACGTGGACGGCCTCGACCTCCTGCACGACTTCCGCCGCCTGCGTCCAGAGACCGAGGTGATCGTGGTCAGCGGGCACGGGAGCATCGCGGTGGCCGTGGAGGCCATGGAGAGCGGCGCGGTCAGCTTCATCGAGAAGCCGATCAATCCGGCGGTGCTCACCGCACAGCTCCACAAGGCGGCCGAACGGCTCGCGCTCGCGGCCGAGAACCGGCGGCTGCGTGCCGAGCTCGAAGAGAGCGTGTCGTTCGGCGCGCTCATCGGCCGCAGCAAGCCGATGCGTCAGCTCTCGCAGCTCATCCGGTCGGTGGCCCCCACCGACGCGAACGTGCTCATCACCGGCGAGAGCGGGACCGGCAAGGAAGTGGTCGCCACTGTCATCCACGAGAACGGCAAGCGCGCCAAGGGGCCGTTCATCAAGGTGAACTGCGCCGCGATCCCGACCGACCTGATCGAGTCGGAGCTCTTCGGGCACAAGCGCGGGGCGTTCACCGGCGCGGTCAGCGACAAAGTGGGCCTGATGGAGATGGCCAATCAGGGCACGCTCCTGCTCGATGAGATCGGCGAGCTCCCGGCGAACCTGCAGGTCAAGCTGCTTCGCGTGCTCCAGGATCGCGAGTTCCGTCCGGTGGGCAGCACGAAGACAATCAGGCCGAACTTCCGGCTCCTCTGCTCCACCAACGTCGAGGTCGAAGCGGCGCTGAAGGATGGCCGGCTGCGGGAAGACCTGTACTTCCGCATCAACACGCTCACGCTGCAGGTGCCGGCGCTGCGCGAACGGGGACCCGACATCCCGCTGCTGGCGGAGTGGTTCCTGCAGCACTTCGCCGCGCAGCACGAGCGCGGCGTGTCGTCGTTCCATCCAGACACGCTCCGGGCGCTGGTGGAGTACGGCTGGCCTGGCAACGTCCGCGAGCTCCAGCACGTCGTCGAGCGCGCGATCATCCTCACGAAGGGAACCGTGATTGGGGTGGGCGATCTGCCGGACGGCATCGCCGCCGCTCCCGTGGACAGGTGAAGCGCTATTTCCTCTGGGGCGTCCTCGCGGCCGCCGTCGCCCTGGCCGTCGCGGCCGGCATCTGGACGGTCAAGTACATCGCCGCCGTGAACAAGCTGGCCCGCGGTGTCGGCCAGACCTACTTCTACGGGGCCGACGGGCGCGCCTGGTTCCCGCTCGAGCAACACCGCATCGACGTGCCACTCGCCCGGATCGCACCCGACCTGCAGCACGCGGTGGTGGCCGTCGAAGACCATCGCTTCTACTCGCATCCCGGCATCGACCCGATCGGCATCGGCCGCGCACTGGTCCGCGACCTGCGCGCGCGCGACATCGAAGAAGGCGCCAGCACCCTCACCCAGCAGCTCGCCCGCACGGTCTTTCTCTCGAACCGGCGCGACATCGGACGCAAGGCCAAGGAAGCGGTGCTCGCCATCATGATCGAAGCGCGGCTCTCCAAGCCGCGCATCCTGGAGCTGTACCTCAACCGGATCTATCTCGGCGGCAGCGTCTACGGCGTCGAAACCATGTCCAGGAACGTGTTCGGCAAGAGGGCCGCCGACCTGTCGCTGGCGGAATCGGCGTTCATCGCCGGCCTGATCCGCGCCCCGTCCGCCCTCTGGCCCTGGAGCCACTACGATCGCGCGCTGCAGCGCAGCAAGGTGGTGCTCGCCCGCATGCGCGAGGAGCGCTTCATCACGGCCGACGAGGAGCGCGCCGCCGCGGCGGCGCCGCCGCGTATCCTCCCCTCGCCGGGGCTCGATACCGGCGCCGGCGGGTACGCCCAGGATTACCTGCGTCAGCGCTTCCGGGCCGAGTTCGGCAACGACAACCCGCCGGAGTGGAAGGTGCAGACCTCCTTCGTGCCGGCGCTCCAGCGCGAGGCAGAGCGAGCCCTCAGAGCGGGACTGAACAGATGGCGCGCGCCCCGGCTGCAGGGCGCCATCGTCGCCCTCGATCCGCAGACGGGCGATGTGCTGGCGCTCGTCGGCGGCCGCGACTTCGGCCGGTCGACGTACAACCGCGCGGTGAACGCGAAGCGGCAGCCAGGCTCCGCCTTCAAGCCGATCGTGTACGCGGCCGCGCTGGAGAGCGGGCTGTCGCCGGTCTCGGAGGTATCGCGCCTCAACGAGCTCCGCGTGCCGGGACACGACGAGTGGGTGGTCCGGAACGCCAGCACCGAGACGCCCGACACATTGACGCTGCGTGAAGCGCTGTACCAGTCGAACAACCCGGCAGCCGTCCGGCTGCAGACGCAGATCGGATCGCGGCACGTTCTCGAGCTGGCGAGCGCGCTCGGGCTGCGCGGCCTGCCCGACGTGCCCTCGCTCGCGCTCGGCGTGGGAGAAGCGACGCCGCTGCAGCTCACCGCCGCGTACGCCGTCTTCCCGAACGGCGGGTTCGCCGTGCGGCCGCGGCCCATCCTCACCGTGCTCGACGCGGATGGCCGCGAAGCGCTGCGGCAGGACGTCGATCGGCGGCCGGTCATCTCGGACGCCACGGCGTTTCAAATGGTGTCGATGCTCCAGGATGTGCTCGACAGTGGAACCGGGGCCGCCGCCCGATCGCTCGGCGTCCGTTTTCCGGCCGGGGGCAAGACCGGCACCACGGACGACTTCAAGGACGCCTGGTTCATCGGATTCTCGTCGAACCTCGTGGCGGGCGTCTGGGTGGGAATGGATCAGCCCGAACCGATCGGCGCGGCCGGTTTCGGAGCCAGATACGCCCTGCCCATCTGGGCCGATTTCATGTCGCACGCCGCCGCGGTCCGCCCGCCGCGGCAGTTCCGGCCGCCGTCCTCGGTCACCGGCGTGCCGCTCTGCCGCGTCTCCCACCTGCTGCCGACCGAGCTCTGCCCGACCTACACCGAGTACTTCAAACCGAACGACGCGGTGCCGCAGGACACCTGCCGGATCCACCGTGCCCCATCGCGCAACGCCGCGCAGGTCCTCGGCGGAATCCTCTCCGGCATCGGCCGCAGGATCGGATCGATCTTCGGCCGCAAGTAGTTCCCCCGTTCTCAGTTCCCCCGTTCTCAGTTCCCTAGTTCTTAGTTCCCTAGTTCCTAAGTTATAATTGTCTGTTTATGATCTCCGCCTCAGGCGTCACCATGCGGTACGGGTCCAAGGTGCTCTTCGAAGACGTCACCGTGACCTTCTCGAACGGCCGCCGTTACGGGTTGACCGGGCCGAACGGCGCTGGCAAGTCCACCTTCATGAACCTGCTCACCGGCGAGCTCGAGCCGCAGACGGGCACCGTGTCGCGCCCGCGGAAGCTCGGCGTGCTCCGGCAGGATCAGTTCGCCTTCGACCCGTTCCGGGTGATCGACACGGTCGTCATGGGGAATCAGCGCCTCTGGGCGGCGCTGCAGGAGCGGGAGACCCTCTACGCGCAGCCGGACCTCACGCACGAAGCCGGCATGCGCCTCGGCGAGCTCGAGGGCATCGTAGGCGAGGAGGACGGGTACTCGGCCGAGAGCGACGCCGCCGTGCTGCTGCAGGGCCTCGACATCCCCGACGGCCTGCACGACCGGAAGATGTCGGAGCTGCAAGGCGGCCAGAAGGTGCGCGTCCTGCTGGCACAGGCGCTCTTCGGCAACCCCGACGTGCTGCTGCTCGACGAGCCGACGAACCACCTCGACCTCGATTCAATCCAGTGGCTGCAGCAGTTTCTGTTGCGATATCCCGGGACGCTCATCGTGATCTCGCACGATCGGCACTTCTTGAACCAGGTCTGCACGCACATCGCCGACATCGACTACCAGACGATCATCACCTACACGGGCGGCTACGACGACATGGTGCTGGCCAAGACGCAGATCCGCTCGCGCATCGAGGCGGAGAACGTCCAGCGCGAGAAGAAGATCGCGCAGCTCAACGAGTTCATCGCGCGCTTCGGGGCCGGCACCCGCGCCAGCCAGGTCACCTCGCGCCGCAAGGAGGTGGAGCGGCTGCAGACCACGGAGCTCGCGCGCTCGAACATCCAGCGGCCGTACATCCGGTTCGCGATGAAGCGGCCGTCGGGCAAGGTGGCGCTCGAGTTCGAGGGGCTCTCGAAGAGCTTCGGCGCGACGCCGGTCGTCGACAATTTCAGCGCAATCGTGAATCGCGGCGAGAAGATCGTGCTGGTGGGCCGGAACGGCGCCGGAAAGACGACGCTGCTGAAGGCGCTGCTGTCCGATGCGCCGGGCCTTCCCGGCGCGCCCGGGAATGTCGACCGCGGCAAGATCGTCTGGGGGCACGAAGCCTCCATCGGCTACTTTCCCCAGGACCAGACCGGCATCATCGAGAAGGGCCTCACGGCGGCCGAATGGCTGCACCGGTTCGACCCGTCGGCCTCTCGACAGGACATCCACGGGCTGCTCGGCCAGATGCTCTTCAGCGGGGAGGAGGGGCTCAAGCCCACCGAGGCCCTGTCGGGCGGGGAGACGGCCCGCCTGCTCTTCTGTCGCATCATGCTTCAGAAGCCGAACGTGCTGGTGCTCGACGAGCCGACCAACCACCTGGACCTGGAGTCGATCAACGCGCTGAACATCGCGCTCCAGAAGTTCGAGGGCACCATCCTCCTCGTGACGCACGACCAGGACCTGCTCGAAGAAGTGGGCACCCGGATGTGGCACTTCCACGAGGGCCGGATCGTCGATTTCAAGGGTACTTACGAGGAGTTCGCCGCCTCGGCGGCCTAGTCTTCGCGGCGCCGCCGCTCCACGTTCCCGGGCGGCCGCGGATGCTCGTCGCTCCGCATCTCGAAGGCCGCCACGCCTTCCGCGACGAGGTAGTTCGCGAGGTCGGGAGGCAGGTCGTACACGTGATGCGGGAGGTAGCGCCGCAGAGACACACCGTTGACCGTCCCGAAGACCCGCCGCACGATCCTGACCCGCATGACCGCGTCATATTCAAGCAAACGTCCGTCCAGCACAGGCCGGATTGCATGTTCCGGCTACACAAATAATCGGTATCATCGCTTCCGGTGCTGAGCTCCTGGCTGGATGCGACATGGCGGCGCGCGCGCTCGGCCCGCGCGGCGCTGGCCATCTTCCTGCTTCTGGCCGTCGCCCACACCTGGCCCCTCGCACGCAATCCGGCCCACCTCTCGCGCGTGGACAACGGCGACTATCTGCTCAACGTCTGGGCCGTCTCGTGGGTGGCGCACGAGCTCCCGCGGGATCCCGTCCACCTCTTCGACGCCAACATCTTCTATCCAGAGCGCCGCACGCTCGCCTATTCGGAAGCGATGATCGTCCAGGGAGTGATGGCGATGCCGCTGCGCGCGGTAGGGCTCTCTCCGATCGCCACCTACAGCGTGCTGTTCCTCGCCGGGCTGGCGCTCACCGGCTGGGCGTTCTGCCTGCTGATCCGGCGCTGGACCGGCAGCTGGTCCGCGGCGTACATCGGCGGCAGCCTCGCCGCATTCAACGCGTCGGTGCTCGTCCGCACGCCGCATCTGCAGACGCAGCACGCCGAGTTCGTTCCGTTGATGCTCTTCGCACTCGACCGGATGATCATGTCGCCGCGGATGCGCAGCGCGGCCCTGCTCGGCGCGGGTTTCGCGCTCCAGGGGCTCACATCGATCTACCTGCTCGTCTTCTCCACGTGGATGCTGGGGTTCGCGGCGCTCGCGCGGCTCGTCTCATCTGGTGCGGCGGCAGGCACAGAGGCGGCCGCGGGAGCTACCGCGCGCCGCCGGGTGTCGCGGCTTCGCATCCTCGTCCTGCTCGGAGCCGCGGGCGCCATCGCGTGCGGAATCCTTGCGCCGTATCTGCTCGCGTACGTTCGGCTGCACGAGGCCACGGGGCTGGAGCGCACCGTCGGCGATGCCGAGCTGTATGCGGGATCGTGGACCGACTATCTCAGCACTGGCGGACGGCTGCACTACTGGCTCTGGAGCCACCGGTTCTTCGAGCGGTCGCGATCGGCCAGCTTCCCGGGAATCGCCGGCATCGCGCTGGCAGGCCTCGGTCTGGCATGGGCCGAGACGCGCCGCGATCCGCGACTGCGCATGTGCCTGGCCGCGGGCAGCGGCTGCGCCCTGGTGTCCTGGGCGGCCTACCTGCCGTTCTATCCAGCGCTGCATCGGGCGATCCCTCTGTTTCGAGCCGTGCGCGTGGCCGCGCACCTGGGACAATTCGTCCTGATGATGCTCGCCGTGGCCGCCGGTTTCGGCGCCGCGGGGCTCGCGCGCCGCTGGCCCGCGCGATCCTGGCGGGCAGCCGCGCTCGTGCTCTTCGGCATCGTCCACCTGGAGGCGCTCCGCGCGCCCATCGGGTTCCGTGAGTTCGGGCAGGTATCGCGTGTGTACGACAGGCTCGCCGCCACCCCGCGCGCGATCGTCGCCGAAGTGCCTTTCTTCAGCCCGCGATTCACGGCACCAATGGCCATGTACATGCTCAACTCCACCGCCCACTGGCATCCGATCCTCGAAGGCTACAGCGGCTTCGTGCCGCAGTCGTACCTGGATACCTACGACGTGGTCAGGAACTTCCCCGACGAGAGGTCGCTCTTCGCGATGCACACGCGAGGCGTGACCCATGTCGTCGTTCATCGATCGGCCATCGAGCCGGAGCAGTTCGCGGCCGTGGAACGGACAGCCTCGCTGCGTCCGATCGATAACGATGGCGAGACGTATCTCTACGTGCTGCGCTGAATCGCCTTGCCCGGAGCGGGCGCCCCCCGCAGAACCCGGCGATCCACCGGTCGCAGCCGGCGCCCGCTACTCCGCGCCCTGCGCGGCACGCGCCGCCGGCACCGCCACGCGCATCACCGCCACGCGCGCGGCCGCCGCCAGCGGAATCGCGACGAGCGCGCCCAACAGACCCCCGATCATCCCCCCGGCGGTGAAGGCGAACAAGACGAGCCCTGCCGGCACCTGCGTCTGCGATCGCATGATGTTCGGCGTGAGCAGATGCCCTTCGGCCTGCTGCAGCACGACGTACAGGATGAGCACCTCCAGCGCCTTTTGCGGCGACTCGAGCAGCCCGGCGGCCGTCGCTAGAACGCCCGCGGCGATCGCGCCGATGTAGGGCACGAGCTCCCCGAGGGCGGTGATGACACCCAGCGCGAGCGCGAACTGGACGCCCGCCACCCGCAGGCCGATCCAGGCGACGACGCCCATGATCACGCCATTGATCGCGGCGCCTCGCAAGTACCCGCCCATCGCATCCGCCATCTCCATCCACACGCGGTCGGCCCGGCGCCGTGCCGAGCTCGGCAGGAGCGACACCACGAACCTGCGAAAGCCCGCTTCCTCGAGCATCCAGTAGATCGAAAGGAATACGACGACGAACAGGTCGAAGGCGTAGGTGACCACCGGAGCCAGCATCGAATCGACTCCGGTGCCGCGCAGCAGATCGGTCAGCTCGAGCCGGCCACTGACGCCGAGCGCGCTCGTCCACCGTTCGAGCCGTCCCTGCAGTTTCCCCAGCATGTCCGGCAGGCGTACCCACACCTGATGGAACTCGCCGGCAATCGTCGGCACCAGGAACCAGAGCAGCAGCGCCGTGATGAGGGCGAGCACCGCGTACACGGCGAAAATGGCGATCGTGCGCGGCATGCGGCGCGCCAGCCACCTCATCGACGGACCGAGCGCCTCGGCGAGCGTGATCGCCAGGATCAGGATGGCGAGCGGACGTGCGAGGCCCTTGAGCGCGAGCGCTGCCAGGGCGGTCCCGACGAGCGCCACGGACAGACGGAACGCCGCGCGCCACGAGACGCCGTAATCGTGTTCCGCTGGTGCCATTACATCCCGAGTGCCCCTCGGCAGCTCCGCCTCCTATGGCCGGTTTCGGCGGCGCCGCGCCGAGGACGGAGTGGCCTCACGCCGCTGCAAGCTTCTCGCCAGCCGATGCACATGAACCCCGGCTGGCACTGGCCGCGGCGCACCAGCGTGGCCTGAACGGCTACCGTCCTGCCGGCTCGCGGCCGGACGTGCCGACCACGTCCTCGAGATCGCCCTTCGTGAGCTCGGGCAGCTTCCGCACCAGCGCCACGAGCTTCCAGCTCTCCTCCGGATCTTCGTGCGCGGGCATCGCCGGCATGCCGGTCATGCGAATGCCGTCGGCGATGATATGGTGCAGCTCGGCATCCGACAGCTTCTGCGTCTCCGCCCTCGTGAGGTCTGGCGCGGGCGGATAGAGGGCCCGGCTGATCTCGGTTTGCGCCCGCCCCGCCGGTCCGTGGCAGAACGCACACTCGTGATCGAAGTGATGCACGGCGTCCTTCCACGCCGATGCGTCGCCGGCATAGGGATTGTTGCCCTCGCGCGCGGCCGCCGCGACCGCGGTCTTGCGAATGTGGTAGAAGAGCTCGTCCTCCACGGGCGTCAGGCCAGCGGCGGCCGACAGTCCGTTCCTGAGCAGCACGGCACCAGTTGCGAGCAACACGACCAGCGCGCCGATCACCGCCGAGCCCCAGCTCCATTTCATGACGTCCTCCTCCGCTGGACGCGCATCAAATGCCGCGCCATCCGCCCTGCACGTCGATTGCATCAGTATCGAACCCTGGAGGAAGACGATGAGGAAGTTCCTGGGCTGGACGATGCTGATTGCCGGGGCGGCTGTCGCCGGAGTGTATGCCGTACGCGCAATTGTCGGGTTGCGAGACAGTCTGCAGGACTCGCTGGCGCGTGCGGAGTCGATCACCGAACACGCGCGGGCCGCGCTCGACGAGATCCAGCGGGCGATTCAGGAGACCGAGCGCGCACTCTGACGACAGCACGCGCGGGGACCGCCCGGTCCGCCCTTTGCTAGGCGTCTCGCGCGTGCATTTTCTCACCCGCCACGCCTTCGGTTTCTTCTTGTCGGCTGGCGGGTTGTTCGGTCTCGCGGCGCTCGAGTCCACCCTGTTCTTCTGGTTCCCCTTCGGCATCGATGCGGCCGTCATCATCATGACGGTCCGCCAGCGCGATCACGCCTGGCAGTTTCCGATCATCGCGGCAATGGGCTCTCTCCTCGGCACCGCGGTGACCTACTGGATGGGCCGTAAGATCGGCGAGTCGGGCTTGGAGCGCTACATATCAAGCCGGACGCTGCAGCGCGCGAAAACGGCGGTGCGCAAGAAAGGCGGCGTCGCGCTCGCGCTGCTCGGCCTCGTGCCGCCGCCCTTCCCTTTCACCGGCTTCGTGCTCACGGCCGGAGCGCTCGAGATCGAGGCCGCCAGGTTCCTCGGCACGCTCGCGGCCGTACGGCTGGGGCGTTTCACCACCGAGATGCTCCTGGCGCACCGGTACGGCACCTCCGTGCTCGGCTGGATGAAGTCCGACCTCGTGCAGGACATCGTCGGCGGCCTCATCGGGCTGGCAATCGCCGGAAGCCTGGTGTCCCTGATCGTCCTGCTCCGTTCATCCTCGCACCGCCGCGTCCGTCGGACTCAAGGGGCGTGAAGCGCGCTGCTCTTCCTCGGCTTCGGCTGGCTGATGGGGATGCGGCACGCACTCGAGGCCGACGATCTCGCGGCCGTGGCCGCCGTCTCGACGCGCGATCGAGGGCGGCTCGCGGCGGCTGCTGCGCGGCGCGTCCCTGGGGCGCCGGGCACGCGTTCGCATGATATCGACAAGCCGACGATCGGAAGCGGCTCCGGAACGAGAGACTGTTCAGGGAATGACACGTGTCGTGTACACCGGCTCGACCGCCATCAATCATCGGCGGCCGATCGCTGACCTTTCAGCGCAGGACCTGCAAAGGGCCGACCAGCAATGCACTTGCCGGGCGAAGCCGCCGGAAGAAGGCCGGGGCGCGCCGGCTCAGCGGCGGGTCAGCCCGTCAGATGAGACCGGACACTTCGACGGAGATGATGGCCTCGCAGCCGGGACACACGATGGCCCGTCCGCCGCGCGGCAGTGTGGAAGTGAAAGCGACTTTCGTACGCGTGAGGCGCAGCACCTTGAGCGTGCGGGTGGGAGTACGGCAGTGCGGGCACTTGGCGGGCAGCTCGAGCTCGTAGGTCGCCACGGCCTGCCAGCGTGATGGAATCCGGACGTCGTCGTCGAGGGAGAATCTCGTAGGCCTCGTCGTCGTGTTCGGGGAGCGGCTCGCGGTCGTCCACTGATGCCTCCGGCTCAAATATCGGCCTCAAGCCGCTGGCGCGACAGTATTCGGTCCGTTATGCTGGGGCTGGAGGAAGTCATGCCGCGATCCCGACCAACCGATGGCGCCGCGGGACCTGCCAGGCCCCGCCGGCCGCCGACAAGGAAGCCTGCCGGAGACGGCGGGGTTCCTCACGATGAGATTGCGCGGCGCGCCTACGAAATCTACGAATCGCGCGGCCGCCAGCATGGAGCCGACCTGGACGACTGGCTCCAAGCCGAGCGACAGCTGCGAACCGGCCCGAGGATGCGCGCGCCGAAGCGCGGCCGTACCGTCGCGCCGTCGCGCGAAGGCGGCTCGGCGGATTCAGGACGTTAGCCGCTGCCCCTCTCCCTTGGGCGCGCATCGAAGCGCCGGCGGACCAGAAAGTAGCCCGTGGCGGCGGCCAGGACGGCCGCCTCGATCAGGAACTCTCGCCTGGTCGCGTGCGAGAGCAGCCAGACGATCCCTGTGAGCGAGAGGACCTGTACGAGCATTCCACCGGGAAGCACGAGCGGCGGCCCTGCCATGCGCACGTCGCGGCGCTGCAGCTCGTACGACGCTGCCACGCACAGGCCGTACAGCAGCAGCCCTGAGACGTTCGACAGAATGGCGAGTTGATTGAACGTGCTCGACATGGCCAGGAGTGCCGCGACGATGGCGTACACGACGATGGCGAGCGCCGGCGTGTGGTGCACGGGATGCACGCGTGCCAGCGCGCGGGGCAGCGCGCCATCCCTGCCGAGGGCGAACAGCGCCCGCGGCGTGCTCAACAGGTCGCCGCAGAGATACCCGAACATCGACACGGCCGCCCCGGCGAGCACGAGCATCCTGCCGGTTCGCCCGAGCACCCTGGCGGCCGCTTCCGCGAGCGGCGCATCGGCGTACCGCGAGAGCTCGCTCCCGAGGACGCCCTGCGCGACCGCCTGAATGGCGATGTACATCGCCGTGGTGAGCCCGAGCGCCGCGAAGATCGCGCGGGGCACGCTGCGCGCCGGATCTCGCACTTCGCCGACCGGCATCAGCGCGACTTCGATGCCTTCGAACGCGAAGATCAGCACGATCGACGCCTCGCCAACCTGCGACAAGGTCGGCATCGAGAACTTCAGATACGCCGGGTGCACGAACCAGAGCCCCGCCCCCACGAGAACCAGGAGCGGCAGCAGTTTGGCTGCCGTGACGGACTCGACCAGCCGGATCCCGGGCGTCACGCCGCGCACGTTGATCAGCGCCAGCAGGGCGAAGAGCGCGGCGAGTATCGCCGCACGGGTCAGCGGGTCTCCGAGGGGCCTCCACAAGGCGCCGAGCGATCCGGCGAAGGCGGTGGCGACCGAGGCCACCGTGAAGCAGGCCGTGGACCAGTAGAACACGCCGCCGGCGAAGCCGGCGAGCCCGCCGAACGCGACCTCGATGTATGCGTAGAGACCCCCCGTGAGCGAGACGCGGCTTCCGGCCGCCGCGAAACACAACACGATCAGCGCCATCAGCGCGGCGCAGGCCAGATAGGCCACCGGAGCGGCCGCGCCGAGTCCCATGGCGACCGAGGCGGGCAGCACGAAGATGCCGGCTCCGATCGTCACGTTGACGATGTGAGCCGTGAGCTGGCGCGTGGAGATCGCGCGAATCAGCTCCGCGTCGGCGGCGCCGGCATGAGAGGCGTCGATGGCGGCCGCCGCGGTCTCGCGCATGGAGTCGATGTCCGCGGTGATAGTATTACGAAAATGCGGACATCACGGACGACGAGAGCGCTGAGTGCCATCTTCGTGACGTGGGCGGCCGCCCTGTGCGTCGCAACCGGCAAGCCGGCGGCGCAGCAGGAGCCCGCGGTACCGCCCGCCGAGTTCACGCCCCCGCCGGCCCCTGAGCAGCCCATCCCGTACAGCCACAAGACGCATCTGGCTCAGGGACTCACCTGCGTGACCTGCCACGAGACGGTGGAAACCGCCGATCGCGCGACGCTGCCGCCCACGGCGACGTGCATGGGATGCCACGCCAACGTGAAGACCGACAGTCCCGCGATTCAGAAGCTCAAGGAGTTCGACGACAACAACCGGGCGGTGCCCTGGCGGCGCGTGTACCGGGTGCCCGACTTCGTGTACTTCAGCCACGAGCAGCACGTCACCGAAGCCAAGGTGACCTGCGATGTCTGCCATGGCGAGGTCGCCCAGATGGACGTCATGCAGAAGGTGAAAGACATCTCGATGCCGGCATGCATCGAATGCCACAAGATGCACTCCGCACCGGTGGCCTGCGACAGTTGCCACGATCCACAGTGACAACTAGGGAACTAGGAACTTGGGAACTGGTCAGGGCCAGCGCTCGTTCAGCATCGATCGGTCGATGGAGGCGAGCGTCGGCCGGCCGGCGGCGGCGGCGGCGTTGACGAGCTCCGGGAAGAGCATCTCGTTGAACAGCTTCTCCACCCCGAGCGGCCCGAAGGCCCCGAGCGCCCACCGCGTCGCCCTCCCGAACATCACGGCGTTGGCGCCCAGCGCCAGCGCCTTCAGCACGTCGGTGCCGCGCCGGAAGCCACTGTCCACGATCACCGGAATACGGCCGTTGACGGCGGCGACGATCTCGGGCAGCGCCTCGAGCGAGGCCGGCCCGTAGTCCATCGATCGGCCGCCATGGTTCGACACGATGATGCCGTCGATCCCGTGCTCGACGGCGAGCCGTGCGTCCTCGGCCGTCATGATGCCTTTCACCAGCATGGGCGTCTTGATGAACGGCCGGATGTCGGCAAGGTACTGCCACGTGTACCACAGCCGTGCGGCTGACACGCGGTACAGCGCGGGACCCGTCAGCGGCGAGGGGCCACGCCCCCCACGGCCGCGTCCCGGGGCGCCGGCGAGGGCCGGTTCGGCCTCGCCCGCGCCGCCGGCGCGTCCTCCGCGCGAGCGTGGATTTCCGCCGAGGTTGCGGTCCTGCTGCGTGCGCTCGTAGTAGGACGCCTGCTGGTCCACGGTCACGACAATCGCCGTGTACCCGGCGTTCTGCGCCCGCTCGAGCAGCTCGCGGCTGGCGTCGAGATCCTGGCGCGGATAGAACTGCCACCAGAGCTGTCCCTTCGCCGCCTTGGCCACCTGTTCGACGGTCTGCGTGGCGTTGAAGCTCAGGATCATCGGCGTGTTCGCGCACGATACGCCGGCCCGGTACATGCCCGCTTCGCCTTCGGGATGGAGCGCCACCTGCGCGGCCGACGGGGCGATGATGATCGGGTACTTGAGCGTGAAGTCGAGGATCCTGCGTCGAGAGATCCACGGTGGCCGGGTCGACAGAGCTGCCCGGCACGCACGTCCACCCAGTCGAAGGCCTGCCGGTTGCGTCGCAGCGTGTGCTCGCTGCCGTCGCCGTGCGCCGTGTAATCGTAGGTCGCCTGCGGCACGTTGGCGTACATCACCGGCTCGAAGTCGAACGCGCTGAGCATCTCGTCGAGGCCCGGCGTACGCCGGTGACCACCGAGCGGACGCGGATCGAGCTGCGCGTGAAGCAGCGGCGACCCCGCCAGGACCGCGGCCAGCCCCGCGATGGCTTCCCGCCGCGACGCGCCGTGCTTCCACTTCTGCTCCGCGGTGCTCATGGTCGCCTCATTCGAACGTGCGCGTCAGTAGCTGGTCGTCGCCGGCGCCATGGACGTGTTCGGCGGCAGCGGGCCGTGCACCTTCACCAGCGTGCGGTCGAGCATCTTGAGATTCGACTTCCCGCACATGCCCATGTAGCGGCCGAGATCGGTCTGCAGCATCTCCACCACGCCCTGCACGCCCGCGTCGCCGTAGGCCGCCAGCCCCCACATGGCCGGCCTGGCGATCACGACGGCCTGGGCGCCGAAGGCGAGCGCCATCAGGACGTCGGTGCCGCGCCGGAAGCTTCCGTCGATGAGCACCGGCACCTTGCCGCCGACCGCATCCACGATCTTCGGCAGCTCGAGGATCATCGCATCCTTGCCCGCCAGCATCCCTCCGTAGTTGGACACGATGATGCCCTGCACGTTGTGCTGCAGGGCGGCGGTCGCTTCGGCGGGCGTCGAGATCCCTTTGACGAGCACCGGCACCGAGGCGCCCTGTCTCAGCGCGTCCACGGCGCCCCAGTTGACGGCGGCCGGCGCGGCCACCTTCGCGCCCGAGCCCGGCATCGCACCCACGGTGACGACAATCGCCTTGGCGCCCGCCTTCACCCCGGCGCCCAGCTGCATCCTGGCCGCCGCGTCGGACGCATAGACCTGGTACCAGAAGCTCTTGGCCTCGGCCGCGATTTGATCGACCGGCACGCTCGAGTGGCTGCTGACGATCATCAGCGCCTTGGCGGCGGTCGCTCCCTTGGCGGTGGCGAGCTCGCCGTCCGCGTGGAAGCGCCTCTGGTCCGACACGGGCCCGACGATGATCGGCGCGAAGTGCGTCTCGCCGACGATGGTCTGGCTGAGATCCATGTCGAGGGTCGGCACGAGCATGCGCGGCCGGAGCGTGATCCGGTCGAACATCCCGCGATCGCCGCCGGCGATCAGCGGCATAGGCGGCCGCCGGGAGCACCTTCTTGGCCTCGGCCTCGTACTCGAGCACGTTGACCAGCTCGTCGCGTGGGACGAGCCGTACCTTCGAACGGGCGTCGCGAGCCGCAGCGGGCGCGGCAGGCGTCTGGCCGCTCGCGAGCTTCGCGCCGGCCGCCGTGCCGGCCACGATGGCGCCCACGCTGCCGAGCGCCTGGCGTCTGCTGATTCTGATCTGGCTCATGTTCGATCCACCTCGCTCATACGAAGTTCGTTCTGACGGCGGTCTTGTCGATCGACTTCAGCGTCGCCCGGCCGGCGAGCGCCGCCGCCTGCACCAGTTCCGCCTGGATGATCTCGAGCAGCCGCTGGGTGCCTGCGGCGCCGAACGCGCCGAGGCCCCACCGCGTGGCGCGGCCGAGCTGCACGCCGGCTGGCGCCGAGCGCGAGTGCCTTGAACACGTCGCTGCCGCGGCGGAAGCCGCTGTCGATGATCACGGGAACCCTGCCGTTCACCGCCTGGCACGATCTCGGGCAGCACTTCGAGCGTGGAGGGCCCGTAGTCCATCGACCGGCCGCCGTGATTCGACACGATGATCGCGTCCACGCCTTCCTTGACGCAGTCGGCGGCATCTTCGGGCGTCAGGATGCCCTTGATGATGAGCGGCACCTTGATGTCCTTGCGCACCGCGTCGATGTAGCCCCAGTTGTACCAAAGCCGGCGGTTCGCCACGCGGTACTTCGAGAGGGTGGGGAACGTGGGCGTGATCGCATCCCCGCCCACCGCCGTCGCCGGCGGGCGTCCCGCCCGCCCACCGCGTCCGCCGCGGCCGCCGGGCGCCCCGCCCGCGCCGTCGCCGCCCCGTCCGCGCCCGCGGCCCCGCTGCACTGAGCCACCGAGATTCCGGTCGTGCAGGTCGCGCTCGTAGACCGAGGCCTGTTGATCGACCGTGATCGATGATCGCCTTGGTGCCCAGGTCCTGGTACTGCAGCAGCGCGTCGCGCGAGGCGTCCAGGTCGGGAATGGGATAGAACTGGTTCCACCGGGGACCGGTGGCCGCCGCGGCGATCCGCGAGTGCTGGATGGACGGACCGCTGGCGATGGCCATGATCGCGCCGGCCGCGGTTGCGCCGCGATACATGCCCATCTCGCCGTCGGGATGGAGCGCACCCTGCCCGGAGCTGGGCGCGACGTAGATCGGATACTTCAGGTCGATGCCGAGCAGCTGTGTCGACAGGTCCACGGTTTTGGGATCGATGGCCTTCCCGGGGACGATCTCGACCCAGTCGAAGGCCTGGCGATCGCGCCGGAGGTTGAACTCCGAGCCGTCGCCGTGCTGCATGTAGTCGAAGCGTTCGAGCGTCATGTTCGCGTAGCAAATCGGCTCGAAGTCGAACGCGTTCATCATCTCGTCGAGGCCGGGCACGCGCTTGTGGCCGGCCAGTATGCCGTGCGGATCCAGCTGCGCGTGCAGCAGCGGCGATCCGGCGATCATCGTCGCAAGACTCGCCAGTGCCTTCCGGCGGCCCATGCTGAACCGCCAGCGCGTCTCAATCATTCCCATCCTGTCCTCCGCGGACCTGAGTTTTTCCGGTTGACCGCCACATTCTAGCCCGAAATTGTGGGACTCGGGTATCATGGGCGCCAACTCGCCCATGACGTACGTGCATCGCGCTGCGGACTGACCTCGATGGCTGGCAGCGTCTCGGTTCTGGTCGCGGGCGCGGGGCTCGCGGGGCTCGCTGCGGCGCGCGACCTGACCGAATCGGGGGCGGCCGTGACCGTCATCGAGGCGCGGCCTCGTCTCGGCGGCCGCGTGCTCACGAGCCGCACGCCGTTCCTCCACCGGCAGCACGCCGAAGCCGGCGCCGATCTCATCGACGAAGCCCAGGAGGAGATCCGGACGCTGGCGGCCGGTCTTCATCTCAAGCTGGCCGAGATTCTTCCGGGCGGGTTCACGGCTGTCCGCGCGGCGGGCTCACGGCGGCCTCGGGGCGGCCGAAGCTGGTGGACCGAGATCGAGCGGCGGCTCCAGCCCGAGATTCGCGCCTACCGCCTGTCGGAAGAGCGCTGGGACGGGGCGATCGCCCGCGCCCTCGCGCGCGAGTCGCTGGCCGACTGGCTCGCGCGCACCCGCGCACCCCGCGCGCTCCGGGACATGGCGCGCGGCCTCCGCGGGTTCTTTCTCGCCGACCCCGAGGATCTGTCGCTGCTCGCCGTGGTCGACCAGTTCGCCGACGCGGGCGCGCCCGGCGGCGGAAAGATGTTCCGCGTGATCGGCGGCAATCAGCGCATCGCCGAAGCCCTGGCCGCCCGGCTCCACGCGCCGGTCCGCCTGCGCACGGTGCTGCGCCGCGTCGCACAGGGCCCCGGAGGGCTGGTCGCATCGGTCGAGGCGGCCGGCCGCATGTCGCAGGTCCGCTGCGACTACCTGATCTCCACCCTCCCGGCAACCACGCTCCGTCACGTCGTCTTCGATCCGGCGATGCCCGCGCCACAGCGCAGGGCCATCCGGGAGCTCCGATACGGTGCCGCCACCAAGACGCTCCTGCAGTTCTCGCGCGCAGTCTGGCGCCGGCGCGGCGCCGCCCGGGCGTTCGGCACGAACCTGCCCATCGGCGCGGTCTGGGACGGCAACGAAGAACAGCACGGCGCGACGGGCATTCTGACGTTGCTCGCCGGTGGCCGCGCCGCCCACGCGACCGATCGTCTGGTCGATGATGGAGGGCCGGGCCGTCTGCTTCGCGAGATGCGCTGGCTCGATCTGCGCCGGACTGAGCTGCTCGCGTCGGATTCGATTCGCTGGTCCGACGATCCGTGGGCCCGCGGCGGCTATGCGTTCTTTCACGCCGGGTGCGACCCGGAGTTGCGTCGGTGGCTGGCACGCCCCTTCGGACGCGTGTTCTTCGGTGGAGAGCACACCAGCCAGCGCTGGCAGGGCTACATGAACGGTGCGGTCGAGAGCGGCCTCCGGGCCGCTGCCGAAGTGCGTGCTACGGCACGCGCGTAGCCTGCCAGGCCACCATCACCCACGCGCCCCGCCGGTTCAGGTGCATGTCGGTGTACCGGAGCTTCAACTGCAGGTCGTTGCCATTGTGGAGGGCGTGCACCGCCACCACTCCGGTGACGAGCGCCGTCGTGTCGAAGATCTGCGCGTGCATCTCCTCGGGCTCGAGGCTGAGGTATTTGATCGCCCCGCTCCGGATATCGGCGATGAAGCTGCTCCTGTCCTGCACCTGCGCGTTGCTGTGGGTATAGCTGAGCTCCGGCGCGAGCAGCTTCTCCAGGTCTCCTCCGTCCGCTTTCACCATCGCCGCGAACCGATCGCGCTCGGCCTTCAGCACGTCCTGCTCGGCCTTCGCAGCCGCTGCCTGCGTGGCCGCTGCGGGCTGCGCAGGTTGACCCGGAACGGCGGCGCCTGAGGAAGGCTGGGCCGGCGACGTACTCGGTGGCGGCCCTGCCGGCGGGGTTTGGCCTCCCGCGCTCGATCCCACAGCCCACACGAGCATGGCCGCCGCCATCGCGCACGACGGGCGCCAACACGATCGCAGACTCATGAGCGCGTTATATAACACACGCCTGGCATGAAGAAGCCACTGCGTGCTTGATCGAGTGCAGCGTTCCGAGACAACTTCCGTTCGAAATCATTCATTTCTCCGGGCACCTTGCTTGCACCGCGTATATCTCTTGGGAGTGTGCTCGAACCCAGGCGAAGACGATCAGGCGAAGACGATCATATGAATGGCGCGACCGAGAGCCACGCACGTGCTGAACGGGTGACCACCGGGATAGCCGGCCTCGATCACATGCTCGGGGGAGGACTTCCGCGCCATCGCATCCACCTGGTCGAAGGCCCGCCGGGCTCAGGCAAGACGACCTTCGGGATGCACTTCCTGCTCGAGGGGCTCGCCCATGGCGAGCCGTGCATGTATATCACGCTCTCGGAGACCGACGAGGAGCTTCGCGCGAGCGCGGCCTCGCACGGCTGGAGCCTGGACGGGATCAGGATCGAACAGCAGCAGCCGGCGGAGAATCTGCGGCCCGAGGAAGAGTACACCCTCTTCCATCCCGCCGAGATCGAGCTCGGCGATCTGGCGCGCAGCGTCTTCGAGTCCGTCGAGCAGTTCAGACCGACGCGCGCCGTGCTCGACTCCGTCTCCGACATGCGGCTGCTTGCGCGCGACTCGCTCCGCTACCGGCGCCAGATTCTCGGCCTCAAGCAGTTCTTCGTCGGGCGCGGCTGCACGCTCATCCTCCTGAACGAAAACGGCAGCGGCGAGGTCGACCCGCACATCCAGAGCCTGTCGCACGGGGTGATCAGGCTGGAGCAGCAGATCTACGATTTCGGCCTCGTCCGCCGGAGGCTGCAGATCTCCAAGCTTCGCGGCGTGTCGTATGTGGGCGGCTTCCACGATTTCAAGATCGCGACCGGGGGCCTGCGCGTGTTCCCCAGGCTGGAGAACCGCCGCGCTGGCGGCGCAGGAGCCGGCAGCATGCTCTCGAGCGGCATTCCCGGTGTCGACGCGCTGCTCGACGAGGGTCTGCCCATGGGCACCTGCACGCTGATCCTCGGTCCGTCAGGCGTGGGCAAGAGCACGCTGGGGGCACAATACCTGTGCGCGGCCGCGTCGAACGACATCCGTGCGGCGGCGTTTCTCTTCGACGAGCAGCGGGAGATTTTTCTGCAGCGGAGCGACGCCCTCGGCATGAACATGAGCGAGCGTGTCAGGGCCGGGCTCGTGAAGGTCGTCAAGATCGAGCCCGGCACGATGTCGCCGGGCGAGTTCAGCCATAGCGTGCGCCGGGCCGTGGAGAACGACCGCGTTCGGGTCGTCCTCATCGACAGTCTCACGGGGTATCTCACGGCGATTCCCGAGCCCGGCGCGGCGGTCGTACGGCTGCACGAGCTGGCGTCCTATCTTGCGAGCAGCGGGGCGGCCACATTCCTGACGGTCGCTCAGACGGGCATGCTCGGACAGGCCATGATGTCGCCGATCGACGTCAGCTACATCGCCGACACGATCTTCATACTCCGGTTCTTCGAGGCCCACGGCCAGGTGCGCAAGGCGCTCTCGGTCGTGAAGAAGCGCACGGGCAGCCACGAGACGACCATCCGCGAGCTCGACGTGGAACAGGGGCGGCTCACCGTCGGCGAGCCCCTGGTGGAGTTCAGAGGCGTCCTCACCGGCGTGCCGGAGTTCATGGGCGGCTCACTCAGAATCGGTCAGGCCGATGACCACCCCAAATCCTGAGCCCCTCGACGACCGCATCCTGATCTTCGCTCCCGTCGGAAAAGACGCCGGATTGACTCACGAGGTGCTCGCGCGCGCGAACCTGGCGGGCGCCATCTGCGAAACGGCGTCCGAGTTGTGCCGGGAGCTCGGGCGTGGAGCCGCCGCCATCCTCCTCACCGAAGAGGCCCTCGAGGACTCCTCCATCGGCGAGCTGATGGACCGCCTGAACACGCAGCCCGCCTGGTCGGATATTCCCATCCTGCTCTTCGCTGACGCCGAGCGCTCTGAGGTGTACCTGCGCACGCTGCGGCTGCTCGAAAGCCTTCGCAACGTCGTTTTGCTGGAGCGCCCAGTTCGGCTGGGTGCGGTATTGAGCCTCATCAGGAGCGCCATCCGCGCGCGTCACCGTCAATACGAGCTGCGCGACCTGCTGCGGGCGCTCGCCGAGGCCCGGGAGGAGGCGGAGGCAGCCAACCGCCTGAAGGACGAGTTCCTCGCGACCCTGTCGCACGAGCTGCGCACGCCGCTCAACGCCATTCTCGGCTGGACGACGATGCTGCGGGACGGCCATGTGCAGGCCGGCCACGTGCCGCGCGCGCTCGACACCATCTACCGCAACGCCACGGCGCAGGTGCAGATCGTCAACGACCTGCTGGACATCTCCCGGATCGTCCGCGGCCACATGCAGATCGTCTCCCAGACCCTGCCGCTCGCGCCCGTGCTCGAAGTGGCGGTCGAGTCCATCGGTCCCGCGGCCGATGCCAACGACCTGAGGGTCTCGCTCTCCTGCCCGGAGGAGCCTGTGATGGTGTCGGGCGATCAGGACCGACTGCAGCAGGTGTTCTGGAACCTGCTCTCCAACGCGGTGAAGTTCACTCCGCCGGGCGGCCGCATCGACGTGGAGATGCGGCGTCAAAGCGAAGCGGCCGTGGTCCACGTCCGCGACACCGGTGTCGGGATCTCGCCCGGGTTCCTGCCGCACGTCTTCGACCGCTTTCGCCAGGCCGACGGGAGCTCGACGCGCAGTCATGGCGGCCTCGGGCTGGGGCTGTCGATTGTGCGGCATCTGGTCGAGCTGCACGGCGGCCGCCTGACCGCCGAGAGCAACGGAGAGGGCACGGGCGCGATCTTCAGCGTGAGCCTGCCGTTGCGGCAGGTGCAGGTGCACGGCGGAACCCGGGATCAGGTGGGGCCGAATGAGATGCAGCCGCATGCAATGCCGCCGCTCGATCTCGAGGATGTTCACATCCTGATCGTCGATGACGATGCGACCGTCCGCGAGCGGCTGAGGGGGATGCTCGCCGCGAGCGGCGCAAGGTTGAGCGAGGCCGGTTCGGCCGACCGCGCGCTCGAGATCGCCGCTGCCGATCGGCCCGACATCGTGCTGGCCGACCTTCCGACGCCGATCCAGGACGGATGTGCGATGATTCGCGCCATGCGGGGCCTGCCGCAGGGCCGCGGCCGAGCCATCCGCGCGCTGGCCGTCTCGGCCTACGCGCGGCGCGAAGACAAGCAGCGCGCCATGGCCGCCGGCTTCGACGCCCATGTGGCCAAGCCGATTCACATCGACGAGCTGTATGCCGCCCTTGAACGGGTCTGGACCCACGGCCGCAGGCCGGCGATGAATCACACCGACGGCACCGCCGAGCTGCACTGAGGATGGCGCGCTACAAGCTGGTGGTCGAATATGCCGGCACCCGGTACAGCGGCTGGCAGATACAGCGCAATGCCCGCACCGTGCAGGGCGAGCTCGATCGCGCCGTCCGCGAGATCACCCGGCAGAAGCAGTTCGAGCTGTACGGCGCCGGCCGGACCGACGCCGGCGTCCACGCGCTCGCGCAGGTCGCGCATCTCGATGTCATCAATGCGCTGCCGCCCGCAGCGCTGCAGGAGCGGCTCAACGACGCGCTCCCGAGCGACATCAACATCCTGAGCCTGCGGCTCGCCACGCGCCGGTTCCACGCGCGCCACGATGCCGTCGCGCGCAGCTACCTCTATCAGATTGCACGGCGCCGGACGGCATTCGCCAAGGCGCTGGTCTGGTGGGTTCGCGATCCGCTCGATCTCGCTCGCATGCGCGAGGCCGCGGCGCACCTGACCGGGCGCCGCGACTTCCGGTCGTTTACCGACGACGATCCGGACGAGAAGTCCACGATCGTGCTGGTGGAGGCCGTCGAGATCGCCGAACAGGATGACCTGGTGCTGGTCCGGGTAGAGGGCTCCCATTTCCTGTGGAAGATGGTACGTCGCATCGTGGGCGTGCTGGTGGAAGTGGGCCGCGGCCGTGCCACGCCCGCGGACGTGGACCGATTCCTCGCCGAGCGCTCCGCGGCGCCGGCCGCGCTGACCGCCCCGGCCTCGGGCCTCTTCCTCGAGCGTGTGTATTATCAGGAAAAGACACGGCGGCCGCCGCTGCGCCCCGTCGTCGAACTGGGAACCGGAGGCGCCGAATGAGCCCGACCGATCGGCTGGTGAAATGTCCGTCCTGCGGAGCCACGAATAGGCTGCCGCCGCCGCACCCCGGGCGCAAAGCCGTCTGCGGCCGCTGCAAGACGCCGCTCGAAGGCGGCTCCGGGGCGGTGCCGGTGACCGATCAGACCTTCGGCACCGAGGTCGAAGAGCATCCTCAGCCGGTGCTGCTCGATCTCTGGGCCGAGTGGTGCGGGCCGTGCCACATGCTCGCCCCTACCGTCGAGCAGCTGGCGCGCGAGCTGGCAGGCCGTGTCAAGGTGGCGAAGCTCAACATCGACGAGAATCCACAGACCGCGAGCCGCTTCCGGGTTCAGAGCATTCCCACTCTGCTGGTCCTGAAACACGGGCGTGAGGTGGACCGCCTGGTTGGCGTTCAGCCGAAGCAGGAGATTCTGCGTCGCGTCGAAGCGGCGATCTGAGGCCGCTGGTCAGCGCGCCGCCTGCATCGCTTCCACCCACTTGGCGACCAGAGCCTGATTCGGTCCGTTCGCAGCCGCATAGCCCCGCGCGAGCTCGGCGGCTCTGGTGCGATCCTGCTCCGGCGAGTCGATGGACTGGCCGCCGGCGTGCACCTGGTACAGGGCCTGGAGCGCCACCATCAGGCCGTCCGCATCCGCGGGATGCGACGCCAGGTACGGCATGACGGCTGCGTACGCCTGGCGGAAGCGGCCCTGCTGCAGCTCGGCCACCGCGAGACTCTTGCGGATGCCGTCGTCTTTCGGGTTCTCCCTCAATGCGTCCTCGAGCAGCGGGACCGCGTCCGCTGGACGGCCGAGGCGCAGCTCCGCCTCCGCAATCAACGCGGAGGCGCCGGGAAGCGACAGGCCCGCGGCAAGGGCCCGCCGCCAGTTGGCAATCGCATCCGGGTCGCGACCGGCGGCCGCGTAGCAGGCACCGAGATAGAACGCGGCCAGCGGCATGTCGGCCGCGTTCCGTTGCGCGATGTTGAACTGCGTGGCGGCCTGATCCAGCTGCCCCTTCGAGAGGAGCTCGAGGCCGCGCAGCAGCGACCCGGCCTGCTGATCGCCCGCCTCGAGCGCCAGCAGCCCCGTGCCCTGCAGCTCACCGGCGCGAATCTTGGCGACCGCCGCCTTGGCCAGGGGATGCCCGGCCTGAATCTTGTCTGCCGCCCCCCGCAGCAGATCGGGGCTCAGCACGTCCTCCCGCTTGAACGGCACAGGTCGCAGCCCGACGAGCGCCATCGCCGGCGCCTCGGCGGGTGTGCTGCGCGGCGCCTCGGCAGACGGGCCGGGGGACGCACCCGCCGCCAGGCCCGCCGCGGCCGGCGCCGCGGGCCTCGGCGAGAGCACGAACGGACGCACGAGTTTGCCGACGACACGGCCGGACGAGGTGACGACGGCGCGGACCACGTAGCGGCCCGGCGGCAGCGCAGGCACCGAGAGCACCTCCGCCGCCTGCACGGCGCCGCCGTCGGCGCGCTCCTTCAGGCGCGCCGGCTGCGCGTGGAGGGTGGGGCTGTCGGAGCTGTCGGCGATCTCGAACGTGACGGTGGTGCCGCCGAGGGAACCGGGCGTGTTCGTGTAGAGCTCGGTGAAGGTCGCCACTCTCCCGTCCTGCACGTCGAGCAGCACCGGGGGACGGAACACACCGTTCTGCGCGTCGCGCACGCGACCGAGCATGAGATCCCCGAGCGCGAGCGACTGTCCCGTCATCTGCCACGCCTGCACGTCGCGCTCCACGCTGCCGGTATTGCCTGCGAGGTCGATGGCCGCCAGGCGCAGGCGATACACGCCAGGGCTGAGGCTGATGGCGGCTTCGTACCGGAGCGGCCGATCGGTGTTCGCCGAATAAATCTTGCGCTCCTGCCCCGAGCTCACCGGCCGCCCCTCGGAGTCGAACACGACGAACCCCACCGCGACGTCTGCGGCGCCGCCCGTCGGAGGATCGAGGTCGGCCGCCATCACCAGCCGCACCTTCCGGGCCTCCGGCGGTGTGTCCTGGTAGGTGTAGGTTGCCAGGCGCATGGGGATCTGCGTGGCCGAGGAAGGTGACCGGAGCACGCGGGCCATCAGGTCCTCGCGGGACCATGTGTTCGGCGCGCGCGTGGTGTACTGGAACTGCTGGCGCGCGCGCACCTGCACGCCTCTTCGGCTGACCTGCACGCGGATGGTGTGCCCCTTGCCGTCGTGATCCGAGGGAGACGGCTCGACGCCCAGCATGTAGTGCCCCGCGAGCTCGCTGGCGATGCGCCGCATCGCGGCCTCGGGGTTCCCGGCCACGCGGAAGAGCGTTCCGCGGGCGCGCGCCGCGAGGCTGTCGAGCCCCATCTCGCGCATGCGGCGATCATCGGCGATGGTGCTCGAGCTGCTCCGTTCCGACGCGCTCGCGAGCGTCCAGTCGAACAGCAGCACGTTGATGCTCACCCGGGCCTCGGCCGCGAGCTTCGCGAGCGAGCCGGCCTCGGATTGCGTGCCTTCGAGCATCAGCCCCTGGCTCACGAGGATCAGCGACTTCGAGCCTTCGACATCGCGCAGGTTGTTCAGCAGCGCCGCGAGCGACGAAACCGACTCGGAGGTCTGCGTCCGGATGCGGGTGCGCGAGCCCCATCGCCTCCTGCTCGACCTCGTTCTGGCACTGCGCCGCCCCCGCCGGGCTGAGGGAGCCGCAGAGGCGGTTCATCATGCTCTCGATCGTCAGCGCATCAGTGCCCTGCGAGAGCGCCACCGCCTCGTAGTTGCTGATGTCGAACTGCCCGCGATCGACCTCGCCGTGCCCCACGACGCGGTCGAGCGCCTGGGCGATCTGCTCGTGGTTGGTCGTGAAGTCCACCTGCGGACCGGGCGGCGGCAGGGCGGCCAGCGCCACGCGATCGTTGGGCGCGAGGCCCCGGACGAAGCGCCGCGTCGACTCGAGCGCGCTGCGGAACCGCTCCATGGTCATGTTGTTCTGATCGATGCCGATGACGATCAAACGACCGGGGCGGCGGTCGGTGTTGTTGGAGATGTACGGGTCGACAGGCGCCGGAGGGGCCGTGGCGCCGCCGCGCGAGGTCGGAGACGAACTCCGAGCTCACGACGCGGCGCGGCTGGCCGTCGATGCTGACGACGAACTCCGGCGTCTGCAGGTCGGTCACCGGCCGGCTGTTGCCGTCGACGACGAGCACGTCCACCTCGAGCAGCTCGACGCCCGAGCGGAAGACGGGCGTCTGGGCCGACTGAGCCCGGAGGCTCGCCGCCACGGGAATGCAGCGCAGCGGCAGCCAGGGCGAGCGCCGCACCAGGCGCGCGCAGCATGGGCACATTCCACATTGGCCGTCGCGAATCGAACCCGGCGAAGTGATGCCACGGCGTCAGCCGGTCGGCGCACGCCGGCCGGAGAATGGCGTAATCTGTGGCGATGCCGACCTCGTCCGCTGCCGCCCGCTTCCTGCGCTATGTGACCTACGACACGCAGTCGGACGAGAGCTCGTCGAGCCGCCCCAGCACTCCGTCGCAGCTGGTGCTCCTGCGGCAGCTCGTCGAGGAGCTTCACGATCTGGGCGTGAACGATGCGTCGATCGATCAAGTACGGCTACGTGATGGCGACGATCCCGGCGTCGCCAGGGCAAGAGGCGGTCGCCCCGATCGGCTTCATCGCGCACGTCGATACGTCGCCCGAAGTGAGCGGCGCGGGCGTCAAGCCGATCGTCCATGCGGGCTACGACGGCCGCGACCTCGTGCTGCCCGACGACGCGGCGTACGTCCTTCGCGAGTCGGAGCAGCCCGAGCTGGCGGCCCAGCGCGGCAACGACATCATCACGGCGTCCGGGCTGACGCTCGCTCGGCGCCGACGACAAGGCCGGCGTCGCCGAGATCATGGCGGCGGCCGAGACCCTCGCCGGGCATCCGGACCTGCTCCATGGCCCGGTGAAGATCGGGTTCACCCCCGACGAAGAAATCGGCCGCGGCACCGATCATTTCGATGTCGCGCGCTTCGGCGCGCGTTACGCCTACACCCTGGACGGCGGGCGCCGGGGCCGCCTGGAGGCGGAGAACTTCTCGGCCGACGCGATCACGCTGACCTTTCACGGACGCAACGCCCATCCGGGCTATGCGAAGGGACAGATGGTCAGCTCGCTGAAGCTCGCCGCCGAGTTCGTCACGCGCCTCCCGCCCAAAGGCCTCTCGCCGGAAACGACCGAGGACTACGACGGCTACGTGCACCCGCATGCACTGCGCGGCGCCGTGGAGCGCTCCAGCGTCAAGGTGCTCCTGCGCGACTTCACGACGCGCGGCCTGGCCGAGAAGGCCGCGCTCTTGACGAATCTGGCGCAGGAAGTGGTGCGCCCCTACCCCACCGCCTCGGTGGAGATCGCGCTCGAAGAGCAGTATCGCAACATGAAGGAGGTGCTCGATCGCCACCCCGAGGTGGTCGACCATGCGCGGCGCGCGATGCAGCGCGCAGGCGTGATTCCCGAGCCGCACCAGATCCGCGGCGGCACCGACGGCGCGCGGCTCTCGTTCATGGGGCTGCCGACCCCCAATCTCTTCGCGGGCCAGCACAACCTCCACTCGAGGCTGGAGTGGGTGTCGGTCCAGGACATGGACAAAGCCGTGGAGGTCATCGTGCACATCTGCCAGAGTTGGGCCGAGTAGCGCGGTTCCCGGGCTTGCAGACGCAGACGTCATCGTGCCATCTCACAACTGGCTGACCCGAACCGTGCGCCGCGCGGTCCAGCGGTGGCTGCCCGCCGCGGCGGCGCCGCACGACGGCGCCGAGTGGACGCGGGATCGCCTGGCCGCCCTGCTGAAGGAGCGCCTGAGCGGGCTCCGCGTGGTGGTCGTCGCCAACCGCGAGCCGTACGTGCACACGCGCGCGGGGGACGAGCTCGCGTGGACGCGCCCGGCGAGCGGGCTCGTGACGGCGCTCGATCCGATCATGCGCGCCACCGGCGGCACCTGGATCGCGCACGGGAGCGGCTCTGGCGATCGGGAGTCGGCCGACGCGCAGGGTCGGCTGTCCGTGCCGCCAGGCCGGTCGCTGTACACGCTGCGCCGCATCTGGCTGACACCCGAAGAGGAAGCCGGGTACTACTACGGTTTCGCGAACCGGGCCCTGTGGCCGCTCTGCCACATCGCCTACACGCGGCCCGTCTTCGACGCCGCCGACTGGGAACAGTACTCGCGTGTGAACCGGCGGTTCGCCGACGCCGTACTCGAGGAGATCCATGGCGCGCCGGCCGTGGTGCTCGTGCAGGACTACCATTTCGCCCTGCTGCCCCGCATCGTGAAGACGGAGCGTCCCGACGCGATCATCAGCCACTTCTGGCACATCCCGTGGCCGCACCGCGAGGCGTTCCAGATCTGTCCCTGGCAGCACGAAATCCTCGACGGCCTGCTCGGGAGCGACCTGCTGGGCTTCCACGTGCAGCTCCACTGCAACAACTTCATCGACACGGTCGACCGCCTGATCGAGTCCCGCGCCGACTACGAGCAGTTCTCCGTCACCCGCGCCGGCCACGAGACGAAGGTGCGGCCGTTTCCGATCAGCATCGACATGGAGGCTGCGGCCAACGGGGGCTCCCGGACGGACGCGGCCGAGATCCGGCGCGCTCTCGGCGTCGGCGCCGATCAGCTGCTCGCCATCGGGGTGGATCGCATCGACTACACGAAGGGCATTCCGCAGCGGCTGCGTGCCGTCGACCGGCTCCTCGAGACGCGGCCGGAGTGGCGCCACCGGTTCGTGTTCGTGCAGCTCGGCGCGCCGAGTCGCGTGGAGATCCGTGAGTATCGCGCGCTGAACGACGAGATAGACGAGCTCGCGGCACAGATCAACGCGCGCCACGGCAGCGGCGGATGGAGCCCGATACGCCTCGTGCGCGGCCAGCACACCTCCGATGAGGTCTTCGCGGCGTATCGCGCGGCGGACGTCTGCATCGTGTCGTCGCTCCACGACGGCATGAACATCGTGGCGAAGGAATTCGTCGCCGCGCGCGACGACAATCGGGGTGTCCTGATTCTGTCGCCGTTCACCGGCGCCGCGCGCGAGCTGCACGATGCGATTCTGGTCAACCCCTACGCCATCGATGCGTTCGCCGACGCGCTGCACATGGCCCTCACGATGGACCCCGCCGAACAGGAGCGGCGCATGCGGCGGCTGCGCGCGCACATCGCCGAACACAACATCTTCCGCTGGGCCGGCCTGCTGCTCTCGGAAACCTGCCGGCTGGCCGAACGGCCGGCGGCGCGTGGGGAAGAAGGGGGCCGATGAGCGAGACCGACGGGCCGCTCGCCGCATGGCGGTCGCGGCCGCACGACGCCCGCGCGGTGGTGCTGCTGGATTTCGACGGCACGCTGGCGGAATTCAACCCCGACCCGGCTGCGGTGCGCATCCCCGAGCAGCGTCGCGGTCTGCTGCGACGGCTCGCGGCCCGCGCCGATTTGTCGGGAGGGCTCGTGAGCGGGCGCCGCCTCGCCGATCTCCGCGAGCGCGCCGGAGGCGATCCCGCCCTCTACTATGCGGGACTCCACGGCCTCGAGGCGGAAGGACCGGGATTCCGGTTCGTGCACAGCGCCGTCTCGGCAGCAGCGCCGACGATCGGGCTGCTCGTCCGCGAGCTCCGCGACGCGACGCGTGCGCTCGCGGGCGTGCTGATCGAGGACAAGGGCTTCTCGGTCGCGGTACACGTGCGCGCGGCATCGCCGCCGGACGCGCGCCATGCCATGAGCCGGTTCCAGGCGATCGCCGAGCCCTATCTGGCCGGCGGTCTGCTCCGGGTGCAGCCCGGCGACGAGATGGCCGAGCTCCTGCCGAACGTCGACTGGAACAAGGGAAACGCCGTCAGGCTCATCCTCAACCACGTGAGGACCGCCTGCAGGGTGCCGGTCTGGCCGGTGTATATCGGGGACGACGCGACCGATGAAGATGCGTTCGAGGAGATCGGCGACTCGGGCCTCACCATCGCGGTGAGCGCCCGGACCTCGGGTGCGGCGTTCCGCGTCACGGATCCCGAGGCGGTCGAACGGTTTCTGCGCCTCGCGCTCGTGACCGAGTAGCTGAGCCTCTCGAATCGGTCATTCCATCCTCCAGGGCGACACGCCCGCCCAGCTCTTCAGCCGCTCGGCGGCCCACGCCGTCGTCTGGGTGGAATGGCAGCTCGTGCAGGGGTTCGGGATCTTGTAGCGATCGGTCATGGCCGGCGTGATGAACCGGAACGTGTGGCTGCGCACGAACACGTTGGCGATCGTGACCGCGATCGCCGGCATGTGGCACTCGACGCACTGGCTGCCGGCGCTCCCGGCCGGATGATGCGTGTGCGCCTCGAGGCTGGCGGCGTGCGGACCGTTCGGCGACTGCGGGCCGTGGCACGTCAGACAGAGCTGGCCGACGGGCTTGATCAAGTCGGCGTTGTTCTCCGTGCCATGCACGTCGTGGCAGCTGAAGCAGGTGACGCCTTTCTTGTACATCTGGCTCTCGACGAAGTCGTTGGCCTGCATTCGGTTCTTGTGCGCGCTTCCCTCCGGAAAGTGTGTGAAGCTGAGCTCCCCGAGCTCGTGCTCTTCCAGCTTCCAGAAGTTCCTGAGCTCGAGCCCCTGATGAAAACCCACCGGCCAATCGTAATACTGGCCGTTGAGGGGGTTCGACAGCGGCTGCCCCTGCGTGTGGCACTGCAGACAGGTGTCGTTCGCCTTGACGTAGTCCAGCCGAGCCGGATCGATGATGTTGGCGCGCGTGGGGTGTGCGACATGGTCGCTCCCGGGCCCGTGACACCGCTCGCACCCCACGTTCCATTCGGTGACCTGCTTCGTGCGGACGTCGTAGTTGACCGAGTGGCAGCCATCGCACAGCGGACCGGTGGGGCGCGTGGTGTTGTCTCCCTGCCGAGCGGGATAGTGCGGCACCCACCAGTCAGCGCCGTTCGCGACGAAGAAGGGGCGCCACGTCCGGTTCACGATGTCCCACTGCGCGGGCGCCACGTAGTAGTCGTTGGCGCCGCGCAGCCAGTAGCGCTGCTTCCATTTCGTGCCATAGACGAACGCCACGTCTTCCAGCTTGAAGGTCACGAGCGGACTGGCCTTCGAGAAGTCAGGAATGACGACGCCCGGATCCACCCTGGGATCGGTGACGACGTTGGCCATGCGCGTATGAGACCAGCGCTCGTAGGTGGCCGCGTGGCACTGCTGGCAGGCTCGCGATCCGACGTAGCGCCCCTGTACGGCGGTCGTATTCGCGGCCGGCTGCGGCGTCGTGATCCGCGGCGGTCTGGCCGTCAGCCGGATGGGACCGCCCGGCGACACGGGCGACGGGGTTGCCTGCGACCCGCCGGGCGCCGACGGGGGCATTTGCGGCGGCGGCGTCTGTGACGAGAGCGCCGCGCCGAGCATCCATGCGAACCCGATCGCCGCGAAGGTCACTGACGCGCTCCGTGCAGTCATCTGTGTATCTTAGGCCCGCCACCGGCCGAATCTCCAGTGCTCGGCTCTCCGGTTCCCCGGTCCTCCAGTTCTTTGGATAGACTGTGTGGGATGCGCCGCGGCTCCCTGCGCGTGATCCTGCTGCTTCTCGCGCTGTTTGCGTTCGTCGTGCTCCCCTCGACGGTGGACTTTCTGATGGACTGGCTGTGGTTCGCCTCCCTCGGCTACCGCAGCGTCTTCCTTCGCGAACTCCGGGCGCAGGCATCGCTCGGCACGTTCGTCTTCGCCGGCGCGTTCGCGATCCTCTACGGCAACCTCTGGATCGCCGTGTCGTCGATCGTCACGCCGTACATCGTGCTGGGGGCGGGCGCGCGCACAATCCAGCCGGCGATGGTCCGCCGCGAGGCGCTGCGCAAGCTCACGGCGTTTGCCTGCCTCGCGGTGTCGCTGCTCATCGGCCTCGTGGCGGGCAGCAGCTGGCTCACGTGGCTTCAGTTCTGGCACGGGGCCAGCTTCGGCCTCGCCGACCCGATTCTGGGACACGACGTCGGCTTCTACATCTTCCAGCTGCCGCTGCTCGACCTGGCGGACCAGCTGGCGATGACCCTGCTGATAATGGCCTTCGTCGGGTCGGCCGCGGCGTACGTGCTGGCGGGCGCGCTCAACTTCACCCGGCGCGGCGGCGTCTCGGTGGCCCGCAAGGCGCGGCTTCACCTCTCGCTCCTGGCCGCCGGCTTCTTCCTCGCGCTGGCCTACCACGCGTATCTCGACATCCCGCACCTGCTGACGAGCTTCGGCGGAGCCGGCACCGTGCACGGCGCTTCCTACACCGACGTCGTGGCTCGCCTGCCGATGCTGCGCCTGCTCGTGGCCGTCGCGATCGTCGCCGCGGCGCTCGCCGTCTACAACGCGGTCTCGCGCGGGCTCTGGCCGCTGCCCCTCGGCCTGGCGCTGTACGTGCTCGCGGCGGCCGCCGGCTCGGTGTACGCCACGGCGGTCCAGCGCTTCGTCGTGCTTCCCAACGAGCAGGTGGCCGAAACGCCGTACATGATCCACAACATCGAGGCGACACGGCACGCGTTCAATCTCGCGGGCGTCAGACAGCGCCAGCTCTCCGGAGACGCCGAGCTGACGCGCGCCGACATCGACGCCAATGCCGACACGATCAAGAACGTGCGTCTCTGGGATCACCAGCCCCTGCTCGACACGTTCGGGCAGATTCAGGAGCTGCGCACGTACTACGACTTCGTGTCGGTGGACAACGACCGGTACACCATTGGAGGCGAGCTGCGCCAGGTGATGCTCTCGGCCCGGGAGCTCAACAGCCAGAGCCTTCCGAACCGCACGTGGATCAACGAGCGGCTCACCTTCACTCACGGCTACGGCCTCACGCTCGGCCCGGTGAACGAGGTCACCACCGAGGGTCTGCCGGTGCTGTTCGTCAGGGACATCCCGCCGGTGTCCACCGTGCCGGCGGACATCGACGTGAAGGAGCCGAGCATCTACTTCGGCGAGCTCACGAACGGGTACATCCTCGTCGGCACCCAGGCTGAGGAGTTCCACTACTCACGCGGCGACGACAACGTCGAAACGCACTACTCCGGCCGCGACGGCGTGAACATCGGCTCCCTGTGGCGGCGGCTGCTGTTCAGCACCGGTTTCCGATCGCTCCAGATTCTGTTCAGCCGCGACGTCACTTCGGAGAGCCGCATCGTGTACCACCGGAACATCAACGATCGCATCGCCACGATCGCCGGGTTCCTGCGGTACGACGCGGACCCCTATCTCGTCGTGGCGGACGGGCGGCTCTTCTGGATCTGCGACGCCTATACGGTGGCCGGCCAGTACCCGTACGCCACGCCCGCGGCCGACGGCATCAACTACATCCGGAACTCGGTGAAGGTCGTCGTCGACGCCTATGAAGGGACCACCGACTTCTATCTGGCCGATGCGGGCGACCCGCTGGCTCAGACGCTGGCGGCGATTTTTCCCGCGTTCTTCAAACCGCTCGACCAGATGCCGGCCGGCCTGCGGGCGCACCTGCGATACCCGGAGACCATCTTCGCGCTGCAGGCGGCGATGTACTCGACCTATCACATGACCCACCCCGGAGTCTTCTACAACAAGGAAGACCAGTGGGAGATTCCTGCGATCGACGAGAACGGCACGCCGCAGCCGATGCAGCCGTACTACACGGTGATGCGGATCCCCGGCGAAGCCCGCGCCGAGTTCATCCAGATGCTGCCGTTCACTCCACGGCGGAAGGACAACCTGGCCGCCTGGATGGTCGCGCGGTCGGACGGCGAGCACTACGGCGCGCTGGAGGTGTTCGAGTTCCCCAAGCAGAAGGTGGTGTTCGGGCCGCGGCAGATCGTCGCGCGCATCAACCAGGATCAGGAGATTTCGCCGCAGATCACGCTCTGGAACCAACAGGGCTCGCAGGTCATTCAGGGTACGCTGCTCGTGATCCCGATCAACGAGTCGCTGCTGTACGTGCGCCCGCTCTACCTCAGGGCGTCTGGCGGCCGCATCCCTGAGCTCAAACGGGTCATCGTCGCCTATCAGAGCCGCATCGTCATGGCGGAAACGCTCGACGACGCCCTCGAGCGGATCTTCGGCGGCGGTCGGACCACCGTGGCGCCCGCCTCGACCGAGAGTGCGCGCCCGGCGGCTCCGGCGGGCGCAGCCGCGCCGGCCGGCTCGCGCGCTGATGCGGGCCTCCTCGCCCGGGCGCGCGATCACTACGATCGGGCGATTCGGGCGCAGCGCGACGGGAACTGGGCGCTCTACGGCAACGAGATACGGTTGCTCGGCGAGACCCTGCAGGCGATGACGAGATGATGAATCAGCAGATTCACGACGCGGCCGCCACCCTCTGGAATCACTGGCAGAATCGCACCCGCATCGACGGACTGCCGGCGCCTCTGCGTCCGCCGGACCGCGTGGCCGGTTATGCCGTGCAGCAGGCGCTCGTCGAGTGTTCCGGCCACCGTCGGCTCGGCTGGAAGATCGCCGCCACGAGCCAGGCGGGCCAGAAGCACATCGGCGTGGACGGTCCGCTCGCGGGGCCGCTGCTTTCGAGCCGCGTGCTCGAGCCGGGCGCCCCGGTGCCATTGGACGCGAACATCATGCAGGTGGCGGAAGCGGAGTTCTGTTTTCGAATGGGGCGCGCACTCCCGCCGCGTGACGCGCCGTACTCGGCGGCCGAGGCGCTCGACGCCGTCGAGGCGCTCCACCCCGCCATCGAGGTTCCCGACTCGCGCTACAACGACTTCGTGACGGTAGGCGCGCCGCAGCTCATTGCCGATGCCGCCTGCGCGTGCTGGTTCGTGCTCGGCCCGGAAGCGCGGGCGCCCTGGCGGGCGCGGGACCTGGCGACTCACCCGGCGGCGATGTACAAGAACGGCGTGGTGGCGGCGACCGGCACCGGCGCCAACGTGCTCGGCGACCCGCGCGCGGCGCTCGCCTGGCTCGTCAACGAGCTCGCCACCTATGCAGGCGGCGTGCGCGCCGGCGAGATCGTGACGACCGGCACCTGCGTCGTGCCGGTGCCCATCGCCTCCGGCGACCGGCTCAGGGCCGATTTCGGCGATCTCGGGTCGGTGGAGGCGGAGATTCGATGACCGGCCTCGAAGGTCAACGCGCCGGATCCAGCCTCACCTCGAACGTCGTGTAGTAGAGGGAGGTCGTCGCTTCGTACGCCGATCCGGTGCCCATCAGCCAGAGCGCGCCGCCGGCGTCCGCGGCCACGATCAGGACGTCCGACCCGCTCGCGAGCGTCTTCAATTCCCACCTGCGCCGGATGCCCGAGCCATCGAGAGGTACAGAGCTGCGAATTCTCGATCGTACCGAGTACCGACTGTATCGGCGCCGCCAACCGCCTGAGTTCCCTTGTCGATCGTGAGGCGGAGCGTGCCGAGCCCGTCCGGGGCCACGCGCGCTTCGGCGGCGGATGCGCCCGCGAAGAACATGAAGAGATCGTCGGTGTGGTTGTTGCCGGAGATGAAGAGAGCCGACGTCGCCGCCCCGAGCTCGGGCGGTAAGGGCGCCAGCCGCTATCGAGCTCCAGGAAGTCCTCCTGACCGGCGCGATAGTCGGCGAGGCCCGCAGCCCAGCCCTGCGCGCCGCTCTCATGTCCGATGCTGCGTCTGCTGCAGTGCCCTGCCGCGGGTGGTCTAACTCTCCTTGAGCCTGATCCCGAATCGCTCGGCCATCCGGTACAGCGTGCGCCGATCGATGCCCAGCGCGTCTGCGGCGCGGGTGCGGCTGCCGCCCATCGCTTCGAGCACGTGCACCATGTAGCGCTTTTCGAGCTCGTCGAGCGTGGGCAGGTCGGAGAACATCACCGGCTCGGACCGGGCGTCCACGCCCTGGATGTCGGCGGGCAGATCGGAGAGCTCGATCAGCCCGGCAGGACTGAAGATCGACAACCGCTCGATGGTGTTGGCCAGCTCGCGCACGTTGCCGGGCCAGCGGTACCTCATCATCGCCTCGATGGCCTCCGATGACAGCGAGATCCGTCTGCCCGACCGGGCGGCCGCCCGGTCGATGAAGTGCGCGATCAGCACCGGAATGTCCAGGCGCCGTTCGCGCAGCGGCGGCATGCGAATGACGATCACGCTGAGCCGGTAGTAGAGGTCCTGCCGGAACCGGCCGGCCGACACCTCGGCTTCGACGTCGACGTTGGTCGCCGCGACGACCCGCGCCCGCACCTTCACCGGCCGCACGCCGCCGACCGGGCGGATCTCGCCTTCCTCGAGGGCCCGCAGGAGCTTCACCTGCAGCCCGGGCGGCATCTCGCCAATCTCGTCCAGGAACAGCGTGCCCGATCCGGCCTGCTCGAACAGTCCCTTGGTGTCGCTCACGGCCCCGGTGAAGGATCCCCGCATGTGGCCGAAGAGCTCAGACTCCAGCAGCGTCTCGATGATCGCGCCGCAGTTGACGGCGACGATCGGCTGCCGGGCTCGCGGTCCGTGGCCGTGGATGGCGCGTGCGGCGAGCTCCTTCCCGGTGCCGCTCTCGCCGGTGATCAGCACGGGGACGTCACAATCGGCCGCCCGCGCGATCAGCTTGTACACCTCGAGCATGTCGGCGCTGCGGCCCACCAGGCCCGACTCTCCCTCCAGCTCGGGCTGCTCCCCGACGGGCTCGGCCGGCAGCCGGCCGCCGCGCCGGAGCGCGCGATCGGCCGTGGACTTCACCGAGTTGATGTCGAACGGCTTGCTGATGAAGTCGAAGGCGCCGGCGCGCACGGCGTCGATCGCGGTCTCCAGCGTGCCGAAGCCGCTGATGAGGATGATCGGCGCCCACGGCTGGCGCTTGGCGAACGCGCGCAGCACGTCGAGGCCCGTCCGCGACGCGTTCAGGTTCAGGTCGGTGATGAGCAGATCGAAGCGGCCGTCATCGGACTTCTCGATGGCGTCCTCCGGCGTCTGGGCCCACACGAACTCCCGCCCGGCGGCCGAGAGCAGCTCTTCCACGAACCGGCAGGTCTCGCGGTCGTCGTCGACGATCAGGATGCGGGGCATGCGACCCTCGGCAGGCAGATGGTGACGACGGCCCCGCCGCCTTCGAGATTGCGAATGTCGATGGTGCCGCCGTGCGCGTGCACCACCTCACGCGCGATCGCCAGGCCCAGGCCGGTCCCCTGCCCGGCCGGCTTGCTCGTCACCCACGGCTCGAAGACGCGCGCCAGCATCTCCGGCGGTATGCCCGTGCCGGTGTCTGCGACGTCGATCACGATTCCCGCCTGCATCTCGCGCGCCGCGATCGTCAAACGCCCGCCGTACGGCATCGCATCGAGGCTGTTCTTGACCAGGTTCAGCACGACCAGTTCGAGCTGCGTCGCGTCGGCCTCGATCGGAGGCAGCGCATCGTCGATATCGAGCCGAAGATCGACGCCGGCGAGCGCGAGCTGTGACTGCGCGGTCTCGCAGGCGTACCGGATGATCCGCGGCACCTGCACAACCTCGCGCGGCGATTTCTGGCGCGCATGATCCAGCATCGAGCGAAGGACGGCCGTCACCTGCTGAACCTGGCGCTCGACAATCTGGAGCCGTTCGCTCGTGCGCGGGTCGGTGTCGCTCTCCCGCACCATCTGCACGTACCCGGAGATCAGATTCAGCGGCGTGCCCACCTGGTGCGCGACGTTGGCGGCCATCTGGCCGACCGCCGCCATCCGTTCGGCGCGCGCGAGCGCGTCCCGCAGCATACAACACGCGACGGTAGCTCTCTTCGAGCTCCTCGTTGCGCACGCGGAGCTCGGCGGTGGCCGGCCTCCACGCGCTGCTGCAACTCCTCGTTGAAGCGGCCCATCCGCCCGAGCATCTCGTTCAGCCCGGCGGCAATCGACCCGAGCTCGTCGGCCTTGTCCACCGGCGCCCGCGCCGCCAGATTCCCCTCTCCCACCTGTTCCATGGTCGACACGATCACGGCCACACGCCGGTGGATCAGACGGCGGGCGAGCGAATCCACCAGCAGGGTGAGCAGCAGCACGGTCGGCGCGGCGAAAAAAATCGCCATCGTGCGCGCCTGGTGCCGTACCTGGTCCGCGCCGACGGTCGAAACCGTAACGACGACGGCGAGCGCGCGGCCGGCCTCGCGCACCGGCGAAGCCGCCAGCACCGCCGACGGCGTGCGCACTGCGCGCAGCTGCCCGGCGCGCTCGGCTTCCCTCGCCAGGTCGATGGCATCGGAGCGCTCTTCGGAGGACGTGCTGGCGAAGATGGACGAGTCACCCCCGGCGAACGAGACGAGGGTGATGGCGCGGACGGCCGGCGTCGCCTCGATGAAGTCGTGCAGCCAGCCCCCGGGATCGGTCCCTTCCACCAGCTGCATGCCGTCGGCCACGGCCTGGGCAGTGCCCCTGGCGGAATCGAACAGCTGCGCCTCCACCGTCCGCTCGATCAGGCGGAGCTGGAGCAGCGACAGCAGCGCGATGACAGCCGCCGCGCCGAGCGCCACGAAGAGCGTGAGACGGGCCCGCAGCGAAGAGCGGAAGCGCCAACCCGCCACAGTGTGGCGGATTGGATGCTCCCCGGGGAGCGCCGCGGAAGCGGAGGAACTCATGTAAGTGGCGGATCCGGCGCTACTTCCCGATCGTAGCGCAACGCGCGCGAAAAGCGGCACACCCCTTGGTTATGCAAGCAGCGGCGCGCAGCCAGCCGGATTTGCCGGCGCGCCGATGCGAGGAGGACCCCATGCGTCTTGTTGCTCGTAGCTTCGTTGTCGCCGCCGCCGTCGGCGCCCTGTCGGGCACCGCCTTCGCGGCGCAGGCCAAGCCGGCGGAGAAGAAGCCGGCCGCAGCCAAGCAGATGGCCACCAAGCCGGCCAAGGCCGCCGTCATCACGGCCAACGGCACGGTGAGCAAGTTCGACGCCGCCAGCAGCACGCTGACGGTGACCACGTCCAAGGGCGACACGTCGTTCGTGCTCGGCCCCGGCGCGACCGTCATGGCGGACGGCAAGACGGCCGCCGCGAACGAATCTCGCGAGCCACGTCGGTCAGAAAGTCACGGTCCGGTACACCGAGTCGGGCGGTCAGAAGATGGCGCAGTCGGTGCGCGTCTCGGGCAGCGCCAAGGCGGCCTCCGCGAAGAAGGGGGCTCCGGCGAGGAAGTCGTAGCACAGGACGCGCCGGCACCGGCGCAGACAGGCACCCCGAAGCAGCCACGAAGACGCGAGGCACACGAAGATTGTTGCCCAGTCTTCGCAGACCTCGTGCTCTTCGTGGCTGTGGTTTCTCTTCGGCCCGCGATCAGGCCGGCACGCTGGCGGGCTCGGTGGCGAAGAACTCGGCGTGCACGGCGCGCACGGCCTCTGCAATCTGATCGGCGGCGATGACGCACGACACCGTCATCTCCGACGAGCTGATGCAGTCGACGTTGATGCCCTTGCGGGCGAGCGCCGCGAACATCCTCCCGGCGAGCCCCGGCGTGGCGGCGAGGCGCGAGCCGATGATCGCAATGGTGGCCACGCCGGTTTCGACCATCCCGTCGCTGGCCAGTCCCTTGCTCTTCCACTCCGCCACCAGCTTCGACGCAGCCTCGGCCATGTCCGATTCGATGATGAAGGTGATGCCGGCGCGGTGATCGGCAGCCGCGCTCTGGATGATGAGCCGGATGTTGATGTCCTTCGCCGCCACGTCCTCGAAGATCTGCGCGGCCACGCCCGGCCGGTCCGGCACGCTGAGGAGCGTCACCTTGGCGATCTTGCTGTCGCTCGTAACGCCGATGACTGCGGGCTGCTCCATGGTGTTGGCTCCTTCGCGAATCCACGTCCCCCGGTTCAGATGGAAGCTCGAGCGCACGTGGATGGGAATCTTGTACTCGTGGCAGATCTCGGCCGCGCGCGGATGCAGGACCTTCGCGCCGCTCGAGGCCATCTCGATGGCCTCCTCGTAGGTGATCTCGGGCCAGAAACGCGCTTCCGGCACCACGTTGGGGTCGGCCGAGAGCACGCCGTCCACATCGGTGCAGATCTCGCAGACAGAGGCCTTCAGCGCCGCGGCCACCGCGGCGCCGGTGATGTCGCCGCCGCCGCGGCCGAACGTCGTCACCTCGTCGTTGTCGGTGACGCCCTGGAAGCCGGCGACGATGACGACCTTGCCCTTCCGGAGCTCCTCTTCGATTCGCGCTGTGTCGATCGACTGAATCCGGGCGCGGTTGAACGACCCGTCCGTCCGGATGTTGCACTGCGACCCGGTGAGCGCGATGGCCGGCACCCCCTTGGCCTGCAGCGCCAGCGCGAGGGTGGCCACGGCGATCTGCTCGCCGGCCGCGAGCAGCAGGTCGTAGTCGCGGCCGTGCGGGCTGGCGGAGACCTGCCTGGCCAGCGCCACGAGCTGATCGGTGGTCTTCCCCATGGCCGAGACGGCCACGACCAGATGCGGCGTGGTCTCGAGCGAGGCCGTGATGCGATCGGCAATAGCCAGGATCTTCTCGGCCGTGGCGACGGAGCTGCCGCCGTACTTCTGAACGACGATCGAGCTGAGTGTCATTGCTAGGATCGAGCCACCGGGGCGCGGCTCTCGTCCATGAACGCGTCGAACTCGCTCAGCGCCCGGCCGAGCCGGACAGGGGCCTTCACCCTCGAGCTCATCACTTCGGCGGTCTTGTACCCGTTGCCCGTGATGCAGACGACGATCGACTCGTCGCGGGGGATGGCGCCGTTCTCGATGAGCTTCATCGCGCAGGCCATGGTCGTGCCGCCGGCCGGCTCGGTGAAGATCCCCTCGGTCTCGGCGATGAGCTGAACGGCGTCGAGAATCTCGCTGTCAGCGGCCGCCGCGCCGGAGCCGCCGCTCGATTTGACGGCGCTGACCACCTGGAACCCGTCCGCCGGGTTGCCGATGGCGATCGATCGCGCAATCGTGTTCGGCTTGACCGGTTCGGGGAATTCGAGCCCTTCGGCCAGCGCGTTGATCACCGGTGCGCACCCGGCGGCCTGGGCCGCGTGGATGACGGGCAGATCGCCATCGACGAGCCCCACCTCCTTGAGCTCCCGAAACGCCCGCGCGATGCGCGGCAGCAGCGTGCCGCCCGCCACCGGCGACACGACGTGCCGCGGGAACTTCCAGCCCAGCTGCTCGGCGATCTCGAAGCCGTACGTCTTGGCGCCCTCCGCATAGTAGCTGCGCAGGTTGATGTTCGCGAATCCCCACCCGTACTTCTCGGCGATCTGGGTACAGAGCCGGTTCACGTCGTCGTAGTTGCCCGTGATGGCGACGACCTGGGGGTTGTAGATTCCCGACCCGAGCACCTTCGACGGCTCGAGATCGTGCGGGATGAACACATAGCACTGGAGGCCGAGCCGCGCGGCGTGCGCCGAGACGCTGTTCGCCAGGTTGCCGGTGGACGCGCAGCCAAAGACGTCGAACCCGAGCTCCACCGCGCGCGTGGCCGCGACCGACACGACGCGGTCCTTGTACGAGAACGTCGGGTGGTTGACCGAGTCGTCCTTGAGATACAGCTCGCGGACGCCCAGCTTCTTCGCGAGCCGGTCTGCCTTCACCAGCGGCGTGAAGCCGGAGTACAGGCCGGTGCGCGGCTCCCCTTCGATGGGCAGCAGCTCGCGATACCGCCACAGATTCGGCGCACGGGATTCCATCGGCCGCGCGGCTCATGTCGCGGCGCACGGCCTCGTAGTCGTACACGACCTCGAGCGGCCCGAGGCACTGGTCGCAGACCCACAGCGCCTCGGCCGGAAATCTGCTCTTGCACAGGTGGCACTGCAGGCCGGCTACGTAACTCATGTCGTTCTACACCCCGAGAATCGGAACCGTCACCGGCCGGCGCGCATGGAACGGCAGCGCGTCGATCTCGGCGAGCGCCGCCTCGAGCACCGACACCGGACAGGCCTCCAGCGTCATCACGAACGGCAGCTCGCTCTTGTCGTGACCCGGCAGCTGGAGCACCGCGTCGATGTTGATCCCATGCGCGGCCAGGCGGGCGGCCAACGATGCAATGATACCCGGAGCATCGGCCACCGTGAAACGCACATAGTGCGGCGCGGTGAAATCGGTGCCGACCTCCACGTCTCCCTCGAGCTCGCGCGCGAAGTGCACCTCGGCGCCGATGCCCGTGCGTGCGATCGACATCAGGTCCGAGACCACCGCCACCGCGGTCGGATCGCCCCCCGCGCCGAACCCCGAGAAGGTCGTCGCGCCGCCGAACTCCCCCTGCACCGTGACGAGATTCTGACTGCCCTCCACCCGTGCCAGCGGCGACGAGAGCGGCACCAGCGCGGGGCGGACCGAGGCGAAGAGCTCCGCGCCGCCGCCGCGGCTCCGCTCGGCCCACGACACCTGGCGGATCGTGCAGTCGAGCTTGCGCGCGTACACGAAATCCACCGCGTCGATGACCGAGATGCTCCGGCAGGAAATCTTCTCGGGATCCACCTGCAGCCCGAGCCCGACGGCGATGAGAATGGCGATCTTCGCCCGCGCGTCGTATCCGTCGACGTCGGCGGTGGGGTCCGCCTCGGCAAAGCCGAGCGCCTGCGCCTCGCCGAGGGCGTCGGCGAACGACCCCCCGGTGCCGTCCATCCTGCTGAGAATGTAGTTGCACGTGCCGTTGAGGATACCGGCGATCCGGAAGAGCCGATCTCCAGCGAGCCCTTCGCGCACCGCCCGGACGATCGGAATGCCGCCGGCCACCGAGGCCTCGAACAGCAGTTCGCGGTTCCGGCTCCGCGCCAGGGCGAGCAGCTCCACGCCCTGCTGCGAGATCAGCTGCTTGTTCGCGGTGACCACGCACTTGCCCGCGTCCAGCGCCCGCCGGATCAGACCGCCTGCCGGCTCCAGGCCGCCGATCAGCTCCACGACGATATCCGCCTCGGAGCGCACCACCGCGTCGATGCTGTCGGTCCACTGCACGTCGGAGGGAACCCAGTCCACCTTCTTCCGCTCGATGCCGCGGTTGCAGATGGCGGTCAGCTTCAGCGATGGATGATGGCCGCCCGACAGCACGCGCGCAACCGAGCGCCCCACCGTTCCGAAGCCGACGAGGGCCACCCGGAGCGGCGCGCGCGCAGATGCCGGCGAGGACTCCCCGGCGGCCGGCGACGCGACCGGTCCCGCTCCGGCGCGGGATCCCGCACCTGGTCCACCCATGCTCAGCCCTGCTGTCCCGGCTTGATCGTGACCGGGTCGAGAAACGGCATCATCGAACGCAGCCGTTCGCCCACCTGCTCGATCGGGTGCTCCTGCTCGGCGGCGCGCGTCCGGCTGAACTCGGGACGGCCCTGCTCGTTCTCGGTGATCCACTTCCGCGCGAAGCTGCCGTCCTTGATCTCGTCGAGCAGCTTCTGCATGGCCTTGCGGGTCTCGGGCGTCACGATGCGCGGTCCGGCGATGTAGTCGCCGTGCTCGGCCGTGTCGCTGACCGAATAACGCATGTAGTTGATGCCGCCGCGGTACATGAGGTCCACGATCAGCTTGAGCTCGTGAAGGCACTCGAAGTAGGCGACCTCGGGCTGGTACCCGGCATTGACGAGCGTCTCGAACCCGGCCTTCACGAGGGCGCTGGCGCCGCCGCACAGCACGGCCTGCTCCCCGAACAGATCGGTTTCGGTCTCCTCCGTGAAGGTGGTCTCGATGACGCCCGCGCGCGTCACGCCCAGCGCCTTCGCGTACGACAGGGCGAGCGCCTTGGCGTGGCCGGTCGCGTCCTGCTGGACCGCGATGAGCGCCGGCGTGCCGCCGCCCTCCACGTACAGCTCGCGGACCCGGTGCCCCGGCGCCTTCGGCGCGATCATCGTGACGTCGATGTCCCTGGACGGCGCGATGGTGCCGAAGCGGATGTTGAACCCGTGCGCGAACATCAGCATCTTGCCCTTCGTCAGGTGCGGCTCGATATCCTTGTACACCGCGGGCGCCGTCGTGTCCGGCACCAGAATCATGACGACGTCGGCCCACTTCGCGGCCTCGGCCGGCGTGGTCACGGTGAGCCCGTGCCCCTCGGCCTTGCTCTTCGACTTGCTCGTCAGCGACAGCCCCACCTGCACCTGCACACCGCTGTCCCTGAGGTTCAGCGCGTGCGCGTGCCCCTGCGATCCGTAGCCGATGATCGCCACCTTCTTGGCGCGGATGAGGTTCGAGATCCGCGTCGTTGTCGTAGTACATCTTCGCCGCCATCGTCTCTCCTGACTCAACGCAGAGATGGACGCTCTGCTGGACGCCTACACCGAATGAAACACGTTCTCGTCGTCGGCGGCGGCCGCCGCCGAATCGGCCGCGGGCTGTGCCGCGGGGCTTCGCGCGCCGCGGGACATGGCCACTCGTCCCGTACGCACCATCTCCATCACGCCGTACGGCCGCAGCACCTCGAGCAGCCCGTCGATCTTGTCCTCCGTGCCGGTGATCTCGATGATCAGCGAGTCGGGCGCCACGTCCACCACGCGCGCGCGGAACACGTCGACGAGCTGCATGATGTGCGTCCGCGACTCCGAGGTGGCCGCGACCTTGATCATGGCGAGGTCGCGAAAGACGGCGGGCGACGCCGTGATGTTCTCCACGCGCAGCACGTTCACCAGCTTGTAGAGATGCGCTTCGAGCCGGCGCGCACCGAGCTCGTCGGTGTCGACGGCAATCGTCATGCGCGACACCCCCGGCCGGTCGGTGTGGCCGACGGTGAGCGACTCGATGTTGAACGCGCGGCGGCGGAACAGCGACGACACGCGCGTCAGCACGCCCGGCTTGTTCTCCACGTAGACGGCAAACGTCGTGATCATCGTGTGCTCTCCCTACAGCACGTCCGCGCCGGTCTCCACGATGGGCGACGGGCTCGGACGGCGGATCATCGCGTGCAGGTCCGCCCCGGCGGGAACCATCGGATACACCGTGTCCTCCTGCTCGACCTTGAAGTCGATCACCACGGTGCGCCCGCCGCGGCGCGCCGACTCGACGGCGGGCACCACCTCGTCGCGGCGCGTCACCGTCACCCCGTCCAGCCCATACGCCTGCGCCAGCCTGGCGAAATCGGGGTTGATGAGCGGCGTCGCCGCGTAGCGGCGCTCGTAGAAGAACTCCTGCCACTGGCGCACCATGCCGAGATAGCCGTTGTTGATGATCGCGACGTTGACGTGCAGCTGCTCCTGCACGATCGTCGCGAGCTCGCACATCGTCATCTGGAAGCCGCCGTCGCCGACCACCACCCACACTTCCCTGTCGGGACACGCGAGCTTCGCGCCGATGGCAGCCGGGAGGGCGAACCCCATCGTCCCCAGCCCGCCCGAGGTGATGAGCGACCGCGGCCGATCGTGGTGGTAGTACTGCGCTTCCCACATCTGATGCTGGCCGACGTCGGTCACGATGATGGCGTCGCCGTGGGTGGTCCGCCAGAGATCGTTGATGACGTGGGCCGCGTACAGGTGGCCGCTGTCGGGCAGGTTCTGGATATCGCGGACCGCCGAATCTCCCTTGAGCTCCTGAATGTGCTCGAGCCATTTCCGCCGGTCGCCCTGCTTGACGCCCGGCAGGAGCTGCTCCACGGCCTGCCTCAGGTCGGACACGATGCCCACATCGACGCGGACGTTCTTGTTGATCTCGGCGGCGTCGATGTCGATGTGAATCTTCCTCGCGTTCGGGGCGTAGGTCTTCAGGTTCCCGGTCACGCGATCGTCGAAGCGCATGCCGAACGCCAGCAGCAGATCGGCCTCCTGGATGGCGACGTTCACCCAGGCCTCGCCGTGCATGCCCATCATCCCGAGGTTCAGCGGATGGCTCGCCGGAAAGCCGCCGATCCCCAGCAGCGTGGGCGAGACCGGCACGTTGGCCTTCTCGGCGAATTGCCGGACCACGTCCATCGCGCCGGACAGCATGATGCCGTGGCCCGCCAAGATGACGGGCCGCTCGGCGCCGTTGATCAGCTCCAGAGCACGGGCGAACTCCTGCGGACCGGCGCTCCAGTCGGGCCGGAACTCCGGCTTCTTCGGCGCCGCGGCGTCCCAGTCGAACTCGCAGGAGGACTGCTGCGCGTCCTTCGTGATGTCGATGTGCACCGGACCCGGCCGTCCCGAGGCCGCGATCTCGAAGGCCTCGCGGAAGGCCGGCGCGATGTCCTCCGCCCTGGTGACCAGGTAGTTGTGCTTGGTGATCGGCAGCGTCACGCCGGTCACGTCCGATTCCTGGAAAGCATCCGAGCCCACCAGCTTGCTGCCCACCTGGCCGGTGATGCAGACAATCGGGGACGAATCCATCATCGCCGTCGCGATACCGGTCACCATGTTGGTCGCGCCGGGACCGGAGGTGGCGATCGCGACGCCGACCTTGCCGCTCGCGCGCGCGTAGCCGTCGGCCATGTGCGTCGCGCCCTGTTCGTGCCGGACGAGAACATGGCGAATGGGGTAATCGAGCATCGCATCGTAGGTCGGCAGGATCGCGCCGCCCGGATAGCCGAACACGTCGGTCACCCCCTGCCGCACCAGACATTCCCAGACGATCTGAGCACCTGTTCTTTTCATTATTTGATCTCTCGCGGGGCCCGCCCCCGCTCGTGGCCGTCGCTCCCGCTAGGTCGTCACGGCTCCCGACGAAGCCGACGACACCAGCTTCGCGTATTTCGCCATCACGCCCGTTTGGAACGCCGGAGCCGGCGGTTTCCAGCTCTTCAACCGCCCGGCAATCTCCGCCTCGCTCAGCTCGACCCGCAGCTGGCGGGCCGGCACGTCGAACACCACCGTGTCACCGTCTCTCACCGCGGCAATCGGTCCGCCAACCGCCGCCTCGGGGGCCACGTGCCCGGCCATCAGTCCGTGAGTGGCGCCGGAGAACCGGCCGTCGGTGAGCAGCGCGACCGTCTCACCGAGGCCCGCGCCCTGCAGCGCGCCGGTGACCGCCAGCATCTCGCGCATCCCGGGGCCGCCCTTCGGCCCCTCGTAGCGGATGATGACGACGTCGCCGGACGTGATGCGGCCGTGCTCGACGGCGTCGAAGGCCGCTTCCTCGCTGTCGAACACGCGTGCCGTGCCGCGGAACTGCAGCACCTTCTTTCCCGCGATCTTGATCACCGCTCCCTCGGGCGCGAGGTTGCCGTGCAGGATGGCGAGGCCGCCGGTCGGGCTCAGCGGATTCGAGAGCGGCCGCACGACCTCCTGGCCGGCCGCTTCAGCCGCCCGTCCCGCTTCCTCGCCGATCGTGCGGCCGGTGACCGTGACCGTGTCGGTATGGAGGAGTCCTGCCTCCTTCAACCGGCTTGCGATGAGCGCGGCGCCCCCTGCCTTGAACATGTCCGTGGCGACGAACCGGCCGCTGGGCTTCAAGTCGGCCAGCAGCGGCACTCTCGCGCTGATCCGATCGAAGTCGTCGATGCCGAGATCCACGCCGGCCTCACGGGCGATGGCGAGCAGGTGCAGCACGGAGTTGGTCGATCCGCCGGTGGCCGCGACCGAGGCGATCGCGTTCTCGATCGACCGGCGCGTGATCACGTGCCGCGGCCGGATGTCCTTCTTCAAGAGCTCCATCACCAGTGCGCCGGCTTCACGTCCCACACGGGGCTTCTCGGGATCCAGGGCCGGAACGTCGTTGAACCCCATCGGCGAGATCCCGAGGAACTCGCCGACGGTGGACATCGTATTGGCGGTGAACTGGCCGCCGCACGCGCCCGCGCCCGGACAGGCCTGGTTCTCGATCGCGAGGAAATCGCCATCCGACATGCGGCCGGCCGCGTGCGCCCCCACCGCCTCGAACACGTCCTGAATGGTCACGTTGCGCCCGTGAAACTGCCCGGGCGCAATCGAGCCTCCGTAGAGCATGAGCCCGGGGATATCGAGCCGGGCGAGCGCCATGATCGTGCCGGGAATGGTCTTGTCGCAGCCGGAAAGCGCGACCAGGCCATCGAACAGATTGCCGCGCGCGACGAGCTCGATGGAGTCGGCGATCAGATCGCGGCTGACGAGCGACGCCTTCATCCCCTGGCTGCCCATCGTGATGCCGTCGGAGATCGAGACCGTATTGAACTCCATCGGCGTGCCGCCCGCCTGCCGGATGCCTTCCTTCACGTGCTCGGCGAGCGTGCGCAGATGGTAGTTGCAGGGTCCGATCTCGATCCACGTGTTGGCCACGCCGATGATCGGCTTGCGCAGATCGGCGTCGGAGAAGCCGACCGCCTTCAGCATGGCTCGCGCCGGCGCCCGGCTGGGGCCGTCGGTGATGGCGCCGCTTCGCGGCTTGAGCGGATTCTGTGGCATCGGTCGTCGTCAGTGATCGTTGATGAATTTTCCGTGATCGCTCTGGCGTCCCGCCGCCTGCGGCGTCAGGCCGGCCGCCGGCGCCTGGACCGGCTCCTTCCAGGAGGTGTACGAGCCCGAGAGTGCGCATCGACTTCGCGAACTCCGCCAGGTGCACGAGCGCCCGGGTGCACTGCAAATCCTGCCGCGGCACCGCGATATCGGCGTAGAACAGGTACTCGAACGCCCGCCCGCGGACGGGGCGCGATTCCAGTTTGGTGAGATCGATGTCGCGCAGCGCGAACACGCTCAGCGCCTTGAAGAGCGCCCCCGGCGTATTCGGCAGCGTGAACACGATCATCGTCTTGTCGGCCTTCTCCTGATCCAGCGACGCGCGGCTGATCAGGATGAACCGGGTGATGTTCTCCTTGTAGTCCTGAATGCCCGCCTCGAGGATCGACAGCCCGAACACCTCCGCGGCGCGGGCCGAGGCAATCGCCGCCGTGTCGTGCAGCTCCTGATCCCGGATCATCTTGGCGCTGCCGGCCGTGTCGTAGGTCGCGACAATCTCCACACCCTTCAGGCTCGAGAGGAACCCCTCGCACTGCGCCAGCCCCTGGGGATGCGAGTAGACCCGCTTGACGTCGCCGATGGCCGTACCCGGATACGCGAGCAGGTTGTGCGAGACCTGGAGCAGCACCTCGGCCACCACCGGCAGCTCGTGCTCGAGCAGCAGATCGTAGTTCCGGTGGATGGTGCCGCCGATGGAGTTCTCGATCGGCAGAATCCCGTGCGTGGCCCTGCCGGCCGCCACGGCCGCAAACACGTCGTCGAAGCTCTCGCACGGCAGCGTCTCGGCGTGCGGGCTGAACCGCAGCGCCGCCGCTTCGCTGTACGCGCCGGGCTCTCCCTGATAAGCAATACGCATCGCGTGAACAAAAAAAAAGCCACCATCCGTCTCGCGGATGATGGCCTCGATGGTCTCGTCTCTTACACTCGGGGTCAGATCATCCGCAGCGGCTCGACCGGCATCGTCATGATGCCGGTCACCGTAACGACGACGGTGAGGGCGAACGCGCTGGAAAGTCGGATCCCGGAAGTCATTTCTGGAGGTATTCTGCGCGGAGCAGGTACATAATGTCAAATGAAATTTGTTTAATTGTTCATAAACATTATGCATCATCCTCCACCGCTGCCGCCGCATCCGCCTCGCTCGCCGTTCGATGGCCCGGCAGCGCGCCGGCTGGCGGAGGCAGGACGCCAATAAGGAGCAGCGCCGGGGCCGGCAGTTGCCTTTCGCGCGGCAGGCCGGCGACAGTCGTCTGCACCACACGCTCGTCGGACCGGCTGGCCTGCGAAACGACGAAGCAGGGCGTCGCGGGGGCCACGCCGGCCACCATCAACTCGCGCGCCAGCTCCGCCTCGTGTCCGCCTGGCATGTAGATCGCCATTGCCCCTCCGAGCCGGGTGATGGCGGCCCAGTCGGGCGGCGGATTCCCCTTGCAGCGCTGGGCCGTGACGAACACCAGCGCCGAGCCGAGCCTCCGGTCGGTCAGCGACACTCCCGCCGAGGCGGCCGCGCCGCTCGCCGCCGTCACGCCGGGCACGATGGTGAACGCCACGCCTGCCGCGCGCAGCGCGTCGAGCTCTTCGCCGGCCCGGCCGAAGATGGCCCCGTCTCCTCCCTTGAGGCGGACGACGATCTCGCCAGCGGCGGCGTAGCGGCAGAGGCGCCGATTGATCTCGTCCTGGCTCACGCGCGGCTCGTTGTGGCGCTTGCCCACGCGTTCCACTCTGGCGCCGGACGGCACCAGCTCCAGAATCTCCGGCGTGAGGAGATCGTCGTGCAGCACCACGTCGGCCTGTCCCAGCACGCGCAGCGCCTTCAGCGTGAGCAGCTCGGGATCGCCCGGCCCCGCCCCGACGAGGAACACGTGGCCGCGTCGTGACCGTCCGGGTTCGGCGTCCGCCGTCTTGTCGTGGTGCGCGCCGTCCTGCGTGGGAGGTGCCGCCGCGGCAAGCCGATGAAGCTCGTCGCGGCGGCTTCCGGCGTCGAGCTCCGAGCTGAACAGCTCCCGGCGCGCGGCGCCGAGCTGCTCCACCCACTCCGCATACTCCGGCCCGAACTGACGCTCGAGTTCCCTGCGCACCCGCTGAGCGAGCGCCGGGCTGTGACCAGCGGTCGAGATCGCGATCTGAAACGCTCCGCGCGTGACGACGGCGGGATAGTAGAAGTCGCAGCGCTCCGGATCGTCCACGGAGTTGCAGAGGATGCCGCGCGCCCGCGCGGCCGCGAACACGGACTCCGCCACGTCCTGTGGGACCGCGGCCACGACGAGCGCCGCCTGCTCCAGATCCCGCGGCTCGAAGGGCCGTTCCTTCCACTCGAGGACGCCCTGGCGAGCCCACTGGCGAACGCGCTCGGTCGCGATCGGCGCCACCACGACGACGGCCGCCCCCGCACTCAGCAGGCCGGCGATCTTCGATTCCCCGACAGGGCCGGCACCGACGACCAGGCACCTGCGGCCGCCGAGCTTGATGAAGACTGGGAACAGCGGCACGTCGCGCCTCTCCTTTCGGCTATGGACCGGTCGTCCCCTTCACGTGGAGCCCGCACTCCTTGGTCTCCGGGTGCTCCCACCACCACCGTCCGGCGCGCTGATCCTCGCCGGGCTCGACGGCGCGGGTGCACGGCGCGCACCCGATGCTCGGGTACCCGCGGTCGTGCAGTGCGTTGTACGGCACGTTGTGCTCGCGGATGTAGTTCCAGGTGTCGTCCAGGGTCCAGTCGACGAGCGGGTTCACCTTGATCAGTCCGTTCGCCTCGTCCCATTCGACGGCGTGCAGAGCCGTGCGCGTGACCGACTGCTCGCGCCTCAGTCCGGTCATCCACGCGTCCAGGCCCGACAGCGCTCGCCGGAGCGGCTCGATCTTCCGCACACCACAGCACAGCTTGCGGTTCTCGATGGAGTGATAGAACAGGTTCGTCCCGTGCTCGGCGACCATCGCCTGAACGGCCTCGGCCCGCGGAAAGAACACGTCGACCGCGACGCCGTAGCGCTCGCGCGTCGCGTCGATCACGTTGTAGGTCTCCTGCGGCAGCCGGCCCGTATCGAGCGTCACGATGCGCGCCGACGGATCGACGCGGGCGAGCATGTCCACGAGCACCATGTCCTCGGCGCCGAAGCTCGAGGCCAGCGCGAAGCGGCGGCCGAAACGCTCGAGCGCCAGCCGTACGAGGTCGGGTGCGGACAGCCCCTCGGCCTCTCTGGCGAGCGTCTCCGCCGCTTCCCGCAGTGTCGCTGAGGGCATACCGTCGATCATGACATATCTCTCGTGCGGGGAGCGGGCACGCGTCCCCCGGGGCTCAGGTTCAGCCTCGGCAGCACCTGCTCGTAGGCCTTGAACATCTCGCCCACCATGCGCGGGATCCGGTTGGAGCGGCGATACACCCACCCCGTCTGGCGCAACAGCCTGGCGCCGGCGATGCGCGAGCAGAACAGCTGGCCGCTGCGCACTTCCCGCGCCACCGCCTGATACGGAATGATCGTGAGCCCCATCCCCGTCCGCACCAGCGCCTTGAGAATCTCCACGTTCTCGGTCTCCATGACGATCCGCGGCTCGATACGCTCCTTGAGGAAGAACGCGTCGACGACGCGTCGCGAGTTGGAGACTGCCTCGAAGAGCACGAACGGCTCAGGCGCGAGGTCCTGCGGCAGGATCTGCTTCTTCTTCGCGAGCGCGTGCGAGGGATGCGCGACGAGCAGCATCTCCTCTTCGAGCGCGGGCACCGTCACGAGCTCGGGCTCGTTGACCGGCAGCGTGATGAAGCCGAGATCGGCCGTGCCCGTCCGGATCTCCTGCAGCAGACGCTGCGAGGTTCCGGTGATCAGCTTGACCTCAACCGCCGAGTGCAGCCGGCGGTACTCCTGCAGCAGGATGGGAAACACGTACATGCAGACGGTCATGCCGCCGGCGAGGCGGAGCGTGCCGCTCAGCCGCTGCTCGCTCTCTCCAATCCGCGTCACCGTCTCTTTCATGTCGGTGAACACGCGATTGCTGAGCTGGACGATGGCTTCCCCCGCAGGAGTGATCCTCACGCGGCGGCCGATCCGCAGAAAGATCGCCTCCTTGAGCTCGTCCTCCAGCAGCAGCACCTGACGGCTGACGGCCGACTGCGAGACGTGCAGTTTCCGGCCCGCGCCCGTGAACGATCCGGTCTCGGCGACGGCCTGTACGATCTCGAGCTGGCGCAGATCCATGGCGCCTCAGAGCATATCATCCGGAGATGGATTGGGTTGAACCGATGCGCCAGGCGGATTGATACGCCGGCGGGACGGGCTGCCGTCAGGCGGTGGCGTAGCGCTGCGACAGACGCTGCTCTTCGTGGTACTCGAAATCGGTGTTGATCCCCCACACGTCGGCGGATTCGCCCTGCATGGAGCTGACGGCCAGCAGCGCGGTCATCATGGAGTGATCCTGGTTGTTGTACTTGTGCATGCCGTTGCGGCCGACGGTGTGGAAGTTGGCGAGCGGCCGGAGGAATCGCCGGATGACGCCGAGGCGCTCGCGGAAGGTGCCGTCGTACACGGGATACGCCTTCTTGACCCGGACGACGGTCGCGTCGGCGATCTTCGCGTTGCCGGCGAGGCCGATTTCGCCGAGCTCGCGTGTCGCCAGCGCGATCAGATCGTCGTCGGACCGCTGCCAGACATCGTCGCCGACGGTGCAGAAGTACCTCGAGACCCAGACAGGTGCGTCCGGCATCGGGAACCATGTCGCGGCTCCAGTTGTTGAAGTTCTGGATGCGCCCCACCTTGACTCCCGGCGTGTGCACGTAGATCCAGTTGTCGGGGAAGAGATTCTCCTTGTCCACGATGAGGGCCACCAGGATGAAGTCGCGGTACCGCAGGCCTTCGGCGGCGGCCCGCACCTCATACGGCGCCCCCGGCTTCAGGGCGCGCACGAGCGAGCGCAGCGGCATCGTCGAGATGAAGTGATCGGCCTCGAAGTGCCGAAGACCCTCCGGCCCCGTCGCGGTACAGCGCGTGACGCCTCGCTCGTTCCACTCCACCCCCGTGATCTTGTGCCCCATCAACACACGGCCGCCGAGCTGCTCGACGCGGTCGCGGCAGATCTCCCACATCTGCCCGGGCCCCAGCCTCGGGTACTTGAACTCGTCTATGAGGGTTCGTACGGTCGGTGAGCGCTTGATCATGCTCGCCGACGAGAGGATCGCCCGCGCGAGCGAGAGCCCCTGAATCCGCTGCGCCGCCCAGTCCGAAGAAATCTCGGAGCACGACATGCCCCACACCTTCTCCGTGTAGGTCTTGAAGAAGATCTCGAACAGCCGCTTGCCGAAGCGGTTCGTCACCCACTGCTCGAAGGTTTCCTCGACGGGATACGGCCGGCACTGCCAGCGCACGTAGCTGCCGACGATCCGGCAGGCATTGATCGGGCCTACTCCGCGGAGCGCGTTGAGGGCCTTCAGCGGATAATCGAAGAAATGGCCGTTGTAGTGAATGCGCGAGAGCCGCGGCACGGAGAGCAGCTCATCGCCGAGCAGCTCGCGCCAGAAGGCTTCCACTTCGGGCATCTTGGTGAAGAAGCGGTGCCCGCCGATGTCGAATCGATAGCCGCGGTACTGCACCGTGCGCGACAAGCCGCCGACGGTATCCCCGGCTTCGATGACCGTCACCTGCACGCCCGTCTTGGCCAGCGTGTAGGCAGCCGTCAGACCGGCAGGACCCGCTCCGATCACGACGACGCGGTCGCCCGGTCGAAGTTGCGCGGGAGAGCCCGAGACGAGGGTTGAGAAGGTGCCCATGGGGAGTGGGTTCCGCTGCCTCTGCACGTTTCTCGCCGTAGCGGCGCCGGGCACTGACCGTCGCGCCTTGTTCAATTTTCCCCGTGCGTTTCGCCGGGACCAGAACCAAATACTATTCTCGTTCCCGCGGGAGCCGGGTACCAATCGACGTCGCCCCAGACCTTTGTCTGCCGTTCAGCTGACTCTTGCCTCGATGTCTCTTGCTCGTCAGTCGAACGCTGGCTGAGCCCCGCGAACGCGTGCGCGCATCGCGTGGAGCTCGCTTGCCGTGAACTCGCCCAGCAGCCAGAAGCCTGCCGGGATGAGCAGGCATCCCGCGGCGAGTTTGAGCGTGACCAGCAGGCCCGCGCTGGGCCACGCCGACATCAATGCGTAGATCGCGATGCCGAGTCCCACCCCGCGCCAGAGGGTGCCGAGCGGAAGCTCGATCTGCCACTGTCGGCATACGGCGATGACGGTGGCGACCGCGACGCCCAGACTCGCCCCCAGCGTGACCAGCGCCGCACCCTCCATACCCAGGCGCGGAATCAGCATGAGGTGCCCAGCGGCCGCGGCAGGCACTATGGGCAGCGCGAGGTAGACGGTCCAGACCGCCTTGCCCGCGGCCGTGAGGATCGCCGTGCCCGTCGAGACGACGACCAGCGAGAGAGACGCGAAGATCAACAGCGCGAACGGATCCGCAGCCGCCCCGAAGCGTGGACCGAGAATCAGACGCGTGAGGTCTGGCGAGGCGGCTGCGGCCAGCGCGGCAAACGGGATCAGGGCCACGAGGCCGCGGAGGATTTGCGTGACGACCTCCCGCGCCTGCTTCTCCAGCCCCTGCCGTGCGAGCCTCGTGATGACGGCCAGCAGCAGCGGCGAGAGCGCCACGGTAATGAGCGTCGGAACGACCGAGAGATTCTGCGCGCCTCCATAAAACCCGGTCTGCTCGCGCGGCGCGCCCAGCGCCGTGAGAAAGAACAGGTCCATCTTGTCGAAGAGCCGCATGCACAGCGCGAACAGCGTGAGCGGCATCGCCTGGCGCCAGAGCTGCGCCGCCGGAAAGCCGGAGGGGCGGAAGATCGCCGGGCGGACGAAGAGCCGGCCGGTGGCGAGCTCGGCCACCGACGCGCCCATGCTGGCGATGATGGCGCCTGCCAGCGAGAAGCCGAGCGCGGCCGCCAGCGCCACCAGCAGCAGCCGCGAGAGCCAGCGCGCGGCGCTCATCCAGGCCCGGCCGCGGAACGCGCCCGTGGCGACGAGCACGTTGTTGTGGGCCTGGGCCGCGCAGAAGATCGGCACGTCGATCGAGAAGAGCCGGAGGTACGGCGCGAGGCCTGGTTCGCCGAGCAGCCGGCAGAGCGGCCCCGCCAGCGCCGCCAGCACCAGGGCGCCGGCAATCCCGGCCGCAATCCGGAGCCGGACGAGCGTGGCGGCCACCGGGCGCCAGTCCTCCGCTTCGGCGATGCACAGCAGCGATGCACGGGTGAACACCGCGGTGATGCCCCACTCCACCCAGGTCACCACGGAGGCACACAGGGCGAACCACCCGTACATCGAGGGGCCGAGAGTGCGGGTCAGAATGGCCGTGACGATGAGGCCGACCGGCAGGATGAGCGACTCGGCGGCGAAGATGCGAGCCGAGCCGCCGAAGATCTCGCCGAACGGCGCCGGCGCATCCGCCGCCGACGCGGGAGCGGCCGCGCGCTGCGATGCAGCCGGGACGATCATGCCTGGGTGAAGACCCGTCGTTCGTCAGTCCGAAGATTGCGGTCCCGGTGGAACTCGAACCTGGAGGCATTCGCCGCCGCGTCGCCGGCGCCCCAGCCATATCCGATCAGCTCGCCGCATCCGTCGATGATGAATCCCAGCAGCAGCAGCGGCAGCACGCGCGGGAACAGCCCGTGCCGGCGATCGCACCGCCGCACGGCCGGCACGGTACGGCAGAAGCGCACGATCGGCATCACCGGCGCCGCCAGCGCGTAGGCGACCCGGCGGCGCGCCGTCCAGCGCCGCGCGCGGGCGCAGGCGAACATCCGCCCGACGTTGAAGCGGAGCGGCAGCCAGGCGCCCAGCCGCGAGACGTTGAAGTGGCGGGTCCTGGCGTTCGCTTCCAGAAAGATTGCGTGGCCCCTGGCGCGCAGGTCCCACTGCAGAACCGTCTCGGCTTCGATGAGGGCGTCGAGCTCGTTGCCGTAAGCGAGGAGCGCGTCCCGCTTGTAGCTGCTGTTGTGCGGCGCCACGTGCTCGCGCGCGCCGGACTCGACCGGGGCCACCCAGGGCCCATGCTCGATCAGCAGGTTCACCCAGCTCAGCAGGCTCAGCGGGTTGCCGTTCAGGACCGCGGGACCGACGACGGTCCAGGGCTCGCGATGGCGCTCAATCAGGGCAGCCGCCCAGCCGCGGACGGGAAAGCTGTGATCCTCGGTCATCGCGACGACCCGCGCGGAGGCCGCTCGAACGCCGGCCGCCCTGGCGGCAGCCGTCGATCGGGCCGTGTCGGCCTCCACGACCTGATAGCTGTGGAACGGCGCGAGCAGCCGCTCGTCGAGCCCCAGCCGGGCCGCCGAAGGGGCCACGATCACGATCTCCATCTGCGCGGCGGCAGTCTGCGCGCGCAGATGACGAAGCGTCTGCAGCAGTGTCTCGAAACGATCGGGCGTGACCATGATCGCCGAGAGCGCAGGACGATCGATCGCCAGCGGGTTCACGAGACCGGCACCTGATGGGCTGCGGCCGCCTGCTCGGCCGCGATGACGGCCTCGAGGCTCCTGAAACCGTCCGCCAGATCGGGGGAGGCGGGATGAACTCCGCGCACGGCGGCGACGAAGTGCTCGAGAGCGTGCCGCCAGGAAGGCTCGTGGCCGAACGCACGCAGTCGAGCCAATCCGTACGGCGCGCCGCGGAGCGTCGCCACCACATGGCGTCCCTGGTCGGCGCGGCGGTGTTCGCTGCCGGCGCGGCGGCGCTCGACGTCCATTCCGCGGCAGCGATCGACATGGAGCGCGCCAGCCGTGCCGTGGATCTCGATTCGGTCCTCGTCGCTCGCGCACAGCGAGAAGAACGACTGCACGACGGCGCCCGTGGCCATCCGGATTCGGACGAACGCCGTGTCCTGCTCGGTTCGGACCGAGCGCAGCTCGCAGGCGACGCCCCCGATTTCGGTGTCGAGGAGGAAGCGTATGAGATCGAAATGATGCGAGGCCAGATCCAGCAGCACACCGCCCCCGAGCGAACGCCGCGCCTTCCACTCGGGCAAGGGGCGTCCCGCCGTGGAAAAGATCGATCGCACCGCAATGACCTGGCCGATCGCTCCCTGCCGCACCAGATCGCGCGCGCGCAGGTACAGCCGGTTGAACCGGTAGTTGAACCCGATCATGCCCACGCGCCCGGAGCGCTTCCATGAACGGAGCACCGACTCGCCATCCGCGAGGCTGGTCGCGAGCGGCTTCTCGAGGTAGACGTCCTTGCCGGCCGCAAGAGCAGCGGCGCAGACTTCGGCGTGCCGGCCGCTCGGCAGCGCGATCACGACCGCATCGACGTCAGTCCGCTCCAGCAGCCGCTCGTACTCACGCGCTGCGTGCGCTCGCGGCGCCAGGCGATGACCCTCCGCGAGAGCCGATGCGTCCGGATCCGCGACCGCCGTCACGGCAACGCCCCGGATTCCCTGCAGAACCCTGAGATGGACGCACCTGGCGATCTGGCCGCAACCAATTAGGCCGATATGCACGGAGGGCGGCACCGATGAAGCAATCCGCGAGCCGCGGGAACGGTTCTGGAATCGCCCAGGAGAGGCGAACAATGTCCGTTTCAGGACTGAATTAGTCTGGCCACGACGTGACTGTGGGACAGTCGGGGGCCTACCCGAGCAGATGCCGGGCGATTCTCCATGTACCCGCGGACCGCACGCTCCAGCTCGGAGACGCTCACGTGCTCCTGATCGGTGTGCGCGACGTGGACCGAGCCCGGACCGAACAGCAGGGGCGTCCCCCATGCCGCGAGGAACGGGATGTCGGTCGTGTAGGGGAAGGACGCCGTTTCGAAACCAGGCACGCTCGGCATCGTGACCGGCGGCACCTCGAGCACTTCTTCGATGGCCACCGCCGGTCCGAGCGATCGAATCTGCTCGCGCAGTCGGGGCAGATCGCCCACCGTGCGGAACATCACCTCGGCCTGTGCGTGCGCGGGGATAACGTTCGGGGCCACTCCGCCGCTGATCAGTCCGACGGTGTAGTGCGTGCGTCCCATCAGAGGATCCTCGGGCAAATCGATCTGCCGGAGACGGACGAGTGCGTCCACCAGCTTCTCGATCGCCGATGATCCCAGCTCCGGATACGAGGAATGAGCCGCGCGGCCGCTGGCCGTGAGGTTCACGCGCAGAATACCGCGCGTCGCGACGCCGAGGCGGTTGTCGGTGGGCTCACCGTTGACGAGAAACCTGGATCCGCACGCCAGCTTCTCCGCGGCGCGCGCCCCGTCGCTGCCGCGCTCCTCGCCGACGACCAGCAGCACGCCGACTCGCGCCATTCCCTGCCGCCTGAGCGTCTCGAGCGCCGCGATCTGCGCCGCGGCAGCCCCCTTGGCGTCGCAGGCGCCCCGGCCGAACAGCAGTGTCCCTTCCAGACGGCTCGGGAAGAACGGAGGCACACAGTCGAGGTGCGTCGAGAGAACCACTTCCGGCACGCCGGCCGCGGCGAAGATATTCCGGCGCGCACCTTCGACCTCCTGCTCCACGACATCGTAGCCTGCGTGCCGGAGCAGCGACGCGGTCCGGGAGACGACCTCCCCTTCGCGGCCGGTGGTGGAGTCGATGTCTACGAGCGCGCGGGTCAGCCCGACGACGTCAGTGAGATCGATCGGCGTCGCCGGCACGGGTCACCGCACCCACTGCTCGAGGTTCGTGCGCGTGTCCGTCCGCTCGTCCCGGTACTTGACGATGACCGGCGTCGACACGCTCAGGCCCCATTGCGGTCCCATTCCCTGTGTCACGGCGCGGGCACCCGGCACGACGACGGCGCCTTCCGGGACGACGAGCGGCTCGCCGCCCTCGGGCTTGATGACGCGGCCATGCGGAAGATCGTAGAGCGGCGTGGAGCCCGTGAGAATGGTCCCCGCCGCGATGACGGCGCGCGTCTTCACCACGGCCCCCTCGTAGACCCCCGTATTGCCGCCGACGAGCACGTCGTCCTCGATGATGACCGGAATGGCGCCGACCGGTTCGATGACGCCGCCGATCTGGGCGCCCGCACTGACGTGAACGCGGCGGCCCACCTGCGCGCACGACCCGACCAGCGCGTGCGAGTCGATGAGGCTGGATTCGCCGACGTAGGCGCCGATGTTGATGTACATCGGCGGCACGCAGATGACGCCCCTGCCGATGTAGGCGCCGTCGCGAATCGCGGAGCCCCCGGGCACGACGCGGACGCCCATGCCGACGTCCATCTTCTTGAGCGGGAGCGTGTCTTTGTCGCCGAAGAACCAGCCGGGCTCGCGCGACACATCCACCAGATCGCCGAACCTGAACCCGATGAGAATCCCCTGCTTCACCCAGCGGTTCACCCGCCAGCCGCTGGCGGTGCCCGGGTCCGGCTCCGCCGCGCGAACGCGGCCCGCCGACAACTCGACGCGCAGCCGGGCAAAGAGCTCGCGGGCCTCGCCGCGGCCGGCGGAGGCGCCCTGCGCGAAGAGGCGCTCGATGGCGTCGGCGAGCCCGGCCGCCGCGGCGTCGGTCACGCGCTCACCTTGCCGCTGCGCTCGAGAAGCCCTGCGTCGTTGAGCACCCGCTCAGATCTTCGCGCGCGACTCGGGGCGGGGCGGCACCATCGGCAGCCGGTACACCTCCTCGAGCAGCCCCATCGCCGCCATGGCCGCTTTCACCGGAATCGGATTCGATTCGACGAAATTGACGAGCATCAACGGCAGCAGGGCCGCGTGCATCGCACGCGCCGCCGCGAAATCACCGCGCTCGGCGGCCTCGACCATCTGTGCCATCTCGCGCGGCGCCTCGTTGGAGGCCACCGAAATCACGCCTCTGCCGCCCACCGCCATCAGCGGCAGCGTTACCGCGTCGTCTCCCGAGAGCACCAGGAAATCGGCGGCGACCGCGCGGCAGATTTCGCACATCTGCTGGATGTTCCCCGACGCCTCCTTCACGCCCACGATTCGTGGCAGCGCCGAGAGCCGCACCAGGGTATGCACGTCGATGTTCACGCCGGTGCGCCCCGGGACGTTGTACACGACAATCGGGAGTGACGTGCTGTCGGCGATGGCTTTGTAATGTGCGACGAGACCGTCGGGAGTGGGCTTGTTGTAGTAGGGCGTCACCGAGAGCAGGCCATTGGCGCCGGCGCGCTCCATCGCGCGCGCGGCGTCAATGGCCTCGCGAGTGTTGTAACCTCCGGCGCCCGCGAGCACCGGAACCCGGCCGCGCGCCTCTTCGACGCACATTTCGACGACGCGGACGCGCTCCTCCGGCGAGAGCGTGGGGCTCTCGCCGGTCGTGCCGCACGGCACCAGGAAGTGCACCCCCCCGTCGATTTGCCGCCGCGCCAGCCGCCGGACCGCCGCCTCGTCGAGTGCGCCGGCCCGCGTGAACGGTGTCACGAGGGCGGTGCCTACGCCGGTAAATGCCGTTCTCATGATGTCAGCCCCAGGTACGTCTCGCATGGTAAACCACCCGTGCCTGTTCTGGATCCACCGGGCCGCCTCGAGCGCCCCCTGTGCGAAGGCCGCCCGATCGCGGTTCGTGTGCGTCATCGTCATCGTTTCGAAGGGGCCGTCGAACCCGACGGTGTGCGTCCCCGGCACCGATCCCGCGCGGTTCGAAGCCACGTCGATGCGACGCTCGTAGCCGGCAGCCGACATGGCCCGCTCGAGGCTCACGGCGGTCCCCGACGGCGCGTCCTTCTTGGCGGCATGGTGGATCTCGTGGATCCACGCGCCGAACTGCGGATAGGGTGCGAACATTCGGGCCGCCTGCGCGGCCAGTTCCTGGAACAGCACCATACCGAGGGAGAAGTTCGCGGCCGCCACGACTCCGATGCCGGCATCCAGGGCGAGCCGGCGCATCTCCGCTTCACGCTGGTGCCAGCCGGTCGTGCCGAGCACCACGTTGACGCCTCGAGCCGCGAGGCGAGGCAGGTTGTCCGCCACGGCGTCGGGCACGGAGAAGTCGATGGCGACATCGGCCTCGGGCGCGCCGCCAATGCCGACTCCCCCCAGATTGTTGGTGTCGTCGAGACGCCCCACGACCTCGCCGCCGTACTCGGGCGCCAGCTTCTCGACCATACGCCCCATCCGGCCGTAGCCGACGAGCAGCAGCCGCATCGGTCTAGTCAATGAGCCTCTCCGCCAGCATCAGCTCCGCGTTCAGCACCGCCGCACCCGCGGCGCCCCGGACCGTATTGTGCCCGAGCGCCACGAACTTGTAGTCGAAGACGGGGCAGGGCCGCACGCGGCCGATGAAGACGGCCATCCCACCATCACGCTCGACGTCGAGCCTCGGCTGGGGACGATTGGCTTCCTCCATCACGACGAGCGGCTGCGTCGGCGCCGACGGACAGCCGTGCTGCTGCGGCGTTCCGGTGAAGGTCCGGAAGGCGGCCTTCAGATCCTCCAGCGACGGCTTGTCCTCGAACGCCACGCTGATCGTCTCGGTATGTCCGTTGACGACGGGCACCCGGGTGGTCTGCGCGCTGACGACCACCGGATGCGGTTCCACACCGGAGTTGCGAAGCGTACCGAGAATCTTCTGCGTTTCGGTCTGGATCTTCTCTTCCTCGCCGTCGATGAACGGGATCAGGTTGCCGAGGATGTCGAGCGAGGGAACGCCCGGATACCCGGCGCCCGAGACGGCCTGCATGGTCGACACGGTGACGCGCGCGGGACGGAAGCGGCGGACCGCCGCGAGCGCCATGGCGAGCGGCACGGTCGCGCAGTTGGGATTGGTGACAATGGCGCCCTTCCAGTTCTCGGCCTGCTGTTGTGACGGGATGAGCGTCAAATGATCCGGATTCACCTCGGGAACGAGCAGCGGAACGAACGGCTTCATCCGGTAGTTGCGGGCGTTGCTCACGACGAAGTGGCCGGCAGCCGCGAACTCCCGCTCGATGTCGCCGGCCACGGCCGAATCCAGGGCCGAAAACACCAGGCGCGGCGCGCGCCCCGGCACCGGCGATTCGACCACCAGGTCGGCGACCTCCTGAGGCCGGGGGACCGAGAGCCGCCACGCCAGGTCCCGGTACGCGCGCCCCTCGGATCGCTGGCTGGCACCCAGCCACGCGATCCGGAACCACGGATGTGCGGCCAGCTGCACGATGAACTGCTGCCCGACCATCCCGGTGGCGCCGAGAACCCCCACCTCCACCTTGTTACGCGACACCACGATGCACTCTCCTCTATCGCATGGCCGACGCCCGGGGCAAAAAAAAACCCGCCGGCGACGTCGGCGGGTTGATGAGCACGGTTGACTGCCGATCAGGCGCCGAGCGCGCGCACACCACCCACCCCGCCGGTTCCGGTGGCCGGAACCCGCTTTCGAGTGTCGGTAGTCCGCTTCGCGCGCTCGTACATCGCGCGCAGTATACCTGTCAGGCGCGGAGGTGGTCAATGCGCGGCGGAGTCGTGGATCAACGCCGGCGTGACCGCCAGCCGGCCGCCGCCGGGAGGTTGACCCGCCGGAGCGCGGATGTTAATCTAGGACCAAATAGGTCGGAATTAGCCGACCCGGTCACATCATGATTGAGATCAGCGAGAACGCCGCGCGGCAGATCCACAAGATGCTCGCGAAGAACGGGTTGGAGGGTGGGGGCCTGCGTATCGGTGTCAAGGCGGGCGGCTGCTCCGGCTACGAGTACGTGTTCGCCTGGGAGCGCGGCCCGCGGCCGGGCGACCAGGTGTTCACCGGCCCCGGCGAGGCCCGAATCTTCGTGGATCCGAAGAGCTACGCGCTGCTCGCCGGCACCGCGCTCGACTACGACACGAGCCTGATGAGCCGCGGCTTCCTGTTCAGCAACCCGAACGCGAAGGGCACGTGCGGCTGCGGCCTGTCGTTCAACGCGTGAGGCCCCGCGCCGCGCGCGGCGGTCCATTTCCGATTCCGGAACACTGCCATGTCCACATCGACAGACGTCATTGAAGATCTCGCCACACGCGAATACAAGTACGGCTTCGTCACCGACGTAGAGGCCGAGGAGATTCCCGCCGGCCTCAGTGAAGACGTGATCCGCCTCATCTCGGCCAAGAAGCAGGAGCCCGAGTGGCTGCTGGAGTGGCGGCTGAAGGCGTTCCGGGTCTGGCAGACGATGAAGGAGCCCACCTGGCACAACGTCCACTACGATCCGATCGACTACCAGAAGATCATCTACTACTCGGCGCCGCGCAAGAAGCCGGCGCTCAAGAGCCTGGACGAGGTCGATCCGGAGATCCGCAAGACGTTCGAGAAGCTGGGCATCCCGCTGGAGGAGCAGAAGCTGCTCTCGGGGGTCGCCGTCGACGCGGTGTTCGACAGCGTCTCGGTGGCGACGACGTTCAAGGAGCGGCTGGCCGAAGCCGGAGTGATCTTCTGCTCCTTCTCCGAGGCGGTGCGGCAGTATCCGGATCTCGTGCGCAAGTACCTCGGCAGCGTGGTGCCGTACTCCGACAACTTCTTCGCGGCGCTGAACTCGGCGGTCTTCTCCGACGGCTCGTTCGCCTACATTCCGAAGGGCGTGCGGTGTCCGATGGAGCTGTCCACCTACTTCCGCATCAACGCCAAGGGATCCGGCCAGTTCGAGCGCACGCTCATCGTCGCCGACGAGGGCGCCTATGTGAGCTACCTCGAGGGCTGCACGGCGCCGATGCGCGACGAGCACCAGCTGCACGCGGCGGTGGTCGAGCTCGTGGCGCTCGATCGCGCCACGATCAAGTACTCGACCATTCAGAACTGGTATCCGGGCGACGCGGAGGGGCGCGGCGGCATCTACAACTTCGTGACCAAGCGCGGCGCGTGCCTCGGCGAGAGCTCCAAGATCACGTGGACGCAGGTGGAGACCGGCTCGGCCATCACCTGGAAGTATCCGAGCTGCATCCTCCAGGGCGACAACTCGATCGGCGAGTTCTATTCGGTGGCGACGACCAACAACCGCCAGCAGGCCGACACCGGAACGAAGATGATCCACATCGGCCGCAACACCAAGAGCACCATCGTGTCCAAGGGCATCTCGGCGGGCTTCGGCCAGAACACGTACCGGGGCGCCGTGCGGATTGGCAAGCATGCGGCGGGCGCGCGCAATTACTCGCAGTGCGACTCCCTGCTGATCGGCGACAAGTGCGGCGCGCACACCTTCCCGTACCTCGAGATCAAGAACACGACGGCCAAGGTGGAACACGAAGCCTCGACGTCCAAGATCGGCGAGGATCAGATCTTCTACTGCCGCCAGCGCGGGCTCTCGACCGAGGATGCGGTGAATCTCATCGTCAGCGGCTTCTGCAAGGACGTGTTCAGGGAACTGCCGATGGAGTTCGCGGTGGAAGCGCAGAAGCTGCTCAGCGTGAGCCTCGAGGGCTCGGTCGGATAGGAGACACGATGCTGGAGATCAGGAATCTGAAGGTTCGCGGGGGCGGCAAGGAGATCCTCCGCGGCATCGACCTGCAGGTCGGCGCCGGCGAAGTGCATGCCATCATGGGCCCGAACGGATCGGGCAAGAGCACGCTGGCGCGCGTGCTGTCGGGGCATCCGGATTACGAGGTCACCGGCGGCACAATCAGCTACAACGGCCGGGACCTGCTCGAGATGAGTCCCGAAGACCGCGCGCGCGAGGGCGTGTTCATGGCCTTCCAGTACCCGGTGGAGATACCGGGCGTGAACAACGCCTATTTCCTCAAGGCCGCGCTCAACACCGTCCGCAAGCATCGCGGGCTGTCCGAGCTCGACGCCATGGAGTTCATGGCCTACGTGCGGGAGAAGGCGCAGATCCTCGAGCTCGACCCGGCGCTGCTCAACCGCCCCGTGAACGAGGGGTTCTCGGGCGGCGAGAAGAAGCGAAACGAGATCTTCCAGATGGCCGTGCTCGAGCCGGCGCTCGCGATTCTGGACGAGACCGACTCCGGGCTCGACATCGACGCATTGAAGATCGTCGCGCACGGCGTGAACGCGATGCGCGCACCCGAGCGGGCGACGATCGTCGTCACGCACTACCAGCGGCTCCTGAATTACATCATCCCCGACTTCGTGCACGTGCTGCAGGACGGACGGATCGTCCGGTCGGGCGGCAAGGAACTGGCGCTGCACCTCGAAGAGAAGGGCTACGGCTGGCTCGAAGCCGAGCCGCAGCTGATGTAAGGGCGGAGCGGACAGACGAATGGCACAACTGGCGGAACGAGACACACCGGCGCACTCCAGGATCGCCGACTACGTCGCGCAGTACCACGAGGCGCCGGGGCCGGCGGCCGCTCCCTGGCTCACCCGTACGCGCGAGGCCGCGCTGGCGAGCTTCGAGCGCCTGGGTTTCCCGACCACGCGACTCGAGGAATGGCGCTTCACACCCATCGGGCCGCTCGTCGAGACCCGCTTCCGGCCGGCCCCCGATGGCCGAGCGCCGGACGAGCTGGCGATTTCGCAGCTGGCCGAAGGTTCGGTGCTGGCGGCGGTCGTGAACGGGCGGTTCGCACCGCAGCTCTCGTCCATCGGCCGTCTGCCTGCCGGCGTGCACCTGCTCGGGCTCGAGGAGGCCATTGCGACCAGGCCGGATCTCGTCGAACCGTACCTCGCCCGCCTGGCGCCGGCGGAGACGCAGGCCTTCGCGGCGCTGAACACGGCATTCCTGCGCGACGGCCTGGTGGTCGCGATCGATCCGCACGTGGTCGTCGAGCCCACGCTCGAGCTCGTATTTGCGGCGGCGGCCGCGCACGGGACACCGGTCGTCTCCCATCCCCGGCTCCTCGTCATCGCCGGGGAACATTCTCAGGTTCGCCTGCTCGAGCGCTATGTCGGGGTCGGTCCGGCCTTCACCAACGCGATCACCGAGCTCGTCGTGGGCGCCAGCGCCGTCGTCGATCACTACAAGGTGCAGGAGGAGCCCGCCGACGCGTTCCACATCGGCGGCATGCATCTGCATCTCGCCCGGAGCGCGCACTTCTCCTCGCACTCGCTCACCTTCGGGGCGGCCATCGCCCGCAACGATATCCACGCGGTGCTCGACGGCGAAGGAGTGGACTGCACGCTGAACGGGCTGTACCTCGGGCGCCACCGGCAGCTGATCGACAACCACACGACGATCGACCACGCGCAGCCGCACTGCGGCAGCCACGAGGTGTACAAGGGCATTCTCGCGCGACCAGTCGCGCGCGGTCTTCAACGGCAAGATCATCGTCCGGATGGACGCGCAGAAGACCGACGCGAAGCAGACCAACAAGGCCCTGCTCCTCTCCGATGACGCGTCGATCAACACGAAGCCGCAGCTCGAGATCTTCGCCAACGACGTGAAGTGCACGCACGGCGCCGCGGTGGGCCAGCTCGACGAGGATGCGATCTTCTACCTGCGCTCGCGCGGCCTGGGAGCCGACGAGGCGCGGGCCATGCTGATCCACGCGTTCGCGGGGACATCCTGAGCCGCGTGCAGATCGCGCTGCTGCGCGGGCATCTGGAGGCGGCGCTCACGCGCAGCTTCCGCAGGTCTCCTGATCATGACGCCCGCCACTTCCGCACGCGTCGCCAGCGCGCCTTCGACGTGCGAGCGCGTACGCCGCGGACTTCCCGATCCTGCGCCAGCGCATTCACGGAAAGCCGCTGGTCTACCTCGACAACGCCGCGACCACCCAGAAGCCCCAGGCGGTCATCGACGCCATGGTTCGGAGCTACGCCGAGGACAACGCGAACATCCATCGCGGCGTGCACCTGCTCAGCGAGCGGGCGACGCGCGCGCTACGAGGATGGCGCGCGCGAAGGTGCAGCGCTTCCTGAACGCCGCGCAGTCCGCGCGAGATCGTCTTCGTCCGCGGCACCACCGAAGCCATCAACCTCGTGGCGCCGACCTTCGGCCGCGTCGCACGTCGGCCGGGGCGACGAGGTGCTCATCACCGAGATGGAGCACCACTCGAACATCGTGCCCTGGCAGATCCTCTGCGAGGAGAAGGGCGCCGCGCTGAAGGTGCTGCCGATTACCGACGAGGGCGAGCTGCGGCTCGACCTGCTCGAGAGCATGCTCGGCGACCGCACGCAGATCGTCGCCGTGACCCACGTGTCGAACTCGCTGGGCACGATCAACCCGGTGAAGACGATCATCGAGAAAGCGCACGCGCGCGGCATTCCCGTGCTGGTGGACGGCGCGCAGGCCGTGGCGCACATTCCCGTGGACGTGCAGGCGCTGGATGCCGACTTCTACGCGTTCTCCGGGCACAAGCTGTTCGGCCCGACCGGCATCGGCGTGCTGTACGGCAAGCTGCCGCTGCTCGAGGCGATGCCGCCGTACCAGGGCGGCGGCGACATGATCAGCGCGGTGACCTTCCAGCAAGACGACCTACAACGCGGTGCCGAACAAGTTCGAGGCGGGCACGCCGAACATCGCGGGCGCGGTCGGACTCGGCGCGGCGATCGACTACCTCGGGAGCCTGGATCTGGCGGCGGTGCACGCCTACGAAGACGAGCCTGCTCGACTACGGCACGCAGGCGCTGACGCGCTGCCCGGCATACGCCTCATCGGGACCGCGAGGCACAAGACGAGCCATCCTGTCGTTCGTGATGGAGCACGTGCATCCGCACGACATCGGCACGATCCTCGACCAGGAAGGCGTGGCCATCCGCACGGGGCACCACTGCACTCAGCCGCTGATGGAGCGGCTCTGTGTGCCGGCGACCGCGCGCGCCTCGCTGGCGCTGTACAATACGAAAGACGAGATCGACGCGCTGGTGCGCGCGCTGGACAAGGTGCGGGAGATCTTCGACTAGCGGGCGGGGGGCCCCGCGGACAACATGGATTTACGAGAGCTCTACCAGGAAGTCATCCTGGATCACAACAAGCGGCCGCGGAATTTCCGCGTGCCCGATCCCGACGAACCGCCACGCCGAGGGCTACAACCCGCTCTGCGGCGACAAGATCACGGTCTTCCTGAACGTCGAGGGCAACGTCATCAAGGACCTCGGATTTCAGGGGACCGGCTGCGCCATCTCGAAGGCTTCGGCCTCGCTGATGACCGACGCGCTCAAGGGCAAGACGATCGAGCAGGCCAATGCGCTGTTCGATCAGTTCCATCGACCTGGTCACCGGCCCCGGCCTCGACCGAGGTCGAGACCGAATCGCTCGGCAAGCTGGCCGTGCTGGCGGCGTGCGCGAATATCCGATGCGCGTGAAGTGCGCGAGTCTGGCCTGGCACACGCTGAAGGCCGCCATGCAGGCGGAGCACGATGTCGTTTCAACCGAATAACGGCCCGCCGCGGATCATTCCGCTGGCCGACGCCCCGGCCGCGCCGCAACCCGACGAGCCAGGCGCGAACAGGCGACGCCACACGCGTTCATCCCGGACGCCGACGCCAACCGCCCAAGTTTCACGGCCGCAGATCGTCGAGCGCCCTCGCCAAGGTCTTCGATCCGGAAATCCCCGTGAACATCTACGAGCTCGGGCTGGTCTACGACATCGACGTGGATGCCGCCGCCAATGTCGCGCATCCGCATGACCCTCACGGCCCCCGCCTGCCCGTCGGCCCAGTCGATCCCGCTCGACGTGGAGCGCCGCGTCCGCGAAGTGCGCCGGCCTCAACGAGTCGAAGTGGAGGTCGTGTGGGATCCGCCCTGGACGAAGGACCGCATGTCGGAGGCCGCGAAGCTGACGCTCGGGATGGTACTGAACGCCCCGGCCGGGGCTCGCGAGACGCCGGCCGTCGAATCACTCCGTCCAGTGACGCGTGAGAACCGCCATCACCGGATATCTGTTCCGGATCTCGACCACCTTGTCGTAGTACCTCCTGCCTGGAGAATTCGCCCACCAGATAGCGATCTCTCAGCTGCCGGAGCTCGTATCGATAGATGTCGTTGACCACCGCGCGCGCGGTGGTGGGCGGCGTCGTCGGCCTGGGGATGACGCCGTGGTCCGCCAGCAGCGTCAGGATGTGCGGCCTGTATTTGAAGATCCCGCTGTTCGACACGGGGCAGATGACCCGGCGGGAGCCTACCGGCTCTTCACGTCCGCGACGATCTTCTCGGCAATCGGCAGGCTCACGCCGCAGCTCGGATCGTTGATGCGGCACTGCGCCACGGTGAGGCCGCAGCCGCAGGTGCACTGCTCCTCGTTGAGCCGCTTCAACGCCGCCGTCTTCTGTGCGGAGGTCAGCTTCGCCAGATCGAGCCCGGGGACGTCGGTGGCCTGAGCGGCGTTGGACAGCAGCACCTGTCCGTCGTCCTTGACGCGCTCGACTTCCACGCTCGTGTCGAGCTTCGCCAGCACGCGCGTTTCCTGCTCAACCAGCGCGGGGTTGAGCAGCCCCACGTGCTTCTGAACCATCTTCACGTCCTGATCGATCACGAAGGTCGTCGGAAGCGCGTACACACCCGGGAAGGCCTTGGTCAGCTCCGGCGTTTCCATCACGATGGCGTAGTTCATGTGATGCTCGGCGGCGAACTTGGCGACGTCCTCCACCGCCCCTTCGTCCGCCGACACCCCGATGATCTGGAGATGATCCTTGTAGCGCTCCTGCAGCTTGATGAGGTCGGGGATCTCTTCCCGGCACGGCGGACACCAGGTGGCCCAGAAGTTCACGAGGGTCACCTTGCCCTTCCAGTCGCCGCTCTCGAGCTGGCGGCCATCGAGCGTCTTCAGGGACAGCGCGGGAACGGGCACCGGGTCCTGGACGAACCGCACCTTGGCCACGCTGCCGCCGGCGCCCGGGGCGTTGAGCTTCTCGCCGACGGACCGCGTGTACCGCGCCGCCATGAAGCCGGCTCCCCCCACGATGATCAACACGGCGATTCCGACTATGGCTTTCCGCATGCGGCTCTCACAACGCCGGCTCTCCTCGTGGGGCCGCGAGAGTGCGGGCGGCCCCGGGCAGCTCCGGCGTAAAGTCTTCACCCGGATTGATGAAGCGATCCTCTTCAATTCTATACTGCCTGTCGTGGAGCTGGCGGTACCGGCCGCCGGCCGCCAGCAGCTGCTGGTGGGTGCCCCGCTCCACGATCTCCCCCGCCTCGAGCACCAGGATCTGGTCTGCGCTCCGGATCGTCGAGAGACGATGGGCGATGACGAAGGTGGTCCGTCCCCGCCGCAGCGCGCGCAGGCCGTCCTGGATGAGCGCCTCACTCTCGCTGTCGAGGCTCGAGGTGGCCTCGTCCAGGATGAGGATGCGAGGATCGGCCAGGACCGCCCGGGCGATGGCCACCCGCTGGCGCTGGCCGCCGGACAGCCGCACGCCCCGCTCCCCGACGATGGTCTGGTATTTCGCGGGAAGCCGCTCGACGAATTCATCGCAGTGCGCGACCGCGCCCACCGCCCTCACCTCGTCCATCGTCGCCTCGGGCCGCGAGAACCGGATGTTCTCGGCGACCGTCCCGTCGAACATGAAATTGTCCTGCAGCACCACGCCGAGCTGCCGGCGGTAGTCGTGCAGACGCACCGTGCGAAGATCGCGCCCGTCGATCAGCACGCGTCCGCTCTGCGGCCGGCCGAACGCCATCGCCAGGCCAATCAGGGTGCTCTTGCCGGAGCCGCTCGACCCGACCAGCGCCGTCGTGGTGCCCGCCGGCGCCGCGAACGAGACCCTCCGCAGGACCGGCACCCCGGCCTTGTACTCGAACGAGACGTCGTCGAAGGCGAGCTCGCCGCGGACGAGCTCGATCGGCTCGCGCCCCGGATCCTCATCGTCCTCGGTCGGCATCGCTTTGATTTCGCGGATGCGATCCAGCCCCGCCAGCGCCTCGCTCAGGTTCGTGCCGATCGAGGAGAGCTGAATCAGCGGCGCCGCGAGGAGCCCCACGAAGAACACGTACATGAAGAGATCGCCGAGCGTCATCGAGCCGTCGAGAATCGAACGGCCCCCGACCAGGATGACGATCACGCCGATCGCGGCGATGACCAGCCCTCCAAGAGCCGTCGCCGCCGAAATGCCGGTCAGGATCCGCCTGACGTTGTCGAAGAGCCGATCGACGCCGCGGGCGAACACCCGATCCTCGCGGGCCTCGGCCGTGTACGCCTTCACGATGCGGATTCCCCCGAAAGACTCGGCGAGACGGCCCGAGAGCTCCGCAGTGATGACCGACCGCTCGCGGAAGAGGGGACGAAGGCGCCGGAACGCGACCGACAGCCCGGCGGCGAACGCCGAGAGCACGACGATGCTGACGGCGGTCATCCGCCAGTTGAGGTAGAACAGCACGCCGAGGGCGATGGCCGCCGTGATCACCCCGCCGATCAGCTGGACGATCCCGGTCCCGACCAGGTTGCGGATGCCCTCTGCGTCGTTCATCACCCGGGAGATCAGCACGCCGGTCTGTGTCTGATCGAAGTAGCGCACCGGGAGACGGGTGATATGCGCCTGCACGCTGGCGCGCATGTCGGCGATGGCCCGCTGCGCCGTGACACCGAGCAGCTGCGAGAGCGCGAACGACGTGGCGGCGTCGACCACCGCGGCGGCCGCGACCACCAGCGCGAGCGGCACCAGCAAATCGGCCCGATGGCGCCCGATTACGTCGTCGATGAGGAACTTGGACGAGGCGGCCGGAATCACTCCGGCCACGCGGCTCACGAGCATCAGCACGAGCCCGAGCGCCAGCCGGCCCCGGTGCCGGCGCACCAGCGCCCTGGCCTCGATCCAGACGTTCCGATAGTCGGTGGGACGCCTCCCTGCCACCGGCCTAACGCGTGAGCTTGCGGTATTTGATTCGATGAGGCTGATCCGCGTCGGTGCCGAGGCGGCGCCGGCGGTCGGCCTCGTAGTCCTGGTAGTTGCCCTCGAACCAGACGACCTGGCTGTCGCCCTCGAAGGCCAGCATGTGCGTGGCGATGCGGTCGAGGAACCACCGATCGTGGCTGATCACGACGGCGCACCCGGCGAACGACAGGAGCGCCTCCTCGAGCGCTCTCAGGGTATCCACGTCCAGGTCGTTGGTCGGCTCGTCGAGCAGCAGGACGTTGCTCCCCGCGCGCAGCAGCTTGGCCAGGTGCACGCGATTGCGCTCGCCGCCCGAGAGCTCGCCGACCAGGCGCTGCTGGTCGCGCCCCTTGAAGTTGAACCACGACACGTACGCGCGCGACGCCACGCTGCGCTTTCCCAGCACGATCTCGTCTTCGCCGCCGCTGATCTCGTCCCACACGGTGCGATCGGGTCGAAGCGAGTCGCGGCTCTGGTCGACATAGCCGAGCCTCACCGTCTCGCCGAGCCGGAGCGTTCCGCCGTCGGGCTGCTCCTGTCCGGTGATCATGCGGAACAGCGTCGTCTTGCCCGCGCCGTTCGGACCGATGACGCCGACGATCCCGCCCCTCGGCAGCGTGAAGGACAGCCCGTCGATCAGCAGCTTGTCGCCGTAGGCCTTTCGGAGATCGCGCGCCTCGACCACCAGATCGCCCAGGCGCGGCCCCGGCTGAATGTAGATCTCCACGCTCTCGATCTGCTTGGCGGAGTCCTGGTCCAGCAGCTCTTCGTAGGCGCGCAGCCGCGCCTTGCCCTTCGCCTGCCGCGCGCGCGGCGCCATCCGCACCCATTCCAGCTCACGGGCGAGGGTGCGCTGCCGCTTCGACTCGGCCTTCTCCTCCAGCGCGAGCCGCTTCTGCTTCTGCTCGAGCCACGAGGAGTAGTTCCCCTCCCACGGGATGCCCGAGCCGCGATCCAGCTCGAGGATCCAGCCGGCGACGTTGTCGAGAAAGTAGCGATCGTGGGTCACCGCCACCACCGTTCCGGGATAGTCCTTGAGAAAGCGCTCCAGCCATGCCACCGATTCGGCATCGAGGTGGTTGGTCGGCTCGTCGAGCAGCAGCAGATCGGGCGCCCGCAGCAGGAGCCGGCACAACGCCACCCGCCGGCGCTCGCCGCCGGAGAGCATGGCGACCTGAGCGTCGGCAGGCGGCAGCCGCAGCGCATCCATCGCCAGCTCCAGCCTGGAGTCGAGCTCCCACGCTCCGGCCGCATCGATGCGATCCTGCACGCGTCCCTGCTCTTCGAGCACCTTCTCCATCTCCTCCGGAGACAGATCGTCCGCGAACTTCTCGTTGATCTCGTCGAAGCGCCGAAGCAGCGCGCGCACGTCGGCGACGCCTTCCTCCACCACGGCGAGGACCGTCCTGGCGGGATCGAGCCCGGGCTCCTGCTCCAAGTATCCCACCGAGATCCCGTCGGCCGGAAACGCCTCCCCGACGAAGTCATGGTCGACGCCCGCCATGATCTTGAGCAGCGTGCTCTTGCCGGCGCCGTTCAGCCCGAGCACGCCGATCTTCGCCCCCGGCAGAAACGAGAGCCAGATGTCCTTGAGTACCTGGGAGTCGGGCGGATAGACCTTCCCCAACCCCTTCATCGTGTAGATAAACTGCGGCATCTGCTCCGATCGACCTACTGCGTGGGCTCCACCGTGGCCGGAAAACCTTCCTCGACCGTGAACTTCCAGTCTACGTTGGACGACTCGACGAGGGCGTAGAAGGTCCGCGCCTCTTCGTTGAGGTACGCCACGTCGTGTCCCACGCCCTGGGCGTTCACCAGCACCGCGAGGGGACGGCCGCTGATCGAGCTTCCCACCGTGAGCTTGAATCTGCCGGCGCCCGGCGCGATCTCATGCGAGGTTTCCCACGTGACGCGCAGATATCCCGTGCTGCCGACGAAGGACTCGGTCTGCAGGTTGCCGTGGCCGGACCACTGGCCGAGCTTCTGCCAGATGGTGGCCTGCTTGACGGGGGCTGGCGGGTGCGAGCAGGCGGATGAGGGCGCAAGAAGGAGAACGAGCAACGAGAGAGGGGCGAGGGATGAGCGGCGAGAGGTAAGAGCGCTCCAATGCGAGCGCGATTGCCTCTGACCGCCTGCCCTCTGCCCCTCGCCCGGGAACACCCTACACGTTCGCCGTCAGGAGCGGCTGGCCGGGCTTGCCCGTTTCCAGCGCCTTGACGATGTGATCGATCAGCACCGGAGCGCGGACGAACACTTCGTCACCGACCGCGGCGGAGATTGCGTTCAGCACGGCGCAGCACCCGGCAGCCACGGGCGGCTCGCCGATTCCGCGGGCGCCCACGGGGGTCTCCGGATCGGCAATCCCCACGGCGGCCCAGGCCATGTGCTCGGGCGCGTCGAGGATCGTCGGCGGGTTGTTGTTGTAGAACCGCTTCGCGAGCGCCACGCCGTATTTCTGGTCGTACACCCAACGCTGCCCGATGGCGTGCGAAATTCCCAGCATCGAGCGGCCGAGTATCTGGCCCCCGAGCGAATTGGGATGGACGACGGTGCCCACATCCGCGACGGCGAGGTAGTCGAGGATCTTGTACATCCCGGTCTCGGTGTCGATCTCGACCTCGGCAAACCCCGCGACGAACGACAGCGAGTTGCCGTCCCGCTTGTAGGTGTCCTTCCCGACGCCCATGAGCCCCTGACCAGCCAGCGCGGCCGCCGATCGCTTGGTGAACGCGTTGATGTTGTCGGGCAACTCGTGTCCGTCGTACTTCCCGCCCAGCTCGATCGCCCGCTGGGCCGCCTTGGCGAGGGGCATCCCGCCGCCGCTCCCCTTGCGGTGCACCCGCTCGCCGCTCACTTCGTAGTCCTCGGGCCTGCCGCCCAGATCCTTCGCAGCGATTTCGCGCAGCTTGGCGATGGCGTCCTCTGCCGCGGCGTGGGCCGCACGCGTGGTCGCATGGGTCGACTGGCTGCCACCCGAGACGCAGCTCCACGGCAGGTTCCGCGACGTGTCGCCCCAGGTGACTTCCACCTTCTCCCAGGGCATCCCAATCATCTCGGCCGCGACGCGCTGGCAGTCCGAGAACGACTCGGTGCCGAGGTTGCCGACGCCGGTGTGCACGTACATCTTGCCGTCGGGCTTGATCACGAACAGGCCGTCGAAGCCCACCGAGCCCGCGTTGTAGGCGCTGATGGCGACGCCGCTGCCGCGCACCTTGGATCCCTGGCGCCGTCCGTTGCGCGCCACGCGCTCATTCCACTTGAACAGGTCGGCGCCCTGATCCAGCGCCTCCTTCACGAAGCAGCTGGTCGAGTACTGCCGGTCGCCCGCGCGCGTTGGCGGGGCCGTACTTCGCCTTGCCCTCCGGCGCGTTGATCTTCCGGATCGCCACCTGGTCGATGCCGAGCTGCCGCGCCGCCTTCGCGACCACCGGCTCCATGAGGAGAATCCCCTGCATGCCGCCCGGCTGGCTCTGCGCACCGCGCGGCGGCGTGTTCGTGATCGCCGTGATCCCGCGCCACCGCATCGTTTCCGGCTGGAACATCAGCGAGGCGAACCGGCTGGCCGTGTTGCCGTCGCCGCCCGGCCCGTACGGGCCGCCCTCGACGACGGTGAACATGTCGAGTGCGGTAATCCGGCCGTCCTTCGCGAACCCGACTTTCATCCGGCCGTGCATGGCGGGCCGCGCGCGCCCGATGGCGTGCTCTTCCTCCCGGCTGATCCGCATCATCACGGGGGCGCCGCCCACTTTCTTCGAGAGCAGCGCCGGAATGATGTCGGTCACCGATCCGGTGCCCTTGGCGCCATACCCGCCGCCGCAGGTACTCGGCGACCAGAACGATGTCCTCGGGCTTGATATCGAGCCAGCGGACGACCGACATGACGGTCTGCACCGTGCTCTGGGTCGAGAGATGGATGTGCAGCTTGCCGTTCTCCCAGAACGCCATCGACGTCCGGCTCTCGAGACACTGGTGGCTGACGTTCGGGCAGACGAAGGTCTCGTCGAGCACGAGCGCCGCTTTCTTGAAGCCGTCCTCGACATTCCCGAGCGTCCATTCCGGATCGGTGGCGATGGTCGTCGGAAGGCGGCCGGCGTGGTATTCCGCGGCGTCGGCCTCGGTCCACTTCACCACAATCGGCTCGGGGAGCGGCGGCGGCTGTCCGGGCTTCGCCGCGCCGCGGCTCCAGATGTTCCCCTCCACCCGGGGATTCATGGAGCCCGGGAGCAGCGACGCGACCGGATCCACGCTGAACGGCAGCGGCTCCCACTGAAATCTTGATCTTCTCGATCGCTTCGGCGGCCGTGAGCTCGTCGACGGCACAGACCGCGAGCACCGGCTCGCCCTGATAGAGCGGCTCGCTCGTGAGCGCTTTCTCGCTGCGGGGGTTCGCCTTGATGACGGTCCCGTTGTCGTTGACCTGATCCCTCGGTCCGGGCACATCGTCGCCCGTGAGGATCGCCTTCACGCCCGGCATGGCCAGCGCGGCGCTCGCGTCGACGCTGCGGACCCGCGCGTGCGAGTAGGGGCTCAGGGCGAGCCTGGCGAAGAGCATCCCTTCGGCGCGGAAGTCTTCGGCGTATTTCGATCGGCCCGTGACCTTCGCTCTGAGATCCGGCGTCGTGTAGTTTTGCCCGACCAGCTTCGTGTCAGCCATCTTCACACCTCCGAACGGGTTTACCGCTCAGCCGCCCGCTCGATACGGACGCGTTTCAGTTCAAGTCGATCCACCGGCGCCTCGCCGTTGACCGGCACGTTCTCGATTGCCTCGAGCACTGCCGTCCCGTCGATCACCCTGGCGAAGGCCGTGTACTTGCCGTCCAGCCCCGGGTTCGGGCCCAGCGAAATGAAGAACGACGTATCGGCGCTCGCCGGATCGTCGCCGCGAGCCATCGACACGGTCCCCCTGACGTGCTGGGTGTCGTTGAACTCCGGCTGCAGATTGTGCACGAGCCTCTCCTGGCTCTCCGACAACGGCTCGGCTCGCGACGTGATGTACCCCGTCTGCGCGACGAACCCCTTCACGACCCGGTGAAACCCCATTCCGTCGAACACGCCCGCCTGCGCCAGCCGCAGGAAGTTCCGCACGTGACCGGGCGCCACGCCGGGCAGGAACTCGATCGTGATGTCGCCCAGCCCCGTCTCGAGCACCGCTCGATACGCGCCCAGTTCCTGCGCACTCTCGGTCGAAAACGGCTCGGGGCCCGCCGCGGGCTTGTCCCGAATGGCAATCGACCGCACCGCCACCCTGGTCAGCGGGTGCCCCTTCGCGTCGACCGGCACCTGCGAAATCTTCTGCGCAACCAGGACGCCTTCGACCACCCGTCCGAAGACGTCGTGCACGCCGTCGAGCGCCGGCTGGCTGGTCACGCAGATGAAGAACTGCGTGCCCCCCGAATCCGGGCTGTTCGGCGCGATCACCGCCGACACCGCGCCGCGCGTGTTCTTCTCCGCGCTGCGCTCCGGCTTCAGCAGGCTCAACCCGCCGCTGCCGTACCGATCCGCCTTGGCGGGATCCTTCGTCAGCGGATCGCCGCCCTGGATGATCGCGTCCTTGATCACGCGGTGGAAGACGGTGCCGTCGTAGCCGCCTTCCCGGGCTGTCTTGATGAACAGCCCGACGTGATTCGGGGCCGCCTCTGGCAGCAGGTCGATGATGATGACGCCCAGGTCGGTGTCGATCACCGCCTGTTTGTCCTTCATCTCCTCCGCCGTGAGCGGCGTCTCAAAGAACCCGGGCGGCGCCTTGGCGGCCGCAGGCCGCCGCACCTGCTGCGCGGCCACCGCGGCTGCCATCGCGAGCACGCCGATCAGCGCCCGTGCGATCGGCCCCCGCACTCCCCTCGTCCCGCGGCCCTCCACCGTCAATGGTGCGTCTTCACGCCTCCTGCGGCGTGACCGGCTCGGGCCGCACGATTTCGTCGATCAGGAACAGATCCGTCAGCAGCGCGCGTACGTGCGTCGAGGCGTTCAGGTTGTCCGCCATCTGCGAGTTGATCGAGGCCTGCGCGAGCACCAGGCCGAACGCCGCGCGCGCATCTGCCGCGTCGCGGTCGAGCATGGCGATGAACGCCTCGTACTTCGCCGCCGGCTCCAGCTTCTCGCCGCGGACGATCGCGGTGAAGACCCCCGCCAGGCCGTCGAGCGCTTCGTCGGCCCTGGTGAGCAGCGTCCGCACCTGCGAGGCGCCGCCGCCGCCCGGCTCGTCACGCAGCCCCTGGGCCGCGTACGCGAGCATGAACTCGTAGCACTCCTCGATTCTGTCGCAGCGCTGCTTCAGCTCGTTCCGCACCAGCTAGGATTCCTTCCCGACGACCCAGCGCTGCGGGTCATGATGCTTCAGAAAATCCTCGCGGCTGATGTCGCCGAACACCATGCCCTTGGTGATCCAGAGCTTCTCGGGCCGCACGGCGAAATAGATGTGGGCCATGGTCAGTCCCACCAGCCCGATTCCCGAGAGTCCGTGGAGCACGTACATCAGCCCCCAGGTCGTATCGCTGAACAGATACGGGTTGCGGACGTAGAAGGGCGTCTGCACGCGCTTCATCATGAACAATCCCGTCGGGACGACGGCCAGCGCCGAGAGGACGATGGCCGTGTGATACATCTTGTTGTCCCACGGGTATTTCGCGGCGCTGCGCGGCGGAGGCGCCTGGCCGCCGATCGCCCGCTTGAACCGCGTCGTCGCTTCCGCGACGTCCTCGCCGTTCAGCCAGATCGACCAGAAGTCGAGCCAGAAGCTCGCGTGGATGATGTGATAGAGGATCGAGATCGTCAGGACGATCCCGGCCATCCAGTGAAGCTGCACCCAGTCGAACTTCAGGCCCAGAATGGGCACGAAGGCCGTGACGAGCAGCGTCAGCATGGCGGCCGCCATGATCCAGTGGAACAGCCGCGCGGCGAGCGAGTGCCGCTTCGACGCGCGCGGGCACCCGGGCCGCGGCCTTCTCGTCAACCGGGCCGGGCCGGGCCGGCCGGCTTCGGCCAGAGCATCACGTACAGCGTGTGCGCGAGCATGAAGCAGACGCCGAACGCGAGCGCCACCTACACCAGGTTCCACGCGCGTGCTCGAGAATGTCCTGCCCCCAGGGGTTCTTGCCCCATTGCACCAGAAATCCCATAGCTATGCCTGCGCCTCTCCCCTGATGGCCCGCTTCACCAGGTTCCTCATCACCGGGACCTTGTACCCGTTCTACGCCAGCGGCTGTGCACCCTGCACCGCCAGATCGCCCGCCATCTTCGCCGTGTCGTCATTCCGCGGCTTGCCGGCAATCGCCGACTCCACCGAGGTGAGCCGCATCGGATGCGCCGCCACGGCATTGACGACGATCCGCGAGCTCTGGATGGTGCCGTTGTCGACCTTCAGCGCCGCCGCCACGTTCACCATCGGGAAGTCCCACACCTGACGCTCGCGGACTTTCTCGAAATAGAACTGCGAGCCGGCCCAGGTGGCCGGCACGCGGATCGCGACCAGCAGCTCGCCCGGCTGCAGCACGTTCATCTTGGTGATGTCGATCGCCGGGCCGATGAAGTACTTCTCCGCGTCGACCACGCGGTCGCCGCTGCGCTGCGACCGGATGACCATCTTGGCGTCGAGCGCGATGAGCGCCGGCGCGGTGTCGGACGGGTTCACCGCCACGCAGCGGTTCGCGTCGAAGATCGCATGCTCGCGATTGATCGCGGTCGGCGTATCCGCATAGCAGATGTTGCCGCCGGCGCGGTAGCAGGTCCACCCGCTCCGGTAATACCAGCATCGCGTGTCCTGCGAGACATTGCCGCCGAGCGTGCCCTGATTGCGGATCTGCGGCGAGGCCACCAGCTCGGCCGCCTGCGCCAGCATCGGGAACTTCTCCTTCACGGCGGGGTGCCTCACCACCTCCGTGAGGGTCGTCGCCGCCCCGATCTCGAGGCCGCCGTCGGCCCCTGCCTTGATTCCGCGCAGCTCCTGGACGCCGCTGAGATCGACGACCACCTTGGGCCGCTTGTTGCGATCCTTCAGCCAGTCGAAGGTGTCGAGCCCGCCGGCCATCACCCACGCGTCCTTCTTGTACTTGTCGAGCAGCGCGAGCGTGTCGTCGATCGTCGTCGGCTGGAACAGCTCGAAGACGGGCATTACATCGTGAATCGTCGCCATATTCCCATCTCCTCCTAGACGTTCGCTAGCTCGTGCGCGGCGCGTTGCGCAGATTCTCGGCGCCCACCATCATGACGTCGAGGATCTTGTTGTAGTCCATGCACCGGCACAGGTTGCCGGAGATGCCGTGGGCCAGCTCGGCCCGCGTCGGGCTCGGATTCTCCTTCAGGTAGCCGACCGTCGCCATGATGAAGCCGGACATGCAGAACGCGCACTGGAAGCCCTGCCCGTCCAGCACCGCCTGCTGCACCGGGTGCAGCGTGCCGTCGGCCGCCTCGAGGCCTTCGATCGTGGTGATCTTCTTTCCGCGTACGGTGTGCGTGAGCACTGAACAGGAGTAGTGCGGCACGTCGTCGACCAGCACGGTGCAGGCGCCGCACTCGGACCGATCGCACCCGATCTTGGTGCCGGTGAGGCCCAGCTTGTACCGCAGCGTCATCGCCAGCGTCTCCTGCTTCGCCACATCGACGCGGCGCTGCTGGCCGTTCACGTTGAGCGTGACGAGCCGCTCCACCGAGCCCGGCAGCGAGCTCTGTCCGAACAGCACTTCAGGCCTGCGGAACAGATACGCCGACGCCGAGACGGCGCCGCCGGTGGCGACCACCCCTTTGATGAAAGCGCGCCGCGAAACGGAATTGGAAGATTGTGGCGTGTTCATTGAGACTGTCATGGAGCGATCACCTCGTCATGAAACCTGCCCTCGAGCAAATCGAGGGACGGGGTCGCGTCAAACAACCCAACAGCTTCGGCTCGGATGGCTTAGAGGCCATATCCTACCAAAGGGCGCAACGGGAAAACAATCGATTCGAGAGAGGAGGCCCGGTGCCATGCACCGGGGTCAGGCGTCTCCCTCCCCGCGCTTGGGGCGCTGGTTGGCGGCCATGACCCGTTTCCTGAGCCGGATGCTGCGGGGGGTGATTTCCACCAGCTCGTCGTCGTTGATGAACTCGATGGCCTGCTCCAGCCCCAGAATCCGGGGGGGAATGAGCCGAATCGCCTCGTCGGCCGTGGACGCCCGCATGTTGGTCTGCTTCTTCTCCTTGGTGACGTTCACGTCCATGTCGCTCGGGCCGGGCGTTCTCTCCGATGATCATGCCCTCGTACACCTGGACCCCGGGCTCGATGAAGATCTCCCCCCGCTCCTGGAGGTTGGCGATGGCATAGGCGGTGGCGACCCCCGGCCGGTCGGCGACCAGCGCGCCGGTGGACCGCGACGGGATGGCGCCGTGCCAGGGCTCCCACCCGGCAAAGATATGGTTCATGATCCCCGTGCCCCGCGTGTCGGTCAGAAACTGCGACCGGAACCCGATCAGACCGCGGGCCGGGATCCGGAACTCCATTCGAACCCGGCCGGTGCCATGGTTCACCATCCTGGTCATCGTGCCGCGCCGCCCCCCCACCTGCGCGATCACCACCCCCTGGAAGTCCTCGGGCACGTCGATCACCAGGTCCTCCACCGGCTCGACCCGTCCCGTCTCCAGCGTCTTGGTCACGATTTCGGGGCGCGACACCTGCACCTCGAACCCCTCCCGCCGCATCATTTCAATAAGGATGGAGAGCTGCAGCTCCCCGCGCCCGATGACCTTCACCTGCTCCGGCGAATCGGTGTTTTCCAGGCGGATCGACACGTTGCCGATGAGCTCGCGATCGAGCCGGTCGCGGAGCTGCCGGGAGGTGACGTACTGGCCGTCTCGCCCGGCCATGGGAGACGTGTTCACCCCGAAGATGATGGACACGGTCGGCTCGTCCACCGCGATGACGGGCACCGGCGCCTGACGCTCCACCTCGGTGACCGTCTCGCCGATCGTGATGTCGGCCATCCCGGCCAGGCAGACGATGTCGCCGGCGGCCGCGCGATCGATCTCGATCCGCCGGAGTCCGTCGAAGGCGAACAGCTTCGTCACCTTCGCTTTTCTGACGCTCGACGAACCCGGCGCGCAGATCGCGACCTCGTCCCCGATCCCGACCTTGCCGTTGAACACGCGTCCGATCGCGATCCGCCCGAGATAGTCGCTGGAGTCGAGGTTGGCGATCAGGATCTGCAGCGGGTCCTCGGCCGACCCCATCGGCGGCGGCACGTGCTGGAGCAGGGCGTCGAACAGCGGGCGCAGGTCCTCGCCGGGCCCATCCGCCTGCAGCGAGGCGGTGCCCCGCTTGGCGTTGGTGTAGAGCACCGGAAAGTCGAGCTGGGCATCGGACGCATCGAGGTCGATGAACAGGTCGAACACCTCGTTGAGCACCTCGGCCGCGCGGGCATCGGGGCGATCGATCTTGTTGATGGCCACGATCGGCGGCAGTCCGCGGCCGAACGCCTTGCTGAGCACGAACCGCGTCTGCGGCAGCGGTCCCTCGGAGGCATCCACGAGCAGCAGGACGCCGTCGACCATGGAGAGCGTACGTTCCACCTCTCCGCCGAAGTCGGCATGGCCGGGCGTGTCCACGATGTTGATGAGCACGTCCTGGTAATGGATGGCGGTGTTCTTGGCCATGATCGTGATGCCGCGCTCCCGCTCCAGCTCGTTGCTGTCCATGGCGCGCTCCTGCACGCGCTCGTTCGCGCGGAAGGTGCCGCTCTGATGGAGCAGCGCGTCGACGAGCGTCGTCTTGCCGTGATCGACGTGCGCGATGATTGCGACGTTGCGCCGCAGCGGGTTGGCGATGCACTGACGCGAATTTCGGGAAGACGACATCTCCTGAGTATAGTAGGTCTCGATGTTCAAACGGCAGAGGTCGGGATCGGTGGTGTGCACGTCGTGCGGATCGCTCGTCGGCGTGCGCGACGATCGGTGCCTCAACTGCGGCCGGCGGAACCCGGGGCTGTGGGGCTTCGCGCCGCTGCTGCGGAACCTCGGCAACGATCTCGGGTTCGTCACCCTGGTCCTCTGGGGCAACGGCGCCCTCTACGTCATCTCGCTCCTGCTGTCGGGAGGCAACATCGGGCTCGGCGGCGGCGGCCTCCTGTCGATCCTGTCGCCGAGCCTCCCGAGCATGTTCCTGCTGGGCGCGAGCGGCGCCACGCCGGTGTTCGGCTTCGGGCGCTGGTGGACGATCTTCAGCGCGAGCTGGCTCCACGGCAGCCTGCTGCACATCGTCTTCAACATGATGTGGGTGCGCGATCTGGGGCCGGCCGTGGCGGACGTCTACGGCGCCGGACGCATGGTGATCATCTTCACGATCGCCGGTGCATGCGGGTTCCTGCTCAGCTCGTTCGCCGGTGCCTACATCCCTCCGCTGCCGCTGCTGCAGGGGGCGCCGTTCACGCTGGGCGCCTCGGCGTCCATTTTCGGGCTGCTCGGGTCGCTCGTCTACTACGGGCGGCGTACCGGCAGCCAGCTCGTGCACGGCCAGGCGCTGCGCTACGCCATCATCCTGTTCTTCTTCGGGCTCATCATGCGCGGCGTCGACAACTTCGCGCACGCCGGCGGGTTCGTCGGAGGCTATCTGATCTCGCAGGTGCTCGACCCGCTCAGGCCCGAGCGCATCGACCACATCGTGCTCGCGCTCGCCTGTCTCGTCATCACGGCGGCGTCCATCCTGGCGTCGGTGGTCACCGGGGCGAGCCTGTTCCTGCGTTGAAGGGTCCGGCTGCCCTCAGGGCGCCGTCGAAATCACCGGCACCAGGCCGGGGAACGCATACGCGTACAGCATCGCCACCACGCCCATGAAGCACGCCAGAAACACGCTGTGCCTGATGGTGAACCGGAACAGCCGCCCCTCGTCCTCCGAGGTCAAGCCCGTCGCCGCAACGGCCACCGCGATGCTCGTAAGCGAGATCATCTTGCCCATCACGCCGGCCGACGAGTTCACCGACGCGGTCAGCACCGGGTTGATCCCGAGCTGGTTCGCGGTGATCACCTGGAGGTTCCCGAACAGGGCATTGGACGAGGTGTCGCTGCCGGTCAGGAACACGCCGAGCCAGCCGAGAATGGCACTGAAGAACGGGAACGTCGGGCCGGTCGCGGCGAGCGCGAGCCCCAGGGTGGAGGTCATCCCGGAGTAGTTCATCAGATACGCCAGCCCGAGCATCGCTCGCGATGGTCAGCATCGGCTTGGCGAGCTGGCTGAAGGTGGCCGTATAGATTCGTCCGAACCGGCCGGGTCCGACCCCGAGCAGCAACGCCGCGACCATCGTCGCGAGGAAGCAGGCGGTGCCCGACGCGCTGAGCCAGTTGAACGCATAGACGGCGGGATAGGGCGCCGGCGCGTTGGTCACCGGCGGCACGCGCGTGACCATGTTGTGCAGGCCGGGCACGTTCAAGCCGTTCAGCGCCGTCGCGTTCCGCGGCAGCAACGACGGCAGCAGGCCGTTGCTCAAGCGGTCCAGCGCCGACTTGATCTCCGGCTGGCCCCATGCCAGCACGAACACGACGAGCAGGATGTACGGCATCCAGGCGACGAGCACCTGTCCCGCCGTGTGGCTGTGCGCTGCGGCGGTCGCCGGCTTCTCCCCTTCGAGGCGGAAGATGTTCTTCGGCTTCCACAACTTCAGCACGAGCGCCATGCACCCGATGCAGGTGAGGGAGCTCAGGATGTCGGTGAGCTCGGGGCCGATCGCAGTTCGAGACGTAGAACTGGACGCCCGCGAACGACACGCCGCAGACGACGACCGCCGGCAGCACCTCCAGCGTTCTGCGCCAGCCGACCATCACGAGCAGCAGATAAGCGGGGATGACGACGGAAATCATCGCGCAGAGACGGCCGATCATCGCGCTGAGCGGGTGCAGCCATTGGGCCGGCAGGGCCGCCGATCACTCCGGCGAGCGTCACGATCGGTATGCCGATCGACCCGAACGCCACGGGCGCCGTGTTGGCCAGGAGGCAGATCCCGGCGGCGTAAAAGGGGGAAAAGCCGAGGCCGGCCAGCATCGCGCCCGATACGGCCACCGGCGCGCCGAAACCGGCCGCTCCTTCGATGAAGGCGCCGAACGAGAAGGCGATGAAGAGGGCCTGCAGCCGGCGGTCGTTGGTCAGGCCGCCGACCGAGTCCTTGATGACCTCGAACTTGCCGGTGTCGACCGCCAGGCGGTACAGCATGATCGACGCGAAGACGATCCAGGCAATCGGGAAGATGCCGTACGCCGCGCCATCCAGGGTCGCCATCAGCGCCAGCTGAAACGGCATGCCGTAGGCGACGAGCGCCAGCAGGAAGGCAGCTCCGAGCGCGCTCAAGCGCCGCCATCCACGCCGGTTTGCGCTTGACGCCGAGCATGAAGAACAGCACGAGGATCGGGATCGAGGCCACTGCGGCGGAAAGACCCAGACTTCCCCCCACAGGCTCATAATTCTGCTGCCACATAGCTCCCCTCGGATCAGAGTGAAGACTGTTCCTGGCGAATGGAGATCAAATCAAATTGTGGCGTGACTTTATCACAACGGGACGCCAGCCCGTACGGAGGCACACACGGACCACGAGGCCTGGTCGGAAGGCAATCGGAGCGGAAAATCGGCGGGCGGACGGTCAACTCGCTCTTCGAACGTCGTTCTTCTTCGTCACCGCCTCCTTGATGTTGATGTCGAGCCGCTCGCTGCGAATCCCGAGGCGCAGCCGGCCGTACAGGCTGACGTAATGGTTGGCCACCCAGACCAGCGCGAGCCACGCGATGCCGTAGCCGCGCCAATCGTCGTAGAGCAACGTGAAGTGCGTCAGCAGCAGCACACCTGCCGCGACGTAGTGGCTGAAGCAGTACTCGCAGGTGAGCAGGTAGAAGAACTTGCGGCCCGGCAGTGACCGGCTCGACCTGCTGCGCTCGACGCAGTACCGCGTGAAACTCGCGGAAGAGGTCCTCATGCGTCACCGTCCACGCCATCGCGGCGGTCGGCAGCCCCAGTACCGAGCAGCCGCGCGAGATCCTGCAGCGTGACCTGATTCATGCCGCCATCCGCCGCGACAGGCGCTTCCCGTGGCGGACATCGCTGCGCCTCAGTCCGTCACGGAGCGTGAACCAGTACTCGGAGACGGCCAGACCCGCCGCGAGCACAATCATGACGATCACGAGGAGCATTGTTTGGTTTCTGGACATGGAGAGCCGTTGTTCTCGATTTCTCGCAAGAACAAGGCCAGCTCACTCCACGTCCAGATCGATGATCGCTTCCAGCGCGCGACGGCACACCCGGCAGAAGCCGAGACCCGGGCGCGTCGAACCCATCAGACATTCGTACTCGGGTCGATAGATCCCGCGCGAGTGGTACCCACCGCCCGCAAACGCCCCCACCCTGCCCGCCTCCACATCCGGCGTCGGCAGCGGCGTGCCCGGTTCGACCAGCGCGCGCCACTTCAACTCCGCCGGGTTCGCGAGCAGCGTGAGGTTCGGCTCCCATGGCTCCGATTCCGGAGGTCGTCTGGTGTCGTACGTCACGTTCCCGACGTATTCATCGCCGAGCGCCGCGAACTGATGCGCGAACTCGTGGACGAACACCTGCTCGGCGCGCGGCGCGTCGACCGCGACCGCCGCCTCAAAGTTGAAGATGCCGCCGCCGCCGTACTCTGGATCCGTTCACGAGCACCGCGACCAGGTCGTGAGGCACCGCCGCACGATCCGCAAGCGCCCACGCGTCGGGGGCGAGCAGATACCGGGAGATCCCGAGCACGTCCTCCTCGGTCTCGACCTCCCCATTGCCCGTATCCAGTGCGCGCCCGGACGGCAGAATGGCGGAGACGTTGAAGTCGCCCCGGCGGCTGCGGAAGGGCTCGTGGGCGAACAGCGCGTCCGTGAACCTGCGCACGTCGAGCCGGAACTTCCCGCCATCCGCCGCCGCATAGCCGCTGCCGAGGAAGAGCAGATCGACCTTCGACCGACGCGGCCCGTTGTCGACCAGGGTCCAGGCGGTCTGGCGCGCGCGGTATCCACGCGCAGGCGTGCGTCGCGGATCGATGTCCGCCGACCAGGCCCGGCGCCATTGGTTGCGCAGGTCCCGCCGGTCGATGACGAGCCGGACGGGATGTTTCGGCCATGGAAATCGCACGGTCTCGTGGAAGACCCTGCCACTGCCGCGAGCCCCCGGCGTCGTCGTCCACTCGTCATAGAGCGAGCCGAAGCCGCGTGAAAAGATCGTCCGGTTCGATGCCGCATCCACGATCTCGAGAAGCGACGGCCCGAGATTCGTCGGGTCGATCAGCCGCGTCTCGCTGCCCGCCCAGGGCCCGTCTGCCCTCACGGCCTGCAGCGTCCGTGCTTCCGCGCCCGGGCCGCCGGCGTGCACGTAATCGACCCGCGTCGTCTCGCCCGTGAAGAACTCCCGGTACGCGGGCTGCGGGGCGAGCCCGGCGGACGCGATGACGCCGGCGCACGCGGCCGCCCTCAGCCACCGGTGCGCGGCGTGCGGCCGATGCGGGCGTCTCGTCCGGCGGTCCTCCGTCACCGGAGCTATAGTAGTGCCGGAGGACGCGTATGGGCGCCACTTCCGACGACCTGATGGACATCGCCAAGGCAGGGGCCGATCGCATCGAATCTCCCCGATGAGCGCGTCCGTTACCCGAGCTTCAGCGACATCGAGGAACAGTGCGCGGCAGAGTACGACGAGCTGCTCGACGCACTCCACGAGGACGAGCTGTTCCAGAGCGTGGACGTCCACCGCCAGGAGCAAATCGTCGAGCGGCTCAAGTCGCTCGTCGGCGGCGAGCAGGAAGAGCTGGTGGATGATCTGGTCGACAACCAGACGCGCCACCTCTGGTTGCACCAGGAGGCGGCCTTTCATCTCGGGATGGCCGTCGGCCTCCGTCTCGCACGGGGACGGTTGCGCCCCGAAGGGTGAGGCACGGCGGCCGTGCTCTACAGGTTCCGCGTCGCGAGGAGCTCGCGCGCCGGACTCCTGTCGCCGGTGCAGTTGATGTGGCGGGGCCCCGCGAGCTCCTTCAGATGGAATCCGAGCGCCGTGTACAGGGCGACGACGCGGTCGGTGCGCTGATTCGAGAGCACCACCGGTCCCGGATGCCCCGCCAGCCACTCCGCGAGTCTTACCTGCCCGCGCCAGTCGAACCCTTCTTTCGCATACTGCCGGAACGGGACGTCGTACGGCGGGTCGGCGTACACGAAATCGCCGGGGTCGAGCGCGAGCGACGCGAAGTCGCCCGTGGCGAAGTCGAACCGTTCGAACTTCGCGATGTACTCCGTGAACTCGGTCCGGTAGGCGATGCGGGCGTACCTGCCGAACGGCACGTTGAAGAATCCCCGGCTGTTGAAGCGGCACAGTCCGTTGTACCCGGTGCGGTTGAGGTAGTAGAACAGCGCCGCCGCCTCGGCCGATCGCTCCCTGTCCGCGCCCAGGAGCGCGTTGAAGCGGGCGCGCAGCCGGTAGTAACAGCGGCTGCTGTTCTCCATGGCAAACGGGATCGTCAGGCCGTCCTGCAGCCAGCGATAGAAATTGATGACGTGCGGATTGGCGTCGTTCAGCAGCGCGTGCGGCGGATTGAGGCCCAGCGCCATCCCGAGGCCGCCGCAGAACGGCTCGACGAGCCGGCGGCGCCGGTGCGGCTCCCACAGCGGCCGCAGGTGCGGCACCAGCCAGCGCTTGCCTCCCGCCCATTTGAGGGGCGGACCGACGGCCGCGCGCCGGGCCGGAGCCGCGTCGTGCGCAGGAAGCGCCGCCGGGGGCCGGCTTCGCACCGCTACAGCTCTCGAAGCGCGGACGAGATGGGCATCCGCGCCGCGCGAATCGCAGGCGGCAGGCCGCCGACCAGTCCCATGACGCAGCGCGTAGCCGACGCCGAGCACGAGCAGCGGCGGCGTCACGCGGAAGGCGAACGCCACCTGGCTGAACGTCTGGAAATTGATGGTCGACGTCTGATAGCCGTTGAAGCCGGCGTAGGCCGCCAGGCCGCCGAGGCTGCCCCCGATCAGCGCCAGCGCGAGCGACTCGACGATCACCGAGACCAGCACCGCCAGACTGTTGAACCCCAGCGCGCGCAGGGTCGCGATCTCCCGCGTCCGGCTCGCGACGGCGGTGTACATCGTAAGAATCGCACCAAAGACGGCGCCAATCCCCATCAAACCCGCGATGGCGAACCCGATGGTGCGTATCAGGCGCGTGAGCGCGCGCGACTGCGCGGCGTAGTACTCCGACTCGCGCCGCACCGAGACGTTGAGCTGCGGATTCGACGTGAGCCAGTCCTTGAACCGGTCGAACGAGTCGGGCGAGTCGAGCCTGGCCAGCACCGACTGATAGCTGTTGCCTCGGCGGTATGCGCCCTGCAGTACCCGCGCATCGCACCAGATCTCCGTCTCGGCCACGCTGCCGCCCGTGTCGAACACGCCCACGACCGTCCAGCTGTTCTGTCCGGACCGGATCTGCCCGCCCAGATCGAGCCCGGCGAACTGGCGGGAGGCCGCGCGCCCCACCACGACTTCGTTCGTGCCGAAGCGCAGCATCCGTCCCTGAACGATGCGGGCGTCGTCTCGGACCTGCAGCGTCAGCGGCTGGATGCCGCGGAGCGGCACGTTCGCGCTCGTGCCGGTCGATCGCTTCGGCTGGTCGAGAATGACGTAGAGCTCGGCCGAGGCGGCGGCCTCCGGCCCGGTGCGCGCGAGCCCGGGTGCGGTTCTGATGATCTCGATCTCGGGCCCGGACATGCCGCTCGTCATCTCGCTGTCGGCGCCGCTGCGCATCACGAGCGCTCGGCCGGGAGATCCGGCGCCGCGCATCGCCGCGAGAAACCCTTCGGCCACCGACAGCACCGCGACGAGCACCACCACCACTCCCGCGATGCCCACGACGGCGACCGCCGAAGAGCCGAGCCGCCGCGGGACCGTGCGCAGGTTCACCGCCGTGACCGCGCCCACCTGACCCACCACGCTCACTTCACCCCCTCCGCAGCGCGTCGCTGATGCGCAGCCGCATGGCCGCCAGCGCCGGCAGCGCGCCCGCGACCAGGCCCAGCACCCCGATGACCGCCCCGCCCAGCGCCAGGTCCCGTCCGGGCAGGATGAACGCCGGCAGCATCCCGTGCGTGGGGTCGCCCACGGTCCGAATGACCGTCCAGATCACCAGCAGGCCCGCGGCGCCTCCGAGCGCCGCGATGAACAGCGACTCGGCCAGCACCAGCGCGAGCACGGCCGCGTTCGAGAAGCCGAGCGTCTTCAGCACCGCGAGCTCGCTCGTCCGCTCCCGCACGGCCTGGGCCATGGTGTTGGCCACGACCAGGAGAATGGTGAACAGCACCGCGCAGAGGATCGCGATCATGATCGATCCGATGTCGCCAATCTGCTTGGCAAACCCTTCGACGAAGCCTTTTTCGGTCGTGGTCTTCGTCTCGTACTCGGAGTTGGCGAACATGTCGTCGAACTGTCGCGCCATCGCCAGCGACTGCGACGGGTCCGCGATCTTGACGATGTACCATCCGACGAGGCCGGTGCCGTTGCGGCGATTCTCGTCGAGATAGTCGTAGCGGAAATAGAAGTTCGTCAAATCGGTTCCCGGATCGCCGTCGTAGATGCCGTCGAGGTTGAACTCCCACGTGTCGCCGGCGCCCGACTTGGGACGCCAGATGGTGGCCTGGATCGGAATGCGATCGCCGATCTTCCAGCCGAACCGCTCGGCCAGCGACCGTCCGGCGATGGCGCCCTGGCGATCGCCGAGCCATGTCTTCATCTGATCGGGCGGCAGGTGGAACTCCCTGTAGATCCGGAGAAACGGCTCCGGCTCCACCGCGATCTGGGCGAAGAAGTTCTGCGGGTCCTGGTACACGCCCCCGAACCAGCTGCTGTGGGTCACCACCTCCACCCCGGGCGCGCTCGCGAGACGGCTCTTGTAGGAGACCGGCAGCGGCATGATCAGACTCACCTTGTGAATGATCACCAGCCGGTCGATGCCGGCCATCTCGACGCCCACCGAGAAAGCCGCCCTGATGGTCATGAGCAGCCCGAACAGCACGAAGGCCACGAAGACGGACAGAATCGTGAAGATCGTCCGCACCTTGCGGCGCCAGATGTTCTTCCACACCAGCGGGACGAACTTCACGCGGCCGCCTCCATCAGCGTGCCCTTCTCGAGGTGGAGGGTGCGCCGCGCGCGCTCGGCGGCGTGTGGATCGTGGGTGACCATGACGATCGTCTTGCCGTGGTCGCGGTTGAGCGTCTGCAACAGGTCCAGGATCTCGTCGCCGGCCTTGCGATCCAGGTCGCCGGTGGGCTCGTCGCACAGGAGCAGCGTGGGATCGGTGACGATCGCCCGCGCGATGCCGACCCGCTGCTCCTGGCCGCCCGACAACTGCCGCGGATAGTGCCGCGCGCGGTCGCCCAGGCCGACGACCTTCAGCGCGATCTCCACGTGCCGTCGCCGGTCGGCCCTGCCGAGCCTGGTGAGCAGCAGCGGCAGCTCGACGTTGCGCTCGGCGGTCAGCACTGGAAGGAGGTTGTACAGCTGGAACACGAAGCCGACGTGCCGCGATCGCCACTTCGAGAGGGCGCTCCCGCCGAGCGTCGTGAGCTCGGCATCGCCGATGCGAATCGTGCCCTCGGTCGGCAGATCCAGTCCCCCAATCAGGTTCAGCAGCGTCGTCTTGCCGGAACCGGAGGGCCCCATCAACGCCAGGAACTCGCCCTGCGCGATGTCCAGGTTGACGCCCTTCAGCACGTCGATCCGTTCGCTGCCGCGCGTGAAGTACTTGTGAACGCTTCGAATCTCGACGAGAGCCGTCATGTCGATGCCACCTCCGCCTCGGAATCGACCGGCGCGGCGATTGCTGTCATCGCACGGTCACGGCTGCGCCGTCTTCGAGGCCCTCTGGCGGGGCCATGACCACGCGATTGCCGGCCTGCAGACCGGCCGTCACTTCGAGCTGCTCGCCGTCCGAGCCGCCCACCCGGACCGCCCGGCGCTCCACCGTCGTCCCCCGCACGAGGAAGACGATGCTCGCGCCATTGACGGTGCGCACCGCCGCCCTGGGCACGAGCCGTGCCGGCGGCGCATCGGCCCGGGACGGCTCGGAGGCCTCCCGGAGAAAGGTCACCTTCACACCCATGTCGGGAAGCATGCGCGGATCCAGCTTCTCGAAGCCGATCCGCACGAGCACGGTGGCCTTCTGGCGATCGGCTGCCGGCACGACCGCAATCACGTGGCCGGGAATCGACCAGTCCGGATAGGCATCGAGCACCGCCGCGACCGGCTGACCCGGCTGCACGCGGTTGATGTAGCTCTCGCTGACGTCCACCTCGATCTCGAGCGAGCTCATGTCGACGATCGTGCAGATGCCCGTGCGCGTGAAGCCGCCGCCGGCCGACACCGGCGACACCATCTCGCCGGGCTGCGCATCCTTCGAGATCGCGACGCCCCCGAAGGGCGCGCGGATGATGGTGTTGTCGAGATCGGTGCGCTGCAGGTCGATCTGCCGCTCGGCCACCTCGATCTGCTGCCGGAGCGCGTCGATGCGCGCCTCGGTCGCCTCGACGTCCGCCCTGGCATCGTCCACCTCGGCCTCGGTCACCAGACCGTCGGACCGGAGCTTGGTGACGCGCGCCAGAGTGATGCGAGCCTGCCGCAGGTGTACGTCGTTCTCGGCCACCGCCCGCCGCGCCGATTCCGCCTGGGCCGTCGCCAGCGCCAGCGCCGCGCGCGCCGTCGAATCGTCCAGTCTGGCGAGCACCTGTCCCCGCCGGACCGCCATGCCTTCTTCGACGTTCACCTCGACGACCTTGCCCGTGATCTTCGACGAGACGGTCGCCCGCCGCCGCGCCGTGACGTAGCCGGTGGCGTTCAGGACGGCGGCCTGCACGCCGGCCGCCCGTTCGGTGACGAGCGCCGTCTCGACGGGCATCGGATGGGGACGCGCGGTCCACCACCAGGCGGCAGAAGCGACGGCGGCAGCGCCGAGCAGCACCACGACCCAGAGCAGCCAGCGGCGGGGGCGATCGTCCTCGCGTCCACGATCGATTCGCAGCGCCGCCAGATCCTGCTGGAGATCGTTCACGGCAGGGGGAATCCCAAGGTCGGGCATTCTCTCACGAAGCCTATACGGGCCTCGCCGCGCGCGGGTTCCTGCCTGCGCGGCAGTCGTGCATCCATCATGACGCTCAACGCAGCCCGGCCTTCGACGGCTCGCCGGCGTTGGCGAGACAGACGTCGAGGTTTCGCCGCAGTCCCGCCACGCCGGCTCGGGTCATCGGGGTGCCGTCGATCAATTCCGCCAGCGCGTCGTCGTCGCACGACGCGAGGTCGCGCAGACGCAGCCGGCCGAGCTCCTCACGACCCGGCCACGCCGCGTTCGCCGGAGCCGGCCGCGCATTCCAGGGGCACACCTCCTGGCACACGTCGCAGCCGAACACGTGGTTGCCGACGGCGGAGGCGAGGTCGCCTCGAATGGGGCCGCGCTGCTCGATCGTCAGGTACGAGATGCAGCGCGTGGCGTCGAGCACGTACGGCTGCACGATGGCACCGGTCGGACACGCCTCGAGGCACAGCGTGCAGGTGCCGCACTGGTCGAGTGCCGGCGGATCGGGTGCGAGCGGAAGGCTGCAGATGATCTCGCCGAGCAGAATCCAGGACCCGATTTCCGGATTGATGACGCACGTGTTCCGCCCGATCCAGCCCAGCCCGGCATGCTGTGCGTAGACGCGCTCTTGCACCGGTCCGGTGTCCACGTACGGCATCGCGTCGAACGGCTCCGGGTGTTCGCCGCGCATCCAGTCGACCAGCGCCTGGAGCCTCCCTCCGACCACGCCGTGGTAATCGTCGCTTCGCGCGTAGCGCGCCACCTCGGCGGCCTCGCGATCCACCAGCTCAATGGAATACGGCGCCTGCGGGTTGTACACCGTGCCGGTGACGACGACCGACTGCGCCGACGGCATCACCCGGCGGACATCGGCTCGCCGCGCGGCAGTGCGCGGAAGATACGCCATGGTGCCGGCGAAGCCGCGGTCGATCCATTCGCGCAGGAAGGTCAGCTCGGGAAAGGCGCCGGCCGGTGCGATGCCGCAGAGGTCGAAGCCGAGCTGCGTCGCCTGCTGTTTGATCGCCTCGCTGGTGAGCACTGAAGAAAATGGGTCACCAAGGCCACAGAGGACACGGAGCAGGCTGACTGCTCCGTGTCCTCTGCGGGGCGGGTACCGAGTCTTACTCCTGCGGCAGGGCGAAGGCGACCAGCGTGCTGCCCGAAGGAACGAGCAGGTACTGACGGCCGTCGAGCATATAGGTCGTGCCCGCCGTCGCGCGAATGCCCGATCCCGTCTGATAGTGCCAGAGGTTCTTGCCCGTCCGCGAGTCGAACGCCAGGATGTTTCCGTCTCCGTCGGCATTGAAGACGAGCCCGGAGGCGGTGCTCAGCACACCCGACGACGATGTGGACGGATAGCGGAACTCCCACTTGCGCTCGCCCGTGACCGGATCGATCGCGCGCAGCGCGCCCCAGTTCTTGTGATCGCGGGGTCGCTGAGTGGCGCCGCTCTCCCACTGCACGCCCGGCTCGAAGGGCTGCTCCCAGCCGTAGTAGGTCGCGCAGGTCTCGCGCGCCGTCACGAAGAAGGTGCGTGTGGCCGGATCGTAGGAGGGCGACATGTAGTTCGTGCCGCCGCCGAGATCAGGACAGGTCGTCGTGCCGTTCTCGTCCGGGATGTGGCCGGGCACCAGCACGGGACGGCCGGTCGGCCCGATCTCCTTCGCCCAGGTCGTTTCCACGAACGGCTTGCCGACGATCACCTTGCCGGTCGTCGCGATCGAGCGTGTAGAAGAAGCCGTTCCGGTTGGCGAACATCACCACCTTCCGGTTCTGACCGTTGATCGGCAGCTCCCCCAGCACGGGCACCTGGGTCGAATCCCAGTCGTGGAGATCGTGCGGGGTGAACTGATAATGCCACTTCAGCTTGCCCGTGTCGGCGTCGAGCGCCACGAGGGAGCAGGTATAGAGGTTGTCCCCTTCGCGGTTCGCGCTGTAGTAGTCGGGCCCGGGATTGCCGGTGCCGAAGAAGACCGTGTTCGCCTCGGGATCGTAGGTGCCGGTCACCCAGATCGATCCTCCGCCCCGCTTGTACGCGTCGGTGGACGGCCAGGTGTTGCCGCCCGGGTCGCTCGGGCCGGCGACGGTCCAGAAGCGCCACTGCGCGCTTGCCGGTGTCGGGATCGTAGGAGTCGATGAACCCGCGGATGCCGAATTCCGCGCCGGCGATGCCGACGATCACGTGGTTCTTCACCACGAGGGGGGCCACGGTCGCCGAATAGCCCACCTTGTAGTCTTCCATCGTGACATCCCAGACGACGTCGCCGGTGCGCATGTCGAGCGCGAGCAGGTGGGCATCGATCGTCGTCATGAACAGCTTGTCGCCGAGAACGGCGAAGCCGCGATTCACCGACCCACAGCAGTTGTGCAGGTCGTTGGGCAGGTCGCGGCGGTAGCGCCAGATTTGCCGGCCGGTGCGGGCGTCGATCGCCCATGCGTTGTTGCCGAAGCCGGTGGCATAGAGCACGCCGTCGATCAGGATAGGCGTGGTCTGAAAGCTGCCGACCGTCCCGGTCTGAAACGTCCACTGCGCCTGCAGCTTGCCGACGTTCGCCGGCGTGAGCTGCGTGAGCGGGCTGTGCCGCTGCCCGCTGTAGTCGCCGCCGTAGGTGAGCCAGCGGCCCGGGTCTTTCAGACCGGCGGCGATGTCCTGCGGGGTCACCGCCGGTGCGGTGGCCTGCTGCGCCGCCGCCGGCAAGGAGGCGGCGACGAGCGCCGCCGTGAGAATGCCAGAGAATGTGAAGCGCATATTCCTCCTCATTGCGTCACCGGCTCGGCCGGAACGGACACGTCGACGCCGCGCAGCGTGGTGAGATACCCGACGAGATCGTTGAGGTCGCTGTCGCTCAGCCGGTCCGGGCCGTAGACGGGCATCAGCGAGTTCTTCTCGTAGATCACCTCCTGCAGATCCGACTTCAAGTACCCCTGGATGCGCTGGCGCGTGTCCATGATCTGGATCGAGAATACGTCTTCGTTCTTCTTGATCCCGCGGATGCGCTGACCGTCCTTGGTCACGAGCGTCACGCCCTCGAACGCCGGGGGGACGAACTCGCTCGGCGTACGGATTTCCCGCACGAGAGCCGCCCGGGAGCGCGCCGTCCCGATGCGCGACAGGTCGGGCCCCAGGCGGCCGCCCTTCACGCCGACCCGGTGGCATCCGTTGCAGCTCGCAGCGAAGAGCTGCGCGCCGTGCTGCACGTTGCCGGCCGGTGCGTCGCTGGGCGCCACGGTGCCGATGTTCCGGAGGTAGGCCAGCACCAGGAAGATCTGATCGTCGGGAGCCCGGCTGGCCGGCATCTCCGTGCCCGGCACACCGTTGCGGATCGTCCGGAACAGCTGCTCATCGGTCGCGCCCGAGGCAATCAAGGCCTTCAGGTCCGGCCCGCGGTAGCCGCTGGCGTCGAGGCCGTGGCAGTCGCCGCAGCGCACCCGGTAGAGAGCCATTCCGTTGCGGACGGCGTCACGGTCGCCGGCGACGGGGTTGGCCGCCGGGAAGGGATTCGGAACCGACATCTCCTGCCGCTCCTGTGCGATCGGCAGGCTGCCGGCCGCCGCACACAAGAGCGCCGCCAACAGCAACGACGGGGCGATCTTCATAGCTCCTCCAAGAAGGGATTGGTCAGTGTTTTACCACGAAGGGCCGAAGATCGCGAAGCGTCCGCCTACCCTATCAGTTGCCTCAACACGTACGGCAGGATGCCGCCGTGCCGGAACGCCGTGAGCTCCTCGGGGGTATCGATGCGCACGATCAGCTCGATCTCGCGCGCCGGGCCCGAGGCCGGCCTCACCAGCACGGTGACGGCCCCGCGCGGCGCCAGCCCGGACACATGCGATGTCGAACGACTCGGCGCCGGTCAGCGCCAGCGATCCGGCTGACTCCCCCGGCTTGAACTGCAGCGGCAGCACGCCCATGTTGACCAGGTTGCTGCGATGGATGCGCTCGAAGCTCTCCGCGATCACCGCCCGCGCTCCCAGGAGCTGGGTGCCCTTGGCCGCCCAGTCCCGCGACGAGCCGGACCCGTACTCCTTCCCGGCGATCACCAGCAGCGGCACGGCCGCAGCCTGATACCGCACCGCGGCGTCGTAGATCGTCATCAGCTCGCCGCCCGGCTGGTACAGCGTCCAGCCGCCTTCAGTGCCCGGCGCAAGCTGATTGCGCAGCCGGATGTTGGCGAACGTGCCGCGCATCATCACTTCGTGATTGCCGCGCCGCGCGCCATAGGAGTTGAAATCGGCGGGCGCCACCCCCTGCGCGATCAGGTACGTGCCGGCCGGGCTGTCCCGCGGTATCGATCCCGCCGGAGAGATGTGGTCCGTGGTCACGCTGTCCCCGAGCAGCGCGAGCACGCGGGCCCCCTGGATATCGACCGGCGGCGCCGGCTCGCGGCCGATGTGCTCGACGAACGGCGGCTTGCGGATGTAGGTCGACCGCGCGTCCCACTCGAAGGCGCGGCCCGTCGGCACCGGAAGCGATCGCCAGCGCTCGTCCCCGTCGAAGACGTTCGCGTACTGGCGGGTGAACATCGCGGCGTTCACCGAGCGCAGCATCGCATCCTGGATCTCCGCGCCCGAAGGCCAGATGTCGCGCAGGTAGACGCCATGCCCCTCCCGATCGACGCCGAGCGGCTCCGACGTGAGGTCGAGCGTCATCCGCCCGGCGAGCGCGTAGGCGACGACGAGCGGAGGTGACGCGAGATAGTTCGCCCGCACCTGCGACTGGATCCGCCCTTCGAAGTTCCGGTTCCCGCTGAGCACGGAGCAGACCACCAGATTCCGATCGGCCACGACGGCCGACACGTCCTCCGGCAGCGGACCGCTGTTGCCGATGCAGGTGGTGCAGCCGTAGCCCACCAGGTTGAACCCGAGCTCGTCGAGATAGCGCGTCAGCCCGGCCTGGTCCAGGTACTCGGTGACGACCTTCGACCCGGGCGCGAGGCTCGTCTTGACCCACGGCTTGCTCCGGAGCCCGCGTTCGACCGCCTTCTTCGCCAGCAGCCCGGCGGCGATCATCACGCTCGGATTCGACGTGTTCGTGCAGCTCGTGATAGCCGCCACCACCACCGCGCCGTGATCCAGCCCCTCCGCAATCTCGGCAGGCGCGTCGAGCACGGCGACCCCGCCCGGCGAGGCTGCCGCCGGCGTCTTCCCGGCGGCGGCGGTGGCCATCGAGCTCAACGCCGCCTGGAATCCGCTCGTCGCATCGCGCAGCGCCACGCGGTCCTGCGGGCGCCTGGGCCCCGCCAGGCTCGGCTCCACCGAATCGAGCTCGAGCGCGACCGTCTCGTCGTAGCGCGCCTCACCCGACGACCGCGCGGAAGAGCCCCTGCTCCTTCGCGTACTCCTCCACCAGCCGCACGTGCGAATCGGCGCGGCCGGTCAACCGCAGGTAGTCGAGCGTCATGTCGTCGATCGGGAACATCGCCGCCGTTGCGCCGTACTCCGGGCACATGTTGCCGAGCGTGGCGCGGTCCGCAATCGTGAGGTGGGCCAGCCCGGGGCCGAAGAACTCGACGAACTTGCCGACCACGCCGACCTTCCGCAGCCGCTCGGTGACGACCAGCACGAGGTCGGTCGCGGTCACGCCTTCGGGCAGCGTGCCGCTGAGCTTGAAGCCGAGCACCGGGGGAATGAGCATCGACATCGGCTGGCCGAGCATGGCGGCCTCGGCTTCGATCCCGCCGACGCCCCAGCCCAGCACTCCCAGGCCGTTCACCATGGTCGTGTGCGAATCGGTGCCGACGAGCGTGTCCGGATACGCACGGGCGACGCCGTCCGCCTCCTCGCGAAACACCACGCGGGCCAGATACTCGATGTTCACCTGGTGGACGATCCCGGTGTCTGGCGGCACGACGCGGAAGTTGCGGAAGGCCTGCTGCCCCCACCGCAGAAAGGCGTAGCGCTCCTTGTTGCGCGCGAACTCGAGCTCGGCGTTCAGCGAGAACGCGTCGCTCCGGCCGAAATAGTCCACCTGCACCGAATGATCGATGACGAGCTCCACCGGCTGCAGCGGGTTCACACGGTCGGGGTTGCCGCCCAGCCGCGCCATGCCGTCGCGCATGGCGGCCAGGTCGACCACGCATGGGACGCCGGTGAAGTCCTGCAGGAGCACGCGGGCGGGCGCGAAGGAGATCTCTTTCTGGGCACTGTCTCCGGGGCTCCGCCGGGCCAGCGCCTCGACGTCGGCCGGCTTCACGAAGCGGCCGTCCTCGTGCCGCAGGAGGTTCTCGAGGAGCACCTTCAGCGAGTACGGCAGAACGGAGATGTCGGGAAACCCGGCGCGCTCGAGCGCGCGGAGGCTGAAGATCTCGACCGTCCCGCCGGTGAGCGGCGCACGCATGCGCGCCCCGAACGAATTCGAATTCGTTGCCATCTTCGCGATCCTATCAAACGTGGCCTCGCGCGCGGGCGACCTCGAGCACGGCATCGGCGGCCCGGCCGCTCGCGCCCGGCGCGCCGAGCCGCGCGCGCACCTCTTCGAGCGCCTGCTGCATCGCGGCCGCGCGCCCGGCATCGCCGAGCAGGCTGACGGCCTCCTCCGCGACGGCCGCCGGAGTGCACGCCGACTGGATCAGCTCGGGAACCACCCGGCGGCCGGCGATGAGGTTCACCATTGCAAATGTGTCCACCTGCACGAAGCGGCGCCCGAGCCCGTAGGTGAGCGGCGACAGCTTGTACACCACAACCATCGGCACCCCGTGCAGCGCCGCCTGCACGGTGGCGGTCCCCGAAGCGGTCACGGCCACGCCGGCGACGCCCAGGACGTCGTCGGTGCGGGCGAGCACTTCCACGGCCGGCAGGCCGCGCCACTCGATACGCCGGAACAACCGGTCCTCCAGGGATGGCGCACGCGCCACGATGAACTGTGCATCGGGGACTTTCGCCGCAATCTGCTCCGCCGCTTCGCGCATGACCGGGAGCAGTCGCACGACTTCGTTGGGACGGCTGCCAGGCAAGAGCGCCACGACGGGCCGCCGCGCATCCATCCCCAGGCCTTTCAGGAAGACGGCGGCCGGCTCCTGCGCGCGCGCGAGGTCGACCAGCGGGTGCCCGACGAACCTCACCGGCACTCCGGCCTCGCGGTACAACGCCTCCTCGAAGGGAAAGATCACGAGCACCAGATCGGCGATGCGCTTCATGGTCTCCATGCGGCGGCGTCGCCAGGCCCAGATCTGCGGGCTGATGTAGTAGATGACCGGAACGCCGAGCCGGCGCACCGCGGAGGCGAGACGGAAATTGAAGTCGGGAAAGTCGATGACCACGAGCGCATCCGGACGCTCGGCTCGGGCGGCGTCGAGCAGGCGGTTGAGCACCGACATGGAGCGCGGCACGACGCGCAGCGCTTCCACCAGGCCGGTGACGCTCAAGCCGCAGTAGTCCGCGAGCAGTTCACCGCCGCCGGCCATCATCCGCTGGCCGCCCAGCCCGAAGATGGCGATGTCGGGCGCCCGCCGCCGCAACTCCACTGCGAGAGCCCCGGCATAGAGATCGCCGGACGGCTCGCCGCAGGAGATCATGATCTTCAACGCCGTTTCAGATCGGGCGAGGTCACGTCCAGATCGGCCAGACGGATCAGCTCGTACCGCCCAAGTCCGGCGCCCGCCAGCTCGCCGGTGAACGCCGCCGCGTTGCCGACCAGCACGATCGCCAGGCGCTCCGGAGCGAGATAACTGCGGGCCACGCGCTGGACGTCATCGGCGCTCACCGAGTTCACGCGCTGGCGGTAGGTACGCAGCTCGTCGAGCGGCAGCCCGTAGAACACGGCATTGACGACGTGGCGCGCAATGGCGCCGGGCGTTTCGATCGTGAGGGGAAAGCTGCCGGTCATGTAGGCCTGCGCGCCCGCCAGCTCGGCTGGGCCCGTCCGGTCGCGCTGCACCCGCCAGAACTCGTCCACGATCAGCTTGGCCACCTCGACCGTGGCCTCGGATCGGGTATCGGTTTCGGCCACGAAATCACCGGCCTGCAGCATCGTGTTCATGTCCGCCGAGGCCGAGTACGTGAGGCTCCGCTCGGCCCGCAGCACCCGATAGAGCCGGTTGCTCCCCTCGCCGCCCAGAATGCGGAGCGCCTCGTCGAGCGCCATGTAATCGGGGGTCCTGCGGGGCACGCCAAGCTGGCCGATCGCGAACCGCCGTCTGCACGGCGTCCGGCTTGTCCACGACCACGATCCGGCGCGCCGGCCTGGGGGGAGCGGGAAACGCCGGCGCGTCGATGCTCCGCCGCGGCCAGTCGCCGAAGACCCGCTCGGCGGCGGCCAGCGCCGCGCCGTCCTCGACGTCGCCGACAATGGCGAGGATGCTGTTGTTCGGCGCGAAGTAGCGATCATGGAACGTCCGCACGTCGTCTCGGGTGATGCGGGCGAGCGACTCGGGCACGCCGGTCTCCGGGAAGCCGTACGGGTGGGAGCCGTAGACGAGCCGCGCGAACACCGCGCTCGCGATGAAGTCCGGATCCTCGAGGCTCACCTGCAGCGCGGCGAGCGCCTGGCTGCGCTGGCGCTCGAGCTCCTCGGGCGCGAATACCGGCCGCCGCACGATGTCGGCCAGCATCTCCATGCCGAGCCCGAAGCTGTCCTTCATGACGAGCACGCTCGCCGACGTCAGGTCGACGCCCGCGCCGGTCTCCATCATGCCGCCAATCGAATCGACGGTCTCGGCCAGCGTTTCGGCGCTCCGGGTCGTCGTGCCCTGATCGAGCAGCTCGGCGGTGAGCGTGGCGACGCCGCTCTTGCCGGGAGGATCGAAGGCGGCGCCGGCGCGGACGAGCAGCCGCATGCTCACTTCCGGCTGCTCGTGGTGCATGACGACAATCACCTGCATGCCGTTGGCGAGCGTGTGGAGCTGATACGGCGGGAAGCCGACCGGCCGCGCCTCGAGGGGCGGCGGCGGCGCTTCAACGGGCCAGTCGGCGACCGCGGCCGCGACTCCGAGGTCCATTGAGGCACAGAGCAGCGCCGCGAGCGCCGCGATCCCTGATGCACGGAGCAGGCGCATGACTGTCCGGCCGCTCACCTGGACGCCGCTCCCTTGGGAAGGATGGTGAGGACGGTCCGGTTCTCGGGCGTGAAATACGTGCGCGCGACGCGCTGGACGTCGGCCACGCTCAGACGGGTGAAGATGTCGACCTCGCCGTCAGCCGTCGTGATGTCGTGATGGATTACGGCCGCATGGGCCAGCTGCGCCGCCTTCCCGCGGATCGACTCCCGGTCGCTGATGTAGTCGCGGAAGAACTGGTTCTTCGACCGCTGCAGCTCCCGCTCGGAGACCGGCTCCTCCCGAAGCTGGTCGAACTCGGCCACCAGCGCCCGCTCCGCGTCCGCCGTCGACTGCCCGCGCTGGACGACCGCGACGGCGAAGAACAGGTTCGGCTCCTCGATGATGTTCCCGCCGCCGAATGCCGTGACGGCAATGCCCGTGTCGTACACCAGCGACTTGTAGATGCGCGAGCTCTCCCCGTCCGAGAGAATCTTGGAGGCCAGGTGCAGCGGATAGGAGTCCGGATGACCGTCGTAGGTGATGTGATAGGCGACCACCACGGCCGGAAGGGGCCAGTTCTCGGTCTTCGTCACGCGCCGCTCGCGCTCCGACGGCGGCTCCTGCGGGTAGCTGCGGGCAATCGCGCGATCCGACCGGGGAATCCGGCCGAAGTACTTGTTGACGAGCTCCATCGCCTCGGCGGAGTCGAAGTCGCCGACGAGCGCAAGCGTGGCGTTGCCCGGCACGTAGTAGGTGTCGTGGAAGTCGCGAACGTCGTCGACCGAGGCGGCATCGAGGTCGGCCATGCTGCCGATGGTCGTATGCCTGTACGGATGCACGGTGAAGGTGCTGGCGTACAGGATCTCGGTCAGGCGGCCGTAGGGCTGGTTGTCGATCCGCAGCCGCCGCTCCTCCTTGACGACTTCCCGCTCGGCCTTGAAGGTGGCCTCGTCGATCCGGAGCGTCGCCATGCGATCGGCTTCGAGCCAGAGGACGAGCGGCAGGTACTGGGACGGCACGGTCTCCCAGAACACCGTCGTGTCGTCGTTGGTGTACGCGTTGCTCTGGCCGCCGACGCTGGAGATCATCGACGCATGCTCCTCGGGATCGACGTTCTTCGAGCCCTTGAACATCATGTGCTCGAACAGGTGCGCGAACCCCGTGCGGCCGGGGCGCTCGTCCTTCGAGCCCACGTGATACCAGAGATCCGCGTGCACGATCGGGGTCGAGTGATCCTCGGAGAGCACGACGGTGAGTCCGTTCGGCAGGGTTGCGGTGGTGTAGTCCAGCCGCGGCGGGCGTACCGCGGCGTCGAGGGGCGCCAGCCATACCGCCGCCGCGACGGCCGCGGCGAGCGCGGCGCCCGTCGGGTATCGGCTCCATCCCGGCATGGTTACTCGGATCTTAGCCTGCTTTCCTCGAGCATCGCCTCGAGCGCGGCGATCCGGCGCTCGAGCTCGGCGATCTGCTTCCTCAACGCAGGCAGACGGCGGAAGATGGCGGACGACTTGAGCCATGCGCGGTTGTCGATCGCCGGGTAGCCGCTCACGAACGCGCCGTCCGGAATGGAATTGGTGATCCCGCTCTGGCCCACCGCCGAGGCCCGCTTGCCGATCGTCACGTGCCCCGCGACGCCGACCTGCCCGCCGAGCATGGCGCCCGCGCCGATCGTGGTGCTGCCGGCGATCCCCACTTGCGCGGCCAGGAGCGCGTTCTCCCCCACCGCCACGCCGTGGCCGATCTGCACGAGGTTGTCGATCTTGGCCCCCGCCCGGATCCGCGTCTCGCCGACCGCCGGGCGATCGACCGTCGTATTGGCGCCAATCTCGACATCGTCCTCGATGACGACGATGCTCGTCTGGGGGATCTTCTGGTGCGTGCCGTCGGCGCGTCGGACGAAACCGTAGCCGTCGCCGCCAATCACCGCGCCGTTCTGGATGATCACGCGGCTGCCGATCACCACCCGCTCGCGAATCGCCGCCTGCGAGTGGATGACGCAGTCGTCGCCGATGACGGCGCGCTCGCCCACCGAGACGTTGGGAAAGATCACCGTGCGATGACCGATGCGCGCGCCACGCCCGATGAACACGAAGGGGCCGATGGCCACGTCGCGCCCGAGCTCGGCGCCGGGCTCCAGCCGGCTGAGCGCGTCGACGCCGGGGGCCGGCCTGACCGGCGTCGAGAGCAGCGACAGCGCATTGGCGAACGCGAGGTAGGGATCACGCGAGCGGAGCATGGCCGCCGGGACCGCCGGCGCGTGCTCGGCGAGGATGACCGCGCTCGCGCGCGTCCGCCTGAGCGCAGCCGCGTACTTGGGATTGGCGAAGAAGGTGAGGTCGCCGGGGCCGGCCTGATCGAGGCTCGCGACGCGGCTGATGTCGAGGGCGCCGTCGCCTTCGAGGCGGCAGCCCAGCCGCTCCGCGAGATCCTTCAGCAGCATGCAGTAGTCGGGGAAGAGCGCGACCGAAGTCCCGAAAAGCTTATCACGCAGACCGAATGGCGGTCCGCTCGAAGAACGTGGCCAGATGCTGCAGCTGCAGGGCGCGTTCGACCGCCCGTACGCGATCGTGGCGCTCGGCGGGCGCGAGCTGCAGCGCGGTCCGCAGCTCGGAGAGCTCCGGGCTCGGCCGACAGGACCATCTCACCTCGTTCAAGCCGTGCCGCGCGCCTCGATAGGAGAGCAGGTGGCCCACGAAGCGAAATCCAAAATAGTACGCGAGCGGATTCGGTCCGGGAATGATCGTGACGATCGCCGAGCCGCACAGCAGCAGGCCGTCGACGATCGTCCACTTGCGATGGCGATTCGCTTCGCGCACCAGCATCGCCCGCGCCAGGGTCCACGCGTCCTCGCCGGTGAGATCGCCGGGCGCGACCAGGGCGGCCTCCGACTCGTTCCTGAGGCGCCAGAGCAGCCGCCATTCGGCGATCCGCTCGGCGACCCAGCAGAGCGTGCGGCGCTTCGCGCGCCCGATCCAGCCCAGCCCCGCCTCGTCCCGCGAAGGCATCCCCTGCTGCTGCTCCCGCTCCACCTTCGCGGCGGCGGCGGTGACCTTGTGGACGAGCCGGGCCACGCGGCCGGACGGCGGCGGCTCGGCGGGCCCTTCCTCCTGCGCGACAGGCTCGCAGTACAGCTCGTACCGGTCGCCACCGACCGGGATCAGATAGACGTCCATCAGCCTACGGCGTGGCGCGGCCGCGCGCCACGGGCCGTCCCTGACTCACAGGAATCGGAGGACGACCCGCGCGTTCCCACTCCGAGGCGATGACGGACGCAACGGCCGAAATCGCCGTGCCGATCCGCTGCTGCAGGAGATCACCCGCACGGCTGAAGAACGCCTGATAGTAGCGGTGGTCGTACGCGCGGCTCCCGCGCGAGGCGTCCCGATCGGCCTGCAGCACCGGATCGGCCGCGTCGTAGCTGTCGAGCAGGGTGTCGAACACGAAATCGCGCGTGCTCGCGACGGGCTGGAGCGCCGGCGGCCGAATGGCCAGCCTGGCCCGATAGCGGACGACCAGGTCGTCCTCGAAGCGGGCATGGATGCCGGCCTGCCCGGTCAGCTGACCGTCGTAGTTGGTGACGGCATGAAACGGCACGTGGGCATCGGCGACATAGTGGCCGATCAGGGCGGCCATGTACTGCACGTCACGCCGCGCTCGCGAATCGCGCGGCGCGTCGGTGAACGCCCGTGCGAGCCGATCCGCCACGTCGGCGGCCCGCCAGGGGAGCAACCCGTTGGCCGTGAGCGTCGAGAGCCCGAACCGCGCGAGCGCCGTACGGGTACTCGCGCGGCAGCGCGGCGAAGGGCCGGGCCCCGTAGGCATCCAGGTGCAGGAAGTGGCGCGGCGGCTCTTCGGCGAACCCGGCGCTCCGCCAGAGGTCCGGATCGATGCAGTGCTCCACGATGAACGCCCGGTTGGCCTCGAAGAACGGACGGATCGCGTCGGGGAGCATGTCGATCGCGCGCGACATGATCAGCTTGTGCGCTTGAAATCCCCAGGCGGCGGCCGGCGCAGGAGCGGCGGCGAGCGCGATGAGCGCGAGGACCGCCGCCCGGATGCGTGGCATACCGTATTATCGCTGAATGCCCAGGATCGGCGCGCACATGTCGGTCGCCGGCGGCCTGCCGACCGCGATCGCGCGCGGGCGCGCGCACGGCTGCGAAACGCTGCAGGTGTTCACCAAGAACGCCAGCCAGTGGCGTGCACGCCCGCTGCCCGAGGACGAGATCGCCCGGTTCAGGCAGGACGCCGCCGAGAGCGGCATCGCGCCCATCGTGTCGCACGCCAGTTATCTCATCAACGTCGCGACGGCGGCGCCGTCGCTGCGCGCGCAGTCGCTCGCGGCTCTCGGCGAGGAGATCGATCGAGCCGAGGCTCTCGGGCTGATGGGCGTCGTGCTGCATCCGGGCGCGCGGCTCGCCACACCGCGCGCCGATGCGATCGCGCTCGTGGTCGCCGCGCTGAACCACGTTCTCGCGGATCGGCCGGACGGCCGGACGATGGTGCTCATCGAGCACACGGCGGGACAGGGGACGGCGATGGGCGCCTCGTTCGAGGAGATCGCGGCCATGCTCGACGGCATCCGCCCGCTCCGGCGCGCGGGCGTCTGCCTCGACACCTGCCATCTGCTGGCAGCCGGCTATGACATCTGCAGCGCCGGGGGCTACGACGAGACATTCAGCCGGTTCGAGCGGCTGATCGGGCTCGAGCGCCTGAAACTGTTCCATCTGAACGATTCCAAGAAGCCGTGCGGGAGTCGCGTCGATCGGCACGAGCACATCGGCAAGGGCTGCATCGGCGTCGAGCCGTTCCGGCGGCTCCTCACCGATCCCCGGTTCGAGCACCTTCCGATGGTGATCGAGACCGAGAAGACCGACGGTCGGGCGACCAGAAGGGCGCTGCTGGATCCGCTCGACATCATGAATCTCGCGATGCTGCGCGAGCTGCGGTCGAGCGGCAGCCGGCCGAGGGCATCCGGCGCCTGAGTTAGAATTCGCCCGTGGCCCAGGCGCTCACTCTCGGCGACGTGGAGCGAATCGCCGCGCTGGCCCGTCTCGCGCTCACCGAGTCCGAGAAGACGCTGCTGGTGCGGCAGTTGACCGAGGTGCTCGAGTACGCTGCCGAGATTCAGGGGGTCGACACGAGCGGCGTCCCCGCCACCTCGCAGGTGCTCTCCGAGCCGGTCGATCGTGAGGATCGAGCCCAGCCGCCGCTCTCGAACGCGGAGGCGCTCGCCAACGCCCCCGATCCCGCGCGGCAGTCCGGACTGTTCCGCGTGCCCCGCGTACTCGGATGAGCGCGGCGCCATTCCGCACGGCCAGTGAGATCCGCGACGCCGTCGCCCGGCGCAGCATCTCGGCCGTCGAGGCGTGTCAGGCGTCGCTCGACCGGATCGCCTCGATCGACGGCCGGCTGAACGCGTTTCTCGCCGTCGCCGCCGAGCAGGCGCTGGACTTCGCGCGCGAGGTCGACGCCGGACGGCGCACGGGGCCGCTCGCCGGCGTCCCGATCGCGCTCAAAGACAACATCGCGACCCGGGACATGCCGACGACCGCCGCATCGCGCATGCTCCAGGGGTACAGGTCGCCCTATGACGCGACCGTCGTGGAGCGCCTGCGCGCCGCCGGCGCCGTCATCCTCGGCAAGACCAACTGCGACGAGTTCGCGATGGGATCCTCGACGGAGAACTCCGCGTTCGGGCCCTCCAGGAATCCGTGGGACCTGGAGCGGATTCCGGGGGGATCGAGCGGCGGCTCCGCCGTGGCCGTGGCTGGCGCGATGACGCCGCTCGCCCTCGGCTCAGACACCGGAGGGTCGATCCGGCAACCCGCCTCGTTGTGCGGCGTCGCGGGGCTCAAGCCGACCTACGGCCGCGTGTCGCGCTACGGCCTGATCGCGTTCGCCTCGTCGCTCGACTGCATCGGACCGCTCGCGCACACGGCCGCCGACGCCGCGCTCGCGTTGTCGGTGCTCGCCGGGGCCGACGCGCGCGACTCGACCTGCTCGCGCCGGCCGGTGGACGACTACCTGGGAGCGCTCTCCGGCAGCGTGCGCGGGCTGCGGATCGGCGTGCCGCGCCGCATGCTCGAGCAGGGCGTGGACGAGGCCGTGCGGGACTGCGTTCAGAGCGCGCTCGAGCTCCTCCGCCAGCGCGGCGCCGCGCTGGTGGACATCGAGCTGCCCCACGCGCGCTACGCGATCTCGACCTACTACCTGATTGCCACCGCAGAGGCGAGCTCGAATCTGGCGCGGTTCGACGGCGTGCGGTACGGGTATCGGGCGGAAGATGCGCGCGGGCTGCGCGACATGTACGAACAGACGCGCAGCCGCGGGTTCGGCCCGGAGGTGAAGCGCCGGATCATGCTCGGCACCTACGTCCTGAGCGCCGGCTACTACGATGCGTTCTACCTCAAGGCGCAGCAGGTCCGGACGCTCGTGCGCCGCGACTATGACCGGGCGTTCGAAACCGTCGACGCGGTGGCGCTGCCGACCAGTCCGACGCCGGCCTTTCGCATCGGCGAGCGCAGCGACGATCCGCTGCAGCTCTATCTGGTGGACGTCTTCACGGTGAGCGCGAATCTCGCGGGGCTCCCCGCCCTGAGCGTTCCGTGCGGCCTCACGGCCGGAAAGCTGCCAATCGGGCTGCAGCTGACGGGACGCCCGTTCGACGAGGCCACGATCCTGCGTATCGGCGACGCGTACGAACGCGAGACGGCGTGGTGGAAGGCGGTTCCCGATCGGTAGAGGGTCAGCGGGTCTTGTGCTCGAGCAGCTCGGGCGTGCGCAGCACGTCGATGCGCCCGCGGGGGGTGTCGGCCGGCAGATACCGTCCGTAGGCCTCCTGCCCGACGGTTTCGTCGAGGCTCTTCACGACCCGGAACTTCCGGCCCGCGGTCGTGCGGAGCTTGGGGAATCCCAGCACGATGCAGAATCCCAGGAAGAGCGCGAGCACGAAGGCCGTGCTCGACAGCAGACCCGTGAGCGCGCCGAGCACGAGGCTCGTGACGTCAGCGCTCACTGGCGGCTTCGCCGGCGGGCTTGAGGGGCGGCAGGTCGAAGTACACCTTCTGCTGCTTCACCTCTTCCATGGCCAGCCGCTCGGGCTTGTGCGGCATCGGATGGTGCTCGGCGACATGGTCGATCCGTGGACGGGCGCCGCGCCGGAGCTGTTTCGCCCGGAGCGCCGCGATATCGACGAACAGAAAGCGGTTGGATACGAGGGGGGCCGGCTCGGACGGCAGTTCGGGTGAGTCGGCCGCCGGCGCTTCCTCTGGCTGAACGTTCTCCATTTCCATAACTGCGTAGGATACCCCACCGGCGGGAGGCAGACAACAGGGGCCCTGGGACCTCGGAATTCGAGGTCCCAGGGCCCTGCGGTCACACCCGCGCGCGTTCCGCCTGTGCGATCACGCCGCGACGTTGACTTTGATCTGACGCGGCTTGGCCTCTTCGCGGCGCGGAAGCGAAATCGTCAGCACGCCGTCGCTGTATTCCGCCTGCACCTTCTCCGCATCCACGGTCTGGGGCAGCGAGAACGACCGGGTGAAGCTGCCGTAGCTGCGCTCGACCCGATGGAACTGATCGTCTTTCACGCCCTGCTCCGTCTTCTTCTCGCCGCGGATGGTCAGCGTGTAGTTCTCCACCGTAATCTCCAGGTCGTCCTTGCTCATGCCCGGGATCTCGGCCTTGATCACCAGCTCGTGGCCGTTGGTCGTGTAGATGTCCACCGGCGGCACCCAGGCCGCGCCAAACTCCCGAAACGGATCCCAGCGAACGATTGCCATGATGCCCTCCATTATTTGATTTGTGGCGGGGCCCCACCCCCGCCACCTGTACCTCGCGTCCTCTGGACGCTCGGCGGTGCTTGTTGCGTTCATCTGCTCAGTGCGCAGCACCTCGCGTCCTCTGGACGCTCGGCGGTGCTTGTTGCGTTCATCTGCTCAGTGCGCAGCACCTCGCGTCCTCTGGACGCTCGGCGGTGCTGTTGCGTTCATCTGCCCGCTCGCGACGGCTTGCGGCTTACGCCACCACCTCGGCGTCGATGACGTCGTCCGTGGACCCGGGCGCCGCGCCGGATGATCCGGCCGCGCCCTGCGCCGCCTCCTGGTACAACTGCCCCGCCATCTCGTGCGAGGCCCGCTGCAGCGCCTCGGTAGCGCCCCTGATGCCCGTCAGATCGTCCCCTTTGAGCGCGGTGCGGAGCTGCTCGATGGCCGCATCGAGGGTCGAGGCGAGGCCCACCGGGAGCTTCGTCCGATTCTCGTTCAGCGTCCGCTCGACGGAGTACGCCAGCGCGTCACCCTGATTCCGCGCGTCGATCAGCTCACGGCGTGTCTTGTCCTCACCGGCATGGCTCTCTGCATCCGCCACCATGCGCGCCACCTCGTCCTTGCTCAGGCCGGACGACCCGGAAATCGTGATCTTCTGCTCCTTCCCGGTCGCCTGGTCCTTCGCCGAGACGTTCACGATCCCGTTGGCGTCGATGTCGAAGGCCACTTCGATCTGCGGGACACCGCGCGGCGCCGGCGGGAGGCCGATGAGCTGAAACCTGCCCAGCGTCCGGTTGTCGCGCGCCAGCGGCCGCTCGCCCTGCAGCACGTGCACCTCCACGTTCGGCTGACTGTCGGTCGCGGTCGAGAAGATCTCGCTCTTGCGCGTCGGAATCGTCGTGTTGCGCGGAATCAGGGTCGTCATCACCCCGCCGAGCGTCTCGATGCCGAGCGAGAGCGGCGTGACGTCGAGCAGCAGCACGTCCTTGACATCGCCGGCGAGCACGCCTCCCTGGATCGCCGCGCCGACGGCGACGACCTCGTCGGGATTGACGCCTTTGTGAGGCTCCCGGCCGAAGTACTCCTTGACGAGCTGCTGCACCTTCGGCATGCGCGTCGAGCCCCCGACGAGCACCACCTCGTCGATCTTGGACGGGTCGAGCCCGGCGTCGGCGACCGCCTTTCGCACCGGTCCCATCGTCCGCTGCAGCAGGTCGTCGACCAGCTGCTCGAGCCTGGCCCGCGACAGCTTCATCGCGAGGTGCCGCGGCCCGTGCTGATCCGCGGTCACGAACGGCAGGTTGATGTCAGTCTCCATCACCGAGGAGAGCTCGATCTTCGCTTTTTCCGCCGCTTCCTTCAGCCGCTGCACCGCCACCCGGTCCTTGCCGAGGTCGATGCCGTCGCTCTTGCGGAACTCGGCGATCATCCAGTCGATGATGCGCTGGTCGAGATCGTCACCGCCAAGGTGCGTGTCGCCATTGGTGGACTTGACCTCCACGACCCCCTCGCCCACCTCGAGCACCGAGATGTCGAAGGTGCCGCCGCCGAAGTCGTACACCGCGATGGTCTCGTCCTTCTTCCGATCGAGACCGTAGGCGAGCGCCGCCGCGGTCGGCTCGTTGATGATGCGGAGGACGTTCAGCCCCGCAATCTGCCCGGCGTCCTTGGTCGCCTGGCGCTGCGCGTCATTGAAATAGGCGGGCACCGTGATGACCGCGTCGGTCACCGGCTGCCCGAGATAGTCTTCGGCCGCCTGCTTGAGCTTCTGGAGCACCATCGCCGACACCTCGGGCGGTGAGTACTTCTTCCCGCGCGTCTCGACCCAGGCATCGCCGTTGCTCGATGCCGCGACCCGATAGGGCACGCGCGCGAGCTCGCCCGACACCTCGCTGAACTGCCGGCCCATGAAGCGCTTGATGGAGAAGATCGTGTTCTCCGGGTTGGTCACGGCCTGGCGCTTGGCGACCTGGCCGATCAGCCGCTCGCCGTCCTTGGCAAACCCAACGACCGATGGCGTGATGCGCGACCCCTCCTGGTTGACGATCACCGCCGGCTCGCCGCCTTCCATGACGGCGACGACCGAGTTGGTCGTTCCCAGGTCAATCCCAATCACTTTCCTTCCAGTCTTGGTCATAGTTCTGCGTACCTCATAAGAAGATAGAAGCAGGATAGGCAATATATGAGTTTATGTCAAGCAGTTTTTATTAGCGTATTACACTCATATACTAACTAGCGCTGCCCCAAAGACTTACGTGACTGGCAGCCGAGCCGGCGAACCCGTCAACCGCCCTGGTTTCGTGCGATTATCTGGACCGTGAGCGACTTTTTCGAGGCGGATGCAGAACCGCGCGACGGCGTGCTCCGCCTGCTGTTCATCGGCGATATCGTGGGTAAACCTGGCCGTCAGCTGGTCCGCACGGGTGTTCCGGCCCTGATCGACCGGTTCGACCTCGACCTGGTCGTCGCCAACGCGGAGAATGCGGCGGCCGGCCGTGGCATCACCCGGGAGATCGGAGAGGCGCTCCTGGCTGCCGGTGTGGACGTCATGACCTCCGGCAACCATATCTGGGCGCAGCGCGAGGCCATCGATTACATCGGTATCGAGCCCCGGCTCCTCCGGCCGGCCAACTTCCCCGCCGGCGTGCCCGGCAACGGCAGCTTCCTGGCGCGGACGCCGGGCGGGCGGCCCGTCGGGGTCGTCAACGTGATGGGCCGGGTATTCATGCAGAGCATCGACGATCCGTTCTCGCGCGCGCTGGAGGAAGTGGACGCGCTCCGCGCACGCACCCGCATCATCGTCGTGGACGTGCACGCCGAGGCGACATCGGAGAAGATGGCGATGGGCTGGTTCCTCGACGGCAAGGTCACGGCAGTGATTGGCACTCACACGCACGTGCAGTCGGCGGACGATCAGATCCTCCCCGGCGGCACCGCCTATCTGACCGACGCCGGGATGACCGGTCCACACGACGGCGTAATCGGCGTCCAGAAGGACGCGATCATCGATCGCTTCCTTCGGGGCATGCCGGTCAGGATGGAGACCGCCACCGGGAATCCGCGGCTGAACGGCATTCTCATCGCCGCCGACGAGTCCACCGGCAAGGCCCTGGCCGTGAGACGCGTGAGCTATGGCGCCGAGGAGCTGGAGCGGCTCGCCCGGGAAACGCGGCTCGATTCGTCCCGAACACAGTCATGAGCAGCCTGTTCGATCTTCCCTTCGACGACGCCGAGACCGGCCCGGAGACCGGCGAGCGCCGGCCCGCCCGATCAACCCGCATTGTTTACACGGTGACGGAGCTCACGGCCGGCATCCGCGCGCTGCTCGAGTCGGCTTACCTGGATGTGTGGGTCGAAGGCGAAATTTCGAATTGCCGGCTCTGGAACACCGGCCATCTCTACTTCACGCTCAAGGACGCCGGCGCGCAGGTGAAGGCCGTGATGTTCAAATCCTCGGTGCGGACCCTGCGCTTCCGGCCCGAAGACGGCCTGCACGTGCTCCTCCGCGGGCGGGTCAGCGTGTACGACCCGAAAGGGGAATACCAGATCGTGTGCGAGCGGCTCGAGCCGCACGGGCTGGGGGCCTTGCAGCTCGCGTTCGACCAGCTCAAGCGTCGCCTCCAGGCCGAGGGGTTGTTCGACGCCGGGCGAAAACGTCCGCTGCCGGCGCTCCCCCGCAAGATCGGTATCGTCACCTCACTCGACGGCGCCGCCATCCGCGACATCATCAAGGTGCTCGGCCGCCGTTATCCGGACGCGCATCTCGTGATCAAGCCGGCCCGCGTGCAGGGTGAGGGCGCGGCGCAGGACATCGCCCGCAGCCTCGGGGCCATCGTCCGCGTCCCCGGCATCGACGTCGTGATCGTCGGGCGCGGCGGCGGCTCGGCAGAAGACCTGTGGGCGTTCAACGACGAAGCCGTGGCGCGGGCCATCGCGCGCAGTCCGGTGCCCGTCATCTCGGCGGTCGGCCACGAAACCGACGTCACCATCGCCGATTTCGTGGCCGATGTCCGGGCCCCGACGCCGTCGGCGGCGGCGGAGATGGTCGTGTCGCGGAAGGATGACTTCTGCGCGCGGATCGATCGCCTGAGCCAGCGGGTGGCCGGCGCGGTGCGGGCCCAGGTGGCTCGCCTCGAATCGCGCGTGCACCAGCTCAACCGGCGGCCGGCGCTCGCGGGATTCGCCGGGCGGCTGGCGATGCGGGGCCGCCACGCCGTCGAGCTGACGCACTCGCTGCGGCACGCCGCACGCGATGAGCTGACCCGCCGGATCCGGCGCCACGAGGAGGTGCGGGTGCGGCTCGATCGGCACGATGTGCGCAGGCAGCTCCCGGGCGTGAGCGCCAGGCTCGTTCGCGTGGATGCGGCGCTCGGCACGGCGGCGCTGGCCCGCCGGCACGCCGCGGCCTCCCAGCTGCAGAATTGCGTCGCGCGGCTCGAGACGCTGAGTCCTCTCGCCGTGCTCGGACGGGGTTACGCCGTCTGCTGGAACGACATGCGCACCCGAGTGCTGCGCGACGTGGCCGGCGTCTCCGAGGGGGACTCGGTGCGCGTCACGCTCGCCAGGGGGGAACTCCGGTGCAGCGTGTCCTCCACCGGCAGCGACGAATGAGCGCAGGTGACTCCATGGATGCGACCGTCAAGGATTTCGAAGCGGCAATCGCCGAGCTCGAAGGCATCGTTCGCAGACTCGAGGAAGGCGATCTGCCGCTGGAGAAATCGCTCGAGTTCTACGAGCGCGGCGTCCAGCTCTCGCGCTTCTGCCACGCCCGCCTCGAGGATGCCGAACGCCGGATCGAGATCCTGAATGAACGCGGCGAGCTGAAGCCGGCGCCGTCCGCCTTGGGCAGCGACGACGAGCGGAACGAGCGGTGAGCGCGGCGGTCCCGCTGGCGGAGTACCTGGAGCAACGCCGGTACCGAAATCGAGGGCGCGCTCTCGAGGTTGCTGCCGGCGCCTCCCGACGTCCCGCACAGCGTCTCGGACGCGATGCGGTACAGCCTGCTCGCCGGCGGCAAGCGCCTGCGCCCCATCCTGACGCTCGCCGCGGCCGAAACGATCCGCCGCACGGACGAATCCGTGCTGCGCTGGCGCTCCCGGCCGCCTGCGCCATCGAGTTCATCCACACGTATCGCTCATCCACGACGACCTTCCGGCCATGGACGACGACTCGCTGCGCCGCGGCCGGCCCACCAATCACGTGGTCCATGGGGAGGGCATGGCCATTCTGGCCGGCGATGGCCTGCTGACCGAAGCCTTCGCGCTGCTCGCACGGCTGCCCGCCAATACGGATCTCGCTCCCCGCAAGCTGCAGGCGATCGCCGTCATTGCAACGGCGGCCGGCGCGGCGGGTATGGTGGGCGGACAGGCCATCGATCTCCAGGCGGTCGGGGCCGCCAACACCTTCGACGCTCCGGCGCTGAAGGACATGCACGCGCGGAAGACCGGCGCCCTCATCCGTGCGGCGGGCGTCGCCGGCGCGATCATTGGCCGGCGGCACGCCGCGCGAGGTCGCCGCCGTCGGATCTCTACGGACGGCACGTCGGCCTCGCCTTTCAGATCGTCGACGACATTCTCGATGTCGAAGGGAATGCGGCCGAGCTCGGCAAGACCGCCGGCAAGGACGCGCGGGCCGCGAAGCCCACCTATCCGGCGATCTATGGCCTTGACGCCTCGAAGAGGATGGCAGGCGGCGAGCTCGAGGCCGCCCTGTCGGCGCTCGCCGACGGAGGGCTCGAGCCCGGCAGGCTCGGGGAGATCGCCGCCTGGGTTGTTCACCGAACGCAGTGAGGCGAACAAGGCTCGACCTGCTGCTGGTCCGGCGCGGCCTCGCCCCCTCGCGCGAGCGCGCGCAGGCCATGATGCTGTCGGGCGTCGTGCTGGTCGACGGCAAGCCGGCCGCAAAAGCGGGGACGCCCACTCGCCGAGGATGCCGGCATCGTGGTCGCGCAGCCCGATCACCCGTACGTCGGCCGCGGGGGCGTGAAGCTGGCCCACGCGCTCGATGTCTTCGGCATCCCGGTGGAGGGACGCGAGGCTCTCGATATCGGCGCCTCGACCGGCGGCTTCACCGACGTGCTGCTCCGCCGGGGCGCACGGCGCGTGATCGCCCTTGACGTCGGCCACGGGCAGCTCGACTGGCGGCTGCGGAACGATCCGCGGGTGCTCGTCATCGAGCGATTCAACGCGCGCGATCTGCAGCCGTCCGATCTGCCGGGTCCGGTCGATCTCGTCACCATCGACGTCTCGTTCATCTCGCTCCGGCACATCCTTCCCCGCCTGCCCCCGCTGCTCGGCCCCGGCGCGGATGTCGTGGCCCTGGTGAAGCCGCAGTTCGAGGCGGGGCGCCGCGAGGTGGGCAGCAGGGGCGTGGTGCGCGATCCGGCCGTCCACGGCGCGTCGTGGCCGAGGCGACGGCGTGGGCCGCTGAGGTAGGATTGGTCCGCGTGGAGACGAGGGAATCTCCCATCACGGGCGAGGTCGGCAACCGCGAGTTCTTCCTGCACCTGCAGGGCGCGCGATGATCCGCCGGGTCGGCATCGTCGCCAAGGCGCGGCTCGACGCCGCGGCGGAGCATCTGGCTGGCGTCGCGGTCTGGCTGGCGGCGCGCCGGATCGAGGCGGTCTTCGATCCTGAATCGGCCGTCCTCGCGACGTCGGCGGGTGCGCCGCGGCCGGCCGTGGTCGACAAGGACAAGCTCCCGTTCGAAGTGGACCTCGTGCTCGTGCTGGGCGGCGACGGCACGCTGCTCGGCATGGCCGGGCGCATCGGCCAGGCCCGCCTCGACATCCCGATCCTCGGCGTCAACTTCGGCAGCCTCGGCTTTCTGACCGAGGTGACGCTGCCCGAGCTCTACCCCTCGCTCGAAGCGGCCGTCGAGGAGCGTGCGCCGATCGACGAGCGGATGATGCTGCACGTCACGGTCGAGCGGGACGGGGAGCGCGTGGCCGATCGCGTGGTGCTGAACGATGTCGTCGTGACCCAGGGCGCCCTGTCGCGCGTCATCGATCTCGCCGTCTGGGTCGACGCCGAGTTCATGATGCGCATCCGGGCCGACGGCGTGATCGTCGCGAGCCCGACCGGATCCACCGCATACAACCTCTCCTCCGGCGGACCGATTCTCCATCCGCAGGTGGACGGACTGAGCATCACGCCGATCGCGCCGCACACGCTCACGAATCGTCCCGTCGTCGTGCCGGGCGCGAGCCGCATACGCATCCAGCCGTTCACACCCGGCGATCAGGATGAAGTCTTCGCGACCTTCGACGGCCAGTCGCTGCAGCCGCTCACCAGCAGCCACGTCGTCGCGGTGAGCCGCGCCGAACGGCCGCTCCGGCTCGTCCGCGGGTCATCGCGCGGCTACTTCCAGGTGCTGCGCGAGAAGCTGAAGTGGGGTGAACGGTAGGACACTGAGCCGTTTATGCCGGAGTCCTGCACCGTCATCATCGGTGCCGCGCAGTATCTCGACGGGCTGCGCCAGCACGCGGGCGCGGAAGGCGAGGTTCTCACGTTCGGCGACGAGGATCCGCTGCCGGCGATCGACGCGATCGCCAGACGGCGCCCGAAGCTCGTCGCCGTCGAGCGGCTGTTCGCCGCGACCGCCCGAGGGGCCGCGCTCATCAATCGCATCAAGGCCGATCCGTCGCTCGCCGCGACCGAGATCCGGGTCGTGTCCCACGACGGCGGCTACTCGCGGGTGTCGCCGCGGCGCGGGCGCCAGGCCTCGCCGGCCGGGGACGGTTCGGCGGCTGCGGCGCTGCTGGACTACCGGGGCACGCGGCGCGCCGCGCGCTTCCAGATGGCCGACGGCACCGAAGCCCAGGTGGACGGCGCACCGGCCGTGATCGTCGATCTGTCCGTGATGGGAGCGCAGGTCGTGACGCGGACGGCGCTGAAGCCGAATCAGCGGGTCCGGTTCACGCTGGCCGACGAGGACGGCAGCCTCCGGTTCAACGCAACCGTCGCCTGGGCCAGCTTCGAGATTCCGAAGGGCGTGACGCGCTACCGCGCCGGCATCGAGTTCAGCGACGCCAGGGCCGACGCCGTGGAGGCGTTCGCGCGGCGTCACGAACGTCCGGCGTCCGGTCCCGCCGAGCGGACGCCGGCAGACTCGTAAGCGACGGGATCGCCGTCACGCCTTCAGTCCGAGATCCTGGAACCACTCGGCTGCGGCCGAACGCTCGCGCACGATCGTGTCGGCGCGCCCCGAGCCGGTGGACACGATGGAGACCGGAACCCCGGAAATCTCCTCCAGAAAGCCCACGTAGGCCTGCGCTTCGCGCGGCAGCAGATCGAACCGACGGAGGCCGGAGGTGGGCGTCGACCATCCCGGCAGGGTGCGTAGATCGGCGTGCAGCCGGCGAGCACGTTCAGGTCGGCGGGCCAGTCGGTCAGCACCTCTCCCCGGTGGCGGTATCCCGTGCACACCTGGATCTCGTCGAGGGCGTCGAGCACGTCGAGCTTCGTCAGCGCCATGCTGTCGAGCCCGTTGATGCGCGCGGCATAGCGCGCGACCACCGAGTCGTACCAGCCGCAGCGGCGCGGCCGCCCGGTGACCGACCCGAACTCCTTTCCGCTCTCGCGCAGCGTGTCGCCGCTCGCGCCGGTCAGCTCGGTGGGCATGGGCCCCTCGCCCACCCGCGTCGCATACGCCTTCACGACGCCGAGCACGCTCTGAATCGCCTTCGGGCTCACGCCCAGGCCGGTGCAGACCCCGCCGATGGTGGAGTTGGAGGAGGTCACGTACGGATAGGTGCCGTGATCGATGTCGAGCAGAGTTCCCTGCGCGCCCTCGAAGAGGATCCAGCGTCCGTCGGCCGCCGTCTTCGCCAGGAACAGCGAGACATCCGTGATCAGGGGCCTCATCCGCTCGCCGTAGAGCACGAGCTGATCGAAGAGCGGGCGCCAGTCGATGGCCGAGTCGCGGATGAGACGGTTGCGCGCCTGCACGTTCTCCCGCACTTCGGCCTCGAGGGACGCGGGGTCGATCAGGTCGCAGACGCGAATCCCGCGGCGTCCGATCTTGTCCTCGTAGGCCGGCCCGATGCCCCGCGACGTCGTGCCAATCTTGCGCTCGCCGCGCCGCGCCTCGGCGAGCAGGTCGAGCTCGCGGTGGTACGGCAGGATGAGATGCGCGCGCTCGCTGATCACGAGCCGGCCGCCGATGTCGTATCCGAGCCCGGCGAGCTCCTCGATTTCGGCGAAGAGCGCCTGCGGATCGATCACGACGCCGTTGCCGATCGCACAGGTGACGTGCGGGTGCAAAATGCCCGACGGCAGCAGACGCAGAATGATCTTGCGTCCGTCTGCGTACACAGTGTGCCCCGCGTTGTGGCCGCCCTGATAGCGCGCCACGACGGCGAAGTTCGGCGTCAGCAGGTCGACGATCTTCCCCTTGCCCTCGTCGCCCCACTGCGCGCCGAGCACCGCGATGTTCATAGCGCTCACATTCTACCTTGTCCGGCGGCGCGGACGCCGCAGCACCGCAGGTGACAAACTTGTCAAATTATTTTTTTTCATTTTCGATTTGACAACGACGGCGCACACTCTTAACTTCTATCCTTTCGTCGCGCCGATCCGCTCTCCTCTGTGAGGCACGCACGCATCCATGACGGTTTCTCGTCCGACGCTTGAACGGCGAATCCTCGCCGCCATCGAAGCTTCGCCATCGCGCATTCCGGTGCTCCTCGGCGACTTCCGGACGGGACGCACGCAGCTGCTGTACCGGCTGCGCGACCGGATTGGCCGCACGCAGTGCCAGCACATCGACGTCGAGCGCTGCGCCACGACGCCCGAGCGCTTTTTGTCCGCGATCGCCGCGAGCGCGCCGTTCCGAGCCAAGACGCCGGCCGAGCCGGCCTCCGCGCGTGACGCGTTCACGGCCACGCTCGCCTGGCTCGACCAGGCCCGCGCGGGCGCCGGCAGCGAGCCCGCCACCTTCCTGCTCGACGAAGTGCTCGAGCTCCGCACGTTCGAGAGCTTTCCGGGCCTGCGCACCGTGCTGCGCGAGCTGTTCGGCATGCTCGCCGGCAGCCCGAACCGGTTCATCCTCTCGACGCGGTACGTCGCCCGCGCCCATCGGCTGCTCCGCGACGCCACCTCGCGCTTCGAGGTCATCCACGTGCCGCCGCTGACACTGGGCGAAACGCGGGATCTGCTGCTGTCGATCGACGGCGGCCAGACGGTGATTCACGACGACGCGGGCGCCGATGCGATGACCTCCGCCGTGCACGCGCTTGCCGACGGCCGCGTCGGCTACGCGCAGGCGATCGGCGAAGCGCTCAGCCGCATGGTGGACGCGCAGGGCGTCGGCGATCCGGTGAGCGCGCTCGCCAGCCTCCTCTCCCCCGACGGCCGGCTGGCGGAGAGCTGCGGCGCCTGCTACGAGCTGCGGCTGCACCACGCCCGCGGGTACGGCGCGCTCAAGGCCATTCTGGAGATCCTCGCCGGGGAGGAGCCGCTGACCCTCACCGAGATCGCGCAGCGCCTGCGGCGCACCCCGGGCTCCACCAAGGACTATCTGTCGTGGCTGGAAGACGTCGACCTCGTGGTCTCGCAGCGCAAGCGCTACAGCTTCGGCGACCCGCTGCTGCGGCTCTGGGTGCGGCTCTATTGCCGGCCGTCCTGCCCGTCGGAGGAAGACGTGGCGCGCGAGGTGCAGGGCTACGCGCTGGGCCGGCTGCCGCAGACCGAACCGGCCATGGTTGTCGCCTCCGCCGGCGGCGGCCCGCTCGGCGACGAATCACGCAAGCCCTGGGGCATCATCGAGATCGACTAATTTAGTGGCGCGGACGCGTCACTCGTCCCTCAGCCCATCTGCTCCAGCGCCAGCCGCGCCGCTTCCTGTTCCGCCTCTTTCTTGCTCCGCCCCGGCGCCGACGCGACCCGCCTGCCGGCGACACGCACCTCCACCTCGAACAGTTTGTGGTGGTCCGGGCCGGTGGTGGCGATGACGAGATACTCGGGCGGCGGCGCGCCGGCCGCCTGCACGCGCTCCTGCAGCGTCGACTTGTAGTCCTTGTTCACCCCGGAGGGACCTCGCGCGTCCTCGAGCAGGTCCGCGAACTGGCGCTGGATGAAGCGCTGCGCCTCCTCGATGCCGCCGTCGAGGTAGATCGCGGCGATGAGCGCTTCATAGCCGTCGGCCAGCAGCGCCTGCTTGCGGCGCCCTCCGGTCTTCTCCTCCCCGCGCCCGAGCAGCAGATGCTGCCCGAGGTCCATGCTCTCGGCCAGCCTCGCGAGGGACGCCGTCGAGACGAGCGACGCCTTCACCTTCGACTTCCACCCCTCGTCGCGATCCGGGAAGCGTCTGAAGAGCAGGTCGGCGATCGCGAGCCCCAGCACGGCATCGCCCAGGAACTCCAGCGACTCGTTGTCGATCACGCCTCCGCTGACGTCCTCGTTGGCGCGCGAGGTGTGCGTCAGGGCATGCTCGAGCAGCCCTGGATCGCGGAAGCGATAGCCGACCGTCCGCTCGAGGGCGTCGAACTCGTTCCGCAGCGGGACGACGTGTCCGCCCGTGACCTCGACGCGATGGCTCGCGATGATGCGCTCCGCCTCTTCGGCGTCCTCGGGCCTGACCGAGATCCGCACGTCGCCGATCCCGTCCACGACGAGTGGAAAGATCGATCGGGGGAGATCCGAGGCGACCAGCGACGGAATTCCGTGCGTCTCGAGGAGCCCGCGCACGACGCGGGCCTCGATCTCCGAGGGACTCCGGAAGACGATGGTGAGATCGTTCACGGCGGGTCGGCTCCGACCTTGAGCAGGATCATTGTAATGTCGTCGTGCTGCGGGCGGCCGTCAGAGAAGGCCCGCAGATCGGCGAGCAGGCGGTCGCGGATGCCCTCGGCCGACTCGTCGGCGTGCGCCTCGAGGCAGTCTGCGACCCGTTGATCGCCGAACCATCCGCCGTCCGGGCTCATGGCCTCGCTCACGCCGTCGGTGAAGAACAGATAGACGTCGCCGGAATGGAGCGGGAGCGCAACTTCGGCAAGCGCCCGCTCGAAGCGCTCGCCGCCGTCGAGATTGAGCCCCAGCACCATCCCGTCCGGCGCGAGCATGCTGACGCGGCGATCGCCGTCGATGGTGGCCGCGCGCATGAACGGCGTGTGCCCCGCGCGCGCGCACGTGATCGTCCGGTTCTCGGCGTCGATCACGGCATAAATCATGGTGATGAAGCTGCGGCTGTCGAGGTGATGCGCCATGATCCGGTCGGCCTCGATCAGCAGCCGGCGCGGCGAGTCGTGGAGCCGGCTCAGGGAGAGCATCAACCCCTTGAGCTCGGCCATGTACAGAGCCGCCGACGTGCCCTTGCCCGAGACGTCGGCGATGAGCAGCGCCGTGCGGCCGTCGGCGAGCGGGAGATAGTCGTAGTAGTCGCCCCCCACCTCGCGCGCCGGGACGCAGACGGCCGCGAGGCTGCAGCCGGCGATTGCCGGCGGCCCCTGGGGCAGCAGCGACATCTGAATGTCCCGCGCGATGCGAAGCTCCTGCTCCAGACGCTCCTTCTCCGCGCGCTCCGCCATCGCCTGCGCGATGCCGCGCGTCATCGCGTTGAACGAGGAGGCGAGGTCCCCGAGCTGGTCGCCGGTCCGCTCTGGAATCGGCTGCGAGTAGTCGCCCGCCTTCACGCGCTCGGTTCCGCGGAACAGCTCGTCGACCGCCTCGGTGATCGAGCGGGCGAGGGCCAGCCCGTTGGCGAGCGCCACCACCTCGATCACCAGCAGCAGCGTGCCCACGCCGATGAAGAGGATCAGCACGACGCTCCCGAAGCTCGCGTTGCCACCCCCCTGCGCCGCGCCGAGCCAGCGCGACAGCCGTCCCACGTTCACCCGCATCGAGAGCGCGGCACGCCCGGACAGCCCGTGCTGCCAGTCGGTGTACGTGAGGACGGTGGCGGTGGTGAGAAATCGCGCCGCGGAGCCGGTCCTGTCGGCTGGGGCGCCGTCGGTTCCGCCAGGTGGCGCGGTGTCGCCGGGGCTCGTGACCAGTCGGAGCGGGCCGAGCTCGATGCCGCTCGCGCTCAACGTCTCGCGCATGCTGATCTCGTCGAGCGGCAGGTCGACCAGCACGGCGTAGTCGGGCGTCCGCCTGCGCGGGAGCGCGGCGGCGCGGGCCACCAGCTTCAGCGCGTGGCCTTCCCGGAACACGAGCATGCCGCTGAACCCTTCGCAGCTCACCCAGGGCGGAAGCACGTCGGCAGGGACGACCAGCGCCTTCGACGGCAGGGCGCCGCAGCGCGGCGAACTCGTCGGAACCATCTGCACCGACACGCCGGGATACCGCCCCTCGAGCACCGCCAGACGCCGCTCCACCACCTCAGCCCGTTGATCGGACGGCGTCCGCTCCAGCTCGATCAACGTCGTCCGCGCGAGGTTCGCCGTCTGCTCCGTCGCCGCCGCCAGCCGGCTCTGGACGAGGTAGGAGCCGATGGCGAAGAACACCAGCAGCAGGCCGACGAGCGCGAAGGCCACCAGCAGCAGGATCGGGACCGCCCCGACGAGCAGGTAGGAGAGGACCAGCCGGCGCCGGACCCGCCAGAGCCACCGCCCCTCGGCGACGCGGCTGGTCCACTGGTGCACCAGGATGACGACCAGGACGACGGCGGCGAGATTGATGAAGCGGTCCGCCGTAAAGACGAGGCTCGAGGCCGTCCGCGCCTGCGCCGCGACGGCCAGGATCTTGAGAACGGCCGTCGCGACGACCGCCCGCCCCGTCCACGACGACACCCACCAGGAGCGCTGGAACATTGTCGGAATCGGAGGGCGCCGGATCATATCACCCGGCTTGCAGCGTGGATGCGCGGATCCAGTCGAGGTAGGCCTCGCTGCCCCCCTCGATCGGCAGGACGATCAGCTCGGGAAGCTCGTACGGGTGCAGCGCGCGCAGGCGCGCCTCGAGGGCGGGCACGCGTTCGCTCGTGGTCTTGATCACGAGCTGCCGCTCGCGTTCCACTTCGATCCGGCCCTTCCAGCGGTAGGTGGACTCCATCTCGGCCGACACGTTCACGCAGGCCGCGAGTCCTTCCCCGACCAGCGCCTGCGCGAGCGACCGCGCGTCGGCCTCGGTGGCGACGGTGGTCCAGACCATCACACAGCGTTTTGCCATCGCATCCTCGAATTATTCGGTGTACATTTCGTCGCGGACGTGGTACACGTGTTGTCCTCTCGGGTCATGTCATCCTCTCGCGTCCTGTTTCGCCGCCGCGCAGCCGTCCAGGCGCAAGGCCGGCCGCCGCGCCGGGGCCGGACGTTCCTGACGGCGATCTTCTGCCTGATCGTGTGCGGGCTGCTCGTCGATGCACTCGTCGGCGACCAGGGGCTGGTCGCCCGGATGCGCGCGCGGCGCCAGTACGAGCGGCTCGCCGCCGACCTTGCGCGGCTCCGGGCCGAGAACGCTGCCCTGCGCGACCAGGCCCGGCGCCTGCGCGAAGACCCTGCCATGATCGAGGAGGTGGCCCGCCGCGAGCTGGGGCTGATGAGCCCGGGCGAGCGGCTGTTTATCATCAAAGACGTTGGCGACGCTTCTCGACTTCCTCCTCCACAGCGATAAGCACCTTCGCGAATTCGTCGCCCTGTACGGCACGTGGGTCTACGGGATCCTGTTCGGCATCGTGTTCGCCGAGACGGGGCTCGTGGTCACGCCGTTCCTCCCGGGCGACTCGCTGCTGTTCGCGGTGGGCGCCCTCTGCGCCGCCGGCCTGCTGAACCCGTGGCTGTCGTTCGTGCTGCTCGCGGCGGCGGCGTTCGGCGGCGACGCGTTCAACTACACGATCGGCCGCGCCATCGGACCGCGCGTGATTGGAGCGGCCGCGGACCCGCAGGCAGGCGAGCTGCGGCGGATCTCCCGGCTGGTGAATCCCGATCACGTCCGCCGCGCCCACGAGTTCTTCGTCACGCACGGCGGCAAGGCGGTCGTGCTCGCGCGCTTCGTCCCGATCGTCCGCACGTTCCTGCCCTTCGTCGCGGGTGCGGCCTTGATGCCGCGGCCGGCCTTCGTGCTCTACAACCTCACCGGGGGGCTGGCATGGGTGGCCCTGTGCATGGGGGCGGGCTTCGCCTTCGGCAACGTGCCGGTGGTCCGCGACCATTTCTCGCTCGTCACCATCGGGATCGTGATCGTGTCGGTGCTGCCGATGCTCGTCGAGCTCGTCCGCCACCGCGCGAGACGCGCGCGCGATCACTCCCCCAGATAGGCTTCCCGGACCCTCGAGTCGCCGGCGATGGCGGCGGCGCTCCCCTCGAGAATGACCTCGCCGGTTTCGAGCACGTATCCGCGGTCCGAGTGCTTCAGGGCGGCGTTGGCATTCTGCTCGACCAGCAGCACGGTCGTCCCCGCGGCCTTGATCTCGTCGATGGTGCTGAAGATCGTCTGACACACGATCGGAGCGAGCCCCAGCGAGGGCTCGTCCAGGAGCAGCAGGCGGGGATGCGACATCAGCGCCCGGCCGATCGCGAGCATCTGCTGCTCGCCGCCCGAGAGCGTGCCGGCGCGCTGCCTGATCCGCTCCTTCAGACGCGGGAAGAGGACGAACGCCCGCTCGAGGTCGGCCTCGACCGTGCGGCGGTTCCTGGTGAGGTACGCGCCCATCTCGAGATTCTCGAGCACGGTCAGGTTGGCGAAGACGCCGCGGCCTTCGGGCGCCATGGAGATGCCGCGGGCCACGAGCCGGTGCGCGGGCAGGCCGGTGATGTCCTGCCCCTCGAACACCACCCGGCCGCTCCTGGGAGTCAGCAGTCCGGTGATCGCCCGCAGCGTCGTCGATTTGCCCGCTCCGTTGGCGCCGATGAGGGTGACGACCTCCCCCTCGGCCACCGTCAGCGAGACGTCGCGGAGCGCGTGGATGGCGCCGTAGTAGACGTTCAGGTGTTCGAGCGAGAGGAGCATGACGCGCCCGCTATCCCCCGCCCAGGTACGCCTCGATGACGCGCTGATTCCGCTGAATTTCGGCGGGGGCTCCGATGGCGATCTCTTCGCCGTAGTCGATCACCTGGACGATCTCGCAGATGCCCATGACCACCTTCATGTTGTGCTCGACGAGCAGGATCGTGAGCTCGAACTCGTCGCGCAGCCAGCGGATCAGGCGCATGAGATCCAGCGATTCCTGCGGGTTCATCCCTGCCGCCGGCTCGTCGAGCAGCAGCAGTCGCGGCTCGGTCGCCAGGGCGCGCGCGATCTCCAGGCGGCGCTGGCTGCCGTAGGGGAGGCTCGTCGCCGGCGCGTCCGCCACTCGATCGAGGCCGAAGATGCCGAGCAGCTCCATGGCGCGCGCGCGCGTCCTCGCCTCTTCCTCGTGGTGCCTGGACGTGCCGAGCAGCGCATCGGCCAGGATCTGGCGGGTGCGGAGATGGTGCGCGGTCATGACGTTCTGCAGCACGCTCATGTCGGCGAACAGCCGGATGTTCTGAAACGTGCGCGCGACGCCCAGGCGCGTGATGGCGTACGGCTTCAAGCCGTCCAGGCGCACGCCGTCGAGCTCGATGCGCCCTTCGGTCGGACAGTAGACGCCGGTGAGCACGTTGAACACCGTCGTCTTTCCCGCGCCGTTCGGCCCGATGAGGCCGTACAGCGAGCCGCGCGGCACCGTCATGGTGAGCGCCTTCACCGCCGACAGGCCGCCGAAGCGCATCGTGACATCGCGCGCCTCGAGCAGCGGACCGGAGGCGGCGGCAGGCTGGCTCACGACACCACCGCCGACTTGACCCGGCTGCGGCGGCCGAACCAGGCCCAGCTGAGCTCGCGACGCCCGAGCAGCCCCTGCGGGCGGAAGATCATGAGCAGGATCAGGAGGAGCGCGTAGATCACCATGCGCAGCCCGGGAAACTGCTGGTCGAAGGTGCGGAGCGCCTCGGGCAGGATGGTGAGGGTGGTGGCGCCGAGCACGGCGCCGGTGATGGAGCCGATGCCGCCGAGCACCAGCATCACGATGACCTCGATCGACTTGACGAAATTGAGGTTCTGCGGGTTCAGCGGGTTGGCGAACAGCTGCCCCGACAACCCGCCCGCAATGCCGGCCAGCGCCGCGCTGAGCACGAAGGCGAGCACCTTGTAATACGTCGTGTTGATGCCCATGGCCTCGGCCGCGATTTCGTCGCTCCGGATCGCGAACAGCGCCCGGCCGAAGGTCGAGGTCGCGATGTTGCGCACGATCACGATCGTGAGCACCGCCATGGCGAAGATCCAGAAGAAGTTCGTGATCGGCAGGGCGTCGGTGAAGCCGGTGGCCCCGCCGACCGCCGGGATGTTGAGGATCACGACGCGGATGATCTCGCCGAAGCCGAGCGTCACGATCGCCAGGTAGTCCCCCTTCAGCCGCAGCGACGGGATGCCGACGAGCAGCCCGGCCACCGCGGCGGCCGCCGCTCCCGCCATGAGGCTCGGCACCATCACCACCGAGCCGCCGATCGGACCGAGGACGCTGCTCCCGACGGCCGACGCGATCTGCCGCCCGTGGTAGACGGTCAGGTACGTCGCGGTGTACCCCCCCACCGCCATGAAGCCGGCGTGCCCGAGCGAGAACTGGCCCGCGAGGCCGTTGATGAGGTTCAGGCTCACCGCGAGGGTGATGTTGATGCCGATGAGGTTGATGATGCGCGCGTAGTAGGGGTTGATCTGGAAGTCGCCGAGGCCGTGGTTGAACAGGTAGTTCAACACGACGAGCACCGCCAGGGCGATCGCGACGAGCACGACTTTCCTGGCCAGGCTCATGCGATCTACACCTTCTCGATGACCGACTTGCCGAGGATGCCGGCCGGCCGGAAGAGCAGAATCAGAATCAGCACGGCGAAGGCGACGGCGTCGCGGTAGGTCGAATACGCGGTGGCGCCGAGCCAGGTCTCCATCAACCCGATGAGCATTCCGCCCAGCATGGCGCCCGGGATGTTGCCGATGCCGCCCAGCACCGCCGCGACGAAGGCCTTGAGCCCGGTCATCAGCCCCATCAGCGGGTCGATGCGCGGGATCGCCAGCGCCACCATGACGCCACCGACGGCCGCCAGCGCCGAGCCGAGCGCGAACGTGAAGGCGATCACGAAGTCGGTGTTGATCCCCATCAGCTTCGCCACCGGCGCGTTGAACGACACGGCCCGCATCGCCTTGCCGATCTTGGTCCGCTGCACGATGAACTCGAGCCCGAACATCATCACGACGGCGACCACGATGATCAGGAGGTTCTGGTTCGTGATCTGCACGGCGCCAATCGTATAGGTCTCGGAGCGGATCATCTGCGGGAAGAACCGCGGGGTCGCGCCGAACACCACCTGGCCGCCGTACTCGAGCAGCAGCGAGACGCCGATGGCCGTGATGAGCGAGGTGAGCCGCGCGTGGTGCCGCACGGGGCGGTACGCGAAGCGCTCGATCACCACCCCGACGCCGGCGCACACGGCCATGGACCCGAGCATGACGACGACCGCGCCCGGGACCGAGGGGTTGGCATCGAGGTTCATCGCATTCGCGATGAAGTAGCCGGCGAAGGCGCCGAGCATGTAGACGTCGCCGTGCGCGAAGTTGATCAGCCGCAGCACGCCGTACACCATCGTGTAGCCGAGCGCAATCAGCGCGTAGATGGCGCCGAGCGAGAGTCCGTTGATGAACTGTTGGAGGAAGGTGTCCACTAGGGAGCGATAGTGGTCTTGTAGACGAACTTGACCTCTCCGTCGGCGTACGTCACCTGCTGGATCACAGCCGGCTTCTCGACATTGCGGCTGGCGTTCATCTTCAGCTCGCCCCGTGACGCCCGCCACGTCGGCGGCCGCCAGCGCATCGCGCACTGTCGGGCCGTCGGTCGAGTTCGCGCGCGTGATGGCGTCGGCCAGCACCTTGACGGCATCATAGCCGAGCGCCGCGATCGAATCGGGCTCGTGGCCGAACTTCGCGCGGTACGCGCTCACGAACTGCTGCACGACGGGGTCGGGATTGTCCATGGCCAGTAGTGGTTCGAGATGTAGCAGTTGTTCAGGGCCTCTCGCCCGTTCTTGAGTGCGTCGCCGACCCACCCGTCTCCGCCCAGAATCGGCATCGTCATGCCGAGCTCGCGCGCCTGGCGCACGATGATCGCCGCCTCGGGATAATAGCCGGTGACGAAGATGGCGTCCGGCTTCTGGCTCCGGACCTGCGTGAGAATGGCCTTGAAATCGGCGTCCCCCGAGCTGTAGCTCACCGGGTCGAGCGCCTGGCCGCCGAGCGCGTTGAAGTTCTTCACGAACGAGTCGGTCAGCCCCACCGAGTAGTCCTGCTGGATATCCTTGAGCACGGCGACCTCGCTTCGCCTTGAGATCGTTGAAGGCGAACTTCGCGAGCACCTCTCCCTGGAACGGATCGATGAAACAGACGCGGAAGATGTAGTCGCCGATCTCCGTCACGCGCTCGTTGGTCGACGCGGGGGAAATCATCGGGGACCTGATATTTCTGGCACACAGGGCCGGCCGCCAGCGAGCGCCGGCTGGCCACCTCGCCGATGACGGCCACCACCTTGTCCTGGGTGATGAGCTTGGTGACCGCGTTCGACGCCTCGTCCGGCTTGCTCTGGTCGTCCTCGATCAGCAGCCGGATCTTGCGGCCTCCGAGGAGCCCCCCGGCGTCGTTGATCTCCTGCGACGCTCAGCTCGGCCCCCTCCCGCGACGAGATCCCGAAGGACGCCCCGTCACCTGTGAGCGAGCCGTAGAAGCCGACCAGGATGTCGCCGGTGGTGGTCTGAGAGGAGCTCGCCGACTTCCGTTCGCAGCCCATCGGGACCACCGCCGCAAGCGCGCACGCGAGAGCAAGATACCGGGACAGTTGCATGGCCGGATTCTACCGTGCCCCTCGCCGAGCGGCAAAGGACCGCAGGAGTGCGCCGGGCCGGCACACGCGCGCGTCGAAACGGAACACGCAGCGGAATTGCGGCAAAGCGCCCGTATTTTCGGCGATCTCACGCGATCGCGACCGCGTCGGCGTTCCCGAACGGCACATCGCGGCCTGGTGCCGTCGCGCGACGTCGCAGCGTGCGAACGGCGTAAGACTCACGCCGCTCATGAGTTAGCGAGAAACACCGCCAGAGGGCCGGAGCTGGCGGACATCTTGCTCTCACGCCTGGCACGATCTGATTCACGCCCGGCCCCCCCCGGCACCGGCCGATGCGTCGTCTGCCGGGCACGAGCACGATCGTCGTGCTCGTGCCCGGCAGCGCGCCCGGCGGTCCTCCACGTCAGTACCATCGCACACGTCTCCCGCCACCCCGCTTCCGCAAACCGCTGCGCGCACCGCAAACGATTCGACATCGCATCAGATCGAGATCGAACTCTTTCGAACAGCGCCATGTCGCTGTTCTTCGATACACCTGCGACACCTCGATGGCAAGGAGCTGATACAGCGAACACAACCGCCGTTCCTTTTTTCCGTGCAGGAAGTCGCGACGTCGACCGGCGATGTGCTGGCACGTGCGTTGCCACAGCCCGCAACGGAAGGCTCCAGTTTGGCTGTGGCAAAGGCAGAGGTCACGAGGCGTCTGTGCGCGCTCTGGGATCGTCCTCACACGCTGTGGGGATGGTTCGCAACCGTCGATCACAAAGAGATCGGCAAGCGCTACCTCGTGACCGCCTTTCTCTTCCTCCTGGCGGGCGGCGTCGAGGCAATTCTGATCCGCACGCAGCTGGCGCTGCCCGAACAGGCGATCCTCACGCCAGAGGCGTACGACCAGATCTTCACCATGCACAGCATGACGATGATCTTCTGGTACGCCTCGCCCATGCTCTCGGGCTTCGCCAACTATCTCATCCCGATGATGGGCGGGATGCGGGACATGGCCTACCCCCGCCTGAACGCCTTCACCTACTGGACATTCGCCGCGTCGGGATTGTTCCTCTACGCCAGCCCCTTCATGGGCCAGGCGCCGCACGGCGGCTGGTTCGCGTACGTACCGTACACCAACAGCGTCTACTCGCCGGGCCTGAACATGGACTTCTATGCGCTGGCCCTGCTGTTCCTGACGATCTCGACGACGGCCGGTGCCGTCAACTTCATCACGACCATTCTGAGGCTGCGGGCGCCGGGCATGGCGGTGAGCCGCATGCCGCTGTTCTTCTACAGCACCCTCACCGTGTCGGCCTCGGTGCTCTTCTCGCTGCCGGCGCTGACCGCCGCGTGCGTGTTCCTCGAGCTCGACCGCCGCTGGGGCACCCACTTCTATGACGTGCGCCGGGGCGGCAGCGTCCTGCTATGGCAGCAGCTCTTCTGGTTCTTCGGCCATCCCTGGGTCTACATCGTCTTCCTGCCGGCGACCGGAATGATCTCGATGATCGTCCCCACCTTCTCGCGGCGCCCGATTGTCGGCTATGCCTACGTGGCGCTGGCAACCGTGCTCACGGGCCTGGTCGGCTTCGGCGTGTGGGTGCACCACATGTTCGCCACCGGCGAGCCGCAGATGGCCATGAGCTTCTTCAGCGCCGCCTCGATGACGATCTCGATCTTCAGCGCCGTCCAGGTGTTCGCGTGGGTGGCCACGATCGCCGGCGGCACGCCCGTCCTCGCTACTCCCATGCTGTTCGCCCTGGGCTTCCTGGTCGTCTTCGTGATCGGCGGGCTCAACGGCATCGCCACGGCAGTGATCCCATTCGACTGGCAGCTCACCGACACGTACTTCGTGGTGGCCCACCTCCATTACGTGCTCGTCGGCGCCAACATGTTCCCGGTCTTCGCCGCGCTGTACTACTGGCTGCCCAAGATCTCCGGCCGCCTGCTCGACGAACGGCTCGGGGCCTGGAGCTTCTGGGTGATGTTCACCGGGTTCAACCTGACGTTCTTTCCGATGCACGTGGCCGGCCTGCTCGGTATGCCGCGCCGCATCTATACGTACCCGGGAGACCTCGGGTGGACCGGCTGGAACATGACGGCCACGATCGGTACTTACGTGCTGACGGCCGGGATTCTCATCAGCATCGTCAACTTTGTACGGAGTCTGCGCGGGGCGCATGCAGGACGCAATCCCTGGAACGCCGACACGCTGGAGTGGGAGAGCGAATCGCCGCCGCCCGTGTACGGGTCCGAACTGGTGCCGATCGTCGCCACGCGCCATCCCCTCTGGGACGAGTTCGACGAGCACTTCGACCCGCGCGACGACCGCACCCTCGACGATGCGCGGGTCGCGGCGGTGAGTACGGTGCTGGACGCCGATCCGGTGGGCGTGGCCAAGATGCCCGACGACACCGCCACGCCCCTGTACCTCACGATCGCGCTCACGGTGCTCTTTGCCTCGCTGCTGCTCAAGGCGATGTGGCTGGCGCTCGCGGCTGTGGCCGCGTCGGTGATCGTCGCGGCGGCATGGCTCTGGCCCGAGCCTGAGCGGCCTGTGGGGCGGGTTGCGGTCGAGCGGGAGGTCGCCTGATGGAACTGGTGACGCCGCGCACGACGATCCCCCGCACGATCGTGGCCGATCGCGGCACGTGGGCGATGCTGATGTTCATCGCCACCGAGGCGACGCTGTTCGTCTGCCTGTTCTTCTCCTACTACTACCTGGGCCATGACAAACCGGTGTGGCCGCCGGAGCCTCCGAAGCTGACGCTGGCGCTCGTCATGCTCGGGGTGCTGCTCACCAGCAGCGTCGTGCTGCATCGGGGCGAGCGGGCCGAGAGGCGGGGCCGATCAGGCGCCGCCCGTGCGGCGATCGGGCTCACGCTGCTGCTCGGCATCGCATTCCTCGGGATCCAGGTCCTCGAATACCGCGAGCACCTGCAGACGCTGCAGCCCACGAGCGACGCCTATGGGTCGATCTTCTATACCATCACCAGTTTTCACGCCGCCCACCTGATTCTCGGGCTGCTGATGCTGGGTTACGTGCTGGCGCTCCCGGAGATCGGACCCAATCTGAAACCTCCGCACCGAGGCCTGCACAACGCATCGCTGTACTGGCACTTCGTGGATCTCGTGTGGCTCTTCATCGTCGGGCTGTTGTACGTGGTCCCGAACCTGAAACGATGATGGCGGACCCTCGCTCGATCACCGTCGATGTGTCGCCCGGCCGGCTCTGGTTCGGGCTGCTGGCTGCTCCGGCTGCCTGGGTGGTGCAGGGGCTCTGCGGGTGGGCCCTTGGCGCCCGCATCTGCCAAAACCTTCCCGTCGGCCGGGTCCGGCTGATCGTGGGACTCGCGAGTCTGGGCGCCCTGGCGGTGGCCATCGCCGCTGTGGCCGTCGGCCTGAACACCTGGCGGCGGGCGCGAACCGAGACGCGCGCCGCCGAGGACCGCGTCGAGTTCATGTCGTTCGGCGGCGTCCTCGTGAGCACGGCGTTCACGGTGGGCATCTTCTGGGCCTCGCTGAACGCCGTGTTCGTCCGCGTCTGTGGAGAATCGCGATGAGGGCCGCCCGGGTCCGCTTCGCGTGCGGTGTCGGCCTGCTGGCGGCCGCTGCCGCCTCGACCGGCTGCCGCGGGAACAACCCGGAGGAGGGCGTGCAGTACACCGTCGCCATCGCGGGCGACCCCGCCCGCGGCCGACAGGTCATCGAATACCGGAACTGCGGCTCGTGTCACACGATTCCCGGCGTTCGCGGCGCCCGCGGACTCGTGGCGCCCCCGCTCTTCTGGTTCTCTCGTCGGACGTATATCGCCGGCGAGCTGCCCAACACGCCGGAGAACCTCGTTCAGTGGGTGCGCGCACCGAAGTCGGTCGAGCCGGGCACGGCGATGCCGACAATCGGTTTGTCGGAAGGCGAGGCGCGGGACGTCGCGGCGTATCTCTACACGTTGAGGTGATGGTGGTGACAGCAGCAGTGACACGTCGGGCAGGCTTGGTTCTGGCGGCGTCCGTGGTGCTCGCATGTGGCGGCTGCACGGCCGGCGGCGAGCGCAACGGCGCCGGGCCCGCGCCCGAAACGCGGGCCACCGTTCCCGGCGCGCCGGCGGGCTTCAGCCTCGTCGCCGAGGTCGCCGCGGGAGAGTGGCGCCTGCCGGCCGGCGACTACGGCAGTCTTCGCTACAGCCCGCTCGACACGATCAACACGCAGAACGTGAAGAACCTCCGGGTGGTGACGACGCTCTCGACCGGTATCCCGCAGGGTCATGAAGGCCAACCGCTGGTCGTGAACAACACGATGTACATCGTCACGCCGTTTCCCAACAACCTGGTGGCGGTGGACCTCACGAAGCCCGGCGGCGCGTTGAAATGGGTGTACGAGCCGCATCCCGACCCGCGCGCCGTCGGCATCGCCTGCTGCGACGTGGTGAATCGGGGCGCGGTCTACGCGGACGGCAAGATCATCTACAACCTGCTGGACGCCCACACCGTCGCGGTGGACGTCAGCACCGGCGCCGAAGTCTGGCGCACCAAGGTCGGCGACATCAACATCGGCGAGACCATCACCAGCGCGCCACTCGCCATCAAGGACAAGGTGATTGTCGGCAACTCCGGCGGCGAGCTCGGGGTGCGCGGCTACGTGGCCGCGCTCGATGTGGCGAGCGGAAAGGAGCTGTGGCGCGCCTACAACACCGGTCCCGACGCCGACGTGAAGATCGGTTCCGACTTCCATGCGTTCTATCAGAAAGACCAGGGCAAGGATCTCGGCCAGACGACCTGGCGGGGCGACCAGTGGAAGCTGGGGGGAAGCACCGTGTGGGGCTGGATCTCCTACGACCCGGAAACCAACCTCTTCTTCTACGGCACGGCGAATCCCGGCGTCTGGAATCCGGACCTGCGTCCCGGCGACAACAAGTGGTCGTGCAGCATCATGGCGCGCGACGCCGACACCGGCGAGGCGAGGTGGGCCTATCAGGCGACCGCTCACGATGCGTGGGACTACGACGAGATCATGGAGAACATTCTCGTTGACATGCAGTGGGGCGGCAGGCCGCGCAAACTGCTCGTTCATCCAGGACGCACCGGCTTCGTGTACGTGCTGGATCGCGAGACTGGAGAGCTTCTTTCAGCCGAGACGTACCAGCCGGTGAACTGGGCCACCGGCTACGACCTCAAGACCGGCAAACCGAACGAGGTCGCTGCCAAGCGCACGCACTTCGGGCAGGTCACCACCGACATCTGCCCCTCGTCGACCGGCGCGAAGGACGTGACCCCCTCCGCGTTCTCCCCGCGCACGGGGCTCCTGTACATCCCGTCGCACAACACCTGCATGGACTACGAGGGCATCGAGGCGAACTACATCGCCGGCACACCCTACCTGGGCGCCGACGTGAAGATGTACCCCGGCCCGGGCGGCTATCAGGGCGAGCTCGTCGCCTGGGACGTCGCACACGCGAAGAAGGTCTGGGGAGCCAGAGAGCCGCAGCTCCCGGTCTACAGCGGCGTGGTCGCCACCGGCGGCGACCTGGTGTTCTACGGCACGATGGACGGCTGGTTCAAGGCGCTCGATGCGCGCAACGGCACCGAGCTGTGGAAGTTCCACACCGCCTCGGGCATCGTCGGCAACCCGATCACGTATCTCGGCCCTGACGGCAAGCAGTACGTCGCCATCTACTCGGGCGTCGGCGGCTGGATGGGCGCCGTCGCCTTCCCGGACATCTCCGCCGACGATCCCTATGCCGGGCTGGGCGTGGTCGGGGCGATGAAAGACATCAAGAAATACACGGCCCCTGGGAACACGATCTATGTCTTCGGGTTCTGACGCTCGCGTACGGAACGGGCGCTGGCCTGCCGCGGCCGCACTGGCGCTCATATTGCCCTGGATCGCGGCCCTTGGATGCCGCCACGTGCCGGGCGACAGCGCGGTCGCGGGCGCGTCCGCGCTCGCCACCGGCCAGATCGCGAGCCAGACGCCGGTCGGACCGATCCCCGGTCCCATGACCAATCCGCCGCGCCGTCCCAATCCCTACGCCGGCGAGCTCGGCGCGATGGCCGAGGGGCGTCAGCTGTTCGTCCGGTTCAACTGTTCGGGCTGCCACGGCGGGCGCGCCGGGGGCGGCATGGGGCCGAGCCTTCGCGACGTGAGGTGGCTCTACGGCAGCGCAGACGCGCAGATCTTCAGCTCCATTGCCGAAGGCCGCGCGCACGGTATGCCCGCATGGGGGACCAAGCTGACCGACGACCAGGTCTGGAAGCTCGTGGCGTACGTGAAATCCCTCCGTACGCCCGCGGAGCCGAATCCACCACGCTAATGCACACGGGGTTGCAGAACATGTTCGCAGCAGCCGGTCCGGCCGCCGCCCGCATCGCACACCTCGGCTGGATCGTGCTGATCACCTTTTGCACCGTGACGGCGGTCATGTGGGTGCTGGTCTTCTGGGTCGCCGCGCGCCGCCGGGGCACGCTGGCCAGCCATCTTCCGTGGAACGCCCCGGAAGACCGCCGTTGGATCGTCGTCGGCGGCTTCACGATTCCGGTGGTCATCCTGGGCACGATCTTCATCCTCATGCTGCGGACGATGTCGGCGTTCCCGATGGGTGACGGCGAGATGGCCGGGATGCACTCCGAGATCAGGGTCGTAGGGCACCAGTGGTGGTGGGAGGTGCAGTATCTCAGCGACCGCACCGATCACGAGGTCGTGACCGCCAACGAGATCCACATTCCCGTCGGCCGGCCGGTGGATCTCGAGCTGATCTCGCGCGACGTCATCCACTCGTTCTGGGTACCGAGGCTGCACGGCAAGGTGGACCTCGTGCCCGGCATGACCAACCGGATTCGGGTGCAAGCGGACCAGCCTGGAGTGTTTCGCGGCCAGTGCGCCGAGTACCTGCGGGCCACAGCACGCCCACATGATCATCGTGGTCGTCGCCGAACAGCCGTCCGACTACGACGCCTGGCTGGACCGGCTTCGCGCTCCGGCGGCCATTCCGGCCGGCGGCGAGGCCGAACACGGCCAGCAGGTCTTCCTGACGGCGCAGTGCGCACTCTGCCACACCATTCGCGGAACCGCAGCGCGTGGACTCGTCGGACCCGATCTCACGCATCTGGCGAGCCGGGCAGGGATTGCGGCGAACGCGCTGCCGAATACGAACGCGACTCTGGGCGGGTGGGTCACGCACGCGCAGTCGCTCAAGCCGTACGCGCAGATGCCGAACATCACCGCCTTCACGGGAGCCGATCTGCGCGCGCTGGTCGCGTACCTGCAGTCGCTCAAATGAGCCAGGAGGAAAACGATGCGTCCGTTGTTCGCGATTGCACTGCTGTCTGCCCTGGGCGCTTCCAGCTGCTCGAAAGTGGAGTCCCAGAAGCCGAGCGGCAGTCCCGCCGCCACCCAGCCCGGCGCGGCGGCGGCCATGAGCGAGGGGCCGCGCCAGGGCGCAGCGCCCGCCTCGTGCGGTGACCTGCCATCGGCCGATGATCTCGAGAAATGGTTGCGGGAAGGTCCGTCGGACGGCAACGCCGGCGGCCTCTTCGCCGGCAAGATGGAATGGGCGACCGTCGTGAACCGCCAGGGAGAAATTTGTGCGACGGCGGTCGCCACCGACGATCCCGCCAGCGCCTGGCCGGGGAGCCAGGCGATCTCGAAAGCCAAGGCGTACACGGCGAACGCCTACAGCACTGACACGCTTGCGCTCTCCACGGCGCGTCTGTACACCCTCACGCAGCCGGGCCATTCACTCTGGGGCGTCGCGGAGCCCAATCCGTTCAACCCGACTTGCGTCGTACCTCCAGGTCATGCGGACGACACCAAGGGGAAGGTCTGCGGCGGATCCATCGCATTCGGCGGCGGCGTGCCGTTGTACCGGCAGAAGACGAAGGTCGGCGGCCTGGGCCTGAGCGGCGACACCGCGTGCGCCGATCACGAGATCGCCAAGCGGATTCGCCATCTCGCACAGCTCGATCCCGAAAAGGGGGAATTCTCGGACGACATCGTGTTCGCGAGCGTGGACGGGCCCTCCGAGTTCGCGCATCCCCTCTGCGACAACACGTGGCGCAACGGCAAGAAGCTCGGGGACGAGTCCAAGGCGTCGGGGTACTGAGTCCGTGTCCGCCAACATGCAGTCCTCTCAGCCTTCGCGCCGCACGCGAGCCGGACACGGCCTGACCTGGGCGCAGCCGCCGGTGCTTCGCGTGGCCGCCCTCACAGCCGCCTGTAACGCTCTCGACGCGTGATGACGGAGCCGGCAACGCGGCGAGCCGCCGACCGCCAGCGGTGGCGGCTTCTGAGCAATCTCGTGCGCACGCTCGAGCCGCTCATGGCGGCGCTGGGCCTTGCCTGGCTGGTGCTCCTGGTACTCGAATTCACGCGCGGGCTGCATGGCACGCTCGCCACGGTGAGCGAGCTCATCTGGGCGATCTTCGTCCTCGATTTCGCGGCGGAATTCGCTGTCGCACCGCGGAAGGGCCTCTATCTGAAGAAGCACTGGCTCGCCGCCGTGTCGCTGGCTGTACCGGCGGTTCGCGTCCTTCCCGCGGCACGTCTCGCGCGCGTCGTCCGCATCACCCGGGCCGCGCGCGGAGCGAGGCTCATTCGGACCCTCGGCTCCATGAATCGCGGCATTGCCGCCCTGCGGTCGACCATGGGCCGACGCGGAGTCGGCTACGTTGCGGCGATGACGGCGCTCGTCACGCTGGCCGGCGCCGCCGGCATGTACACGTTCGAACGTGATGTGCCCGACCCTGCCGGGATCCATGATTTCGGCGTCGCCCTCTGGTGGACGACCATGACCATGACCACGATGGGATCCGCCTACTGGCCGAAGACGGCCGAAGGGCGCATCCTCTGCGTGGGACTGGCGTTGTATGCCTTCGCCGTCTTCGGGTACGTGACGGCAACGCTCGCCAGCTACTTCGTCGATCGCGATGCGGATCGCGCCGACGCGGCGCTCGCGGGGCAGCGGACCCTCCAGGCGCTTCGCGGGGAGATCGCCGAGCTCCGTTCTGCACTGTTGCGGGTGAATGCGGGACGGTCAGGGGACGATGACGGCTGTTTCGCTGATGCGGCGCAGCGGACCGAACACGACGCCGTCGGCAGGAAGATCCCAGCGGACGACCGCAAGAACCGGTGATACGCCGCCCAGAGGAACCAGGCCTCGGCGAGCAGCATCAGGAAAGCCATACCTCTGCCGTGCACGCGTAGCGCCAGCCCGCGCCGCGACAGAATGTCGACGCGTACCACGATGTCTGGAGGGCAAACACGGCCGCGCGGCTCGCGACTCTCCGGCTACCGCACTGGATCGCTGACGAGCCGGTACCCGATCCAGGGTTCGCTCAGCAGGTAGCGGGGACTTGCGGGGTCAGGCTCGATCTTTCTGCGAAGCTGCGCGACCAGCACCCAGACGTGTTCCGGGTCGTTCACGGCGTGCGGTCCCCAGATGGCTCGCAGGATCGCGCGGTGGGTGAGCACCCGATCGGCGTTCCTGGCGAGCAGGCACAGGAGATCGAACTCCTTGGGCGTGAGCCGCAGCTCATCGTCGCCGCGAAGCACCCGCCGGCGATCGTAGTCGATCGTCAGGTCACCGGCCGTGAGGCGGCCTGCAGGGGCCGGCTCCCCTCCAGCCGCGCGCCTCAGAGCTGCGCGGACACGGGCAAGGAGCTCCTCAGGCCCGAACGGCTTCGTGACGTAGTCGTCGGCCCCGATCTCGAGGGCGTCGACCTTGTCGGCTTCCGAGGCGCGCGCTGAAAGCACGATCACCGGTGCGGCGGACTCCAGCCTGACGCGGCGGCACACCTCTGTGCCGTCGAGGTCCGGGAGCCCGAGGTCGAGCACGACGAGGTCGGCCGGGCGCGTCGCCAGCACCTTCAGCGCGGCCTCCCCGGAAGCGGCGACCTCGACCTCGAATCCCCTGGCGCGGAGCAGCGCGGCGACCGTCCTCTGAACGGACGCTTCGTCGTCCACGAGCAAGATGCGGGGCGTGTTGATCATATGGCCGGATCCAGAGCGACCAGCCTCCGGTGACGCACAGGCACCTTGATGGTGAACTCGGCGCCGCCGCCGGACGCGTTCGCCGCCGAGATGCGCCCATGCTGGGCCGCCAGCAGGCCGCGGGCAATCGCCAACCCCATGCCGGTCCCGATCGCGCGCGCCGACGCGCTGCCGCGATAAAAGCGATCGAAGACGTGCGGCAGATCGCCCTCGGCGATCCCCGGACCGCCGTCGCGCACTTCGATGGTGAGCTCCCCGCTGGCGACGCCCGCCTTCACCAGAATCGCGGTATCCGGCGGCGCGTATTGCCCGGCGTTCTCCAGCACGTGCGCCAGCGCAGCGGCCGTCAGCCGCGGGTCAATCTGTACCGCGATGTCTGCGTCGATCCGGATGTCGAGCGTGTGACAGCGCAGCGCCCAGGCGACCTGATCGCGCGCCTCCTCCACGACCTCGAGCGGGTGGACCCACCGCAGCTCTGGCGCCACCACACCGGCGTCGATACTCGCCATTTCCAGGATGTTCTCGAAGAGGCGGCGCAGCCGGCTGACCTCCTCCACGATGATCTCCGATTGCTCTCGGCGTTCTTCTGTCGGAAGCACATCCGACTGCAGGTTGCCGGCCGCCACGCGGATCGCCGTCAGCGGCGTCCGCAGGTCGTGCCCGAGCGAGGCCAGCAGAGCCGACTTGAGCTCGTCGCTTCGGCGTGCCAGTTCCGCGGCCTTGTTTTCCTCGAGCAGCCGCATCCGCTCGATCGCGATCGCGACGACGCCGGCGAGGGCCGCCATCACGTTTGGCTCCAGGCCGGCTCCGGACGCGGCCAGGAACCCGACCGCGCTCGATCCGAACCGCAGCGGCAGGACGTAGACGAGGCGGCCGCTGGACAACCGGCACCAGCGCCCCGTGCCGACGCCGGCGCCGCCATCCGGATCCGATGCGCGTTCCAGCGACCCGAGCATGCCGGACAGCTCGTTCGGCTCCAGGCGCTGCCGATCCGGGCCGCCAGTGCAGGCGACCCAGCCGTCCCCCTGGCGAACGCAGATGGCGCTGAGCTCGAGCCCGAACCGGCGCGCGGCTCCCTCCGCCAGCGGCTCCAGGCCGCTCGAGCCGGTGACCAGGAGGACGTCGCGGCTGAAGTCGAGCAGCTGGGCGAGCTCGCTTCGGCGGGCATCGGCCTCGAGCGCGCGCGCCCGCACGGCCGACGACAGCGTGGACGCGACCAGGCTGACGGCTACGAAGGCCGAAAGGGCAATCCAGTTCTGCGGGTCAGCAATTCGGAAGGTGCCGAACGGCGGCATGAAGAAGTAGTTGAGGCAGAGGTCGGCCGCGATCGAGGCCGCGACTGCCGTCCTCAGACTCGACACCGTCGCCGTGAGCAGGACGACCAGCAGGTACATCAGGGCGGCGTTGGTCGCATTGGTGAGCTGCAGGGCGCCGCGCAAGGCGGCGGTCACCAGCAGAATACCGGTTCCGGCGGCGAGCAGGCTGCGTCGGTCCGACCACCGCGGCATCTGCGTCATCGGCATCAGTGGCGAAGGTGGAACGGCACGCTGGTCACAATCGTGTCCGGCTGGAACAACAGCGCCCCTTTGATCAGCAACGCCCGTTGATTATGGAACAGGTGATGCCACCACCGCGCAGGCACGAACTCGGGCAAGACGATGGTGACGTACCCGTTGGAGTGACCCGCATGCAGGTGATCGATGTATTCGAGCAGCGGCTCCATCAGCGAGCGGAATGGTGATTCGAGCACGACGAGCGGCATGTCGCCGGCATAGTGATCCCACTGCTTCTTGAGTTTCTCCGTCTCGACCGGATCGACGTTCACGTACACGGCCCGCACGTCGTGCGACAGCGTCCTGGCGTAGTCGAGCGCTTCGACAACGGCGCGCTGTAAGCCGCTGATCGGCACGACCACGGCGTTGTGGCGCGGTCCGCGCGAGCGCCAGCCCTGGAGCGTCAGCTGCGCGGCCACGCCCTGATAGTGCCTCCGGGTCGCCTTGAACAGCAGCACGTGCACCGGAATGAGGGCGATGATGATCCAGGCGCCTTCGGCCGCCTTGGTCGTGCCGACGACGAGGAGCACGACGCCCGTCACCAGCGCGCCGACGCCGTTAATGGCCGCGCTGCCGCGCCAGCCTGGACCGCGCAGGCGCCGCCAGTGCACTACCATCCCGGCCTGAGACAGCGTGAACGACACGAACACGCCGATCATGTACAGCGGGATCAGCGCGTGCGTGTCGCCGCCGAAGATGATCAGCAGCAGCCCGGCGAAGACGCTGAGCCCGACGATGCCGTTGGAAAACGCCAGCCGGTCGCCCTGATTCATGAACTGCCGGGGCAGATAGCCGTCGCGCGCCAGAATCGAGGCGAGACGCGGAAAATCAGCGTAGGCCGTGTTCGCCGCCAGCACCAGGATCAGCATCGTCGCCGCCTGCACCGCATAGTACGGCACCCCGCGGGCGCCGAACACGCCGCGGGCGAGCTGTGAGACCACCGTCTCGGTTTCGCTGGGCACGATATGGTACGCATGCGTGAGCAGGGTGATGCCGAGGAACATCGTGATCGACAGGGTCGCCATCATCAGCATCGTCGCCGCGGCGTTCTTCGCTTCCGGCGGCCGGAATGCGGGTACGCCGTTGGAGACGGCCTCGACCCCGGTCATCGCCGTACAGCCGTTGGAGAAGGCGGTCAGCAGCAGGAACAGCGTGAGCGTCTGGTTTCCCTGCGGCGCCAGAGGATGATCGGCCACGACGGACTGAATCGTCCCCGTGACGGCGTGCCAGGCGCCGACCGCGATCAAGCCGAGAATGGTCGCAACGAAGAAATAGGTGGGCGCGGCGAAGATGCGGCCCGACTCCCGGATGCCGCGCAGGTTCCCGACCATCAGAATCAGCACGAACGCCAGCGTGACCTCGACCCGGCTCACGTGCCACTGCGGAAAGGCCGACGTGATGGCCGCGACGCCGGCCGCGATGCTCACCGCCACCGTCAGGATGTAGTCGATGAGCAGCGACGCCGCCGCGATGAGCGCCGGTGTCTCGCCGAGATTGTCCTTGGCGACGATGTAGGCACCGCCGCCGCTGGGATACGCGTGAATCGTCTGCCGGTAGGAGAACACCACGATTGCGAGAATCGAGGCGATGACGATGGCAATGGGGCTCGCAATCCACAGCACGCCCGCTCCCACCAGCACCAGCACGCGCAGGATTTCTTCCGTGGCGTAGGCGACCGAGGAGAGCGGGTCGGAAGAAAGGACGGCTAGCCCGGTGATCCGTGAGAGCCGCTCGTGATGAGCGAGGTGCGACGGAATCGGCCGGCCGACGAGGAACCGCTTGAGCTGCGAGAAAAGCCCTTCTTCGGGCATGCCATCCTTCCAACAGCCGACGGGGTTAGCTGACGGGCTCGGGGTTGGAAGTCCCCTACCATCCGCTGCGGCACCTGCACGGCGCGTCAGCGATCGGATTCGCCCCAGAGGCGTCATCGCCTCACTGGGTCCCCCGCGACCGTTCCCTCCGGAACGGCTTAGGCCATTTCCACCGGATACTAGCGCAATGGCGCCGGCCGGCGACCAGCACCGGCGAGCGCTTTTAGGTACTTTTTAGCACTTTCTCGAGAAGCGGGCCAGGCAGAGGATTCTTTTGGAATTTCCCAGGTGCTTGCCCGGTAACGTCCTTCTCGTGAACGGTACGAGACAGGTCGTGGAGATCAGGGCTGGCGGGCCCGCCGACGGCGACGGGCGGCAGACCGAATCTGTCCTGACAGCGCTCTGGATGCTGGAACGCGCACAAGGATGGCGCCGGGTGGCACGGCGGGGGGTTCCGGTTGTCGCGCTGCTCGCCTTCATCGCGTGGGCGATTACCCCTCGATTCTCGGACGCGGCTCTGCTGTCGGTCTGGAGCGTCCTCGCTGCCGGCGCGGCGCTCGCAGTCGTTGTCGAAGTCCGCGCCGCGCGAGCGCTCCGCGCCGCGCTGGGCGCCCATCCGGCCGCAACGGTGGCCTGTCTCGACCGCCGCTGAGCCTGGCCCCTCACCGCCGGAAGACGATGATGTGCTGGCGGGGCAGGCCCGGCACGACCCGCTCAAATGTGAACCCTTCCGCGCCGACTTCCACGCGGACATCGTGGATGCTCATTCTGTGGGTCGGCGCGATCGGGATCGTTGGATCTTCCTTCCGGTATTCCACCAGCACCAGTCGTCCGTCGGGCTTGAGCGAGCGCCTGATGCTGCGCAGCATCTCCTGAGGGTGCGCGAGCTCGTGGTATACATCGACCATGACCACGAGGTCGACTGCGCTTTCTGGAAGGCGGGCGTCCGTTTCGGTGCCCTGAACGATCTCGAGGTTTCCCAAGCCGTATGCGTCCTTCTTGCGCTGAACGATGCGCAGCATGGCGGGCTGAATATCGTTTGCGTAGACGGTTCCGGCAGGCCCGACGAGTGCGGCCAGGCGGGTCGTCATGAACCCGCTGCCAGCACCGACGTCGGCGACTACCATGCCGGGACGGATGTCGAGAAGCGCCAGGGCCTGCTCTGGCGCTTCCTCCTGTTCGCGGCTGCCGCGCTCCAGCCAGCGGGCGTCGGTGGCGATGCCGGCGATGACGCGACCTGTGAGTGGATGGACCGGCGGCGCGTGCTCCGTCGTGACGAGGCGCGCGCCGACCCAGTACGAGGCGAGGCAGAGGAGCGCGGCGAGCAGGTAGAAGCGTGCCCCCGTCAGCCGCGGCGGGCGCATCACGACGCGCCTCTGCGGGTCGCCGACCGGTCGGCCACGACGGTCACCTGCATGTCGCGCGCGAGGTTCACGATGCGCTGCACGAACGCGGAGGCAAACCAGGAGCGCAGACGGGTCGAGGGTTCGCGCGCGACGAAGATCTGGGTCACGCCGTTGAGGCGCGCGAAGCCGACGAGCGTCTCGGCGACATCCCCGCCCTGCAGCACGCGCGTCTCGATTTGCAGCGCGCGCGCGAAGTTCAGGTGCCGCTCGAGGCTCTCGCGCTCGGCGGGTCTCAGGTCGTGCAGGTCCGGCGTCCTGGCGACGTATGCCGCCAGGCAATCCGCTCGGAGATAGTCGGCCACCCGGCGGCCACGCCGGATCAGCGCCGCGCTCGCCGGACTGGGCCCCACCACGAGCAGGAGCCGATCGGCGGCGGCCTCGGTTGCCACCGCTTCGGCGTCCGCCGACTCCGTCTCGTCGCCGGCGAAGCGGCTTTCGACCGCGTAGGCCGCCTGCCGCATGGCCAGCTCGCGGAGCGCGACGAGCGTGGACTCCTTGAAGAAGTTCTCGAGCGCCGCGCGCGCCCGCTCGGGGGGGTACACCACGCCCCGCGCGAGGCGGTTCAGCAGGGCGCGGGGCGTGAGATCCACCATCACGACCTCATCGGCCTGCTTGAGCACCCAATCGGGAATCGTTTCGCGCACGCGGACCCCCGTGCTCTGCCAGATCTGATCGTTCAGGCTCTCCAGATGCTGCACGTTCATCGTCGTGAGCACGTCGATGCCCGCCTCGAGCAGGAGCTGCACGTCTTCCCAGCGCTTCAGACGCGGCGACCCCGGAACGTTCGTATGAGGAAACTCATCCACCACGGCGACCTGCGGATGGCGCCCCAGAATCGCGTCGGTGTCCATCTCTTCGAAGCGGCGGCCGCGGTACTCGACGACGCGCCGCGGCACCGCCTCGAGCCCCTCGGTCAGGGCGATCGTCTCCTTGCGGCCGTGGGGCTCGAAGTAGCCGATGACGACATCCAGTCCGTTGCGGCGCAGTTCACGGGCCTCGGTGAGCATCTGGTACGTCTTTCCGACGCCGGCGGCGTAGCCCAGGAACACCTTGAGGCGGCCGCGCGTTCTCGGTCCGTCGGTCATTGCGGAAACACGCGGACGTCCAAGCCCTCGGCATCGCGGATCAGCCGGTCCAGCGGCGTCCCGCCCAGCCGGTTGCGCCAGCTCCGCCGGAGGTTGTGCCCCACGAAGATCTGCGTGATGCCGTGCGCGCGGGCGTAGTGGAGAATGGTCGCCACCGCATCCCTTCCCTCCAGGGTCTCGACCTGCGCCTGCTGCGCCCGGGCGAGCGTGACGTTGCGATCCAGCGCCAGCCGATCCTCCGGCGTGAGGTTCTCCTGCATGACGTAGATGGCGAAGAGCTCGCCGTGGAACCGGTCCGCGTTGCGCCGGCCGCTGGCGAGCATCCGGGCGGCGTTGGCCCGGGGCGTCATGCACACGAGAATCCGCTCCTGCGTGCCCCAGGTCGATTGAATCCCGTGGAGTCGGAGGTACGCCTCGAGCTGACGATCGACCACATCGGCGGTGAGCAGCAGCGCGCGCTGGCGGAGCTGCGAGAGCTGCTGCGCCTCGATACCGGTGTCCGCTTCCGGCGGCGCGTCGACGACCACGACTTCGTCAGCCCGATCGAGGAACTCCTGCGGGACGGTGTCGTGCCGCGTCTTGCCGAGGACCGACCGGACGAAGTCCTGCTGTTCGGCGATGTATTCCAGGTTGATGGACGTGAGCACGGCTATCCCCGCCTCGAGCAGCTCCTCGACGTCCTCGCAGCGCTTCGCGTGCCGCGCGGCCGGCGGGTTGTCGTAGGCGAGGCCGTCGATCACCGCTACCTGCGGCCGGCGGGCCAGCAGGGCCGGCACGTCGACCACCGGAACGCTGTGGACGTCTCTGGTGGGAAAGCGCTCCAGGTTCTCGACGAGCTTGATGACGCCCGGCGCGGAATCGGGCTGTGTCGCCGCCACGACGACGTCCTCGCCCCGTTCCCGGCGGCGGCGCGCTTCGTCGAAGAGCCTGAAGGACTTTCCCACGCCGGAGGCGTAGCCGAGGAAGATCTTCAGCTGGCCGCGGCGCTCGGCGCGCTCCGCCGCTTCGACCTGCCGGAGCAGCGCCTCCGGGTCCCGCGGACTGTCGAGCGTCATGGCGTCTCGAAGAGACTACCTCGAACGCACGGCGGGCGGCCTACCGGCGGGGAAATGCCGCGTCGAGGGCCAGATTCAGCTCGAGCACGTTGACGTGCGGCTCGCCGAGGAAGCCGAGCGTGCGGCCGTCCGTGTGCGCCGCGATCAACGTGCGCACGCGATCGATCGTCACGCCGCGGGCGTTCGCCACCCGTCCGGCCTGGAGCTCGGCGTTGCGCGGGCTGATGTGCGGGTCGATGCCCGAGGCGGAGGCGGTGACCGCGTCGGCCGGAATCGCCTGCAGCGCCCTGACGGTCAGCGGCGATTTCCCGTCGCCGAACGCCTTGATCAGCCGCACGTCGTCCAGGTTCCCCTCGGGGTCCCTGAATCGATCCAGCGGCACGGAGGATTCGAACGGAATGCCGTTCTCGACGCAGTAGTGCACTACGCGGGTCTTGATGCCGTCGAAGCCGACCGACTCCCTGCCCGTGTCGTCGGTGGCGACGCTGCCGTTGAGCAGCTTCGCGCTGGTCGGCCCGAGGTTCGATCCGCCAGTCGCCGTCGGGTCGTATCCGCCGCCTGCGCTGGAGGGTCGAGGGTGGAAGTACTCGGGCTTCGCGAAGTCCTGCCCGATCAGCCGCGAGCCGACCACCCGACCGTTCGCGGCCACCAGGCTGCCATTGGCCTGGTCGTGAAAAGCGACCTGGGCGATGGCGGTGATCGCGGCGGGATAGACGAGACCGGTGACCACCGTCATCACCACCATCATCAGGAATCCGATTTTGAGCTCTTTCAGCATGTTCGTTTCCCGCTAGGCCAGATGCAGCCATCCCAAGATTCGGTCGATGGCCCAGATGCAGGGGAACGGCGCGACCAGGCCGCCGACCCCGTAGATCATCAGGTTGCGCCGGAGCATCTGCGCGGCGCTCTGCGGCCTGTATGTGACCCCGCGCAGTGCCAGCGGCACGAGCGCAACAATGATCAGCGCGTTGAAGATCACCGCCGCCAGGATCGCGCTCGCCGGCGTGCGCAGGTACATGATGTTCAGCTTGTTCAGAGGCGGATACGTCGTCATGAACATCGCCGGGATGATGGCGAAGTACTTGGACACGTCGTTCATGATCGAGAAGGTCGTCAGCGCGCCGCGCGTGATCAGGAGCTGCTTGCCGATGGCGACCACCTCGATCAGCTTCGTCGGATTGCTGTCGAGATCGACCATGTTGCCGGCCTCCCGCGCCGCCGTCGTGCCGGTGTTCATCGCCAGCCCGACGTCGGCCTGCGCGAGCGCCGGGGCGTCGTTGGTGCCGTCGCCGGTCATGGCGATCATCCGGCCGCCGGCCTGCTCTTTCCTGATGTACTCGAGCTTGTCCTTCGGGGTTGCCTGCGCCAGGAAGTCGTCGACGCCGGCCTCGGACGCAATCGCCGCCGCCGTGAGCGGGTTGTCGCCCGTGACCATGACCGAGCGGATGCCCATCGCGCGCAGCTGCGCGATGCGCTCCTTCATGCCGACCTTGACGATGTCCTTCAGGTGGATGATGCCGAGCAGCTCCGGGCCGTCGGCGACGGCGAGCGGGGTTCCCCCGGCCCGGGCGATCCGATCGGACATCTCGGTGATCTCCGGCGGGATCCTCCCGCCCTGCTGCGTGACGAACGCCACGATCGCCTCGGTCGCACCCTTCCGGAGCTGGCGCCCTTCGATGTCCACGCCGCTCATCTTCGTGTAGGCGGAGAAGGGAATGAACCTGGCGTTGTGCGCCGCCACGTCGCGGCCGCGCAAGCCGTACTTCTCCTTGGCCAGGATGACGATTGAGCGCCCTTCGGGCGTTTCGTCAGCGAGACTCGACAACTGGGCGGCGTCGGCGAGGTCGCCCTCCGTGACGTCCGAAGCCGTGAGGAACTCGACCGCTTGCCGGCTGCCGAGCGTGATGGTGCCCGTCTTGTCGAGGAGCAGCGTGTTGACGTCGCCCGCGGCCTCGACCGCCTTACCGCTCATCGCGAGCACGTTGTGCTGCATGACGCGATCCATGCCGGCGATGCCGATCGCCGACAGCAGGCCGCCGATCGTGGTCGGGATGAGGCAGACGAGCAGAGCGATGTAGACGGCGATCGGCGGCGGCGCGCCGGCGCCGGCCGAGTTCACGCTGTAGATCGCATAGGGCACGAGCGTCACGACCGCGAACAGAAAAATGATCGTCAGGCCCGCGATGAGAATGTTGAGTGCGATCTCGTTCGGTGTCTTCTGCCGTTCGGCTCCCTCGACCAGCGCGATCATGCGGTCGAGGAAGGTCTCGCCCGGGTTCGACGTGATCTTGACCTTGATGCGGTCCGACAGCACACGCGTGCCGCCCGTGACGGCGCTGCGGTCTCCGCCCGATTCGCGGATCACGGGCGCACTCTCGCCCGTGATGACGGCCTCATCGACCGTGGCAACGCCCTCAATCACCTCGCCGTCGCCGGGGATGGTGTCGCCGGCCGTGCAGAGGACGACATCTCCGGCCCGCAGCTTCGAGGACGACACCTTCTCGAGTCGGTCTCCGTCGGTCAGACGGTTGGCGATCGTGTCGGTCTTCGTCTTGCGCAACGATTCGGCCTGCGCCTTGCCGCGCGCTTCGGCCATCGCCTCGGCGAAGGTGGCGAACAGCACCGTGAACCACAGCCACAGATCGATCTGAAGCTCGAAGCCGACGCCGCGCGCTCCCGCCACCGCGTCGCGGATCAGGAACAGCAGCACCAGCGCGGCACCGATCTCGACGACGAAGATGACCGGATTCTTCATCAGCGTCACGGGATTCAGCTTCAGCACCGAATCCTTCAGCGCCCGCCGGAGAATCTCCGGATCGAAGAGGGGCCGCGCCCGCACGAGCTTCTTCGGAATCAGGCTCGATTCGCCGATCGGCGAGGGCGCGCCCGGCATACCCGGAACCGACGGCGATGTCGTGGTAGGGGCCATGGCTCAACACCAGACCGGGAACGCGGGGAGGAGCGTCGAGAAGAGGCGGCCCTCGTGCATCAGGAAGTGCTCGACGATCGGCCCCAGCGCCAAGGCCGGAAAGAACGTCAGCGCGCCGAGCACGACGACCGTGGCGACCAGCAGGCCGACGAACAGGGGTCCGTGGGTCGGCAGCGTCCCAGCCGAGGTCGGGACCATCTTCTTCTTCGCCAGGCTCCCGGCAATCGCCAGCGCCGGAATGATGAAGAGGAACCGGCCGAAGAGCATGCAGAGCCCGCCCGTGAGGTCGTACCACGGCGTGTTCACGGCGAGCCCGGCGAACGCGCTGCCGTTGTTCTCGGTCTGGCTCGAGTAGGCGTAGAGCAGTTCGGTGAAGCCGTGCGGACCAGCGTTGTTCAGGTTCGCCACGGCCGGACCCGCTGGATTCCAGTAGCTGCCCTTCGCGAACGGCAGGACGACGCTGGCGCCCGAGAACACGAGGATGAAGAAGGAGGTCGCCAGGACCGCGAACAGCGCCATCTTCACCTCTTTCTGCTGAATCTTCTTGCCGATGTACTCCGGCGTGCGCCCCACCATCAGCCCCGCGATGAAGACGCCGAGGATCGCGTAGAGCAGCATGCCGTAGAGTCCCGCGCCGACGCCCCCGAAGATCACCTCGTCGGTCTGGATGTTGAAGAGCGGCACCAGTCCGCCGAGCGGCGTATAGCTGTCGTGCATGCTATTGACCGCGCCGCAGCTCGCGTCCGTCGTGACCGTCGCGAAGAGCGCCGACGTGCCGATTCCGAACCGGGTCTCCTTGCCTTCCATGTTGCCGCCCGGCTGCATGTCGGACGCCGCGCTGTCGACGCCGAGCTGCGCCAACATCGGGTTGCCAGCCTGCTCGGCGCCGTACGCGACGAAGACGCCGACCAGAAACATCACGGCCATGGCCCAGAAGAGGGCCCAGCCCTGCCGCGTGTCCTTCACCATGTGACCGAAGGTGTACGTCAGCCCTGCCCCGAGGACGAAGATCAGCAGAATGTGGAGCAGGTTCGTGAACGGCGTGGGGCTCTCGAACGGGTGAGACGAGTTGGCGTTGAAGAAGCCGCCCCCATTGGTCCCCAGCTGCTTGATGGCCACCTGCGACGCGACCGGCCCCTGCGCGATCGTCTGCGCCGCGCCTTCAACGGTCTTCACCGCGGTATAGGAATGGAAGTTCTGGATGGAGCCGCGCGACACGAGCACCAGGGCCGCGACGATCGAGATCGGGATCAGCACGTACAGCGTGCATCGGGTCAGATCGACCCAGAAGTCGCCGATCGTGTCGGTCCCGTGTCGGGCGAAGCCGCGAATCAGCGCGACCGCCACCGCGATGCCTGCCGCCGCCGAGACGAAGTTCTGCACGGCCAGCGCGGCCATCTGCACGAGGTAGCTCATCGTCGATTCGCCGCTGTACCACTGCCAGTTCGTGTTCGTCATGAAGCTCAGGGCGGTGTTGAACGCCTGATCGGGGCTGACCTGGCCGGCGCCGAAGCCCTGGGGGTTCAACGGCAGCAGGCCCTGCAGCCGCATCACCGCGTACGGGAACAGGAACGCGAAAAGACTGAAGCCCAGCAGCGAGACGGTGTACTCGGTCCATCGCTGTTCCCGGTCTTCGCGGACTCCGCAGATCCGATACACCTGCAGCTCGATCGGCCTGAGGACGGGATGCAGGAACGTGCGCTCGCCCGCAAAGACGCGCGACATGAACAGGCCGACCGGCTTGGTCAGGAGCAGAATCAGCCCGAAGAAGACGAGAATCTGGACGATCGCGGTGACGGTCATGGCAGCGCCTCAGAACTTCTCGGGCCGAAACATCGCCCATCCGAGATACACGAGCAGCAGGACGGCGACGATCCCCGAAACGACGAAGTCGAACATACGCGGACTCCTACGCGCGGTCGCACGCGTTGGTAATGCCCCACAGTGCGATGAAGCCGACCACGGCGATGGCGAGATAGCACAGATCAAGCACCGGAGCCCTCCTTGTGTGCGGACGTCTCGACGAACACGACGAAGTGGCCGGCTGCCTCGAGGCTCCGACCGCAACATCCTGTTCAGCCGCGCCCGCGTTGTCCATGGTCGGTGCCGCCCGAGAGCCTGCCCGGTACGAGGGTCGTGCCGCCGACCCGGTCTGGCGTCCCCTCACATGTTCAGTCTACGAACCGGCACATCAAGAAGGCATAAGCGCGCCGTCAGGATTTCGCGCCCCTTTTGACCGGCGCCAGCGGGTCAGGTAGCCTGAGTCGGTTCATGGGCCGCCTGGTATCGTTGGCGCGCGTGGGCGCGTCGCTCTCGGCGATTGCGGCGCTCACGCTCCTGTACTTCGCGGCCGTTCATGTGAACCCCACGACCGTCGCGATGAGCTATCTGGTGGCGATCCTGCTCATCGCCACCCGCTGGGGGCTCGCGCCGGCCACCGCCGCCTCGATTGCCGCGGGACTCTGCTTCAATTTCTTCTTCCTTCCGCCGTACCTCCAGTGGACGATCGCCGAGCCGCAGAACTGGGTGGCCTTCGTCGCCTTCTTTGTCACGGCAATCGTCGCCAGCCAGTTGTCCGGCCGGGCGCGGCAGCGGGAGCTCGACGCGGCCGACCGCCAACGGGATCTGGAGCGGCTCTACGCGCTCAGCCGCGCGCTGCTGCTCTCCGAACGCGGCGCGTCGGTGCCGGGCAAGATCGCCCGCCAGATCGCCGATGCGTTCGAGATGCAGACCGTGGGCGTGTTCGACTCCCGCGCCGACGCCGTGTCGTGGGCCGGCGTGAGAGAGCGGCGCGACCTCGAGGCGAGTCTTCGCGAAGTCGCGCGAACGGGCGCATCGCTCCGCGACCCCTCCGGCGTCGTGCTGACCGCGATTCAGCTCGGCGGCCGGCCGATCGGCAGCGCGGTCATGACCGACATCGGGCTGAGCGACACCGTCGTCCGGTCGATCACCAACCTGGCCGCGATTGGCCTCGAGCGCGCGCGCGCCGACGAGGCCACGGCACGCGCCGAGGTCGCCCGCGAAAGCAGTGAGCTCCGGGCGATCGTCCTCGACGCGCTCGCACACGAGTTCAAGTCGCCGCTGACCGCGATGAAAGCCGCGTCGAGCGACCTCCGCGCGCGCGCCGCGGCAAATCCTCGAGATCGCGAGCTCATCGAGATCATCGACGAAGACCTCAATCGCTTTCAGGACCTGGTCACCGACGCCGTCCAGATGCTCCGCATCGACGCCGGGGACCTGGCCGTCCACCCCGAGCGCCACCGGCTCGCGCCGCTCGTGGCCGCCGCCGTGGCCAGATTCGGCGACCGGCTCGACGGCCACGAGCTCGTGCAGCGCGTGCCCGACGATCTGATGGTGGAGGCCGACCGCGATCTGCTCGGGCTGGCAATCCGGCAGCTGCTGGACAACGCGCTGAAGTACTCGCCGCCGCGCTCGATGATCCAGATCGTGGCGGCCGGGAACGGTGCGGTCGAGATCTCCGTCCGGAATTCCGGTTCGGTGATTCCGGGACCGGAGGCCGCGCGGGTCTTCGATCGCTTCTATCGCGGCGCGGAGGCGCGGAACATTCCGGGCACGGGGATGGGCCTCGCCATTGTCCGCGAGATCGTCCGCGCCCACGGCGGGACCGTGGGCGTGTCGAGCTCGGCCGGCGCCGGCACCGCATTCACCCTGTCGCTGCCGCGCCGGGGGGCGGCGGCATGAGCGTCGGCCGCATTCTCGTCGTCGACGACGACCCGCAGATCCGGCGGGTGATGCGTGTCACGCTCACCGGCGGGGGATACGAGGTGGACCACGCCAAGGACGGGGACAGCGCACTCGACAAGCTCCGCGAGAGCCGGTTCGACCTGGTGCTGCTCGACATGAACATGCCGGGGCGAAGCGGGCTCGACACCTGCCGCGCGATTCGAGCCCAGTCGGACATCGCGATCGTCATGCTCACCGTGCGCGACAGCGAAGCCGACAAGGTCGGTGCGCTCGACGCGGGCGCCGACGATTACGTCACCAAGCCGTACAACGCGCCGGAGCTCCTGGCGCGAATCCGTGCGGCACTCCGGCGGAGCCCCTCCGCTCAGACGCTCGCCGGCCGCCTGGCGCTCGGGCCCGTGGAGGTGGACTTCGATACGCGCCAGGCGACGATGGACGGCCGCCGGGTGCGGTTCACGCCGCGCGAGTTCGAACTCCTTCGCTACCTTGTCACGCACCCAAACAAGGTGATCCCGCACCGCGAGCTGCTGCAGGCTGTGTGGGGCCCCGATTACGGCGACGAGGTGGAGTACCTCCGCGTGTTCGTCAACCAGCTCCGGAAGAAGATCGAGAAGAAGCCGTCCGCTCCCGTGTATCTCCTGACGGAGCCCTGGGTGGGCTACCGGCTCCAGCTTCCAGAGGCGCGCGAAGACCGCTGACCCTCCTCAGCGCCGCTCGCGCATCTCCTTCCGCAGCCGATCTTCCTGCGCGCGCAGCTCGGGCGTGAGCTCCTTCCCGAAGTCCTCGGCCTCGAAGATCGGACGAATCTCGATCTCGGTGCCGCCGCCGAACGGCGCGCGCTTCAGCCACTCGACCGCCTCGTCCATCGAGCTCACCCGCCAGATCCAGTAGCCGGCAATCAGCTCCTTGGTTTCGGCGAACGGACCGTCGATGACCGTCCGATCGGCGCCGGAAAACCGGACGCGCTTGCCTTTGGAGCTCGGGTGGAGGCCGTCGGCCGCCAGCATGACTCCGGCTTGCACCAGCTGCTCGTTGAACCGGCCCATGTCGGTCAGGAGCTGTTCGCTCGGCATCTGCCCCGCCTCGGATTCCTTGTTCGCCTTCACAATCACCATCACGCGCATCGCTGCTGCCCTCCTCGTGAGCGTTCCACAATGGCCGCCCTACATGGTGGTCGAATGGGCGCCTCTGAAATCGACAGGCCGCGGCCGAGAGGCCTGTCACCATTTTGTCTCTTCTGGCTCACCGCCGTGCCACGTGCCGGCCGTCTAATTGAGAAAGGACGGCCATGAAGCACAGATTCCTCTATCCGGCGGCCGGAGTCGCGGCCATGTGCGTCACGCTCGGCGCCTATTCCCTGTCGCGCGGGGGCGCCGAGGCAGCGAGCTATACCACCCAACTCGTGACCCGCGGTGACACCGCCCAGGTGGTGAGCGCCACCGGCACGCTCGACGCCGTCACGACCGTGGCCGTCGGCTCTCAGGTGTCGGGCACGATCGCGACGCTCGGGGCCGACTTCAATTCAATCGTGCGCAAGGGGCAGGTGATCGCCACGCTCGATCCCTCGCTGATGCAGGCGCAACTCCAGCAGGCGATGGCGAACCTGGTCCGCGCCGAGGCAGACCTGCAACGGGCCCAGGTCGCCGCGGCCGACGCCGGCACGAAGCTCGCGCGCGCCGGCGAGCTGTCGGAAAAGGCGCTGATCGCGCGCGCCGACATGGAAGCCGCCGACGTCGCGAAGCGCTCGGCCGATGCGGAGGTCCACTCGTCCCAGGCCAGCGTGCGGCAGGCGCAGGCGGCGGTGGATCAGGCGAAGGTCAATCTGCGGAAGACGGTGATCGCGGCGCCGATCGACGGCATCGTCGTGGCGCGCAACGTGGACGTCGGCCAGACGGTGGCGGCCAGCGTCTCTGCGCCGACCCTGTTCACCATCGCCGCCGATCTCACCAGGATGCGGCTGAGCGCCAGCATCGATGAGTCGGACGTCGGGCTGATTCGCGCCGGCCAGCCGGTGACCTTCCGGGTGGGCGCGTACCCGGATGTCGACTTCACGGGAACGGTCTATCAGCTTCGGCTCAATCCGGTCGTCACGCAGAACGTCGTGACCTATGCGGCAATCGTCGACGTGCCGAACCCCGAGCTGCGACTGAAGCCGGGCATGACCGCCACCGCCGAGCTCTCCGTGGAGCGGCGCAGCCAGGTGCTCCGCGTGCCGAATGCGGCGCTGCGCTACCGCCCGGCGGGACAGCCCGCCGCGTCCGGGCCGGCTGCGACCGGGCCGGCTGTCTGGGTGCAACAGGGAGATGGGCTGTCCCGAGTGGCCGTCGAGACCGGTCTGAGCGACGGTCGATTCACCGAAATCCGCCAGGGTGATCTTCCCGAAGGCTCCACCGTGGTGACCGGCGCGGCGGCAACCGCCCGTCAGGCGACAGGCATCGCCCCGGGATTGGGGAACCCGTTCGCTGCGCAGACCGGACGCTCGATGACCCGGTGAGTCAGGTGGCGCCGCTCAGCGCGTCTTGCCGGGGGGCGGGGGCTGCAGGCTGTACGGCTCGGTCTTCTTGAACGCCGGCTCGAACGACACGTTCGCGGGCATGTCGTCCCCCTCGCGGGAGGCTCGCTCGCCAGCAAGCGCCTTGGCGAGCTCGACCGGCACCTGCGCGAAATAGGTGGCTGGCTGCCTCGGTTTCCTCCTGTCCATGTTCCTCACTCTTGGAGGTTAGCAGCCTCGACGCGATACGGGTGACCTCTTTTCGGGGCCGCGGCCCACGTATCGAGTCCGTCATCAGCTCGGCCCAGAGCATTTAGCTCCGGTGCGTTCATTCCTCCAGTGGCCCCGTCCGGCTCGCGCCTGTTTTTCTGCTTTACTTTAATGATAGCTTAAGGATACTTTAATGCATCGATTATGGAGGCGTCGATGGCTACGCGGACGAAGAGAGCGGGAATGAACTTCAGGCCGATGCTGCAGACCGACGTGCCGCGAACACGCAATGGCAAGCACAAGCTCATCGTGACCAGGATTCTCGCGGATCTCGATCACATCGAGGACGGCACCGCCATCAAGGTGCCGCTCGCGCAACTCTCCGAGAGCAAGGAGAAGGTGCGCTCGGCCCTCAATCGGGCCACGCGGAAACGCGGGACCCGCGTCGCCACTGCCAGCGACGATGAGTTTCTCTACGTGTGGAACGAGCGTTGAGCGGTCCGGTTAGGCCGGCGGAGCGGCCTCGCGGTGGGTGTACCGGATCACCTCGACGTCCGAGATCGCGATGAGTCCTCCGGAGACCATCCGTTCGAGCACGGGCAGGAACCGGCCCACCTTGTCGGCCGTGTCGATGATGGTGATCACGATCGGCGAATCCGAGGACGTGAAGAAATGCCTGCGATGAATCCGGGAGCTCGCGCCGTAGCCTGCAATACCCCGATAGGCCGTGGCGCCGGCGAGATCCGCGCGTCTGGCCTCCTCGATGACGGCCTCGTACAGCAGCCTGCCCTGCCAGCGGTCGCTCTCGCCGCAGTGGATCCGCACCATCCGGGCGCGGCCGCTCAACATCACGGCTCGCTCCCGTCGCTGTCGACCGGCTGCTCCGTCCGGTGCGTGTATTTGATCACGTCCACGTCGGACAGGACGACGAGCCCCTCGTCCATCATCTGCTCGAGCAGCGGCAGATAGGCGCGGATCTTCGACTCCTCGTCCACGACCGACAGCTCGATGGGCTGATCGCGCGAAAGGCTGAGCCGCTTCTCCTTATGGAACCGGCGATGGGCGCCGTATCCCGCGATGCCCCTGTACACCGTCACTCCGGCGATGTCGTTCGCGCGAAGGCTCTCGACCAGCGCTTCGTGCAGCGGCTTGCCGCGCCAGCGGTCGCTGTCGCCGATGTAGATCCGCATCAGCTTCGCCTTGCCGCCGAGCTCCGTGTGCGCCGGCGGCCTTCCGGCACCCTCGGCCGCGCCGGCCATCGAGACCACCGTGGTGTCCTGCATCTCCACGAGGCCGGGACTCACCATGTCCACCAGCTTCGGCAGGATGGCGTCGAGCTTCGCCGCCGTCTCCACGAACTCGATCTTCACCGGCAGATTTCCGCTGATATCCAGGATCCGCGCCGCGTGCATCTGATGATGCGCCCCGAACCCGGCGACCCCTTTCGTGACGGTCGCCCCGGATACGCGGTGATAGAAGAGGTAGTTGAGCACCGCGAGATAGAGCGGCTCGCTCCGGTACTGCACGTCTTCCCCGACGTACACGGTCACCTTTCTTGCCGGTCCCTGCTTGAGCATGCCACCTCACCCGTCGAGTACCGGTGTCCGTCAGAGCAGCGCCCGCGCAGCCGCGAACCCGGCCCAGAGCGCCGCGTAACCCGCGACCATGCTGCCAACCACGTTCGCGGCGGCAATCGCCCAGGCGCCCTCCGACACGGCCGCGAACGTCTCCAGTTCGAACGTCGAGAAAGTCGTGTACGCACCGATGAACCCGATCGGGATCAGAAAGCGCCAGTTGGGGTGCAGGACGAGCCGCTCGGTCAGCAGCGCCATCGTGACTCCCATCATCAGACATCCGGTGACGTTCACGACAAAGGTGCCATAAGGAAACCCGACAGGCACCCTGGCCTGGATCATGGCGGCGATCTGATACCTCGCGACCGCTCCGATCGCGCCTCCGATGGCAATCATCGCGTATTCGCTCAATGCGCCTCCTCTGATGGCTCGAACGCCGGCACACGCGCCCGCGGCACCGCCGGGCACCCGCGCCAGCATCGCAGGGGATCATCGAGTCGCGCGTTGGAGGGGAACGGGAATGGCCGACCCCTCCGAGCGCAGGCTCGCAGGAGTCATCTTCGCCGGCGGCGGCCGACGCGGTTCAGGGTGAACTCCAAACCCTCTGGATTGGCCCGGAGCTTACCACCGGACGGCGGCGGACTCAAACCACCCCGCGTCTGGCAGGGTTCTTCAGTTCGCGCGTTGCGCCGGCCATCCCCGATCGACCGGCTTCGCCGGGTCCGCCGTGATCTGCAGGTTGGCGCAGTGGTGGTACGTATAGTTGCCGGGATTGTTGGCGCCGTGCTCGGCCATGAACTGCACGATCTGCAGCGTGCACCGCCGGCAGCTGATGTTCGGGATCTGGATGTCGGTCTCGAGCGCCGCGTCGAGCCTGGCCGTATGCGGCCACAGGCCGTCGGCGAGCACCGGCATCATCGGCGGATCCTGGATCTTCGCGGAGACCGACCTCGGTCCCCGCTCGGACGCGACGGTCGTCACGTCGGGATCCGCCGGCAGCTCGGTGGGCGAGTTCACCGCCAGCGCGACCCGGTAGTGGCCGGGATGATAGACCGTCTCCAGCACCTTGAGATGCAGCTGCTGTCCGCCGGTCACCTTCGTCACCGCATAGCTCGGAGTGCCCCAATCGGCGTTGGTGCCCCCGCAGGGACCGGCCTTCTGAGGATCCCCTCGATCGTCCTCGATCAGCCAGGAAGCGGGCTCCACGAGCTTGAAGTGCGCCTGCAGCACGATGGGCGCCCCGGCGAGCAGAGCGGCAAGAGCAGCGAACCGGCCAGCACGCGTCGTCAGTGTCATCCCTGGCTCTCCTGAATGCGCCGAAGAATACCACCAGATTGGCCGGAGACAGAACGCCGGCGGCGCGGCCGAGCCGGTTTTCCGCGCGGCTGCGCATTCTCCGATGGACGCCGCTCATGGCGTCGGGAGGTTGCCATGCGTCAGTGGATTCGTCTCCTCGTCCTCGCCGGGGCCGCGCTCGTTACCGCGGCGCAGGCTGCCCGGGCCGATGTCTGCGTCGCGATCGACCGATCGGTGGACACGTTCGGCGACGCCGATCGGGCCGCCGCGCTCACGCTGCTTTCGCAGCAGCTCGAGGCGCAGCAGATACGCGTCGGGACAGCCGACTGTGAGGTCACCTACACCCTCGCGCACGTCCGCCTGGGCGACACGATCACCATCACCCTGAGCCGGCCCGGTGGCAGCCGCCAGGTTCGCGTTACCGGCATGAACGAAGTGCCCGCGGCCTACAGCCAGCTGGTGCGCGCGCTGATCACGGGCCGGCAGGTGGGATCGCTCGCACAGGTCGTCGACCGGACCAACGTGCTCGCCGCGCAGGCCTCGCCGAGGCGCGCGCAAGCCGATTCGCTCTTCTACACTCGACTGGGGTTCGGCGGTACCGCGAAGTCGAGCGCGGGGCCATCGTTCGGCCTCGGCGTCCGCCGTGAAATGGATGCATTCGCGATCGACGTCTCGTTCTTCAACTTTCAGCGATCGGGCGAGCGTGCCGGACTGCTCTACGACGGCGGCGGGTCGTCAGGGTCGTGGGTCAAGCTCGAGATGCTGCGCTTCGCGAACAGGACGGGCGGCAGCAGCGCGTATTGGGGCGGGGGGCTGAGCTGGGGCACCGTCAACCGGTCGACCGGCAGCGAGTACACCAACGGCAGCGGACTGCAGGGAGAGCTCACCGCCGGCTACGAGCTGCTCCGGGCCAGCAACATCCGCATGTTCCTGCAGACCGACATCGCGCTTCCCTTCTACACCGCCAGGTCCGTGGACTACGGCAGCTATTACACGCGGCCGGCGCAGGCGCCGGTGAGCACCAGACGCTACCTGCCGTCGGCGGCGGTGTCGATCGGGCTCGGATGGGGGCGCAGCGGTCAGGGACCTTAGCCGCACGTCCGGCAATCACCGGCCGGGGACCGGCGCCGCAGGCTCGTTCGCACGGCGCCACGTGCCAGGCGCCTGTCCGACCAGCTTCTTGAACGCGCGGCTGAACGCCGCTTCCGACTCGTAGCCGACGGCGCCGGCGACCTCCGACACCGCCCGTCCCCCGGTGAGCAGCCGAGAGGCGAGCTGCATGCGCCAGAGCGCCAGGTACTGCATAGGGGGCTGACCGACCATGAGGGCGAACCGCTCGGCGAGCACCGATCGGGAGACGCCGCACCCGCGGGCGAGCTGCTCGACGGTCCAGGCGAGGGCGGGTTGACCGTGGAGCAGGCCCAGCGCGGCGCCGACCACCGGATCCCGCAGTCCCGCGAGCCACCCCACCTGCGCGGGCGGAATCGTCTCGAGGTGACGCCGGATCGCCTCGACGAACATCAACTCGGAAAGCCGCGACAGCACGTTCTCGCTTCCCGGCCGGGCGCTGCCCGATTCGTGCACCGCGATGTTCAGCAGCGTGGCGACCCACCCGCTGGCGGCCTGGCTCCCGGCGGCCCGCAGGTGGATCACCCCGGGAAGCGCCGTCAGGAGGGGATTGAAGGGACGGTCGTCGAGACCCAGGAAGCAGCAGACGATGCGTGCGCGATCCTCGCCTCCTCCGCCGAGCTCGGACACGAGCGGCAGCGGCGTGGACGGGCGGCGGAACATCGATGGGTCCGTGATCGCCCGCAGACCGCGTTCGCTCGACAGCACGTGGCCGTCTCCCTGAGGAAAGATGAGCAGGTCGCCTTCCGCCAGCCGGATCGGCTCGCCGCCAATCTGCTGTCCCCAGCAGGCGCCGCGCGCAACGAGGTGATATTCGATGACCCGCTCGGCTCCCGGTACGACGACCGAGGCGATCTCGCGCGAGGGGGGCGCCTCGACGGCCCAGGGGGCGCTCAGCTCGAAGTCGAAGTACACGACGCCGGTCAGCCGGACCGCGCGCAGCACGTCGGACAGGACGTCAGCCGGCACGTTCAACACTGACGCGCCGGACGTGCGGGCATCCGGCGCGGACGGATGAGCAGACCGCGCATCGGTCCGGACGCACGGCTAGAGGAATCGGACGCTGACGCATGGCTCGAAGCGGCTCCGCACCCTAGGGTAGAGGCGTGCCGCGCAATCACGCGCGGCACCCGCAAAGGATACCGCCTATGAGCACGGTCCTCACGCCTCAACCCACACTCGCCACCCCGGCGCCTGCCAGCCGCCGCGCGAACGCGCTGGCCGAGCGGCTCGAAGCGGGCGCCCGTGCGCTCGCGGCCGTCGCGAGCACGCTCACCGACGCCCAATGGCACACGCGCATCCCTGGCGACGGCCGCACCGTGGGTGTGGTCGTTCACCACGTGGCGTCGATGTATCCGCTCGAGATCCAGCTCTCTCAGACGCTCGCCGCCGGCCGGCCGATCGGCGGCGTCACGTGGGAGGCGGTGCATGAGATCAACACCAGGCACGCGCAGGAGCACGCGAACGTCACGAAGGAGGCCGCCATCGATCTGCTTCAGCGAAACAGCGCCGCCGCCGCGGCGGCCATCAGGGCGCTGAGCGACGAACAGCTCGATCGCGCGGCGGCGATCTCGCTCAATGCCGACGCCCCGCTCACCTGCCAGTTCATGCTGGAAGATCATGCCGTCCGGCACAGCTATCATCATCTCGCCCGGATCCGCGCCGCGCTGACACCATCCGCGCCGGCGGACGAGGGTAGTGCTCCAGGCCGGCGGGCTCGGCACTAGAATGTCGGGATGAGCGACGCACTCCGGCCGCTTCGCGCCCAGCTGATTCACGCTCTCGAGTGGGAAGAGGCCCATGTCGGCTTCGACAAGGCGATTCGGGGCATCCCGCCGCGGCGGCGCGGCGAGCGGCCGGACGGCTTCGAGCACTCGATCTGGCAGCTGCTCGAACACATGCGGCGCGCGCAGAAGGACCTGCTGGATTTCTGCGTGAACCCCGGCTACTCGCACGAGCTCGCGTGGCCCGACGACTACTGGCCCTCCGACCCGGCGCCGCCGCATCCACGGAGCTGGGCCACGAGCGTCGCCGGGTTCAAGTCGGACCGGGCAACGCTCGCGCGCCTGGCACACAATCGCCACATCGATCTCTTCGCGCGCGTTCCGACCGGCAAGGGCCCGCAGACGTACCTGCGGGCCATCCTCCTGGTCATCGATCACAACGCGTACCATCTGGGACAGCTGGTGGCCGTGCGCCGGGCGCTGGGAATCTGGGGATAACCGCCGGAATTCTTTTGAGATGCCAGCTTTTCCGGGCCGGTGTAGGATCGTCTGAGCTTGAACAAACCGCGTGCTCTGCTTGCGCTGGTCCTGGTCGCCCTGATCGCTGCGCTCGCCATGATGCGCGGCGTTCGCGCCGGCGGGCGCGACGATGATCCCAGTCCCGGGACGGCATCCTTCAAGGTCGCACGCGGCGCGTTCACCAGAACGCTGCGTCTGACCGGCCTCGTCGAATCCATCCACTTTCACAACGTTGCGGCGCCCCGGCTCATCGGCGCCACGGGACCGGGCAGCAACACGCTCATCATCACCAGGCTGATGCCCAGCGGCAGCCACGTCGAGCCCGATCAGCTGCTCGTGGAGTTCGACCGGCAGAACCAGCTCAAGGCCGCCACCGACCGGCGTTCCGAGTACCGCGACCTCGAGGAGCAGATCCGGAAGAAGCGCGCAGAGCAGGAGCAGACACGCGCCAACGACGAGAAAGAGCTGGCCGTCGCGGTGAACGCCGTGCAGAACGCGCAGCTCGAAATTCAGAAGAACGTCTACCTGGGCCGCATCGATCAGGAAAAGAACCAGCTGCGGGTGGAAGAGGCGGACGCCCGGCTGAAGCAGCTGAAGACGACCTTCGATCTCAAGCGCCGCGCCGAGCAGGCCGAGGTGCGCATCCTGGAGATCCAGCGCGATCGCGCGTACGCGGCGATGACGTCGGCCGAGGACAACGCGACGCGGATGGTCGTCAAGTCTCCGATTGCCGGCATGGTCGTTTTGCGGATGGTCTGGCGGCCCGGCCAGCAGGTCGAGATACAGGAGGGCGAGGAGGCACGCCCGGGCATGCCGATCATGCAGGTCGTCGATCCGACGGCGATGCTGGTGCGGGTCAAGGTGAACCAGTCCGACGTGCACCTCCTGCATCCCGGCCAGCCGGCGCGGATCTCGCTGGACGCCTATCCCGACCTCCATTTTCAGGGGCAGGTCGAACAGGTCGCACCGGTCGGCACCGTCAGCATGCTGACGACGCGCGTGCGGAACTTCGTGGCGATCGTCAGCATCCAGGGGAGCCATCCGAAGCTGCTGCCCGACCTGTCGGCGGCCGTCGACGTCGAGCTGGAGCGAAAGGACAACGTCCTCGTGGTGCCGCGCGACGCCGTCGTCCGCGAGGACGACACCGCGACGGTGCGGGTGCTCGACGGCGGCCGCGCCAGCGCCCGCCAGGTCACGCTCGGCGCGATGAACGACTACCAGGTGATTGTCGCCTCGGGCCTGCAGCCGGGAGCGGTGGTGCAGCGGAATGTGGCGCACTGACCGGCGGAAGATCGTGGTGTTCGCCGCGACCCTGGCAATCGGCCTCGCCGCGGCGGGGGCGAGCCGCATGTTCAGGGCCGACGCGGCGGCCGACGTGCCGACGACCCCCGTGGTCAAGGGCGAGTTCATCGAGTGGGTGCAGGTGCGCGGCGAGGTGAAAGCGGTGCGGTCGGTCCCCCTGACGGCGCCGGCCACCGGCGGCGGCGATCTGCAGATTCTCGAGCTGGCCAAGAACGGCATGACCATCAAGAAGGGCGATGTCGTCGTCAGGTTCGACGCGATGTCCGTGCAGCGGACGCTGAACGACCGGCGCTCCGACTTCAAGCAGGCCGAGGAAGAAATCGGCAAGACGCGCGCGCAGTACCGGATGCAGCAGGAGCAGACGCAGACCGACGTGACGAAGGCGCGCTATGACGTCCAGCGGGCGGAGCTCGATGTGGTGCCCCAGGAGTTTCTGCCGAAGATGGAGCGCGAGCAGAAGCAGCTCGCGCTCGCCGACGCCAGGGCGAGGCTGTCGGAGGCCGAGCGGAAGCTGAAGGCGCTGCACGACATCGAGCAGGCGGAGCTCGGCAGCAAGATCCAGAAGCGCGACAAGGCGCGGCTCGACGTGGAGCAGGCCGAGCGCCAGCTCGGGGCGCTGCAGATCCTCACGCCGGTGGACGGCGTCGTGTCGATTGCGCCCAACTGGCGCTCCTGCTGTCCCCCGCCCGACTTCAAGACGGGCGACCGCGCCTGGCCGGGCCAGATCATCGCCGAGGTGCCCGATCTCTCCACGCTGCGCGTGACCGCGAAGCTCGAGGAAGCGGAGCGGGGGCGCATGCAGCCCGGCCAGCAGGTGATCGTCCGCGCGGACGCGCTGCCCGACAAGGAGCTCGGCGGAACCGTCGGCGACATCAGCGCCCTCGCACGCGTCGACTTCTCCAACTGGCCCCCCCAGCGCAACTTCCAGATGACGGTGCAGATCGATCACATGGACCCGCGCCTGCGGCCCGGCATGAACACGACCGTGCGGGTGGCCGTCGACCGCCTGGCCGACGCGGTGCTGATCCCCGCGCGGGCCGTATTCGAGAAGAACGGGCGATCGGTGGCCTACGTGTCACGGCGCGGCGCCTGGGACGAGCGGCGCGTGGAGGTCGCCCGCCGCGGCCAGGAGCAGCTGGTCGTGAGCGGCGGCGTGCAGCCGGGAGAGCGCGTCGCGCTGAAGGATCCACTCCCTCCCGCGAAATGAGTCTGTCGTGACAGTTCTTCAGCGCCGGCGTCTCGGATGGGTCCTGGCGGGTGCGCTGGCCATCGGTCTGGTGATCGCCGCGATCGCCGCCGCTCCCGCGCAGGGCGTGCAGTCGGACGGCACGCTGATTCCGACGGCACGCGTCGTCCAGGGCGACGTACCGGTCGACGTGCACGCGACGGGCGAGCTTCGGTCGTCGAGGGTGCAGACGCTCGCCGCGCCGGCGGTGGGCGGACCGCTGCAGATACTGGACATCGCGGCCACCGGCACGCCGGTCAAGAGCGGCGACGTCATCGTCGAGTTCGATCAGACCGAACAGGAAGAGCGGCTGGCGACGGCGAAATCCGAGCTGGCGCAGGCCGAGCAGGAGATCGCCAAGATGCACGCCGACGCCATCGTGCAGCGCGCGCAGGATGATGTCGCGCTGCTGACGGCGCGCTTCGACGTCCGGCGCGCGGAGCTCGACGTGCAGGGCTCGGTGCTCGACAGCGAAATCGACAAGCAGAAGCTGCGGCTGACCCTCGAGGAGTCGAAGGGGCGCCTCGCGCAGCTGAAGGACGACCTCACCTCGCGCGCCGCGAGCGACCGCGCCTCGCTCGCCGTGCTCGACGAGAAACGGAACAAGGCGCGGCTCCAGATGGACAACGCCCAGCGCAACATCGACAGCATGAAGCTGCGCGCGCCGTTCGACGGCCTGGTGGCGGTCAAGGACAACGACCAGAACAATGCCGCCTGGGCGGGGGTCGTCGTGCCCGAGTTCCGCGCCGGCGACACGGTGTACCCCGGGCGTCAGGTGGCCGAGGTGCTGCAAGACACCGGCATCGAGCTGGTGGCCAAGGTGAACGAATACGACCGGGCGAATCTCAACCCCGGGCAGGGGGCCGAGGTGAGCATCGACGCGCGGCCCGGCCGCGCCCTGCGCGCCACCATCAAGGACGTCGCCGGCGCCAGCCGCCGCGATGTCTGGTCCTGGAACGATCCCACGCGCATGTTCGACGTCATTCTCGACGTGGCGGGCAGCGATCCCGCCAGCCTGCGGCCGGGTCTCACCGCGCAGGTGCGCGTCACGGGCGCTCCGATCAAGGCAGCCCTCTACCTGCCGCGGCAGGCGCTCTTCGAACAGGACGGCAAGCCCGTCGTGTTCGTGCGCCACGGCCGCTCGTTCGAGCCGCGCGAGGTCAAGGTGGCGCGCTCGACGGAGACGCACGTGGTCGTGACGAACCTGCCGGTCGGCACCGAAGTGGCCCTGCGCAATCCCCTCGCGGATGAACGGAAGGGGGCGGGCAGCGCCGGACCGGTGCAGCCGAAGCCGGGCACGTGATCCCCGCCTTCCTCCGCAACCCGGCGCAGTTCGGCGCCTCGCTCCAGGACCTGCAGCTCGGGCTCGAGAACCTGCGCGTCCACAAGCTCCGCTCGCTCCTGACGATGCTCGGGATGATCTGCGGTGTGGCGGCCGTGGTCGCCATGCTGTCGATCGGCGCCGGCGCGCAGCAGCAGGTGATGGCGTTCATCGAGCAGCTCGGCGTGCGCAATGTCATCGTCGAGGCGCGCGAGACGATCGATCCGCAGGCGTTCGGCAAGGTGCGGGCGACCTCGCCCGGGCTCACCTTCCAGGACTATCGCGTCATCCGCGCCACCGTCGAGCGCACGAGCGCGGCGACGCCGCGCAAGCGCTTCGTGCCGTCGAAGATGCTGCCGAAGCCGCAGCGCGCGATGCCGACCGTCTACGGCGTCACGCCGGCCTATATTCCGATTGGCAACCTGCGGCTCGCAGCCGGACGCTTCTTCGACGAGGGGGAGACCGACCGTGCCGCGCCGCTGGCGGTGCTCGGCGAGGGCGCCAAGGCGGCGCTGTTCGGCCCCGACGACGCGATCGGCCAGTACGTCAAGGTGAACGACCAGTGGCTGCGTGTCATCGGCGTCGCCGGGCCGCAGTTGAGCGCCCAGGCCGACACGCTGGGCGTGCCGGAAGAAGACCGGAACAACCTGATCTACGTCCCGCTCTGGACGGCGCTCCTGCGCCTCGAGGACAACTACAGCCGGTTTCGCGACGAGATCGACGGCATCTATCTCCAGCTCGAGCCCGGCGCCGACAGCGTGGCGAGCGCGGAGGTGATTCGAGGCATCCTGAACGCCTCGCACCGGAACACGCCCGACTTCAGCGTGATCGTGCCGGCCGCCCTGCTCGCCGAGCAGCGGCGGACGCAGCGCATCTTCGAGATCGTCATGGTGGCGCTGGCGTCGATCTCGCTCCTGGTCGGCGGGATCGGCATCATGAACATCATGCTCGCCAGCATCCTGGAGCGCACCCGCGAGATCGGCGTCCGCCGCGCCCTCGGCGCGCGGCGGACCGACATCGTGCGGCAGTTCCTGATCGAGACGATTCTGATCTCGTTCGTGGGCGGCACGATCGGCGTGATCACCGGCGTCGGGATCTCACGGCTGATCGGCGTGCTGGCCGGCTGGTCCACCATCGTGACGGCGAGCTCGATTCTGCTCGCCTTTCTGGTGTCGGTGTCGGTCGGCCTCGTGTTCGGGTTGTACCCCGCACGCCGCGCGGCGCACCTGGATCCAATCGAGGCGCTCAGGTACGAGTGACGCCGTCCCGGAGGTCCCGCCCCATCAGGATGGACCGTCCTTCGTGTCGGCTGAACGGAGCATGTCCGCGATGCTCGGCGCCGCGGCACGGCCGATGAGCAGCGCCACGATTGCGGGAACGATGCCGAGTGCGAGCAGGAGGGCGACGGTCGTGGCCTTCACGCCCAATGCAATGCCGGCCGCGACGATGACCGCCCACGATGCTGCCCAACCGCCGATGACCCGCGAACGCGAAAAGTTGATCGCCATGATTGTGACCCTCCTCTGGGTCGGTCCGTTCTACCTTCCGAGCGCGGGAGACGCCGACGCCGGTGCACCGTGTGGCCTCCGGATCGCGCGCACGTGATGGCGTGACCCGTCGGCGAACGATGGTGTCGATAGATGGCTCGTGCGCTCCGATCGTGGCCGTAATGGGCCTGTCGGCGCGCCCGTGAGAGGGGGCACTGCTCGAACGCTGGCGGGCTCAGTGCGGTACTACAGGATCCACTATACAGCAATCCGTAGATTCGTGCCGCAGGCCGTGCGGCGAGCGGCAGGGCGCGCTGTCCGAGGCAGGCACACCCTGGCGGTCCGAGGCTGATGTCCACGCGCGCCATCGGAAATCCCACGCTCCACGCGAAATAGTCCGCACGATTGGTCCACGCCGGCAATCTCAGCCTGGCGCGGTCAGTCACGCCCCAGCGCAAGGCCGAGGCACGGCATTTGCCAGCTGGTCCCATCATCGCCGGTGTGCTGTGGGGACTCTGGCACTTCCTGCAGCAGGCGTTCATCAGCGGCACGTACGCGGGTGGGATTCCTGCGGGCGTCTTTCTGATGCTGTCTTTGTTCGCCGCTGTCGCGAGCCTGACGGCCTACCGCGTGCTGATGGTCTGGGTCTACGACGGGACGGCCAGCCTCGTCACGACGCTCATGCACGGGATGCTGACGGCAAGCACGATCTTCTGGTTCACGCCGGTCGCCACGGGCGTGACGTTCCTGGCCGATGTGTGGCTCGTAGCGGGTGCGATGTGGCTGCTGGTCGGCGCCGTCGCCGTCGCCGAAGGCTGGCTGATGCCGCACCGGGCGGTGAGTGCGGGCACGCCAGCGAGGCGGGCGACATGAGGCACCTTGGCACGACCCGGCCGTTCCGCGCCCCGGATGGCGAGATCCTCGCGAACAGCATTGCGAAGGTCGAGTACTTGCGTCTCGGCGGGATCGATCAGTGGGTGATGACCCGCGGAGAGAGCGTCGACAATCCGGCGCTGATCGTTCTGCACGGCGGCCCCGGGATGAGCGAGAGGGGCTTCTTCCGCCACTGCAACGCCCCGCTCGAGCGCGCCTTCACCGTCGTCCACTGGGATCAGCGGGGCACCGGCAAGTCGTTCGACCCCGGCATACCGGCCTCCTCCATGACGCTCGCTCAGTTCCTTTCCGATCTCGACGAGCTGATCGATATCGTGCGACGGCGCCTCGAGAAGCAGCAGGTGGCGATACTGGGCCACTCCTGGGGCTCGGTGCTCGGCGCGCTCTACGCCGCTCGATGTCATGAAAAGGTCTCCGTCTATGTCGGCGCCGCACAGATTGGAGACTGGGCGGCTGCAGAATCGTCGTCGTACGCCTACGGAGTCGCCGAAGCGGAGCGCCGCCACGACCTGAAGGCGCTCGAGAAGCTGCGCACGATCGGGCCTCCGCCCTATCCGGCCGACAGCGTGTTCGTCGAGCGCACGACCCTCAGCCGGATGGACGGGCAGATGCGGCCCGGAATCCTCTGGAAGGCGGGACGGGCGTTGTTCGGACAGCCGGAATCGTCCATCCTCGAGCTCCCGGATCTCGTGCGCGGCTTCCGCTTCACACTCGGCGCGATGTGGGCCGAGGTCTCGCGCCTGAATCTTCTGGAGCTCGCGCCGGCCTTTCACATGCCCGTGATTGTGTTCGTCGGACGGCGCGACCACTGGGTCCCCCCCGAGACGAGCGTCGCCTATTTCCACGCGCTGACCGCGCCCTGCAAGACGCTCGTGTGGTTCGAGCACTCCGGCCACGAGGCGTTCGTCGACGAGCCCGAGAAGTTCAACTCGACGATGGTGGAGCTGGTGCGCCCGCTCACACAGCCGCAGCCGCGGGCCGCCGCGAGCCCGCCGCCGCTGGTGTCCGGTCAGCCGAGCTGCGTCTGAGATAATCGTTCTGGAATGCCTCCTGTGCCGGCGGTCGGCGCCGCCGTTTTCCAGGCCCGGGCGCTGACCAAGACGTATCGGATGGGCGAAGTCGAGGTGCACGCCCTTCGCGGCGTCGACCTCGATCTGCACGAATCCGAGTTCGTCGTCATTCTCGGCCCCTCGGGCAGCGGGAAATCGACGCTATTGAACATCCTCGGCGGGCTCGACATTCCCTCGACCGGCACGGTCTTCTATCGAGACCACGATCTGGCGGAAGCCGACGATCGGGCGCTGACGCAATACCGCAGGCAGCACGTAGGGTTCGTGTTCCAGTTCTACAACCTGATTCCCAGCCTCACGGCGCGCGAGAACGTGGCGCTCGTGACCGACATCTCCGCCAACCCCATGCCTTCGGACGAAGCGCTGACGCTGGTCGGTCTCGGCGATCGCCTCAATCACTTTCCTTCGCAGCTGTCCGGCGGCGAACAGCAGCGCGTCGCGATTGCCCGCGCCATCGCCAAGCGGCCGGACGTCCTGCTCTGCGACGAGCCGACAGGCGCACTCGACATCGCGACCGGCATCGTCGTGCTGGAAGCCATCGAGCGGGTCAACCGGGAGCTGGGCACGACGACCGCCGTCATCACGCACAATGCGGCCATGGCGGCGATGGCGGACCGCGTCATCGCGTCTGGCCGACGGCCGCGTCGCCTCGGAACAGCGGAACGCGCGCAAGCTCGCGCCGCGGGAGCTGCGGTGGTGAGTGCCGCGCGTTGAACCGCAAGCTGCTGCGCGACCTGTGGCAGACCAAGGGCCAGGCGTCTGGCGATCAGTCTGGTCATGGCGGCCGGCATCGCCATGTTCGTCGTGTACTTCGCACCTTCGACTCGCTTCGCGGCGCGCAGCGGACGTACTACGATCGCTTCCGGTTTGCCGACGTGTTCGTCAGCCTCAAGCGGGCGCCGCTGCTGGCCTCCGAAGAGCTCGCGGCCGTCCCGGGCATCTCCCGCGTCATGACCCGCATCGTGGTCGACGTGGCGCTCGATGTGCCCGACCTCCTGGAGCCCGCCACCGGGCGCCTGATCTCGCTCGACCAGCGGCGAGCCGCCGCTTCTGAACGACTCTTCCTGCGGCGCGGCCGCTGGCTCGACCCGGACCATCCCGACGAAGTGCTCGCGAGCGAGGCCTTCGCGATGGCCCACGGGTTCACGCCGGGCGACGCGCGTCGCGGCAGTGATCAACGGCCGGCGCCGCGGACGCTGCACAATCGTCGGCATGGCGCTCTCGCCCGAGTACATCTACTGCATCCGGCCCGGCGAGCTCTTGCCCGACAACGCGCGGTTCGGCGTCTTCTGGATGGACCGGCAGGCGCTCGCCTCGGCATTCGACATGGAAGGCGGCGTTCAACGACGTCGCTTCGCTGACGCCCGGCGCCTCTCGTCGCCGAAGTGATCGCCGGCTCGATCGCCTGCTCGCGCCGTACGGCGGCCTGGGCGCCATCCCGCGGGCGCTCAGCTGTCGAACTGGACGTCGAGAACGAGCTGACCCAGCTCCAGACGTTCGGGTTCGTTCTGCCGCCGATCTTTCTCGCCGTCGCCGCCTTCCTGCTGAACGTCGTGCTGACCCGGCTGATCGCCGTGCAGCGCCCGCAGATCGCCGCGCTGAAGGCGCTCGGCTACACGCAACCGCGAGCTCGGCGTGGCATTACGCTGAACGTGGGCCTGGTCATCGCGGTCGCCGGCGCTCGCGCTGGGCACGCTCGGCGGCGTCTGGCTGGGGCGCGGCCATCACGGCGTCTACAACGACTTCTTCCGGTTCCCGACGCTCGCTGTCACCTGCTCGCCCGCGTCGTCGTCGGCGGCGGTCGCTGATCAGCGTGGCGGCGGCGGTGCTCGGCGCCTTCCTCGCCGTCGCGGCGCGCCGTCCGGCTCCCGCCGGCCGAGGCGATGCGGCCGGAGCCGCCCGCCAGATACCGCGTCGCCTGGTCAGAGCGCATCCTGCCCGAACGGCTGCTGTCGCCTGCCGCCGCGGATGGTGCTGCGGAACCTCGAGCGGCAGCCGCTGCGGGCCGGCCTGTCGATTGTCGGCATGGCGTTCGCGGTCGCGATTCTCATCGTCGGGATGTTTTCGCTCGACGTCGATCGACGTGATTCATCGACATGCAGTTCAAGGTCGCCGCAGCGGCAGGACTTCACGGTCACTTTCGTCGAGCCGCGATCGATGCGGGCGCTCTACGAGCCTGGGACACCTGCCGGGCGTCGTCGCCGTCGAGCCCGTGCGGACGGTGCGCGGCGCGGCTTCGCGTCGGGCACCGGGCGCGCAACACTCGCGATTACCGGCCTCATGAACGGAGCCCGGCTCAACCGGATCGTGAACGCCGCGCTCGAGCCCGTGCCGCTCCGCCGACGAAGGGCTGGTCCTCTCGGAGATGCTCGCGCAGATCCTGCGATGTCCACGCCGGCGACGAGGTCACGCTCGAGGTGCTCGAAGGGAACGCCCCGTCATTCGACGTCGTGGTGTCGGCGTCTGGTCAACGAGTACATGGGGATGTCGGTGTACATGGAGATTGACGCCTTGCGGCGTCTCATGCGCGAAGGACCGCAGATCTCGGGGGCCTTCGCTGCACGTCGATCGCAGCCCTCGCGCGGCGCTTCTACGCCCGGCTGAAGACGCGCCGGCCGTCGCCGGATTCAACTCGAAGCGCGCCGCCATCGAGAACTTCCGCCGAGACGATCGCCGAGAACATGAACGTGCAGATTTTCTTCAACGTGTTGTTCCCGAGCGTGATCGCCTTCGGCGTCATCTACAATGCGGCCCGCATTTCGCTGTCGGAGCGGAGCCGCGAGCTCGCCAGCCTGCGCGTGATGGGATTCACCCGGGCCGAGATTTCCCTGATCCTGCTGGGGGAGCTGCTGGTCGTGCTGGCCGCGGCAATCCCCCTCGGCTTGCTGCTGGGCTACGGCCTGGCCGCGATGGTCGTCCAGGCGTTCAGCACCGATCTGTTCCGGTTTCCTCTGGTCGTGTCGCCCCGGACGTTCGGCTTTTCGGCCGTGACGGCGATGATAGCGGCCCTCGTGTCCGGTCTCGTCGTTCGACGGCGGCTCGATCGGATTGATCTCGTGGCGGTCCTCAAAACGCGGGAGTAGTGAATCGTGAAGATTCGACCGAGCCGGCTGATCCTGTGGTCCGCCGTCGTCCTGATCGGGGCGGCCATAGTCTGGTCGTTTCGGCCGCGCCCAGTGCCGGTCGACCTGGCCGGGATCGACCGCGGGCCGTTGCGGGTGACGATCGACGAGGACGGCGTCACGCGCGTGCGCGACAGCTACGTCGTCTCGTCGCCCGTCGCGGGCCAGCTGCTGAGGATCGAATCTGCGTCCGGGCGACCCGGTCGTCGCCCATCGAACCGTGCTCGCGATCTTCAGGCCCGGGGCCCCCGCCCTGCTCGACGTCCGCACCCGCGAGGAGGCGGCGGCCAGGGTGCAGGGAGCCGAAGCCGCGCTCGGGCAGGCCCGCGTCACCGCCGAACGGGCTCACAGCGAATCGGCGTTCGCCGCATCCGAGCTGACACGGTACCAGCAGCTCCTGAAGGTGGGTGGAGCAACCGAGCAGCAGCTCGCCTCGGCGGAGCTGGATGCCCGCACCAAAGACGCTCAGGTGCGAGCCGCCGAGCTGGCCGCGCGCGTTGCGGCGGCCGACCTCGAGGCCGCGCGCGCGGCGCTTCGACGAAGCACGGTCCCGGCGTCCTCGAGTTCAACGGGCGCCGACATCGTGCTTCGCTCGCCGGTCGACGGCGTCGTCCTGAAGCGGCACCACGAAAGCGAGGCGCCGGTCGCCGCCGGCGAGCCGCTCATCGAAGTGGGAGACCCGGCGAAACTGGAAGTCGTCGCCGACCTGCTGTCGACCGACGCCGTCAAGGTGCAAGCAGGAGATCCGGTGGAGATCGATCGCTGGGGTGGCGAGGGATCGCTCAAGGGCGAGGTGCGTCTCGTCGAACCTTCCGGGTTCACCAAGATCTCGGCGCTTGGCGTCGAGGAGCAGCGGGTGAATGTCATCGTCGACCTGCGCGATCCGCGCCCGTCCGGGCAGCAGCTCGGCGATGCCTTCCGTGTCGAGGTCCGGGTGATCATCTGGGAGCAGGCGAATGTGCTTCGTGCCCCGATGAGCGCGCTCTTCCGATCGGGTGACGGTTGGGCCGCCTACGTCGCCAGAGACGGCCGCGCCGTGAGGGTCGCCGTCGGGATCGGACAACGAAATTCGACGTATGCCGAAGTCATGTCGGGTCTCAGCGAGGGAGACCAGGTGATCGTCTACCCCGGCGAGGGGGTTGACGATGGCGTGGCCGTTACGAAGCGTACCGCCGCCTAGAAGCGCCGGCGGAGACGCAGGCGCCCGGCAGCGCCGCCAATCTCATGTCCCCGAAGCGTCTTCCCCAAGAGCGGCCCGAAGTGCAGGTCCACTCATTCCCGTGTTGTAGGTGGGCGTATCGGGCTCGAACTCTTTCCCGCGTGCGAGCGGGCCCGCGATGACGGGATCGAAGCCGGCGTCGCGCACCAGCCTCGCCGCCACCTCGAGCGCATCGAAATCGTCGGAGGCGAGCGGAATGCCCACACGATCGCCGTTTCGATGCGCTTCGCTCAACAGCGTCTTGAAATAGACCGTGTTGAAGGCCTTCACCCAACGGGCCCCTGGAAACATCGCGGCAGCCCAGACTGCCGATCCGCCCTGGTGCGCGGCGGCCTCGCGTGCGACTTCTCCGTCCCGCCGTTGGTACGCGTTGCCCGTGTCGAGCACGATCTTGCCCGCGAGCGATGGTGAGAGCTCCTGCGCGAGAGCGGGCACGGCTTTCAAGGGGATCGTCACCACGACGACCTCGCCGAAGTCCGCCGCGTCGAGAGGAGTGCCGGCGCTGGCGAGCGGTCCGAGCTTCTCGACGAGCGGCCGAAGGTCGTCGGGGTGCCGCGATGCCAGCCGCACCTCGTGTCCCGCCTCGACCCACAGCCGGGCGAGGGTCGATCCGATCATTCCGGCTCCGATGATGCCGATCCGCATTCGCGTCCCCCCGGCTGACGTCCGCGCCTCCTGGCGCCAGGTCGGATCTTCTCACGGGAGCGCCTCGATTCAGGGCCCTTCCCTCGAACCAGAGTTTGTGGTAGAAAGTCGGTCCGCATGGACCGGACCCTGTGCCCGCGCTGCGCCCGGATCGGTTTCGTACGCACCGAGTATGTGATCCAGGGCAAGTCGGTCACGCGCAGTCACTACTGCGGACGGTGCACGCACACCTGGAACGTGGAAGCCAGCGCCTCCCAGGATGTTGCCGACCTGCCATCGTCGAGGTCTCGACGCGGGTCCTCCACGCGGAAAGCTCGCCGCTAGGTTCCGAAAGACACGGCTCCGCAGGATTCCGAAGGCCGGCCGTGCATTCCCAGGCAGAATAGGCGGGAACCGGAGGTTGCCATGATCGAGCCGCTGCCAGACCTGCCCGGCGATGTGCTGGGCTTCGTGGCATCTGGCCACGTCACTGCATCGGACTACGAGTCGGTCCTGATTCCAGCCATCGAGTCGGCCCTCAAGGAACGTCGGACCCTTCGCCTGCTCTACCAGATTGGCCCGGGCTTCGCGGGGTTCGCTCCCGGTGCGGTGTGGGACGATGCGAAAGTCGGCCTGTCGCACTGGAGCGCCTGGGAGAGGGTGGCCATCGTCACCGACGTCGACTGGATTGCCACGGCGGTCAAGCTCTTCGGGTTCGCGATGCCGCGCGCCGTGAAGGTGTTCAAGAACGCGGAATATGCGGATGCCGTCCGCTGGCTAACCGAATAAGGATTGGGAAGGGCGCGAACGCCGGTCGTGCTGTGGAGGTCGAAGTCGCGCTCTGAGCACGCGAGCCCAACACGACCGGTTTGCGCTTCCCTGAGCCAGGAGAGCGCTCGCTCGCGCTATCTCGTTTTGCAACGAAAGTGCCGAGCGGAAACGCCGATGTAACAACGCTCGCCGAAACCCAACCTTGCGGCAGTCGGTCCCCCGGCAGACTTTGGACGCTCGCGAGGAGGAACGCGGCGAGTCGCGCGCTCCAGGCGGCCGCTCATGGAGCGATGTACGCGGAGCGGGTTGATCATCGGGAACTCGATGTCTCCCGAGCCTTTCATGGACCCGATGTCCCAGATGGTGCTGCCGACCCGGCCGCCCGGAGGCGTCGCGCAGCATGTCAGCCGACATGCCGACGGCGTTCGCCAGGAATCCGTTGGCGGTGATGATGCCCTTCGGACCCAGGCAGACCACGTAGAGATCGCGGTCGACGAACGGCGGCTTTTTCGCTGTGAAGTCGGCCAGCGCCTGCTTGCGGCCTACGGCCTTGTAGTGTGCGGCCGCCTTTTCGAGCAGCGCCTTCGCGTCGGCGGCGCTGGCGCGATCGACCGCTGCGAGTGGGGACATGTCGGCGGCGACGATGAGGGTGGTAAGGGCGGCTCCCACGATGGACCTGGTCATCAGATCCTCCACTGTGCCTGTTCGATGGCCACCAATTCTCGTCAGGACGGGCTGGCGTGGCAAGGACGAGGGCGCCGCACAGTGGCAGCGGGACGCCAGGAGTGGGAGACTGCCTGTGAGGAGGGTCCTGCCGATGCTCTTCCGGGCGGCCGCCGACCTCGTGCTGGTCGCTCATGCAGCCTTCGTCGTGTTCGTCCTCCTGGGCGGCCTCCTCGTGGCCCGACGGCCGCAGATGGCGTGGCTGCACCTGCCTGCGGCCGCGTGGGGTGTCGTCGTTGAGCTCGCGCGCGGGATTTGTCCGCTCACGCCGCTCGAGAACTATCTTCGCGAACGGGCGGGTTTGGCGGCGTATCAAGGGGACTTCGTCGAGCACTACCTCTTGCCCGTGCTCTATCCGGCCCGGCTCACGCCCGTCCTCCAGATCTGGCTCGGCGTCCTGGCGATCGTCGTCAATTTGTGCGTCTACCTGTACGTGCTCCGCGCGGCGCGAACAGCGTCGGGTTCCAGATGGCGATGAGCGGCGTCGCCACGAAGCCGCCGCCCAAGAGGCCGCGGGGGTCGAGAGATCACGCTGGGCGATGGTTGCGGGGGCCCGCAGCCAACAGTATTTGGCGTTCTGCTGGACAGCCGCCTAGTTCTCATTTCGCGAGATGTCTGTTGATCGGTTGGATGGCACACCGGCTTCTAAGGCGAGGCTTGGCGTTCAAGCCGCTCCGAGAGCCAGGGACTGGATTACGTCAAGTCACCGACGCCGTTAACCGAGCGAGCTTGGTGCGAGAAGCGAAACCGGAGGTTAGACGGGGCGATGTTCGAGCTGTCCGATTGCCTTGGCCAAATCGCGCGGTTTGGCACCGACCACAAACAACGAGCGAAACAGAAGATCCACCGAGACCGATGCGTCACCAGCCTCCATCTTCGCGATGCGGGACTGGCTGGATTTCAGCTGTCTCGCGAGTTGAACCTGTGACCACCCCCGTCGCGTGCGCCAGGCTTTCAGATTTCGACTCAACGCCAACCGCAGTTCAACCAACGAGGCTTCGGCATCTGACAAATTCAGAAGATCTTGCACAGAGCCGACAGCCCGGCCATGAGCCTTGAGTTTGTCGCGCTTGGACCGCTTCATCGCTTCTTCTGCCCTCCAACAGCAGCGTCGTATCCTTGAGACGCTGCTTGCAGGTATCGGATAACTGTCTTCGGTGTCTCGCGGGACTTCTTGTCGAACATCTCGAGAGTCAGCACCGCGTCACCATCCAGCCGATAGACGATCCGCCACGTCACATCCGCATCCTGAATTCTCAGCTCGTGGCATCGACGGCCGATGACGGCATCGGCCGGGAACGGGGCATCCCAACGTGAGTGCCCTCTGAAGTTGCCGCAACATCACGCCCGCCTCAACACGGGCCTCCTTCGAGAACGGTGGGGTTTTGACCGCACCAACAAGCCAGACGAGCGGTTTACTCCCCGTCGGCACGCAACAGGTGATATGTCATATCTGACATATATTAGCGGATCAGACCCCCAACCGCCAAGTCGCTGTTCAGTCAGGCCCCTCACTTTGAGCGGCTGTCACATTGTGGATGGCCTAACTTTCGGGGATAGGTCACCGCTTCAACTGCGTCTTTTCGTTGTCATTGAGCACCCTCGGCGAGGAAGGGATTTCAAAAGTTCTTCGCGGCTGCAGCGAACACGGCTATCCTAGGCGCGCAACGGCTCACTGCGAAGGAGGGGAAACGTCATGGCCCGGCGATGTGCGTACCCGGCGTTCATCGGCCTCGTCGCGCTCTTCGTTGTGGGGGACGCAGAGACCCCGCACCTGGAGCCACTGGGTCCCTATCCGCAGGGAGGGCAGGGGAGCCTGACTACCGGTCAGGCGATCGCCGTGGGCGAGCGTCTGCGTCAGGAGCAGGAACAGGGCCGGCTCCTGCAGGCTGGCCGCGACCCGGGAATGCTCGCGCTCGCCGACTGCAGCCACTACGTGCGGAACGCCAGCGGAGCGCCGTCGCTGATCGACCAAATGGCGCGAGATTGCGAGGCACGCAGGCCCGAGGTCGACAAGTCGAATCCCCAGCTCAAGGGTGAAGTGCAGAAGTGCTGGGGACCGCTCGACTCCGCGATCACATTTCTGCGCGAGGCCAACGACAAGTACGCCGAAGCCCGCAAGGCCGTCGATCCGATGCGGGGACAGCTCGTCAAGGAAGGCAACGAGAAGCAGCAGCAGGCCAAAGACGAGATCAAGAAATGCGACACGTGCTCGGAGAAGCTGTTCAAGCTCGCGGCTGATCTCGGCGCCACGATTCTCAAGGAGGTCATGGCCCAGCTCGACCAGATGCGCCGGGGCCAGCTTCCGAGCTCCGCAAGGGCGGACACGACTCCCCCTTCGCGCTCTACTCCCACGCCGCCCCCTCCCTCCACCAGAACTCCGACTCCCACTGGTCCGGGCAGCCGAACGACGCCGCCCCCGTCATCCTCGACGGGAGCCCCATGTCCCGACGCAGCGACCGTGCGCAGCTACGACCAGCAGCGCGCCATTGGTGCGACGTTGCCCAATCCGCAGCGAGCGGAGTACGAGGCCCGGCTCGCGTGGTGGTACAAGAACCAGATCAGCGAGTGCCGGCTCGAACAGTTGAACGCGCAGCTGGCGCCGTACGCGCAGGGTCTTCAGCAGGCGGGTGACTTCAGCTTCGCGATGCGTCAGGTCGCCGAGGCGATGTTGAGAGCGACCGGTGACATCTCCAAGGCGATGACCGACGCGTCCGACGTGACGAAGCACAACAACGTTGGCATCGGCATCGCGCTTGGCGGCTACCTGGGCACTCTGGGCAAACTCGGCGAAAGCGTTCGCCTTGCGTCGAGGGAATACCAGAAGGCAGCTGCCGCGTTGACGGCGGCGAGCGAGCAGGAGGCGGCCCTGCTCATCGGGAACGTTGCGAAAACGCAATCGGCGATTGCCGCGGAGCGGGCGGCGCAGATCGCTCGCGAAGTCGCCCGGGAGGTCGGCCCTCCCCCGATCGCACCGCCGGGGACGACACCGCCTGTCACGCCGCCAATCAGGACACCGCCCGTCCCTCCGCCGCCCTCGGCGATTCCGGACTCATATCTCGCGAACGTTGAATTCCTCACCAGCGAGCCGGCGCTTCGTCAGGGCAGCCTGCCGACTTGCGGCGCGTACGCGTGCAAGCGGCTGGCGGATCTGCTCGGGCGCAACGTCTCGCTCTTTCAGGCCCTCAACCGGCTCCGCCCGAAAGTCGAGGGAGGCCTCGAGCAGAAGGTCGTGGACGGAAAGACGGTCACCGAGTTCGTGCTGAAAGGCGGCGGGTTGACGGCAAACCAGCTCGAGCGGGGTTTGACGTCCCTGGGCATTCCCGCGAAAGTCGAATCCGGCCTCATCGGGTTGATGAACGAGGTTCGCGAGGGACGTGCCGTGATTGCCATGGTCAGGACCGAGGCGGCAGAGGGCGCCGGCCTCCACTGGGTGGTGGTCGAGGGCCTGGAGGAACGAGCCGGTGTGCTCGGCTTCACGATCTACGATCCGGGCGGGTGGACCTATTTCCAGGCGGTCTCGGAGTGGCAACGATTCTTCAACGGCGCCTTTATCCGGGCCATGTGACGATGCGGTCCTTCTTGATGACGGCACTGTTGGCGTGCTTGCTCTTGCTGTCAGCGAGCGGGTGCACGCGGCAAGAGGTCGATCCCGGGCTTGTCGGCACATGGCAGCTGCCCACCGGCGGCGGTGTGATGACATGGGAGATCCGCGCCGATGGCACGTATCAAATCGTTGCAAACGGCGCCGTCGTCCATGCCGGAACGTTTCGCGCCTCGGGCGGCCAGTGGAGCCTGAAGTCCCCGACGTGGGGCGAGGACGGAGGGACGTACCGGCTCGCGGACAACAATACGTTCGTGGGCACGGGGACACTTGGTCCCGCCACATGGACGCGAGTGGGCGCGGCGCCTGTTTCCGGTGCGGCATCGCAATCCGCGAAGAGTGTCGCGCCGAGTGCACCGACGCCGCCGGAATCGCTTTCGAGCCGTGTCGCTGCCCTGATGGCGCGCATCAACGAGGACTATCGAGACGCATTTTCCTATGGCTACTTGGGCGACGGGGAATCTGAAGTGGAGCGAGCGACGTCCGTCACGCTCGAGAAGGGCTTTGTCCTCACGTGGCACCACCTCAGATGCGTGCGCACGGATCGCAAATACGATGTCGATGCCGACAAAGGGGAAACGCTCGCCCGGGATTGCGACCGTGGGGTCAACGGGCTTGCGTGGAACGCGGGCCAGACAACGATCCCTCTGGTCCTTGCCGATTCGCCCTTCAAGGTCAGCGGCGGGGAGAAAAGCATCCGGATCGTCTGGACAAGGCCGCTGCCGGGAGACTACGAGGAACAAGTCACGTCTTTCATGTCGTGCAAGAGCCCTCAGGCCTGCGCGCGGATGGAAGAGGATCTGCAAGAGGTGTTGAACCTGATGACCGATACCATCGCCGCAGCCAAAGCACGCTCGAAGCTCCAATAGATTCGAATGCTGAACGCGTCGGCGAGTCGGTGAGTGGGGGCCGATGCCAGCTATGTGATCTGCAGGCCCGGTCGACGCTCGCGCATCCGCTGTCGGCCGCCGTCGGTCATGCGCGAGCCGGACTCGTCACCCGGTCCAGCCAATCGTTGTGTAGCCCAGTATGGCTAGGACAAAGGTCAAAGCGACCATTCTTGACATCTGCCGATCCTAGTGCACGCAAGTACCGCCTCATCCCGCAAGCGTTTCATTGCTACCGCACCGACAGCTGGACCGAACCGTACACGAAAACACCCGCCTGATTCGGCGGGTTTCGTTGTTTTTGGGCTTTGCGGGGGCCCGCAACCAGCGGTACTTGCAGCTCTGGAGCGGGGCGGCGTGAGGTGGCCAACAAGCCGCGTTACGCGCGCTATACTGGTCCGAATCCGTCCGACTGGACGTGCCCCATGCCAAAAGCTGTGCCGCTGCCGCCGCCGGGTTTCGACGATTTGTCGGTCGACGAGAAGATCGACTACCTGCAGTCGTTGTGGGACCGAATCGCCGCCAGTCCTGAGTCGATTCCCGTTCCTGATTGGCACCGGGAAATCCTCGACGAACGCCTGAAAGATCTGGAAGCCAACCCAGATGCGGGTGACACCTGGGAGGCTGTTCAGGAACGCCTGCGCAAGAAGGTCGACGGCCGCCAGTAGGTCGCCATGGACCGCCGGTTCATCGTTCGGCCACTTGCCGAGGCCGATCTCGAGGATGCCGCGCGCTGGTACGACGCGGAGCGCGCCGCGCTTTCCGCACGGTTCCTCGGTGATGTCGATCGGACGTTCTCTCGGATCGCCGAGCGCCCACTTAGTTCCCGTTGGTGGCCGGTGATGTCCGTCGAGCATTGCTGCCCACGTTCCCGTACGCCGTCTACTTTCGGCCTTCGGACGATGCAATCGTCGTCGTGGCTGTCCTGCACCTGAGAAGAAACCCGAAGGTGTGGCGCGGGCGAGCAAGATAGTCATTCCTGCTGTATCCCTCCATCGGACCTTTCGAACAAGCGGTTCTCGTGGCGCTCGTTCGCCTGCGCGAAGATGCATACGGACGGGCAATCCTCAACGAAGTGAAAGAACGACTTGACCGGGATGTGTCGGCAGGCGCCGTCTATGCAACGCTCGAACGGCTTGAGACGAAGGGCTTGGCTTCATCGACGCTGGCACCAGGAACTGCGATTCGAGGCGGCCGTGCCCGGCGCTACTTTTCGGCGACCGGTGCGGGGATCCGTGCGTTGAACCAGGCGAAGACGGCCACGGACATGCTGTGGCATGGCATGACATGGCCACTAAAGGTGCGTACATGATTGACACACACACCACCCCTCCTCGTTGGGCAAACGCGCTCTTGCGAACGGTGCTAAGGCCATCCGACATTGATTCAGTCCCTTGTGACCTAATCGAAGAATATCGGGAGGCCATCTATCGCTCGGCCGACTCGGGGCAGACGCTTGGTACGTCAGGCAGACACTGAGCATTGTCTGGCGCGTCGTGTGGCCGTTCGTGGTGGCGACCGTTGCACTGCGGTTGTTATCGTTTCCCTTGCCGGGGGGGCGGAATCCCTCTCTGGTCCAGGCACCTGGAGTGTCGCTGCTAGATGCCTTCATTTTCGTGTCCGCCGGGTACTTCGGCGCTCGGCGGGCCGGCCGTCTTGTCAGTGGCATCGTCATCGCCGGCCTGACAAGCCTCGTCGGCTTCCCGATTTTCTTCATCAACGCCGCGATGCGAGATCCGAGCCTGCTCGGAGCGCCATTCGAAGAGCCTTTCATCGCGGTGATCGTGCTCACGCTGTTGGCGATTGCGGTAGGCTTCGGAATGGCTTTTGGGACACTGGGAGCAACCGCCGGGCGGTTGGCCCCGACCTCAGGCCGCATTCGCACTCAGTGAAGTCTGCCTCTCGGGTGAGGGTCCCGATGCAGACGCACGGCCGACATTGATCGGTCAGCAGCGCGCGGGAGGCGGCTCTACGATGGATCGCGCGGTGCGGGCGAGGAGCTGCAGGCGCACCTGGAGACGGCCGACGAGCCGCCACCGCTCCTGCACCCCGAGATGGCCGAACTGTACCGCCAGAAGGTGACGACGCTGGCGCAGGCCCTGGAACGCTCAGAGACGCGCTCGGAGGCGAGAGAGACGCCCGACGAGGGCGAACTCCAAATCGAGCTGAGAGGGAATCTGGCGGCGATGCTGGGTGCCGCTCAAAATGCGAAGAGGTCGCCAGAAACGGGCGACCTCTCGCTGCAAGTTGTGATGGTTGCGGGGGCGTGCAGCCAACTGTATTTGGTGTTCACGTGTGCTGCCGCCTGATGCTCGGCTCGATTGGCTGGCTGATTACAGCCCGAGCAACGCCCGAAGCCGTTCGCGCACGCCGGTGAGGACATCAGTGGGCGCCGTGGCCTCGAAGACCACTCGACGTGCCTTCCAATCCAGATTCTTGACGTGGTCGGCCAAGACGGCGCCGGCGATGCGGCCCCCGGGAGGCAGCGGCACCTCGAATGGATAACCCTTGATCTGACTGGTGATCGGGCAGGCCACGGCCAGCCGCGCCTTAACGTTATACGCGCGAGGAGACAGGATGAGCGCAGGGCGCCGACCGCGCTGCTCGTGCCCAGCCTGCGGGTCGAAGGTCAGCCACACCAGGTCGCCGGCGTCGGGGACGTAGGCGCGAGCTACCACGCTTCGTGACCGGCCGGTGCACCCCAGTCGCTTTCGCCGTGGCGATTCCGCGGTGTGATCTTCCAACCAACTGATCCAGGGAGTAGACGGGCCGGCTCGGCCGGATGACGATCGCGCCGTTCCGCACAGACACATCGACGGTATCGCCCTCGCCGACGTCGGCCTCACGAGCGACGGACTTGGGCAGGCGGAGGCCCAAGCTGTTGCCCCACTTCGCGATCTGGGTGGTTGCAGCCGCCATGTATCTACATTGAATATACGTTACCGCGGTCAACGACGTCAAGAACCTCCCCCTCGGGCCGGCTTCCTGCTTAGCCCACAGCCACGCTGACGTGCGGGCATTGGGCAGCGCGGGATAAGCGCGTCTCACACGTCGACCGCGGGTTCAAAGCGGGGTGTGGAAAATGCGAACTGGAAGTAACGTGACGTGAATGATTTGGAGGAAGGGCCTTTGCGGAGGCGCGCAGTCAACTGTATTTGGAGTTCTCCTGGGCGGCGGCATGACGATTGGGAAACACGCTTCTTAGCGCGTGCCCCATAGGCTGCCCAATGGCGCGGCGGCGGGCCGCCGCCGATCGTGTCGCATCCGAGATGTTCTGAAATGCTCGCAAACCAGAACCAAGGCAAACCAACCTCCCACGGATCGCCTTTGACGTGACTCGTGATAAGGCAGGCGACTGCCTGCCGCGCGTTCGCGTTGTGCACGCGAGGCGAGAAGAATCCGCGCTGGGCGCCGGCCTCACTGCTCGGGCCATGCCTCAGGATCGAAGACGGGTCGCCGACCATTGGCTCGGATTTCATCCTGTAAACGCATGGTGGTTACGCACTCCGCCTTGCCTCGTCCGGAAACCCTGTGGTAGCGTGCCGCTGTCCCGATCTGTCAAGCGTCCCACCAGGCGCTGCCATCCCCTGGATTGTGCTAGGGAACTCCAACCCGCAATCAACTCCCGCGCTGGTACGGGACGAGCGCTCGGACTGGTATTGGATGAGTTTCTTCTCTCGTGATCTGACACTCGTGGGACTTGGTGTTCGCGGAGACGCTCCGCCAGAGGCGAGTGGCCAGCCGCCGCTGAAGGACGGGATCCATCTCCGCTGGACCTTCCGTCGCTCCCGAGGGTTCCCGTGGCATGGCTATCACCTGCTGCGGCGACCCCATCTGCAGGGAGCGCTCCTGTCGCTATTCGATGTGAAGCTCACGTACGTGGAAGAGCTTCTCGCGAATGCGGCGCAGCAGGCGGCGCGGTTTCCGGACCGGGGATGGGAGGACCAGCCGGTTCCGAGCCGCGAACCCAGGGCACGGCTCGCGTCGCGAATCGAGCGTCCTTTCCGAGACCTGCTGAAGACCGTGAACCCAGCGGCCTTCGGCGCATCGCGAGCCCAGTTCCCCCTCGAGTCCAGGCTTCGCCGACGGCGCGCGGTGGACCTCGCCGCTGGCAACGGACTGAGCATATCGATGCCGGAGGGCGAGCCGGTCCGCCACGTCCAGCTCGTGCTCGCCCTCAAAGGCGACGTGTCCGACGTCTCGATCCGGGCAGACTTCCAGAACCGGACAGTCTTCGAAACCCGCGTTTCCGGGGCCGCCAGGACAGTGCACGTTCTGGACGTACATGCGTGGGCCATCGAACGGATCACTATCGGCCAGGCGGACGCACTGCTAGCGGATCTCAAAGCCGTCGCCGCGCTGCATCGTCTCCGGGACGGGGGCTGGCAGCCGCTCGCGGGACCGATCGCGCTCCCGGTACGGCATCCCGACTACCCCGCGCGGTCCGGTCTGCCCGACGACGCTCGCGATCGGCAGGACGCGCAGCAGCGGGTGCGATACGGCACCGGCGCCGCGTATACCGATGCACAGCCCGGCTCAGTCTTGGACAGTCAAGGTTTCGCGACGCTCGAGACGGGTTCCACGTTCGTGCGTGGCTCGAACACGGCTTGGGACGCCGAGTTGGCGGGAGGTGTCCTGCACGCCGCTGGCGTCGCACCGCGCACGGTTCTCAGAGTCGATTCGCCCGACCGTCTTGTCCTCACGAGGCCTCACACCGGCCCACCGCTTTCTCAGGCCACCTACGAGATCCGGCGGGATCCGTTCGGGCAGTTGCACGATGGTCTCACGCGGCTGGTGGAGCGAGGCCCCTCAGCAGGGCCGATGGCCGGTCGCTTGCTCCTCCCGACGCTCGACACGGGCACGCTCACCGCGGTTACAGGGAGTCCGGAGGTCACGGGACGCCAGACCGCCTGGACCGACCGGTTTGTCGGTCACGCACTCCGCATTCGACTCCGATTGGGACGCGCGCGGTTCGTGCCCGGCTCGCGCTACGTCTTCCACGACGGTCAGCCATGGGACGACTCGGTCCTTGGCGCCATCCTCGAAGTGGAAGGACACACCCGCCCCTACCGCGTGCATCACCTGGTTGCCGGCAGGTGGGCAGTGCTCGATCGTGCAGTGAAAGCTGACACGGCGACGGAACACTCCTCGTCCGATGAGATACCGGGCTCGGCCTGGCATGCCGGGGTTGAGCGCGGCTTCGCAATCTACGAACGACATGCCTACCGGATCGCCGAGGTGCGGTCCCCTTCAGTGCTGTCTCTGGATCGCCCGTACGCCGGAACGACAGGAACTGGCAAGGTACAACATCGACGCCCGGTTCGTGCCGGCGAGATCGGCTGGCCGTCATGCCCGGCGCCAGCTGCACGTCCCGAATTTCCGACCGCTCGACCTGACGCTCCTCGCGGCGTACGACCCGGCCATCGCCCAGATGCTCGGCCTCTACTGGCTCGATGGGCAGGAGCTGTTCGATCCGGCAAGCAGCGATCCAAAGACATACGACTATCTGCTGCTGGCAGACCACGCGGGCGCATTCGGAGGCGACATCGCGACCGCGCTCGACTGGGTCACCTCTCCAGCTTCGGAGGTCGAGTTCTGGCAATGGGCGACGGGGCGGATCATCGGTGACGGACCAGGGATTGACGGGGCGTTCGTCGATGGGCTGGCAGCCGGCACGGCACCCAGGCCGGCGCCCCCGAACGAGGTACGTGGTTACGTTCTGTCCGACGACTCACGGATCAATTCCGCCACCCAGCCTGTGCAGTCCGCGCGTCCCGGGTTCGCGGGCCTCCGCTGGTCGCAGTCGGAGGAGCCGCCCGAGCGGCGTCCCGTGATTTTTGTGTTTGGCGGGCTTTCCTGGGAGCCCAGGATCCCGGACGCACCGCTCCCCCACCCGCAGACGCCTTCGTGCCGCTCCCCGGCGATTCGAGCTCCGTGTCATTCGCAGGAGAGGCGCACCCGGTGCTCGGCCCCCCCCGCGAGGATCGGTCATCCCCGGAGAATCGCCGGCCCGCTGGGTGGCCGCCTCACACGCTGCTGGCGTTCGATCGTCCGTTCCAGACCGGCTGGTTCAGCTATCGCGTCAGTGGGATCGATCTGTTCGGCAGGCACAGCGAGGCGAGCAATCCCGCCTCGTGGCATTCGTTCCACGAGACAGCCGGCGATGTGCTCGAGCATCCGTTCGCGTTGGACCTCCAGCATGATCGGCCGCCGCCTCCGCCAACGGGTGTCGAGGCCACGGTGCTGGATCCACTCGACCCGCATCTGGTCCGTGACGCCGACTACGAAGCATGGCGCTCGGCGCTGCCGGCGTCTATTCGGGACACGCGAGTCGGTCTGCGGGTCCGCTGGCGTTGGCCGCTGACGCATCAGCGTCAGGCGCCCGACATGTCGCATTTCATCTTGTACGTGCACGGCGGCCGGCCAAACGTCCTCACAGGTCGGGCAACCCGCGTCTCGCCTCTGGGGCCGGGCGAGAGCGAGGTCGACACAGACATCCCGCCGCCCCGTCGCGCATCCCGGCTCGTGGGTACACGCCTCAAAGTGGGCTCGGACACATTCAAGATTGCCAGAGCCTCCGGAAGCCCGGGACTGCGCCTGCGGGTGACGAACGTCGGCCCGAATCAAGAAATCGCTCCGGTCGCCGGCGTGTGCTCGATTGTGATTCCGGAAGGCCACCCGCTGTACGACGACTTCACGGTCAGCGATCTCCAGCGGACTCCCTGGGCCGCCCCGGACTTCTTCCGCGTTGGCACCGACGAACACATGCGCGAGCGTTTCGAGACGCGCCGCACTCGCGCCGGTCGGTCGCTGACGGGCGCCGGCGCGTTCGTCAGTTCGGCAGGCATCAGCCTGCAGGACGCGGCGGCGCTCGAGGACGTCCAGGAGTCCGCCGACTTTCTGCACCTGGAAGACGACTCGGGCCCTGCTGTGTATCCGATCACGGCGGTCGATACGTCGCTCAAGGTGGTCGGGATTCTCGGTCGGCCGCAGCTTCCGGCGAGCGGCTCGCGCTGGGCGATCGGCCAGCCGGTGCGCGTCTACGAAGTGTTTCTGCCAACGCCCGATCGCCCGGATGACGCCGCCATCGATCTGACACCCTACGACGCCGACCCGGTCGTCTACGGACGCGTGGGCGTCGTGGCGGTGGACGACGGGGACCGGCGCAGCCGCGTCAGCGCGCCGGCTACCGTCTACCGAGTCAAGCGGACGCCGCCGTCCGCGCCCGCCCCCCCGCTTTCGGTGGAGGATTCAGCCAACGTGTGCGCATCATCGCCCGACTATCATGGCCGGTCCTCCTTCGCCGTGCGCTGGCGACCGCAGGCCGGCGCGAAGTCTCTTATCTTTCGGGCGCTCGACGAGTCCGTCTTCCGGGCCGACTGGGCGGTCCGTCCTCGCGGGCCGCTCCCTTCAGAGGTCTTTCCAACCTCGCCGCGGTGGGATGCCGCCAGGCGCGCACACGTCGAGCAACAGCTCGAGGAACTAAACGCGCTCGCAGCTCAGGGCGTGGACGCGGCAGATGCACTATCCAGGTACCGGGGCCTGTCGAACGACGCCCTGCAGGTCCTCGCGGGCCTGCCGGGAACCGAGTCGGCGTTCGTTCGTCTGACCATCGACGCGCTCGACTCGCACACCCCCGATCGCCGAAACCGGCCGAGCACCAGCGATCCGCTCGATTTCGAACTGTGGCAGCCGGGGCGGCCAGACCCCGATCGCCCGCTGGCAGATCCCGAGCTGCTGCTCTTCGAGGACCAGCTCGACGGTCGTTCGCGAAGCCGGTATTTCTACCGCCTCCGCTTCGTCGATGGAGCCCGCAACCTGAGCCCCATGGGGTTGTCCACGCCGCCAATTCATCTCCAGGGCGATCGCCATCCCCGCCCGCCCAGAGTCGTACGCGTCGTCGCAGACGACGGCTCGGCCACCGTGGAATGGGAGTCGAGTCTCGATTCGGACGTGATCGCCGTGCACGTATACCGTGCCGACGTTCCCGAGCGGGCCAGAGATCTTCGACTCATGCGGCGCGTGGCCGAGGTCACAGAGGCCTCCTACGATCCGACGGAGGTGACGACTCGGTTGCGAAGCTGGAGCGACGACGGTCTGGTGGCCGGGACCACTTACAACTACCGCCTGGTGGCCGTGCGCGACGATGGGTCCGTGTCGCCGCCTTCCCGGCCGTGCGCAGTCGTGGCCATCGATCGGAGGCCCCCTGCCCCGCCGCGTCTCCAGCGTCTCGAATGGATTGGACTGCGCAGCGCCGACCAGGCGGAGGAGCCGTTTCCGGCTGGCGGGATCCTGCCGGCCGGCCGTGAAGCGGCCGTGGCTGTGGTTTGGGAGAGCGAGCGCGCCGGCGAGAGGTACGTCCTCGGCCGCCGCGCTGCCGGCGAACGGGCGTGGCGACCGGTTGCCAAGGCCCCTGACTACGAAACGCTCGGCGCGGGACGATTCCGTTTCTACGATCGCGGCGCCTCACCCGAACTCGGGCACGAATACCGGATCGGCACGATCTCCGCCCGTGGAGTTGCGGGGGCCGACCATGTGATTGCCTTTCTCGACACTCCTATCCCGTAGCGCCGCGCCATCATGGCCCACACATTCGTCATGCCGATCGTCGAGCCGCCCCCCGCCGGGCAGACGTACGAGACGATGTTGCACAACGTCGGGATGACCGTGACCCCGGATTCGGTCTCCCGGGGCATCCGTGTGCGCTTTTCCAGCGCATCAGCCGCTGCGCTGCCGATTCTCTCCATGGGCGCCGGCCAAGTGCGCTTTCTTCCGGCCGGCCATTGGTACACTCCGGCGCATCCCCGCGGCTTCCCTTTCGGCACCGCGGGTCCGCCCACCTTCGCCGCCGCAGGCGGAACCGACGCGTTGTTGCTGAGGCTCACGAAGGCCCAGCGCACTGACGAGCATCTTCGAGTGCTGGGCATTCCGGGCTACGAGTTCGTGATGTACGAGAACATCGACCCGGCCAGCGTCCATCTCCTGTTTCAGGGACTGGTCGGCACCATCGTGGACCCGGCGAGGCTCCAGCACCTGACCGGCATGCTCGGGTCGCCTCCGGTCCCAGCGATACGGCACAGTACGTCTCGCTGCTCATGGCCGGCAACGCTGAGCTCGATGTCGCAGAAAACGTGCCCATTGGCGAAGCGGCCCCTGCGCCGCTCAACTCGCCCTTCGTAGCGTTCACTCTCCGACTGTTCAGCCTGTGGCCGGTCGTCCAGATGCCGACAGGCCTGGAAGCGAAGCACCCGGAAGAGATCGGACCGGAACTTCCGCTACGGAATCTGTCCACGTATGTGCGAACACGCCCGCTGAACGGGAGGCCTGGCACGGCCATCCCCTCATCGAGCCAGTTGGCTTCGCAGGTCGTCGAGTTCGATGCGCACGTCCGGTTCGTGATCTGGGACAAGACTCCGGCGATGCGGAGCGCTCGCGCCGCATGCCGCCGGGACCGTGGTCACGCTGCTGAAGAAGGACGGATCTGGCACCCTGGAGCCGCACGCGACACCCTCGACGCTGATGGTACGGCCCACATTCGCGTACCCGATCTGGAGCAGGTGGCAGGACCTCGGCCCCACATCTGGTTCGTGCTCGAAACGAACGGACAGCAGGCGGGCGGTCATACGCTCCCGATGGCCTGGTCCACCAAGGGCTGGCTGGACGTCACGCAGCGCGTACCGGGTGACTATCCCGATTTCGCCGGCACGCAGATCGGGCTAGCCGCGCAACCTGCCACCTTTCATGTCGGGGTCGAGTACATCTGCTGAACCAGCGACACGATTCCGGCGTCGGGCCCACCAGCGCTGAAGAAGAAGACCGTTCCTGTGCCGGAAGGCACGTATCTCCAGCTGGCTCAGGATATAGGCAAAAACGGATGGACGCTGCAGGCCGACGCCCGTGCAGAGATCCATGACGTTCTCGTGGACCCCCCGCCGAGCCCCAGCCACCCCGTGTTCGTCGAGTCCTACATCGCCATCGAGGATCCGGCCATCAATCTCGGCTTGGCGATCGTCTTTCACGCGTGGACGGGATTGGCGCTCGGGCCGTCCGTGATCGACCTCCGATCGGTGCTGGCTCAGCGTCCCGCCGGTCGGGCGTTGGGTGATGTCAGCAAGGTGCTGTTCGGTCCGGGCGCTTTCCAGGTGTCCCTGCAGGGGCAGTATCTGATCGGGACGACAGGCGGTCCGCTCAGCATCGTCTGCACCGATGAGCTCGCGGTCGCAGGACTGTATGCCCTAAAGGTCTTGCGCGAATGGTCGCTGTTCCTCCATCACTTGACCGGCGGCACATGGGGTGGTCTCGAGCTGATCATCAACCTGTGGGCGCCGGCCTCCGCGTTCTCATGGCCCATCGGAAAAGTCAATCTCCCTGCCGACAGCCAGTGGCACCGAGGCACGATCGTCCACGAGCTGAGCCACCAGATCGTCTGGTCGCAGACCGGGCTGTCGAGCGTGGACGTGGGGCTTCGCTACGAGCTGACACAGCCGGACGACGACGAATATTCCATGCTCCACTCATCGTCGCTGCTGGCGAACCCAGGACACGCGTTCGTCGAAGGCTGGCCCTCCATCATCGAAGCGATCTTCGACTCAACCCGACAGATACCGTCGTGGAGCACCAAGAAAGGCTCCGCCCCCTTGACGGAAGTGAGCTTCCAGAGGCTCGTCCCTGCGGACCCTCCGGCGCTACTGGGCCCGACCTCTGACCCGGCGACGTTCGACCGCGGGTACAGCGTGGAGGGTGCGTTTTACAGCGGCGTGTACCCGACTGATCCGGATCCTGACACAGCAGCACATCCCGGCGGCCCCGTCCCCGTGGGCAACCACGAGGAGCCCCATGGTTCCCGAGACCGAGAACGGAGACGTCATCAACGGTCCGAGCTCGTCACTGAATTCGGCATGGCTCCAGGATCCCATTGCGATCGGTCGTTTCACGCGCTTCTTTTACGACACGCTGGCGGCGCTGGAGCCAGACTTTCCGACCGCCAAGAAGTACATCGCAGAGATAAAGCGCCTCGCCGGGACGGATTCGACCGTGAACTGGGACGAGCTCGTCGCCGAACTGCGCATGTTCAACATGGAAACGATTCCGCCCGCCATCAGCGCGGTGACGCCGACCACTACTCCGTTGCCAGGCGGGAACGCGGTCAACAACCTCATCACGATCGATGGCGACGGCTTCGTGCAGAACAGGGCCGCTTCGTCGATTGTGGCGGCCATCAACAACACGCGGGTCCAGATCGGTCCGCAGTGGGTCGTTCCCTCGGTGCTCTCGGGGAAGAAGCTCGTGCTGGTCGCTCCCATCATGATCACCAGTCCCCAGCACACGTTGGTCGACGTGCGTGTAGAGACGCCGGCCGGTTCCGTCGTCCTGCCAGCCGCACTGGAGTATGTGTAAACGATCCACGACCTTCACCGGGCGCATGGTGGCGCGATAGTGGCCGGCTTCATCCCCGTCGAGTCGGTTCTCGCGTTCTGGCCCGACGATCTCCTCGGCGATCGCCCGGCGGACCTTCCGTTGGGCATTCAGCGATTCGACACGCTGTTCAGCGAAACGAGCGAGCAGGTCAGCATTACCGGCGAGCTCGTCTGGCTCGACGCAGTCCGCTTCGAGCTCGGCATGGTGCCCGGCTTCGCCATACGGTTGCTTCATGGCGGCGCAGCAACAACGGTCCCCTTCGAGGTCGCGTTCCAGCCTGATTTGCGCCTGACGATCAGCGATCTCGGCATCGCGATCGAGCTGGAGACCGATCGCCTCGTTCCCGTGGAAAAGCGGAACGGCATCTGGACGCCGATTCTCTCTCTTCCGACCGGCGGACCGACGCCGCTGACCCTCACGATGCCGGGGCTCACCGTCGTCGCCGGATCTCGAGGGGAACCTCGACATCTCGGGTGACGCGGGCGTCGATCTCGGGCCGGTTGCGATCGGCGACACTGGACTGGTCCTCGACTTGAAGGGCGTCCGGCCGCACCTGTCGCGCACCGCGCCCCCGCCTGCCGGGGCGCCACCCGGCTTTCGCGGGCTAACGATTGCCGCGGCGGCGCTCCACCTCCCCGACGAATTCGATCTCTCGCTCTCGCCAGACCGTCTCACGTTCGAGGGGCTCACGATCGGTCCAGACGGTCTGAGCGGGCAGGTCCGAGGCGGCTGGGAACCGGTCGCCGCATACGACGAGACGAAGAAGCGGTTCGACGGAGATGGCTCCGGGACTCTGTTCGGGATCCCGTTCGCGCTTCGCGCTATAGAAATCGATCTCAAGCAGAACCTCCCCGTCGCGTTCACGCTGGCGGGAGATCTCGCACTGCCGTTCTTCGACCAGCCGATCGGCGTCGACATTCACATCGGAGCGGATGGCGCCCTCGAGGTCTTACTCTCGGCCACACAGCCTCCCGGCGTGGCGGGCCAGGAGGGGCTCGCGACCTTCAGACGGCCCGACGTGTTGGAGATGACGCTCCAGCAGTTGCGGTTCGCGGCCAGCGATGGCGGGCTGCTCGCGACGCTCACGGGGACGATCACGCCACTCATCGGCGGTCTGGACTGGCCCGCGATCGAGGTGCGCGAGCTCACGATCGACAGGGAAGGCAACATCCGGATCGACGGCGGATGGCTCGATCTGCCCGACCGGTCCAGCGTCGACTTCCACGGCTTTCAGTTCGAGGTGACCCGACTCGGGCTGGGCCGGGCCGATGACGGAACCACGTGGCTCGGTCTCAACGGAGCGCTCGGCCTCGTGGAAGGGATGCCGGCCGGCGTCTCGGCTGATGGGCTCCGATTGAACTGGCGCGACGACGGCAGAACCTCGCTGGCGTTCGAGGGGATCGGCGTCGAGCTCGAGAATCGCCGACGTGCTGCGCTTCAAGGGCGCCATCGCGTACCGGGAACTGTCGGGCGCCCACCGCCTGGACGGCCGCATACGGCTCCAGCTGATCGCGCTCGATCTGGAGATCGACGCAGAGCTCGTGGTCGGACGGAAGGACGGGAACCCCTATTTTGCGATCTACCTCGGTGTAGAGCTCCCGGCGGGGATTCCACTCTTCGCCACTGGACTGGCCCTCTACGGGATGGCGGGGCTCTATGCGGACCAGATGGAACCGGACCGAGCGCCGGAGCAGGCCTGGTCCGCTTGGAGCCCGGCTCGAGCTGGTACCATGCGGGGCCGGCCCGGCGTCGCCGACCTGACCAAGTGGACCTATCGGGCGTCGAGCATGGCGCTCAGCGCCGGCGTCACGATTGGGACGGCCGCGGACAACGACTATGCCTTCGGTGGAGCCTCCTGTTCGTGGTCGTTTTTCCCGGACCAATCATCCTCCTCGAGGGCCGGGCAAATATTCTCAGGGAGCGGGCATCGCTCAGCGACGAACCCATCTTCAAGGCACTCGCAGTCCTCGACGGCCGTGAAGGAAGCGTCCTGGTCGGCGTGGACGCCGAGTACCGATTCGACGACAGCGGCGCCTTGCTCGACATCCGTGCCGGCGCCGAGGCCTACTACAGCTTCAGCGATCCCACGAGCTGGCATCTCTATATTGGCGAGAAGGATCCTCCTGATCGTCGGATCGCCGCGCGCCTTTACTCAATCTTCGATGCCACCGCCTACTACATGCTGGACGCACGGCGCCTTCAGCTTGGCGCCGGCGTTGGCATCGACGAGCGGCATCGCGCCGGTCCGCTCGCGCTGGAGCTCGAGGCCCGACTTGATGTCGGGGCAGCCGTCAGCTGGTACCTCCCGCACTTCTTCGGCGAACTTCTGTTGTTCGGCCGGGTCGAGCTGTCTGCGTTCGGGGTCGGCCTCGGGATCAGCGCGAGGGCACACCTGGCTGCGGACATCTTCGACCCGTTTCACATCATCGGGGAGTTGAGCGTTGCGCTCTCCCTGCCGTGGCCCCTCGGCGACATCGAAGCCGAGATCGCTCTCGAGTTGGGCCCCGAGCCCGAAGTGCCGCGCCTGCCGCTTCCGCTCGCCGAAATCGCGATCGAGCACCAGAAGGTCACGACGAGTTGGCCGCTGCCAAGGGGCGGTGCCGCGGCATTACTCCGGCCGGACTTCGACGTAGACCGCGACGGCCTTCGAGATATCGGTCAAGGCTCGGGCGACCATTCGCCGCCCGGCCTCGGCCAACGGCCGCCCGATCTCTCGGACATCCCAATCGTCCCGCTCGATGCGCGCCCGCAGCTCACCTTCGCACAATCGATGAACGACGACGCGCTCGTCGGCGTGAACACACAGGAGAACGAGTCCGGAAACGACCTGCGCAATCCTGGCTGGGAACGGATCGCGCCCCTCGGCGGGCGAGGGGCCGCTGCGCGCCCGCTACTCGCTCGGCGCAATCGCGCTCGAGCGTTTCGCGCCCGAAGCCGCGGATCATCTCCGGTGGCAGGTCGTCGCGCAGGCGCCGCCGGCCGCCGGTCAGGAACGACTGCACGGGTCCTGGGCGCCGCTCCCGAGACTCCCACTGGGCGAGTCCGACGAAGCGACCGAATCCGCCGACGGGCCAGACCAAGTTGCGGCTGTGGTCGAAGAATCCCTTCGACTACACACGATGGGGCGGCCGGGCCTCGGAAGACTGTTTCAGGGCGCGCACGTGACCTATCCGTGCCCGACGGTCCCACGTTCGGACACGACCTGCTTCGACTTCCGTCGAATCCTGCCCGGCCGGCTGCGAGGGGTCGTCGAGCAAGAGACGGGTCGGCCTGGGACCACCCCGGTACGAAGGGCTGAGGCTCGAGTGGCCCAAGCCTGTGGTCCTCGATGACCGGGGACTGATTGCGCGGTCCAGGCCGGGCAGGACCTCGCGCACGGGACCGGCACCGCGTGGACCGACGAGCTCGACGGGCACGACCTCAAGATTGTCGACGTGGATGGTCGATTCTCGGTCGTCCAAGTGCTCGGTCCGGATCGGCTGCGGCTCGATCGAGCGCTTTACGTTCACCGCCGCGCGGCCCTACAGAGTCTTGGATAGTCGGCCCGAACGTCTCCGCCCGCGGGTGATGAACGTTCGCGGGTTCCCCGGCGTTCGCCGTGGACTCGAGGTACGGGCCCAGCGTCAGATGCTCGGACGGTACCTGCGTCATCACGCTCCCCGAGGCGTTCATGCAAGTGACCGTGCGGTTCGCCTCCAAGCACGCGGACATTGCGCTCGCGGGCGTGTCCAAGAAGAGGGCCGCATCCTGGACTGGATCGAGGCGAGCGATCTTCCACCCGATGCGAACCATTCAAATGGTACTGAGCGGCGACGGACTGCGGCGGCTCGAAGTCTGGTTCGGACCGGCCGCCCCGGTTGCCGAGGACCGGTCGTTCACCATTTACGACATCTGCGGCGTCGCCGTCCTCCCGCAGATCGAGGCACGTCGACGGGAACTGGCTCGCCACGTCGCGGAACAGACGGTCCACTGGCGCGCTCGCGAGCCGGTGCTGGGGTTGCCGGATACGGTCTATCGGCTGCGGATCGAGACGAAGGTCGAAGCGCGCGGGGAAGGCGCGCTGGCCGGGTACGAGGACAATTTCGAGCAGACAGAGTTCGCCTATTTTGAGACCGAGAGGGGCCACCGGGCCTCACCAGGCTCTCCGCACCGCTCCGGCATCCGAAGCCCGAAGAATTCGAGAGCGGCCTCGACGACCTGGGCGCGTACGTCCGCCAGACAACGCCCGTCACCGTTCCGGCGCCTGGCGAGAAGCCGAAGCTGCCTCGCCCGGTCTATCGGGCCTATGACGTGGCCGTCGAGTTCAATGCGAACTACGCCGCGCTGCTCTACCAGAAGTCGGGGCGCGATCTCGGCCTCTATCTGAGGGACGCCAACGACCGGCCGGCGCGGGACGCCGAGGGGCGCCTCATCGGTTCCGCGGAGTCGTGGGACGAGGCGCGGAATCTGGACCTCGCGGACCACGATCGGCGCTGGGTCACCACGGTGCATGCGCGCGACTGTGTCCAGATCGACGTCCACACAATCCAGCGCGACGATGAGCTGGTCTCGGTGGCCCGAGAGAGGGTGCTCGCCCCCGAATCCCGATATCGGGTCGAGCTGCGACCGACGCTGCTTACCGAGAGCTTCTCTGGCGTTCCGGTGGGCGCGTTCCTCCAGGGACCGCGCGGTCGAGGGCTGCTCGGCGACTGGGAGGTCGAGGATCACGGAGATCGCGAAGGGCCATCCCGCTGGGAAGTGCGCCAGGAAGGCAACCCGCCAAGCCGTTTCATCGTGCAGACCTCCAACGTGTGGGGCCCCGGAGGCGGCAATTCCGGCGCCGAGCGACCCGGAACGGTTCTCATCCGCGGAGAGCTGGATTGGAGCGACTACGCCTTGAGCGCGGTCCTGCGGTCGGGCGACGACGATGGAATCGGGCTGGTCTTCCGCTATCGGAGCGAGACCGACTTCTACAGGTTTTCGTTCAATCGGGGGAGGAGTCAGCGTCGGCTGGTTCGGTCGGTCGGCGGTGCCCACGCCGTATTCGCCGAGGATGGCTTCGTCTACGAGCCCAATCGCGACTATCGGATCGCTGTCGAACTCGTCGGGCCCAGGATACGCGCCTACCAGGACGGAGAGCTCATCTTCGAGGTCAACGATCCCTCACACGCCTCGGGCCGGGTGGGGCTCTACGCCTGGGGAAATACCGACGCGAGGTTCAGCCATGTCCGCGTCGATGACCTGGGCCACCACGCGCCGTCGGTCTACTCCTTCGGGTTCGTCACTTCGCGTTATGCAAACTTTGCCCATCCACATGTTCAGCTTCGGTGACGAGAATGCTGGGGCGGACGCTCGCGTCCGATGAGCCGCTCGCACTCGAGAGCGCCGACGAGCCTTCCGGCCACGGCGGCCGGACCTCGAGCGACTCGCTCCCATGGCGGTCGTCGGCATCGAGGAGGCCCGCGCGTTCGAAAGAGTGTCGGCTGGGCTCATGGACGCGGGACCACATTGAACGCGCCCGCGCACGTGGAAATTTCGAAGGTGGAACGTGCGGTCACGTTCAGCGCCGAGGTCGTCGACATTACGGACGAGGGCGTAGTGCTCAGTGACACCGCGTTCGCGACGAATCCGGACGCGCCCGGCAACACGGGCCAGTTGACCACCGGCAACGGAGGCCTTTATCGGGTGGCGCATGTCGGCCCGGATGCCGGCGGGAGGCTTATCCACCACCTTCGAGACCCACCCGTGTCCCCTGCCAGGCGCTCTGATCGCAGGCCGGCTCGACCACGGCTCGCCACTGGGCTACCTGTTGCGAAGCCCCGGAACCGATCGATTGGAGCCGCACCGTTCTCGCGGTAGCGAGTACGCGCGGACGGACCCGGTCCACGTTTCCAACAGCCGTCAGGCTTGCTGCGGTCGGCTTCGGCACTTCGCCGACCGAGGGGCTCGTGACGTTGCTGCTGCGGGAGCCAGTCAATCTGACCGGCTACCGAGATCGAAGGCCGCCGCTACGGGCCCACCCGAGTGTCCACGGTCATCCGAACACTCCCGCCCGCATCTGACAAACATTTTAGAGTTCACAAGCGAAATAGATACGACCGGCAGGGACCCGCGTGCGAGATCTTCTCGGACGGGAGTCCCGACAAGCACGCACGCCGGAACGATCAATCGATTCATTGGCGGATAAGGGTATCGGGGCCGGACCCCGGTTGCGGGCGCTCCGGGGTGGCGCTGCGGACTAAATAATAAGACCCCTCTGGGCGCGTGATCCATGAACGTGACTTCCTACCGGCAAGCGGTTTCAACGGTCTCGGCGTCCGGGTTCTGCGGAAGCAGGACGGCACCGGGATCTTCGTGTTCCCTGACGCCGTCCCGAACGCGGGATCCGGGAGCCTTTTTGCAGGAACGTATCGACTCGAATTCCTCTACCGGCGCGACAATCGGGCCCACGATCCGGACAGCGGGTGCTCGCCCAGGCCGAGACCGTCCCCCGGAGCGCGTGACGCTCGACATACCCTGGGAGACGGTGATTTGACCTCGGGACGACGTTCGTCCTGCCGCCCCAGAGACGCTATCTGATCTCGACGCTTCTGCTCCTCTAGCGGGCCAGGTCAAACGCGCCGGTTGATTGTCATCGGGTTTGCAGATCAGCGGCGAGTCACATTTGATGAACCACTGACACTCGCCACGACTCCCCGTCGCTTGGCGGAAATGACACTGGCGCGATGAAGGCGTAGCCGATCGTGAGAACAGGGGAAGGCGGCCACCAGATTGAGCGGTGCGGCTCAGGTCCAAAACCAGAACGTCAACACTTGGTGACCGCCGCACCGCAGGTTCAGTCGTAAAATGTTCTTTGGCGAGACCGTGAGCCGTGAAGTCCATCAGAAAATACGAGAAAGGGTCATTGCGGGGGGGGGGATTTGAACCCCCGACCTTTGGGTTATGAGCCCAACGAGCTACCGGACTGCTCCACCCCGCGACATGGACGCGATACGCGTATTCGAGAGCTGCTGGCGAGTGACCCTGCGCGCGTGTCGTAGCGCGCCAGACCGATAAGCGTATCACGCAGCAACCTCCGCCACAAGCGGCGCGACTACCGAAACCGGCCCGTGAGTAGGCGCGCCGGCGCATCGGACGGCAGGACGACGGCATCCCCCGCGGCCAAGGCCTGCCCGGCGCTCTCCTCGCCGCGATCGAAGCGCCGCATCGCCACGGTAAGAGCTCGCCGCGCCGTCAAACGTACCGGCCGCCCGACACCGGCGGCCACGCACGCGTACTCGCTCCCTCGGAGAAGACAATAGAACCCCTCCAGCGCGTTCTTCTCCGCCACATCGAACGGCCGATCGGGCGCGTCGCTCAGCCCATCCACCTTCGCCCAGTTCGCCACGTCGTCGGGCAGCCAGTGCACGACGCGATCGAGGCTGGCCGCGACGCGGCCGGCCGTGGGGAGCTCCCAGAAGTTCGCGTGGCGTCCGCGCGCGAGGTCGGCCTCTCCCCCACCTCTGATGCCGGGCCCCGTGTGCATGACGAACGCGCCGATGCCGCTTCCATACGTCACCGCCGCGAGCGCCGCCAGTGCCGTTGGATCGTCGACACTGGCCACCGATGACTCCGGGCCCACCGGCTCATTGCTGCTCGCCAGCTCCGGCACGCCGGTGCACGCGGAGAACGCCCACACGTCGCGCAGCGCCCTCCAGAACGCGCCGCCGGCGAGCCCCGCCCTCGGCAGGTGCACCGTGACCAGGCTGGCCGCCGACCCGCGATAGAGCTCGCGCGCCCCGGCGCAGCTGCCGCCTTCCGGCGAAGACAATGCCACGAGCACGCGGGTCCGCTGCTCGAGCGCGCGGGCGAGATCGCGCAGCTCGGCCCGGCCGGCCTCGCCGGCAAAGCCGTTCTGCCAGGCCTCGTTCGCGATCTCGAACGCGAAGAGGCGCTCCTCGCGCCCCGCGCTCATGTCGGCGAACCGGCGGACGACGGCACGGCGCATCTCGGGCGTGGACGCCAGTTCGGTGCCTCCGAAGATCGTCCACTGCACGCGCAGCCCGAACTTCTCGTAGGCCCAGTCGGTGAGGGCGGCGATGTCGCGGTCGTAGTCGGTCGCGCGCGGATCGATCCGGCGGTCGCGCCAGCTGTCGCGCGGATCGCCGGGCGCGCCCACGACCCCGAGCGCGCGGATGTAGTCGAAGCCCCAGCCGCGAAGCGTCTGGAGGTTGCGCGCCAGCCGCTCGCGATCGTGCTGATAGCCCCAGAACGCCCAGAACAGCGTGGCGCCCCGCGCCGGAAAGGCCCCTCCGTCGTCGACGAAGGCGTGCCCCTCGCCGCGGACCACTCCTGTACGCGCCGGCGCAGCGCTGTGCCGATCCTGTCGCGCCAGCAGCGACAAGACGAGCAGCGGGGCGAGGAGAAGCGCCGCGAAAGACGGCGTGCGGTGCACGAAAGACGGCATTCACTTATATTGTCATCGCTGCATGAGGCCGGAAGCGCCCGTTTCGAGATCCCGATCAGGACCGCGGGCCGCCGTCGTCATCGCCTCGCTCGTCGGCGTCGCCCTGTTCGTGTACGCGGTCCGCGCCGCGGGCGTGCAGAACGTGCTGGCGGGCATCCGCAAGACCGGCCTCGGCTTCGCGTGGGTGCTGCTGCTCTCCGGAGTGCGCTACGTGCTCCGCTGCCTCGCCTGGCAGCTCTGCGTCGAAGGGCCCGACCGGCTGGCCTTCCGCGATGCGCTCGCCGCCTTCCTCACGGGCGACGCGGCCGGCAACCTCACCTTCTTCGGGCCGGTCGCGAGCGAGGGCACGAAAGCAGCAGTGGTGCGGGGACGGCTCCCGACCATGGCGGCGCTGGCCTCCATCGCCGTCGAGAACATCTTCTACGCGCTCGGCGTCGCCACCATGATCGCGCTCGGCACGATCGTGTTCGTGGAGTCGTTCCCGACGAGCGCCCTCACGCGCACCATCAGCCTCGCCTGCGCGGGCGCGGCGCTGACGCTCGCCCTCGTCACCTGGCTGATCCTCTACCGCAGCCCGCGCGTGCTCACGCGCACCGTCGAGTGGACGCTCGCGCGCGTGCGCATCGAGGCGCTCCGCTCGCGCATCGGATCCATTCGCGAGCTCGAAGATCGGATCCACCGGTTCGCCTCGCGCCATCCGCGGCGCGTCCCCCAGGTCATGCTGCTGGAACTCGGCTTCCACCTGGCGGCGGTCGCCGAGGTGCTGGTGCTCCTGGTGCTGCTGGTGGACGGCTTCGGCCGATCGTTGGTGGCGCAGGCGATCGTGCTCGAAACGGTGAACCGGCTCATCACGGTGGCGTTCAAGTTCGTGCCGATGAGGGTCGGCATCGACGAGGCGGGCTCGGGGCTGGCGACCCAGGTGCTGCTGCTCAGCTCGGGCGTGGGCGTCACGATGGCCATCGTGCGCAAGGCCCGAACGCTCGTCTGGTCGGCGGTCGGCCTTGCGCTGCTGGCGAGAAATGGGCTCTGGCGCTCGCCCTAAAAGCGCCGACTACTGAGTGGCGTCCGCCCGCTTGGCCAGATCGGGCGTGATCGTCCAGTAGTAGATCGTCGCGCCGTCCACGTTCAGCGTCTGCTCCGGCTTCCAGTCGCCCATGTCGAAATCGTGCGACACCACGCGCGTGCCGGGCTTGAGGGTCTTCCAGAGGATCGGCCGGAGCTTCAGGTTGAGCGCCGGGAGCAGGTAGAGCGTGACGACCGTCGCTTCGCTGACGTCGGTCGTGAACAGGTCCTGGTTGAGAATCTTCGCGTGGTCGCCGACGCCGGCCCGCTGGACGTTCTCGCGGGCCTCGGCCACGCGCTTGGGATCGATGTCGATGCCCACGGCCCTGGCCCCGAGCTTGGCGGCGCTGACGACGATGCGGCCGTCGCCGCAGCCGAGGTCGTACACCACGTCGTTCGCCCCCACGCTGGCCACCTTCAGCATGGCGTCCACCACTGACTGCCGCGTCGGTACGTAGATCACGTCGGGCTGCCTGAGCGTCGCCTGGGGCGCCTGCGCGGCGAGCGCCGGCACCAGCGAGGTCAGCAGCACGAGGGTGAGCAAAGGTCGTCGCCTGTCTTGCATCAGGTCCTCCGCGATAGGAAACATTGTACACCTGTGATAGTTTCTGTCGTTTGTCGGCAGCGCTGAAGCATCACCTCAAGGGCTGGTTTTTCGAGGGCTACCACGAGACGCTCGGTCCCCACGCGCGCCCGGGCCATACGGCGGCGTGGTGGCGCGTCATGTGCCTCACCGGCGTCGACTACTTCTCCACGCTCGCCTACCAGCCGAGCATCGCCTTCCTGGCGGCCGGCGCGCTGTCGCCGGTCGCGACACTCGTCCTGATCCTGCTCACGCTGTTCGGCGCGCTCCCCATGTACAGCCGGATCGCGCGGATGAGCCCCCACGGACAAGGCAGCATCCTGGTGCTCGAGAAGCTGTTTCCCCGCTGGAAGGCGAAGGCGGTCGTGCTCTGCCTGCTGGGATTCGCGGCCACTGATTTCGTGATCACGATCACCCTGTCGGCGGCCGATGCCACGGCGCACCTGATCGAGAACCCGATCGTGCCGCACGCGCTCGATCACCCCATGCTGCTCACGATGGGGCTCCTGCTGATGCTCGGCGCGATCTTCCTCAAGGGGTTCAAGGAGGCGCTGGGACTGGCGGTGGCCATCGTGGCCACCTACCTTGCGATGAACGTGATCGTGCTGATCGTGAGCGCCGTGCACCTGCTGGAGCACCCCGAGCTGGTCGCGGGCTGGCGGGCCGCCCTGCTGACCGGCCACGGCGGGAGCCCCATGATGATCGCGGCAGCGGCGGTGATCCTCTTCCCCAAGCTTGCGCTCGGCCTCTCCGGCTTCGAGACGGGCGTGGCCGTCATGCCGCTCGTGAAAGGGGAGCCGCAGGACGATCGCGAGCACCCCGAAGGGCGCATCCGCCACACGATCTGGCTGCTGCAGACGGCGGCCCTCATCATGAGCGTGATGCTGCTCTCGAGCAGCCTGATCACGACGATGCTCATTCCGCCCGAGGCATTCCAGCCTGGGGGCCCTGCCGACGGCCGCGCGCTGGCGTATCTCGCCCATCTCTATCTCGGGCCGGTGTTCGGCACGCTGTACGACGTCGTCACCATCGCGATTCTCTGGTTCGCGGGCGCGTCAGCGATGGCCGGGTTGCTGAACCTGATCCCGCGCTACCTGCCGCGCTACGGCATGGCGCCCGAGTGGGCCCGTGCCACCCGTCCGCTCGTGACGATCATCACCGCCATCACGATCGTCGTGACGATCGTCTTCCGCGCGAGCGTCGACGCGCAGGGCGGCGCCTACGCGACCGGCGTGCTGGTGCTCATGGCGTCGGGCGCGGTCGCGGTGGCGGTAATGGCCTGGCGCGAGCGCAGCCACAGGCTCGCCTACACGCTCATCGCCATCGTCTTCATCTACACGACCATCGCCAACGTGTTCGAGCGCCCGGAGGGGATCAAGATCGCCTCGGTGTTCATCCTGACGATCGTCGCCACGTCGCTGATCTCGCGCGTGCTCCGGTCCACGGAGCTGCGCGTGCGCGGCGTCGAGGCCGACGCCACGGCCAAGCGCTTCATCCAGGCGGCTGCCGAAGACTGCTCCGCCATCCGGATCATCGCCAACCGGCCGGACAAGGGCACCCCCGACGAGTACGCGAGCAAGCTCCGCGAGGCGCGCGAAACGCACCACCTGCCGCAGGACCACTGCGACCTGATTCTGGAAGTGCGTCCCGGCGACGCGTCCGAGTTCAGCGACATCCTGCACGTGAAGGGCGTCGAGATCGGAAACTTCCGCGTGCTGCGCTGCAAGAGCCCCGCGATTCCGAACGCGATCGCCGCGCTCCTGCTGTACATCCGCGACACGACCGGCCGGATTCCTCACGCCTATTTCGGCTGGACCGAGGGCAATCCCATCGCCTACCTGCTGAAGTTCCTCGCCTTCGGCGAGGGGGACACGGCGCCGGTCACGCGCGAGGTGCTGCGGCAGACCGAAGCGGATCCGCTGCGGCGCCCCAGGGTGCACGTCGGCTGACGGCCGTCCGCGCGTCCGCGACGATCAGGCGAGCGCCGACACGACGGCGTCGTGGAGGGCCTGGAGTCCGGCGCCGGTCTGACGCAGATGCACCCGCAGCAGACGCCGGCCGCGCGCGGCCAGCACCTCGAAATCGCCGCGAGCCTGGGCCAGCTCGATCGTGCCGAAGCTGTAACGCTGGCCTGGCACCGGAAGGTCCTCGGGGTGATCGGTCGTGATCTGCAGGAAGACGCCGCTGTCCGGGCCGCCTTTGTGCGCCTGGCCGGTCGAGTGCAGGAACCGGGGACCGAAGCCGGCCGTCGTCGCTACGCGGCATCGGTTGCGGACGAGCGTGCGCATCGCCTGGAGGGCCGCCTCGTTCACGGACGTCATCGGAATGAAGGCGGCCAGGGCGAAGTAGTCGCCCGCGCCGAGCTGCCCCAGGAGCGCGCGCAGGCCGGCAGCCACCGAGTCGACCCGTCCCAGCGACTGCCGCATCTGGGCGTCCGCGAAGAGCGACAGGCCGCCGGTTTCCACGAGCGGCGCATCCTGTGGGAGCGCGCCGCTGTGCTCGTATTCGGCTGCCAGGCGGCGCGCGGCCACCTTGGCCGCCTCGACGTCGGGCTGATCGAACGGGTTCACGCCCAGCACCGCGCCCATCACGGCGGTCGCGAACTCCCAGCGGAAGAACTCGGCGCCGAGCGAGTATTCGTCCTCCCATTCCAGGCGGAGCACCGGCTGCCCGGCCCGCGCCAGCGCGTCGGCGCGATCGTCGACCTCATGGTCGGGCAGCCCGTTCAGCTTCACGTGCACGAAGACCCGGTCGCCGCCATAGACCTCCGGCGGACCGGGCGCCTCGCCGTCGATTGGAATCACGCCCTTCCCCGCCTTCCCGAGGGACTCGGCGACGAGCTGCTCGAGCCAGGCGCCGAACGGCGCCAGGGCCCGCGGCAGCATCAGCGTCAGCTTGTCGCGGCCGGCCTGGGCCAGGGTTCCCACCATCACTCCGAGCTGCAGGGCCGCATTCCCCTCGTCGGTGCGCTCGGCGCTCTGCGCCATGAGCTCGGCGCGCGCGAGCAGCCGCGAGAGATCGATCCCGATGAGGGACGCCGGCACCATTCCAAAGTTCGAGAGGGCCGAGTACCGGCCGCCCACCGACGGCACGCCCGCGAACACGGCGCGGAACCGCTCCTGCGCGGCGGTTTGCTCCAGCCGCGATCCGGGATCGGTAGTGAGCACGAAGTGCGCGCCGGCGCCGTCCACGCCGAAGCGATCGAGGGCGGCGCGGTAGAAATGCTGCTTGAGGATGTTCACTTCGAGCGTGCTGCCCGATTTCGAGGCCACGAGAAAGAGCGTGGTGGCGAGATCGATGCGCCGCTCGACCGCCAGAATCTGCTCCGGGTCAGTGGAGTCGAGCAGATGGAGCCGGGCGAATCCCTTCCGCGGCCCGAGGATGGAATACAACACTTCGGGAGCGAGGCTCGAGCCCCCCATGCCGAGCAGCACCAGGTCGGTGAACGCCTCCCGTTTGAGCGCGCCGGCGAATTCCCGGAGCCGGTCGATCTCGGCGCGCTGCTGCACGGGCAGGCGCAGCCAGCCGAGCCAGCGATCCTCGTCGCCGCCGGTCCATACGTACGGGTCGCCTGCCCAGATCCGGCGGACGACGTCCTGCCGCAGCAGATCGGCCAGCCGCTCGCGCACGCGCGTTTCGAGATCTGGCGGAAGGCTCCAGGAGAAGCCGGCGGTGCCCGTCATGCCCGCGCCTCGGCGGGCTGACGGCGCACCCGCGCCCGTTTGACGGACCACATCACGCGGGCGCCGAGGAGCACGGTCACGATTGCCGCGTACATCGCCGGCTCGCGGATATCCGCCTTGACCAGCCACCAGAAGTGCACGACGCCGGCCACGGCCGTGAAGTAGATCAGCCGGTGCAGCTGCGCCCAGCGGCGGCCGCCGAGCCGCCGAATCCAGCCGGCGGTGGAGGTGAGGGCGAGCGGCACCATCGCCGTCCAGCCGGCGAAGCCGACGGTGATGTACGGGCGCTTGGCAATATCGTCCCAGATGGAGGCCAGCAGGGCGCGCGCGGTGCTCCAGGCGACGAACCCGTCCACGAAGTCCAGGCCGGCGAACCGATCGGCGACGATGTAGATCAGGAAATGGCAGGAGCCGTAGAAGAACGCGAAGAGCCCCAGCATGCGCCGGAAGCGGATCAGGGGGTTCCAGCCGGTGAACCGGCGCAGCGGGGTCACGGCGAGCGTGATCAGGACGAACCGGAGCGTCCAGTCGCCGGTCCGGTGGGTCACGTCGCGCAGCGGGTCGGCATTGAGGCCTCCGTTGAGCGCCAGCCAGACGATGTACGCGGCCGGCAGCAGCGCGGCAACGAACACGAGCGGCTTCAGCACGCGGCGAACGAGCCGGTCGCCGGTCATCACGTCAGAAGTTCTTGCGCAGGTCCATCCCGGAGTACAGCGACGCCACCTGGTCGCCGTAGCCGTTGAACATCAACGTCGGGCGCTTGAAGAACTCGCCGAGACGCCGCTCGCGCGCCTGCGACCAGCGCGGGTGATCCACCTGCGGGTTGACGTTCGCATAGAAGCCGTATTCGTTCGGCGCCGACTGCTGCCAGGTGTTCAGCGGCTGCCGGTCGGTGAGCCGGATCCGCACGATCGATTTCGCGCCCTTGAAGCCGTACTTCCAGGGAATCACGAGCCGGATCGGGGCGCCGTTCTGGTTCGGCAGGTACTCGCCGTACACACCGACGGCGAGCAGCGTCAGCGGATGCATGGCCTCGTCGAGCCGCAGCCCCTCGAAATACGGCCAGTCGAGCACGCCGCTGCGCTGGCCCGGCATCTGCCGCGGGTCCAGCAGCGTCGTGAACTCGACGAACTTCGCGTTCGGCTTCGGCCCGATCGTCTTCAGCAGACTGGCCAGCGGAAAGCCGACCCACGGGATCACGAGCGACCAGGCTTCGACGCAGCGGTGGCGGTACACCCGATCCTCGAGCGCGTAGGGCTTGATCAGATCTTCGAGGTGATAGTCGCCCGGCTTCTCGACCAGGCCGTCGATCTTCACCGTCCAGGGCTTGGTCTTGAGCGAACTGGCGTTCATCGACGGATCGGCCTTGTCGGTGCCGAACTCGTAGAAGTTGTTGTAGGTGGTGATGTGCTGGTACGGATTGGGCTTCTCGGTGGTGGTGAAGGCGGGCTGCGCCTTCTGCACGTTCGGAATCTTCACGCGGGGCCAGGATGCGCGCCTCCACCTCGCGGCTCGACAGGGCGCCCGCGGCCGCGCCGACGGCGCCGACCGCCGCCGCCTGGATGAACTCGCGGCGCCGGAGGTACAGCTTCTTGTCGGTGATCTCCGACGAGCGGATGTCGGGCGCGCGCTTCAGCAACATGGAATCTCTCCTCTTCGAATTATAAACCCCGCCCTACGGCGTGAGCGACAGCGCGCGCGAGGTCTCCTGCCAGATGAGCGGCAGGCTTGCCGTGAGCTGATGCCCGTCGTCCACCAGGTGCAGCGCCGCGTGCGGCTGCGCCTTCGCGAAACGGACCACCGCAGCGGGATCGACCGACTCGTCACGGGCACCCTGTATCACGGTCGTCGGCGTCTCGAGGCGCCGCCGCTCGGGATGGTAGCGCTCCGCGTCCTCGTAGAAGCCTGTACTCGAGGCGGCGCCGCTCGCCGAAGGCGTAGTGGAACACCTCGATGTAACCGGAGCGACGCCAGCGCTCCAGCCCGCCCGGGCCGATTTCGTCCCACCGGTCCCAGGCGAGCTCGACGGCCGGCGCCAGCAGGATCAGCTGCGCGATCGGGTGTCCGGAATCCGCGCGGCGATGCGCGGCCTCCACGGCCACCAGTCCGCCGAGGCTGGAGCCGATGAGCGTCACGGGGCCGCGCGGGAGCCGGGCGATCGCATCGTCGAGCTGCGCGAGCATCCGTGAGATCGTCATCGTCTCGAACGCCGGCTGGTTGAAATCGGGACACGCGAGCTCGACACCCCGTTCCCGCAGCCGCCCGGCGAGGTATGCCGCCTTCGACGAGCCGGGCGACGACGCGAAGCCGTGCAGATAGAAGACGTGCATCGGAGCGAAAAGGGTCCCGGCGGCTCAGAGGAGCCGCTGGCACCCGGGCCGGCAGCGGCAGCGAATCTGCCCCTCGCCGTCGGTCATGTAATCGTAGGTGAGCTCCTCGCCCCGGCGGATGTTCCGCGCCGCGCGAATCCAGATGGTGTCGCCGACGATGTGCACGTAGCAGTTGGGCCGGCACGAGTGGTTGATGAACCGGGCGACGTTGCCGCCGACGGCGGCGTCGCGGACCCAGCGCCGGTTGATCTGAAAGCACCAGATCTTCCCGTCGCGCATGTACCGCCGCTCGCGCCTGAGGCTCTCCTGGTGCGAGATCTTCTCGCCGGCGTAGTCGACGATCCGGGTGTTCTTGTTGATGGGCCGGGCCGCGAAGACACCCCAGCCGTGCAGTTTCGATCGCCGCCGCGTAATCATGCTGTGATCCCCGACGAAGCCGCGCCCAGTCGCTCCGGATGAGCCGTTCAACACGCCATTATGCCAGTTCGCTGAAACCACTGCGGATCGCTTGCGCTCATCTGGTACAGTGGGTCAGCTGCCGGATTCGGCCGGCGTCGGAGAGGACACCATATGGAAGGCATCATCCGGGCCTGGGGCAAGATTCTCGCGGGCTACCAGCCCAATCTGTCGATCGAGATCACGCGGGAGTGCCCGCTCACCTGCCCCGGCTGCTACGCCTACGGCAGCGATCACCTCGGCGGCGACGTCACGCTCCGCGAGCTGCGCGACTTCAAGGGCCAGGATCTCATCGACCGTTTCTTCGACGTGATCGACCGGTATCGTCCGCTCCATGTGTCGATCGTCGGGGGCGAGCCGCTGGTGCGCTTCCGTGAGCTGAACGAGATTCTGCCCCGGCTGGCGCGACTCGGCATCTACACGCAGCTCGTCACGAGCGCGGTGCGGCCGATTCCCCTGGAGTGGGCGCCGCTGCGGCGGCTGCAGATCGTCGTCTCGATCGACGGGCTCCAGCCCGAGCACGACGAGCGCCGGAAGCCGGCGACCTACGAACGGATCCTGAAGCACATCGACGGCCACTCGATCACGGTGCACTGCACCGTCACCCGCCAGCAGGTGCGGCGCGAGGGGTATCTCGAGGAGTTCGTGAAGTTCTGGTCGGCGAACCCGAACATCTCGCAGCTGTGGGTGAGCCTCTATACGCCGCAGGTGGGCGAGATTTCGGCCGAGCGCCTCACGAAGGCCGACCGCGAGACGGTGCTGGCCGAGCTCCTGCGGCTGCGGACGTCGTACCCGAAGCTGCGGATGCCGAAGGGCATGATTGAGGCCTTCGCGCTGCCGCCGCACTCGCCGGACGACTGCGTCTTCGCCAAGACGACGGCGTGCGTGTCGTCCGACTTCCAGAAGCCGATCACCCCCTGCCAGTTCGGCGGCAACCCCGACTGCGCCAACTGCGGCTGCATCGCCTCAGCGGCGCTGATGGCCGTCGGCCGCCACAAGCTGCCCGGCGGAATCCGCGTGGGCGCGATCTTCGACAACTCATTCCGCATCGGCGCCCACGTGAAGGCCATCCGCGAGGCCGTCGCCACCGGCCAGCCAGACGCGATCGTGTCGAGACCCTTATAAGTTGGGAACTAGGGAACCAGGAAGTGGAGAACTGGGTCCGCAGTTCCCCAGTTCACCAGTTCCCTGGTTCGAACGTTATCTACCTCCCACCGTGATTCTCAATCCCGCATTCACCAGCCTCGGCGTGCCGATCGTCGTCGGGTTGGTGCCGACGTAGTACAGGGTGTCGAAGAGGTTCTGCACCCCGAAGAAGACGTCGAGCTGGCGCGAGACGGTCCGGGACGCGGTGATGTTCACCAGCGCGTAGGCCGGCAGGCCCACCTCCTCCTTGGGCGTACCCGGCAGGATCTTCGCGATGTTCTGATCATCGTCGAACTGGCGGCCGACGACCTGCACGTCGAGCGCGGCGTTGAAGGAGGCCGGGTCCGCAAAGCTCAGCTGCAGCGTTGCGCGGTGCTTGGGCACCTCGGCGAGGTACTTGCCGGTCAGGTTGACGTTCGCCGCGTCGGCCTGCGACTCGTGCACCTTCGCGTCGTCGAAGATATAGGCCCCCGAGGCGCTCCATTCGCGATTGATGCGGTACGACACGTCGCCCTGGAAGCCTCCGATGTTGGTGCTGCCCAGGTTCTTCCGCTGGCGCGTGTTGCCGTTGGCGCTGATCGTGACGTTCGCGACGGGATCCGTCACGCGGTTGTTGAAGAGCGTGCCCCGCAGCGTCAGCCGATCGGTCGGCGCGATCGTGACGCCCCCCTCCACCCCGGTGAGGCGCTCGGGCCCGAGATCCTCGTTCGCGAGCGTGAGAATGGCACCCACGCGGAACTGCCGGTAGAGCTCGTTCAGCGTCGGCGCCCGGAAGCCGCGGCTCACGCTGCCCCACACGCTCACGCGGCCGTTCGCCCGGTAGAGCGCCGCGACCCGCGGGCTCACCGCCGTGTCCGACCGATCCGCCAGCAGGCGATCGTTGGCCGTGGGCGCGCCGGTCGCGATGGTGAACTCGTGATTGTGGGCGTCGTAATTGTGCCAGCGATCGACCCGCGCGCTCACCGTGAGCTCGACGCGCGGCGCGAGCTCGAACAGATCCTGGGCGAAGACGCCGCCGATCTTCTGGCTGCCCCCCGAGATCGCGGTGCAGCAGCGGCGTGAGGCCGCTGGCGGCGGCGTAGGTCATCTCGTCGCTGTCGCCGTCGATCCAGCGGAAGTCGCCGCCCGCCGAGATCGCGTGCGACCGTCCGCCGAACAGATAGCCGCGCGTCCACTGCACCATGCTGCCGACGGCGCGCGTCGGGACGTTCTGCTCGAGCGAGAGGCTGGTGACGCTGCGCCGCGGCGTCGAGGCCGGCACCGCCAGGAACGTGCTGTAGAAGTGCGAGCGGTCGACGAACAGCCTCGCGTCGACGTGGCTGCCGTCCGCCAGGTTCACGTCGGCGCCGCCGCTGCCGAACTTCCAGTTGGTCTTGTTGGTCTCGGGGACGAGCCCGGTCTTGCCGTTGCTCCGCTTCTCGTCGAACACCCCGCCGCGGAAGAAGAGGTTGACGCGATCCGAGAGCGCGTAATCGAGCTTCACGCTCCCGGTGCCGTAGCGCACCCACGCCTCGTTGTCGATGATGCCCCGCTCCTCGGGAGCGACGGGCTTGTAGCCGTCGGTGTCGAAGGTCGTGGCGTTCAACGTCGCCCCCAGCTTCCCCCAGACGTCGCTCGCGAACAGATCGAGCTTCGGCGTGGAGCGGTTGCCGTACTGCGGCTTGAAGACGAGCGTGTGCGGCTGCGCCCGGTTGGTCGACGATGTTGATGACGCCGCCCATGGCGTAGTTGCCGTAGAGGTTGGACGTGGCGCCGTTGACGATCTCGATCCGATCGGTGTCCATCAGCGGCACGCGCGTCCAGTACACCCAGCCGCCGAAGGGATCGTTGAACGGGACATCGTCGAGCAGCACGAGCGTGCGGCTCACGCCGCTCGGTCCGACGCCGCGCAGCGAGACGCCCTGCGCCGTCGGATGCGAGGCCAGGCTGCTGGTCCGGCGGAACAGGCTGAAGGCCGGCACCTGGCGCAGCACGTCGTCGGCCACGACGGCCGGCGAACGCTCGAATCTCGCGGCGCGACACGACGTCGACGCTCGCGGGAATGTCGGCGACCCGCTGCTCGGATCGCGTGGCGGTGACGACCATCTCCTCGGTCGGGCCCGCGGGGCTCAGCTCGATGCTGAGCGTGCGCGCCGCATCACCGGTGAGGTCGACCTGCTGCTGCTCGGCCCGAAACCCGCTCGCGCTGATGCGGACGGTATAGACGCCGGGGGCGAGGTTTTCGACGTGGAAGCCGTCGGCCGCGCTCGCGACCGTCCTGGTGAAGTGCGTCTGCGGGTCGGTGACGGTGATCTGCGCGCCGACGATCGGCAGGTTCTGATTGTCGACGACCGTCCCGTCGATCCGGCGGGTCTCCGCCGGCTGGGCCCAGGCCGCCGAGGCCAGCAAGCCACACACGAGCGCGAGCGGCACACTCCTCATCACACTCTCCACGGCGCGATTTGGCGCGAAAAAATGGCTGAGAACGACGTTAGAGTAACACAGGGATCAGTGGAAATCGTGCGACTCGATGTCGAGCGCGGCGCCGCCGAGACGGTGTAAACGTTCGGCCTTCACCGACGTAACTCCTTGCTCGTTCTGCAGAACGCCGTCGATGAGCAGAAACGGCTCCTGCAAAATCTTGGACCGCTCGCGCACGAACAGGTCCGGCCGGATGATCACGTTGGCGATGCCGGTCTCGTCTTCGAGGGTGAGAAAGACGAAGCCCTTGGCGGTGCCCGGACGCTGACGCGTGATGACGCTGCCGGCCACCCGGATCCGGCGCCCGTTGCGGGCCTGCGGCAGATCCACCGCGCGCAGCACGCCTCGCATGGCGAGCTCGGATCGGCGCATGGCCATCGGATGGGGACCGATGGTGAGCTGCGTGCCGGCGTAGTCGGCCACCAGGCGCTCTTCGACCGACATGACAGGAAGGGGACACGCCGGCCGGGGCTCACCGTCCGGGGTCCGGCTCTCGGCCGGATCCGCGCCGCCGTCCTGCTCGAACAGCTCGCCCGCGGGACGCACGGCTCTCTCGACCTGCCACAGCGCCTCGCGGCGCTCGTAGCCGAACGAGGCGAACGCGCCGATCTCCGCGAGCGTCTGCAGCTCGTCGCGGCGAATGCCGGTGCGGCGTACCACCTCGTCCACCGAGGCGAACCGCGGCAGCGGCGCGCCGGCCGGACCGCCGGCGTCCGCCTCGGCCCAGTCGTACGCGCAGGTATTACAGAAGTAGCGGCCCGGCCGCACCACCTCCAGCATCGACCGATCGTCACAGCCGCATTTGGGACAGACGGCGGGCGTCAGACCCGGCGGCGCCGCCTTCGGGCGCCAGGCTTCGATGGCCCTGCCCACCTGTTCGCGGAGGCCGCTGGCGTAGCGCAGGCCGAGCCGGATCGCCCCGCCCGCCTCCACCGTGCACAGCCAGTCCGAGTGCTGCACGTCGATGCCGGCGAACCGCACGCCGCGGCGCTGGGCGTCCTTCACCAGCGTCGCCGGGGCGTAGAACCCCATCGGCTGGTTGTTGAGCATCGCCGCGTAGAACGCCGACGGGAAATGCACCTTCAGATACGCGCTGGCATACGCGAGCAGCGCGAAGCTGGCCGCGTGCGACTCGGGAAACCCGTACAACGCGAACGCGGTGATCGAGGCGACGATCTGCTCGATCGCCTCGCCGCCAATCCCCTGGCGCGCCATCCCTTCGCGCAGCTTCACCTCGACCTGCTTCATCCGCCGCTCGGATCGCTTGAAGCCGAACGCCCGGCGCAGCTCCTCGGCTTCGCCGCCGGTGAAGCCGGCGGTCACCATCGCCATGCGCAGCAGCTGCTCCTGGAACAGCGGCACGCCGAGCGTGCGCGCGAGAATCGGCTCGAGCAGCGGGTGCGCGTAGGCGACCGGCTCGCGCCCGGCACGGCGGTTCAGATACGGGTGCACCATCTGCCCGACGATCGGGCCCGGGCGGATGATCGCAACCTGCACCACCAGATCGTAGAAGCGTTCGGGCCTCAGCCGCGGCAGCGTCGCCATCTGCGCCCGCGACTCGACCTGGAACACGCCGATGGTGTCGGCCTCCTGCAGCATGCGATACACGTCGGGATCGTCCTGCGGCAGGTGGGCCAAATCGACCACATCCGCAGCGGGATGATTGATCAGGCCGATCGCGTCCTGGAGCACCGCCATCATTCCCAGTCCCAGCAGGTCCACCTTGACGATGCCCATGTCGGCGCAGTCGTCCTTGTCCCACTGAATGACGACCCGGCCGGGCATGCTGGCATTCTCGAGCGGCACGACCGCGTCGAGCCGCCCCTGGCAGATCACCATGCCGCCGGAGTGCTGCCCGAGATGGCGCGGCAGATCCTGCATGCGCCTCCAGAGATCGGCGAAGAGCCTGAAGGCCGGGCGCTCCAGATCGCAGCCGGCCTCCACCATGCGGCGGGCGAGCGTATCGGCGGGATCCACGAACTCGAACTGGTTCATCACCTTCGCCAGCCGATCCACCTGCCCCGCCTCGATCCCCAGCACTTTTCCCAGTTCGCGGGCGGCGCTGCGGCCCCGGTAGGTGATCACGTTGGCGGTCATGGCCGCCCCCAGGCGGCCGTATTTCTCGTAGACGTGCTGGATCACCTGCTCGCGGCGATCGCCGCTCGGCAGGTCGAGATCGATGTCGGGCCATTCACCGCGCTCCTCCGAGAGAAACCGCTCGAACAGCAGATCCATGCCGACCGGATCGACGGCGGTGATCCCGAGGCTGTAGCAGACCGCGCTGTTGGCGGCCGACCCGCTGCCCTGCACCAGGATGTCGTGATGGCGGCAGAAGTTCACGATGTCCCACACGATGAGGAAGTAGCCGGCGAGATCGAGCCGTTCGATCAGATCGAGCTCGCGCGCGACCTGCGCCCGCGCGCGGTCGTGATACGGCCGGTAGCGATCCCGCGCGCCGAGGTCGGTGAGCTTGCGCAGGAACGAGATGGCCGTTTCGCCCGGCGGCACCGGGTATTCCGGAAACCGGTAGCCGAGATCCGCCATCGTGAACCCGAGCCGGTCGGCCAGCGCGCCGGCCGCCGCCAGCGCCGCCGGCAGGTCCGTGAAGAGCTGCCGCATCTGCTCGGGCGATTTCAGATAGCGCTCGGCGTTGGGCGCGAGCCGCCGGCCGGCGTGCGCCAGATCGGTGCCCTGCCGGATGCACGTGAGGACGTCGTAGAGCGGCCGCTCCGCCGGATCGGCAAACCGGACGCCGTTGGTGGCCAGGATGGGGACGTGAAACGCCGCGGCGAGATCGACGAGCGCGCGGTTCTCGGCGTCCTCGCCGCGCACCAGGTGCCGCTGCAGCTCCACGAAGACGTTCGCCCGCCCGAAGAGGCCGACGAGCGGATCGATCAGGCCGCCGACGCCGAAGCGCCCGGGCGCCAGCAGCGCGCGCCCGGCCAGCGCCACGAGCCCTGTGGTGGCGCCGTCGAGGTCCTCGAGCGTGAGCGCCCCCTCCCCTTTCGGCGCCGCGAGCTTCATGCGCGTGACGAGCCGGCACAGATTGCGATAGCCCTCCTGCGACTCGATGAGCACCGGCAGCCTGAGCCGGCGGGCGCCCGCCGGGCCCGCCCGCGGCGGCCGCCTCGGGGCGGGGCGCTCCTCGCCGGAGACGATTGTCAGCTCGGCGCCGACGATCGGACGGATGCCGGCCGCGAGCGCCGCGCGGTGAAAGCGCGGCGCCCCGTAGACGCCGTCGCCATCGAGCAGCGCGAGCGCCGGGTATCCGAACTGCGCCGCGCGATCCACGAGCGCTTCGGGCAGCGACGCCGACTCGAGAAAGCTGAACGCGGAGGAGGTGTGGAGCTCGACGTACATGGCGGCCGCGGCGACCTCAATCGATGATTCCGTCGATGAACCACCGGGCGCGCTCGCCGCGCATCTGCGAGACCCGGTACACCGTGCCGTCGCCGAGCGCGACGTCCCATTCGTCGCAATCCCACGGGCGCGCCCAGGGGCGTCCGGCTTCGGGCCGGCCTGCCTCCTGCCACCACTCGCCCGAGGATCGCCACGGCCCCTCGCACCACGCCACGCCTCCGCCGGCGAACCCGCGCCGATCGGTGGCGACACGCGCCGGACGCCCCTGATCGAGCGTCACACGCGCGGGAATAGGCGACCGCAGCCGGCGGAGGACGTGGAGCGGGCGCGGGTCGCCGTCGGACAAGGCAGCGGCCGCAAGCGTCCGCTGCGCGCGCGCCGGCGCCGGAGCGGGATCGAACGGCGCCATGGCAAAGGCGCCGGGGCGGTAGGAATCGACCAGGGCCGGCGCGCCGACCTGCTCGGGTCCCATCAGCGCGCCGAGGCGCGCGAGCAGCGTCGCGAGCGTGTCGGCGGGAAGGGCGCGCGCGAACAGCCCGAACTGCAGGACGCGCCCCTCGGCCACGTCGAGCGCCACGCGGACGCGATCGACGCCGGCCGGCGGCGGGTTCGACTCCAGATCGAGCAGCGCGAGGGTCCGCAGCACGCGCGCGTCGCGCATCGGCGCCGGCAGCTCGAGCTGCCGCTCGTGCACGCGCTTGTCGGTGAGCGTCAGGGAGAGGTGCAGCCCGACGGCGCCGCGATCGGCGCGCGCCAACCGATCGCACAGGGGCTCGAACAGCCGCGCCAGCACGAACGACAGCGGCTCGAGCCCCTCCAGCGGCCACTCGAGATCCAGTGAGGACTCGAACCGCTCGTCGGCGGCGGCCGGCACCAGCGGACGGGCGTCCTCGCCGCACGCCCACCGCTGCCACTGCAGCCCTGGCTGGCCGAGGCGCTCGGCGAGATCCGCCGCCGGCAGCGCCGCCAGGTCGCCGAGCGTGCGCAGACCCCACCGGCGGACCTGGGCGATCGACTCCGACGCCCGGCTCGCCGCACGCGCATCGGCCGCCCCCTCCAGCAGACCGGCGCAGCTCTCGAGCACGGCGAGCGGAAGCGGCGCCAGCGCCTCGGCATCGCCCCCGGCAGGGACGACCGTGAGCCCGGGCCGCCCCGACGCCAGCAGGATCGATGCGGTGGCGGTCGATGCGACGGCGACGTGCACGCGCAGCCCGCTCCCGGCTGCCGTACGCCGGAGCTCGGCGCCGATGGCCCGCCGATCGCCGAGCAGGCGCGTGAGGCCGCTGACATCGAGCGTCACCGCGTGCGCATGCGGGGACACGGCTGTGTGCGCCTCCACACGCGGAGAAAAATCGCGCGCGAGCCGCAGCAGCTGATCCGCCGCGAGCGCCGACGCCTGCGCGTCAGCAGGCGGCGGCAGATAAAGACACGCAAACATCCCGATGCTCCAGGGCCCGCGCCCGGACGACCCGCGCCATGACGCGCGCGGGGGCCCCCTCGCCGGATGTCCTGCACAGCTGTACGGTGACCCCTCCTGCGCTCCGCGCAATCGGCGCGGCGCCCACCAGCAGGCATACCGTGCCGCGCCCCTCGAGCGTGCGCGAGAGCCGCAGCCAGGTCGTGAACGGCAGGCGCCGGAGCGCGGCCGGGGCGACCTCGCCCAGATCCAGCACGACCAGGCCGAAACCGCCGGCCTGGAGCACCACGTTCAGCGCCTTCACCGCGCGATCGACGTTCTGCTGCAGCGTGGCGTACTCGCACGAGAGCCCGACGCGCAGAGCCCCGAACGGCTCGCCCCGAATCCAGAGAAGGCGCGAGCTCTCGAGCCCCGCGGCGGCCGCCGAAGGAGGGTCGAACATGTCCAGCGGATCGATCAAGGCCACCGCCTCGCCGCGGGCCGTGGCTGCCGCCATGGCCGCGACGGCGATGGCCAGCCGTCCCGACGATCGGGCGCCGACCACCTCCGACACGTGCCCCCGGGGGAGGCCGCCCCCCAGCGGCCGGTCGATCTCATCGAGGCCGGTCGGCAGCCATCCCGACGCCTCGGGCGGATCCGGGCCGAGCAGGGTCCGGTCGAGCTTTCGTTCGCGCAGCAGCGAGGTCGAGATCGTCTTTGGAGAGTGCGGCAGTGGCGGTCATAGAGCCTCTTTCGCTGTATGTTCGCCATCCTAGATCGCAACGGCTTTCGATGCAAGTGCGTTACGATACGACCTTCCGGAACAACCCTTTGGCCGAATCCTCCTCCACAGTCCAAGCCGCAGACCTCGCCCAGACCACCGATGCCCGCGGCTTTTCCCGGATGGCGGCCGCCCTGCGGCACCGCGACTTCCGGGTGCTCTGGTTCGGGGCCTGCACCTCGAGCATCGGCACCTGGATGCAGAGCCTTGCCGAGAACTGGCTGGTGCTGTCACTGACCGGCTCGGCCTTCTTCCTGGGGCTGGACGCCTTCCTCCAGCAGCTGCCGATCATGCTGTTCACGCTCATCGGCGGCGTGGTGGCCGACCGGCGCGACCGGCGGCGGCTGCTGATGGGCTCCCAGTGGGTGCAGCTCTCCTCGGCGACGTTCCTCGCGCTGCTCGTCTACTTCCACGTCGTGCACATCTGGCACATCCTGGCGTTGTCGTTCCTCACCGGCTGCGCGCAGGCCTTCGGCGGACCGGCGTATCAGTCGCTGATTCCCTCGCTGGTCGGCAAGAAGGATCTGACCAACGCCATCGCGCTCAACTCGATTCAGTTCAACGTGGCGCGCATGGTCGGACCGCTCCTGGCGGGCGAGGCGCTCGCGACCTTCAGCCGCTGGCGTGTGCCCGACACGACGGCGTACGCCGCCTGCTTCAGCTTCAACGCGCTCTCGTTCCTGGTCGTGATCGTCGCGCTGATGTCGCTGCACGTGAAGCATCTGGCACCGGCGCACCCGCAGCACCTCACCGAGGAGCTGCGCCGCGGGCTGTCCTACGTCCACGGCGAAAGAGGGATCGTCGCCCTCACGGTGCTGGGGGCGGCCACCACGCTCTTCGCGATTCCGCTGCTGACGCTGCTGCCGGTGTTCGGCAAGGAAGTGTTCGGGCTCGACATCGAAGGCTACAGCTTCCTGCAGTCGGTCTCGGGGGCCGGCGCCGTGGTCGGCTCGATGGTGGTCGCCTGGCTCGGCCGCTTCGTCCGGATGGGGCTCACGACGCTGCTCGTGGAATGCTGCCTGGGGGCGCTGCTCACGCTGCTGGCGCTCACCCACTCGCTGCCGCTCGCCTACGTACTGCTCTTCGCCTGCGGCTTCGCGATGATGATCGTGCTCTCGTGCACGACCTCGCTCGTCCAGCTCATCGCGCCGAACGAGATGCGCGGCCGCGTCATGAGTATCTATCTCGTCGCCTTCCGAGGCGGCATGCCGCTCGGCAGCCTGCTCAGCGGCGCGCTCGCGAGCCGCACCACCGCCGCGGCCGCCCTCCTGCTCAACGGCGTCCTGCTGTCGATCGTGGCGGTTTATTTCCTGCTGCGAGACAAGGAGATTCGGGCGCTCTGAGATCAGCGATCAGCTGATCCAGTAGACGCCGAGCGCGATCGATCCGAGCGCGGTGGCGGCGGCGGCAAAGCGGGCCACGTGGCCGGTCAGGCGGCGCGCATCGAGCGCGTGCGCGAGGACGATGCCGAAAAGCGACATCGACGCCAGGATCCCGACGGCGAACAGCACGACGAGCAGCAGCAGCCTTCCGAGCGTGCCGGGCGCGTTCCAGAGCGGCAGCGACATCATCAGCGCGCGCAGACCGCTCACCGCGAACACGGCCCCCATGAGACCCGGGAGCGCCGTGTGGATCGCCGGCTGGTGGGAATGGCGGCGGCCGACGTGCAGATGCCAGTGCGTGTGCGCGCCATGGTGGCCGTGCGCGTGCGGGTGCGCGTGCGCGTAGATCCGGCCGGTGAACGCGAGCCATCCCCCCGCCACGCCCAGCAGAATCAGGACGCACCCGCCCGCGAACTCCCCTGTCTGCTCGAGGCCGGCCGGGATGCGCCAGCCGAACAGCAGCACGGCCGCCGCGCCCGAGGCCAGGAGCAGCGCGTGGCCGACGGCGAAGCGGAACGCGAGCCAGAAGGCGCGCCCGTAGCGCGCCGGACCGAGCGGCGTCGCCAGCGACAGCGCCGCGATCGCCATGAGGTGATCGGCGCCGAGTCCATGCAGAAATCCGAGGGCGAGCATCGATCCGCTGAGCACGCCGCGAATTATAATCGTGATTCCGCTCCAGCACAGGAGGATGCCGATGCGACTCACAGCCACAGCAGCCGTTGTTCTCGCCCTCGCCCTGCCGATGGCCGGCCAGGGACAGCACAACGACGACCCCGACAAGAACGTCCAGGGCAGCGGCACGCTGCCGTCCGGATGGCAGGCTCGCCTGGATCAACCCACCGCGAAGATGAGCGATCTCTCGTTCCGCACGATGGGCGCCGGCTTCCACTCGACCACCGGACCCGCCGCGATCTTCTACAGGCCGTCGGACGTCGCCAAGGGCAACTTCGAAGTGAAGGCCACCTTCACCCAGACCAAGCCGGCGGCGCACCGCGAGGCCTACGGCCTGTTCATCGGCGGCCAGAACCTCGACGCTCCGAATCAGCAGTACACGTACTTCGAGGTGGCACAGACCGGAGAGTTCCTGCTCAAGCGGCGGATGGGCGCACAGACGCCGACGGTGGTCAACTGGACCGCGAACCCGGCCGTCACCAAGCCGGACGCCGCGGGCAAGTACACCAACACGCTGTCGATCGTGGCCGGGCCGACCAGCGTCAGCTTTCGCGTGAACGGCACCGAGGTCGCCACTCAGCCGCGCAGCGCGGTCGCCGTGGACGGCATCGCCGGCCTGCGCGTGAACCACAATCTCGACGTGCACATCGAAGGGTTTGGGGTGGAGCGGAACAAGTAAGAACTAGGGAACTAGGAGCCGGCATCGCCCTCCCCGCTCGCGTTGCCTCTCGGCTACGGTGCCGCGGGCGTGGTGCCTCGCGCCTTCCCGCTCTCGCGGTGCTGCGGTGCTCCACTTGCCCTATTAAATCACTACATGTATATTCATCGATATGCGCGAGACGGGCGACCTGTTCCGCCTCCTGGGTGACGAGGCCCGGCTGCGGCTGCTCCGGATTCTCGCCGGCCGCCACGGGCGCCTGAACGTCACCGAGCTCACGGCCGTGCTCGGGCTCGCCCAGTCGGGCGTGTCCCGCCATCTCAAGCTGCTCAAGGACGCCGGCCTCGTCATCGAGGAGCGCGGCGGCGGATTCGCCTTCTACCGCCTCTCGCCGGCGCTCCTCGACGGCGGCTTCGAGGGACTCTGGACCCTCTTGCAGGCGCAGTTCGCCGCGGCGGGCGCCTCGGCCGCCGCCCGCGCCGACGATGCGAGGCTGCAGGAGGTGCATCCGGCTCCGCAAGGAGAACTTCGACTCGCACGGCACCGACCGCGGCCAGCTCGTGCCTGGGCGCAGCTGGGCCGCCTGGTCGCGCGCGCTGGGACTGCTCCTGCCCGCCGTGGACGTGGCCGACCTCGGCGTGCGGCGAAGGGTATCTCTCGGTCGAGGCCGCAGCCTGGGCCCGCCGCGTCATCGCCGTCGACCGCTCGCCCGATGTGCTCAGGCGGGCGCGCGCGCTCGCCGATCGCCGGGGCGTGTCGAACGTCGTCTGGAAGCGCGGCGACTCGAAAAGCTGCCGCTCGACGAGCGCCTCGGTGGACGTCGCGCTGCTCTCGCAGGCGCTGCACCACGCGCTCGACCCGCGCCGGGCGGTTGCGGAAGCCGTCGCGCATCCTCCGGCCGGGCGGCCGCGTGATCATCCTCGACCTGCGCGAGCACGATCAGGAGTGGGTCCGGGATCGGCTCGGCGATCGCTGGCTCGGGTTCAGGGACGACGACCTGCAGCGGCTGCTGCGCAGGCCGGACTGCGCGACGTCTCGGTGCGGCGTCGGGGCGCGCCTGGCCGGCGACCCGTTCACGGTGCTGGTGGCCGGCGGCGTGAAGCGCGCCTGCGACCCGGCGCCCGTGCTGCGCCACGACCGTGCCTCGTGGAGACGATTGCCTGACGTCGCTACCACGCGACACGCCTCGACGCCCTGCTGCTCAGCGCATCCTGGTGCTCGACGGCGCCATGGGCACGATGATCCAGCGCCACCGGCTGACCGAGGACGATTTCCGCGGCGAGCGGTTCGCCTCGCACGCCAGGCGATCTGCAGCGGCAACAACGATGTGCTCGTGCTGACGCGGCCCGACATCATCGCCGACATCCACGACCAGTACCTGGCGGCCGGCGCCGACATCATCGAGACGAACACGTTCAACGGCACGGCGATCGCGCAGGCCGACTACGGCGCTGGAGTCGCTCGTCTACGAGCTGAACGCTCGACGGCGCGCGGCTGGCGCGCGGCGCGCCGCGACGAGTGGACCGCGAGGACGCCGGACAAGCCGCGGTTCGTCGCCGGCGTCATCGGGCCGACCAACCGGACGCTGTCGATCTCGCCCGACGTGAACGACCCGGCGTTCCGCGCGATGACCTTCGACGAGATGCAGGACGCGTTACGCCGAGCAGGTGCGCGGCCTCATCGACGGCGGCGTGGACCTGCTGCTCGTCGAGACGATCTTCGACACGCTGAACGCCAAGGCGGCGCTCGTCGCGATCGAGGAGGTTCGATCCGCGACGGCGGCCGCTGCCGCTCATGCTCTCGGTCACGATCACCGACCGGAGCGGCCGGACGCTGTCGGGCCAGACGATCGACGCGTTCTGGGTCTCGGTCGCGCACGCGCGGCCGCTGGCGTCGGCATCAACTGCGCGCTCGGCGCCCGCGAGATGCGGCCGTACCTGGCCGAGCTGTCGCGCGTCGCGACGACCTACGTCAGCTGCTATCCGAACGCGGGCCTGCCGAACGCGTTCGGCGAGTACGACGAGCAGCCGCCCGACACCGGCCGAGCTGCGTGCGCGACTTCGCCGCCAGCGGGTTCGTCAACATCGTCGGCGGCTGCTGCGGCACGACGCCGGATCACATCCGGGCGATCGCGCAGGCCGTCGACGGGCCTGCCGCCGCGCGCCGTTCCGACGCCGGACGGGCGGCCCGACGTTCAAGACGCCGACACGCAGTTCGCCGGCCTCGAGACGCTGACGATCCGGCCCGACAGCAACTTCCAGATGATCGGCGAGCGCACCAACGTCACCGGTTCGAAGCGCTTCGCACGAGCTCATCCAGCGACGGCCGGTTCGCCGACGCGGTCGACGTGGCGCTCGATCAGGTGCGCGGCGGCGCCAACCTGATCGACGTCAACATGGACGAGGGGCTGCTCGACTCCGAGCAGGCGATGACGCACTTCCTGAACCTGATCGCGACCGAGCCGGAAATCGCGCGGCTGCCGATCATGATCGACAGCTCCAAGTGGTCGGTGCTCGAGGCGGGGCTCAAGTGCGTGCAGGGCAAGCCCGTCGTCAACTCGATCAGCCTCAAGGAGGGCGAGGAGGATTTCCTCCGGAAGGCCCGGCGCGTCCAGCGCTACGGCGCCGGCGTGGTCGTGATGGCGTTCGACGAGCAGCGGGCAGGCCGACACCATTGCGCGCAAGGTCGAGATCTGCCAGCGCGCGTACCGCCTGCTGACCGCGCGAGCTCGACTTCGACCCGCACGACATCATCTTCGATCCGAACATCCTGGCGATTGCCACCGGCCTCGAGGAGCACAACGAGTACGCCGATCAACTTCATCGAGGCGGTCAGGCAGATCAAGGCCGCGCTGCCCGGGCGTGAACTTCAGCGGCGGCATCAGCAACCTCTCGTTCTCGTTCCGCGGCAACGACGTCGTGCGCGAGGCGATCCACTCCGCGTTCCTGTACCACGCCATCAAGGCCGGCCTCGACATGGGCATCGTCAATGCCGGGCCAGCTGGCGGTGTACGAGGACATGCCCAAGGACCTGCTCGAGCGCGTCGAAGACATCCTGTTCAACCGGCGGCCCGACGCGACCGAGCGCATGGTGGAATTCGCCGAGCGCGTCAGGGGACAGGGGCACCAGGCGCGAGGCCGACCTCGCGTGGCGGAGCGGCTCGCTCGAGGCGCGCCTCTCGCACGCGCTGGTGCACGGCGTGCTCGACTTCCTCGAAGCGGATCTGGAGGAGGCGCGCGCGAAGTACGCCGCGGCCGCTCGACGATCATCGAGGGGCCGCTCATGGACGGCATGAAGGTCGTCGGCGACCTCTTCGGCGCCGGCAAGATGTTCCTGCCGCAGGTGGTCAAGAGCGCACGCGCGATGAAGAAGGCCGTGGCCTACCTGATGCCGTACATGGAGGAGGAGAAGGCGCGCGCGGGCGGCGCGGCGCGCGCCCAGGGGAAAGTGCTGCTCGCGACCGTCAAGGGCGACGTCCACGACATCGGCAAGAACATCGTCGGGGTGGTGCTCGGCTGCAACAGCTACGAGGTCATCGATCTGGGCGTGATGGTGCCGGCCGATCGGATCCTGCAGACCGCCGTCGATCGAGCAGGTGGACATTGTCGGACTGAGCGGGCTCATCACGCCGTCGCTCGACGAGATGGTGTTCGTGGCCGGCGAGATGGAGCGCCGCGGATTCACGGTGCCGCTGCTCATCGGCGGCGCCACGACCAGCCGCCAGCATACGGCGGTGAAGATCGCCCCGATGTACTCGCGCAGCGCCGTTCACGTGCTCGACGCCTCCCGCGCGGTGGATATCGTGGCGAGCCTGCTGAGCCCGGAGCGAGCCGCCGCCTTCGACCGGCAGAACCGCATCGAACAGGAGCGCACGCGCGAGCAGCACGCCGGACGCGCCCGACGTCCGCTGCTGTCGTACGCAGCCGCGAGAGCCAAGAGGCCCCAGCTCGACTGGACCGGCGTCACGACGCCGGCCTTCATCGGCCGGCGATTCCTCGATGACGAACCGCTCGGCGAGATTGCCCGGTACATCGACTGGACGCTCTTCTTCGCCACGTGGGAGCTGAAGGGCCGCTTCCCCGCCATCCTGGATCACCCGCAGATGGGCCCGGCCGCGCGCGAGCTGTACGAGCACGCCCGCGAGCTGCTCGGCCGGATCGTGGAGAGCCGGCTGCTCAAGGCGCGCGGGTCGTACGGCTTCTGGCCGGCCAACAGCGACGGCGACGACATCGTGCTCTATGCCGACGAGTCACGGAGCACCGAGCTGACGCGGTTCAACATGCTCCGGCAGCAGGAGGCGCTGCCGGCGGGTCAACCCAACCGATCGCTGGCAGACTTCGTGGCCCCGGCCGGGTCGGGCATCGCCGACTACGTCGGCGCGTTCGCGGTGACCGCCGGACTCGGCGCCGACGAGCTCGTGAAGCGGTACGAGAAGCAGCACGACGACTATCGCGCGATCATGGTGAAGGCGCTCGCCGATCGGCTGGCCGAGGCGTTTGCCGAGTACCTTCACGCGCGCGTGCGGCACGAATGGGGGTACGGCGCGTCGGAAGCGCTCACCCACGACGAGCTCATCGCGGAGAAGTACCGCGGCATCCGGCCCGCGTTCGGCTATCCCGCCTGCCCCGACCACACCGAGAAGATCAAGCTCTTCGAGCTGCTGGCGGCCGAGCGCATCGGTATGAGGCTCACCGACACCTGCGCCATGCTGCCCGGCCGCGAGCGTGAGCGGGCTGTACCTGAGTCATCCCCAGGCCCGATATTTCATGCTGGGGCGGATCGGCTCCGATCAGCTGCAGTCCTATGCGTCGCGGAAGGCGCAGCCGGTGGCCGACGTGGCCAGATCGCTCGCCGACTACGTCGCTGACGAACAGCCGGCGGTCTCCTCCATCGGATGACCGGTGGCGCGCCTCGAAGTGGATCGAACGAATGGACGTGACCGTCGAGTGCCCGTATTGCGGTGAGCGCCTGGAACTGTACGTGGACGAGAGCGGCGGGGCCGCCCAGCACTACGTCGAAGACTGCCAGGTCTGCTGCCGGCCGATGAACATCGTCGTGGAGCTCGGCGACGACGAGGAGTGCGTCGTGTCGGCCGATCGAGCCGACGACTGACGGACGATCCTCCGGCCCCCCATCAGCTCGCCCGGTCCTCTTCCGGAGGCTGCGGTGCGGGCGCGAGCTCTCTTCGAAACGCGTTCTGCACCTTGAGCACTTTGTAGCCCAGGTGCTCGTAGAACCCTTTCGCCTCGACGCGCACGATGTTCGATCGGACCCCGATTGTGTGGAGGCCGCACGCCACGGCCCAGGCCTCGGCGGCCTGCACGAGCGCGCGCCCCACGCCGCCGCGGCGCGCGGACTCCGCCACCACGATCCCCCAGATCTCGGCGCGCGGCTCCGCCTCGAGCATCTGGATCGCCTGTACGTGCAGCCACCCGATCAGCGTGCGATCGCGCTCCACGGCCACCATCAGGCAGGCATCGGGATCGTCCTGCACGACGGCGAAGCGCCGGACGATATCGGATTCCGAGCAGGGGTAGCCCAGCTGCGTGACCAGCGACGCGACGTCGGCCGCGTCGCGCGCTTCCATGGGACGGATCGTAAACGGGGGATTCACGGCTCGCGGCTCCCGATCGGCGACGCTCGCCTAGACGTCGAGCTCCTCCGCCTCCTCCGCACGCTCCATGATGAACCGGAACCGGGCGCTCGAATCCTTGCCCATGAGCTCGTTGATCACCCGATCGGTCACGATCTGATCCGCGATCTCCACGCGGAGCAGCCGTCTCGTCTTCGGGTTGAGCGTCGTCTCCCACAGCACCTTCGGCATCATCTCGCCGAGCCCCTTGAACCGGGTGATCTCGGCGTGGCCGCGGCCGTTCCCCTTGTGCCGGCGCACGATCTCGTCCCGCTGCGCATCGTCGAGAGCCCAGAACGTCTCCTTGCCGACGTCGATGCGGTAGAGGGGCGGCTGCGCCAGATAGACCTTGCCTTCGCGAATCAGCTGCGGAATGTGCCGGAACAGGAACGTCAGGAGCAGCGTGGCGATGTGGTTGCCGTCGGAGTCGGCGTCGGCGAGGATGATCAGCTTGCCGTAGCGCAGCCGCGAGAGGTCGAAGGTCTTGCCCATCCCACAGCCGAGCGCCGTCACCAGATCGGACAGCTCCTTGTTCTCGAGCACCTTTGCCAGCGAGGCGCTCTCGGTGTTGAGCACCTTGCCGCGAAGCGGCAGAATCGCCTGCCGCGCCCGGTCGCGCCCCTGCTTCGCCGAGCCGCCGGCCGAATCTCCCTCGACGACGAAGAGCTCGGAGTCGGCGCGCCCGGAGCCGGCGCAGTCGCTGAGCTTGCCCGGCAGGTTGAGGCGTCCCGTCGTGGCGCTCTTGCGGGTCACTTCCTGCGACGCGGCCCGGCTCGCCTCGCGCGCCCGCGCCGCCAGGATGATGCGCGCGACGATGGCTTCCGCCACGCTGATGTTGTGGTTGAGCCAGTGCTCCAGCCCGGGACGCACCAGCGAATCGACCGCTGACATCACCTCGGGGTTGTTCAGCCGATCCTTCGTCTGACCCTGGAACTGCGGCTCCTGCACGAAGACGCTCAGCACGCCCGTGAGCCCTTCGCGGATGTCCTCCGCGGCCAGGCTCACGCCCTTCGGCGAGAGGTTGTGGGTGTCGATGAAGTTCCGCACGGCCTTCCCGACACCGGCGCGGAACCCGTTCTCGTGCGTGCCGCCGGACCCGGTGGGAATGCCGTTGACGTAGCTCCTGAGGTGCTCGTCGGTGGCCTCGGTCCACTGCAGGGCGAGATCGAGGCGGAGCCCGTTCTGCTTCTCGAGGGTGAAGACCGTGTCGTGCACCGCTCTGGCGCCCCGCTCCGCCACGATCTTCTTGAGGAAGGCCACCACGCCCTCGGCGTGCTCGTAAGTCGTCTTCGTGTGGTCGGTCTCGTCCTCGAAGGCGACCTTCAGCCCCTTATGCAGGTAGCTGGCGATTTCGAGCCGCTCCCGGATCACGGCCGCATCGAGCTCCACCTTCGGGAACACGGCGGGATCGGGCCGGAAGAACACGCGCGTGCCGCTGCCGCGCGCGGGCCCGATCTTCCGCGGAGGGCCCAGCGGCTTCCCCTGCTTGAACCGCTGCTCCCATTCGGCGCCGTCGCGGCGCACCGTAGCGACGAGCTCCTTCGAGAGGGCGTTGACCACGCTGGCGCCGACACCGTGCAGCCCGCCGGCCGTCTTGTAGTTGTCGTGATCGAACTTTCCGCCCGCGTGCAGCACCGTGAAGATCACCTCGAGCGCGCTCTTCCGGCTCGACGGATGCTTGTCGACGGGAATGCCGCGGCCGTCGTCTTCGATCGTCATCGACGACGCATCCTTGTGAAGCGTCACCCAGATGTTCGAGGCGTGGCCGTTCATCACCTCGTCGATGGAGTTGTCGAGGATCTCCCAGACCAGGTGGTGCAGCCCGGCCGAGCCCACGCCGCCGATGTACATGCCGGGGCGCCGGCGGACCGGCTCCAGCCCTTCCAGGACCGTGATGTCTTTCGCGGTGTATGCCATGTGAACATGCCAAGTGTACCAAACGGCCGGCCGAAGTACGAGTGGCCGCGGGCACATCGCTTGCAGCCTCCATCGGTGGGCATCGCAGCGAAAGGATGAAGACAAATGAAGATCGAAATCATGACGGGACTCGTCCTCGCGCTGGTCGCCACGGCGGGCACCGGGCGGGCCGAGGCCCAGATGCGCTTCCAGGGCATGGACCGGAACCACGATGGCGCGATCACGCGCGATGAATGGCGCGGCAGCACGCGCGCGTTCGAGAATCAGGACTGGAACGGCGATGGCGTGCTCTCAGGCGACGAAGTGCGGCCTGGCGCGCGCCGATCGAACGCCCAGAGCGGCGACTGGAACCAAGACGGCCGGGTCGACCAGGAGGATGCGCAGCTCGTCGAACAGTTCCGCTCCTACGATCGCGACCACGACGGCCGCGTCACCGCCGACGAATGGAAGGCGCGCAGCCGGGACGAGTGGCTGTTCTCACGGCTCGATTCGAATCACGACGGGCGGGTCACGCTCGACGAGTACGCGTTCGACCAGTCCAGCGATCGGACGGGCGCCGGGCGCCGCAATCAGGGCGGACCGCCATACGCGTTCTCGAACCTCGACCGCAACAACGATGGCGCCATCACCCGCAACGAGTGGGGCATGACCGGAAGCGACTTCGATCGCCTCGACACGAACCGCGACAATCGCCTCAGCTGGTCGGAGTTCCAGAACTACGGAGGGCCGTCATCGGCCGCGGCGAGGCAGAACGGCCGGAACGTCCAGCGTTCGCGGGCCGAGCAGGCAGGCTACGAGCGCGGTCTTTCCGAGGGCCGGCAGGCCGGCTACGAAGACCGGGAGGTGAACGGCGGCAAGTGGGATCTCGCGGGCCAGAGGGAGCTGACCCACGCCGACTCGGGGTACAGCTCACAGTATGGCGCCCTGAGCGAGTACCAGGCCGGCTATCGTGAGGGGTTCCGCATCGGCTACGGGCAGGGCTTCTACCGCCGCTGAGCCCCGCTGCTAGGCGGGAATCGTCGGGACGTCGGGGGCCGGAGGCAGTACACGCGTGAATTCTCCCCGCTGGAGGAGTTCGCGTCCACGGCCTCCGCGCCCGGTGACGCCGTACTTGGCGGTGCTGATCGTCTGGGTCGCGCCTCTCGTGGTCTCGACCGTCAAGAGATCCCGGTCGCCGCTCGAGGCGACGAACCCGAGCACGCGATCGTCGTCTTTCTCCAGCTTGATCAGGATCACGCCCCGCCCGGGTCCCGACAGGAAGTTCACTTCGTCAATCCGGCACAGCAGCGCGCGGGCCTGGCGGGTGGCGGCGATCATCACCTCGCCGCCGGTGACCACCGACACGCCGATCACCTCGGCGCCCTCTCCCACTCTGGCGTATCGCCGGCCGGCGCGCGTGCTCACCTCGAGGAACGGCTCGAGGCTGAACCGCAGGCTGTAGCCGTCGCTCGTCACCGCCGCCGCGTGGATCGGTGGCACGTCGCCTTCCTTCCTCGGGGCCACGCCTCGCGCGAGGCGAGCGTCCAGACTCGCCGCGGCCACGACGCGTTCTCCGTCGCGGAACTTGAACAGGCTCTGCACCGGCTCGCCGTACCCCGTGGAGGCCGGCACGTCGATCACGCGGCAGGTGTACGCGGTCCCGAAGTTGGTGAAGAAGACGACGGTCGCACGCGTGCTCCCGGCGAGCACCGCGAGCACGGCGTCGCCTTCGCGCAGCCGGGTGGTGGAGAGATCCTTCACTTCCTTCTGCCGCTTCACCCAGCCGTCGCGCGACACGATCACGATGTTGTCCTCGTCGACGATGAAGTCGTCGGCGCTGTACTCCACCGTCTCTTCCGCCTCGATCTTCGTCCGGCGCTTGTCCAGCTTCGCATCGCCGTAGGCCTTCTGGACGGCTTCGAGCTCGTCGCGCACCAGCGTCCAGCGGTTGTCCTCGTTCTTGAGGAGCAGGCCGATCTGCCGTGCGCGCTTGCGCTTGTCGTCGAGCTCCTGCTGGATCACGAGAATCTCCAGCCGCGCGAGCCGGTAGATCTTCAGCTCGAGAATGGCATCCGCCTGCTCGGCGTCGAGGCCGAAGCGTTTGACGATCTTCTCGGCGGCGTCCTGCTTGCCCTCGGACTTCCGGACGATGCGGAGCACTTCGTCGAGGGCGTCGAACACTTTCTCGAAGCCCTCGAGGATGTGGATGCGCCGCTTGAGCGCTTCGAGCTCGTGCTCGAGCCGCCTGGTCACCACGTCGAGGCGGAAGTGCAGGAAGTGCCACAGAATCGACTTCAGGTCCAGCCGCTCGGGCCGGCCCACTTCGGGATTCTCCGTGGGGATGAGGCACGTCAGGTTCACCGGGAACGTCGTCTGGAGCGGCGTGTGCTTGTAGAGGTACGCCATGACCATCTTCTCGTCGGCGTCCTTCTTCAGCTCGAGCGCGATCCGGACGTCCTCGGTCGACACGTCCTTGACGTCGAGGAGCTGCGGCAGCCGGCGGCTCAGAACGACCTCGGCAATCCGCTCCACCAGCTGTGCCTTGTTCACGGTGTACGGCACGCTGTCGATGTAGATCGTCCGGGTCGATCGCGTCTCCGGGCCGATGTCCCACGTGCCGCGCAGCCGGATGCTGCCGCTCCCGGTACGGTAGATCTGTTTCAGCTCCTCAGGCGAATTGAGCACCTGCCCGCCGGTGGGGAAATCGGGCCCCTTGATGTACTTGCCGAGCTGCGCGTTCCCCAGCTCGTCGTTGTCGAGCAGCCGGACGAGCGCGGTGCACACCTCCCCCAGGTTGTGCGGCGGGATGTTGGTGGCCATGCCCACGGCAATCCCCGTGGCGCCGTTGATCAACAGGTTCGGGAGCCGCGCCGGCAGCACGATCGGCTCCTGCTTCGTGCCGTCGTAGTTGGGCCGGAACGACACGGTGTCCTGCTCGATCTCGGTCAGCAGCTCGTCGCTGATGCGGGTCAGGCGGCACTCGGTATAGCGCATGGCCGCCGCGTTGTCGCCGTCGAGCGATCCGAAGTTGCCCGACCCGTCGACCAGCGGGTACCGCAGCGAGAACGGCTGGGCCATGCGCACCAGCGTCTCGTAGATCGCGGCGTCGCCGTGCGGATGGAAGCTGCCCATCACGTCGCCGACCACCTTGGCGCACTTCCGGAACTTCGCGTCGGCGGTGAGCCCCTGCTGCCACATCGTGAACAGGATGCGCCGCTGCACGGGCTTGAGGCCATCGCGCACGTCGGGAAGCGCGCGTGAGGTGATGACCGACAGCGCGTAATTCAGGTACCGCGACTGCGCCGCCTCGTGCAGCGCGACCGACGCCTCGCCGGCGCCGTTGCCGCCGCCGACGAGCGCGCCGCCGGCCTCGCCGGCGGGCGGCGCGTCGAAATCCAGCCTCGAAGACTCTGCAGGTGTCCGGTGCTTCGCCATGGTGGAATACCCGCCGCGCTCGACGCAGCCCTGCCGCGTCCAGCGCCGGGCGGATTGTATCGGTATCTCGAAGGGATGTCACAGCCCGGCCTTACGACTCGACGGTCACCACCGTCCGCATGGACCGGTGGGTGTCCAGCACCTCGGGCGTGAGCTTCTTGCTCAGGTACACCTTCGACTCGCGGTTGTCGTCCTGCGGCTCGTACTTCACCACGTCGAAATGCAGGTGATCGAGCGTGGCGCGCATCTCGTAGAACCGGTTCTTGGTCTTGACGATGATCTCGTCGAAGCCACGCTCGATGGCCCACGCCTCCTGCTGCTCGGTCAGCGCCCGGAAGTGCCCCTGCCCGCGCCAGTCGCGGCGGGTGCCCCCGATCCACGTGTACAGAACCTTCCGGCCGTCGAACTTCACGTGGCCCTGCAGCCGGGCAACCAGGTCCTTGAGCTTGGGGATGGTCTCATCCTGCCGCAGCTCGTGGGCGACCTTGTAGGACACGGGCACGATGCTGCCCGGGTCGTCCGGCAGCGGGGCCATGGCCATCAGGATGAGGTGATCGCGATCTCTCAGGCGGCCCACGATCTCCGCCACCGTCTTGCGGCGTTGATACTCCCCGAAGAACTCCTCGATGTACTGGATTTCGAGGGCGCCCTGCTCGAGCGGGTAGTGGGTGATGCGGTACTCCAAATGTCTCCTTCGGCGGCCACGACGTATCGGCCCGCGTCCGCCAGCCGGGGGACTGGCCGCGGACGATACCGCGTAAATGTTCTCACGGCTGGGCTTGTGACACCAAATGGGGACAAGAGCGACGCGCCAGCGCCCGGAGGGGCGCTGGCGCCAGGGTAAGGGTATGAGGGCGGCGGTCAGGACTGCTCGCCGCTCGGGGCAACCGAGGTTCTGCCGCAGTCCTCGCACTGCAGGTAGATCACGGGCAAACTTTCAGATCGGCCGATGATCCGCGCGGCGAGCATTCCGCACCGCGGACAAACCACCCCGACCGCTGCGCTGGTTCGTCTTGGCATGCTTTCTCCCTCCGAATCTTAGACGCCATAGAGCATCTAACGGTTTCCTACCCCGGCAAGCCGGCCAGTCGCCCGATCGCCGAGCGCCGGCGCATGTATTCGAGGCGGCCATATGTTTCAAGTACGCAAGGAACAGGCCCGGAAAGGCAGCGGGGAGGGAGAAAACCAGGGAGTGACTGAATCAGCGACAGTCGCGCGTTTCCGACCTGATGTCGCCGAGCGACAGGCTCAGGCCGAACCTCCGCCCGTAGCCGTCGCCGCGTGAGGCCCGGATGAAGATGCTCGTGTCGTCGACCGGCAGCGCGGCAACGTTCCGGCAGAACTGGCTCCACAAGTCCTGCTGGTTCAGGTACATCTCGACGTTCGAGACGTAGAAGGCCGACACCGTCGCGCCCCGGTCCCGCAAGTACTGCCCGATGGCGCGGATCGCTTTGGGACCTCCGAAATCGCCGACCACCGGGACGATCAGGTTCTTCCGCTCGAGGTCCTGGAGCGCGCGAAAGCCCTCCTCGCTGGCGAGGTAGCTGCGCGGCCTGCCGTCGGCGTCGGTGGCCTTCATCAGCTCCGCATAGCTCGGCTGGTTGTATCCGCCGTAGGCGCCCCCCTGGTTGGACGAGTAGCGGATGTCGGGGCCGAAGCGGTAGAAGGCCGCGTATACGTTCTCCACTCCCTCGAGCTCGCGGGCGAGTCCGGGCGCCTCGCTTTCGAGCAGGTGCGCTTCGATGGCGTCGAGGTTCGCGTGGTAGAGGCTCTCGTCCTTCTCCAGCGCGCCAAAGGCCTGGAAGATCTGCTCGGGGGTCGAAAGATGGTCGAGTGTCGAGGGCCGCGGCGTGGAGAACAGCCTGGAGACGAAGTCGGCGCGATCGCGCGACAGATCGAAGAGCGCCTTGTACATCAGGTGCAGGTCGAGGTTGCCGCGGCGGACGTCCACGATGAACGCCATCTTCGGTCTCAGGGCGGCCATGTAGTTGAAGTTCTGCTCGGGCCCGACGCCGACGTACACGTCCGCGCGCGGGATCGACGTGCCGAGCTCGGCGATGATGAAGGGGAAGCCGGCTTCGTTGGAGAGCAGGTTGTCGGACCGAAAGGAGCCGTCGGCCTCCGACAGCTGACCACTCAGGCTCCAGAACTCCTGGCTGCTGAGCGCATCGGGCAGCGACTCCGTGCCGCGCAGCCCGCGGAGGGCCGGGGCGGCCGCCAGGCAGGAGGCGAGGATGAGCCCGACCGCCAGGAGCGCCCGCCCGGGCTTCACGGCTCGCCCCCCGGTGCGCTCGCGATCGCCTGCCGCAGCTGCTGCATGGTGACGTCAGACCCGCTGAAGAGCCCTTCTGGGAACCGCTTGTACCGCAGAATGTCGGAATAGATCGCGTCGCTCTCGTACAGGTTCAGGCCGAGCCCCGCCAGGTACTGCAGCCGGAGGTCGCGATCGTGGTTGATCGGCGCGTCGCGCAGGTACTCCTTGAGATCCGAGGCCCGTCCGGCGTAGTTCGCGAACAGGTCGACCGCCGAGTTGATGCCGATCTGGCCGAGCGACTGCCGCACGGCCGAGTACTCCGGACGCTCGAGCCTGGCCTGCATCTCGTCCACGTCGAAGTGAATCGGCTCCACCTGCCCGAGCAGCACCGTATCGTACCCCTTCCCCTCGTGCGTGTTGCCCCAGATCACCCCGTTGGGAAACACCTCGAAGAAGGTGCCGATCTCGCTCTTGACGGCGGCCGGGCTGCTCTCGTACAGCTGCACGAAGAGCGTCACGGCCCCGCCCGGATTGAGGTGCCGCCGGGCGAGCTCGAAGAACTCCCGCGTGTACAGCGTGGCGGCGCCCTTCACCCACGGGTCGAGCGGATCGGAGGTGATCGCGTCGAATGTCTCGTGGGTCGTCATCAGGAAGTGGCGCGCGTCGTCGATCGTGACGTGGGTCTTCGGATTCTGCACGACGTTGAAATTGTGCTCGCCGAAATACGTGGAGACGACGCGGGGGACGAGCGGCTCGATTTCGGCGATGGTGAGGTGCTCGACGTGATTGTCCACGCTCACGGCGCCGGCCGTGACGCCCGCGCCGCACCCGATGACGAGCACCTTGCGCGGCTGCCTGGGCGTGAGCGTGGTGAAATGTCCGAGCATCCGCTGCAGCCGCATGTCCTGGGGCTGGCTGGACGCCTGCACCTTGCCGGCGTTGTGGTAGTTCAGCACCCCGTTCGAGAGGCGCGAGACGGCGACCGACGAGTTCAGCCCTTCGCCGACGTAGAAGATGTCGCCGGTCTGGCCGATCCAGGTCGCGGCATACCGGCCGTAGGCGACCAGGATGCCGGGAATCGTGGGCACCGTGCGGATCAGAAACGCCGAGACCCCGAGCGCCACCACGAGCAGCGCCGGCGCCAGCCAGCCCGCGGGCTTCGCCTGCGGTTCGGCGCCGAACTCGATGGGCGCGAGCAGCAGCAGGCCGGAGACCCCCGAAATAATCATCATCGCCTGCTGGGCGTGCTGCGACCCGAACCAGTACACGAGGATCAGACTGGCCGACAGCGCGCCGGCGATCGCGCCGACCGTGTTGGCGGCGTAGACGGCCGCCCACCACGCGGCCCGCGTCCTGCCCTTTTCGGGCCACGGCGGCCAGCGCGAGCGGAAAGCTGGCGCCCCAGAGGATCGGGCCGGGGAGCACGGCCCAGAACCCGCGCATGAAATCGAGCTGGAAGTTGTACGAGATGCTGCTGGAGATCGACGCGTTGATCGGCCAGTACGGAAGCGACGCCATGAGCATGTACGCGCTCCAGGCGATGGCGCCGACGTTGAGCATCTGGCACCAGCCCAGGGCCAGCCGCGGCCGTGCCACGGTCCGGGCGATCAGCGCCCCGAGGCTGCTGCCGATTCCGAGGCCGATGAGAAACACGCCGAGGATGATCGAGAACGTGTACGTGCTCGCGCCGAACAGCAGGCTCAGCAGCCGGGTCCAGATCACCTCGGCGGCCAGCGCGCAGAAGCCGGAGAGCGCGATGGCCACGAACACCACCGCCGCGTCCATGCCCGGCGCGACTCCCGCCGTCGCGGATCCAGCCGACTGGACCGCGGCGGATCCGGGCGAGCGCGACGCAATCGCGAGCCCGAGCAGCCCGACGGCGGCATTGAAGCCGACCGCGACCATCGTGGCCGTCGTCATGTCGTAGACGCGGAGCAGGTAGAACCCGGCGAGCAGCGATCCGAACACGGCGCCGCCGATGTTGCCCGCATAGAAGAACCCCAGCCATGACACGCCGGCCGGGCTCGTCTCGACCCAGCGCGCGACGGCCGGAAGCGTCGCGCCCATGAGCAGCGTCGGCGGAAGGAGGCAGATCGCGGCGGCGGCGCCGCGGAGCAGGTATCCGGTGATGCCGTACCCGCCCCAGCTCACGTACACGCGCCCCACCAGCGGCATCACCAGCAGCAGGAGAAGCCCGATGGCCCCGATCGCCAGTTCGAGTAGCGGCGTACACCCGGAGGGGATGCCGGTCGGGCGGAATCACCCGGGGCAGCAGCAGGCTGCCCAGGCACATCCCGCCCATGAAGGTGCCGAGCAGCACTCCCACCGACACGGCCGACGAGCCGACGTACAGCTCCAGCATCTGAAACCAGACGATCTCGTAGATGAGCGCCGCCGCGCCGCTCCCCACGAACAGCAGCAGCAGCGCAGGCAGCCACTTCTCGATGCCCTCGCGATCGTTCATGCCCTAGTGTCTCACCATCGCGTAGTGCTTCTGCAGCACGTCCTCGCCGAAATCGCCCTGGAAATCGCGCCACACGCTGTGGATGTGATTGGCGTTCCCCTGCGTGTTGTCCATTTCGATCAGGAAGGTCGGCCCCTGCACGCGGTAGTAGTGCGCCTGGTGCAGCGCGTCGGCGCCCGCCCACGCGAAGGCCACCTTGTCGAAGCCTGCGGCCTCGATCTTCTGCATCCGCTCGGCGGCGATCTCTTGGGTCATGTGCGTGGCGTAGGCATTGATGATGTCGCGCAGCATCTTCTTCTGGGCGTCGGTCATCTTCGACGCCGGCAGGCCGTCAGGCGACAGCGGATTCACGCGCTTCTCGTTGCGCGTGACGATGTCGCGGGGGGTGTCGACCTGGAGCACGGCCGTCTGCTTCTGCTGGGCGTCGAGCGCGTGCAGGAGCGCAAATCCGGCGTCCTCTTCGGTGGAAAGCACGCGCAGCCCCTTCAACGGCCCCTGCATCACCTCGGCGGGGTTCGCGCCGCGGAAGTCGGGCGTCCATGCCGAGAGTACGCCGTTCGCGATCGTGAAGTTCATCGAGATGTGATGCCCCTCCATGCGCCAGCCCCACGCGGCCTTGTCGCCCGGCGTCCCGAACACGGAGAAGTAGTACAGCTCCGGATCGCGGTTGTTCGGGTTGTTCGGCGGCTCGATCGACTTGAGGAAGGGCTCCAGATCGTTCTGGATGTGCAGAATCTGGGTCATGCCGCGCGCGCTCAGCGTCGTCTTGAGCAGCGCCTGGGCCTTCTCGCGCTGCGCCGGCGTCATCGCCTTCAGCGTCAGGCCGTTGCGCACCTTCGGGATGTAGTACCAGGTGAACCGCTCCTGGTCGTCGAAGGCGAAGCTCGCCTTCGCGCGCTGCTCCGGCGTGAGCGACGCCAGGAACTGCCTGGCCGCCTCGGTCGTCGCCGCGGTCGCCGGCTTCTGCCCCACCAGGGCCGCCCGCCCGACGAGCAGCCCCAGACAGATCGACAGCAGCGTCCCTTTCAGGATTGTGAGTCTCGTCTTCATAGCGTGTCCTACTCCTCTGTCTCGAAGGCCCCGGCGAGCACCTCGGCGGGGTGAAGCGCACGACGATTCGTGTTCTGCGCGATCTGCTCGCGGCAGCTGAAGCCGCCGCTCACCACGAGCGTGTCCGCCGCCGCGGCGCGCACGGCGGGCAGCAGCACCCGCTCGCCGAGCCGCGCCGCCACCGGCGCGCTCTTGCGCTCGAAGCCGAACGGGCCCGCCATGCCGCAGCAGCCGGCATCGAGCAGCGCCACCTCGGCGCCGGTGGCCTTCAGCGCACGCACTTCGGCGCCGACGTCGAACAGGGCGCGATGGTGGCAATGCACGTGCAGGAGGATCCGCCCGTCGAATCGCTGCGTCGCGTGCGGCGGCGCGCTCGCCGTCAACAGCTCGCTCAGCAGCTTCGTCTGGACCGCCAGCCGCGCCGCGCGCGGGTCATCGGCCAGCAGGTTCGGCGCCTCGTCGCGGAACACGCTCGCACAGCTCGGCTCCAGCACGACGATGGGGGTTCCGTCGGCCAGCTCGCGATCGAGCGCGTGCATCACCTCGCGGAGGTACCGCTTGGCCCTGTCCAGCATGCCGAAATCGTAGAGCGGCCGGCCGCAGCAGACGTGCCGTTCGGGCACCCGCACCTCAAATCCAGCCCCGGTCAGCACAGTGTACGCGGCTTCAGCGATCTCCGGCTGAAAGTAATTCGTGAAGGTGTCGGCCCAGAGCAGCACGGCCGGCCGGGCCCCGGCCGATCCGGGTCCTGACGCGCCGCGGCGCCGCATGCGCGAGCGGAACGTCGTGCTCGCGAAGCGCGGGAGGCGGCGCGAGGGCTCCAGATTCAGGACGGCGGCGGCGGCGCGCCGGCCCGGCGGGAACGCCGCGAGCGCGTTGGCGGCGCGAGGCGCCCACGACGCCGCCCGGGCCCATCGATCGATCAGGCCGAAGGCATATGCGTGCAGCGGCCGCCGCCGACCGGCGTAGTAGTGCGAGAGGAATTCGGCCTTGTAGGTGGCCAGATCCACGCCGGTCGGACACTCCGTCTTGCAGGCCTTGCACGACAGGCAGAGGTCGAGGGCCTCCTTGCACGCCTCGTTCTTCCAGCCGTCCTCCAGCACCTCGCCCTGCAGCATCTCCCAGAGCAGCCGCGCCCGTCCGCGTGTGGAGTGCTGCTCGTCGCGGGTGGCCATGTAGCTCGGGCACATCACGCCCGCGTCGGTCTTGCGGCAGGCGCCCACGCCCACGCAGCGGAGCGAGGCCTGCGCCAGCGAGCCGGCATCGTGTGGAAACGTGAAGTGCGTCTGCACTTCGATCGGGTGGTAGTCGGCGCCGAGCCTGAGGTCGCGGTGCGGCTCCCGGGCATCGATGAGCTTGCCGGGGTTCATCCGGTTCAACGGATCCCACAGGCGCTTGAACGCGCGGAAGGCGGTCATCAGCTCCGGGCCGAACATCTTCGGCAACAGAGCGCCGCGAGCCTGGCCGTCGCCGTGTTCCCCGGAGAGCGACCCGCCGTAGGCCACGACGAGATCGGCCGCCTGATCGATGAACGCGCGGAAGTTCAGGATCCCCCTCTCCGACTCCAGGTCGAAGTTGATCCGCATGTGGACGCAGCCTTCGCCGAAATGGCCGAACATCGGGCTCTCGTACCCGTAGTCCTGCATGAGCGCAAACAGGCGCCGAGGTACTCGCCGAGGCGGGCGGGCGGCACGGCCGCGTCCTCCCATCCTTCCCAGCCGTGCGGCTTGCCGGGCCGGTTCGCAATCGCGCCGAGAGCCGAGTCGCGCACGTGCCAGACCTGGGCGGCCTCGGCCGCCGAGCAGACGCGGTGCGAGACCCCCGGGCTGAGCGCGCGCACCCAGCGCTCGAACTCCGCCGCCTGCCCGTCGGCCTCTCCTGCCGTCCACCCCCCGAACTCCACCAGCATCGTCCCGCGGCCTTCGGGCACCAGCGCGATCTCGTCGAGGCGCATGCCCTTGGCGCGCAGCGCGTCGACAATCGCGCCGTCGAACCCCTCGAGGCCGATCGGCTTGAACGCCAGGACGGCAGGCACGTGGTCGGCGGCGATGAAGGCGTCCTCGAAGCCGACCGCGACCAGCCGCCGGAACGGCGGACTGGCGGTGAGGCGGAGCTCGGCCTCGAGCACCGTGGCGCAGGTGCCTTCGCTGCCCACGAGCGCGCGCGCCACGTTGAAGCCGTTCTCCGGCAGGAGCTCGTCGAGGTTGTAGCCGGATACGCGGCGCGGAATGCGCGGGAACTTCTGGCGGATCAGATCGGCGTACTGGTCGCGAAGCCGCTCGAGGCCGGCGTAGATCTCGCCGGCCCGGCCGCCGGCGGCGATGATGCGCGCACGCTCGGCGTCCGAGGCCGGGCCGACGGTCAGCACCGTGCCGTCGTAGAGCAGCACCCGCAGCGACTCCACGTTATCGACCGTCTTGCCCCCCATGAGCGCGTGCACGCCGCACGAGTTGTTGCCGATCATCCCGCCCAGGGTGCAGCGGCTGTGCGTCGCCGGATCGGGCGCGAAGGTGAGGTGATGCACCTCGGCCGCCTCGCGCAGCCGGTCGAGCACGACGCCCGGCTGCACGCGCGCCCGGCGCGCGCCGGGATCGAGGGCCAGGATGCCGTCCATGTACTTGGAGAAATCGATGACGACCGCGACGTTGCAGCACTGCCCCGCGAGGCTCGTCCCGGCGCCCCGGGCCAGCACGGGCGCATCGAGGTCGCGGCACGCGGCGAACACCGCCTCCACGTCCGCGGCATCCCGCGGGACGACGACCCCAATGGGCACCTGCCGGTAGTTGGACGCATCGGTCGCATACAGCGCCCGCGTCCCGTCGTCGAACCGCACCTCGCCGCGCAGATCGCGCTCGAGGCGGCGGCGCAGGTCTGCCGCGCCGGCAAACCGCGCGCGCGCATGTCTGTGGGAGCTTTCGGCCGGAAGACCCGTCACGGAAGCCGCCATTCTACGTGAGACCCGGCGGGGATACTATCGCGGCTGCCACCGGCCGATAGGATGCAAGAGACCTCCTCATGGCCTACATATTGGTGGTGGACGACGAAGACTCGATTCGGACGCTGCTCACGCGCTGGCTGGATGGCTGGGGATTCGAACACAAGGAGGCCGGGTGCGCCACCGACGCGCTCGAGATCATGGCGGAGGACCCCGCCACGATTGTCCTGTGCGACGTGATGATGCCGGATCGGGACGGGGTCTGGCTGGCGGAGCAGGTTCGGGCCCGCTGGCCGGGGACGGCCGTGATCATGGCCAGCAGCGCCCAGGACATGGAAACCGTGACGCGCATGCGCAAGCAGGGCGCCGTCGATTACGTGACGAAGCCGTTCGGCCGCGAGATGCTGCGCCAGGCGCTGCACCGCGCGAGCGAACGGCTTTCCTGACCGCCGCTATCCGAACTTCCTCCGGCGCCGCACCGCAGCCGCCGTCCGCATCTTCGGGATTCGCTCATCCGATTTCTTGGCCCCGCGTACCGACGGCGCCGGTTTCCGGTGCCGCTTGCCTGGCGCATGCGCCGCGTCGGCCGATGCCGCCCGGCGGGCCGGCTGCCGCGGTCGTCCCGCCACCTCGCGCGCGCTGCCTGCCGCCCCGCCGAGAGTGCGGAGCAGTTGAGCGGCGTTGTCGCGCATGCGCTCGAGCTGATCGGCGACGGCCGGCCGCGTGAGCAGGTCTTCAGCCGTGCCCTGCACCGTACCCGCGAGCCGTCCGAGCTGTTCGGCGAGCGCGACGAGCTGCTCGCCAACCTCGCCCCTTGCGCCCTTGCCTCTTCTCTCTGTGGCCATCGAGTGGTCACCTCCGCCACCCTCGGAGCAAATCTCTGGCCAACCTGCGAGAGCGCCGCATAGAATGTCGGCTCCCGCGCTGAAGCGCCTCTCGACTTAGAATGGAATCGTCCATGACTGCTCTCCGATCGACCTCCCCAGCCGCGCTGGTCCTGGCCGTCGCGGCATTCGGCGCCTCCACCGTCGCCCGCACCGAGCCGTCACCCCCGGCCGCCATCGAAATTCAGGACGTGGTGGAGATGCCGATCACGGGATCGACGGCCGGCACGGGCCAGACCGACGGAATGCTCGCCCGCATCAACACCCTGCGCGAGGAGCCGGGCGGCGCCAGGCGCCTGTTCATCAACGACATGAACGGGCCGCTGTACATCATGGACAAGGCGACGCACAAGCTGACGACGTATCTGGACTTCAACGGCCGCGACGATCGGCCCGGTATCTTCCGTCGTCTGGTCTTCGAGGCCGGATACGGCAACGGCCTCGCCCACGTGCAGTTCGACCCCGACTACCGGCGCAACGGCAAGTTCTATACGGTGCACCTCGAGAACCCGGCGATCGCCGCGTCGAACCTGCCCGACAACGCTCATTTCCCTGGGCTCAACGTCGACGGCTACACCACCACGCCCGCCATCAGCACACCGGGGCCGCTGCTGCACGAGGCCGTGCTGATCGAGTGGACCGACACGAACACGTCGAACGCCACCTTCGAGGGCAGCGCCCGCGAGCTCATGCGAATCCAGATGAATACGCGCATCCACCCGCTGGGCGAGGTGGCCTTCGACCCGACCGCGCGCCGCGGCGATCCGGAGTGGCGCGTCATGTACCTGGGCTCGGGCGACAGCGGTTCTGGAGAAGCGCGCAGCGAGATGCGGTCGAACCCGCAGCGGCTCGACACCATGGTTGGCAAGATCCTGCGGATCATCCCCGACCTCGCCGAGCACGTCGACTCGAGCACGGTGAGCGAGAACGGCCGCTACCGGATCCCGAACGACAACCCGTTCGTGGCGATGGCGGGCGCGCGCAAGGAGATCTGGGCGTACGGCTTCAGGAACCCGCATCGGCTCAACTGGGGCATCGATCCCGCCCGGCCGGCCAACACCCGGCTGATTGCGACCTCGATCGGGCTGCATACCTGGGAGGCCGCCTACATCATTCACAAGGGCGCCAACTACGGGTATTCCCTCCGGGAAGGCACGGAGCTGCTGAAACCGGACAACACCACCGGCCCCCTGCAGGCCGACGATCGCATTCCGATTCAGGTGGGACCCACCCCGAGCGACCAGATGGTGACGCCGAGCTACCCGGTGCTGGAGTACGACCACAGCAAGACCGGCGGCGACGCAATCGGCGCCGGGTACGTCTACAACGGCAAGGCTGTCCCGTCCCTTCGGGGCAAGTTCGTCTTCACCGACATCTCGACGGGCCGCGTGTGGTACGCCGACTACTCCGCCATGCTCGCGGCCGACGATGGGAAGGCGCAGACGCTCGCGGCGCTGCACGAACTGAAGGTCGTGTGGAGGGACCAGGTGTACGACACGATGTTCCCCGTCACGATGGCCGCATATCACGCCCGCGGCGGTAAGGATCCCGACCTTCCGGGCCGCGGCACGGTCTCGGGCGCCGGCCGCGCCGACGTGCGGCTGGCCATCGATGCCGCCGGGGAGCTGTACCTCGTCGGCAAGAGCGACGGTGTGATCCGGAAGATCGTCGGCGTCCGGTAGCTTCCGCGCCAGACACGCTCGAGGCTCTTGCGACCGGCGAGGGCTATGTCAACCTTCATCTAAAGAACTGGATGTCTCAATCCGATACGAACATCGGGTCGCGTTTCTTCGTGAGGTCCATGAACAACGCGCCGTCGGGCGCAGGCACGATCGAGGGATTCGAGCGTGCCTGCGCCCTTTTTCGTCATTCCGCAGCCGCGGCGCCGGGCATCGCCGAGATCGGCGACACGTCGGTCAGTGAGTAGGCGTGAGCTGCAGCACCGCATGGGGCGGCCGCGACGGAAGCATCGCAATGGCCGCCGCGCCCGCCATCGCCAGCCCCACGAGCGTGTAGAACCCGGCGTTGTACGTGCCGCCGATATCGCGCAGGTGGCCGACCAGCATCGGCGCCGTCGCCTCGGCCACCCCGTCGGCCGTCAGCACGATTCCGAGCACGCGCCCCAGCACGCCCACCCCGAACAGCTCGCCTGCCATCAGCGGAATGATCATGTACTCGCCGCCGAGCGCAATCCCGAACACGATCGCAAACAGGTACATCGGCGTGCGCGAAGAGCTCGCGAGGAGCAGCGGAATGGATGCCGCCACCAGCATGTAGATCAGGAGCATCACGAATTTCTTCGGCATCCGATCGGCCAGCCAGCCCATCAACAGCCGGCCCCCGATGCTGCAGGCCAGCACGAGCGAGATGACCCCGGCGGCATCGGTCTGCGAAAACCCGCGGTCGAGGCTCAGGAACAGCTTGAGGTGCTGATTGGTCCCGCCGACCGCGCCAATCGAGCACATGCTCCCGAAGGCGAGCAGATAGAAGGCCGGAGACCGCAGGATGGCGCCCACTTCGGCGCCGGAACCCGCCTGCCGCCTCGCCTGCGCCGCGGCATCGGCCGGCTTCTGCAGCGCCGGCTCCGCCCGCGGCGGCGCCTCCTTCACGAAGTACGCGAGCGGGAACGCGATCAACACGACCAGGAGGCCCACGATCTGCAGCGAGGCGCGCCAGCCCAGCGCCTGGGTGAGGCCGGTGGACAGGTACGGCACGAGCGCGCCGCCCACGCCGATGCCCAGGTAGGCGATGCCCATGGCGCGTCCGCGCGCGCGATCGAACCAGCGCGACAACAGCACCTGGTTGGGCAGCGGCCCGCCGCACACGTACCCGAGCGCGTTGAGAAGATAGAAGAGATAGAACATCCAGACGGCCGACACGGCGCCGAGCCCGACCAGGGCCGCCCCGGCCATCAGAATGCCCACCATCATCAGCCGGCGGGGCCCGAATCGATCGACAATCCAGCCCGCGCCGAACCCGAACACCGGCCCCACCACCAGCTTGCTCAAGGCGTTGCCCGAGGTGACCATGGTCCGGCTCCAGCCGAACTCGCGGACCATGAAGTCGTAATACAGGGGAAGGCCGTACAGCGCGAGCCCGACCACCGAGAACAGCGCAAAGAAGGCGGTGGCGGTGACCTGAATCCCGTCAGGCGATCGGAGCTCCGGGTCGACGTTCACGGCTTGGGCGTCTGCTCGTAGTTGATGAGGATCACGAGATCGTCATTCCCTACCTGCTTCAACCCGTGAGAGCTGCCCGGCCGCGTCAGCACCGCGGTTCCCGGCGTGACCTCGAACGCCTTGCCGTCCACCGTCATCTCTCCCCTGCCGCTCAGCACGTAGTAGATCTCGTCCTCGTGCTGCTCGTGGTAGCCGATACCGGAGCCCGGGTGGAACGCGCGCTTGCGAAAGACCAGGCTGAGCCGCGGCACCTTGGAGAAGAACGAGTAGCCGACGGTCATGCCGCCGCCGTTGTGCGTGCCGGGCTCGTTCTTGGCGATGTCGTTGTCGTGCTCGACGATGAAGCCGCCGAGCGTCTTCTGCTGCGCGGCGACGCTGTGGAATCCGACGCCGAGGAGGAATGCCGCGGCGATGAGCGCGTAGTGCCTGGTAGTCATAGCCCCTCTCCTGCGAATCATCCTATTCGTTGACGAGCATCTGCGTCCGCGCGTTGCGGACCTTCTCTGCCTCCGGCCGCGAGGCGTAGGAGGGATCGAGCGGATAGCAGCCGGACACGAGCCCCATCCGCGGTCCCGTCGTACAGTCGCTGAACGTCCGGCAGATCGACTGCCGCCGGAGGGGGGCGCCGCTCAGCACGTCGGCCGGCAGATCCGGGTACGACAGGGCGACCCGGCCCAGGCCGACGAAGTCGGCCATGCCGTCGCGCACGGCGCGCTGCGCGACGTGCGGCAGCCACTCTTGAAGATAGCTGTACGCGGACCCGATGAAGATGAGCGCCGGAAATGCCGCCTTGAGCGAGGCGGTCGCCTGAATCTGCCGCGCGACGCCGAGAAGCGGGTCCTCCGGCGGCTCGTAGCCGTCCAGCGGTGGAAAGAACGCCGGCCGCTGCACGTGCGGATTGTAGTACGGACTGCCGGCCGTCGTGCAGATCCAGCGGACGCCCTGCGCCTGCAGCGCCTTGAGCGCCGTCCGGCTGTCCTGCAGCGCCGCTTCGAGGTCGTCGTCCAGGACGGCGAATCCGACGCCGTAGCTGCGCGGGAGCGCGTCCGGCTCGCCGATCCCGCTCTCGCTCTTGCGATAGGGGACGGTGTCGTACACCGAGAGCCTGACGCCGATGATGAGCTCCGGCACGGCCGCGCGGATGGCCTGAATGACCTGCGTGATGAAGCGCAGGCGGTTCTCCATCGGGCCGCCGTACTTGCCCGGACGGTTCCTGGCGCCCAGCAGCTCGTGGCCGAAATAGCCGTGACACTGCTTGATGTCGACGAAGCGATAGCCGGCGTCGCTCGCGAGCCGCGCGGCACGGACGAAATCGTCCACGAGCCGATCGAATCTCGTCGTCGGTGAGCACGCGCACACCGGCCGCGAAGCGCCGGTCGAGCACCGGGTTCGAGGAGGCGGCGAGCGGCTCGGAGCGGTCCCACACCTCGGGCCGCGAGAACCGGCCCGAGTGCGTGAGCTGCAGGCCCACGAACAAATCGTCGTCGGCCTGCGACCCGAAGCGCTCGCGATGCGCGCCGACGAGCTCTTCGCGCAGCGCGGCGAGCGCCGGCTGCGTCTGGGGCGAGATGAGGAGCTGGTTCGGGTTGGCGCGCGCCTGGGCGAGAATCGCGACCGCTTCCCCGCCCCAGATCAGCTTGGCGCCGCTCCGGCCGAAATGCCGCCACCGCCGCCTGGTGAGGTCGCTGGGCCTGCCGTCGCGTTCGCCGTCCCAGCCCTCCATGGGCAGGATGCAGAAGCGATTGCCCACGCGAACGCCGTCGGCCTCGAGCGGTTGCGCGAGCGGCGACGCGTCTCCCGACAGGCGCTCGTCGTCGAACGGGAGTTCGATGCCGCTCCGCTGGAGATGCGAGCGAAAGGCCTGGGGCGTCTTCAACGACGCGATACGCGGATACTTGGGCAGGGTCACGTTCAAGACGGGCGCTGAACCAGCTCGATGCGAATACCGTCGACACCCTCGACGAAGGCGATGTGCAGGACGGCTCCCGTCGCCAGCGCGAGCGAGCGCGGTTCGGCAAGCACCTTCACGTTCCTGGCTTTCAGGTCGGCCATCACGGCGTCCAGATTCGCCGGACGAAGTCCGATGTGATCGATGGTGTGCCCCTGGCTCGGGGCCGCCTCGCCGCGCTCCACGAGCAGCCATACGCCGCCGTAGTCGATGCCCTCGGCGCCCGCCCTGGTCTTCGAGGGGCGCGCGCCGAAGGTCCCGGCGTACCAGGCCAGGGCGCGCGCCGGATCGGGCGAGCGCAGGGCGATATGGTGAAGCCCGATGCGCGCGGGATCCTGGACGACGTCGAGCCGGGCGCCCCACGGATCCTGAACCACCGCGCCCCGGTACGAGCCCGGCGTCATCCGGGCGGGGGTGACGATGGTGGCGCCGTCGGCTGCGAGGGTCCGCAGGGCCTCGTCCAGATCGGCCACCGAGAACCCGATGCGGTCGAGCACGCTGCCCGCCGTCGGGACCGGTGACTCGTTCTTCAGGAAGATCATCCGCGTCTCGCCAAACAGCAGGCGATCCGCCGCCTCGGCGAGCGTCTTGCCGTCGAAGTGCCGCTGATACCAGGCGACGCCCGCGGCAACGTCCGGCACACCCATGTGAACGTGGTCGATCACCGGCACCATCTGCGGGTGCGCCGCCACCTCGCCGCGCAGCACGTCGCTCTCCTCCGCATCCTTGATCATCGTATCGGCATCCTCGCGCCGGAGATAGCCGTCGCGGACCAGGGTTGAGGCGGCGGCCGAGACCGCTGTCACATAACCTTCATGCGAGTGGTAGCGCTCCTCGAGCGACGGCCGCGGGTCTCCTGACGCCAGGCGCTCGGCGCGCGTGCGGGCGAACGGAATGAAGCCGCCGTTGGATGAGGTGAGCAAACAGGCGTGCCCTTTGTAGGGACCAGAGGACATCACGTTCCAGCCGGTGTAGGTGCCGAGCGGCGCCATCTGGAGGGGCGACTTCAATCCCGCCACCTCGTTGCCATCCGCATCCACCTTCACGACCCGCTGCGGCAGCACTCGCCTGACCGCCGGCAGATGTGCGATGACGCCCGACTGGTCCTGGTACTTGAACTGCAGGCCGAGGTCGTAGTCGAGCAATGGGTGCATCAGATTCTCGGGCGATGGCCTGCCCGGAATAACCGGAAAGGCGAGCCCGGCCTTGGTATCGGGCACGAGCGTGCCATCGGCCAGGGTCGGATAGCGGCTCGGCGGCATCGGTGCGCCGGTGGTGACCCACTCGACCAGCCGCTGGAGCAAGGCCGCGCGCATCGGCCCCACGGGCGACGGGTTGCTCGGCAGCTCGCAGCCCCCCGCGACCGGCGGCGTGCTCGTGCTGAAGCCCCCGCGGCCGCCGCCGTGCGTCACGCCGGCAAAATAATAACGGCGCACGTTGGAGGGCAGCGGAATGTCCTTCTTCGCGTCGGTGCCGACGAGCATCGCCGACGCACGCAACCCCCACAGCTCGGCGCTGCCGAACGTCTCCGCGATTTTGGGGCACGTATTGGTCGCGCGGCAGCGATCCAGCAGACCCGCGGTGCCGCGGCCGCGAGGCGTGTCGGCCCAATCCTCCCACGAGGGCGGCGCCTCGTAGCCCAGCTCGTAGGGGTACACGGTGCCGCCGGGCAGCGCAAATCGCCGGTTCAGATCGATGATGCGGGGAGCGATGTGGGGATTGCTGCCGTCCCAGACGATGCGGCCGAGCTCGTCCTGGTTGAAGCCGAGCCGGATGAACGCCCGCAGGAAGGCACCCGACTGCGAGCTCCCCTCCGAGATGGCCCAGCGGATCCTGCCGGCGAGCGGGTTTCGAAATCCGAAATCGTCCTGCGGCTCGTACCGGAAGAACGAGTTCACGTCGCGCGTGGCGGCGAACCCGATTCCCAGCACGAGCGGATCCTTCACGGTGTATTGCAGCTCGTACAGACGGCGCGAGTCGAACCCCCGCCTGAGGCAGATCCGGGACGGATCGGCCACGCCCGGGAACGGTGTCTGTTCGCAGTTGGCGAACGCCCAGTCCGACGAAGGCACCTGGACCTGTCCGATCTTCTCACCCGTGGGCCGCTCGGCGGCGGCGGAAATCAGCGTCGCGTGCGAGGGGTCCAGGTCGGCCGGCGGATACGGCGATGTGCGTCCGCGAGGGATGATCAGCTCGGCGGTCGACCCCTTCTGCCCGATCCAGCGGACCACGAACGGCCCTGTGATGCTCGTGCCGTCCCGGTTGCGGGCCACCGGCACCTCGATCGTGTAGTTGCTGTCGTTGGCCAGCACGTCTCCCTGCCAGCCGCTCACGAGCGACACGTGTCCTTCCGCCATGGCGGCGGGAGCGCCGTTTCCGCGATTCACGACCGTGTACATGAGGACGCCGCTCGCGCGCCCCATGTCCATCGGCTTGATGAGGGCGAAGGTCGCGACGTACTCCACGCGCCCGGCGGCGTTGCGCGGCGCCAGCTCGAGATCGGTGATCAGCGCGTTCTTCGGATCGCGCGGGTCGAGCTCGCCGTACGCCTTTCCAGAAATCTTTTCGAAGCGGAGCGCCTGCGGCCCCGCGCCTGCGGGCGCCGGCACGGGCACCGTCGAGAGCACCTCGATCCGCGTGACCCGCGCCTCCAGAGTGGCACGCGTCCCGGCGAGACACACCGCCAGAACGGCGAAAGCGGCAACAATTCGGGCCAATGGTGGTGTCAGCACGGCGGCGTCCCGCCCGAACGAGGGGCCGAACGAGAGGAAGGATAGCAGAAACGGGTGGGCCACCAACGACCGCCGCTCAGTGCCGGTGAGGGTCGTCGATCTCGACGCGCTTCTTGTCGCGCTCGAGGCTGAGATTATGCTTCCGCGCGGAATTCTCGTGCGACTGGCGCAGAGCCGCCGAGCTGACGGCGAACAGCGACGGCACGCGCTCGAGCTCGCGATTCGCGCACTGCGGGCAGGCCGTCTCCCGGCCGGGGAGCACGAGCAGCTCGAAACGCTCCCCGCACTTGAGACACTCGTACTCGTAGAGCGGCACAGCACGACTCCTTCCGCAGGTTGTACCGCAATCTACTCATCCGATCGCCGTGGTTGTCAAGTGCGCGCCGCCCACCTGCCGCGCGCTACTCGACCTTCCCCTTGCCGGACGAGTACTCCGCCAGCGCGTGCGGGAACGCCATCACCGACGCGGGCGCCTGAACCGTTCCGAACAGCACGTCGTTGGCGCCGGTGTGCCCGGGCCCGTAGACGTCGCGCATGTCGCGTTCGGCGGTCTCGATGACCGCGCCGTTGATGGCTGCCCCGGCGAACAGCCCCTTGCTCCGCGAGTACAAAGGATCGGGCCCCCGAGCTTCGGACCGACGGCCGCCTCGGCCGACCGGCCGACCGGCCCCGCCGCCACGCCGGCGCCCGCGCCGAGCTTGAAGTTGGTTTCCACCAGATTGTGCGCGGCTTCCGGTGTCATGAAGAGCAACACATAGTCGGTGGCATCCGCGCCAATCTGTACGCCGAAGCTGGCACCGCCGAGATCGAAGTACGCCGGTGCGCTCCAGCCGGCGGCGGTGCGGCAGCTTGCCACGCCTCGTCCGCCCTGACCGCCGATGCCGAACGCCGCTTTGATGACCGACGGAAAGACCGCGACACAGTCGGCGCCGTCGAGAATCTGCCGCGGGATCGACTTGTCGGGCACGCTCATGATCTCGCGAAAGGCCTGGGCGGCCTTGGTGGACTGATCGATCTCGTCTTTCAGGTCTGCATGCTGGGCGCGGATCGCCGGCGCGGACATCAGCGCCAGGCCGGCCATCAGTGCCATCACTGTCGTGCGGTTCGTCTTCATGTTGGCTCCCTCTCGTGTGAATCGATTGAATACAGCCCTTAGGGTGCAAAGGGGGCGCCAGACAGCGCACAGGAGGGAACCGACTGCCACAGCTATAATGTCAGCTCGATCTTTTTTCGCGGAGGAGGACAGGATGAAAAGAGCAATGCCGAACACCATCGCCCGTACGGCGGCGGCGGTGACGCTGGCGTGTGCGCTCGGAACCGGTTCGGGGCTTGCGCAGACGCCGCAGGCGCCCGCCGGAGGACAGGGCCGCGGCCGGGGGCCGCAGACCCCGCCGCTCCTGATGACGACCACGTCGTTTCAGGACGGCGGCGTGATCCCGGACAAGTACACTCAGGCATCTCCGAATCCCGTGTCACCCGACCTGAAGTGGTCGCAGGTCCCCCCGGGTACCCAGAGCTTCGTGCTGCTGTTTCACGATCCGGAACCCATCCTGAACAAGAGCTCCAAGATGGACATCACGCACTGGCTCGTGTGGAACATTCCGGCCAGCACGACGGAGCTCGCCGAGGGCGCGAAGGAGCTCCCCGCCGGCGCGCATCAGCTGAGCCTGCGCTCGAACGCCTACATGGGCCCCGGCGCGCCTCCCGGCCCGTATCATCACTACACGTTCGAGCTCTACGCGCTCGACACGACGCTGAACGTGCCGATGCCGGAAGGGAACATCACCGCGCAGTCCGCCGCCGACACGCGCAATGCCGTCGTCAATGCAATGGACGGCCACGTGATCGGCAAGGCGGTGCTCGTCGGCCGGTTCCATCGGCCGTAACGGTTCCCAACGCGCAGAGGCCGGCGCGCGGCCGGCCTCTGCGAATCCTTCGTCCCCCACCATCAACCGGGATTCTCTTCGTGCCCGCCGATCCGCACCAGCCGCTTCGAGACGACGTAAGGCTGCTGGGGGAGCTGCTCGGCCGGGTGCTGCGGCAGCACGAGGGTGAGGCGCTGTTCGCGCGGGTCGAGCAGGTGCGCGAGGCCGCCAAACAGGCGCGCACGACGGACCTCGACATCGAGCCGCTCGCCGGTGTCCTGCGCGAGATGCCGATCGCCGACGCGCTGACAGTGGCGCGGGCGTTCGCGCACTTCCTGACCCTCGCCAATATTGCCGAGCAGCACCATCGCGAACGGCGGCGCCGCGACTACGCGCGTCAGGAACAGGGCGCACCGCAGCGCGGGTCGTCGGCCGAGGTCTTCTCCCGGCTTCTCGCCTCCGGGGTGGCACCCGCGGCGCTCGCCGACGCGCTCGGGTCGATGCGCGTCGAGCTCGTGCTCACCGCCCATCCCACCGAGATCGTGCGGCGCACGCTGATCCAGAAGCACCACCGCATCGCCCGGATTCTGACGTTCCGCGATCGCCCCGACCTCACGGCCGCCGAGCGCGAAGAGTCGCTCGATGCGCTGCAGCGCGAAATCGCCGCCGCCTGGCAGACCGACGAGGTGCGCCGCGAGCGCGTGACGCCGCTCGACGAAGATCCGTGCCGGGCTGGTGATCTTCGAGCAGAGCCTCTGGGACGCGCTGCCCCGGTTTCTCCGGGCTGCCGATCGCGCGCTCGCCTCCACGACCGGAGCGAGGCTGCCGCTCGACGCCGCGCCGGTTCGCTTCGGCTCGTGGATCGGGGGCGACCGCGACGGCAACCCGGCCGTCACGCCCGAGATCACGCGCCAGGCGGCATGGCTGGCTCGATGGCAGGCCGCCGACTTGTACCTCCGCGAGATCGTTGCGCTCCGGAACGAGCTGTCGCTGACGACGGCCAGCGCCGAGCTGCGCGACCGGACGGCCGGCGCGCGCGAGCCGTACCGGGCGCTGCTGCGGGAGGTGCGCGACCGGCTGGCTGCGACGCGGGCGCTCGCCGGAGCCGCGCTCGACGATCCCGATGCCGCGGTGACCGCGGACCGCGCGTACCTGCGCGCCGCCGAGCTCGCCGATCCGCTCCTGCTCTGCCTGCGCTCGCTCGAGGCCACCGGCAACCAGCTGATCGCCGGCGGCCGGCTGACTGACGTGCTTCGCCGGCTCGCCGCGTTCGGTCTCACGCTGGCGCGGCTCGATATCCGCCAGGAGGCCGCGCGGCACACCGAGGCCGTGGACTGGGTGGCGCGCGTCTCGAGACTTGGCGCGTATGCGGCGGCCCCGGAACAGGACCGGCGACGGCTGCTGCTCGAGGCGCTCGCGTCCGGCCGCGTCCGCCTCGCCGAGCTGCCGGTCGCCGAGGCGCCTCCGCCGGTGCGCGACGTGCTTCAGACGTTTCTCACCGCCGCCCGGATCGATCCCGAATCGCTCGGCGCGTACGTCATCACGATGGCGAGTGCGGCCTCGGACGTCCTCGCCGTCGAGTGGCTCCAGACCGTCGCCGCCAACCCGCATCCGCAGCGCGTCGTCCCGCTGTTCGAGACCATTGGCGATCTCGAGCGGGCCGGGGGCATCATGCACGATCTGCTCGGCATGGCCGCGTACCGCGCACGGATCCGGGGCGAGCTCGAAGTGATGCTCGGCTATTCGGATTCGGCGAAAGAAGCGGGGCGCCTGAGCGCGAACTGGGCGCTCTATCGCGCGCAGGAGGATCTCGTCCGTGTCTGCGAGCCGGCGGGCGTGCGGCTGACGCTGTTCCATGGACGCGGCGGGAGCGTAGGCCGCGGCGGCGGCCCCACCTACACCGCGATTCAGTCGCAGCCGCCCGGATCCATACGCGGGTCGCTGCGGGCGACCGAACAGGGCGAGATGATCCAGGCGAAGTTCGGCCTCGTGGACATCGCCGTTCGCACGCTCGAGGTGTACGTCAGCGCCACGCTCGAGGCGACGCTGCAGCCGCAGGCCCCTGCGGATCCTTCGTGGCGCGCCTGCATGGGCCGGCTGGCCGACGATGCGTCTGCCGCCTACCGTGGAACGGTGTACGAGGATCCGCGGTTCATGCGAGTACTTCCGGTCCGCGACGCCCGAGGCCGAGCTCGGGACGATTCAGATCGGGAGTCGGCCGCCGCGGCGGGCGGGCGGAGAGGGGCTGGCGGGGCTGCGGGCGATTCCGTGGCAGTTCGCGTGGACGCAGACGCGGCTGCTGCTCCCCACCTGGCTGGGCGTCGAAGAGGCGCTTGGCGGCGCGCTCGCGGGCGACGTCGCCCTGCTGCGCGCGATGTACGACCGGTGGCCGTTCTTCGCGTCGACGGTCGATCTGATCGAGATGACGCTGGCCAAGGCCGATGCAGCGATCGCCGCCCAGTACGATCAGCTCGTCCCCGGCGAGCTGCGCGACCTCGGCCGCGCGCTGCGCGCGAGGCTGCAGCGCGCGACCGAGGCGGTGCTCGCGGTGACGCGGCACGCGGTGCTGCTCGAGAACAATGCGGTGCTGAGGCGATCGATCGACGTTCGCAACCCCTACGTCGATCCAATCAACCTCGTGCAGGTGGAGGTGCTCCGGCGGCTGCGAGAGGGGGCGCCGGACCGCGTTCTAGGGGACGCTTTCGCCGTCACCGTCAATGGCATCGCCGCCGGCATGCGCAACACCGGCTGAGGTTTGGGGGGGTGGGGGTCTGACCCTCTCATTTACATTTTTGTAAATGAGAGGGTCAGACCCCAATCCCAACTCAGACCCCACCCCTCCCCCCACCCGTCCCTCCACCGTCCCCCGCCGTCACCGCGATCACCGACAGCGGATCGACCCGGGCGCCGTTGAGGCGCACGCTCCAGTGCAGGTGCGGACCCGTGACCCGGCCGGTGGCACCCGTGAGCCCGACGACCTCCCCGGCCGACACGTGATCCCCAGCCGCCACGTCCAGGCGCGACAGATGCGCCAGCAGCGAGTACAGGCCCAGGCCGTGGTCGACGATCACCGTATTGCCCGTGAAGTAGAGCGGTTCGGCGAGAGCGACCAGTCCGGCCGCCGGCGACGCCACCGGCTCGCCGACGCCCGTCCGGAAGTCCACGCCGGCGTGCGGGCTCCTCGACTGGCCGTTGAACTCGCTGCGCGAGCCGAAAACTCCGCTCGACGCGCCGCTCGAGGGGACTCGGAACGCCCCCTCCCACTGCCTCGGCGTCGTCACGGCCTGAAAGAGGTGCTCCAACCGCCGCGCTTCCTCGAGAATTCGCGGAACCAGCTCGTCGGGAGGATTGACGAACCGCGGTGCCACGCGGAGGCGCCGCACCGGAAAGCGTTTGGCAACGACGGCCAGCGGCCGCGCCGCGACCAGCGGCGGCCGCCCGTCGCGGCGTACGGAAGCCTTGAGCGAATACGTGCCGGGGCGCACGTCCAGATCGATGCCGATCAGCCCGCGCCACGCACCGTCCGCTCCCGCCCGAGACAGCGGCACCTCGTGCCCGAACACGACGACTGCGGCAGCGTCTCCGTCGCAGTGGCAGTCCAGATCGATCCGCACTGCTTCTCCTGGCTGCAGCGCGCGATCGACGAGCCTCAGGCGGAGACCGTCAGAACGCTGGGCGTGGCTGGAGAGGCTCCACGCGAACGGCGCCGCCGTCAGGACGACCGTCCACAAGAGTCGCAGGGTGCGGCTGCGCATCGGCATCGACCGTAGTGTCGGATGCATTCAAAAGGCTCGTGAGCCGGGCGGCCATTTCGTCGCGCGCAGACCCGAACGCGGGGAGCGACGGTTCCGGAATCGGCTCACCTCCAGTCAGCTTACGCTGTTCGAGGATGGGATTCACGAACGTGCCCTGGCGAGCGAGGCGGTAATCGAGATGCGGTCCCGTGACCACGCCCGACGCGCCGACGCGCCCGACCGTCTCCCCCTGCGAGACGCGCGCGCCAGGACGAATCCCGGCCGCGATCGACGAAAGGTGCAGGTAATAGGTCTGATAGCCGTTCGCGTGGCGCAGGCGCACCATGCGGCCAGAAGCGCCGCTGAATCCGGCCGACATGACAACGCCGTCGGCCACGGCCAGCACCGGCGTGCCGACCGGCGCCGCGTAATCGACTCCCAGATGCGCACGAGCGACTCCATACACCGGATGAAGCCGCCGCCACGAGAACCCGGAGGTCACACGAGGATTGAACGGCAGCGGCGATGGCAGGAAGAACCGGCGCACCGAGCGCCCATGCTCGTCGTAGTAGCCGGACTGCCCTCCCTGCCGCGCGAAGCGATACGCCGCCAGCCGCCGTCCGCCCGTCGTGAACGATGCCGCCAGAATCTCGCCGTAGCCGGCCGCCTCGCCCTCGCGAAGCTCCTTCTCGAAGAGCACCTCGAACCGATCGCCCGGCTGGAGATCCGAGTTGAAGTCCACCTGACCGCCGAACACCTGGGCGATTTCGAGCGCGAGATCGATGCGCTCCCCCGCACGGGCAACCGCCGCGACCAGCGACGGATGCGCGGCATCGATCGACCCCTGAATCGCGGCGGCGGCGATCTCCTTCGGATACTCGATGATGTCGGCGGTCATCTCTCCGGCCGACGCCCCTCGCGGAGGATCGCTGACGCGCAGGACATGATCGCGGTCGATGGCGTACTCGAAGGCCTGGAAGGTCCCATCGGGCGTGGTCACAATCCGGAAGGGCCTGCCGGCCTTGAGCGCGCGCGGGCGGAACGCCGTCTGCGCCGCGGCGACAATCTGCTGCGCCGTTCCGGCCGCGACCCCGTGCAGCCGCAGCAGGCCGTCGAGCGTGGCCCGCTGAGGTACGTGATCTGCGAGCACCGCACGCTCGAGCGGAAGATGGATATTGCTCGCGGCAGAACGATCCTCGCGCCGGCCCAGCGGCCCGGGCAGCCGCTCGCCGGGCAGGCCCAGCGCCACTGCCTGAATCACCGGCACGCGCGTCCGGGGACCCGCGGTTCCGAAATAGCCGGTCATCATCACGAGCGCGAGCAGGCCGAGGACGACGCTCCACTCTCCTGCAGGACGTTTCTTCATCATCATTCGTGTCGGGCTGGACCTCGTGCGCCGGCCGCCCGGCTGCCTGAGCGACCGTGCGCTGTTCCGTGTCCAACGTGGGTATCGAAACGCCGGGCCGCGCGAACGCGCCGGCGTGAGAGGATGAAGGCAGGACGGCTAGAAGACGCCGCGGCCTCGATTGGTGAAGACGCGCGCGATCCAGCAGGGCGATGCCATGTGGCGACACCATAACGCCCGCACAATCTCGCTGTCAACGCGAAACGGGCCGGCAGTGCATCCTGCGGCAGCCCGTTTGCACGTCCTGGCGGAAAGGAGTGTCTCGACTTGCACACCAACGATCTCGGATCGGTTTGGAAAGGTACGTTGGCCGGCGCCCTCGGCGGCCTGGCCGGCGCCTGGATGATGAACGAAGCCCAGAAGAAAGGGAACGAAACACCGCGGCAGCCGCAAGGCGACGATGCGACGATGAAGGCGGCGGAGGCGATTTCCGAATCGGTGCTGGCGCGCACGCTCCCGAGGCCCGAAAGGCGGACGGCCGGCACGGTGATCCATTACGCATTCGGCGCCTCGATGGGGGCGCTGTACGGAGCGCTGGCAGAGCTGAGCCCCAGCGCGACGGCGGGCGCCGGACTGCCCTTTGGCGCCGCACTCTGGGCGGGCGCCGATGAGATGGCGGTGCCGGCGTTCGGCTTCTCGAAGCCGCCGGCCGATTACCCCGCCTCGACGCACGGCGCTGCACTGGCCGCGCACCTCGTCTATGGCTTGACCACCGAAGCCGTGCGGCGCGTGATTCGAGCGGTGATGTAGGGCATGATGCGCTCATCATGAGCGCCGGGGACGCCGCGCTGGTCCAGTTCGAGGCCGTCGGATACCGCTACGCCGACGGGACGGCCGTCCTGCGCGACCTGACGCTCGCGATCCACCAAGGACACATTGTCGCGCTGCTCGGACGGAGCGGCGCCGGCAAGACCACGCTGCTCAAGCTGATCAACCGTCTTCTGCTTCCCACTTCCGGCCGCGTCGTGGTGGAAGGGCGCGGCACGGCGGAGTGGGATCCCATCCAGCTCCGCCGGCGCATAGGCTACGCGTTCCAGCACGTCGGCCTGTTCCCGCACATGACGATCGAGGAGAACGTCGCGATCGTGCCGCGGCTCGAACGGTGGCCGGCGGCGCGGGCATTGGACCGGGCGCATGAGCTGCTGCAGCTCGTCGGCCTCCCTGCGGTGTACGCCAGGCGGCGGCCGCACGAGCTCTCCGGCGGCCAGCGCCAGCGCGTCGGGCTCGCGCGCGCGCTGGCGGTGGACCCGCCCATCCTGCTGATGGACGAGCCGTTCGGTGCGCTGGACGCCATCACACGCGCCGAGATTCGGGCGGAGTTCGCGCGGCTGCAGCGGCAGCTGGGGACCACCGTCGTGCTCGTGACGCACGACGTGGCCGAGGCGTTCGCGCTCGGCACGCGGATCGGCGTGATGGACGACGGAGCGCTCATCGCCTTCGGCTCGCGAACCGAGTTGTCGGCATCGCCCGACGGCCGCGTGCGCAGACTCCTCGAGGCGGCGGGATTCGCCGCGCTCCAGATCTGATGGCCCTCCTGCATTTCTGGGCGGCGCATCGCGCCGAGCTCGCGCGGCTCTTCGAGCAGCACGTCACGCTGGTGCTCGTCTCGACCGCTGTCGCGGTGCTGCTCGGCGTCCCTGCCGGCATCCTCGCCGCCAGGCGCCCGCGCCTCGGCCGGCTCGTCGTCATCGCGGCCGGCGCGGCGCAGACTATTCCGAGCCTCGCGCTGCTTGGCTTTCTCGTGCCCGTTCCCGTCATCGGCGGGCTCGGCCCCCGAACCGCACTGGTCGCGCTCTCGCTCTACGGACTGCTCCCGATCGTGCGGACGACGATCACCGGCATCCGCACCGTCGAGCCCGCCGTCGTCGAAGCCGGCGTCGCGATGGGCATGACCGGGCGTCAACTGCTCTATCTGGTCGAGCTGCCGCTCGCGCTGCCGTCGATCATCGCGGGCGTCCGCGTGGCGACGATCATCGGCGTCGGCACCGCCACGATCGCGGCCGCGGTGGGCGCCGGCGGCCTCGGCGAGTACATCTTCCGCGGGCTCGCCATGGTCGACGCGACGACGATTCTGGCGGGCGCCGCCCCGGCGGCGGCGCTGGCACTCTCGGCCGACGGCCTGCTCGCATGGCTGGAACACCGCGTGGCCCGGGGACGGCTCGGCAGCTCCCGCGTGCTGTGGGGCGCCGCCATCGCCGCCTCGGCCATCGCCGTTGCCGGCGCCGCGGCGTACGCGCGCGCCGATCCGGGCGCGGTGGTCGTGGGGTCGAAGAACTTCACCGAACAGGTGGTGCTGGGAGAGCTGGTCGCCCAGACGATCGAGGCCGAGGGTCTGCCGGTCGTCCGCAAGCTCAACCTCGGCGGCACGTTCGTGTGCGATCGCGGCCTGCGCAGCGGCGAGCTCGACCTCTATGTCGAGTACACCGGGACGGCCGTCGCGGCCGTCTTTCACGAGCCGGTGCCGCACGATTCAGCGGCGGCCCTCGCGCGCGCGCGCGAGCTGTACGCCCGCGTCGGGATCAGCGTGCGAGGCCCGCTCGGGTTCGACAACACGTTCGCGATCCTCGTGCGCGCGAGCGACGCCGGCGCGCTGGGGCTGCATACGATCGACGACCTGCGCCGGACCGCCGCGCGCTGGACGCCCGGCTTCGGATACGAGTTCCTGCAGCGTGAGGACGGCTATGCCGGACTGGTGCGCACGTACGGCCTCGCGTTCCGGCAGCCGCGCGCGATGGACGTCGCGCTCATCTACCGCGCGCTGGCCGACGGCCAGGTGGACGTGGTGGCGGGCGACGCCACCAGCGGGCTGATCGATGCGCTGCACCTGACGGCGCTCGAGGACACCCGCCACTACTTCCCTCCGTACGATGCGGTGCCGGTGGTCCGCACCGACGCGCTGCGGCGCCCGGAGCTCGGGCGCGCGCTGCGCCGGCTGGCCGGACGCGTCTCGGCGCGCGACATGCGCGCGATGAACGCGGCGGTCGACGTCCATCACCGCGACGTGCGCGCCGTGGCGCACGAGTTCATCTCGCGTCTACCCGCAGGAGATCCCCGATGACTGACGAACGATGGCCCGCCCTCCCGTACGACGCGTGGAAGGGCACCTACGCCACGCTCCACATGTGGAGCCAGGTCGCCGGCAAGATCGCCCTGGCCGCTGCGCCGCCGATCAACCATTGCTGGGGAGTGGCGCTGCACGTCACGCCGAGAGGGCTCTCCACGCCGCCGCTCCCCCACGACCGGCGCAGCTTCGCGCTCGAGTTCGATTTCCTGGACCACGTGTTCCGCATCATCACCTCAGAGGGCGAAGAGCGGCAGCTCCCGCTCGCGCCGCGGACGGTGGCCGATTTCTACAACACGGTAAGGAAGCTGCTGGGCGAACTGGCACTCGACGTGAAGATCTGGCCGATGCCGGTGGAAATCCCGTCACCCGTGCGCTTCGACCGGGACGACCTGCACCATGCGTACGATCCGGTGTGGGCGAACCGTTTCTGGCACATTCTCGTCGACGTGGAGCGGGTGTTCACCGAATCGCGCTGCGACTTCGTCGGCAAGTGCAGTCCGGTGAATTTCTTCTGGGGCAGCTTCGACATGGCGATCACCAGGTTCTCGGGCCGGCCGGCGCCGCCGCGCGAAGGGCCTGCCTTCATGCGCGACGCCTACTCGCACGAGGTGATCAGCCACGGGTTCTGGCCAGGGAGTGGTCCGGTGCTCGAGCCGGCGTTCTACGCCTATGCCGTGCCCGAGCCGGCGGGACTCAAGTCGACCAGCCCCCGACCGGCGGGCGCCTACTACCACGAGACGATGGGCGAGTTCATTCTCCCCTACGAATCGGTGCGCACCTCGGCGAATCCGGACGCCGCGATTCTGGACTTCATCGCCAGCACGTATGACGCCGCGGCCACGCTGGCCGGCTGGGATCGCGCGTCGCTCGAGCGCCGCCGTGCGGGGTGACGCAGGCCGTCCGGACGGCCTCAGCCCTCAGCGCGCGGGAACCTTCAGCCGTTCCCCGATGCGAATCGCGGTGCGCCGCCCGAGCGCGTTCAGGCGCTGTATCTCGCTGACGCTCGTTCCGTAGCGCCGTGCGAGCATGGTGAGGTTCTCGCCCCGTCCCACGCGGTGCATGAGATAGCGGGGAACGGGAGGCGTCGGCGCCGCGGCCGGACGCGCGGCGGCCCTCACGACGTGGTCCATCGCGTCGGACTGTTCCGGGGCCCCGGTGAAGGCCGCCGTCGAACCGACGGGAATGGTCAGCATCATGTCTGGTGGCAGCAGCTGGAGATGCCAGAGCTGGTTGGCGCTCCGCAGCCGGTCCACGTCCACGCCGAAGGCGAACGCCAGGTTCATGTAGTTGTCGCCGAGGCGCGCGCGGTAGGCCACCTGGCCGTCGCTGCCGATCGTGAAGAGATCCTCCGGCGGATCGTCGGGATAGGCGACGAGCTGCGTCGCCCGACTCAGCCTGCCCTCGGTGATGAACGGGTTGTAGAGCCGCAGGAGAATCGCAGGGATGTCGAGGCGCGTCGAGAGCGCCGTCCAGTCATCGCCCGGCCTGGAGCGCACCAACTGGAGATCCCCGGCGCGCGCACGCACCAGCGGCTCGTACATCTTCAACACCGAACGGTAGGACCCGACGCCGAGAACTGTACTGGAGCGACTCGAGCGGCATCGAGCGCCCCCGGGCAACCCGCGTGGGACCCCCGTTGTAGGCGGCCAGCGCGTAGTCCTCCCGCTCGAACTGGCTGATGAGCTGCCCCAGGTACTTGATGCCTGCCTCGATGTTCGTGGGCACCTTCATCAGCCTGAACGTCGAGGGCATCACCTGGAAGTAGCCGCGTGCGCCGGCTCCGGAGGTGAGGTTCGCATTGCCGCCCGACTCGTACATGCAGACGGCTCGCGCGAGCAGCGGATCGACGCCGTACTTCTTCGACTGGGCGACGATCTCGTCGTCGATCTCCATGACTTTGCGGTACATCCCGACGAAGGCCGGCGAGAGGTCGTCGGCCGAGAGCACGGCCGGGAGCGGAGCGTCGCTCTGCGCGCGAGCGACGGAGACCGGGCGCCCCGGGCCGTTCCAGGCCATGAGCGCAGTCGTGAGCAGAATCGTCTCGAGGGCGGTGTGCTTCATAGGGGCTGCGTTATCCACGGTTGGGAAGCCGCTCGGCCGGAATCCCCAGCGCGACGGCGATTTTACGAAGTGACGATTGAATGGAGCGGACGTTCGCCGCGCCCATCCGCAGCAGCTGCTTCTGGGCGGGCGCGAGCGCCTCGAGCTCCGGATCGGCGAAGCGGTAGCCGACGCCGGAATTGGTCTCCACGCGGATGGGATCGTCCACGATGGGCGTCTCCAGCAGCACCACGATCGCGCGCTCGAGCGCGCGATCGAACGGCGCGTCGGACACGTGGAGATCTCCGTAAGCTTCTTCGAGGCGCGGCCGCAGCATGCGGTACAGCCGCGCGGCGCCGTCGGGATCGACCGACGCGGCGGCCGCCGCAAAGTCGTCATAGCGATGGTAGCTGCGAGGATCGACGATGAGGGCCCCGCGGCGCTCGACGACCTGGAATCGGGACGATGGCCTGAGCGGGCCGAGATCGCGGGCGGGAGTCTTGCCCGCGGCGGCGCTGGCGACGACCACGACGAAATTCCTGATGAGGCCATCGGTGGCCAGCCAGGCGGCGATGCGCGGGTGGGACGACAGCTTGCCCACCAGCTCCCGTACCAGAGGGTCGCTCTGATCGACCGGGGGGAGCGCGATCGGGGCGGCCGCTTCCGGCTGTTCGGGCGCCCCCGCTGCGGCGGGCGGGGAGGGCCGGGCCGATGCGGGAACGGCACGCCGGCCGTTGAAAAAGAAGAACAGCGCGACCGCCGCCAGGGCCAGAAGCCCGGCAGCCCACGCCCACGGGGGTACGAGCCGCCGATGCGGAGAGCCGAGCGGCGATTCGTCACCCGGCTTCAGCAGCTCGGGATCGCGGGGATCCTGTGGATCGATCATCATTCTGATTCAGCGGAACGGCACGGGCCGCCGCGCGGCGCGGCGGACGGGGAGTGTCAACGGGCAGGCGGCGACGCGGCTAAAAGACACCCCGGCCTGGATTCCGGAAGGCTCGGGGACTCCAGCACGCAGAGGGCATCGCCGACACCTTAGCGCCGTCGGCATGGCCTGTCAAACGGATCGCACACGAACTCTGCACGCGGTTGCCGGCGGTTGTCGCAGTTTGTCGCGACCTTCAGATTGGCGGGGCCGATGTGCGCGCCGTAGTGATACCGTGCAGGGCGAATCCGCGTCCAGCTCACCGGGATACGAGAAACAGGAGGAACGAAGTATGAGAGGGTTGGTATGGGCCGTGGTCGCCTCGCTCGCGGCGGCCTCCGCCGCGAGCGCAGACGGCCTCAACTGCGACATGACGCAGTACAAGCAAGCGCAGGGCCTCACGGCCGCCATTGCGCAGGACCTGCTCGTCGTCACCTGGGCCGGCCAGGGTGGAACTGAAGTGCGCGCGCGCTACGCCATCGACGGCGGCAAGCCTGTCGTGCGCGACCTCGCGGTGCGCAAGCAGGGCGGCCAGTGGGCCACCCTCGGGGAGAACCTCGCTCCCGAATATCACGTCGTCAGCGGCCTCAGGCGCATGTCGAGCGACCACGTCCGGTCGATCCCGGCCGCCGGCATCCCCCTCACCCCCGAGGTGATTGCCAAGAACCGCTGGTATGCCTTTCACGACGCGCCCCTCGAGGTGCCCGGCCGCAGCGGCGAGCAAATGCCTCCGCTGCCCCGCAAGCCCGAGGAGATCCGGCGCGCCGATGCGTCGTTCCACACGACCGGCTGCAGCGTGAAGACCGACGGCGCCCGCCTGGAGGTGACGTTCCCGGGACTCTCGATGGGCATCTTCTCCGGAAACCTGCAGTTTACGGCCTATCGCGGCACCAACCTCCTCAGGATGGACGCGCTCGCGTCCACCCAGGAGCCGTTCGTCGCGTACAAGTTCGACGCCGGACTGAGCGGCCTCTCGACCGATACGATGCCGCGCGTGATCTGGCGCGACACGGCTGACGAATCGCAGCAATACCAGTTCGGCGGCCCGAAGAACGAAACGATGGTACCGCTGAAGGCCAGGAACCGCCTGCTCGTCGCCGAAGGCAGAGGCGGTTCGATCGCGACCTTCCCGCCGCCGCACAAGTTCTTCTGGGCGCGCGAAATCCACAAGAACCTCGGCTACGTCTGGTACCGGAAGGACGGCGACAAGCAGTTCGGCATGGGCGTGCGGCAGGCGGAGCACGAAGACTCGACCAAGCCCGGCGAGATCGATGACTTCGCCCTCTACAACGCGCCGCCCGGCACCATTCAGCACATGGGCATGTATTTCTATGCGAGCCCCGAGGCCGGCGAGCCGACGCGCCAGGCCGTCCTGGCCTTCACCCACGACGACAAGTACGTGCCGCTCGCGGGCTACAAGACCTTCACGAACCACTGGCATCTGCGGTTCACCGAGCGGGTGCGAGAAACCGGTTCGCTCGACAGCCCGCTGCCGGATCTCGTCGCCATGAAGGGGATCGGCCTGAACATCGTCGGGCTGAGCGACTTCCACGGCGACATGCACGGCAACGACCCCGGCGCGCTCCGGTTCAAGGATCAGAAGGACTACGCCGAGGCCAGCCGCCGGGCGTCGGACAAGGACTTCCTGGTGGTGCCGTGGGAAGAACCCAACGTCTACTTCGGCGGGCACTACAACCTCATCTTCCCCAAGATGGTGTACTACTCGAGGGTTCGCAAGGAGGGACAGCCGTTCACCGAGCACGACCCGGTGTACGGCACGGTGTACCACCTCGGCAGCGAGGAGGACCTGCAGAAGCTCATGACGGCCGAGCATGGCTTCTGGTACACGTCGCACCCGCGGACCAAGAGCTCCGGGGGCCAGCCAGACGTCTACTGGGACAAGCCGTTCGCCAAGAGCGATCAGTTCCTCGGCCTCGACTTCACGCAGGCGATGGGAATGGATCTGTCGGAGAAGCGGATGACCGAATGGCGCAGCTTCGACGCCAGCGACACGATGAACAACCTCAACGCCGGATCGGGGTTGAAGCCGAAGCTGCTGCTGCCCGACATCGACACGTACGTGCAGGGGCCTGAGGACAACCTCTATTCGAGCTACCAGACGGCGTACCTCAAGCTCGACCGGGTGCCCGGCCCGAACGAGGACTGGACGCCCGTGCTGCAGGCGATGCGCGACGGGAACTTCTTCGTGACGACCGGTGAGATTCTGGTCAAGAACTTCGCCGTCGAGGGCACCGGGAACAAGCGGACGGTGACGGCGGACATCGACTGGACCTTCCCGCTCGAGTTCGTCGAGGTGGTGTGGGGCGACGGCAAGAAGATCGACCGCCAGATCATCTCTGCCACCGACCTGCCGGCATTCGGCAGCAAGCATTTCTCGATTCCGTTCGACGCGACCGGGAAGTCGTGGGTGCGGCTTGCGGTGTGGGACTCGGCCGGCGATCCCGGCTTCGTCAACGCCGTGTGGCTCAACCCGCAGGGCAAGTAGCAGACTCCTCGGGATTCATCGAGACCGCGGAACACAGTCCGCCGCCGGCCGCGAGCCGAGCGGCGGACTTTCTCTTTCACCTCGTCAAGCCGGATCCCCGGTCGACGCTCAGAAGGTCGCGATCGGATTCAGCACCGAGCCGGTCGCGCCGGGTATTGCTGCCGGCGAAGCCGTGACCAGGAAATCCCACCGATTGCGCTTCGCGGCCTCCAGGCTGATCGCCTCCAGATCGAGATTGTCGAAGATCGGCATCCCCATCGCGACCAGCGCCAGCGCGTGGATCGGCTCCGCGATGCCGTCGATGCCCGACGGATGTACGTCTTCGGCGGCGTCGCTGCCGAGAATCGCGGCATCGCGATCGTGCAGCCACTTCGCGCAGGTGATGTAGAGCCCGGCAAGCTGGCTGGTGCTGTACGGCCCCTTCGAATCGCGAAGCGCCCAGCGTCCGGTGCGGATGAGCACGGCGTCGCCCGGCTCGATGGTCAGGTGCGCTTTCCTCGCCCACGCATCGAGATCTTCCGGGTAGATGCGCGCACCCGGTTCGAGGTACTCCACTCCCTTCAGGCGCGGAATGTCCATCAGCACGGCGCGGGTGATGATGCCGTCCTTCCAGGCGTAGACCGATCCCATTTCGCAGGCCTGCTCGGTGACCGAGCTCATCGGCATGCCGTTGTACATCTGCCCTTTTGTACGATCGGTGGCAGAACGCGTCCATGTGCGTGTGCACGAAGCCGTGATACGCAATCGTGACGCTATCCGAGGCGCCGCCAATGTCCGAGGGGGCCGCCGCGGCGTTGCCTCCCCTCCCAGCGCCGCCCATGACGTGCGTGATCGGCCGCGGGTTGTCGAGCGCGGGCTCCATCTCCGCCTTGCGCGCCATCGACACCGACACACCCTCTTTCACCGACGCGAGCGCCCGCCTGCGCTTGGCGGGCGTGATGAGGTTCACCGCGCCCATCTGATCGTCTTTGCCCCAGCGTCCCCAGTTCGACAGCTCACGCATGAGGCGATCGAAGTCGGCGCGTGTGGCCTCGTGGGTTGAGGGCGTCTGCGCGTGCGCGGCGGGGCTCCACCACTCCCAGAGCCGGTTTCCAGAGCAGATCAGCAGCGCGAGCAGCACGTACGGGATGAGCCGATGGATGTTCACATGACCTCCACTCAGAGAACAGCTTGACGCCGGCACAGTATAGGCGGCCCATCAGGAATGCAAATTGCTCTCGGTTTCGGCTACGGACCGCAAAGTGTCGCGGAAGAATGCCGGCTTTGCCTTCCCATTGCCCTGCAGAGTAGGGGGACTGGACAGCGCCATGGAAGCCCTTCCGAAGCGATCCCTTCAGGCACAGCCCGCACACGCGAGCGTCCGGGGCGGCAGGGCGCCCGCCCCCGCCGGCGCTGCGCGGCTCCAGACGATTGACAATGCTCTGGCGCCTTTTCCGCCCGAACGCCCCGCCTCCGGTGGGAGCGACCGGCTGCTGCCGCCGGCGACGAAACGGTCCGCGGCCGAGCCTGAGCGGATTGCATTCCAGCATGTCCGGGTCGTGTGCGCGCCCGCCGTCCGGAAAGCTCCGTCCGCCATTCCTGCGGCGCCGCCACGTCACCTGATTTCCATACTCGACTGGAGGCGGTCGCGGCACCGGCGCGTGCTCGAGTGGGCGGCCATCGGGTTCGGCCTGAGCCTGCTGTTCGCGATGTTGCCGGGACCGCGCCCCGAAGAGGCAACGGCCGCCGCGGAAGCCGCCCCGCAGTTGAGCGATGTCGTGCGACTGGCGCCTCCGGCGCGGCCGATGCTCTCCGGCTCCGTCGTGCCCGTTGCCGTCGACGCGACTACCGTCTCGGCACGCCGGCCTGTTGGCACATCCGGCGAGCGTGCGCGTGCGATGCCCGCCGGCCGGTTCCGAGGACGTCTCATCGTCGACTCCGAGCCTCGAGGGGCAACGGTTCTCATCAATCAGGAGAAGGCCGGCGTGACGCCGCTCGATCTCTCACGGTATCCGGCCGCGTCCTATGCCGTGTGGGTGGAGCACCCGGGGTACCGCCGGTGGTCGGCCGGCGTGCTCGTCCCGGCGAACCGGGTGACGCGCGTGAAGGCGCGCCTGCAAAAAGAGCAGTAGGTCACGCCGGCGTGTTGGATGGCCCCGCGAACGACAACGCTTTCTCAGCCCGAGCGATCTGCGCGCCTGGATAGACTTCCCCGGCCGGCCCGGTCCGGCTGTCGCCTGGCTGCGCACTGTTCGATCGTGGTACGAGGGCGGCGGCGTGTAGAATTGCCAGCGAAAAGCTCCAGGGCGCCGGTAACTCAGTGGATAGAGCATCGGCCTTCTAAGCCGACAAGGGCAGGAGGAAGGGTTGCCCGTGGCACGCGTGACGAAAAATCCCCGAGTTATCTGCTCAGGAATTTAGCATCTCAGCGATCTGTCGTCTAGAGCAGGATGCTGAAATTCGAGCGTTCATGGAGCCGCTGCAGCTGAAACGCCTGCGTTGGCGGCATTTCAACGGAGGTGAGCTTGTGACCGACACAACGACCGCGATCGAGACCACAGTTCAGATCAAGTCGTCGGTTCCAACCTTCTGGGTGCCAGATGTCGGTCGCACGGCACGCTGGTACCTGAAACACCTTGGATTCCGGACTGCTGGGACGTTTCCAAAGCAGGAGCCCTACGCCTACGCCAGCCTGCAGCGGGACGGCGCGGAGATCATGCTGTTATCGTTGCCAGGTTACGAGAAGCCAGATCTTACAGCGCGACGTCCGGAAGGACTATGGGACGCCTACTTTCGAATGAGCGGAGCCTCGGGATTCTACGACACCGTCCGGCACGAACCCTTCGTGAAGATGCCTCTCAAGCACCAGCCGTACAGGGGATTGGGAGTTCGAGGTCCGCGACCTCAACGGCTACGTTCTCGTCTTCGGCGGCAGTGCCAGCTAGCCGAGCCAGGGTGTTTTTCAGCAGCCTGCTAGAGCAGGAAACTAGAATCCAGTTGATTGCTGTGAAGTCGCGAACGTCGTGGCGAAGGCCCACGCCGCCGAGCTTGAGATTCAGGGCCTCATCAATGCGACACCCCGTATCGAGCAGCAGCACGATCAGCACCCACGTCCGCAGATAGGAGAGGCGCTTCGGCTTCCGCGCGAGCAGGCGGGTGATTTCAACCGGCTTCAGGGTCGTGATTGGAGGGGCAGACGCTTTGAGTTGGCGCAGTCGGAGGGTGGTAGTGAGATGCCCTGCCCTTTCATCCACGAGCAGAAGGCGTTCATGGCGCGGATATACAGATTGCACCCGGCCGCTGATCGGCCGCCTTTCCGCATCTGCACGACCCACTCGTTCAACGCGGCTTGAGACAGCGAGGGCCGTCCATAACACGCGAACCCCCGCCGGTAGATGATCGGAGTCTTCGGACTCCAGCCTCGCAGGTATAATCCAGCTTGGAGAAATTGTTCGAAATGCTCTCCCATGAAGTTATCTCCTCAACGGGGGGCCGCCCACCGACCCTCAATGTGAGATAACTCGTGCTGCCTGAGACATTTACCTTCACGCGCCCGTAGCTCAGTGGATAGAGCATCGGCCTTCTAAGCCGAGGGTCGCAGGTTCGATCCCTGCCGGGCGCGCCACCTCGCTTGGGCGAGCTGGCTGCCCCCGGCCGTTCTCGGCCACGCGGCTTCGCCCGCGGGCTCGCCAACGCGACGAGCCCTGGCGGGCGCGGGCCGCTTCACCTGCCGTTGGTCCGCTGCTCGTCCGCGGGATCGCCTTTGCGGCCACCACCCGATGCGCCGATGATCTGATTCGTGTCGGGCGATTTCTTCACGGTGCCCGCATCGATCGTCTTGCCCTGGTCGGTGATGGTCTGGTAGTAAAGGTTGTCTCCGTCGATCTCTACCAGCATGAACGCGTAGCCCTGGTCGAACCCCGATGCCTCGAGCGGCGACGGATTGATATCGCCCGCACGCAGCTTCGCCGAGCTTCCCGCGATGAAATAGGCGACCCCCTTCTGCGGCTGGATCCGTTCGTAGAAATGCTCGTGGCCGGTGAAGACGGCGTTCACCCGGTATTTGACGAAGAGCGGCTCGAGCTCCTCCCGCAGGACGGTCGACGAACCGTGCGTCCCGCCAGACGAGTACGGCGGATGATGGAAGAAGCAGATCTTCCAGTCGGACCCGCTCGCCGCCAGTTCCTTCTCGAGCCACTGCCGCTGCTTGTCGTCCATGTAGTTGCTGTCGAGCGCGAAGAAGCGGACGTTCGCGGCGATCGATGGCTTGAACGTGTAGTAGCGCTCCCCGTTCATGTTGAAAGGCTTGTAGAAGCGCTGGTTCGGGTCGTCATGGTTGCCGAGCGACGCGTAGAACTTTACGCCGGCGTCGAGCAGCGGCTTGTACGGAGTTCTCGAACTTCTTGCGGTAGCTGCTCGCCGTGTCGCTGCCGTAGATGTTGTCGCCCACCATGATCACGAAGGGAAAATCGAACCGGCTGCGATAATTCACGATCTGGCGGGCGACCGCGAGCTGGTGCTTGTCGCCGGTGCCCGTGTCGCCGATCACCGCGAACTTGACGGTGCCCGGCTTGTTGGGCAGGCGCAGGTCTATCGCGGAAGGCGCCGCCGGGGGCGCGCCGATCCGCGCCTCTCCCCTCGCCGGTATCTGAGCGAAAATCGAGGCCGCCGCGCCGCAGGCGATGCCCGCCGTAACGACCAGGGATGTGAGGAGATTCATGCGCATGACACCCTCCTCAGCGAATCGCGCGCGGGATGAAGTCGACGATGATGTTGGCGTCGACGTCCCGGAGAATGAGGGTTCTGCCGATCATTCGATACTCGACATCGGGAGGCAGCGTCGGCAGCGCGTCCAGCACGTTGACGGGCACGGTGGGCAATGGATTGCCTTCCGGATACGTGGCGTTCACCTTCAGCGGAACCGGTTTGATCCGGCCCTCGTCGCCTTCTGCGCCGAAATCCTCCTTCATCTCCTCTTTGACCTCGCGCCCCCGGGGGCCCTTCACCTCCGGGTTCAAGAGGCGCCGGAACTCCGCGGCAATCTCGGGGCTGAAGATGTCGCCTGGCCGTGCAGCGGCGCGCGTCGCGCGAATGGTCGCGGCGAGCGTCTCCTGCTTCGCATTGATGACCGCCGGATTGTCGGTCTGCTTCTGCCTGGCGCCGGCCTGTTTCTCGACACCCCGCTGATACCTGACGTAATGCGCGACGCGCTGCTGGAAGTCTGCGAGGACGGCGGGGTTCATCGCCACCGGCGGATCGGCGGGCGGCTGGGGCGTGACCGGTTCATTCTGTTTCCCCCCTCGACCGCATCCAGCCACCAGGCAACTCAGCGCAACGGCCGCCAGAGTACGGCTGACGTGGAACATGACCGCCTCCCCGGGGGAGTAGCTGCACACACCGTGCCGCCGGGCCGTGGATCCGGTTGGCCCTGCAAGTGGACGGGCCCGAGGGGTGCAGATGCATCGGGCTCAGGCGGTCGATGCGGCCCGCCACTGCTTTGTCGTGACAAGTCCTTTGACACATACCCCCCTGCGCGCTACGCTTCGCTGTATGCCGAGTGAGACGCGCGGCCGCGCCGGCACGGCGTCCTTCGGCCAGCGTGCCGAGGAAGACCTCCAGTTCATCCGCCGCACGATGGAGCGCAGCTCGACGTTCACGGCCGTGCCCGGCCTGGGCGGCGTCGGCATGGGCGCCTGCGGCCTCGCCGCCGCCATCGTCGCGGCCAACCAGCGCTCCGTGGAGCGATGGCTCGTCGTCTGGCTCCTGGCGGCGGCCGTCGCGCTGGGTGTCGGCGCCACCGCCATGTGGCGCAAGGCCGCTCGAAGCGGCGTGCCGCTGGCCGGCGCCGTCGGCCGCCGCTTCGCGCTGGGCATGGCGGCGCCGCTCGTCGCGGGGGCGGGGATCACCTACGCGTTGTGGCGCACAGGAGATTATGCGGTGATGGCGCCGGCGTGGCTGCTGCTGTACGGCACCGGCGTAGTGATCGGCGGCATGTTCAGCGTGCCGGTCGTGCGCGGGATGGGCATCTGCTTCATGGCGGCGGGCATCGCCGCGACCGCCACGCCGCAGGCATGGGGCAACAGCTGGCTCGCCATCGCATTCGGCGGCCTGCAGATCGCATTCGGCATTCACATCGCGAGGAACCATGGCGGCTAAAAGCTCCGCACAGCGCGTCGGCTCACACACGCAACGCCCGGCCAGATCGGCGCAGGCCAGAAGCTCCAAGGTCTCTGAGATTGCGACCTCCCTCGACCGGCTGCTCCACGACCGCATGCGGCTCGGCATCGCGAGCGCGCTCGCCGCCGGCGGCGAGACGTCCTTCACCGATCTCAAGGGGGCGCTCAACGCCACCGACGGCAACCTGAGCGTGCATGCGCGCAAGCTCGAAGATGCGGGTTACGTCGTATGCGAGAAGAGCTTCGAGGGCCGCACGCCGCGCACGGTATTCAGGCTGACGCCGGCGGGACGCCGCGCGCTCGAGAAGTACCTCGACCACATGGACGCGATCATCCGGGCGGCGCGCAACGACGACTAGCTTTCGAAGATCCGGTCGAGGGCCGGTGACGCCATCAGCAGCAGGGCCACCCAGAACAGCGGCCAGTTGAATGTCGTCGGCAGCACCTGCAGGACCGCATCACGTCCACCGGGCAGCGCCCGCCAGGCGTCGATCGTGAAGACGGCGAGCGCCAGCACGATTCCGATCCAGCCGAGCGCCCACGCCCAGCCGGCGTCCGCAGCGTCATCACCCGACTGCGTCGCCATCGTCCCCCACAGGATCATCACCAGCGCGATGCTCACCGGTGCGAGCACGGGACCCCACCACGGCAGCGGCAGCAGGAACAGGATGTCCCAGTCCAGCAGCGTCCTCGGCCAGCCCGAGATCAGACGAAGGAAGGCGTAATAGAAGATGTCCCACGCGCCGAAGGCGAGCGCCGCGTAGCCGGCGCGGCGGCGCCACGTCCGGCCGGCGAGCAGCCCCACGGTGGCAATCATGACGAGGGTGGCCCCCTCGCGCCACAGCTCGACGTTGCCCAGCGTCCCGTTCATGGGCAGCGGGTCCGCCTGATACGGGTCGATCCGATGGACGAGCGACCGGATGTAGAACACGCTCGCAGCCTCGAGCCAGGCCATCGCGGTGGCAAACACCATCACGACCGCCCAGCGCGCCCGCTCGGACAACGGACGGCTCATGGCAGCCCCTCGATCCGGGCGGCGATGCGGCGGATGTGCGCCTCGACGCGGTCGATGACCTCGTCGGGCGTCGAGGTGCCGGCGGTCAATCCCACCACCTTCGCGGACTCGACCCATTCGGGGCAGAGGTCCGCGTCGGTCTCCACCTGATGCACGCGGGCGCAGTAGCGGGCACAGGTCCGGACCAGCTCGCGCGTGTTGTTGCTCGTCCGGCCGCCGACCACGACGACGACGTCAGCCCGGCGCGCCATGTCGACTGCCGCGGACTGCCGTTCCTTGGTCGGCCTGCAGACGGTGTCGATGAAACGCACGTCCGCCTGCGGGAACCGCCGCCGGATCAGGCCGAGCAGGCGGCGAACCTTCTCCACGGGCTGCGTGGTCTGGGCCGCGACACCGATGCGCGAGTGCTCCTCCATGACGAAGACGTCGTCTTCGTCGAGCACGACGTCGAAGCGCTCGAGATCGCCGGTGAGGCCGCGCACTTCCACGTGGTCGCGCTGTCCGACGATGACGACGTGGTACCCGTCGCGTGCGAGCGCCGCGACGGCGCGATGCGCGACATGGACGAGCGGGCACGTGGCTTCGACCACCGTCAATCCCATGCCGCGGATCCGCGCGAGCGTCCGTCCGGATGTCCCATGGGCAGTCACCATCAGCGTCGGCGTCTCGACGCGCGCGACGTCCTCGGCGATCGCGATGCCCTTCGCCTCGAGGGCGCTCAGGACGGTGGGGTTATGGACGAGGTCGCCGAGGATCGTCAGCGGGCCGGCATCCGCGCGCTCGAGCGCGAGCGCGACGGCATCGCGCACGCCGAAGCACATGCCGAGGTGGGTCGCGCGGAGGACACGCATGCCGTCAGTCTACATAGAGTCCTTTGTATTGTAAAGACTCGGCCGTCCTTCACACCCGCGCGGTTCGGCGGCTGAGGCGCCGCGCGAGGGCGTGGCCGCGCTGCTCGGCCGGGTAGCACCAATCCCGCACCCCGGAATCGTAGAGGCGGTACAGCCAGGCCCTCAATGAGCGCGGCGGGCGCCATCCACGCCACGCCGTCCGATCCACGTACTGATAGAAAAGACGGTCAGACACCGTGGTCCCGCGATAGATCCAGGGCTTCAGCCGGCCGCTGAAGTGGTACCAGCCACGCGTCGCCCGCCAGCTGCATGCGCTTCTCCCGATCGACGTGGGGAAACGGTACGGCGCTGCGGGCGGTCAGCCGCGGCTGGACCTGCCAGCGGGCGTCCACCGCCCGCCATTCGTTCCAGAGAATCGCATTCAACCCGTCCTGATCGCAGTAGTTGAGCTCCTCCGCGTGCCGGCGGATGAACGCCATGACTCGCTCGGAGACATTCGATCGCCTCCATCGCTCGATGTTCACGACCATTACACCGGCATTGAAGTACGGATGATCGAAGGGGATCCCCAGTTCCCGATAGCGCCGCAGGCCATCCCGCGACGAGACGAACGGCACCGCGGGATCCTGCACCGCCAGCACCGCGCGATCCGCCATCTCCAGGTCCCAGAGCCCCCCGATATCTCCCCGGACGAGCACGTCGGAATCGAGGAGGATGGCTTTGCTGCAGTCGTCCGGCACCAGCGCCGGCACGAACACACGGACATACGTGAGGGGCGGCAGCCGCCCCCACACCGGCAGCTCGCGCGCCCCGCCGAATTGAGGAGCCACGAATGTGGCGCGGATTCGTTCGCGATCCCATGAGGCCACCAGACGCCGTTTCGTCTCGGGCGCAATGCCGCCATCGACGATGTAGATGTCCGCCCGCCGGCCGGCGCGCATGTTGTCCGCCAGCGACCGCCCCATCACGGCGAGCGGCAGGGCGTATCTCTCGTCGGCGAGGGTGACGACGGTGATGGTGCCCATGATCGTCGGCCGCTACTCTGAGGCCATGGCGGCGTCGAGATGATGCGCGACGCGAAGGGCATTGGCCGCGATGGTCAGCGCCGGATTCAAGCCTCCGCTCGTCGGGAAGAAGGACGCGTCGACGATGTACAAGTTGGAAACTCCGTGAGCCCTGTTCCATCGATCGAGCACGCTCGTTCCGGGGTCGTTGCCGAACCGGCATGTCCCGCACGCGTGCCCCAGCGCCGCGCGATCCGTCGTGCCGCGCACGCGAAGAGGCCGGAACGGCGCGAGCGCACCTGCAAGAAGGGCGCGAAACCGCCGCCGCCGGGCGAGATCGCCGGAACCGAGCGGGTCCTGCATGGCAAGATGATACCGGCCGTTCGCGTCGATCGCGCCTGCCGAGGCGATGCGGTTCTCCGGGCACGGCAGATCCTCCATGATTGATCCGAGGATCGGCTGCCGGGCGTAGCGTTTCCAGAGGAACGGTGCCGCCGGTCCCAACAGCCGCCACACACTGAACCCAGGCTTGTTTCGCAGGTACTCCAGCGGGGTGGCCGCGCCGAACGACTGCACCGTACCCAGCTTGTCGCCTGCGGCGAGGTAGAAATCGTTGAACGCCACTTCCTTGGCGAACGTGCCGTTCCGGAGCGGCGGCGCCTTGGTCAGCACGTACAAGTCGATGCTGTGGCGCATGAGATTGCGCCCGACGAGGCCGGAATCGTTGGCCAGCCCCGTGGGCCACGACGCGGACGCCGAGTTCAGCAGCAGCGCCGGCGTGAGCAGCGCTCCCGCCGCGAGCACGAATGTCTTCGCACGCAGCAGCAGCCGTCGTCCGCGCCAGGAGCAGACGAGCCGCCGCACTGTCGTGCGGTCCGCCTCCAGGGCGAGTGCGGCGCACTGAGTCAGCAACTGTGCGCCATGCGCTTCCACGGCCGGCGTCAGACAGATTCCGCTGCTTTCGTTCTTGCATGCCGCGCCGCACAACTGCCCCTGGCACGTCCGGCACCCGTCGATCTCCTCACACGCCGTGTGCAGCCGATAGGGATGGACCCCTTGACGGCCCAGCGTGGCGAAGATGGCCGCGCTTTCGGGAGAGAGACCCGCGGCAGGCAGGACGGCGGTCGAGCCGGCAGGGCGGCACGGATCCGAATCCGCCGCGCACGCGATACAGCAGCTCGGCCGCGTCGTACCAGGGGCGGAGCTCTTCGTAATCGATGGGCCAGGCCTGCGCCGCGTGCTGAGCGAAGTCGGACGGGAACAGGCGCTCCAGCACCATGCCGTAGATCGCCGAGGATCCTCCCGTTCCACAGCCGATGTACGGAGTGAATCGTATGGCGCGGCCCCATCGGCTCTCGTCGATGTGGTCGGTGGCCCTGCCACCGAGCGCGAGCTGACGTCGCTGCCGGGCCTCTGACAGACGCCGAAAGCCGGACCGGTCTTCGACGAACCTTCCGCAGATGCGGCTCTTCACGGCCGACCGGAGGTCCAATCCTCTCTCCACGAAGAGCACGCGACGTCCGGACCTCGCCAGGGCGTAGCCGAGAGTGGCGCCGCCCATGCCGGTGCCGACGATCACCGCATCCCACGTGACGGATTCCGGATCCACTATGATCGCGCCCATGCTCGCGTTGATTTCGCTCGACGCAGCGGCGCTCCCGCTGCTCGAGCGCATGCGGGCGGAGGGCCGCCTTCCACATCTCGACGCACTGGCCCGCCGCGGCAGGACGTATGCGATGACAACGACGCCCCTGCACGCGTCAATCTATCGCACCCTGTATACCGGCCGGAGCCTGACCGCCCACGGCGTGCATTATCCCCTGCAGTGGAGCCCGTCAGAACAGCGCGTCAGGCCGACCGACCCACTGGAGCCTGAAGACTCCGTCTTCGTGCGTCTGACGCGCGCCGGGAGGCGGATGCTGGTGATCGATCCGCCCGAGTGCGGGCTCTTCACGCCGGGGGCAGGCATCGCGGTCAGCGGCTGGCAGTTCACCACGCGCTTCGTGCTTCCTCATTGGTACTCATCGCATCGCGTGGCCCGCGCGCTCGAGGATCGATTCGGTCCGCCGGAACGTTGCCACGAAGTCTTCGGGCCTCCGACGGCGTCCCGGCTGCGCGCCATGCATCACATCCTGGAGTCCGCTCCCGGCAGACTGGCCGACGCGGCTGCCGCGTGCCTGAGAATGCTTGATGTCGATCTCCTGTGGGTCACGTTCGTGGCGGCACACATCGCGGGCCATCAGTTGTGGCGCTCGTCGTTCGACACGCCGGCGCCGATCGCCCAGGAACCCCGGATGCTCGCTGGAATCTACGAGAAGATCGACGAGGCGCTCGGCCGGCTGCTTGCCGCGCTTCCGGCGAACGCCGATGTCATCCTCTTTTCTCCAAACGGCATGGGACCGGAGACGTCCAGATCCGACATGCTGCCGGCCATGCTCGCGCGGGTCCTGGATGCCGGCGCACGATCTCGGGCGGCGGCTCCGCCGGCGAATGCCCTGTGGCGGCTTCGCGCCGCCGTGCCGACGAATCTTCGCGCGCTGATTGCCGGCGCTCTTCCGGACCGATTCGCGTTGGAGGTGGCGGCCCGGCTCGAGAACACCGGCACCGACTGGAAGCGCACGCGGGCCTTCGCGCCGCCCAGCGACGGCCCGGGGTTCGTGCGGCTCAATCTTCAGGGACGGGAACGGGACGGCATCGTCGAATCACGCGAGGCGGCTTCACTGCTGGACGAGATCGCTGCAGGTCTCGAGACGTTTCGCGACGCTTCAGGTGAGCGCGTCGTGGCGTCCATTCTGCGCCGCGCCGAACTCGGCGCACCGGGTCCGAAGTCGGAGGCGCTGCCCGATCTCGTCGTGGTGTGGAACCGGCAGTTGAGCGGCCAGCGCCATCCAATCGTGTCCGACCGCTTTGGCGAGGTGCGACGTCAGGGAGTCGGGTCGGGAAGAACGGGCAATCACCCGGGAGCAGCCTGGGCCGTCGTCGTTCCAGGCGCGTCACGGACGGCTGCGGCAGACCTCACAACAGTCGAGGCGGTCGATCTGCCCGCGACCATCTGCGCGGCGATGGACGTTCCGCACGCGGATCTGCCTGGCCGGAGTCTCCTGCTTCCCTCGAGACGCGCGAGTCGAGCCGAGCCTGTGAGTGCTCGAGTCGAGCCCTGAGAGCCGCCGCCAGGAACGACCAGCTCAACCTGATTCGCGCGCAGGGATGTCGCCGCCTGCGCGGCGCCTCCCCGGCTTCGAACAGGAGCCCGATCTCTCGAAATACCCGATCGCTTCTCGTGGCGAAGGCGATCTCCGAGGAGCTGTTCACCATCAGACACCGGTACCCGACCGGTGAGCCTCCGCCACGCATTCGGAGACCCCGTGAAGCCAGTGATCGTGCCAGCAGACGATGCTCTCATCGCCCAGGAGGTGCTCGATGCCATGGAAATCGTCGATCACCTGAGGATGCGAGTGATCGCCATCGATGAAGATCAGGTCATAGCGCGCGGCCCCGGCGGCTCTGTCGATGTCCTGGGGCGACACACCGTATTCGTTCCGGAGAATCCGGCAGTCCATCCGGCGCCGCAGCTGCTCCGCGCTGTCGGCACACCGCCGCCCGTCGCCTTCGCTCATGCTGTCCAGCGTGATCACGGACATGCCGGCATTGGCCTCCATCATCCGGGCGATGAAGACGCTGCTCAGGCCGAAGCCGTTGCCGATGATGAAGCAGTGCGCCGGCCTGAAACGGACGATCAGCCTACCCAGAATGCGGCATTCATCCTCGCCGATGCTGACCGGTCCGGCCGTCGCGGACAATCTGTAATGCGGTCCTCCCCGATGAACGAGCCCGCGCCTCCAGATCCGTTCGATCCCGGCAATCGACTCCAACGCCTCGACGACGTGCCGAATGAGCACATCCGCCCGATCGGTGGCTGGAGATGCCGCACTGGCCATCGCGGCCCTACGGCAGAACGCCGCCGACCGTCGCGCGTCCGGTTCCGCTGCAGCCGTCCGGACCGAACCGGATGAACTTCTGAATGCGCTTCCCCGTATCCACCTCGCCCGTGTAGATGTTCCCCCGTGAATCGACGCTCACCTGATGGAGCCAGTGGAACTCGCCGGCTTCGCGGCCGCTGCGGCCGAGGCGGCCGAGCTCCTGGAGACTGTCGCGGTTCAGCATGTAGATCGTCATGTTCGAGTTGTCGCCGACGTACAGGCAGGTCTGCGCGGGCATCGGTCGAGAAGTTCATCGAGACGGCAGAACCGGGCAGGCCGTTGGTCTTCACCGCCACGAACTGCTCCTTCACGAAGCCGCACTTGCCGGCTTCGCCGGCCGGGTTCGCGCACTCCTTGCCGAGGTTCGGGTCGCGGCTGTTGAACACCTGCACGCGGTTGTTGCCGCGGTCGCAGACGTAGAGCAGTCCTTCCTTGCTGATCTTGACGCAGTGCACCGGGTTCCTGAAGAACGCCGGCTTCATATTGCCCTTCGTGAAGTCGTTCATCCAGGGCCCGGCGGCGGCAGCAGCCTTGTCGTCGATCGGGTTGTTGCCGTAGGCGCCGAAGTGGCCGATGTACTTGCCGGTGGCCGCGTCGACGATGACGACGCGCCGGTTGCCGTAGCCGTCGGCCACATACATGCGGTTCGTGGCGGGGTCGATCGTCAGGTCGGCCGGAAGGAAGAAGAGCGGCGTGCCGTTCCTGCCGCCGTCCTTGTTGTTGCTGTCAGCACCCTTGGTGGGCCCGCCGATCATCATCACGAACTTGCCGTCCTTGGTGAACTTCAGGATCAGGCCGTCGGCACCGTGGTTCGCCTCCCATGCCGACCCGCTCGGCGTGCCCCTGCCCCCATTCCCCCCGATGTACACGAAGCCGTTGTGGTCCACGAAGATGCCGTGCTCGCGCGCGGGCCAGATGCAGCCTTGATCGGCCTGGCATTTCGCGGGATCGGCGGGACCGCCCCAGGATCGCAGCAACTTGCCGTCGGCATCGAACTCCAGGACCGCCGGCGCGGGCAGGCAGCAATCACCGAGGGCTCCGTAGGGACGTGGAAACCCCAACACGTCTACCGGCGCCCCGTCAGCCGCCTTGTGCGTGGGCGGCGTGAGCGCCGCCTCGTCGCTGGTGAGGCTCCGCGGCCGCTGCAGCACCCAGATGTGGTCGTCCGGCGCCACGTACAGACCGCCGACCTCGCCGATGATCCAGTGGTTCGGCAGCTTCTGAGGCCACCCGGTGTCGGCGATGAAACCCGGAACCTTCGCCGTGGAGGGGACGCCGTATACGCCGCTGCGCTCGGCGAGACGCTCGAGGATGCCGGTCTTTGCCAATGCAGCCGGGTCTGGCGCCGGCGCCTGGGCGTAGCTGGACGCCGCACCACCGCCGAGGACGAGCCCTGCGGCAATGGCGAGTACCTCTCAATGTCATCGTCTGCTCCTCGTTCAACTGTCAATCGGTGGGAATGGCTGAGGCGATTGTTCGCGCCGGCGCCCCTGGAGTCAAGCCGGACCTGCGATTTCCCGCTCTCGAGCTATACGAAGATTTGCGCTTGACGCCCATCGGTGCGCGGCCGAAGATCGGCAGCTGATTGACGGCACCTGCATCCATGAAATCTCAAACCATCTTCACCCGTTTCTCGAAGGCCACCTCACGGGCCGCCGGAAAGCCGGTCACCTTCTTCCTGGCACTCGCCATCGTCGTCGTCTGGGCGGTGCTGGGACGATTCTACGGCTACAGCGACACCTGGCAGCTGGTGATCAACACGGGCACCACCATCGTCACGTTCCTGATGGTGTTCCTCATCCAGAACACGCAGAACCGGGACGCCGCGGCCATGCACCTGAAGGTCGACGAGCTGATCCGGGCGATCCAGGGCGCTCACAACGCCCTTCTCGACCTGGAGGAGCTGGAGCAGCGCGATCTCGACAAGATTCGTGAGGGGTACGCGCAGCTGGCGGAGTCGGCGCGAGCGGCCCTGCGAAAGGGCCGCGACGACACCGGCCGGACCGAACTGAAGGGGGCGCAGTCGCCTGCCCGACCTCGCCAGCATTGAGCGAGCGTGCGCGATCGGCTTTGGCTTCTTTACTGCTGAAGAACCTGATGGACGAACGCCACGGCGATGGACCCTTCACCTACAGCTGATGCGACGCGCTTGATATTGCCGCACCGCACGTCGCCGACCGCGAACACACCTGGACGACTCGTCTCGAGAAGGTAAGGGGATCTGGTCAGCGGCCACCGCGCCCCGGCCAGGTCGTCGGGGGCCAGGTCGGGACCCGTCTTGATGAACCCCTTCTCGTCCTGAACGACACACCGCTGCAGCCACCGGGTGTTCGGCGTCGCGCCGATCATCAGGAACAGGTGCCGGATCGGTCGCGTCTCGGCGTCACCGGTCCTGCTGCTTCGCCATCGCACGGCCTCGAGGTGCCCATTGCCGTCGACGGCCACCATCTCCGTCGCCGTGTGCACGAGGATGGCGGGGTTGTCCTCGATGCGCCGGACGAGGTACCGCGACATGGTGTCCGCCAGCCCGTCGCGGCGGATCAGCATGTGCACGCGCCGGGACGTCGATGCGAGGAACACCGCCGCCTGGCCGGCGGAATTGCCGCCGCCGACCACGACGACGTCCTCGCCCGCGCAGAGTTGCGCCTCCATCGGGGTGGCCGCGAAATAGACGCCGGCGCCTTCGAACCGGGCCAGGCCGTCGAGCGCCGGCCGGCGATAGGTGGCGCCGGTCGCGATGATCACCGCGCGGGCCGGGACCGGCGCCCCACCGCCGATCTGCACGGCGTACGGCTGCCGGCCGCAGTTGAGCTCGATCGCCTCTTTCGCAATCAGGATCTGGGCGCCGAATCGCTCCGCCTGCACGTACGCGCGTCCCGTCAATTCCTGTCCTGAGATGCCGGTCGGAAAGCCGAGATAGTTCTCGATCCTGGAGCTCGAGCCGGCCTGGCCTCCCGGGGCGTGCGCTTCCAGCACCAGGACGTCGAGCCCCTCCGACGCGCCGTAGACGGCGGCCGCCAGCCCTGCCGGCCCCGCGCCGACGACGACCAGGTCGCGCACCCGCGTCTGATCGATGGCGTCGTTGAAGCCGAGGCACTCCGCGATCTGCTGGTTCGTGGGATTGCGCAGCACGGTCTCGCCGCGGCAGATCAGCACGGGCACGTCGGCGGCGCTCACGTGGAATTGATCGAGCACCGCCTGGGCGTCGGCGTCGCGATCCAGGTCGATGTAGTGAAGCGGGTGGCCGTTGCGGGTCAGAAACTCCTTCACCCTCAGCGTTCCTGCGCAGTGGGTCGAGCCCACGACGACCACGTCGCCCACCTCCCTGCTGATCAAGGCGGTGCGGCGCAGCATGAACGCGCGCATCAGGATGGTGCTCACCTCGGGGTCGGTCTGCACCAGCGCCAGCAGCTGCTCGTGCGTCAACTGGACGACCTCGCCCGGCTCCGCGACGTGCATCCGCACGATCGCCCGGCGTCCGGCGATCATCGAGCTCTCGCCCGAGAACTGGCCGGGGCCGTGCGTCACGATGACCGCACCGCCGGTGTCGGACACCTGCAGCGCGCCGCGTACCACGACGAAGAACGGCACGTGCCGGTCGCCCGGACTGATCAGCACGTCGCCCCGGGCGGTCGCGCGGCGCGTGCCACGGGCCGCGATGCGCGCGACCTGCGCGTCGGTCAGCCTCGGGAAGAGCCGATCGTCGGGAGCCTGGGGTGTAGTCGGCAGGGGCACCACTTCAGAGCGTAGCCGAAAGGCCGGTCGCGCCCAAGTTTGGATGAGCTGGTTCCCATCCCTCGAGAATCATGCGGCCGTCATGCGTCTGTCACGGAGCCGTCGCATCGCACTGCTATCTCTGGTGCGCTCTCATCCACTTCTCTGTCGAAAGGACGCCGTTGATGCCTCGCCGAAACCGCCGATCGAGCACCCGTCTGAACTCATGGGTTGCTGCAGCCGCCCTGCTGTGCCTTGCCGCCATGTCCGCGACTGCCGCGTCACAGGGCAACAACGGCATCGGAGGGCTGCGGGGCAACGCCCACGCGCCGTATGCGCTCGGGCTCTGGGGCGACCTGCCCTACTCCAGCATTCAGGAAGCCATCGGTCTGCCCAACATGTTCGCGGACATGAACAGCCAGAAACTGGCGTTCACGGTCCACGACGGCGACCTCAAGACGGGGAACGGTGCTCCCATCTGCAGCGACGATCTCTACGAGCGCGCGCTGGGGTGGTTCAACTCGCTGGAGGCACCCGCGATCTTCACGCCCGGCGACAACGACTGGACCGACTGCGATCGTCCCAACAACGGGTCGTTCTCGTCGCTCGAGCGGCTGTCGCATGAACGCCAGGTGTTCTTCAGCACACCGCTGACCTTCGGCCAGCGGACCGTTCCGCTGGAGGTCCAGGCGACTCCGCGCTGCTGGGGTGAACGGCCGGACCATACGCGATTCGAGGAAGCCTGCAGCGAGAATCGCCGATGGACCTACGGCCGCGTGACGTATGCCACGCTGAACGTGCAGGGAAGCTGCAACAACCTCTGCGGCGACGGCGCCGATCCGATGGAGTTTGCCGCCCGCAATGCGGCCAACATCGCCGTGGTTGAGGGAGACATTCACGGAGGCCACGTCGCGCGACTCGGCCGCCGTGATGCTGATCAGCCAGGCTGATCCCGGGTTCGACAAGACGGACGGCACGAGAACGCTGCTCCGCGATCCCAACACCCTCGTCCAGGACCCGACGGTGACGGATCCGGACGGCTACTTCGACTTTCTTTCCGCGCTCCGGCAGGAAGTCGAGATCTTCAGCGAAGCCCGTCGCGTACGTGCACGGCGATTCACACTACTTCCGCGTCGACCGCCCCATGTTGAATCTCGATGGCATCCGCCTGGAGAACTTCACCAGAGTAGAGACCTTCGGCGACAACGCGACGGCCGTGACCAGAACGAATGACGTGCAGTGGGTGAAGGTGCTGGTCGATCCCGGCAGCCGCGAGGTGTTCGCCTATCAGGCGCAAATCGTTCCCGCCAATCGCGTCGCCGTACCGGCCCCCTGACAGCCGGGGCGCGACCGTCGAGCAGATCCATTCGGCTGGGGCTATGATGCCTTCGCCGAATGGACCTCTCGATCAACGAAGGCACACTGGTCGTCACCGCCGGCGCCGGCGACTCGTTCGAGTCGGCCATCGTCATCAAGCGCGTGCCGAAAGGCCTGAGCGCCGCCGGGGCGGAGCACATCCTCCTGGAGCAGCGGTTCGGGACGCAGCGCGAGTCCTGGTCGTTCGTCCAGGCCGAGATGGTCAGACACCGCCAACGCGTGTACGACGTCGTTCACGTGACGGCCGGCGGCCGCGCGCTGCGCGTCTACTTCGACGTCACGGCTCTGCTCGCCGGCTGAACGCGCTATTTCGGGGTGAGGCGGAACAGCCCGCCGGGATTCTCGTCCTCGAGCATCCACACCGCGCCGTCCGGAGCCACCTCCACGTCGCGAATGCGATGCCCCACGCTCCAGCGCTCGGCCGGCGCGGCGCCGCCCTTGCCGTCGAACGTGATGCGGTTGAGCGTCTTGGTGGCCATCCCGCCCATCAAGGCCGAGCCCCGCCACCCGGGGAACATCGCGCCGCTGTAGAACGTGAGGCTCCCCGGCGCGATGATCGGCGTCCAGTAGATCACCGGCTTGGCGAGATCCGGCCGGCTGTCCGGACTCGGAATCGGCACGCCGTTGTAATTGGTCGCGTACGATACGAGCGGCCACCCGTAATTCTTCCCCGGCTCGATCAGGTTCAGCTCGTCGCCGCCCCTCGGTCCGTGCTCGACTTCCCACAGCCGGCCGTCGGGCGCGAACGCCAGCCCGTACGGCGTCCGGTGTCCGGTCGTCCAGGTCTCCGCGGGGGTCAGATTGGGTCCGGTGAAGGTGTACGTGCTGAGCACTGGCGCCGTTTTCGCCACTTCGGTGTCGCGCGGTGGATTGATCAGGGTCACGCCGGGTGCGCCAGTCTTTCCGGCCATCGGATTGCCCGGCGCCGGCTTGCCGTCGAGCGTCAGGCGCAGGATCTTGCCGAGCTCCTGGTCCGGATCCTGAGCCGGCGTCATGCGCTGCCGATCGCCAACCGTCAGGAACAGGTACCGGCTGTCGGGAGAAAACGCGATCTGGGCGCCGAACTGTCCGCCCCGGCCTTTCGGCATCTGCCGCCAGAGCACCTCCAGTCCCTCGAGGCTGGCCGTGTTCTCGCCGATCGCCAGACGGGCCCTGGCGAGCGCCAGGCTGGATGCGGTCGCGTCCTCGTTCGGCTCCGCATACGTGAGATAGATGCTGTGGTCGGTCGCGTAATGCGGCGACACGAATACCCCGAGCATCCCTCCCTGCCCCTGGTGCAGCACCGCCGGAACGTTCTCGATCCGCGTCTTGGCGCCCTGCTGGGTCACCAGCCACACCGGACCGACCTTCTCCGTGATGAGCATCCGCCCGTCGGGAAGGAAGGCGATGCGCCACGGGAGCTGGAACGTGGCGACCTGGGTCATCGTGAAGGGCACGCTGGATTCGGGCGCCTGCGCCCCGGCGTTGATCTGAGCCCGCGCGGCGGCCGGAATCAGCGTCAGCAGCAGGATCGTATTCAGAAGCGTCTTCATGCGTCTCCTTTGGAGAACGTCGAGCAATCAAGAATAAGCCACGTGGAGCCGCCTGTGGTAGCCTCTCCCCCATCATGAAACACCTGGCGTTGCTCCCCCTGCTGGCCATTCTCGTGTCGCCCGTCATGCGCGGACAGAACTTCAGCGCCACCCCTGGTGATTTCGGACCGGACCCGGCGAACATCCCCGCACCCGACGCACCGACCCCGCCTCCCGCCGGCGTGCCGATGCTGCCGTTTCACTTCGGCACACGTCCGGCGCCTCCGCTGGGACAGAAGTTCGGCAACGTCGCTGCCGTGGCGTTCACGCCCGAGGGCCATCTGCTCGTCTTCAATCGCAACGCTCAGATCGAGATGGTCGAGTACCGACGCGACGGGCAGCCAGGTGTTGCGCGTGTTCAACCCGAACATCGCGCTCAACCCGCATGCGCTGCGCGTCGACCGGTCCGGGAACATCTGGGCGACCGACGCGTACTGGAACGTGCTCTGGAAACTGAACGCGAAAGGCGAAGTGCTGATGATGCTCGGCAAGCGCGGCGAGAACGGCGCGTGGAACGACGCCGCCTGGAACGGCATGTTCAATCAGCCGCTGGACATCGCCTTCGACCAGGACGACAACTTCTACGTGGTCCAGGGCCACGGCGGGACGTCGCCGCCGGAGGACTGCTCGTTCTGCACGACCTACCCCTATGCCGCACGGGCGGATCGACACGCGGTCGCCGCCCGCCCGCCGGTCGTGCAGGGCTCGGATCCCCGCCTCATGAAGTTCGACAAGACCGGACGCTTCGTCGCGAGCGTGAGCCTGGCGCACCCCAGCGGACCATTTGCCACCACTCACACGGTCGTGATGTCGCCGGCGGGCGAGCTGTGGGTGGGCGATCGGAACGCGAAGAAGCTCATCGTCTTCGATCGCAACCTGAAGCGGCTGCGCGAGATTCAGGAAGACTTCCTCACCTGCGGCCTGTTCGTCGATGCGCAGGGCGGCCTGTGGATGTCCGCCGGCATGGAAGGCATGGTGCTCAAGCTCGGCTGGGACGGCAAGGTGCTGGGCTGGTTCGGCAAGTGGGGCAAGAACCCCGACTCGAACGACATCGGCGAGGCGCATCAGCTCGCCGTCTCGAAGGATCTCAGGACCATCTACGTCGCCGACAGCATCAACGCGCACGTGCTGAAGATCGAACGCGACTGATCGATCCTGCGTGCGGCCTCCGGTGAAGAGTCTGGGATGCGCGGACTGAACCCGGTGCGACGCACACCGGGTTCAGTCCGGCTGACGCCGCGCTACCTGGACGTGCTGTTCACCGTCGGCGGTGTGAGCCACACGGGCTGGACGAAGCCGCCGTTGCCGGCCGAGTCCCACACCGCGAACCGGACCCAGGCCTTGCCGGCCGCATCGAACGGGATCTCGAAGTGCTTGGTCCCGAACGGCGCCAGGTCGGTGGCCCGGATGATCTGACGATCGATCTTCTTGCCGTCGCCCCACACGACCTCGACGAACGACAACGGATACGTCCACTCGACGTCGGCGGTGATCGTCCGTTTGTCGCCGGTGCCGGTCACGCGGTAGCTCGGGATGAGGATCTCGCCGTCGGTGACGAAGAAGTCCCCGTCTCGCAGCGCCTTCAACACCGGACTCATGTCGTCGTCTGGCCCCGGCGTCTTGTCGATCTTCAGGTAGTTGACCGGAAAGTTGGCGTACAGGTCGTCTTCGGGGCCCTTCCTGTACGTGTCGATGTCGGCGATGTTGTACTTCGGCGCGATGCCGGTGCTCGCGTACATGTTGTTCATCGTGTCCATGGCGTCGAAACAGCGCCACTCGCACAGGCGCTCCTCCGAGAGGTCCATGCCCATCCCCGGCTTGAACGCAATCCCCAGATACCGGTCGTTCTTCGTGTACGCCTTGTCGAAGTAGAGATCGGGATAGCCGGTCGAGCTCTTCGTCCGTGGATGGGCCGTGTACCAGTACGCGCCCTCCAGGTCCATCATCCGCTGCACGTCTTCGGCGCTCCCCGTGTGGTAGACCTTCCCGTAGACCGGATCGGTTTCGACGAACGGCTGATCCGGCGTGCGCACCTTCGACCAGTACACGTTCCGCTTCGGGAACAGGATGTTGTAGTGTCCGCCGAAATAGGCGCTCGGCTCTTCCCACGGCGCCACGAGGAAGTCCTTCTCCGACGCCACGCGCGTGGCGTGGAAGTAATCCTGCTGATCCTTGAAGCGTCGCGGGCCGGGGTCGCTGGCGTTCAGCTCGAAATGGAAGTCGCTCAGCCCGATGATGTTGAGCCCGATCGCCTTCATGGCGACCAGATCCTGCAGCGGCGTTTCGAACGATCCCGACGCGCGCACGCGGCCGGTGAAATCAAGGTGGAAGTGGTTGACGAACGTCTTGTACCCGGCGACCGGCTTGAAGACGTCGTTGTGGGTGAATGCCATGACGGCTTCACGCGTCGGCTCGGCCGCCTCCGGGCTCGCATAGAAGTAGACGCCCATGTGCTGCACCGTGCCGGGAGGCGCGTTGAACAGGGTGAAGTTCTCCACGTACCGCGGCTCCTCTTCTCGATCCGCCTGGCGGATGCCGAACGCATAACGCCCTTCGGCATCTTTGCGGTACCAGACGTATCCGAGGTTCGTATCCTTCTCGCGCGTGAAGAAGAAGGTGTGTGGAGGCGTGAAGGTGGCCAGCGAACCGCCCTTCCCCTCGGCGACGAGCACCCGGTTGGCCGCCTTCAATGGCACGATCGCGTCGTTGACGACGCCGCCGAGCTGATTCAGCATCGGCTGGCCGCCGGTGTTGCGCCATGTGAGGCCGGGCAGGAGCTCGGTCGACAGCCCCTTCAGTCCGGCCTCGTACTTGTAGGCGATCCACTGCTCGTTGGTCTTCGCCAGGGCATCCATCCGGATGAGGTTCGTGCCTCGATAGACCGTGAACCGGAGATCGCCGGCGAAGATGCCCATCTCGAGCCCCGGAAACGTGACCGCCAGACTTGCGCCGTCGGTCTTCACGCTGCAGGAGCTGGCGTGAAAGGTCGCTGCCGCGCGGTGAATGTCCGCCTCGGAGCGCGGCCCGCCGAGCACGCGCGCGTTGCTCGCGGCGCCCGCCCCGCGGCCCTGGCCGCCGCCTCGGCCTGCCCCGCGGCCCCGCCCCGTGGCGGCCGCACGGCTCTCTTCGGGCATGAACCAGGTCGTTGCCGCCCGCGGCTCGCCGCTGTAGGCCGCCTCCTCCCGCATCTCGGGCCCTCCCGGCATCACGAGCGGAGCATCCCAGAACGCCTGCCAGCGGTGCTTGTTGATGACCTCCGGGGTCAGTTCGATCCCGGCTTGCCGCAGCGAAGGCACCATGTCGGTGGACATGCGGCGGATGCCGCTGACCATCCGGTACTCGGGCGTCAGGTTCCGGCCGAGCGGGGCCCATTGGCCGCCGGCCTTGCGGACCGCGAGCTCGCGCATCACCGGCGTTCCGTTGTCTATGGCAAATTGCGTGCGCAGCGCGGTAGTGCCCTGGCCGGTCCACGACACGACCAGCGCTCCCTGGTCGATTGTGGCCGTCAGACCGTTGGCCGCCTTGTACTGCGTGAGATCGCAATTCATGGCGCCCGCCGGGGTCACCGCATTCGCTTCGGCTGCGGAGGTGGCCGGCAGGTTCCACACGACCGCCACCAGCGCTGCCGCGATCAGCGCGCCGAGGAAGATCTTCAGCTTCATGGTCTTCATGTATGACTCCATCAAGAGCAGGGCCGGACACACCCGCTCCGCCACGTCGGCGTCCACGGATGGACCGGCGAGGATCACATGGCGGCAGGCGCGCGCCTTCACTTGACTATAACGCCGCTGCGCACGGCTCTGTTGCTGCGGGGATTGTCGCAGTTTGTCGCAGCCGGGGCGCGACGGGCCCGCTCTACGCGGGGCGTCCTAGTCGTCGAGCACGAAGGTGACCATCATGTTCACCTGGAACTCGACAATCTTTCCCTCATCGCACCGGACGTGCTGCTCCTTGACCCAGGCGCTGCGGATGTGGCGCAGGGTCTTGCCCGCCCGGGCGAGCCCCTGCTGAATGGCATCTTCGAAGCTCTTCGATGACGTGGAGCTGATCTCGCTCACCTTGGCGACCGCCATGGTTGTCCTCCTCGGGCCGCACGGTGCAGGCAGGCATCGCCGCGGCGCGGCCGAAGAAACCAGCCTATCATCGCGGCGACGGCGGCATGAGCGCTACTTACGGAGAGCGGCTCGCCAAAGGTTTGACACGTGATAGGCTGCGTATCCCGGTACAATCGGCGCGGCCGCTTGAAGCCGCTGGGCACGGGCGCTCCCGTCCAGCGCTGGCGCTGCTCGCAATTCACAAGGAGGAAGTATGCGTTTCAGCCGAGTCGTGATTCTGGGCGCCCTCGTCGCCGCAGGTGCGGGCGCCGGCGTTCTCGCCGCAAGAGTCCATGCGCAGTCCGCCAAGGCCACGATCAATGATCCCGTGGGCCCCCTGCCGGATCCCACCCACATTCCGATGGTGCTGCCGAAGGACATCAAATGGAGCGGTCAGGAAGGCAGGCAGCAGACGGGAACGCTCTTCGGCGACCCCAGCAAGCCCGGCCTGTACGGCGTCGTCTACAAGTGGTATCCAGGCAATTTCTCGCAGCCGCATTTTCACGATCAGGACCGTTACGCCTACGTGATCTCGGGAACCTGGTGGGTGTCGACCACCAACGTCTACGACGAGAAGACCACCTACCCCGTCCGTGCCGGCACGGTGGCCATCGACGCGAAGAACACGGTGCACTGGGATGGATCGCGGCAGGGCGAGAAGGAACCGGCCGTCCTGGTGCTCGTGGGCATGGGTCCGGTCAAGACCACCCAGGTCGATGAGAACGGCAAACCCAAAACGCCGGCCCCGGCGCGGTAGGCATGGACCCGATCCGTTCCTGATCCTGCCGACCGGGGGATTCAGCACGCCCTGGTCCTGCGGCGGATCGCGCCGGCCCGGTCCTGGTCTCCGACGACCACGAAGGCGCGATCTGCCGCTCGTCTTCCCGGGCGCTTCGAATCGCTAGGGCACCGCGGCGCCCACCGCCTCGTTTTGAGTGATCCGCGTCCCCAGCACCGTCAGGAACTGCTTCAGCCACTCCACGTGACAGGTCCAGGCCGGTCCGGTCACGAGGTTCTCGTCGGTAATTGCATCGGGAAGGCCGAGCGCAACGAACTCGCCTCCCGCGGCGGTCACTTCGGGGGCCACGGCGGGATACGCGTTCAGCCGCCGCCCCCGGAGCACGCCGGCCGCGGCGAGCACCTGCGGGCCGTGGCACACCGCGGCGATGGGCTTTCTCTTCTCGGCGAAGTGGCGGACCATCGCAAGCACGTCCGCGTCGAGCCGCAGGTATTCCGGCGCGCGGCCGCCTGGGATCACCAGTGCGTCATAGCCAGCCGGATTGACGTCGGCGAAGGTGGCATTGAGCGCGAAGTTGTGGCCGCGCTTCTCCGTGTAGGTCTGATCTCCTTCGAAGTCGTGAATCGCGGTCCGCACCGTGTCGCCGGCCTTCTTCCCGGGACACACGGCGTGCACGTCGTGCCCGGCGATCTGAAGCGCCTGAAACGGAACCATCACCTCGTAGTCCTCGACGAAATCGCCCACGAGCATCAGTATCTTCTTGGACATCGCTGGCTCTCCTCGTGAATTGGGTTGCCGCCGCGAGCGACCCGCCGCTCCGGGCGATTCTAGCTCCGCCCGGGGACGCCCGCACGGTTCGAGCTCAGCGTCCGGGCTCCGGCCGGCGCGGCCGGGCGTTTTCGCGCGACTCTCCCATCGTCACCAGGAGCGAGGCAATCGTCCCGCCCGACAGGATGAGGACGATCGCGCCAAGCACGTACAGGTTGAAGTATTCGCCAAGCGCCTCCTTGAGCCAGGAATGCACCAGCATCTTGGTGCCGACGAGCGCCAGCACGATCGCGAGCGACACCTTCAGGTAGCGGAACGCCGTCAGTGCGCCCGCCAGCACGAAATAGAGCGACCGCAGCCCCAGGATCGCGAAGGCGTTGCTGGCGAACACGAGAAAGGGATCGGTGGTGATGGCGAAGATGGCGGGAATGGAGTCGACCGCGAACACGACGTCGGTCGCCTCCACCATGATCAGCGCGAGCGCCAGCGGCGTCAGGAAGAGCCGGCCGCGCCGGTACGTCAGGAACCGATCCCGATGGTATCTCTTGGTGGTCGGAAACAGGCGGCGCGCGGCGCGCACGACCACGTTGTGGCCTGGATCCTGCTCCTCCACGTTGACGACGAGCATCTTGATCGCCGTGAGAATCAGGAACCCGCCGAAGATGTACAGCAGCCACGCGAACTTCGTGACGAGCGCCGCCCCGACCGCGATCATCGCCCCGCGCATGGTCAACGCGCCGAGAATGCCCCAGAACAGCACCCGGTGCTGATACTGGGCGGGTACCGCGAAGAAGCGGAACACCATGGCGATGACGAACATGTTGTCCACGCTCAGCGACTGCTCGACCACGTAGCCCGTGAGGTACTTCAGGACCGCGGACGCCCCGTCGTTCGGCGAGCCTCCGGGCAGCCCCGGCTGCCGGTCGACGGCGTCGGGATGCCTGCCGAGCCCGAGCCACTGGTTGTCGTACCCGTAGTAGATGAAGACGGCGAAGGCGGCGGCCAGCGTCATCCAGACGAGCGACCAGGCCAGCCCCTCTCGAACGGAGACGACGTGCGCGCGCTTGTGAAAGACCCCGAGGTCGAGGGCGAGAAAGCACAGAATGAGAGCAGCGAACGCAATCCAGACGACCACCACGATCTCCTCGTGGCAGTCTCGCGCGGCGTGACCTGCACGCCCTGGATACGCCGGGAGCGGGGACGCTCCGTGCTGACGGCGATATCCGCCCGCGCCTGCGGGCCGCTACTCCCTACCTACCTGACGTCGTCAAGAGTACCACAGCATGGCCGGCCTCCGTGGCTTCGCTCATTTCAGCTTCCCGTCCAGCTCGTCGTAGACGCGCTGGACGGCAACGGGCCCGTTGCGATCGATCACCGGCCAGTCCCGATACGGACCCCAGTTCACCTGCTTCAGCGCCACCTCGACCGGCGCGCCTGTCTTGTGCAGGCGCCCGACCTCCTCGATTGTGTACGCCACGGCCTCCTGGAACGCCGCCAGCTCTTCTTTCAGCACGGCGGGATCGTCCACGAACCCATGCCCCGGGACGACAATGGCAGCGTCCACCTGGCGGATGTTCTTCAACGTGCGCAGCCACGCGCTGGGGGTGGCGGCGCGCATGTTCGGAAAGATGTGATTCGAGAACGCCTCGCTGACGAAGAAGACGCGCTCTTTGGGCAGATACACTTCCAGGTCGCCGCCGGTGTGAGCCGGTCCGTTGTTCATCACCTCGATGTCGGTGCCGCCCAGCTTCAGCACGCGTCTGGTCGCCACCGTTTCCGACGGCACGATGGTTTTCGGGCGGCCCGGCCTGTCGGCGGCCGCCTGCGCTCGCAGGTTCGCCTGCGAGATGGGGCTGGCGATGAACGTCGCCGCCGCGGGAAACGCCTGATGCCCGCCCGTGTGATCGCCGTGCTCCGAGGCGACCACGACGTACCGGATGGGCTGCGACGTGAGGGCGGCGATCCTGTCCACCATCTTCGCGGTGGTCGGCGGATCTTTCTGGCCGTCGGCCACGAGCACGCCGTCGCTCGTGACGACGATCAGATCGTTGGTGGTGTAGATGCCGTTCGGGTGCACGTCGGACCAGACGTAGACGTTCTCGGCGATCTTCTTCAGCTGCGGAAAATCGGCGGCGGTGAGCCCGCGCTCGGCGAGCAGACCCGATCGGCGCGCCGGCGGCTCGGCCGCGGCCGCAACCGCGACGACGAGCCCGACAACGATGGCAATTCTCTTCATGGACAGCTCCCGGATGGACGAGAGCTTAGAGGCCGCGGCGCGATGACGTCAACCGCGCTCAGACGTTGAGCGAGTCGCGCACCGCCTGCAGGAGCGTGGATGCCGTGAACGGCTTCTCCAGCAGGCGGATCGACGCGTCGGGGCCGTTCAGCATGGCGTCGGCGTACCCGGACATGAAGAGCACCCTGGCCTCGGGGCGTCGCTCCTTCAGCTGCCTCACGACGTCCGGCCCGCTCATACCGGGCATCACGACGTCGCTGAGAATGAGATCTACGGGACCATCGATCTTCGACTCGAGCGCAATGGCGGCCGCCGGCCCGTCCGCCTCCACGACGGAATAGCCATGGCGCGCCAGCACCCGGACGAGCAGCTGCCGCACGTCGGCCTGGTCCTCGATTACGAGCACGACCGCTTTGGCGTCTGCCACCAGGGCGCCCTCTCGCGTCGGCGCCCCTGCGGCCGTCGCGTGCTGCTGCGGGGCCTGCGGGAAATACATCGTGAACGTCGTTCCCCTGCCAGGCTCGCTGTCGACCAGAATCTGTCCGCCGAGCTGCTGGATGACGCCGTAAACGGTGGCCAGTCCGAGCCCGGTGCCGTGCCCCACGGCTTTGGTGGTGAAGAACGGCTCGAAGATGCGTGCCTGGGTCGCCGAGTCCATCCCGACGCCCGTGTCGGCGACGATCAGCTTCACCAGCGAGTGGGTGGCCATGCCCCGCCGGGCGAGCGCCGCCGCATCGGCAGGCCCCGGCCGCGCCGTCCGGATCCGCAGATGGCCGCCCTGCGGCATCGCGTCACGGGCGTTCATGCAGAGGTTCAGCACGATCTGCTCCAGCTGGATCCGGTCCGCGAGAATGGCGGGCAGCGACGGCGCCAGCGCGATCTCGATGTCGACGTTCTCGGGAATCAGCCGGCGCAGCATTCCCTCGATGGACGTGAGGACGTCGTTGAGTCCGAGCGCCGTCACGTGCAGCGTCTGCTTGCGGCCGAAGGCGAGCAGCTGGCGCGTGAGCGCGGCCGCGCGGTCTGCCGACTTGCGTATCTCCTCGAGGTCGCGGCTGATCGGCTTGTCCGGCCCGATCTGCTCCAGCACCATCTCCAGTACCCGATGATCGCCGTCAGGATGTTGTTGAAGTCGTGCGCGACGCCCCCGGCGAGCTGCCCGATGGCCTCCATCTTCTGCGAATGGCGGAGGTCCTCTTCGAGCTGCGTCTGCACTCGGGTCCGCTCGCCGCGCTCGGCCGCCTCCCGCAGCTCCCGATCCACCGCCGGCAGGAGGCGCGCCAGCTGTCCCTTGACGAGGAAATCGCAGGCGCCCGCCCGCAGCGCCGCCACCGCCGTCGCCTCACCCACGGTGCCCGACACGATGATGAAGGGAAGCTCGGCATTCGCCTCCTTCGCCAGCTTCAGCGCCTCGGGCGCGCTGAAGGTCGGCAGGCTGTAGTCGGAGACGATCAGCTCCCAGCCCGGGCGCGCCAGCGCGGCACGCATGGCCTCGGCCGTGTCGACCCGCTCGGCGGTGACGTCGTACCCGCCGCGCGAGAGCTCGTGCACCATCAACTCGGCATCGGCGGGCGAGTCCTCGACGATGAGCACGCGCAGCGATCGCGCCATGGCTACGCGGGAGCCCCCGCCGCCAGGGAGCCCTGAGGGCCGTCGTCATGGGGAGACGCGCCGGGGGGTTGCAGGGTGAAAGAGAACTTCGCGCCTTTGTCCGTTTCCGCCTCGGCCCAGACCCGTCCGCCGTGCTTCCTGACGATGCGCTGCACCGTCGCGAGACCGATTCCGGTGCCCTCGAACTCTTCGGCGGCGTGCAGCCGCTGGAACACGCCGAACAGTTTCGACGAGGTACTGCGCGTCGAAGCCGGCTCCGTTGTCCGACACGACGATCAGGGGCGCGCCTCCCTCTGATTCACAGCAGACCTCGATGACCGCAGGCGAACGGCCTCTGGTGTATTTCACGGCGTTCGACAGCAGATTCGCCAGCGCGATCTTGGTGAGCCCCGGGTCGCAGCGTACGATCGGCAGCGTCCCGATTCGCCACTCGATCGCGCGCGTGCCGGCTTCCTCCCGCAGATCCTGGATGAGGTCCGAGACCACCGCGTTCAAATCGGTCTCCTCCAGAATCAGATGCCGACGCTCGATACGCGCCAGCCTGAGCAGGTCGTCGATCATGCGCCCCATCTTCTCCGCCGCGCCGGAAATCACCGACAGCCGGCGGAGGCCTTCGGCGCCCAGTCTCTCCGCGTCCTTCGCCAGCATCAGCTCGGCGAATCCGCCGATGTGCCGGAGCGGCGCCCGCAGATCGTGCGATACGGAGTACGAAAACGCTTCCAGCTCCCGGTTCGCCTCCGCGAGCTGAACGGTCCGCTCGTCGACCCGCCGCTCCAGATCGGCGTTGAGCCGGCGCACGTCCTCCTCCGCCTCCTGGCGCCGCTCGTCAACCTCATGGAGCGACCAGGCCGTGGCCCAGATGCGGGTGCCGAATATCGCGACCGTGAGCGTGGCGTAATACGCGAGGCTCAGCTGCGCAGGATAGAAACCAGCACGCTGCCCCTCGGCCACCGCCCATCCGAAGAGGACGGGGGTGATGATTGACCAGGGCAGCATCCGGCGGACCATCTCGCCGGCCACGCTCTCGCTCGTCGCCAGCGACATCAACCCGCGGCGCGGACGGGCGGCGAGAATGGCAAACGAGACCGCCACCATCAGCGCCACCGAATGAAACGCCAGCGCGCGCCGATTCACCGGCGACAGAAAGGACACATTGCCGAAGAGATAGGCGATGACCGCGAGCAGCGCCACGAGGCCCCCCGCGAAGGCCAGCGGCTCGGCGAGCCAGACGCGCCCGACCCGTGCCTCGAGCATCAGCACCGCCGCGCCGAAGGCCAGGAACACGGCGGCGGTCGCGCCCGGCATCGCCCCTGGGAACGCGCTGGACAGCGCCTGCGACACCAGCCCCTGCACCCCCGTTGCCACACCCCACGAGTGCGCGATCGTGAAGACGCTGATGGAGACGACGATCGCCGCGAGCAGCCGCGCGCTCCACCAGGACGCGGGTGAGTCGCGCCGCGAGTGGTTCAGGACGAGCGCGGCACCCAGGAGTGCGAAACTGAGCGCCGTCTGGCTGCCCATCGTGCCGAGCCGTGGATTGTACTGGCGCAGTCCGGGCATCCCAAGCCACCAGCCGGCGAGCACCGCAATGCCGAGAACGATGGCGAACGCACCAATGCACCGCGACACGACCGCCAGATGTGCGGCGCGGGTGCGGCCGGACCGCCGGATCGTATATGGCGTTCGGGACATCTCGCGGCGCCGCAGATCACGGCGCTTCTCTCCCTCCTTTATCGGTAGACGGCATCGACGACTTAAGCTCGGGACCGGCGGCCGGGACACCGACGTCGCCGGTTTGGCGTGATCCAGTCCTGCGCCACCGCGTACAATAGCGGGCACCTTGCGACAATTCCTCGGAGCGGCACTCGTGCTGCTCACGTGTGTGTCTGCGCATGCGCAGGAACGGCCGACCATGACGGCGCTGAGGCTCGACCCCGGCGAGAAGATCGTCCTCGACGGCCGGCTGGACGAGCCGGCCTGGCGGCGGGCGATTCCCGCCACGGGCTTCATCCAGCAGGATCCCGACAACGGCGAGCCCGCGACCGAGCCGACCGAGGTTCGCATCGTCTACAACAGCCGCACGTTGTACATGGGCGTAATCTGCCATGACGACGAGCCGGAGAAATGGCTCGGATACCAGCAGCGGCGCGACGAGTTCCTGCAGGCCGACGATCGCTTCATGTGGAACATCGATACCTACAACAACCAGCAGTCGGGTTATTTCTTCGAGACGAATCCATCGGGGCTGATGGGCGACGCGCTTCGCGGGGCCGGTTTCCAGAACCGGCAGTGGGACGGCATCTGGAACATGCGGGTGGAGCGCAGCGAGATCGGCTGGGTCCTGGAGGTGGCGATTCCGTTCCGAACCCTCAGCTTCGATCCGGCGGCCGATGCGTGGGGCATCAACTTCCAGCGGACGGTGCGCCGGAAGAACGAAGAGAGCCTGTGGAGTGGATGGGCGCGCAACCAGGGGCTGAACCGCCTGTCGGCGGCCGGCCTGCTCACCGGTCTGCACGACATGAGCCAGGGCCACGGCCTCGACGTGAAGCCGTACGGGCTGATGACCGCGGAGTCCTTCCCGGGCCGCGGCCGCGCCCGGACGCGCACGACGGGCAACGCAGGCGTCGATCTGTTCTACAGTCCGACGCCCCGGATGCGGACCAACGTGACGGTGAACACCGATTTCGCGCAGACGGAGGTCGACCAGCGGCTGGTGAACCTCACCCGCTTCCCCGAGTTCTTCCCCGAAAAGCGCGATTTCTTCCTCGACGGCTCGACCTTCTTCGATTTTCAGAGCACGGCGCAGGGCGGCAACAGCCTGCTCCCCTACTTCAGCCGGCGGATCGGGCTGGACGCGGACGGCAATCCGCAGAAGATCGCCGCCGGGGCCAAGCTCACGGGACAATTCGGGTCCAACGACGTCGGTGCCCTGTACGTGCGGACCGGCCGCGATCGGCACACGGGCATCGACGGCGCGCCGCGGACGACACTCGGCGAAGACTTCCTGGTCGTCCGCGCCAAGCACCGGATGTTCCGCCAATCCTATGTGGGCATGCTGCTCAGCCGGCGCGGCGGCCAGGAGGGCGCCGGGCCTGGCTCGTACACGCGCGGCGCCGACTTCCTGCTGGCGACGTCGACCTTCATGGGCCGGCAGCAGTTGAGCCTCGGCGGGTTCCTCGTCAATACGTCCAACCCCACGGGCGGCGGCCAGTCGAACGCGTACGGGCTCGCGCTCGACTTCCCGAACGACCCGTGGGCCGCGACGATCTTCTATCGTGAGATTCAGCGGAACTACGACGCGGCCATCGGCTTCACACCCCGCAAGGGATTCCGCTGGCTCGAGCCGTCGGTCAGGTACACGCGGCACCCCCGGGGACATCGCTGGCTCCGCACGATTGCGGCCGGCGGGGCGGCGACGGTGCTCGTCGACGGCGGAGGCCTGGGGCTGCTGAACCGCGATTTCGATCTCACCGCGCTCAGCCTCGGCATGCACAGCGGCGACTCGATCGAGCTGCACGTCCTTCCGTCGCACGAGCGGCTCGACGGCGATTTCACGCTGTCGCACACCACGCTTCCTGCCGCGACCGAATACACCTACACGCGCTACCAGCTCTCGGTGGGGATGGCGCAGCGGCGCAAGGTGGCCTTCAGCCCCATGATCGAAGTCGGCGGGTTCTACAATGGGACGAGAACGCGCGCCGGGGCGAGCCTCAACGTGCGGCTCCGGCCGGGGGTCATCATCTATACCTCCGGCGAATGGAACGGCGTCGAGCTGCCCGGCGATGCGTTTCAAACCAAGGTCTACCGGGCGGCTCCCGAGCTGCAGTTCGGCCCGTGGCTGTCCTGGGTCAACAACGCCCAGTACGACACGCAGAGCTCGGTGATCGGCTGGCAGTCGCGCTTCCGATGGATTCTGAAACCCGGCAACGACGTCTACGTCGTGTACACGCGCAACTGGCTCGACGATCCGCTGCAGCGCCGCATCTACACGCTGGATCAGCGCGCGGCATCGAAGGTGCTGTACACACACCGGTTCTGAGATGACCGCGCCCGTGCCGCCGATCCAACCGATGCTCGCCAAGCTCGCGGACGAGCTGCCCGCCGGGGACGGCTTCCTGTTCGAGCCGAAATGGGACGGCTTTCGCGCCATCGTCTTCCGCGGCGACGATGACGTGTACATCCAGAGCCGTGATCTGCGCCCGCTGGATCGATATTTTCCCGAGCTCCACGAGGCACTGATCGGCCGCCTGCCGGCCGGCTGCATCGTGGACGGCGAAATCGTCATCGCGACGCCGCACGGGCTCGACTTCGACGCGCTGCAGCTCCGGCTGCATCCCGCCGCCTCCCGCGTCGCAAGGCTCGCACAGGAAACGCCGGCATCGTTCGTCGCCTTCGATCTGCTCGCCGCCGACGGCACGCCGCTGCTCGAGCGCCCGCAGCAGGCGCGCCGCGACGAGCTGGAAGCGCTGCTCTCGCGCGTGGCGCCTCCGGTCTATCTGACGCCGGTGACCCGCGATCGCAAGACCGCGGCCGAGTGGCTGACGCGATTCGAGGGCGCCGGGCTCGACGGCGTCATCGCCAAGCCCGACAGCCTGCCGTACCAGCCCGGGCGCCGCGCGATGTTCAAGATCAAGCACGCGCGAACGGCCGACTGCGTCGTGGCCGGCTTCCGGTGGCACAAGGCGGGACGCGGGCTGGTCGGTTCGCTGCTGCTCGGCCTCTTCGACGGCAAGGAGGTCCTGCACCACGTCGGGGTGACCTCGTCATTCACGATGGAGGCCCGCAAGGCGCTGGCGAAGGAGCTCGAACCGCTGCGCGCTCACGCGCTCGACGGCCACCCATGGCGTTCCTGGGCGGAAGCGGAGGGAGGCGGCCAGCGGATGCCCGGAGGCCACAGCCGGTGGAGCGCCGGCAAGGATCTGTCGTGGGAGCCGCTGCGCATCGAGCGGGTCTGCGAGGTGAAGTACGACCACCTGCAGGGCGACCGCTTCCGGCACGCGACGACCTTCCTTCGGTGGCGTCCCGACAAGCAGCCTGGCGAGTGCCGCTACGATCAGCTCGAGGTCACCCCCGCTTACGAGCTCGCACAGGTGTTCGGGGCGGGGCGCCGGCCGGGCCGGTAGCATCCGGGCGCGTCTCCTGCCGGGGCCGGATCCGCTCGGGGACATGCTCGAGGTTCACGCGGATGCGCGTCCACGTGGATGAGCGGCCGCGCATGGCATCCACGAGCACGTCGGCCGGGTGCAGATGAGCGGCCGCCTCGGGATGGTCGCGCTTCCATCGCTCGAGCTCCTTCAGGGCATCGTCCTTGCGCGCGGCACGCGCCACCTCGATCAGAGGGACTCTGGGAACGCGCCGGCCCGTCCGGGGCCGTGCGCGCGAGGGCTGCACGCGCGGCGGTTCGCCAGGCTGCTTCTTGTACTGCGGCGGCCACGGCGCATCGCCAAGCCCCTCGCGTTCGTGCCGGGCCGACAGCTGCAGCAATGCTTCGAGCGAGCCCGGCTCGCGATCGATGGCAGCATGCGGGTCCCCGACCGCGGCGAAGCGGCCCGGCATCGTCGCCAGCGTGAAGTCCGCCGGATCGCACCCGTCGAGGTCGGCCCAGCTCAGTGGCGCCGACACGCGCGCATCGGGGCGGGGACGCACCGAGTAGGCGGACGCCACGGTGCGGTCCTTCGCGTTCTGGTTGTAGTCGATGAAGACGCCGTGCCGCTCCTCTTTCCACCACTTGCTGGTGGCGAGACCGGGCGCCCGCCGCTCCACCTCGCGCGCCAGCGCCAGCGCGGCGCGGCGGACCTCCACGAACGTCCACCGCGGCTCGATCCTCACGTTGACGTGGAGTCCCCGCGAGCCGGAGGTCTTCGGCCAGCCTACGAGCCCGAAGTCGGCGAGCGTGCCGTGGACGACGCGCGCGACCTCCTGAATCTGCGGCCACTCGATGCCCGGGACCGGATCGAGGTCCACCCGGAGCTCGTCCGGATGATCGAGATCCTCGGCGCGCACCGGATGCGGGTGCAGCTCGAGGCAGGCGAGATTGGCCATCCATGCCAGCGCCGCGGCATCGCGCGGCACGACTTCTTCGGCCGTCCGCCCGGAGGGGAACGCCAGGGTGACGACGTCAATCCACTCCGGACGTGCGTCGGGCGCCCGCTTCTGAAAGAAGAATTCGCCTTCGGCGCCGTTGGGGTACCGCACCAGCACGTTGGGACGACCGCCGGCTCCGCGCAGAGCGCCTTCGGCCACCGCGAGGTAGTAGCGGACGAGATCCAGCTTCGTGTGGCCCGCCTGAGGGAACAGCACCTTGCGCGGGTTGGAGATCGCGACATCCCTGCCATCCACGATCACCCGCTCGTGTTCGACCTTCGCCACGAGACGAGCGTAGCGTTCAAGCCGCCATGTTTACAATATGCGCATGAAACGAGCGATGCTGTTCGGTGCCATACTCGGGTTCCTGGGCCTCGCCGCCGGCCTCGCGAGCGGGCAGGGGCGCCAGAAATGGGTAGCCACGTGGATCGCCTCGGCGCACGGACCGTACCCGTCCGGCAATGCCGTGGCGCAGCCGGACCTGCACTTCGCTTTCCCGGCACCTGCTGACGGGGCGCACGACCAGACATTCCGGCTCATCGTGCATCCCAATCTGTGGGGATCGCGATGGCGCGTGCGAGTCGCCAACACGTTCGGCACTCGGTCCGTGACCTTCGATGACGTGTACGTGGGCGTCCAGGCGAGCGCTGGCGCCATTCTCCACGGCACCAACACCCCAGTCTCGTTCAGCGGCGGACGCTCCGTCACGGTGCCGGCGGGATCGGCGGTCTGGAGCGACGCTGTCGATCTTCGCTGGCAAGCCCCGGCAGCCATGGCCGAAGGGCGCAAGCTCGCCATCAGCTTTCACGTGGCCGGGAGCAGCGGACCGATGACATGGCACGCGAAATCGCTGCAAACCTCATATCTCACCGGACCCGGCTCCGGTTCGCATTCGGCCGACGAGACAGACGGCGTGTTCAGGTTCACGACGACGTCGTGGTACTTCGTGGATGCGCTGGACGTGATGGCGGGCGCCGACACCCGCGTGGTCTGCGCGTTCGGCGACTCGATCACCGACGGCACGGCGTCCACGCTGAATGGCGACGACCGCTGGCCCGACGACCTCGCGCGGCGCCTGCACGCAGCCTACGGCCCACATGTCTCGATCGTGAATGCCGGTATCGGCGGCAACCGGATTCTGACGCCAGCCGCCTATACGCCGGCCGAACCGTTCGCCGGCGGGCCTCCCGCGCTGCAGCGGCTCGACCGCGACCTGCTGGGGGTCTCGGGTCTCTCCGGCGTGGTGCTGCTCGAAGGCGTCAACGACATCACGTCGGGCGCAGCGGCGGGAGCTGTCATCGATGGGTTGAAGGAAGTGGTCCGCCGGATCCGCGCCAGAGGAGCAATCGCAATCGTTGGGGCGACCATCACACCGGCCTTCGGCTCGAACGGGCCGAGCGGGACAGCGGACGCGGCGGAGCGGCGCAAGGCGGTCAACGAGTTCATACGCACGAGCGGCCTCTTCGACGCGGTGGCCGACTTCGAGACGGCGACGCTCGACCCGGCAACCGGCAGTCTCAAGCCTGAATTCCAGCCGAACAGCAGCGTTGGCGGTCCGGGAGATCGGCTGCATCCCAACCGCGCGGGATATCAGGCAATGGCCAATGCGGTCGACCTCCGCGTATTCGCGCCGTGATGCGGCTGCCTTCCTGGCCTCCACCTTGCACCCCTTGGTGAAGGGAGGGCGCCATGTCGAGACTTCTACTGGCGGTTCTGACGGTCGCACTTGCATCGCCCGGAATCATGTTCGCGCAGGCTGCACAACAGCCGGCCTCTCCGACCGTGCCGGCCTCTCAGGCCGTGAAGGTTCAAGGCTGCGTCGAGCCGATGCAGCGCGATGGCTCGCTGGCACCAAAAGCCGGGGCGACCGCCAGGCCCGACAACGCCATTACCGAAGCGAACAAGGGCGATCAGCCTCTCGACATCTACTTGCTGCTGGATGCAGTCCCCTCGAATGCCGCCGCCGACAAGGCCGGCGCGGGTGAGACCGTCCGCAGCAGGCAGTACGTGCTGAACGGCCACGCTTCCGAGCTCGGGGCGCTGAGAGGGCACCGCGTGGAGGTCGTCGGCTCTCTGTTGCCCAAGGCGGACCCGAGCCGGCTGGGCAAGAGCGCGTCGGCCGCCGACGGCACCGAACACCTGCGCATCTCGTCAATCAAGCCGGTCGCCGGGAGCTGCTCGGCAAAGAAGCCCTGAGCGCGAAATTTCTTGGCTGCGGCCGGGATTCCTGGCATAAGCTAGCCGCGCCATGGCCAGTCCGGCGCTCGTCGGCTGCTCGCTGGCTCTGCTGCTGCTGGCCCCGGCGGCGGCGCAAGGGCCTGCGTCCTCCGCGGCTTCCTCGCCCACACCTCAGATCAATCCGTTCTCTTCGGAGGAAGACCTGCAGCAGGGCGCAGCTCTCTTCCAGACGCACTGCACCTACTGCCACGGCGCGTCCGGTGAAGGAGGCCGCGGGGCCGATTTGACCGCAGGCGTCTACAAGCGGGGCGGCAGCGACGCGGAGCTCTACGGGACCATTCGGAACGGCATCCCCGGCACGGAGATGTCCCCGATGCGAATCACGGACGAAGAGGCCTGGAAGGTTGCGGGGTACGTGAAGGGCCTGGGGTCGCGTGGCCTGCTGGAGAAGGCCTCCGGCAGCCCGACGGCGGGCGCAACGGTGTACCGGCGCAGCGGCTGCGGGTCGTGCCACCGCATCGGCGAGGAGGGCGGCAACCTCGGCCCGGAGCTCACCGACGTCGGCCGACGCCGCGGCCTCGCGTTTCTCACTGAATCGGTCGCGAGACCGGAAGCCGACGTGGCCATGGCCTATCGCCCCGTCAAGGTCGTGCTGAAGTCGGGGCAGACCATCTCCGGCGTTCGCGTGAACCGCGACGACCTCTCCATCCAGATCCGCGACGCCCGCGACAACTTCCGATCCTTCCTCATGGACGCGGTGCAGGAGGTGCGCTATGACACGCCGACGCTGATGCCGTCCTACGCCTCACTGCCTGGAAAGGACCTCGAGGATCTGATCGCCTACTTGAACTCGCTGAAGGGAGCGCCATGAGCCTCGCGCGATTTGGGTGCGCCTCCATCGCGGCGGCCGTGTTCGTCGCCGCCGGCTCTACACTCCCCCTCCGGGGCCAGGCGCCGGCCGATCCGCCCGGCCTGCCGATCACGTACGACCGCCTGCTGAACGCCGACAGGGAGCCCGGCAACTGGCTGATGTACAACGGCACATACAGCGGCTGGCGCTTCAGCCGCCTGGATCAGATCACCGCCCAGAACGTCCGGAACCTGAAGGTGAAATGGCTCTTTCAGGGACGGCACGTCGAGAAGTTCGAGACGACGCCGCTCGTCGTCGACGGCGTCATGTACCTGACCCGTCCCGAGAACGCGATCTACGCGCTCGACGCCGCTCACGGGACGCCAGCTCTGGACCTACGAGCACAAGAACCCGGAGCGGACGTTCAATTGCTGCGGCACGCAACAACCGGGGGTTGGCCATCCTCGGCACCACGCTGTTCATGAACACGCTCGACATGCACGTCGTGGCCGTCGACGCGAAGTCGGGCCGCGAGCTCTGGAAGATCCGAGATGTACGACCCGAACGAGGCGGGCGGCTATGCCGCGCCGGGCGCGCCGCTCATCGTCAAGGACAAGCTGATCGTGGGCATGGCCGGAGGCGAGCACGGCGTCAGCGGCTTCCTGGATGCCTACGATCCGAAGACCGGCCAGCGCCTCTGGCGATTCAACACCATTCCGCAGCCGGGCGAACCTAATTTCGGCACCTGGGCCGGCGACTCCTGGAAGACCGGCGGCGCCACGACCTGGAATACCGGCGTCGTACGACCCGGAAACGAACACGCTCTTCTGGGGCACCAGCAATCCCTGGCCCGACTACAACGACGATGCGCGGGCCGGCGACAACCTCTATTCATGCTCGGTGCTGGCGCTCGATCCGGACACGGGCAGGCTGAAGTGGTTCTACCAGTTCACGCCGCACGACGTGCACGACTGGGACTCGACGCAGAACCCGGTGCTGGTGGACACGATGTACCTGGGACAGCCGCGGAAGGTGCTCGCCTGGCCCAATCGCAACGGGTTCTTCTATCTCGTCGATCGAACCAACGGAAAGTTCATCTCCGCCAAAGCCTTCGTCAAGCAGACGTGGAACAGGGGGTTCGACTACGAGAACAACGGACGGCCCGAGGTCGCCCCGGGCAACGAGCCGACGCCCGAAGGCAACGATCAGGTATGGCCGGGCATCGATGGCGGCGCCAACTGGATGGCGCACAGCTACAGCCCGGTGACGAAGCTGCTGTACGTGTTCGCGCGCGAGGAGCACCGGCTGTTCACCAAGAACGAAGTCCGCCCGCTGACGACGGACGAAACCGAGCCCACGCCGCTGCAGCTGTTCAATCGCGCCCGGCCGCCCCGGTTCGCCCCGGAGGAAAGCTACGGCAAGGCGATCGCCGTCGATCCGGCCACGGGCGACATCAGATGGGAGCATCGCGTCGTGTCGCCGCCATGGGGCGGCATGATGAGCACGGCCGGCAATCTCGTCTTCGGCGGCACGGTCGAGGGCGTCATCTTCGCGCTCGATGCCACGCGCGGCGAGCGTCTCTGGAGCTTCGCCAGCAACGGCGCGGTGTACGGCGCCGCCGTCAGCTACCTTGCCCAGGGGCGGCAGCTCGTGTCGATCCCCGCGGGGGACCTCATCGTGACATTCGGCCTGGACTGAAACCGGGCAGGAGACCTTTCATGCGACTGGGCCGCATCCGGCTGCCGGGGATCGTGCCGTGGGGCTGCGCCGCGGGAGCCGCGCTCGGCGTCTGCGGCGCCGCACTCGCCCAAAGCCGGCCGGCTCCTTCGGCCGGCGGGCCGCTCGTCGACGGACGCCATCCGATTCTCCAGCCCGAAGAGCTGCCGATCGCCGGCAACACCCTGATCTATGGCGATCCCGCGCAGGCCGGGCCCTACCTGCTCCGGCGACGGCTCGCCCCGAACGAGACGCTCCGCCCGCGCGTCGAGGATCGCGACCGTCTCGTCACCGTGCTGCAAGGCACACTCTGGATCGGCAGGGGTGATGTGTTCAGGCCCGACCTGCTGATGCCGGTTCGGGAGGGCGGCGTCGCGTTCCTGCCCGCGGGGACCCATTACTTCGGCATGGCGGGGAACGGCGTTGTCGTGCTGCAGTTGACGGGCGCCGGGCCCGTGAAGACCGCGCACACCGAGGTGGACGCATCCGGCAAGCCCGTCCCGGAAGAAGGACCGTATCCGGTCATCGCGGCCGGCAAGCGGCCGAACATGCCGGCCGATCCCGACCTGCTCGATCCCGATCAGCTCGATCAGATGGAGCGCGAGGCGGCCCGGCGGAAGGCGGCGCAGCAGAAGTAGTGTTGCAGCCACGCGAACCGCGGGTCATTCGGCTCTCAGCAACAACGCGAGACTCGTCGCACTCGAGTTCAGCTTGCTTTGCCATGGCAATCTGCCCAACGGCAGAACAACACATGCGGCCCCTTCCCTCCTCAACCTTTCCGTCGCCAGGAAGGGACCTGGGATGACCGGGACGTCTGGCCACAACGGGTTCAGGCCGGGGAAATAGTCGTGGAGCAATATCACGCCGGCCTTGTTAAGGAGCTTCAGCGCTGCCGGAATCTCCTGATACACAGTCCTGGCTGCATGGTCGCCGTCAAGAAATATCAGATCGAATCGCGATTGGCATTCGGCGAAGTACCTCAACGAGTCATCCGTGTGCGGGCGGCGTCCCGTCCCTTACCGGGTTCGTGAACAGCGCCGAGGCGATGTGCAGCGTGGATGCTCCGATGTGTGTACCGATCTCCAATACCGAGGCTGGATTCAGCCTGCTGACCAGGTCATAGACTGCTCTTCTATCGCCAAGGTTCAGGCCGCCTCTTCGCTCGGGGATCCTCAACAAATCGGTGTGTTTCGAGGAACGATCCCACCTCATGCCGATTTCGTCCGACGTCAGCACCTCTTTCAAATCGATCGAGCGCGCAGGCCTGAGATTCCTCACGTCGCAGTCGACCGCTTGAATTCGCGACAATGCTCTCATCTCGCGCCGCCGGCTGTGGTCTCTTACCAAGGACGCGGGCAACAGCCGCGCGATGCGCTGTCTTATTCTCGCCATACGCGATGGCATGTACATCGGCATACGTGAACGGCGTCCTGTCAGACTGGGATCAAAGCCAGCAGGCCTTTTGACGCATCTCGGAATCGAGCTGTCTTCCGCGCCCCGTGACGCCGCAGCGTCGAGTGGGGCGCGAAGGACCTCGGCGAGCGCGAAAGGCGAAGACGACGAGAACAGACGTGTGGAAGAAACGTTGATCCAGAAAGAACCCGGACGCCGCCTATGCGTCCACGATCTGCGGGATCAGCGTGCCGTACACGTCGGTCAGCCGCATGTCGCGGCCGTTGAACCGGTATGTCAGCTTCTTGTGATCCAGGCCGAGCAGGTGCAGCATCGTGGCGTGCAGGTCGTGATACGAGATTGGCTGCTGCTCCGCCTTGTAGCCGAACTCGTCGCTGGCGCCGATCGCTTGTCCGCCCGCGATCCCCGCCCCGAACATCAGCACGGTCTGCGCGCCGGGATTGTGATCCCGGCCGACCCCGCGCTGTGAGATCGGCATCCGGCCGAACTCGGAGTGCATGACGACCAGCGTGGTGTCGAGCAGGCCGCGCGACTTGAGATCCTTCAGCAGTCCGACCGTCGGCAGGTCGACCTCGCGCGCGTGCTGGCGATGGTTGGCGTTGACGTCGCCATGGGCGTCCCACGTGTCGGTGTTCTGGTTTCCGACGCCGCCGGCGTAGATCTGGACGAAGCGGACGCCGTGCTCCACGAGCCGGCGAGCCATCAGGCACTGGCGGCCGAACGGCTCGGTCATCTTGTCGTCGAGCCCGTAGAGCTTCCTCGTCGCCTCCGACTCGTTGGTCGTGTCGATCGCGCTCGGCGCGCAGCTCTGCATGCGGTACGCGAGCTCGTAGGAGGAGATCCGCGCCGCCAGCTCCGTGTTCCCCGGAAACTTCTGCATGTCGAGCGCGTTGAGCCTGGCGAGCGCGTCGAGCCGCGCGCGCTGGTCTTCCGGCGTCATCCCTTCCGGTGGCTTGAGATCCACGATCGGATCGCCGGTCGATCGGAACAGCGTCCCCTGATAGGCGGCGGGCATGAACCCGGCGCTCCAGTCGTTGGGCCCGCCGAGCGGTCCGCCGCGCGCGTCGGTCATCACGACGTAGGCGGGCAGGCTCGTGGCGACCGAACCGAGACCGTACGTCACCCACGCGCCCACGCTCGGGAAACCGAGGTTGATCTGCCCGGTCTGCATCTCGTAGGTGCCCTGCACGTGATCGTTCGACCGTCCGTACACCGAGCGGAGGAACGCGATCTCGTCGACGTGCTGGCTCAGGTGGGGAAAGATCTCCGACACCTCGATCCCGCTCTGGCCGTACTTCTTGAAGCTGAACGGGCTCGGCATCAGCGGCCCGGGAAATCCCTGGCGGACGATCACGTCGCCCTTGACCTTGTCGTCGATCGGCTCGCCGGCATATTTCGACAGCGCCGGCTTGGGATCGAACGTATCGACCTGGCTCCAGCCGCCGCCCATGAAGAGCGAAATGACCGCGGTGGCGCGAGGCTTGAAGTGCGGCGGTTTGGGCGCGTACGGGTTGACCCCGGTCGCCACGGCGCTGCACGCCTCGTCACTCGACGCGTCCGGACCAGCCGCGAGCAGACCTTCGCGGTTCAGCAGCCAGGCGAGCGCAAGGCCGCTGATGCCGCCGCCCGACTGGAACAGGAACTCACGGCGATCCCAGAAATGTCTGCCGCATCGATGGGACATCCCTCACCTCATGTACAGGAACTCGTCCAGGTTCAGGACGACGTGGGTGAACGACTCGAGCGACTGCTTCCTGACGAGATCCATGCCGACGCCAATCTCCGTCTCGCTGGCCGGCCGGGCCAGCGCGATCCGGTACGCGAGATCGACCTGCGAGTACGGGTCGCTCGCCTCGCGGCGGACCCGATCGGCCAGCCATCGGGCCTCCGACAGCACGAACGGATTGTTCAGCAGCGTCAGCGCCTGCGTCGGCACGGTGGAGACGTTGCGCGCGCCGGCCGACGCATTGAGATCCGGATGATCGAAGGTGTCGAACATCGGGTACGGCAGCGAGCGCCGCTGGTAGACGTACACCCCGCGGCGCCAGGCGGCGGGGCCGTCGGGCGTGTTCTCCCACTTGCCGCGGTACTGGCTCGCGAGGATGTCCTCCGGAATGTACGGGAAGATCGGCTCGCCGCCGATTGCCAGATTGATGTTGCCGCCGACCGCCAGCATGCTGTCGCGGACGATCTCCGCGTCGAGGCGCTGCGGCCGGAATCGCCACAGATACCGGTTTTCCGGGTCGTTCTTCGCACCGGCGTCGTCATCGAAGGCCGAGGCCATCTGGTACGCCTCGGACATCATCATCAGCTTCGTGATCTGCTTCGTGCTCCACCCGCGGTTCATGAACTCCACGGCGAGCCAGTCGAGCAGATCCGGATGCGTGGGCCGGTCGCCCATCTTGCCGAAGTTGTCGAGCGTCGAGACGATGCCCCGTCCGAAATGCTTCTGCCACAGGCGGTTCACCCACACCCGTGCGGTGAGCGGGTTGTCGGGCGAGGCAATCCAGCGCGCGAGCGCCAGGCGGCGGCCGGACGTGTTTCCGTCGGGCCGCGGAATCACCGTCGGCGGCGTGCCGCGGGTGATCACGCCGATGAAGCCGGGCTGCATCTCCGGCCCTTTGTTCTCTGCGTCCCCGCGGATCAGGAAGTACGACGGGGGGACCTTGTAGGGCGCGGTGCCCGGCTCGTGGAGAAAACTGCCGCCCTCAGGAGGAGGAATACGGCATTTCGGGCAGCTGATCGTGTTGTCGCCGAGGCCCAGTGGCTTGAACCGGTAGTCGCCGTCGGTGACGATCTCGGCCATCGGCACCGGCCTCGGACGCTGCTTCAGCAGGGCCGTGCGCTGGGCGGCGAGCTGACGCTTCCGTTCCAGCTCGGCCGGCGTCATGAGGTTCTCGACATCCACGACGTTCGCGTGCACGCCGGTCAGCACCTGCGCGGCCAGGAGCTGCTCGCCCGGCGTCCGCTCGCTCTCCGGCTTGGCGGCGGCGCGGTAGACGCTCTCGGGATACTTGGCCTTCACGAGCTCGAGGTTCAACTTGTCCCGGTAGGGCTTCTCCACCGCGTCGATCGCCGCGCGGACGGCCTCCAGCTTCTGATCGATCTCGGCGTTCTTCGCGAGATAGGCCTCCGCTTCGGCGCGCGGCAGCAGCGGGTAGTCGATCTCGACGAACCCGAACAGCGACGCCTCGAGCGCGTAGTAATCCTTCGACATGATCGGGTCGAACTTGTGGTTGTGGCACCGCGCGCAGTTCACGGTGAGCCCGAGCATGCCCTTGCCGATCGTCGCCAGCATCTCGTCGAGATAGTCGTACCGGCGCTCGGGATTGTCCTTCTCCCGGAACAGCACACGCGGCCCCATCCGAAGGAACCCGGTGGCGATGAGGCTGTCGGCCGTGCGGTAGTCCAGTTCGTCGCCGGCGAGCTGCTCCGTGATGAACTGCGTGTACGGCTTGTCCTGATTGAACGATTTGACGACGTAGTCGCGGTAGCGCCAGGCATTGGGACGGTGGATGTCGTACTCGAACCCGCCGGAATCGGCGTACCGCGCCACGTCGAGCCAGACGCGGCCGTACCGCTCACCATAGTGAGGCGACGCGAGCAGCGCGTCGACGAGCTGCTCCCAGGCATCCGGGCTCGAGTCGGCCAGGAATGCCTCCACCTGCGCGGGCGTGGGCGGCAGCCCGAGCAGGTCGAGGTACGCGCGCCGCACGAGCGTGCGGCGATCGGCTCGCGGTGCGGCGTTCAATCCGTGCTCCTGGCGCGCTTTCTCCAGGAAGCGATCGATCGGGTTGACCAGGTCCTTGTTCGCAACCGGAGGAGGAGGCGCCTGCACGGGCGAAGTGAACGCCCAGTAGCTGCGCTCTTCCTGCGTGACGGGGCGCTCCATCAGCGCGGCGACGGCGGGCGACGCAGCGCCGGGTGCACTCGTCGACGTCGGCGCGTCCCACACCGCGCCGGCGTCGATCCAGCGCTTCACCGCCTCCACCTGCGCGGGTGTCAGCCTGGCGCCCTGGGCCGGCATCGCCGGCTCCTCGCGCCCCGCGACGCGCCGATACAGGCGGCTCTGCTCGGCGCTGCCGGGCACGATGTCCGACCCTCGGCTGCCTCCCCGGAGCGCGCTCTCGCGCGTCCGCAGGTCGAAGCCCGAGGACCGCTGGCCTTCGCCGTGGCAGTTCCAGCAACTGCCCGCGAAGATCGGCTGGATGTCTGCAGCGAAGCTGACGGGTATCTCCCAGATGGCGCCCTGGTCGATCCACCCCTTGATGACCGCGACCTCCGCTGCGGGAACGGCCTGGCCCGACACCGGCATCGCCGGCTGCTCCAGGCCGGCGATCACTCGAAAGAGACGGCTCTCTCCGGCGTTCCCGGGCACGAGCACGGGCCCTCGCGCGCCCCCCGTCATCGCCGCCTCGCGCGTGCGGAGGTCGAGACCGCCCTGCTTGGCGTCGCCGTGACACCCGAGACAGCGGCGCTCCAGGATTGGCTCGACGTCGCGGGCGAAGTCGATCTTCTCGGAAGATGCGGGCGGGCCGGCAGGCGCTTGGGCTCCCGCGAGCACGGCTGCCCAGAGGGCTGCCGCAGCCCCTACCGCCAACGACGCAGGAAGCACGCGTCGCATCGATCTCCTCTCGACCTGGAAGCGATTACGGCCTGACCTGCTTCACCACGAAGTAGTTGATCTCGCCGGGCACTTCCTTGAACCAGTGTGGCGTACCCGCGGGAACGACGACGACATCGCCTTTTGTCAGCTGGTGGACCTCGCCGCCGTCAATCGATTTGCCTCGCGGCTGCGGCGTGTCGGCGGCGGTCACGCCGGTCGCTTTGCCACCGGTGACGAATGTCGCCGCACCATCGAGCACGTAGAAGATGTCGGTTTCCTTCGTATGGATTTCCACCACGCCCGGTCCGCTGCGGTGCGAGCACTGCACCATGTAGTCGGGTGTGTTGACCAGCGTGCCGCCGTTCGCGCAGCCGGCCACCTTGTCGTGGCCCAGGTACGCGACAGTCGTGAGCGGCTTCGGGGGCTGCGCCTGGGCTCCGCCGCTCCGCTGGGCGGCGACGCGCAGGCCCGCGACCGAGGCGAGGACCGCGAGGGCGACGAGAATCGAACGGGTCGTGCGGCGCATGTGCCGTCCCTTTCGTTGAAGATGTGGCCGATTCGGGTGCGTTATGTTAGCACCTCTCCCGGGCCCGGCCGCGCAAAAACTGCCCGCCGTGTCAGTCGCGGGACACCTGCACTCGACGCGCCTCCCCACGCTCGGCGCGGGAGTGGCGAGATGGCGGAATGATCCTTGCTCTGATCGTGTATGTGCGGATCGCCCAGGTGTCTCCACTGTATGAGAGTGTGCCGCCGAAGCTCTATGGCGGCACCGAGCGGGTGGTCTCGTATCTCACCGAGGAGCTCGTCCGCCAGGGGCACGAGGTGACGCTCTTCGCCAGCGGCGATTCGGTCACTCGCGCGCGGCTGATCGCGGTGTGCCCCGAGTCGCTGCGCCTCAGCCGCACGGTCCATGACTCGCTGCCCTGCCATTACATCGCGCTCGAGCAGGTCTTCCGCCGGCGCGACGAGTTCGATATCGTTCATTTTCACCTCGACTACCTCCACTACCCGCTCTCGCGCCGGCATCAGGTCGCGCAGGTCACGACCCTGCACGGGCGCCTCGACCTTCCGGAGCTCGTCGATTTGTACGCCGAATTCAACGACATGCCCGTGGTCTCCATCTCCGATGCGCAGCGCGAACCGCTGCCCCATGCGTTGTGGATGGCCACGGTGCACCACGGGCTGCCGGCGGATCTGTATGCGCCGGGCGACGGCAGCGGCGGGTATCTGGCATTTCTCGGACGGATTTCGCCGGAAAAGGGCGCGGCCGAAGCCGTCGCGATCGCCGCCCGTGCCGGACGGCGTCTGAAGATTGCGGCGAAGATAGACGCCGTGGATCAGGAGTATTACGATCGCGAGATCGCGCCGCTGATGTCGGCGCCCCACGTCGATTTCATCGGCGAGATTGGCGAAGCAGACAAGGAGCGGTTCCTCGGCGGCGCGCTGGCGCTCGTCTCCCCGGTCGAGTGGCCCGAACCCTTCGGGCTGGTGCTCATCGAGGCGCTGGCGTGCGGAACGCCGGTGATCGCCTTCGACCGCGGATCGATCCCGGAGATCGTCGAGGACGGCCGGACCGGATTCGTCGTCCGCAACGTGGAGGAGGCCGTTGCGGCCGCCGCGCGGCTGCCGGCGGTCTCGCGCACCGTCTGCCGGGATGCATTCGACAGCCGGTTCACGGCCGCGCGGATGGCCGAGGACTACCTGGGCGTCTACAAACGCCTGCTGCGCGACCGCGATCCCGATCCGACCGCCATGCTGATGACCAGCTGAGCCGCGATGGAACAGGTAGTCAACCCGCAGGACAAGTACCAGATCGTCGCCGCGCCCGTCCGCGACGACACTCAGATACGCGTGCTCAAGCACGGCGAGACCTTCGCCGTATTCGATACGCACGGGGATCTCACCGAGCCGGGCGCACGAAGTCGGGCTGTACCACGAAGGGACGCGGTACCTGTCGACACTCGAGCTCCTCTTTGCCGGCGAACGGCCGCTGCTGCTGAACTCGACCATCCGGAAGGGGCACCCGGTGTTGATGGCCGAGCTGACGAACTCCGACCTTCCGCTCGCCTCCGGCAAGGTGCTGCCGAAGGGCACGATCCATTTCGCGCGACGGACTTTCTTGTACGAGAGCGCGTGCTACGAGCGGGTGCAGATGGCCAACTACGGACTCGAGCCGGTGACCGGGGTCGTGACGCTGCACCTGGACACCGACTTCGCCGACGTGTTCGAGGTGCGCGGCACCCATCGGGAACAGCGGGGCGAGCGGCTGGAGCCGCACCTCGGTCGGGACGGGCTCACGCTGCGGTATCGCGGCCGCGACGGGGCGCGGCGCGAAACACGCGTCACCGCGGACCCGCCGCCTGCCGAGGTCAAGCCCGGGCTCCTGACCTTTCGCGTCGCCCTGCATCCGGGCGAGGTCGTCACGCTCTTTCTCACCATCGCCTGCGCCAGCCAGACCGCGCCCGCCCACACCAGCCCCTACGACGAAGCCCTGGCCCTCGCGCGGAGCGAGCGGACGTCGATGCCGTTCGAGCGCTGCCGCGTCACGAGCTCCAGCTACCTCTTCAACGAGTGGCTCGGGCGCGCCGCGTCCGATCTCGAGATGCTGATCACCGAAACGCCCTACGGGCCGTACCCGTACGCCGGAATCCCGTGGTTCAGCACGCCATTCGGCCGCGACGGCATCATCACGGCGATGCAGATGCTCTGGCTGGATCCGTCGGTCGCGAGGGGGGTGCTCGAGTACCTCTCGGCGACCCAGGCGACCGGCTTCGACCCCGCTCGCGACGCGCAGCCGGGCAAGATCCTCCACGAGTCGCGGCTCGGGGAGATGGCCGCCCTCGGCGAAGTGCCGTTCGGCCGCTACTACGGCAGCGTCGACGCGACCCCGCTGTTCGTGATGCTCGCGGGCCGGTACTTCAAGCGCACCAACGATCGCGCGGTCATCGAGCGGTTGTGGCGGCACATCGAGCTGGCGCTCGAATGGATGGAGCGGTATGGCGACGCGGATGGCGACGGGTTCATCGAGTACCAGCGCGAGAACGAAGACGGGCTGGTCCAGCAGGGATGGAAGGACTCGTGGGACTCGGTCTTCCATGCCGACGGCGAGCTCGCGGAACCGCCGATCGCCCTGTGCGAGGTGCAGGGCTACGCCTACGCGGCCAGGCGCGAGGCAGCCGACATCGCCTCGGCCCTGGGCATGACCGAGCGCGCCGCGCAGCTCACGGCCCGGGCCGAGGAGCTCCAGCGGCGGTTCGAAACCGCCTTCTGGTGCGAACCGATCGAAACCTACGCGCTCGCCCTCGACCGCCACAAGCGGCCCTGTGCGGTGCGCACGTCGAATCCGGGCCACTGCCTGTTCAGCGGGATCGTCTCCCGGCGCCACCGGCGGAAGACGGCGGAGTCCCTGCTGGCCGACGACATGTTCTCCGGGTGGGGCGTCCGCACGCTCGGAGCCGCCGAGCGTCGGTACAACCCGATGTCGTACCACAACGGATCAGTGTGGCCGCATGACAACGGCATCCTTGCCTCGGGGCTGGCGCAGTGCGGGCTCCGTGACCTTGCGCTCAAGATCTTCACGGGGCTCTTCGACTCGGCCCTGCATATGGACCTGCACAGGCTGCCGGAGCTGTTCTGCGGATTTGCGCGGCGGGCCGACGAGGGGCCGACCGGCTATCCGGTCGCCTGCAAGCCGCAGGCCTGGGCCGCCGGCGCCGTGTTCATGCTGCTCGAGTCCGCGTTGGGCCTCGACATCGACGCGCGGACGCGCGAGGTCACCTTCACGCATCCGGCGCTGCCGCGGTGGCTGCAGCGGCTGCGGATCGAAAACCTCTGGTTGAGCCCGCGCGACGGCATCAGCCTGCAGATCGAGCGGCACGCCCATGGCGTCGGCATTGCCGTGACGAGCCGGCGGGGCAACGTGACGATTACCAAACGCGAGTAGCGGGCCGGCGCAGGAACCCGGCCAGTTCGGCCCGGCGGGCGCCCAACACGACAATGTTCATGGACGTCGCCAGCGCCTGATCAAGGCGGGCACGGCAAACACCAGCGCCGTCATGGCCACCAGCTGTCCGCCGAGCACGATCCGGTTGACGTCGATCGCCGGCCTCCAGGTCACCTCGCGGCCGTTCACGACGAACGCTCCCGCCGGACGGGCGTTGATACCGAATCCCACGCCGCCCTCCTCGCTGCTCTTTCCGCCGCCTCCGCCGCCGCCCCGCACCGTCGCCGCAGGGATCACCGTCATGCCGTTCACCTGGATCGGCTCTCCGAACACCCGCCTGGCGTTGAGGGTTTCCTGCGTACCTACGAGCACCTGTTGAACATCCATCAGCGAACCTCCCCGGGCGAATGAAGCATGGTTCGTACCCGCACGCGAAACACGCGGACACCGTTGGCGCTGGCGATCGAGTCGATCGGGAGCGAGCGCACATAGGCCATCAGTGCGGGGCCGGCCAGTGCGTCTTTGACGACGAGGTACGTGCAGGGTGACGGTTCCTCGGGCCCCGACTCCGGAACCTCTGAGGGGCGCTCGGCGGAGAGGCGCAAGAGGGTGCCGGCGACGCGCATGGAGGCGTAGCGGCCCACGGCGCCAGCGGGGAGCCGGCTGAGAAACCCGCCTGCCAGGGGGTGCTCGTGGATTGTCGCCTCGTAGAGCACGCTCAGATCGTACGGACCGATGCGGCCCAACCCATCTCCTATCACGAAGGGCACGCTGCAGACGGCTCCGGCAGGCTGGCTCGCGAGGGCCAGGAACGGCTCGGAGGCGGGCAGCGGCGTCAACGTCAGCGGAACGTCGAGATATTCGAAGCCGATCAAGGCGGCGACTCCCCACTGGATGGCGGGCCGCCGCAGCCACGCTGCCGCTGGCGTGCGCGAACGCCCCGGCGCCGCCCCGATCGCCGCCAGGCGGAGCGCGATGAGCGCCGCCACCCCCAGGTACACGACCACCATCGCCCGCCCCGGCATCCGCGCGTTGTTGACCAGCGGCAGGAATCTGATCAACGACTGCGGCAGGGGCAGTCCGACATCGTGGCCCGCGACCATGAGATTGGGTCCGAGCGCCCAGAGGGCGAACACCCCCACGACGGCCCACCAGCGCGCGGCTTCTCGGCGATCGTCGGTGCCGACGCGCAGCCAGCACAGGAGCATGCAGGGCACAATCCCGATCCAGGCCACGGCTTCCACCGGATCGGAGCCTGCCAGTTCGTACAGCCGCCGCGAGACCGGGCGCATGAATGTCTGATACGGGTTGCCGAGGAGCGGCGCGAGAAGGTCGATCCCCGCAGGCGCGCTGCGCCAGAAATAGGGCTGGGTCACGTAAGCGCCCGACCGGATCACCTGGGCGGCCTCGATCCAGAGGGGTGCGGTGGCGGGCACGAACACGGCGGCGACGAGCGCCAGGGATCGGACCGCGCGGCGAACGATGAGCGGATCCGAGACGCCTACTCGCAGTCTCAGCCGCCTGCGCAGCCAGACGGCTGCAACGGTTAGCAGCCACGCAGCGGTCAGCGGATTGTGGACGCCGCGAAGCGACACCTCGAACGCGCCGGCGCTCCAGACCGTGCCGCCGGTGGTGAAGATCCACGCTGTCAGCAGGAGCGTGGCCGCGAGCGCCGCGGCGACCACCGCGCGCGCCCGGCGGACCAGCGGGGTTCGCCTGCGCGGCTCCGCGCGCAGCTGTATCGAAAGGCTCGCCGCGGCTCCATAGGTCACCGCGAACAGCGCGAGGTACACCACGTAGTAGTACGCGATATACGCAGCCGCGCTGATCACCACAGCGCCGGCCAGCGCTGCGCGATCCGAGCGCCGCTGCAACGCATGCCGGTACGCGAGCGCGAAGGCCGGCAGCATCCAGGCGGCCACGAGCTCGAAGTGGCCCAGAACGTGGCTGGCCAGGTAAGGGCACGTGCCAAAGAGGATTCCAGCGCACACGGCGGCGCGCCGATGACGTGTGAGATCCCAGGCGAGGGCGTAGGCCGCAAGACCGTTCGCGAGCACATGAGCGAGCACGATGATGTTCTGCGCGGTCGCGATGGGCAGCCGGTACAGCAGCGTTCCCGCCACAAAGGCAGGCAGCGCGGTATGCGAGTGATTGACGAGGCTCGTACCGAATGGAAAGAAGAGGTAATCCGTGTGCAGGAAGTGGAGCGCCGGGTCATGCAGCGTGCGACGCGCCCACCACAGCATCCAGAGAAAGCTGAAATTGTCGCCGGGCGCTCCCGGAACGCGCGTCCCCAGGTGCGCGGCGAGCGGCCAGGTCCAGAGCAGGGTCAGCCCGGCGAACAGCAGCACGACCGGTCCGTGCTCGCGCACCCTTGCGAGGCGCCCGGACGGCGCGCGTTGCTCTGGTAGACTATGAGTCCATGGTGTCAGCGCATTCGCTCCGCGGTTCGCGCCGGCCGCAGGGGGCTGTTTCGAGCGGCGACGAGGCGAACAAGCCCAACGGCATGAACCCGCCCGCGGATCCCCGTGCCGGCAAGCCGGCTGGCAGGCAGATCATCCTGGTGGTGGACGACGATCGCGACAATCTCGAGCTGGCGCGCGCACTGCTCGAGGCCGAGGGCTACGACATCCGGACGGCCCACGATGCGATCTCGATGTTCGAGGAGCTCAAGGATTGCGAGCCGTCGCTCATTCTGATGGACATTCAGCTCCCGGGCATGGACGGCTGGGAGTTGACGAGCCGGCTCAAGCACAACCTCGTCACCACCCACATTCCGGTAATCGCGCTGACGGCCTATGGGCGGCCGGGCGACGAGGATCGCGCGCGCCAGGCGGGGTTCGTCGATTTCGTGTCCAAGCCTGTGAGCACCCGCGAGCTGCCGTCGATCGTTCGAAAGCACCTGGCTCGCCGCTGAGCGATCCTAGGTCGCCTTTTCCAGCTCGCGCGGCGCGACGCGGGCCGACATCGCCCGTGCGATCCGCGGCAGCGTCGCGGAGAACGTGCTGCCCTCACCCGCCGCGCTCGCGACCGCGACCGTCCCCCCCTGGGCCTCGACGATCCTCTTCGTGAGCGCCAGGCCGAGCCCGGTGCCCTTGAACTGCTTGGTCGTCCCGGCGTCGAGCTGCTGGAACTCGGTGAACAGGCGCCGTTGATCGTCGGGCGTGATCCCGATGCCCCAGTCCTGCACCTCGATGGTGAAGTGATGCTCGCCCGCCGGGACCACGCGGATCTCCACCCGTCCGCCTGCGGGCGAGAACTTGAGCGCGTTCGACAGATAGTTGTAGAGCACCTGCTTGAGTCGCCCCGGATCCACTTCAACCCGCTCCACCGCGGGATCCACGCTGGACTGCACGGCGACCTTGGCCTCCGCGGCAAGGCTGGCGACCACCGATCGGACCTCCTCCACGAGGCTCGAGAGGCGCACCTGCTGCGGACGGACGTCGATCCGCCCCGACTCCACCTTTGCCAGGTCCAGGATGTCGTTGATGAGCTGGAGCAGGTGCCGTCCGCTCAGCACCATGCGTTTGGCGAACTCGCGGTACTTCGGCGGGGTCGGCCCCAGCCGCTCGTCGGCGATCAGCTCGGCGAATCCGATGATGGAGTTCAGCGGGGTCCGCAGCTCATGTGACATGTTCGCCACGAACTGGCTCTTCAGCCGGCTCCCCTCCTGGATGCGCCGGTTCTCGGCTTCGAGCACCTCACGGCGCGCGCCCTCGGCGAGCTGGCGGGCCTCGTAGAGGCGTTTGCGCTCGCCGATGTCGCGCGCGATCTTCGACGCTCCCACCAGTCTTCCGCTGGCGTCGCGAATCGGCGAGACCGTGAGCGAGATGTCGAATCAGGTCGCCGTTCTTGTGCTGGCGCACCGTCTCGAAGTGCTCGACGCGCAGCCCCGCTCGAATGCGCCCCAGCACGTAGTCCTCCTCCGAGAGGCGGTCCCGCGGGATGATCGTCGTGATCGACCGGCCGATCATCTCCTTCGCCGTGAAGCCGAACATGCGCTCGGCGGAGGCGTTCCAGGAGGTGACGATCCCGTCGAGGTCCTTGCCGACGATGGCGTCCTCGGAAGAGTCGACGAGAGCGGCGAGCCGCTGCAGGCCGATTTGGGCCTGTCGTCGCTCTCGAATGTCGCGGATGATCTTGGACGCTCCGACAATCGTCCCGTCGGCCGCGCGGATCGGGGACACCGTGACCGACACCTCGATCCTGGCGCCGTCCTTTCCCAGCATCGTCGTCTCGTAGTGGGTCTTCGTTTCGCCCTGCCACACCCGGTCGAGCGCGGCAGCCTCGGCTTCGCGCGCGTCGGGCGCAAACAGCGCGAGCGTGTCCAGGCCGAGCACTTCGGCTGTGGTGTAGCCGAGCATCTGCTCGGCGGCGGGATTCCACAGAGTGACGGCACGCCGCCGGTCGCTGGCCACGATGGCATCGTCGGACGACTCGATGACGGCAGCGAGGTACTGTTCAGCCGTCAGGGCGACGGCGTCCGGTGCGGCCCTCGCGGCGCGGTCCATCTCCATCGATTCAGCTTACACCCCGCCAGGCCGAGGGGAAAGATGTGGAGCGCGGCGGGCGGCGAGCGTTTATGCTGATCGTGCGGCGATCATGCGACGACGAGCACCGACGGCTCCCCGTGTTCACGAAGCCCGCGCCGATTCGGTGGGCCGGCTGCTGCGCCTGATCGAGCGCGATACCCGCCGCTGGGAGCGGCACGGCAATACACGCCCGTGGTTTCGCGGCCAGGCCGATGCCGGCGAGCCGCTGGTGCCGTCGGTGCTGCGTGCCGAGTTCGACCAGGTACGGATGATGCTCACCTTCAGGAACCGGGCGAGCGCGTTCGCGCCCACACCGCCCCGCGCCGCGGTTGCCGAGTGGCTCTTCCTGGCCCAGCACTACGGGCTGCCGACGCGCCTGCTCGACTGGACCGAGAGTCCGCTGCTCGCCTGTCTGTTCGCTCTCGAGGAAACGCTGTACCGGCCGGGTGCCGATCCGGTACCGAGCCCCGACATGGGAATCTGGCTGCTCCATCCGACCGAGCTGAACGCCTGCTCCATCGGGCTGCAGGATTTTCCGAACACCTTCTCCCGAGGAGCGGTGCTCGAGGACTTCAGGTTCGCGTTCGGAACGGCGGGCACGGCGGAAGAGCCCAGCAGGCTGCCCGTCGCCATCCAGACCCGATTCCTGGACATCCGGATGGCAGGCCAGCAGAGCTGCTTCACGGTGCATGGCCACAATCGCCGCGACTTCGAACGTCTGTTTTCCGGCACCGCATTCGCCCGCCGCGGCTTCCTTCGCAAGTACCCTCATTCCACGCGAGCGCGCGGCGCAGCTGCTCTCCGAGCTCGACCGGCTGGGCGTGTCGTTCTCGACCGTATATCCCGACCTCAACGGGCTGGCCACGCAGCTTCGTCTCCGTTTTACGGGCCGGCCGAGGGATCCGGTGATACCCCCGTTCAACGGTCGGGCGCAGCGAGCCGAGCCGTCATCGCCTCGAGGGCCGGGCCGACCCGCACGGGATATCGCGCGGGGCGCCGCAGCCGCCGGACCGCGCCGGGCAGTGCGGCCACCGCCGCCAGCGCGTACGCGCGCGAAGCCATGACCGGTGCGGAGGTCGTCGCGCGGCGGCCGCCGCGCATCACGCAGCGAAGCAACGGCACGCCATCGGCCTCCTCGCCCTGCAGATCGAGCGTGTCGTCGACGGCCCTGCCGGCCCGCACGCGCCGCCATACCTGCTTTCGTCCGGGGTAGGTGTGTTTGCCGGGGCTGCGCTTCATCACGCCAACGGCGGCCCCGTCCCGATCCCGCTCGATCTCGACCAGCTTGTAGATCGCACCCAGCGCCGGCGCATCGCTGACCGTGCTGAGCGCTTCTCCCACCCCGAAGCCGTCCACGGGCGCGCCCGACGAGACGAGCGCGGCGATCCGGTCTTCGTCCAGATTCCCGCTGACGAGGATGGCCGTTCCTCCGAGACCTCCCTCGTCCAGGATGGCGCGCACCCGCCGGCTGAGGTCTGTGGAGATCGCCGCTGTCGATCCGGACCGACGCCGGTGCGAGGCCGCTCGCCGCCACGAGACGGGCCGCTTCCAGGCTGTCGTACGTGTCGAGCAGCAGCACGGCGCGTTCGCCGAACACCGCCGCGTACCGCTCGAATGCCTCGCGCTCGCTCGGGAACGCGCTCACCCACGAGTGCGCCATCGTTCCAGAGAGCGGCAGGTCGAAACGCCGTCCCGCCTCGACGTTGGAGGTGGACGCGCATCCTCCCAGGACCGCCGCACGCGCCGCCAGCATGCCGGCTTCGATCCCGTGAGCGCGCCGGGCGCCGAACTCCGCCACGGGCCGTCCAGCCGCGGCGAGCGTGATGCGGGCGGCGCGGCTCGCCACCGAGGTCTGAAAACCGACGAGCGACAGCAGTGCCGTTTCGACCAGCTGCCCCTCGATGATGGGAGCCGTCACGCGCAGCAGAGGCTCCGGAGGAAACACCGGCGTGCCTTCGTCCATGGCCCAGACCTCGCCCGAGAACCGGAAGGCAGGCAGATAGGTGTCGAAGAACCCGGGCGGCGCCGCCTGGAGTGCCGGCACGCTCCGCAGATACGCGATGTCGCTGCTCGTGAAGCGCAGCGTGTCGAGATACTCCAGCGCCTGATCGAGGCCGGCGGTAATCAGAAATCCGCGGTGAGGCGGGAGCTCGCGCACGGAAAGCTCGAACGTGGCGCGCGATCTCAGGCCGGCCGCGTCGTACCCGGCAGCCATCGTGAACTCGTAGAGGTCGGTGGAGAGCACTGCGCTCGTCATCGGCGTACCGCGTCCTGAGAGCATAGCGGAGGCCGTGGCCGACCGCTGGAAGCCGGTCCGCTGGCCCCGTGACGGCTCGGGCATTGCGTTTGCACCGCCGGCGGACGGGCCAACGATCATGCAGAATTATCTTCGGTGGGGATCCGTGCTCGCGGCTCTCGGCGGGCTTGCCTACTGGATGAGGCGCGCACGGCGCGCGAAGAAGATCGATCCGGAGACGCTGGGCCGCGTCAGCCCGCAGTGGTTCAGCGACCACCGACACGAGCTCTGACCCCTGGAGCGCAAGAACACGGCCATTCCGCCGATAAGATAGGGTGACGTGCCTCCCAAGACGCGCAGGACGCAGTCGCCGACCGTCGAGCTCGTCGTGAAGCGCGGTGCCCTCCGGCGCTTCCACAAGCTCAAGCAGCGCTCGGCGGACTTGCCGGTGACGGTTTCATGGGACCGGCGGCAGGCCGATCGGCGCGCAACCTCGAGCGATATCACCACTCAGAACGGTAGGCTTTCGAACGAACGCCGCACGAACGAGCGGCGGCGCGAGCCTCCCTACACGTGGGAGTTCGGCGACTTTCTGGTCGTCGAGCGCCCCTCGCGCCGCAAGCCGCGACAGCGCTGAACGGGGCACGCGATTTGCTGACGCCTCTGGAGTGATCCGTCTCCTGGGGAGCGGCCGGCATGCGCCGGCGCGCCTCCTCTCGACAACGACCTCGAATTTTCGCGGATAATCGTCTTCTCGGGTATGGACGCCTCGCCGGAACGCTCGTCAGACGCTGTCACACTTTCAAACATCCGCTCGACCGCGCTGCTCGCGCTGCTGGAACGCAGGCGGGCGCTGCTGTTCGCCCTCACGCTCGGGATCGCGGTGGTCCTCCGATGCGGAGCGCTCGGCACGGCCGGATTCAGCGAAGACGAAATCAACAAGGTCGCCGCCGTTTCGCAGTACCGGCATCTGGACTTCTCCGCCAACGCCGAGCACCCGATGCTGTTGAAGCTGCTGATGCTGGGCTCCTCTGCCCTGAGCGCCGCGTGGAACCGTGCCGCCGAGGCGGCGTCGCTGCCGACGGTGTCCCCGGAAACGGCGTTCCGCCTGCCCAGCGCCATCGCCGGCACGCTCACGACTGCGGTGGTCTTCGCCGTGGCCGACATCTTCTTCGGCCTCGAGATCGCCGCATGGGCGGCGCTGTTCTGGGCCGCCGATGTCAATGCGATCGCGATCAACCGGATCGGCAAGGAAGACACGCTGCTGGTGCTCCTGTTGCTGGTCGCCGTCTGGTACTACGAGCGCGGCAAGCAGCAGGGCCGGCGGGATCCGGCAGGGGCGCAGGCATGGTTCAGGCGGTGCGGCGCCGCCTTCGGACTGATGACGGCGGCCAAGTACATGCCGCACTACTTCGGCCTGCATGCGATCTACTTCAGGGCCGCCGAGCCGCACCCAGGCAAGAACCGGCCCGACAAGCGGCCGTTCTACACCTGGCTCGCCGGCGCGTTTCTGTTGGCCAACTTCGCCGTCCTGCTTCCCGGCACCTGGCGGTACCTCCTCGGCTATCTCCAGGGCGCACACCTGCACCACACCGGTTACCTTTTCGCGCATCGTCTCTACACGAACACCGTGAGCACGAGCCCCTGGGGGCTGCCGCCCTGGTTCTACCTCACATATCTCGTCACCAAGGTTCCCCTTGCGCTGCTCGTCGCCTTCGGGTTCGGCCTGTGGGTGCTCTACACCGAGCGGGACGGCCGGGGGCATACGTTTCTGCGGGTCTACCTGCTCTTCTTCCTGCTGCCGTACTCGTTCGTGGCCGGAAAGTTCGTGCGGTACATGCTGCCGCTGTTCGCGGTCATGGATATCACCGCGGCGATCGGGATCGTCTGGCTGCGGGAACGGGTCGCGGCGCGGCGCAGCTGCGGAGTCCAGCTCCTGGCCACCGGCGCGCTCTCCGCCCTGTTCATGGCCGGGCCGCTGCACGCCGCCGCCTCGAGCGCCCCCTACTTCTCGCTCTATCAGAACCCCATCGGGGCGGCGCTCGGACCGCCCGGCTGGCTGTTTCCAAGTGACGAGTTCTGGGACATGGGCGTCAGGGAAGCGATGCGGACCATCACGGCGGTATCGCGGAGACAGGCGGTCGTCATGAGCGACGCGCCGTCGGTCGTGGCGTACTACGCTGAGCGGTACGGCCGCCCCGACATCGAGTCGCGCTCGTTGTCATCGGACGGGTTTCGCGTGGACGCGCCCGAGACCTGGGTGCTGGCCCAGGACGGCCATACGTACTTCGAAAACATCGAGACACTTCAGCAGATTCGGCGGTCCACGGCGCCGTTTCGCACCATTCGCATCAGGGGTGCGACGGCGGTGGAAATCTTCAAGTATCCCCGCTAGCAGCTTTACTCGCACGTCGCGACGTCGGCGAGCCGCTCGCGCGGCGGCAGCGATCGGACGAACCGCGAAAACGGCGGATACCGATCGAGACGATCGCTCGGCGCGACGATGACGGCCTCGTCCGAGAGGAACGTCAGTTTGTAGCTCGTCCAGTATTCCGCGAAGCCGCCGCGGATCCTCCGGCGTTCCAGACACTGCAGAACGCGGTACGAGCGCGTGTCCGGCTCGAGCCGCCGGAACCACAACGCCTGTTGCGACGCATGGACGGCCAGGATCGCGATCAGGAGCGCGGGAGCGGCGGCCCGGCGCACCAGGCCCGGCCGATCCGCGTGAAGGCTCTGGCATCCCGCGGCCCACGCCACGCAGAGACCGGCATAGAGCGGCACCAGGTATCGGTATGACTGCGCATCGATATACGCGCCGCTGGCGACGAACAGCCCTGGCACGAGGACGAGGAACAACAGAAAGAAGTTCTGCACTCCGGCGGAGGGTGCGCAGCGTCCCGCCAGGAGCTCGGCGGCTCTGGCTCGACGTTGCCAGAGATGGAGCGCCAGGGCCGCCGCCGCGGGCAGGGCGAGGAGCGCCGGCAGAGGCAGACGCTCCGTCGCCGGGGTCTTGAATCCGGCGATGATCGGGACGATCGTCGTCATGACGTCGGGGGCGGTTGCCAGCGTGCGCTGGAGATCAGCGGTCGGCTGCGGAGCATGTGCCGGCTCGACGAACAGGGAATAGAGGAGCACGGGCAGGTAGCCGATCGCGAACCCCCCGGCGAGCGGCATGATCCGCGCGGCAAGAGCGCGCGCCGCGTCCCGAGGCACGCTCAGGGCGACGTGAGACGCGGCCGCCAGGACGGTCAGGCCGACAGCGATGCGGGCCATCTTCTGCGGCGCGTGCACGCTCAGGTCGAGGGGGCCGAACCGCAGCGAGAAGCCGCCGCCGAAGAACGCGAAGAGCGCGAGACCGGCATACAGCCCGGCGGAGCCCGCGAGCAGCATGGTCAGGATGCTCATCCGGTCTGCGCCGAGCCGTCGCCGGAACCCGCAGAGGCCGAGCAGAACCACGGGCAGCACGTAGAAGAGGAAGAGCTGCTGAACCCAGAGACCGAGGCCTGCGACGAGGCCGACCGCCACGAGCGTCCAGTCGCTGCGGTTCTCGCTCCACCGCTGCCACATGAGGAGCAGGATCGTGCCGAGGACCATCACGAGCATGTATTCGGCGCTCGCATCGAGACTCCACAGGACGAGCGCCGGCGGCGCAACCACCAGCAGCAGCGACGCCGCCGAAGCGACCCACCGCCCGAGGTACCGGTCGAGCAGGACGAAGTTCAGTGCAAGGTAAGCAGCGAAGAAGGCGAGCGTGACGGCCTTCAGCACCAGCACGCTCGACCCGAACGCCCAGAACGCCCCGGCGGCGACATATGTCTCGGGGACCCCCTTGTAGAGCTGTCCCCAGAGGAAGACGGGCAGCTCGCCGCGAAGGAGGTGGCGGGCCATGAGACCCTCAACGGCCTCATCGGCATCGAATGGAATCCGTCCGGAAACCAGGAACGGCAGCCGGGCGAGCACGCCGGCGGCCGCAAACAGACTCGCGAGAGCGACGCGTCTCTTCAAGCAGCCGCTAGGCTACTTGAATCCCATCTCCTGTGCCAGACGCTGGTTGCGCTGCCATTGGCGGAAATGCGGAGCCGACGAGTTGTAGGTGAGCGATGCGGCGCCGGCGATCCGCACCACGCGGCCGATCACCGCAACGAGCCGCTGGTGCCCCTCGAAACGCGAGCTGAGCATGCGCTCGACAGCGCGCTCGGCGAGTCCGAGCGAGAGCGACTGGCTCAGCACGACGAGGGTATCGCCGACGATGCGCCGATTGCCGGCCTCGCGGCTGAGAGCGATGTCGTTGCTCCGGCCGCTGATCGTGTAGCGGGCGTTCTTCTCGAGGAAGCCATGGACGAAGAATACCTGGCTGCTCCCCCAGTCGAGGCGGAGGCTCGTGTACTTCGCGGCGGCCGGGACATACACGACCGGATCGCGGACAACGCTTCGCAGCACGGCGGCCACGCGCGAGGGCTGCTCGGTCTGCGCCGCGGCGGGGCCGGCAGAGGCGAGAATGATGACGGCGAGCAGCGCGGATGGGAGCACAAACCGAATCGACATGCCCGCTCACGATTCAAGACGGGTGCCCTGCGCGCGGGGACCGCTGAGCCTCGAATCACGCCCGCTTTCTCGACGGAAACTGGAGATTACGAAACTGCGGCCTTTCGAAGGTCTTCGAAAACGAGACAAATGCCTGTTCCATCGGTGTCATTCCGGCACACCCCACCTCGTGCCGGCTTGCACGAATCAGCAGACGGCGCGCGCGTCAGAGCGCGGCGGCAGGTTGCAGGGGCAGCACGTGGCTGTGTTGCCGGCAGACTTCTTCGAAGAGATCGCTGCGCGCATAACTGTTCTTGAGCGAATACCCGCAGAGGAGGGAGAAGCCGTGCTGCTTGGCGAGCGCATTCCACAGCTCTTCCAGCCGGATCGCGGCCCTGGGGTTGCCCTGCTTCCACAGCAGATCGACCATCTCGCCGTACGATCGCAGGAGCAAAGGGGAATACCGCGCGGCGAATCGCGCCATGATCGTCGTCATGGCGCGTTCGAACAGATGTGCATCGGGGGATTCGCCCACCATGAACGAGGCGAGCAGCGTCGCCGCGTCGATCGCCGCCAGATCGCCGTCGCGCTGAGCTCGTCGCACGTCGATGTGCCGCGCCCGGAGGCTCGCAAGGATGGCTGCCCGGTGCGCCGGCGTCGCGATCAGGAGAGCCGCATGGCCGTCGATCAAACCGCAGGCGAGGTACACCGTGACCGTCTCGACCAGATCCCGCTCTCGCGCATAGAAGTGCACCGAGTGCTGTTCGTGCGCCGAACCCATCGATCACACACGCTATCACGCGGCGGCAACTCCATCGAACCCCCGAATTTCGTATTTTTCGTCTGTTTGTCGAATGTTGTATGGAAGCTGGTCACCGATCGACTGTGCCGCCTCGCGCGATGATCCCGGCATCGCAGAACGTGTCGATGATGTGTATCACCAACGGCCATACATCGGGCATGGCCCGCTGGATCGGTTCCATCCGGGCGACGACCTGCGGGCGCGCGAGCGGGTGCTCCTTCCAGCTGCCGCCGCCGGCATGGGCGTTCACCAGCAGCGGCTGAAGACGGTCGAGCGCGTTTGCCAGGCGCGCCTCTGTCGTGCTCTGCGCCTCGAACTCGTCCCACGCGGCGCGAAGACGCCGCTGTTGATCGGCCGGCAGCAGCGCGAAAATTCGATCCGCCGCGCGCCGTTCGCGCTCGGGTCTGCCCGCCTGCCCTTCCTCGTCATATGCGAACGTATCGCCGGCATCGATCTCGACGAGATCGTGCACGGCGAGCATCTCGACGACACGCAGCATGTCCAGCCCGTTCGCCGCGTACTCCTTGAGGACGATGGCCGCGAGCACGAGATGCCAGGAATGCTCGGCGGAGTTCTCGCGGCGCGTGCCATCGATCAGCGGCGCCCGCCGCTCCACGCGCTTCAATCTGTCGGCTTCGACGAGAAACGCAATCTGCCGTTCCAGGCGATCGTTCATCATGCGGGATTATAGGGCGCCATGGGCGGGCATCCCGATGCTGCCGGGGCCTTCCGCCGCGGACACCGGCGGCGCGTACGCATGGACTATAGTGGCGGGCGGCCGCCGCCCGGGGCGCATCGCTCGGAGTAAGACGCGGCCCACGCATGGCGCCGGAGTGCATCATCCTGATCGGCCTGCCGGGAGCGGGCAAGTCCACGCTCGTCCGTGCGTATTTCGCGGCAACGCACGTGCACCTCAGCCTGGATCTCTGGCCGAACGGCAGGCGGCGTCAAGTGCGCCTCCAGCAGGCGCTTCGCGCCGCGCTCGCCGAGCGCCGTCCGGTCGTCATCGACAACGTCAACGCCAGCCGGTTGGATCGTGCGCCGCTCATCGCGATCGCGCGCGAGCACCAGGCCCGTGTGATCGGCTATTACTTCGACGTCTCCACGCGCCAGGCCGTCGCGCGCAACGCCGAACGCCGCGGCCGCGCGCGCGTTCCGCCCGTCGCCATCTTCACGGCCGCCAGGCGCCTCGAAGCGCCGTCTTTCGATGAAGGATTCGACCAGCTGTTTCGCGTGGTCGTGCCTCAAGTGGTCGTGCCTCAACCGGACCGGATCGAGGTGCAGGAACTCGAAGAGGGAGGCTAATCCGCTTCGTCGGCAGGCCGTAACCTGAGCGAACTGAACGGCCAACCGAGGAGTGCGCGCATCTGCCGACAAAAGTCAGCGCTTCCCCTGCAACCGCGCGGTGCGCCCTCCCTGAGCCCGGGAAACAGGCCTGATCCGGGTCGTTGCGGGCGTGCCGCCTTGCTACGGAATTTGCAGGAGGAGACCGCTGCGACGGCTTCAGCCGAGTATAGTTACCCGATGGCGCCCACACCCCTGCGCCAGCACGCCACGGCAGGGACGGAGTCGGAAAGGGAGCACGCCGACCCGCCCGCCGCGGAGCTCGACGACAGGATTCGCGAGCTCACGGACGCGTCGGCGGCGCGCGTCCACGAGTTCGAGCGGCGGCTCGAGCACGAGTGGATTGCCCTGCGCCAGCTGCACGAGGAATCGCTGCGGGATCTGCAGCAGCGCGCGTCGGCGTTCCTCAGCGTCGGTGCGCCCCCCACGGCGCCCCCGTTCCAGGAAGCCTCCACGGCCATCCACGAGCTCCGCACTGATCTCCGCGAGCTCTCGGCGGCGTTGCGCGCGCGCGGCCCTGCCCAGCCGCCTGCCATGGCGTCAGAGGTACACCTGCACGACCGCAGCTCGCGTGGCGCGATCTGGATCTGGCTGTTGATCGCGGCGCTGGTCGGATTGGGCATCGTCGGGACGTATTCGCGCTCCCGCATCTCACGCGATCTGCAGGCATCGACCGACCGGCTGGCCGTCGCCGAGAGGCGTGTGCAGGATCTGCAGGCACAGATCCGGGAACGCGCCCAGCAGGACGATGCGCGGTTCACCCGTCTCAACGACGAGGCGGCTGCGGCGGCCGCCCGCGCCGGTACGTGCCGCGGACGTGCTCGCGGCCGACGACCTCCTGCGCATCCGGATGACCGGAGGTGTTGCCGCGCCTGCGGCCCGAGGCCACGTGCTGTCGAGCCGCACGCGGGGGGTGTTGCTCTACGCGTCACACCTTCCCAGACCGTCGGGAAACCAGGTGTATCAACTCTGGCGGACAGGGACGCGCGGCACCACCAGCGTCGGTTTAGTACAGGCCTGACGAGTACGGACGTGCCAATGCCGCCTTCGACACGGGGCCGCCGCTCGCTGACGGCACCCTCGGTTTTCTGCTCACAATCGAGCCCGCCGGCGGCAGCGTCCGGCCAGCGGGCTCGCCGGCGCTCGTCAGTCCCTGACCGATGGAATACGTTTCGCATCGCAGCCGCGAGGAGGTGCCGCATGTTCGGAATCATCGGATGGATCATTTTCGGGCTCATCGTCGGGGTGATTGCCAAGCTGTTGATGCCAGGGCGTGACCCGGGCGGCTTCATCATCACCATCGTCCTTGGAATCGTCGGCGCGGTGCTCGGCGGCTACCTCGGCCGCGCCGCCGGAATGTCCAGGACCCAATCAGGGCGCGGGTCTGTTCATGTCGATTCTCGGGGCCATCGTGCTGCTCCTCATCTATCGTCTGGTGGTCGGCCGGCGCGGCACAGTGTAGCGGGGCCGCGGTTCGGCGAATCACAGCCCGGCGGGAGAACGCGGGAGGCCGGGGACGTTCGAGGTGTGCCCGGCGTGAGGAACTGTCAGCCCGCTTTTCGTTTGCGCCTGGGCGCGTTGCCCGGGGGCGCTTCGACGTAGCAGCCGTGTTTGCGGAGGAAGCTCAGCATCCGCTTGCGCTCGCCCGGCAGGACATTGAAGAGCTGCGGGAGGGTCTTGTAGCCCGCCGGCGTCAGCTCGAGTCCGCGCCGGACGATGGCGCGCATGTCGTCGCGAGTCAGGTCGCGGGCCATGAAGGGACGCCGAACGGCGTTCCAGAATGTCTCGCCCTGCTGCAGCATCTCTTCGAAGGCCCGCTCCGCCCGCGAGCGCTCCGCGCGATGAACCGGAGCGGGCCTGGCAAAGGACAGGATGTCGCGCGGCAGGTCGGCCGCGGTGATCGTCCGTCCCCGCGCGCGCACGACGAGCCGCTCCAAGACATTGCGCAGCTGTCTCACGTTGCCAGGCCAGACCGCCGTATGGAGCTGCTGCGCGGCCGGATTGCTGAGCTTCGGCCGTTCGACGCCATGGATCTCGCTGAACTGGTCCAGAAAGTGCTCCACCAGCGGCGGCAGATCTTCGCGGCGCTCGCGAAGCGGCGGGATGTGGATGTGCACGACGTTCAGGCGGTAGAAGAGGTCTTCCCGAAACTCCCCCGCCGCGATTCGATCCTGCAACGGCCTGTTGGTGGCGGTAATCACCCGGACGTCGACCACCGTCGAGCGCCGTTCGGAGCCGATCGGCTGGATTTCACCGGTTTCGAGGAACCGCAGCAGCAGCGACTGCATCTGGCTGCTCATCTCGCCGATCTCGTCGAGGAAGATCGTGCCCCGGTCGGCCTGTTCCAGCCAGCCGCGCGCGTCGCGATGGGCGTCGGTGAAGCTGCCGCGCAGGTGGCCGAACAGCTCGGAGGCCAGAAGCGAGTCCGGGACGCCTGCGCAGTTGATGGTGATGAGCGGCGCCCGGCTGCGCCGGCTCTGCCGGTGGACCAGCCGCGCGGCCACCTCCTTGCCGACGCCGCTCTCCCCTGTGATGAGTACCTTGGCCTCCGATTCCGCCGCACGCTCAATCTCCTGGCGGATGCCGGCGATGGCCGCGCTGACGCCCACGAGCTCGAGGGGATGCGGAGTCATGATTCGCTGTCACCGCCCGCGACGCGGTTGCGGCCGGCGGCTTTGGCATCGTAGAGCCGCGCGTCGGCCCGCGCCAGCGCGGCCCGCGCGCTCTCGTCCCGCTCGAGTTCCACGATCCCCACCGAGACCGTGACCCGCGGCGCCCCGGGCGTGCGTAGCGATTCCAGCTGCGTGCGGGCGCGGTCGGCGAATACGAGCGCGCCGGCCAGCGGAACGTCGGGCAGCAGCACGAGGAATTCGTCGCCGCCCCAGCGCACGGCGTAATCGGACGCCCGCAATGTGGCGGTGAGCACACGGCTCACTTCGCAGAGCACGTCATCGCCGGCGCCGTGTCCGTAGGCGTCGTTGATCGTCTTGAAGCGGTCGACGTCGATCAGCGCGACGCTGAGCGCGCCTCCGGAGCGGTGCGCGCGCGCCACTTCGCGATCGAGCGCGCGCTCGCCGGCGCGCCGATTGGCGAGCCCCGTGAGCGCGTCGGTCATGGCCAGACGCTCGAGGGCCGCCCAGCTCTCTTCCGTGCGCGCCTGCGGTGGCTGATCGGATCCCGCCAGCTGTCCGGCGTAGGCCCGCGCGAGTTCGTCGGCAATGCGGCGTGCGGCTCCGAGCAGGAGATCGAGCTGATGACTCGTCAGCGTGAGCGGCTCGAAGTCGAGGAGGCTCATGACGCCGACCAGCCGGCCGCTCCTCGTCATCAACGGAACGGCGGCCACGCCGCGCACGGATACGGACGGTGTTGCAGGCGCGATGCCAAACAGCGACTGGCGCGCGGTATCGGGAATGACGAGAGGCTCGCCAGTCGCCCACACCTGCTGCAGCACGTGCCACTGCTGGACCGCGTGGTGTGGCTGATTCAGGCGAAGATACGCGGTGATTTGGCGCTGCTCACGAAGATCCATCGCCACCAGCACGATGGGCACGCGGAAGGTCTGCGCGATGCGGGGCAGAATGCGGCGGACGAGCTCGTCGGGGCCCACGGCCTCTGCCGAGGGGCGGGCGCGCCCGGTGAGCGCCGCCAGCGCGCGCGCGACGCTGCGGGTGAGCGCCTCCCGGGAGAGCTTCTTGTCGGCCACGTCGGCCAGGCCCAGGCTGGCGCGCAGATCCATGGCGGCGGCGCGCAGCTCCGGGAACGCCGAGAAGACGAGGATCGCGGTACGATCCTGAGGCGACAGCCGCCGGACGTCGGTGATGAGCGAGAAGCCGTCGGTGTTGGGCAGGGACAGATCTGTAATGAGGAGAGATGGCGCGCCGTGGCTCTGGAGCACTCGGCGAGCCGCGTCGCCGTCGCGCACCGACACGGCCTTGAGGCCCTGAGCCTCGACCACCTCGCGATAGGCTGCGGCTCTCTGAGGGTCGAATTCGGCGATTAGCGCGTACACGTGTTATTGGGGGTGCGTTGTGCAAGGCCTGCACCACCAGCGTACTGGGACAAAACACCCAGTATCAGATGAATGCACGACCACTTCGCTGCTCGCGGGCAGACGTGCCGCCACTGAAGTCTCCTGCGCCCGGGCCTTTGTTCGGCCAGTCACACGACCTCAACGGCGGCGATCGACCGACATCCAATTTTTCCCGAGGATTCCCACGGTGGACCGTGGCACCCCGCTTGCCTATCCGGCCGGCTCTGTTCCGCAGAATTAGGGCGGCTTTGTTGTAGGATTTGCCGGCGCGTCGGTGCACGGAGGTGCACGGATCCCTCGTCCGCAGCCGAAAGCCGGGCGGCCCGGACGGTGGGATTCTCCCTAGAGCAAGAATGTCGGACTTTTGTCTACAATTAGACAGACTTTTTTCCCCTACCAACAACTCCCGCGTCTTGACGGATTGAGAGCCAGTGATGAAACCCCTTCAGATGCATCGAGATCTCGTCCCTCAGACAAATCTACTTCAGACTGGCGACTTCTTTGCAGCTCCGGCGTCCGTCGGCGGACAGCGCGCTCCGGAGTGCGGGACGGGCTGCCGTGGATAAGCGGATTGGCGACCGCCGCGGACGGCAGCGATTCGAGATTGTCGGGCATCTCACCGGCACCCTCGAAATCTGGCAGCCGCTCCCCATTGTCAATCTGAGCGTTGCCGGCGCGCTGGTCGAAACACCCAACGCCTTCACTGTGGGCGACCGGATTAGCGGCCGTCTCCTCTACCGCGGTCGCGGTCGCGACATCCGGGGAGAAGTCAGACGCGTAACGTCGCACAAAGGCGAGTCGGGCCAGCGTCATTATCTGGTAGCACTTGCGTGGACTGGGGCGGTCGACCAAATGGAGGAGCTGCTGGCGCTCCCGACGGGCGAAACGGCCGCAGAAGGCGGGCGGGACATCGAATCGGAGGCGCGGGCATCGGGTGAACTGCGCGGGACAGGCCGAAATGGGCCAGCCCAGGTGGACAACCGTCGAGCTCGTGGACATCAGTGGAAGCGGAGTGTTGTTCGTGTCTCCTGAAATGCTGGCCGTGGGAGACAAGGGGAGACTCAATGTTCGTCTGGGTGAACAAGGGATCACGGCGGAGATCGAAGTCAAACGCGGGGAATCACGGTTCGTGGATGGCACCCGCCACCGGGTTGGTGCCGCTTTTGTATCGCTCGACGAGGCCAGCAGGGCGCGGCTCGAAAGCTTTGTTGGTGATCGTCGACCCTAGAGAGCAGGCATGAAGAACAACGGCACCGGACAACTGATCGGCGACAGCGCGGTGATGAAGGAGCTGCGGGGCGAGATCGAGCGGGTCGCCCGCTCCGATGCCAAGGTGCTGATTACCGGCGAGAGCGGCGTGGGGAAGGAGCTGGTGGCCTGCGCGATCCATGCCTACAGCCACCGGACCGACCGGGCGTTCCTGGCGGTCAACTGCGCCGGCATCCCGGAAACCCTCCTGGAGTCCGAGCTCTTCGGCCACGTCAGGGGCAGCTTCACCGGCGCCTACCGCGACAAGCCCGGCAAGCTCGAGCTCGCCGCCGACGGCTCGATCTTCCTCGACGAAATCGGCGAGATGACACTGCGGATGCAGGGCCTCCTGCTCCGCTTTCTCGAAACCGGAGACGTCCAGAAGGTCGGCGCCCACCGCGCCGACGGGCGCGTGGACGTGCGCGTGATCGCGGCCACCAACCGGAATCTCCGCGACCTGATCGCGCAGGGACAGTTCCGCGAGGATCTGTTCTACCGGCTGAACGTGATCCACATCGCCGTGCCCCCGCTGCGCGAGCGCCGCGAGGACATTCCCGAGCTCATCAACCATTTTCTCTCCCATTTCACCCGCAACAACGGAACGCCGACCCCGGCCATCACCCCGGAGGCGTATCAGGCGCTCACCGAACACTCCTGGCCCGGCAACGTGCGCGAGCTGGAGAACGTCATCGAGCGGCTCATCGTCCGGGGACGAGGCGAGCCGGTCGCCCTCGACGACCTGCCGCCCGAGGTCCGGGCGCAGCGCGGCGTCGCCGTACGGCCCAAACGCGAGCGCCGGAGAACGGTCGCCGACGATCTGTACAAGCGCTTGACCGAGGAGCGGGAGTCCTTCTGGCGCGTCGTCTATCCGCTGTACATGCAGCGCGAGATCACGCGCGCCAACGTCCGGGATCTGGTGCGCAAAGGGCTGGAAGAGTCGCGCGGCAACTACAAGATCGTCTCGCGGATGTTCAACATGGAGGCGCACGAGTACAAGAAGTTCCTCAACTTCCTTCGCAAGCACGATTGCCAGCTGCCGTTCAAGGATTACCGCTGAGTCACGCTGAGCACCGAAGGTCCGACATGCTGACACCCTCATCGCGCCCGCTGATGTTCGCGGCGCCTGCGCTTGCCCTGTGCATGGCCGTAACGGCCGCGGCCCAGTCGAACCCGGCGCCGACGCCTGGCCCGCCGCCCGCGGCTCCCGCCGGACCGCCGGCGGCGCCGCAGCAGCCGCCGGCGCCATCCGCGGCGGCTCCGGAGGCCGGGGCCGAGGCGACGCCCGGCGACTATGTCATCGGTCCGGGCGACGTCCTCGCCATTGTCGTGTGGCGTCAGCCCGACATGTCGGCAGAGGTGGTGGTGCGGCCCGACGGGCGCATCTCGCTCCCGCTGCTGAACGACATCGACGTCGCCGGCCTGACGCCCGAGCAGCTGCGCACCAAGCTGACGACCGAGGCCAAGCGCCTGGTGCAGGACCCCAACGTGGCCGTGGTGGTGAAGCAGATCAACAGCCGGCGCGTGTATATCACCGGTCAGGTGGCGAAGCCCGGCCCGTACCCGCTCACGACGTCGATGAACGTGCTCCAGCTGATCTCGAGCGCCGGTGGATTGCTCGAGTACGCCGACGAGAAGAATATCGTCATCATGCGGCCCGACGACGGCCGCACGCAGACCTTCACGTTCAACTACAAAGACGTGCTGAACCGCAAGAACCTGAAGCAGAACATCGACCTGAAGCCGGGCGATACGGTCATCGTTCCCTGAGGTCGAGACAGGAAGGACTCACTGTGCTCCCCGGAAAGACGTACACGGTCGATGAAATCGCCAAGGTGATCTGGCGCCGCAAGTGGCTGCTGATTCTGCCCTTCGTCGCCGTCACCGTCGGCACGGCCATCGTCGCGCACTTCCTGCCGAACAAGTACCGATCGGAAACGCTGATGCTGGTCGTGCCTCAGCGGGTGCCCGAGAGCTACGTGCAGTCCACGGTCACCACCAAGATCGAGGATCGGCTGAACTCGATCAGCCAGCAGATCATGAGCCGCACGCGGCTCGAGAGGATCATCCTCGACAACAACCTGTATCCCCGGGAGCGCGCCAGCAAGCCGCTGCAGGACGTCGTCGAGCAGATGCGCAAGGACATCGCCATCGAGGTGATCTCGAAAGGCGATGCCTTCCGGGTGAGCTATGTCGGCACCAACCCGCGCACGGTGAAGACGGTCGCCGAAACCCTCGCGTCGCTCTTCAATTCGGAGAACCTCAATGATCGTGCGCAGCAGGCGGAGCAGACGAACGAGTTCCTCGAGACCCAGCTGGACAACGCGCGCCAGCAGCTCAAGGCGCAGGAAGCCAAGCTCGAGGCCTACCGCAAGCAGTACTCCGGTGAGCTGCCGTCGCAGGCCGAAGCCAACCTCCAGGTGATCCAGAACACGCAGCTCCAGATTCAGGCCGTGCTTCAGACGCTCAACCACGCCCGCGACAGGAAGATGATGGTGGAGAGCCTGCTGAACGATCTGACGCTGCCCGACACGCAGCCCGCACTGCTCGATCCGACCGGTGCCCCCGGCGTTCAGACACAGGCGCTCACCGCCCGCGAGCAGCTCGCGATCGCGCAGGCGCAGCTCCGGGCGCTGCAGTCGCAGCTCACGCCGGAGCATCCCGACGTCATCAAGGCGAAGCGCCAGATCGCCGAGCTGCAGCAGCGCGCGGAAGCCGAGGCGGCGACGGCGCCGCTTTCGCCCGAGGCCTCGGCGATCCTGACGCCCGCCGAAGCGAACCGCCGGAACCAGATCAAGCGCTATCAGCTCGAGCTCGACAGCCTCAACCGGCAGATCACGACCGCGGAGACCCAGGAACGGCAGCTGCGCGGGACCGCATCCCAGTATCAGGCGCGCCTCGAGACCGTCCCGGCGCGCGAAACCGAGCTCGCGGAGCTGACGCGCGACTATACGACTTTGCAGAAGGTGTATTCGGATCTGCTCCAGCGCAGCGAAGCCGCCAAGGTGGCGGCGAATCTGGAGCGGCGTCAGATTGGCGAACAGTTCCGGATTCTCGATCCGGCGCGCCTCCCGGAGCGTCCCGTCAGCCCGAATCGCCCGCTGATCGATCTCATCGGAACCGGGGCGGGCCTCGTGGCGGGCGTGTTCCTCCTGGCATTTCAGGAGTACCGCGACACGACGTTCCGTACGGAAGAAGACATCAACGGGGTGTTGCAGCTGCCCGTCCTGGCACAGATTCCGCTGATGACCAGCACCGCTGAGGAGCAGCGCCTGCGCCGGCGGCGGGCGGTCATGTCCACGGCAGCCCTGGCGGCCTCGGTGTGTGTCGGCGTCGTCGTGTGGAAACTGGGCGTGATCGCCGAGCTCTTCAGATAACGCGGTGCGGATATGTATGAAAAATTCTTCGATCTGAACGAGCGTCCGTTCGATCTCACACCGAACCCGAAGTATCTGTTCCTGACCTCGAGCCATCGCGAGGCGCTGAGCAGCCTCGACTACGGGATCGCCGCCGGCACCGGCGTCACGGCGCTGGTGGGCGAGGCGGGCACGGGCAAGACGACCCTGATCCGGGCGACGCTCGAGTCGACAGACGCGCGGGAGACCCACGCGGTGTATCTCAACAACCCGACGCTGACGCGCACGGAGTTCCTGGAGTTCCTCGCGCGGGAGTTCGACCTCGGCTCCGACGTCTCCACGTCGAAGACGCTGCTGCTGCAGCGCCTCGAGCAGGCGCTTCGCCGCACGCACGATCAGGGCATCAGGACGGCGCTCATCATCGACGAGGCGCAGAGCCTGCCGTACGATCTCCTCGAGGAGATCCGGCTGCTCGCGAACATCGAAACCACGACCACCAAGCTGCTGCCGATCGTGCTCGCCGGGCAGCCGGAGCTGGCCGAACGGCTCAACCACCAGTCACTGCGGCAGCTGAAGCAGCGCATCGGGCTTCGATGCCACCTCCGGCCGCTCGAGCTCAACGAGACCGGCCAGTACATCACCGCGCGTGTGGCGGTCGCCGGCGGCAACGCGTCGACGATGTTCACGCGGGAGGCGGTGTACCTGATTCACGAGCGATCGCGCGGCATACCGCGCACGATCAGCGTGATCTGCCACAACGCGCTCATCAGCGCGTTCGCGATGAACCGCCGCCCCGTCACTGCCGATGTCGTCCAGGAGGTCTGCCAGGATTTCGATTTCGGGGCGGCGGAGGCGCAGGACACCGCGCAGGGCGCGTTCCAGGTCGTCACGGCGAATCCGGGCGACGGCCAGGGCGCGAGCGGAGAGGAACCGGTGGCCGCGCCCGCCGGTGAGCGGCGTCCGCGCGAGCACGTGGTGGCGCCCTGGCGCCGCTTCTTGTCGCTGTAACCGCCGCGCGTCCGTGTCATGAGACGAATGGAGAGCCATGAGCCGCATTGACGAAGCCCTGAAGCAAGCCGGACTGAAAGCTGCGACTGCCGCGCCTGTGGAGGACGCCGCGTCGCTCGACGCCTTCCCGCTGGGGCCCGAAACCGCCGCGGAGCCCGGACCGCGCCTCAATGCTGAACCGGCCCGGCCCGCGGCGCCAGCGGCCAAGCCCAAGGCGCCGCACGATTCCCGCCTCCTCGCCGGCGAGAAGCTGGTGCTGCATGCCGGCACCGGCCGCGCGTGCGTGGAGCAGTACCGTCGCATCGCGGCGATGCTTCATCACCTGCAGGAAGAGCGCGGCACGAAAGTCGTCATGGTCGCAAGCGCGACGATCGGGGAAGGCAAGACGCTCACGGCGGCCAATCTGGCGCTGACGCTCAGCGAATCCTACAAGCGCCGGGTGCTGCTCATGGACGCCGACCTGCGCCGGCCGTCACTCGGCGGCGTGTTCCAGCTTCAGACGGTGGTCGGATTGAGCGAGAAGCTTCGCGGCGAAACGGACGGGCCGCTGCGCGTCCTCGAGCTCTCGCCGTTTCTGGCGCTGCTTCCCGGCGGACGGCCGGACTCGGATCCGATGGCCGGCCTGACCTCCGGCCGCATGCAGCAGATCATGCACGAAGCGAGCGCCAGCTACGACTGGGTGATCCTCGACACCCCGCCGGTGGCGCTCCAGCCGGATGCCAGCCTCCTCGCCGCCATGGTGGACGCCACGGTGCTCGTCGTGGGCGCCGGCCTGGCCCCGGCCGCCCTGGTCGAAAGCGCTATCGAAACCATCGGCCGCGACAAGATCGTCGGTGTCGTTCTGAACCGCGTCGAAGAGGGCGTGCAGCGCGAAGCCGCGTATTTCAACTACCACTACGGGCACGCGGCGCCCGAAGGTGAGCATCGCATGTCGCTGGCGAGTACACCGTAGCGCCGATGAACAAGCTCCTGCAGGCCGTCGCCCCCCGCGCCATGCTCCTGGTCGTCGCCGAGAGCGGGCTGATCATCGGAGCGGTGGCCTTGGCGGCCTACATCCGCCTGGGGCAGTGGACCTGGGTGGTGATGGCCGAGGAGCACGGCCTCTACAAGGCGCTCCTGGTTGCGGTGGTCTGCCAGCTCTGTCTGTACTACTGCGACCTGTACGATCTCCGGACCATCGCCGACAAGACGGACCTCTTCATTCGGATCGCGCAGTCGCTCGGCGCCGCGTCGTTCGTGCTCGCGGTGATCTACTTCTGGTTCCCCAGCATGGTGCTCGGACGCGGCGTCTTCCTGATCGCCGCGGTGGCCATCATCTCCCTCATCAGCGGCTGGCGCATCGGATTCGAATGGCTGACGCACCGGATGGGTCCGAGCGAGCGCCTGCTGCTCGTCGGAACGAGTCCGGCGGCGGTCAAACTCGCGCGCGAGCTGTTCGAGCGGCGGCAGGACCTTGGAGTGGAGATCGTCGGCTTCGTCGATGCGGATCCCGCCCGCGTCGGCGAGCGCGTGATCAACCCAGGCGTGATCGGGACCATCGACGACATCACCGGGATCGTCAGGAGCCGCGGCGTCGATCGCGTCGTTGTCAGTCTGGCCGATGCGCGCGGCACGCTGCCGATGGACCGCCTGCTGGAAATGAAGCTGCTGCAGGGTGTCGCCTTCGATCACCTCGCATCGGTGTACGAGGAGTACACGGGCAAGATCGCGGTCGAGAACCTGCGGCCGAGCTGGCTCATCTTCTCCTCGGGCTTCAAGAGCACGCGGACGCTGTTCCGGGCGAAGCGCGCCATCGACGTCGTGGCGGCGGCGGTTGGGCTGGTGCTGGGGGCACCGGTCATGCTCGTCGTGGCCGCCCTCGTGCGCCTCACCTCGCGCGGTCCCGCGCTCTACCACCAGAAGCGAGTGGGGTACAAGAACCGCGTGTTCGTGCTGCACAAGTTCCGCTCGATGCGCGTGGACGCCGAAGCGCATACCGGGCCCGTCTGGGCCCGGGCGGACGACACCCGGGTCACGCCCATCGGACGCTTTCTGCGGAAGAGCCGGCTCGACGAGCTCCCGCAGCTCTGGAACGTGCTGGTCGGCGACATGAGCCTGGTCGGGCCCAGGCCCGAGCGGCCGGAGTTCGTGGACGAGCTCACCCGCGAGATCCCCTTCTACGGCCAGCGGCACACGGTGCGGCCCGGACTGACCGGGTGGGCGCAGGTGAAGTACTCCTACGGCGCGAGCCGCGAAGACGCGCTCGAAAAGCTCCAGTACGAGCTCTTCTACATCAAGAACATGTCGATTGCGCTCGATATGTTCATCATCGTGAAGACCATCAAGACAGTCATTCTCAGACGAGGTACGTCGAAGTTCACGCCGCGGCGCAGGCGGTGTGCGGCGGGACGGACCGGAGTGGCCGCGCCCGCGGCGCTGGAACTGTCTCAATTCTGGAGGGATGCGTGGCTCGCAGGCTCAGTGTTCTCGCGTTCGTGCTGCTGGTGGACCTGGCGGTGGCTCCGTGCATTCGCGCGCAACAGGACTCGTCGCAGACGCCACCGCGCGAGCGGCCCTTCCTGGGCGTGTACGAAGGGGCGCGCCGCGACACCCAGAGCGCCCAGTCGCTGGTGCTGAACCTCTCCGCGCTCGAGACCTATGACGACGACCTGCTCGCGACCAGCAGCGCGATATCGCCTGAAAGCCGTCCCCGCGAAAGCGGCTACTACACGCGGGCCGCCGGCGACCTGTTCTATGCGCGCCGGACGCGCCACAGTCTCTTCTACGCGGAAGGAGGAGCGACGTTCGACTTCTACCCGAACCTGCAGGCCGGGATCTCGCAGCCGCTCGACGGGTACAACGCCGTGGCCGGGCTCGACGTCACGGGTCGCCGTCTGGAGGTGCAGCTGGCGCAGACCGTCCAGTATCAGCCGTACTTCAGCTTCGATGTCATCGGGCCGGTCATCACCCCCGACGCGCCGCTGTTCGCGAACAACGGGCTGGCCTTCCAATCCGACGTGGCGCTGCTCGACGAGCCGCTCATCACCTACGGCAGCTCGGCGCGCGTCAACGTCCCGCTCGATCGCCGCTCGTCGGTGGATGCCAGCTACAGCTATCAGGGTGCCCAGTTCACCGAGCTCTGGCCGACCCTCTCGGGGCCTACGGCCTCGGTCGGCTTCCACCGGTCGGTGGGACGCCGGGTGCGGCTCAACGCGGCATACACGTACCAACAGCTCAGCAATGACACCGCGCTCTACATGCGCGAAGTGACGTCTCATGACGTGGGCGGCAGCGTCTCGTACTCCCGGGCGCTCTCTCGCACCCGCCTGATCGAAGTGACGGCCGGCGCCGGATCGACTCAGTACACCGACGTGAGCTTCATCGATCCGGAGCCGTTCGACACCAGGGATTTCTCGGCGAGAGCGGCGGCGCTGCTGCAGTTCGCCAGGTCCTGGACGGCACAGGCGGAGTTTCGCCGGGCCCTCCATTTGATCCAGGGGCTGCCGCGCGCGTATTTCGGCAACGCCGTGGACTTCGGAGTGCATGGCGAGCTGAGCCGACGGGTGGATGTCTTCGCCAATGGCAGCTACCTTCAGGGCGTGCCCGGCCGCGATCTGCTCCTGAGCGACTACGACACGTTCGGCACGTCGGTCCGCATGCGGGTGGCGATCACGCGGAATCTCGCGATTTCAGCGGAGTACGCGCACTCGAACTATTCCTTCGGGCCCGGGGTGGTGCTCCCGGCCGGCGTTTTGCGCAGTCAGGATCGCAATATCGCCCGGCTTGGCGCCACCTTCGGCGCCTCGCTGCTCCGGCCGCGACCCGTCCGCTGACCCGTCCGGGCGCCGGACGGCATCGCCCTCTCCGCGACGCAGGCATGCACGCCGGCGAGCGCAGTTCCCGCCGCATCCCGCAGCATGTGCCCCGGAATCCCGAGCAGCCGCCGGTGCGTCCGCTCGCGCTCGGGGTCGAAGTCGCGGGCCGCGTGCCAGCCGTGTCCCGAATGCCAGCGGCGATGATAGCCGCGCGTCAGTCTGGCGGGCGGCACATCGGTCCACACGGAAGACCGCGCGCCTGAACGCGAAATTCGCGCCTATCAGGCGAGAACAGACCAGCACGGTCGAACACCGTCCGGCGGAATGCGAGGTTGGCGCCGACCAGGCCGTGCGGCATGTGCGCGCGCGTGAGCACTCGGTCGGCGCCGCCGTAATCCTGGAGCGCCAGCGGCGCGGCCCTGGTCGACAACCACCCCGGCCATCCCGCCGTCGAGACGGGCAGCACTCTGCCGCCGGCGAACGAGGCCTCCGGATGGTCCCGGAAGACCGACGCCAGGCGATCGATCCAGTCGGGCGCGGCACGGACATCATCGTCGGTGAACGCGATGAGCGGCCCGCGCACGGCGGCGATGCCGGCATTCCGCCCGTGGGAGAGACCCTGCCGCGGCTCGAAGACATATCTGAGGCGTCCGCGCGCGGCCGGCGCCATGCCTTCGACGATGGCGCGAGTCCCGTCGGTGGAATTGTTGTCCACGAGCACGATCTCGTACGTCACGTCGGTGTCCTGCGCGATGAGCGCCTGCAGCGCGCCGCCGACGAGCGAAGCGCGATTGTACGTGCTGAGGACTATCGAGATTTCAGGTGTCATGAGACGCTCGTGTGCGCGTCGGCGCCATTCGGGAAGAGCCCTCGTATGCGTTTGCGCACGGCTTTGTCCACCAGCGCGGGCAGATGCGCCAGCGTCTGGGCCAGCGACGCATTCTGCGGGTCGAGGCTCTCGAGCTTCGCCGCCTTCGCGCTGTAGTGCCTCGGGTGGACCATTGAGAGGCGCCGGATGTCGGTGCGTGCCAGCTCGGCTGCCAGCGCCGGGCGGGCGGCGAGCGCCGGGGCGCCGGCAAACAAGAGCGTGTTCTGGGCGTACCACCATTCAACCCGGTCGTTGTGCCAGATCCGGGGACGGATTGCGTCGACCGCTCGGAACCCGCTCTGCGCGAAGCGATCGGCCCAGGTACTCCGGCCACTGCTCGTTGACGTGATCGGTACCCTGCTGACCTGGAATCGCGGCGGAGAACAGGACTATCGGGGCGAGCGTGGTGAGCGATCGCACGAGCGCCGCCGCAGCTTGCACGAGCTGTGCCTTCGCGGGGATGCCGAGCGGCCATGAAAGCAGCCGTGGAGGTGCCGTAAGCCTCAGCGACACTCGGAGATGCGACAGGGCACGGCGGCGTCGGGCTCGACCGTCACCATCGAGCCGCCAACGGAGAGTCTGAGCCCGTCCGACGCCGCGCCAATGCGTCCATGCTCGGCGCCCGGTCCCAGGCCGATTGCCGTCCACAGCGTGAGCGGCAGCGTGTGTGGCGTTCGGATTCGCAGCGCTTGCACGGCCGTCCTCTGACCGAAGCATAGAGATCGCCAGGAGTCCACCACCTCGATCACCGCCTGCTCGGGGACGATCAGGGCGGCGTCGACGCCGAGGCGCACAAGGTGGGGCGAGAGCTGCACGGCCTCTCCAGCGGGATGCCAGTGCTGCGTGACGACATGGCCGCCCGGCGGACCGTCGATGACGTCGCGCACGAATAACCAGTCGCACGACGAGCCGTCGAGCACCGGCGATCGAAGCAGGAGCACGGTGCGCCGATGCGAGGAGCCGTCCTGCAGCCGAATTGTCCCCTCGATCAGGTCGTGCTCAACGGTGGACACCCAGCGTCCTCGACGGACGAGCGGCGGGTGCTCCCATCTGAATGGCCCTGCCGCGTCGGCCTGATCGCGACCGTCCACGGCAACCACGTTGTGAGCCGACGATCCGCGGAACCACTGGCGGAGCTCCGGGTCCGACACGTACATGTACGTGCCCGGATCGATCAGGACGTCCTCGGTGCTCCTGCGCACGATGACCGCCAACGTGTCCGAGTGGCTGTGTCCCGCGGTTCCCGGCCCGAAGGCACCCACGTCCACAATGGCCTGCACCGGTCCCGAGACCAGGACACCCATCCCCGCATCGGAGAACAATTCCGATTGGATCGCCGCCTCTCCCGCGGGGCGCGCCTTCATTCGTCCAGGTCCCAGCCACCAGACTCCCTGCGCGTGGAAGTCGTCCGGGTCGCTCCCGAACGGCTGGCCGAGGAGCGCCTCGCACGTGGCGAGCGTGGCGCGGCAGAAGCGGTCGCGCCGGCCGTAAGGATGGAAGAGCCGCCCGCCATCGTCGTCCCCGATCAGCGGCAGCGTTCGAGAGGTTCCCATCAGCGCCCGGAGGTACCGCGCCATCAGTCGGAGCTTTGCCCGGAGCTCGCCGGAGGCGCCGGCGAGCGCAGCATGGAAGGCGAACATGTCGAGCGCATACACGTGGTAGTACGCCGACTGCTCGAAGTGGCTGCCGTCGGGACGCACCTGGTGAGCGAGCTCGCGCGACACTGTCGCGGCGCCCACTTCCATCCACCGGGTGGCGCCCGGGAAATCCGGAAACAGCCTCCCGAGGGCGTGCAGCGCCACGGCTTCTCCCAGCAGGTGCGTGTTGGGTGAGAAGTAGACCGACAGGTTGTGCTCGAGGTACAGGGCGTGCCGATATAACCCGGACTCGAGCCGCCGTCTGCCGGTCTCGGAGAAGCGGGTTCCGGCCAGGTGGTAGACCCAGGCCCATGACAAGGCGCGGAATCCGACTTCGAGCGCGCTGCTCCAGTTGATCCCACGCATGAACGGGTTGAGGTCGAGCCATTCGCAGACTTGCCGCTCGGCTTCTTCCACGTATGCCGGCGTGCCGCCGAACAGAGAGGCCTGCGCGAGCACCACGAGATGCTGATGGCGGTTCAGCTCCCACACGCTCTTGTGATCGCCGACGCGCGAGAAGTCCAGGTAGGGAATCCGGCGGAAATACTGGAGCTCGCTGGTCCGGCCCGTGGCAGGATCGCGCCGCCAGTCGACGGACGGGCCGGCGTCGTACACGCCGCAGAACAGCGGAATGCGGTGCGCCAGAATGCCTTCCGCCAGGCGTTCGAGCTCCGCCGGAAACGGCGTCGGGCGCAGGGCGTCGGCGATCGCCGCCGGATCGGGCAACTGCGCCAGAGGGACATAGCGATCGAACGACGCGCCGGGAGGGTTCAACCAGAGCCGAAGGTTCGCGATCTCCTGGCGTGCCCGAAACGTCAGCTCCGCGACACTGCGGCTCACGGTCAGCTATAATCTTTCATCTGCGCGGCCCTGACAACGCTGGGGCCGCCGGTGTCCCCACCTTGACGCCACGCCGTTGGCTCCACGCAGAGCTCTGAACGCGCTCTTCCGCATCGGCGCCGCAATCCTGACGGGCCTCGGGCTTCTGGTCCTGATCGTCAGCGCGACCCCCCTGGTCTCCTGGTGGGCCCGCGGCCTGGCCGGGCCGTGGAACAACCCCTCTGGCGACGTGCTCGTCGTGCTCGCAGGCGATGCGTCCGACGAGGGCGCCATGGGCCGCAGCACGTACATCCGGAGCCTCTACGCCTACGATGCCTATCAGCGGCACGAGGTGCGGCGCATCGTATTGAGCGGCGGACCTTCGAGAATGCCGGCCGCCGCCGCCATGCGTGACTATCTGCGCTATCGCGGCGTGCCGGCCGAGGCGATCTCCATCGAGACGCGATCGACCAGCACGCGCGAGAACGCCCTGTTCACCAAGCCTCTCCTGGACGCGCTGCCCGGAAGCAAGGTGCTCATGACGAGCGACTTCCACATGGCGCGCGCCATCGGTACGTTCCGGAGGCTCGGTGTCCGCATCGCGCCCCGTCCCGTACCCGACGCGCTCAAGCAGGCGACCTCGCCCGCGGACCGCTGGAGCGCATTTCTCGAGCTCACGCGCGAAACCGCCGCGCTGATCGTCTATCGGCTTCGCGGCTGGATGTGAACGGCGCGCGCCTACGGCCCGGCCTCGTGGACGACCTGCAGCAGCTTGCCCTGACGCGTGCGGGGTATTCGAGCGACCCAGTCGAACTGCACCGGGACATCGCCGAGAAACTGCTGCAGCGTGCTCCGGAGCGCCGTCTCCCGATCCGCCGTGAAGCCGCCCCCCAGCAGCAGGATCTCGAGCGCACCGTCCCGTTTGACGACGACCTGGAACTGCCTGACTTCGGGGACCTCTTTGAAGAAGTGATTCCAGTAGAGCGTCTGAACCACCCTGCCGTTGGAGAGACGCAGGAGGCCGCTCGTGCGGCCCTGCAGCGTGCGCAGATGCGTGAGACCGGCCTCGGTGTCATGTGCCGGATCTGCCGCCGCGAGGTCGCCGATGTCGTACCGGATGAACGGAGTCCCGCGACAGACGGTGCTCGTCAATAGAATCCGGCCAATCTCTCCCGGCGACGCCGGCTTGCCCTCCTCATCGACCAGCTCCAGGAAGAGCCACGGCCTCGTCAGCCTCAACGGCCGCCCCGCGGCTTCCTGGAAGGCCGTGACGGAAAGCTCCCGGCCTCCATAGAGGTTCAGCAGCGGCGCTCCGAACGCGCGCCGGAACAGCTCCACCTGCTCGTCGAACAGCATTTCGCCGCCGTTCCATCCGACATGGACGCTGCCCGGCTCGAACGTGTCGCCGCGATCGAGGACTCCACGGGCGACGTACTCGAGCATGGTCGTGAAGCCCGCGAGGGCGACGGGGCTGTTCCTGCGAATCAGCTGCACGACCCGTTCGACCGTTGCGGCGTCCATCCGGTAGCCCTCGACGAGGATCGTGCCGAGAAGGTGGTTCAGGAGCCGATTGCGCGGCGTCGTATCCCTGCCGATGTCCCGCTCGGATCCCCAAAGTTTGACGAGCGGCATCCCGAGGCGCCATCCCATCCGGAGCTGCGCGTAGACCGACGAGGCGACGCAGCTCAGCACCATGTTCGTATCGTGGAAGAAGTGCGTGGGCTCTCCCGTCGACCCGCCGCTCGAGCTGACGACTCCCGGCAATCCGCAGAGGGCCTGGACGTCTTCGGGCCTGAAGCGGGCAGCCAGCGTCTGTTTGGTCAGCACCGGCAGCGACGGCCAGCACCGGAAGGCCTCGGCAGGATCCTCTATGCGGGCGGCCTCGCGCCACTCCGGAAGCGCGTCGGCGCGGCGGCCGAGGTACCGGATCTGGCTGAGGAGGCGCGAGCCGAGCTCGCGCCGCTGCCCGGCCGGATCGAGTGCGGGAAACGACTCGAGATCGTCCCAGGGGCGTGTGTTCCGCCGCAGGTAACGGCGCCACCAGATCCGACGCAAGGCGGCCGGAATCATCGGTCGAGCTCGATGTGCCCCTTCCAGCCCCTGGCGGGCTGAAACGCGAACGGCAGAATGGGACGAATCGCCCCGGCGGCGAGCTCCTTCCCGTCGATGCGCGCGCGGACGGCGTCGGGCGCGAAGTCCACCAGCGGAAACGCGAAGCCGTCGAAGGCGTGGTGCACCAGGGGGATTTTGAGCGGGTCGAATCCCATCAGACGTGCGTGCACCCACTCGGCCGCGGCGGGATTGAACGCTCCGGTGACGAAGCCCGCCGGGATGGGACTCGGGGCCAGCGGCCCCTCCCGCTCGCCGGCCACGATGGCATCGGTGATCGTGATGACCCGCCGCTGCGGCTCGGCATGGAGGGCTCCGTCTGCGCCGGCGTATCGAAGGATGCGCTGGAGGTCGAGACACATCCGCCAGACGGTGTCATTGCCGTACCACGAGCCGTCGATGTTGTCATCCTCTCCCAGCATGACCGCGCCGCGCACGGCGGCGCCGGCCAGCCAGACCTTCAGCCCGGGCGCCCGGCCTTCGGGCGCGCGGTTCACCTCGTCGAGAAGATCCTCCGCACGGTGCTTGAGCCACGAACCGCCGGGATAGCAGTCGCCTCCGGTGGTCGAGCCGCCTTTCCTGTGATGGGGCAGGAACTCCTTGTTGCCGTTGATCCCGACGAGATTCTTGAGGGCGCCCGTCACGCCGGCCTTCTTGTGCGCCTTGAGCTTCGGCAGGCTGATGACGACGTCGGCCTCGAGCACTTCCCGCGCGATGAGGTACTGGTGCCTCCCGGGCGAATGCGTCCGACTGAGCAGATCGGGGTTGTACATCGTGACGCGGAACTTCTCGGCCGCGCGGGCGAGAGGCTCGAGCAGGCTCTCGCGGCCGAGATCCACCAGCGTGTAGTTGGCCTGCGGCCGCACGTTCTCGACGCGCGCGCCGCCGACGCGATCCTCGGGCAGGAGCGTCCTGCGGAAGTCGGCGATGTCCACGCGAAGGCCCGTCTCGGAGGCGACGCGCTCCACCATGGCGTCGAGCCCGCAACTCGCGCGCAGACGGCCGAAGTCGCAGCCCTGAATCGGCGCATCACCAATGACCACCGACCGGGGCCTGGTCAAGGCGACGTACTGGAGCACGCACTCGAGCACGCTGGTGTGGGTGAGCAGGCAGTCCAGCCCCTCGTTCGACTTGTTCAGATGATGCACCCAGTTCGGCTTCACGACGACCCGTGCACCTGCTGGGATCACCGCTCCGAGCGGGTTCCAGTGCGCGCTCCCGAATCGAGACGCGTCCAGGCCCCACTGCCGCAGCAGCTCGCGTCCGGCGCCTCCTCCCACGGTCGTGACGGATCCGGACGGGAGCTCCGGGGCGGGCTCTGCTTGCGGCAGATTGCCATAGTCGGCTCGCGCCGCCCGCGCGATGACGACCGTGTGACTCATCGCGAACCGCCCTCTCCGCCTCGCCTCGCGGGCGCGAGCTGTCGTTCGATGGCGGGTGTGCCCTCTGCGAGCTCACGGTACGTCTGGAGCCAGGCGTCTCTCACCGACTCCCATTGATACTGCCGGCAGGCCTCGCGTGCCTGCCGGGCCAGCCGCGCAGCCAGCTCCGGGTCTTCGAGCAGCCGGATGGCCTGCCGCGCCATGGCCTCGTGATTGTTGCGCGCGACGATCATGCCGGTCTGCTCGTGGGTGACGATGTACGGGACACCGCCGGCGTCGGTCGTCACGACGGGAAGCCCGCACGCGAAGCACTCGATGACCGAGCCAGGCATGTTGTCGAGATCCGTCGCGGTCAGGTACATGTCGGCGGCGTCGTAGAGCGACGGCATCCGGTCGAACGGCACTCGCCCGATGAACGAGATATGACGCAGTCCGAGATCGCGCGCGAGGCGTTCCAGCTCCGGACGCATCCATCCGTCTCCGCCCACGGTGAGCTGCGCGTCGGGGTAGCGCGCCTGGATCAGCGCAAAGGCCCTCAGGACGCAGCCGACGTTGTAGAGCGGCTCGAGGAGTCTGGTCGTGAGGAACACGGGCCTGATCGGCCGTCGCTCGCGGAAGGCAAAGCGATCGAGCTCGACGATGTTGAAGATTGGCCGGGCCGGTACGCCGAAGCTGGCGAACACGTCCACCAGGTATCCCGACGGCACCACCACCAGGTTTGCACGGCGGATGACGGGAAGAGCCGTGAGCCGCCAGCTCCGCAGGTGATCCTCCGCTTCGCCGCTCCGGTAGTTGAGCAGCGTCTTCTTGCCGAGCAGGCGGCCCAGCAGAACGGGAGGCGCGGCGCACAGCAGGTACCGAATAGTACCGAGGCGGAGAAGATATGGAGCACGTCGGCCCAGGGCGCGCGCACGAGCAGGGCCGCCCAGTACGCCAGCGTCGTGACGATCGTGCGAATGTACTTGAGGCGCTGGAGGTACCCGAACGGCGCGGGCAGCCTCGGATTCACCGCCAGGAATCTCACCTCCAGCGACGGCTCGCGCTGGAACTGCGCCAGGAGGCGCGCCGCCTGGCGCGATTGGCCGCCGAGGATGTCGAGCGAGGGCGCGATCAGCAGCACGCGAATGGGTCGAGGGCTCGTCATGAGCGGGTGTCCACGGGATGGCGGGCGCCCGCGGCGGCCGGGCTCAACAGCGAGGAGTACAGCGTCTCGATGGCGCCGACCTGGGCCGCGCACGAGAAACGACGCTCGACCGCCGCCCGCGCCCTGGCGCCCATCGCCGACGCCAGATCCGGATGCTCGAGCAAGGCGATGACACGCTCGGCCAGCGCCGGCGCATCTTCGGTTCGCACGAGATATCCGGTCTCGGCTTCGGAGACGGCCTCGCCGACGCCGCCGACCTCGGTTGCCACGACCGGCCGGCCGGCCGCCATGTATTCCAGGATCACGTTGGGAAACCCTTCGGCCCTCGACGTCAGCACGCAGACGTCAGATAGGGCCAGCACCGTGGCGATCTCGTCACGGCGCCCGAGGAACCACACCCGATCGTTCAACCCGAGCTCCCCGGCGTGGACCCTGACCGCCGGCAACAGCTCCCCTTCGCCCACCAGCAGGAACCCGGCGTCGGGCACACGCGCGGCAATGAGCTGCGCGGCCCGCAGAAACATCGCGTGATTCTTCACGGCGTACCGCATGTTGGCGACCATCGTGACGAATCTGCGAGGTCGATCGGGCAGTCCCAGCTCGCCCAGGAGCTCGGACGGCGTCGCAGCCATTGGCCGCACCCTCTCCGGATCCACACCGTTGTACACGACGTGAATTCTGCGCTCGGGCACTCCTTCACGGGCGAGCTGACGGCCGATGATCGCCGCATTCGCGACGACCGCGTGGGCGAGCCGGTAGGCCCACCGTTCCGCCACCTTCTGCGCGCGGGTGCGTACGCCGGCTGTCTCCCGGCGCGCCGCGATCCTCGCCGGCACGCCTGCCGCGGCAGCCGCCGCCATACCGAACACGTTGCTGTAGAAGTCGTGCGTCTGCACGACGGCGATGCCGTTCCGCCGCAGATCGCGGGCGAACCGGCGCAGCTGTATCGCGGCGTTCGCGTTGAAGAAGCTGGTGATGGGATAGACGGCGATCCCGCCCACGAGTGTCTCCGCCGCCGGCCTGAGGCTTCCGTGCCCGCGCAGGCTGGCCACGTGGACGGCGTACCGTCCGCTCTGCTGCAGCAGCTTCACCAGCTGCAGCGCCTGCCGCTCGGAGCCGCCCTGCTCGAAGCTGCTCAGCAGGTGCAGCACGGCGGGGCGCGAGTCCGCGCCGGCTGAGAGCACCGCCACCTCAGGCGAACATTTTCTGAGCGGTCGGCGTCCGCTCGCGCAGCTCGAACCGCAGCCACGACTCGAGCACGAACAGGTACCAGAGCTGGTTGGGTGCCCAGCCGCGCCGGGCCGCGGCGTCCAGCTCGCGGCGAGCCGCTTCGCCGCGAATCCATCCCTCCCGCTCGAACAGCGGATCTTCGAATTTCTCCCGCACCGCCGACTGCCAGCGGCCCGCGAGCCACCGTTGTACGGGAATGCCGAACCCGCGCTTGCGCCCGCGCGCAATCCGGGCGTTCAGCCGGCGCCGGGCGAGCTGCCGGAGCACGGCTTTCGATCGGCCGCCCCGCAGGCGCACCTCGAAGGGCAGCGCCGCAGCGAACTCCCAGAGCTCCTGGTCCAGAAACGGCGAGCGCGCTTCGAGCGCATGGTACATCGTCGCCCCGTCCACCTTGGTCATGTATTCGCCGACGAACCTGTTGCCGCGGTCGTACTCCAGGAAATCGGCCAGCACGCGCCTGGCCGACTCATGCGAGGCGGGAACCGAGCGCTGCTCCAGGGTGGCGTGCTCGAGTCGCTCGCCCAGGAGACCGGCCGCCCGGTAGCGTGGCAGGCCGTCGTGCGCGCGGATGACGCCGCCAAGGCCGGCCGTCGCAAAGTCCATGAACGTCACCGCCCGGCGCAGGCCGCCGGCACGCGGCACGCTATCGCGCACGCTCTCCCACCACTGCCCCGCTGGCAATGCCCGCGCGAGGCGCTGCGCCGCCCACAGATGGCGATGCTCCGGATAGCCGAGAAACACGTCGTCGCCCCCGTCCCCCGTGAGCAGCACCGTGGCCGAGGAGGAGATCGCCTGCGAGATCCGAAGCAGGCCGAGCGCCGACGCACAGGCGAACGGCTCGCCATATGCCGCAACGAGCGCGTCGATGTCGGGCTCGTCGCCGGGTTGCAGATCGCGAACCTCGTGCGCGATGCCGAGCTCGCGCGCGGTCTGCCGCGCGTCCGCCGTCTCGTCCCACGGGTCACCAGGGGTCCCGACCGTATAGGCCGTCACCCGTCCGCCGAGCTTCGCGATGGCCCAGCACACCAGACTGGAGTCGATGCCGCCGCTGAGCAGGGCGCCCACCGGAACATCGGCCTGCAGCCGCTTTTCGACGGCACTCACGAGCAGCTCTTCGGCCCGGTCCACGCATTCATCGAACGGGGTGCGCTCCGGGGCGGCGGGCGGCGGCGCCCAGGACTGGCGCGTCCGCACCCCGGCCGGCGACCACTCCAGAATCGTGGCGGCGGCAATCTTGGCGGCGCCGCGGTAGATGCACCGGCCGTCGGTGACGTAGCCGAACTCGAGATACTCGGTGAGAGCCGCCTCGTCGATCGCCTCGACCAGGCCGCCGGCCCGAAGCGCTCGTGCGGTCGAAGCGAAGGCGAGCATTCCACCGCGGCTCACGTAGAACAGCGGCTTGACGCCGAGGCGGTCGCGGACCAGAAAGAGCCTGCGCCGCCGTTCGTCCCAGACGCCAAACGCAAACATGCCGCGCAGCCGGCTCACCAGCCCGTCAATCCCCCACTCAGCGTAGCCGTGGACGAGCACTTCGGTGTCGGTCTGGCTCCGGAAGGCACAGCCGCGGGCGACGAGGTCGCTCCGGAGTTGATGAAAGTTGTAGATGGCGCCGTTGAACACGACGCCGATCGAGCCGTCTGGCGAGAGCATCGGCTGGCGGCCCAGAGCGCTGAGATCGAAGATGGCCAGCCGCCGGTGCCCGAGCACGGCTTCGGGCCAGCGCTCGAGGCCTTCGCCGTCAGGGCCCCGCCGCCGGAGGGCACCCACCATCGCCTGTACGGCGTCGGCCGCCGCGAGTGGATCCGATGAGCCCACGAGGCCGGCGATGCCGCACATGCTGACCCATGTTATCGGAGGATCCGGACCCAGGCCAGCGGCGGCGCGTGACTCCTCACCAATCCGCCGCCGAAGGCGGGGTGTCGCAAAATCGAGCAATTCCGGCTCTGCGTCCGTGCAGGCCGGACGCGGCCCGTCAGGGTCGGCCGTCCACCGAAAGAGCGTTCTTGGGGACCAATCGCGCCGACATCCTGCGGAGCTGCCCCGTGATCATCGCCCGCTCCTGATCGTTCGCGATCTTCAGCAGTAGACAGCCCAGGGCGTAGCACGCGCCAAAACAGGTCAGTTCCACGGCGAGCACGTACATCGGGGCAAGCGAGTAGTGCAACGCGAGTCCCCGGACGCCGGCTGTGACGAGACCAGCGGCGGCGCCGGCGGCGAAGATCTTCACGAGATCGCCGAGCAGCACGGCGTCGTGCCGGCTGACGCCGAGGATCGTCCCCGCCTTGTAGGCGGAGATGAGATTTTCCGCGATGTAGATGCTCACCGTGACGCCCGCCACCATGCGCAGGTCGCCCGTCCGGGTCGCGAACCACAGTCCGCCGGCGAGCAGGACGAGCGAGACCACGCGCATCTTCGTGAGGAAGCGCCCCAGATACTCGTAGGCCCGGCAGATGGAGTCGAGCGGCATGATCGAAAACGGGACGAAGCTGAGGTTGATGAGGAAGATCGGCCAGCTGGCGGCATACTTACTGGTGAACAGCGTGACGATGAATTCGCGGCCGGCGACCATCAGGAAGAGGTACGCGGGAAAGAAGACGACCGCCAGCTTGCGCATGGCGGCGGCGGTCAGCCGGATGATCTCCCGTCGGTCGTCCACGCTCTGGAGATAGCTGACGCGCGGAATCATCACCGACGCCACCGATTCGCTGAGCAGCCCCAGCAGGGGGATCTGGAACACGCCGACGGCATAGATCGCAAAGCCCTCGGGGCCGAAGTAGTGCGACACGAAGTAGTTGTGCATGTCGGTCTGCATCGACCAGACGAGCGCTGACGCGCTGTACGGGGCGGCGTAGATCGCCTGCCGCTTGAGGAGCGCCCAGTCGAAGCTGCGCCAGAAGCGCGGAAAGCGCGATTCCACGTAGGTCAGCAGAACCGTCGTCTGCAGCACACCCTGGATGAGGGCCGCGTACAGCAGCGACCTCACGGAGGCGAAGATGATGGCCGCCCCGAGCAGCAGACCCGACTTCGTCAACTGCGCCGCGACGATGAAAAGGACGGCGTGCCGCGTCTCGTGATTGGCGATCGCGACAGCTTCAAGGAACGACGAGAACAGCCAGAAGAAGACGACGGCACCGATCACCGGCGAGAGCGCCGAGAGCTCGGCCCGTGTCGCCAGCGCGTCGGCCGCGTCGCGGCCGACGAGCGCAGCGCTCAGCAGGCCGGGCGCGAGCGCCAGCACCAGGAAAGCGGCCGCGCCCATGGCGGCATAGAAGAGCAGCACGTTCAGGACGATGGTCGATCGGCGTTCCGGCCGGCGCGGGAAGAAGCAGTACACCGTCATCCCGAAGCCCATCGGCAGCAGGGCGCCGGCGGTGCCGACCACGAGGAACGCCTGCTTGTAGAGGCCGAACTCCGCCTGGCTCAACCGGCGCACCAGCAGCAGCGGCGCCGCCAGGCTGAACGCGAAGGCCAGCATCTTGCCGGCCAGAATCCACACCGTGCGCTGCGTCAGCGACTCGTCCGGGCGGACTGGTGACTTCGTCATGGGGGGGTGCGGGGAGCCGCTCGACGCACGGCCGTGCGCGTCTCGGTATGGTACATTGGGTTGGAAAATCTGACGGACCTTCCGCTACTATCGGCTGCAGGGACGCGCCACACGAGCGGCCCGCAGCACCCGTCCCCGCTAACGCCGACGCCAGTGGCCGCCACTCCAGCCGTCAGCATCGTAATCCCCGCGTACAACGCGGGGAGACACCTTGGCGAGGCGCTCGCCTCCGTCGACGCACAGACCTTCACGGACCACGAGATCATCATCGTCAACGATGGCTCGCCCGATACGGCCATCCTCGAGCAGGTTCTCGCGCCCAGGCGCGGCATGCTCGCCTATCTCGAGCAGGAGAACCGCGGGCCCAGCAGTGCGCGGAACGCCGGAATCCGCGCGGCCAGAGGCAGCTTCATCGCCTTCCTGGATGCCGATGACCTCTGGCTGCCCGAATATCTCGCCGAACAGATGCGCGCCTTCGAGCGCGATCCCCTGCTGGATCTGCACTACACCGATGCCGTGCTGTTTGGTGATTCGCCGCTGGCGGGAAAGACGTTCATGGAGGCCGTGCCCTCCCGCGGCCCTGCTACGCTCGAAGCCCTGCTCACCGCTCGCTGCGTGGTCATCACCTCGTGCGTGGTGGCGCGGCGCGCAGCGCTGTTCGAGGCCGGGCTGTTCGATGAGGGCTTCCGGCACTCGGAGGATTTCGATCTCTGGGCGCGCGTCGCGTATCACGGCCGACACCTGGGCTATCTGCCGCGGCCGCTGGCCCGTCACCGGCTGCATGGCGCAAGCCTCGCCGCCGATGTGGTGAAACTGCTCGAGGCTCAGGCGGAAGTGTATCGAAAGCTGTCGCGCACGCTGGAACTCGGACCCGCCCTGCAGGAAACGCTCCGGCAGCAGCTGCGGCACACCACCGCCACCGCCGACCTGGAACGCGGAAAGCGCCACCTCATCGCCGGCGAGTACGACCTCGCCGGCCGTGCGTTCGCACGCGCCTCTGAGTACTTCACGACGCGAAAGCTGGCCACGGCACGCGCCGTGCTTCGGGTGTCGCCCGAAGCTCTCAGGGGCGGGTACCGTGCTTATCTGGCGCTGTCGGCGATGCGGAGAAGCCTGAGGCGTACGTTCTCTCCGCGCGCGGGCGCCGAACGATGAATGGAATGACGCGTGCGCCTCGAAGTCGTCGTGCCCACGTTCAATCGTTGCCACCTTCTCGATCGCGCGCTGCGGAGCCTGCACGACACGCCCGCACGTGCTCGAGCGCCGGCGGGGCCGCTCGCATGCGCTGAACGCCGTGATTGCCGGCAGCACGGCCGACCTGGTCGGCATCATCGACGACGACGAGGAGATTGGCCCGGACTGGTATGCCCGGATCCACTCGGCGTTCCTCGATCCGGAGATGGACTTCATCGGCGGTCCGTACCTGCCGCGGTGGGGGGCGGACCCGCCGCCATGGCTGCCGCGCGACTATCCAGGCGTCATCGGCTGGGTGACCGCGGGCGAGCGGCCACTCAGGTACGACGAGCACTACCCCGGGATTCTGATGGGAGGGAATGCCGTCTTCCGGCGCCAGCTCCTGCGCCGCGTCGGCCCGTACGTCACGTCACTCGGCCGAACGGAAGGCACCTGCTGACCGGCGAAGATCAGGAGATGTACGCCCGTCTGTTGGCAGTGGGCGCTCGTGGAATGTACTTCCCTGATCTGGCCATCTATCACTACGTGCCAGCCGAGCGTCTGACCAAGAGTTATTACCGGCGCTGGTGTTTCTGGCGCGGAGTGTCGTTGAGCGTGCTCGAACGGACGTGCGCCACGCCCGGACCACACCTGCTCGGCGCGCCTCGCAGCCTTTTCGGACGCGCCGCGAGAGCGGGACTGGCCCTCGTCACGCGGCGCGTCGTGGAAGCCCCGGCCAGGTTCTCGTCCGAACTCGCCATGTGGGACCTGGGCGGTTCACCCGTCAGCGCGCCGTGACTACTCCCGCACCCTCAGATGCGTGGGCGCACGCGGAACAGTCGAAGTAGCGCCGGAACCGCCGCCCCCGCCTGAGACCAGCGTGTTCATGTTGACGCCGATGTCGCCCCCGTCGGTCGCCGCGCCCTTGAAACGGCTCGACGGCAGCAGCGAGTAGTCGCCATTGGCCGGGTTCCTGAGCTGTGCCCTGAACGTATTGATCGAAATGAACTCGGTCGTACTGGGATACGCCGGCGGGGCGCCGATTTCGTCGATGATGACGTTCTTCTGGAAGACGGAATTCTGAAACATCCCGTTCCATGTCGAGCTCCCTTCGCCGTAATTGCCGCCCGCGAACAGCCCGTACCGGCCGCGATTGAAGAAGTTGTTCCGGATCACGACGCCGTTCATCGGCCGATCGGCGGAGACAATGATTGACGGTTTGCCGCTGTTGACCTGATCGACGGTGTTGTGCTCGATGGTGACGTTGTTGATGTCGTTGCCGATCAGGATCCACGTGCCGAGCGGCGACCCGCCGCCCCATGCCTCGTTGATGTCGTAGAACAGGTTGTTGCGGATCACGATGTTGGTCGACGCCGGGCCGATGTTCTGGGGAATCGTGTAGCTCAGGTGACCGCTCAGCTGCATGCCTCCGTTGCCGTGTCGGACGACGTTGTTCGTGAAGGTCACGTCCTTCACGGTGCACCACGTGCACTGCCCGCCGTCGTTCAGACCCGTGAACAGCACGAGATAGCCGGTCTGTGCCTGTGTCCATGAATTCTCGAAGACGTTGTGGTCGATCGTCACGCGCTGGGCGTTCTTCAGTTCGAAGGCATTCTTGACGCCCCACGACCCCGAACGCCAGGAGAGCGGCTTGGTGACGTAGTTGTCGCGGAAGGTGATGTCGCTCGGAATCAGTCCCGGAATGTCGGGATCCGCACCGCCGAACATCACGTTCTCGCCGGCCCCTTCGAGGTAGTTGTTCTGGATGAGAAACGGTCCCGTTCCGTTCCAGCCGCAGATGGCCTGGGCGTCCTGCCCCACCCGCCGAATGCCGGCGATGTACGAATTGATGATGTCAGTGGAACCGCTGTTGAGCTCGATGCCTCTCTTGCTGCCGCCCTCGTCGTCGTGCATGTAGACGCGGTCGAAGACGAAGTGGTGCGGCACGCGATCGAGCGTCTTCTGGCTTCCGTCCATCGCACCGAGAGCAACGATGGCCACCCCCCGATTGGAGTTCGCGAGGAACTCGATGTTCTCGAACCGCCAGTGATGCGAGCCCGGCGCGGCATGGATCACCGGGCCGTACTGCGCCCGCAGCTTGGGCATCGAGGACGCATACGCGGGACCGGTGCGCTGTCCGGAGCCCGGGAGTGCGCTGCTCTGCGCACTGGAACGAATGGTGATGTAGGCCGCGCCGGACTTCACCGGGAGCTCGAAATCACCCACGATGGTGACGCCCGGAGGCAGCAGAATGGTGTCTCCCGGCTGGGCGTTGTTGAGCGCGGCCTGAAACGAGGCCGCGTCGTTGGCTGAGAGCGTCGCGCCATTCGCTTCGCCGCCAGCCAGAAGAAGAAGAGTCGCCAGTGAAAGCGCCGCAAGTGAGACGAGCGCGTTCGCCGCCGGCCGGATCGATGAGCACGAACCCCTCTGGGACACTCGATACATGCTATTCACCCTGGGATAGAAACCTTGCCTGACCCGGCAAAAGATATGCCGCCCAGCGCCGACGAGTCTGCGGGGCTTCTGGCGGACTTCTGGACAGATTTCGAACAGCTCACGAACACATTTTGCCGCGCGGCCGTCATTTTCATCCAGGCGCCGGTGCCGGACCACACATTTCCGGGCACTGAGATGAAGCCCATCAGCCGTTGTATCGTCCGCGGCGTCCATTGGCGACATATACGGCTTGGCCCGATAAGGAGGGTCGAGGCCCCGGGTGTGCCCGTTTGGATTACGATTATTAAGATGCGCGTCTGCGAACCGCCTGAGCGGCTGCGAGTATGAACAGCCGGCCCCCCTCGATGGCCTCGGCGGCTGGACCGGCGATTCCTTTGGCGAGAATGCCGGTGCGCGCCTCGGCGCGGGCCGCAAAAGAGTCCCAGGTCTCAGGCTCGCGCGTCGGGCTCGGCGTGGCCGCATTGTGCGTGTTTCTGTTCCTCAGTTACAGTCGCGTCGCCGACGTCCTGCTCGCCCCGCTCCACATTCCGCTCATCACGTCGCTCCTCGCGCTCGCAATCGTGGTCTTCCGGGGAGAGCTTCCGCGAACGCTTCGATCCCGCATCGGCCTATGGCTGTGCGCGTTCTGCACATGGATCTTCGTTGCCACGCCGTTCAGTTTCTGGCGCGGCGGTAGCGTGCAGCTGCTGCGCGACCACTGGATAAAGTCGTTTCTGGTCTTCGTGATCATCGCGGGACTGCTCAAGACCGGCCAGGATTGCCGCCGGGCGCTCTACTCGCTGGGCGCCGCGGTCGTCGCCATCGTCTTCATGGCGCTGGCATTCGGCGCCCGATCGCTCGAAGGCCGGCTCGTGCTCGGGGCCGGCGTCCTCGCAAACCCGAACGATCTGGCGCAGCTCCTCCTCATCTGTCTGCCGTTCCTGCTGTTGATGTACCTGACGCAGGGCTCCAGCCTGCGCCGCTTCGTCGCACTCTGCTGCATTCCAGCGGTGCTGATGGTGGTCGCCCAGACGGGATCGCGGGGAGGGATCGTCACCCTTGGCGTGCTGATTGCGGCAATCTTCCTGACGTCCCGATGGTCGAGCCGGATCAAGCTCGCGACCGTGCTCGTGCTCGCCGTGATGCTCGTCCTTCCGTTCGTCGGGGCACAGCAGCGCGCGCGGTTCGCGACGCTCTTCGGGGACGATGGAGAGGCCCCCGAGCGCGCGGTCAGCTCCACCGAGGCCCGCAAGGACCTGCTGAAGCAGAGCCTGACGCTGACCTTCCGGAATCCGATCTTCGGCGTCGGCCCCGGCATGTTCGAGCCCGCATCAGCCAAGCTCAGCGAAGAACGGGGCGAACGCGCGATGTGGCACGAGACGCACAACACGTACACGCAGGTCTCGAGCGAGCTCGGCCTGCCCGGATTTTTCCTCTATTTCGGCACCCTCGTGATGTGCCTCCGATCGATGCGCAGCGTGTACAAGCAGACGCGATACCGCGATGACCTCGCCGATCTCGCCAACATGTCGTACTGCCTGTGGCTGTCGATGCTCGGGTTCTCGGTCTCCACGCTCTTCTCCAGCGTGGCCTATCACTTGTACCTGCCGACGTTCGTGGGGCTGAGCGCCGCGCTGAGCGGCGTGGCCGCCGCCTCCGGCACGGAAAAGCCGGGTCTGGCTGCGGGCAGACCCCGCCCGCTCTCAGCCGTCCGTCCGCGGCCGCCGCTGCCCGTCTGACATGTGCGGCATCGCCGGTTTCGTCACACTGTCCCCTTCCCGGATCCCGGACGGGGTGCTCCATCGCATGACGGACGTACTCCGCCACCGCGGTCCCGACGCCTCGGGCCATCATCACGACCGGTACGCGGCGCTGGGCCACCGGCGGCTGAGCATTGTCGACCTGGCCACCGGGCAGCAGCCGATGTTCAACGAGCGCCGGAACCTGTGCCTCGTGTTCAACGGCGAAATCTTCAACCACGCCGCGCTCCGGCCCGATCTCGAGCGCCAGGGCTGCCGGTACGCGACGCGATCCGACACCGAGACGATCCTCCACGCCTACGAACGGTACGGCGCCGACTGCGTCTCCCGCCTCCGCGGGATGTTCGCCTTCGCGGTCTGGGACGAAGTCACCCGCACGCTCTTCTGCGCCCGCGATCGCCTGGGCATCAAGCCTTTCTACTACTACTGGGACGGACGGCTGTTCGCCTTCGCGTCGGAAATCAAAGCGCTGCTGCAGCACCCGGCGATCGCCGCACGATTCGACGATTCGCTGCTGCCCGAATACCTCGCCTTCGGCTACACGAGCGGCGATCGCACGCTCTTTGCCGGCATCCGCAAGCTCATGCCGGGCCACCATCTGCGTCTGTCTCCCGACGGTCTCCAGATCGCCAGATACTGGGATGTGCCCCCGGCCGCCGAGGACCGCCGGAGCGACGACGACTGGATTTCCGAGTGCCGGCGCCGGCTGGAAGACGCGGTGCAGACGCGGCTGATGAGCGACGTGCCGCTGGGGGTGTTTCTCAGCGGCGGCGTCGACTCGAGCTCGATCGCCGCCTTGATGACGCGAATGATGCCCGAACCCGTCAAGAGCTTCTCGGTGGGCTATCGTGAAGCGGCATTCAGCGAACTCACCTATGCCAGCCAGCTCGCGGCTGCGCTCGGCACCGAGCACCGCCAGACGATCGTCGGGATGGAGCAGTTCTTCGACGCCCTGCCGAAGCTCATCTGGCATGAAGACGAGCCGGTCGCCTGGCCTTCGAGCGTATCGCTCTATTTCGTGTCGAAGCTCGCCGCCGAAGACGTGAAGGTGGTGCTGACGGGAGAGGGCGCGGACGAGATGTTCGGCGGCTACGCCCGGTACGGGTTCTACCTTCGCAACCGGCGGCGGATGGAGCGCTACGGACGTGTTCCGCCGGCGATCAGAGGATGGATTCGGGCGCGGCTGGCGGATTCGACGCTGCTCGGCCCGGACCTGCGGCGAAAGCTCCAGCACAGCGTGCTCGGCCGGGAGCCTCAGCTGCAGTCCTTCTATCTGGACAATTTCTACTCCGCGTTTTCAGCGGGCGAGCAGCTCGGCCTGCTGTCCCGGTCCGGCGGCCCGTCCTCGGTGGCGTACGAACCGTTCCTCGAGTACTGGCGCGCCGCGGAGCCACGCGGCCCTCTCAACCGGCTTCTCTACGCCGATCAGAAGACGTATCTCGTCGAACTGCTGATGAAACAGGACCAGATGAGCATGGCTGCCTCGATCGAGAGCCGCGTCCCGTTCCTCGACCATGTGTTCGTGGAGTTCTCGGCCGGTGTGCCCGATCATTTGAAGGTGCGAGGGGGGTCGGGCAAGTACATCCTGAAGCAGGCGGTCGCCAATCTGCTTCCGCCGGAGATACTCTTGCGGAAGAAGATGGGATTCCCGACACCGCTGCGGACCTGGCTGTCTGGCGCCGGCGCGGTCCCGATTCTGGCGGCGCTCCGCGAGCCCGAAGGCCTGCTGGCCGAACATCTCGATCGGCGGGCGCTGCTCGCGCTCCTCGACGATCACGAGCGGGGGCGCATCGACGCGACCGATCGCATCTGGCGACTCTTGAACCTCCAGCTATGGGGCCGGATCTTCGTGAACGGAGACCGGGAGTCTCGCCTGGCCACGGCACTGCCGGCATGAAGCAGGTGCTGCGCAAGGGGTTCTCGGAGATCGTCGTGGCCGACGTGCCGGCGCCGGCGCTGAGGCCGCACCACGTCCTGGTGCGGCCGGAGTATCCCTCATCAGCAGCGGAACCGAGACGGCGAGCATCCACAAGGACGGGGTCCTCAAGGAAGTTGCCGACAACCCGTCGCACCTCCGCAAGATCTGGGACGTGATGCAGATGAATGGGCCCGGCGGCACCATCCGGGAGGTGCTCGCGCGCTTCGGTGCGTACGCGGTACTGGGCTATTCGGGCGCCGGAACCGTCATCGGCTGTCATCCTTCGGTCCTGGACCTGCGCCTCGGCGATCGCGTGTCGTACGGCGGCGAAGGGACCGGCCATGGCGAGGCGGTGCTGGTTGCACGGCATCTCGCGGCGCGTGTGCCCGACACCGTGCCGCTGGATCATGCCTGCTTCGCCACGCTGGGCAGCATCGCCATGAATGCCGTGCGCACGGCCGGGGCGGGCATCGGCGATGTCGTCGCGGTGCTCGGACTCGGACTGGTGGGGCAGATCGTCGCCCAGCTCGCCAGGCTGCAGGGCGCCGTCGTGGTCGGCATCGATCTCAAGCAGGATCGGATGGATCTCGCGCGCCGGCTCGGGGCCGACTCCACCGCGGCTGGCAGCGCGATCCAGGGGACCCTCAGCGCGCTCACGGACGGGCGCGGCGCGGATGTCGTCGTGGTCGCGGCCGCTGCCAAGACGGCTGGCCCGATACGGCAGGCGCTCGAGATCTGCCGCGATCGCGGGCGGATTGTCGTCGTGGGCGCGGTTCCCATCGAGCTTCCCTGGCAGGAGATGTATCTCAAGGAGATCCAGCTCTTCATGTCGCGCGCGTACGGGCCCGGCAGCTACGATCCGTCCTACGAGGTGCAAGGCCGGGACTATCCCGTCGCCTACGTCCGGTGGACCGAACACCGGAACATGGAGGAATTCCTCCGCCTCTGCTCCGCCGGGCGGGTGCAGATCGAGCCGCTGATCTCACATCGGTTCGCCCTGTCGGACGCTCCGGCCGCCTACGAGACGATCATGAGCCCGGACACCGCCAGCCTTGCCGTGCTGCTTCGCTATCCCGCGGCGTCGCCGGAGGGCACCGCGTCCGGCCCGGAGGTCCCCGGCGCGCCGGCGCAGCGGGTCGATCTGGCGCCGGCCGCGGGCGCCGGTGTCGCCGTCGCGCTGGTCGCCGCCAGCAACATTGCCAAATGGGCCCATCTGCCCAATCTGAAACGGGCCGGCGGCCACCTCCGGGCGGTCGTGTCGAGCTCGGGGGCCCGGGGACGGGGATATGCGGAGCGCTTCGGCGCCGCGTACTGCTGCAGCGATTATCAGGAGGTGCTCGCGGACCCGGCGATCGCCGCGGTCATCATCACCAGCCGGAACCAGCATCACGCCCATGAGGCGGCAGCCGCGCTCCGAGCCGGCAAGCACGTCTTCGTCGAAAAACCCATGGCCCTGACCGAAGCGGAATGCCGCGACGTCGAGGCCGCAGCCCGGGAAAGCGGTCGCACGCTGTTCGTCGGGTTCAATCGCCGCTTCGCGCCGGTATACGTCCGGTTGAAAGAGGCGATCCGGCAGCGCGGCGGTCCCGCCGTGCTGCATTGCCGGGTGAATTCGCCCGGAATCGCCGGATCGTTCTGGATGGCGGATCCCTCCATCGGCGGAGCCATCCTCGGAGAAGCCTGCCACTTCGTCGACCTCATGTACTGGCTCCTCGAGAGCGAGCCGGTGGCGGTGACCGCCTGGACGCTGCCGAGCTCGATGAAGGATCCCGTCGGCGAGAACAATCTCGCGGCGAGCTTCCGCTTCGCGGACGGATCCATTGGCAATCTCACCTACTGCACCGTCGGCAGCAAGACCTCCGCGGGTGAACGCGTGGAGGTGTTCGCCTCCGGCGTCGGCGCCTTCGCCGAGGACTTCCGGACCATCAGCATCGGCCGCGGTACGCGAACGCGCCGGACCCTGTGGTTTCCGAAGAAGGGCTACGACGCGCAGATGCAGTCATTTCTCTCGGCGGTCCGCTCAGCCGCGCCGGCCGCCGTGTCCGTGCGCGACGGGTCGCGGGCGACGATCGGCTGCCTGGCGATGCTGCGCTCGGCGCGCGAGCAGCAGCCCTGCGCGATCGACCTCCAGGCGGCGCTCGCAGCCGGTTCCTGACGTTCGGATGCGCATCCTCTGGATCAAGTCCGATTTCCTGCACCCCACCACGCGCGGCGGTCAGATCCGGACGCTCGAAATGCTGCGGCGCCTCCACGAGCGTCACGACATCCACTACGTGGCGTTCCACGGCGGCGGCTCAGAAGCGCTCGACCGCAGCGCCGAGTACCTGCTCCCGCGCCTACCCGATCCCTCACGATGTGGCGCCGCGGCGATCGCTCCGCTTTGCGGCCGAGCTCCTGCAGGGCATCTGGTCGCCGGAGCCGGTGTCGATCGCACGATACCGGTCGGCGCCAATGCGCGCGGTCGTCGCGGAGCTGGCGGCGCGCATGCGCTTCGACTCGATCGTCTGCGATTTCCTCACGCCCGCAGTGAACGTCCCGGACATGCGCAGCACGATCCTCTTCCAGCACAACGTGGAGACGATGATCTGGCGGCGGCACGCGGACACGGCCCGGAATCCGTTTGCCCGGGCGTATCTGAGGCGGCAGGCGGCGCGGATGGAGGCGTTCGAGCGTGCCGCGTGCCGTCTCGCGCGGCACGTCATCGCCGTCTCGGAGGCCGATGCCACCGCCATCCGGGAGATGTCCGGCCGGGAAGACGTGTCGGCGGTGCCCACGGGCGTGGACGTGGACTACTTCCAGCGGCCGGAGGCGAGCGCGCCGCAGGCGGATCTCGTCTTCGTCGGCTCCATGGACTGGCTGCCGAACCAGGATGCGATCCGGTTCTTCGTCGGCGACGTGCTGCCGCTGATTCGCGCCGCAAGGCCGGACACATCGCTGGCGGTGGTCGGCCGCAATCCCGGCCGGGACCTGCGTGCGATGGCGGCTCGCGACCCGCGGATCGCCGTGACGGGAACCGTGCCCGACGTCAGGCCCTACTTCTGGGGGGCCCGACTCTCGATCGTGCCGCTGCGCGTGGGCGGGGGGACACGCCTGAAGATCTTCGAGGCGATGGCCGCGGGCACGCCGGTGGTCTCGACGAGCGTCGGGGCCGAGGGTCTGGAGGTCACGACGCCTGACCACCTCCGCCTGGCGGACACGGCGGCGGAGTTCGCGGACCAGTGCGTACAGCTCCTCGAGCACCGCGACGCGCGCGATCGGACGGCGGCGGCGGCGCTGCAGCTGGTGCGATCCCGCTTCGGGTGGGGTGCCGTCGTGCAGCAGTTCGAAGCGCTGCTCATGGCTCACCGGCTCGCGTTCTGAGCCCTCTCCGGCCTAGCCCTGCGGCGGCGCCTTCTCCATCCGGACTTCCGTCACGGTCCAGCCCGCGCCGCGGCGGCGTCCATTGATTCCCCAGAACCAGGGCGCGCACAGGGCGGCCGCGAGCAACACGACGAAAGTGCGGGTGATCGATGTGGCCCGCTTGACGGGCGATTCCTCGCGAATGATGCCGTCCATCGCGGCCAGCGCATACACGAGCGCCTGGGTGCCGACGGCCGCCGCCCGCAAGCGCGGCGGCAGGCCCCAGCTGGCGAAGGCGATCAGGATGAGCAGAAACGGGAGCAGCAGCCGGCCGGCCTTGTGCGAGACGAAATGAAACCACATCCGGTTGGTCGGCAGGAGCAGCTGTGGATAGGCCGCGGCGATCTGGTAGACGCCCGCCTGCGTCCGCACCTTGCGCCGGAACTCGGAATCGAGGGCCGTGGGCCTGTCGAAGGCGCGGGCGCGCTCGTCAAGAATCACGCGGCGGCCGCGAAACGCCGCCGCCATCGGCAGATACACGTCGTCGAGCAGCGTCGCCGCGGGAAGGGGAACCGCGAGCTCCCGCCGCATGGCGTACACCGATCCGGTCGCGCCGGGCACGCACCCGAGACGGCTCTGCTGCTTGCGTATCCACTTCTCGTAGCGCCAGTACAGGCCGATATCGGCCTCCTGCCTGGTCGTGCCGGAGAGAATCACCAGCTCGCCGCTGACGACCCCGACCGAGTCGTCACCCAACGACTCAATCAGCGCCTCCAGACAGCCGGGATCCAGCCGCTGGCGCACGTCGGTGAAGAACAGGATCTCGCCGGTCGCCCGGCGCATGCCGGCGTTCAAGGCGGCGGCTTTGCCGCCTCTGGGCAGCCGGATCAACTCGGCGCGGGCGCCGGCGTGCCGCGTGATCAGCGCCGCCGTCGCGTCTGTGGAGCCGTCGTCGATGAGAATGAGCTGCAGCAGGTGGGGCGGATACTGGAGACCCTCGATGGAGCGCAGCTTCTCCTCGATCCAGGCCTCACCGTTGTGGACCGGGATCAGGATCGACACCGTCCGGGGCAGCCACCGGCGCGCCGGCGGCTGCCGCTGGCGAAGGTTGAGCAGCCAGAGGCAGATGGGATAGCCGGCCAGGACGTAGCCGACCAGCGCAGCCGACACGCAGAACACCGCGAACGGATGCCACGGCATGAATCAGCGCGTCCCCCGGCAGCGCACGGTTCAGCCTTTCAGGCCTGCGAGCATCCGCTGCGCATCGCCGGCCGCGGAGAACTTCGGGTCGAGCGCGAGCGCCTGCTCGAGCGCTTTCCGCGCTTCAGCGCTCTTGCCCGCCTTCACATACGCGGCGCCGAGATGGAACTGGTACAGCGCATTTTTCGGGTCCTTCTGCGTGCTCTCGAGGAGCGGCGGGATCGCGAGCGCGAACAGGCCTTTCTTGTAATAGATCCACCCGAGCGTGTCGTTCACCTCCGGTCGGGCGCTCAGCTGCGACTTGGCCGTCTGGGCGAGCTGCAGGGCCATGTCGAGGTTGCCGCCGTCTTCCGAGGTACAGCCAGGCGAGATTGTTGGCCGCCACGGCCGCGCGGGGATCGATCGCGAGGGCTTTCTCGTACCGCTTCTGTGCCTCCGCATTCTTGTGCTGCGCCTGCAGCACGATGCCGGAGAGCGTGTACGCGCCCACCGCGGCCGACGGCTTGACGACGGCCGCGCGGTCGAACTCGGCGCGGGCCTCGTCAAGCCGGTTCTGCGCCGCGTAGAGCTGGCCGAGGAGCGAGTAGGCCTCGATCTGCGAGGGGTCGATGTCGATCAGCTTCTTCAGCGTGCGCTCCGCAGCCGGGAAGTCCTGCGTCAGTCCGTAGACGCGCGCGGACAGGAGCAGAAGGGCCGGGTTGTTGGGCGCTTCCGCGAGGCGGGCCTCGAGGCGGGCGCGCGCTGCCGCAGGGTTCTTCGCCCCGAGATCCAGTGAAGAGAGTCCGGACAGGGCGTCGATGTCGTTCGGGTTCATCGAGAGCGCGCGCTCGAAGGCCTTGCGGGCGCCGGCGGCGTCCCCCTTCATGGCGGCCACCTGACCGAGCTGCGTCTGGGCCGCGGCCGAGTTGGGAAACTCGGAGGCCAGCTGCCGTGCATTCGGTTCGGCCCCCGCGACGTCGCCTTTCAAGAGCAGCGCGCGGTTGAGCACGAGCTTCGCCTGCGCGTTGTTCGGCTGCCGCCTCACGGCCTCCTGGCTGACCTGCACGGCGTCGTCGCCCTGGCGCTTGGCGATGTACGCCTTGGCGAGATCGATGCGAACGGCGTTGGCCTGCGGGTTGATCTTCAGCGCCTCGTTGTAGGCCGTGATGGCCGGATCCCATTCCTGGCGCCTCGCCTGGATCTTTCCGAGCGTGTACTGCGCGTTGACCGAGCCATGATCCGCATTCACCGCCTCTTCGGCCTTCGCGAGCGCCTCGTCGGTCTTCCCGTCCACGAGGAGCAGGTCGGCACGCGCGACGAGCGCGTCCACGTTCTTGGGGTTCTTCGCGAGCACCTCGTCCATCAAGGCGTAAGCCGCCTGGTGGTCGCCGGCCTGCGCCTTGAGGCTGGCGAGCCGGAGCTTGGCGGGCGCGAAGCCGTCCGGCTGCGCCGCCACCTCGCTCAGCACCTGCTCGGCGTCGCGTGTGCGCTTGGATGCCGCGAGGTAGTCGGCAAGCGCCAGCTTGTCCCTGGACGCGCCCGATGCCTGCGCCGCCGCCTTCAGATAGGCCTCGGCGGCCGGCGCTTTGCCGGTCGCGACGTAGAAGACCGCGAGCGCGCGGTTCGCCAGGACGTTCTTGGCGTCGATCGCGAGGGCATCGCGCAGGGCCTGCTCGACCTGCGCGGTCTGGCCGGTGTTCCAGTAGTAGTTCGCGAGCGCCAGGCGGGCCGGCATCGACTTCCCGTCCATTTCAACGGCTTTCAGAAACGCCGCCTCTGCCTCCTTGCGGTTGCCGCGCGCCAGTTCGACCGCCCCGAGGCTCGTATAGCTCTCGCTGCGCTGCGGATCGAGCCGCACCGCCTCCTGGAGCTGCGTGATCGCGGCCTCGAGGTTCTGCAGTCCCGCGAGCGCGTTGCCCTTCAGAATCAGCGCCTGGACGTTCTTGGGATCGACGGCCAGCGCCTTGTCGGCGCGCGACTGCGCGTCTTCGAACTGGCGGGCGAGAAACAGCATGCCGGCCGCCTTCAACTGAGCGTCCACGTTGCCCGGCAGCAGATCGGCTGCGCGAATGTACTCGCCGTAGGCGTTCTGGACGTCGCCGAGCTTCTGGTACGTTTCGGCCAGCTTGAGCCGGGCGTCGCCGAACCGCGGATCCTGCTGCACGGCATTGCGGTACTGGATCACGGCCTCTTTGGTACTTGTTCGCGGCGAAGTACTCGTCGCCGCTCTTCATGTACTTCCCGCTTGGCGACCTCTGGATCCTTCGAGCAGGCGGCCGACCCGAGGGCGGCAGCGAACAGCGCGACGGCAATGGCTTTTCTGATCATGTGACTCCCTCGAACGACACTTCTGCTACGACGGCAGGTACCGATCCAGCAGCGGAAACATGGCCCTGACGAACTCCACCGCGCGATCACCGGCCCTCGCTTCGGCCCCGGAATCGGCCCCGCCCTGCGGCGTGATTACCCGCACGAGCGCCGCGTCGGTGCGATTCAGCCGCACGGCGTCGTAGATCATGAACAGCTTGCTCCGATACTCGTTGGCAATGACGCGGCCGTGGCTCTGATACCAATAGAGCACGACCTGCCGGTCCAGGCCCTTCTGGATCACATAGCGGTTGACGCGGATCTCCCGCCGTCCGCCGGCGGTCTCCACGGGGATCGCCATGTAGGTCTTCGACAGCGGCTCCCAGCCGGCGCCCGGCAGGCAGTTCAGCGGTGAGTGGATCGTGTCACCCTGCCGCTGGCTCTCGTAGTACCCGATGTACAACCCCGCGTAGGCGCCCCCTTTCTGGTACACGCGATTGAGGTATTCGTCCGCGCCGAGCACCTTCAGCACGTCGTCCGAGAGCGGCGGTTGCGCGCGCCCGAACCAGCCGTCGATCGCCGACGGAAACAGCGCCAGGGGCTGACGCGGCGGCGCTTCCTCGGTCCTCGACGCGGTCGCCACGAAGGCGGCGCCCGACAGCAGAATCAGACAAAGCAGCACGACGCGGCGAATCATCGGTCCTCTACGCCGCCGGGGGCGTCCGCGAGGCGGAACGGTGCCGCCGGCGCGACCCAGAGCAGCACTCTGATAATCCCGAACAGCATGGCAAAGGCCGCCCCGAAGACCAGCCAGCCCGAGAACGTGTGGAGAAATCCTTCGGCCGCCGCCGGGCCGTAGTAGTGTGCCGCGATGCCCGTGCCGGCGACACGCACTCCGTTGGCGAAAATGGCCACCGGCACCGCGGAGAGCGCCACGAGGAAACGAATCGACTGCCTCCGGTCCGTGAAGTACCCGTAGACGATGGCCAGCGTGAGCAGCGAGACCAGCGATCGGATGCCGCTGCAGGCCTCGGCCACCTCGAGCGTCGTGTTGGCCAGAATGATGATGTTGCCCTCGCGCAGCACCGGAATGCCGGCCGTGGAGAGCGCGAGCTCACCCACCCGCGACGCGAGCAGCTGCAATGGGAAGACGATCTGGTTGAAGAGAATCGACGGGATCGGAATCATCAGCAGCAGCACCGCGACCGGGAACGCCAGCATCTTCAGATGGTCCAGTCCCAGCACGAAGAGAATGCCGCCGACGATGGTGCCGATCATGGCGATACGCGTCAGGAAGAGCTCGGCCCCAAGCAGGCCGGCCACGAGGACGCCGAGGCTGCCGACGATCGCGAGCAGGCCGAGCCCCATGGAGGGCCTCATCGGCATTGCCCGGAGCTGCTCACGCCGTTCCCAGACCAGATAGGCGGCAAGCGGAACGATGAGGAACCCGTGCGAGTAGTTCTCGTCGTGGCTCCAGTCGAAGACGAGCTTGGCGATCACGCGCCCGTACACCAGCGCAAAACTTCCACACAGGCAGACGATCGCCGCGGCGACTGTCGCCTGTTTGGACATCGCTGCGGATCTGGCAAACGGCTCGCCTGCCGCCGTACGCGGTTCGCTTCCCATTCTGGGCGTTCTTCTAACGTTTCACTGTTATCTGGCTCATGCCAGTCTTACTCGACATATTAAGTCCCGCCTACCTCGTCTGTAAGTCTTCCCCTGAGAAGACTACTGAGCGGCGAGCGTCTTTTCCAACTGCAGGACTTCCGGCGCATCCTTCAGCGCCGGGCGCCGTTCGATGGCGATCTTCAGCTCGGCTCGAGCCAGGTCAGGCCGATCCGTGCTCGCATAGAGCTGGGCCAGATGGATCCGTACCTCGGCCAGGGCCGGCGCCCCATTCTTCGCTTCCAGCAGCAGCTGTTCGGCCTGCGCCCGCTGCCCAAGCAAGTAATGGACCCACCCGAGAGTATCGGCAATCGCCGCATCCCGCTTCGAGAGCTCATAGGCGCGCTGGGCGAGGGGAAGAGCGACGGCAGGCGCCTTTTTGTGCACGGCGAGGGCGTAAGCCAGATTATTGAGAGACGCGACATCGTCGGGCAGGGCGGCGAGGACCGTGCGGTAGCGCGCAATCGCCCGGTCGTAATCCCCTGCCTGTTCGTAGAGCGTGGCAAGCATCCGATGGGCGAACACGACGCGGCTGTCGGCAGCAGTCGCGCGCTCCAGGGAGTCGCGCGCGCCCGCCTGGTCCTGGTGCGCGAGACGCGTCTCGGCCTGCACGATGAGTCTGGCGGCATCGGGCGTCATCTGCGACGTGATCAGCTGCGTGACCCGCCGGGCGGAGAAGAACCCGGGCGACCCGGTCTCGGGATCCAGCGGCGGGTCGGCCTGGCCGGTGCTGAGTTGCGCCGTGCGGAACGGCGCGCACAGCGGATCGCCCACGACGACGGTCTGCCAGCTCAGGTACGGCATGGCGAGGTAGAACGACTCGGCCAGGTTGAACCCGCTCACGTAGGCCGGGAAGAGAATCTGCGGCCGAACGGACGCGTCGAGATAGGGCTCGGATACGTGGCCGGCGACGCCGGTGATGCCGGCTCGAATCAGATCGCCGATGAGCGACTGCGGAGACCCCTCGTAGAACGTCCGCTGATCGCTCCAGTTGCCGATGGTCCATGAACTCGGCGGCTCGCGGAAGGTCCGAGCGTCGGTGCTCACGAAGGCGCCGGCTATGGCGCCGGGCGCAAACTGCAGATCGACGCTCCGCGTGCGCACGGCCGGATCGTTCGATCCCCACCAGTAGAACCCGAGCACGCGCTTGCGGGTCCCGGCCAGAGCTCTGGAGGTCTCGAGTACCACGCGATCGCCGAAGCCGCGGGCTTCGAGCTCCCTCGCGGCCGCCGCGAGCCACGTATCGCCGCGGCGTTCTCCCAGCAGCGACGCGCGTTCGTCCAGCACGAACTCCCCATCCCGCGACGGCTCCCGTGCACGGTCGATGAGCTGCCGGACGTCCGCAACGCTGAATCCGTCGAGTCTCGTCACGAGGAAGATGTCCGCGTGGGCGTGCGAAAACCGGCCTGCGGCGGTAATGGGCCGATCGCCGAGAAAGTAGGGGTTGGCGGCGCGCCCCGCCGGTGGCGTCGGCGTACCGGTCAGCTTGCGATAGAGGAGCGCGAGCTCGGAGTCGACGCTCGCGACGGTGCCGCTCTGGCCGCCGCTGCCGCGAACTCGCAACGGGAACCCCTTCGCAGGTACAAGGTAGAGGATTCGATCCTGAGCGTTGTGTCCGCTCAGCCAGCGCGCGACGGGAACCTCGATGTCCCGTTCGTACTGGACGCGATCGATCTCATCGGCCGTCGCGATCCGGAGCGGCAGAAGCTGTTCTGCCGGAACGGCTCGCGCGCGCGCGTAGTAGGCGGCCACTTCCCCACTGCCCGCATCCGCGGCGTTCACGAGCAGCAGGACGTTTCGCCCGTCCTGACCGAAGGCTCGTCCCCGGTCGAACAGCGCGAGCATCACAGCCAGCGCCACGAGTCGGCAACTCGATCCGATCATCGTTCGAAGACCAGTGTGAAAACGGGAATTATCCCACCATTCTGTAATTGGAACGACAGGAACGTGTCCGTCGCTGCCGTGTGCAGCGCCGCCCGGAAACACTCGTGAATCACAACCGAAGCATTCTCAGTCATTTACAAATGCTCTTCCGGCGAACGACGAGCGGCAGCCGGATTGCGCCTGCTCCGGCAGCACCTTTGTCGCCAAGACACCGAACCCTGGGAGGTCGTGCATGTTCGTTCGAGTCCGCTACATCTGGCTTGCCGCGCTCATCGTGCTCGTCGGTACCGTCACGGCCCAGGCGGCAACCGTCACGCTTGAATGGGACGCGAACGAGGAAGCCGACGTCGCCGGCTATCAAGTCGTCTATGGAACCCGCTCGGGTGACTACTCTGCCACCGTGGACGTCGGCACCCGCACGTCGTTCGCCGTCGGAAACCTGGAGGCCGGCCGCTCGTACTATTTCGCCGTCCGCGCCTACGACATTTCTGGGGCGGTGAGTTCTCCCTCGTCGGAAGTCTCGACGATTGCCAGGGATCGGCCGCTCGCGCTGGCCGCCATTGCAGCCAATACGGGTTCGCCCGCAGCCATTGGAACCGCGGTCGTGTTCGCCGCCATTCCTACCGGCGGGGTCTATCCCTACAAGTACAAATGGTTCGTCTCCAACGGCTCGCAGGAGCGCGTCGTCCGCGACTGGTCGGAAGACAACACGTACACATGGATCCCGGACAGCCTCGGTTCCAACTTCACGATCAAAGCCTGGGTGCGCAATGCCGGCTCGACCGCCGATGCACCCGAGAACGCGTCGTCGTTGAAGACCGTGCCGTTTGCGGTCGTCAACTGGTCGGGTCCGGTCGGATCCGACAGCCTGACCTCCAGTATGCCGTCGCCGCAGCGTGCCGACACGCCCATCGCGTTCCTGGCGACCGCCGCGCGGCCGGGACCGTACAACTACAAGTGGCTGCTCACAGGCCCCTCGGGAACGAAGGTCGTCCGTGACTGGTCGTCGTCCAACACGTATCTCTGGCTGCCTGTGGTGCCCGGCAGCTACACCGTCCGGGTGCAGCTCCGAAGCGCGGCCAGTTCCGATGCACCGGTCGCATCCGAGCAGTCCCTGTCGTACGAGATCAGCAACAGCAATGCGGTTCGCATCAATCTGTCGGCGGATCACGACGGCCCCCGGTCGGTCGGCAGCACGACCGTCTTCGCAGCGGATGCATCGGGCAATGCCACTGCGTTCCTGTATCAGTGGTCGGTGTACGACGGCTCACGGTGGAGTATTGCCAAACCCTGGTCGGGTGAGTCGCAGTTCTCGTGGACGCCCAGCGCCCCCAACGACCGGTACCAGGTCAGAGTGCAGGTTCGGGGCGGCAGGAGCATCGCGGCCGATGCCGCGCTGGCGGTATTGTTCCCGATTGTTCCGTAGAGTCCCCCGGATTGCCGCATAGTTGAACAGCTCGCAGGGTCCGTGTCGCGCCGGCCAACAGCGCGCACGGGCCTCCGTCCGGAGCGATCCCGCCTGCCCCCCCATTTCTTCGACGTGGCGCCCAGAGCGTTTACGGGAACATGCCTTGCTTACTCATGCGCGACAAGGGGTGGAGTCGCATTCATGAGCTTTGCAAACCTGTTCAGCACCCGGCGGAGACGTATTCTCGGGGCCGCAGCGGCCATTCTGCTCACCGCCTCAGGCCTTGCTGCGGCGCTGTCCGCGCGCCGGCACATCGCTTCGCCTCAGACATCCTCGGCGCCGGCCCTTCGCCCGCCTGACCTGCTCGATCCCAATACGCTGAAGCTGCACGGCAACAACGCAACAGGCGGGAGTTTCGTGCGTACCCGTTCGCATCAACCGCTAGCGGGCTCGTCCGACGATCTGCCGGCTCCTCCTCCGGCCGCATCAACGTCGCTTCCGGAGAGCCCTCTAGCGTCTTCGGATCTTCCCGCTGTCACAGCCACGTCTGGAGCCCTCGTTCCGTCCGCTGAGAGCTATCGCGCGATCAAGCTGACGGCCGAGTCGGATCCCTGGGAAACCGCTGGATCGTTTGGCGCCTCGCCTCGCGGATTCGGGGCGGTCGGCTTCGGCGGAGGCGGCGGATCAGGGAGCGCGGGCATGGGAGGAGGCGCAGGCCTGGGCGGCGGAGCCGGCATGGGCGGCGGCTCGGCGGCAGGCACTCCGGCCGCGAGTCAGGCGGCGAACGGCCAGGGTGCCACAGCGGAGAACTCCAAATCCAGCGTGGTGGTGGTGGTCGTGCCCAATCCGCAGACACCGTTCGACCCGAACAAGCCGTTCAAACAGGATCTCACCGACCCGGACGGCGCGGCGGGGGCCAATGCGGCCGTGGCGGCGCAGCAACTCAACGCTCAGGCCGTTCCCGAACCGGGGACGCTCCTTCTGGTGGGCGGCGGCGTGTTCGCCATCGCTTCGCGAACCCTCCGGAGGCGGCGGCGCGGACGATAGGACCGGGGCTTTTTTTGTTTCTGAGAATTCCCGCGAAGGTCTGTAATGTTCCATCCTCCGTGCCGATACTACGGGCGTGCACACACGGACCCTTTCAGCCCGATTTCTCCTGATCATCGCTGCCGCCGCGCTCACCGCCGGGTGTGGGGCCAGTCCGGCCCAGCCGACCCCGCCCGGCGATCCGAAAACAGAATCATTCGACGGCACCATCCGGCCGGGCGAGCTCCTGGCGTACAGCTTCACGGTGGACAACGCGGGCGAGCTCAGCGTCACGCTGGCGAGCTGGGGCGGTTCGCCGGACGCCGGAATGGGGCTGGCCATCGGCTCCTGGGACGCCCAGGCATCCCGGTGCAACGAAGAGCTCTCCAGCCATTCGGCCAAGCTCAACACCGTCCTCACGGGGAACCCTCAGCAACCCGGAACGTACTGCGCAACCATCTACGACGTCGGCAATCTGGGTTCCCCGGCAGAGTTCACCCTGCTCGTTAAACATCACTGAAGGCGCGTCGTGCGTGGACCCGGATGGCAGCAGACGCGGCGAGCTGTTTGCTTGTTTGCAGGAAGTGCCGCCGGAACCGGGTGACCTCAGCGGCTTTCCTGCCGAGTCGGGTGAAATGCCCCTCACCGGGCATGAACAGATCAACTACATCGACCGGTTCGTCTCGGAGCTTGAGATCGCCTCAGCGCCTGCAGCTCCGTTGTCTTCGTCCGCCGAATCCGCGAATGATGGACAGACGACGCACAGCCTGAACGCAGTGGGCCGAGACTCCGGGATCTGGAGGCTCACGCTCCGGAGGCTCCGCGGCACCGCGATTGAAATCGGTGCGCTCGCAGCCCTGTCGATCGCGATCGCCTGGGGAATCGGCCGGCAGGAGGCCGCCCCTCCGGCAGTACGGCAGCGGTTCGCGGCCTCACCGCCGAAGGTGCGACAGGTTCAGACCGCCATGACGCCGTCGTCCGAAACGGACGAGGCGACCCGGGGGCCGGAACAGAACGGCGATCGCGGAGCGCGGGCCACGGTGGACAGCCCGGCGTACACGCCCCCTCCGGTGAGCTCCGACCCCGACACCCTCGTGAAGTCGGCCCGACCGGCTGGTGAAGCGCCCGTCGCGGCCAGCGATGATTCGCAAGACATGCGCGCACGCGCGGTCACCACGACGACGCTTGCCGTTACGACCATCGAAGCTCCGAGCGTCGCGACGCCGGCAGCCCCGGAGGTCGCGCCGGCCGTCAATCGGGAGTCCCCTTCCGCGGCCTCTCCTGGCCCCCTGCCTGAGTCCCCGGCGAGCTCTCCGGCGCTTGCGGCCCTCCTGCCGCCTCGCGGCGGGGACGAGCGCGTCCTCACCGCCCCGGGCGGCGGCGAGCCGGGGGTGCGAACGCTCCTGACGAGATTTCGCGAGGCGTACGGGCGGCTCGACGCGCAGGCGGCCAAACAGGTGTGGCCGGGCGTCGACGAACGGGCGCTCTCGAAAGCGTTCTCGAACCTCACATCGCAGGAAATCGCCTTCGACCACTGCCGTATTCACATGGGCGACGAGACGGCGCTCGCCTACTGCGACGGCAGCACCACGTATGTCGGCCGGCTCGGGAGCCAGAGCCGGACCAGGCGGCTGCAGTGGACGTTCAGCCTCGACAGGGAGGCCGGCGACTGGCACATCCGGAACGTCGAGATCCGCTGACCGTTTGCTGCCGATATCATTGACGACATGAAACTGAGCGTCTTCGGTCTTGGGTACGTCGGGTGTGTCTCGGCGGCCTGCTTTGCCAAGGAAGGCCACGAGGTCATTGGCGTCGACGTGAACCCCTCGAAGGTCAAGATCGTCAACGAAGGCCGCAGCCCGATCGTCGAAGCCGGCATCAACGAGCTGATCGGCGAGATGGTGGCGGCCGGCCGGCTGAGGGCGACCGTGGATTCCGCCGAAGCGGTACACGGGTCCGATGCCTCTCTGGTGTGCGTCGGCACGCCAAGCCTGGCGAACGGCTCGCTCGAGTTCACCTATATCAAGCGGGTGTGCAAGGAGATCGGTTCGGCGCTCGAGCGCAAGCGGGCCAGGCACGTCGTCGTGATGCGCAGCACGATGCTGCCAGGCACGATGCACGACGTGGTCGTCCCTGCGCTGGAGGTGTACTCCGGCCGGAAGGTCGGCCGCGAGATCGACGTCTGCATCAATCCGGAGTTCCTGCGCGAGGGAAGCTCGATCAAGGACTTCTACGAGCCCCCGTTCACGCTGATCGGCGCAGACTCCGAAGAGGTGGCGGCTTCGGTGCGGCGCCTGTACGCGGGCATCGACGCACCGCTCTACGTCACGCCGATCAAAGCGGCCGAGATGGTGAAATATGCGTGCAACACCTTCCACGCGCTGAAGGTCAGCTTCGCCAACGAGATCGGCAACATCTGCCGCCGCCTGGAAATCGACAGTCATCAGGTGATGGAGGTCTTTTGCCGGGACACGAAGCTCAACCTGTCGCCGTACTACCTGAAGCCGGGATTCGCGTTCGGCGGCTCGTGCCTGCCCAAGGATCTGCGCGCGCTCGCCTATAAGGCGAAGGAGCTCGACGTCGAGACGCCGGTGCTGTCGGCGATTCTCGAGAGCAACCGCCTGCAGATCGAGAAGGCTGTTCGAATGGTGCTTGGGACCGGCAAGAAGAAGGTCGGCGTGCTCGGATTCAGCTTCAAGGCAGGAACCGACGACCTCCGTGAATCGCCGATGGTGACCCTGATCGAGACGCTTCTCGGCAAGGGGCTCCAGCTCGCGATTTACGACCGCGACGTGTCGCTGGCGCGCCTGTTCGGCGCCAACAAGGAGTACATCGAGCGGGAGATCCCGCACATCTCGAGTCTGATGCGCGCCAGCATCGACGAGGTCGTTGCCGGCGCCGACGTGCTGGTCATCGGGAATCGTTCGGCCGAGTTTCGAGCGATCCAGCAGAATCCCATGAACGGTCAGGTCGTCATCGACCTGGTGCGGCTCTTCGAGGGCCGGCTCTCGGACGCCACGTATCAGGGGCTGTGCTGGTGAGAGGGCCGTCTCAGGGCGCGAACGCGTAATCGAGCGAGATGGCCGGCGATGGCCGCGCGGTGAGGCCGTGATCGAGGACGGGCACCAGCACGTGTGCGTTCAGCAGCCAGGTGCCCGCGATATTCCAGCGCACGCCGCCGACCAGCGCCGCGGTGGCCAGGCCCGGCGTACCGGGCAGCAGCCGGATCGTGTCCACGCCGGCGATCGCGGGATGCGGCTGTGCCACGGACTCGATCGTGCCGAGACCGCGTATCCACCGTACGATCCCCTCCCCTGATAAGGTCACGCGGGAGCTCACTGGCGTCACCAGGGCGGCGGCGACGTCCACCTCGCGCGATACGCCTCCCAGGCTGGCGCCGGCGTTCACGTGGGATTCCACCGCCCCGCCCCGGAGCGACGCAATCGCCGCCACCCTGAGTGCGGAGCTGCCCGCGCCGCGAAGGTCGTCGGGGCTGCCCGTGGGAAGCCGCAGCTCCACGTTCGCGGCCAGCCTCGCCGCAGACGTCCGCACGAACTGGATCTTGCCGCGCACGGCGATGTCCGCCACACCGGAGGAGTCGGCCACGCCTCGCGCGACCACGGCCGAGGTGCCGCGATAGACGTTTACGCGCTCACCCGACATCGTGAGCCGCACGATGGGAACCGCGACGCCGAGATCGAGACTGTCGGTGACGCCATAGTTCGCAAACGCGGTCACGGTCGAGGTCTCGAGCCGCAGGTTCAGCGCCTCGACGTCGAACGGCTGCGCCTCGTCGCGGAACTGGGTCGCTGTGGTGACGAACGATCCGTCGCGGAGGTTGCGACCGTTCAAGTTCACATAGTTCATGTACTGATAGGTCACCGATACTGACGCCTGGTTGCGTCCGGCCGTGGTCGCCCGATCCACGAAGAACGGGCCGAAGCTCGGCGTCGCACGCTCGGCAGTGCCCAGGGCCGGATTGAACTCGTAGCTGAAACCGCCCGACGACGAGGTGATCGGCAGGGAGGCCAGATTCACGAGCAAGGCACGCGCGACGGTATCGCGGGTGGCCGCAGCAGCCTGCTGATCGCTCTCGAAATCGCCCGTCTGCACATCGCGCGTGGTCATGAGCGCCGACAGCACGTCACGCACCGAGGGCGTCTGCGCGATCGCGGCTGCCGGCGCCAGCGCCCAGATGAGAGCCGCGCCGGCAAGCGAAACAACCGGAGCACGCGCACCGCGGTCCGAGCGGGGTGTCATCGCCCTACCGTCTCTCCTGTGTCACCGCGACATCCTGGCTGAAATCCTGCCCCTCGATGGTCACCGTACCGCTCCTGTCGTGATCGCCGTTCCGCTTGACGTCGAGCACGACGGCGCCGCCGCCATGGCTGGGCGCCGATTTGATCGTGATCCAGGGGACGTTCGATCGCGCCGAGACCGGGCAGGCCGCACCGGTCGTCACGTCGATCGTCGCGGTCTGTCCCTCGCGCGACAGATCCAGCGACGCCGGGCTGACACTGTAGCTGCACGCGGCGGCGTCCTGGCTGATCTGCAGATCGGCGCCACCAATGTGGAGCGTCGCCGATCGCGCGCCGCCGGTGTTGGGTTCGAGCGTAATGACGACCGCGGCGGGTCCGCTGCCCGTATCCGGCGTGGCGGCCGCCCACGATGGCGATCCGCCAACGTTCCAGGAACATCCAGGGTTGGTGAGCACGGCGACGGTCGTGAGGCCGCCGATGGCCGGGAGCACGATCGCGTCAGGAGAGAGCTGGAATCCACACCCGGCTGCCTGATTGACAACGAACGGCCGCGCCGCAATCGTCAGCGTGGCCGATCGCGCCGAGCCAGGGTTTGCGGTCGCTGCCACGGTCACCGAGCCGTTGCCGGTACCGCCGCCAGGCGTCGCGGTAATCCAGTCAGGAATGTCGGAGACGCTCCACGAGCATCCCTTCGGCGCGGTCACCGATACCTTCTTCGAGCCGCCGGCGGAGACTGCGTCGAAGGTGGTGGGCGAAATGGAGAACGTGCACGGTTGGGGTCCAGGTGGAGGCGCCGCTGCCGCCGCTTGGGCCACCGTGATGGTCTTCCCCGCCACCGTGACGGCGCCCGAACGCGCCGCTCCCGCGTTCGCACCGACCGTCAGCGTCGCGGCGCCAGCGCCCGTGCCGCTGCCAGTTACCTGGATCCAGGAGATTCCGCTGGACGACGTCCATGGGCAGCCGGCGGGCGCGGAGACCATCACCTCCAGTGACGCCCCCGAGGCGGCGACATCGGTGAAGCCCGATGGCGCCACGCCAGGCGCGCAGGCGCCCGGCTGTCCCGGGATCGAGCCGGACTGAGTGACGGTGACGGAATGTCCGCCGACGGCGACGGTCGCCGACCGCGCCGCTCCGGCGTTCGGGCCGGCCTGCAGACTCACCGTGTCCGGGCCTGTGCCATGGTCCGCGGAGACGGCGATCCAGTCGGCGTCCGGCGCGGCTGTCCAGGCGCATGCCTGGTCAGCGGAGATGTCTATGTTCGCCTCTCCTCCCGCGGCCGGCAGGGTGACTTCCGTGGGACCGACGTCGAACCGGCAAGTGAGCGCCTCCTGCGAGATCCTGACCTCCTGGTCGCCGATAGCGATGCCGGCGCTTCGCGGCACGGGCGATCCATTCGCTGACACGGTGTAAGAAACGGTCCCGGCGCCCTGTCCGCTGGATCCCGCCGTGATCTTGATCCAGGGCTGCGACGCCTGAACGGTCCACTGACACTCACGCTCGGTGGTGATCTGGAGGGCGCCAGAGCCGCCCTGAGGTCCCATTGAGGCGCTGGCTGGTGAGACGCCGACCCCGCAGCGATCGAGCGAGGGGGCCAGCACCGTGCTGTTACCGGACCCACAGCCGGCCGCCCAGATTGCCGGCAGGCTGAGCAGGAGGACCGCGCAGAGCGGCTGCGGCAACAATCGAGTGCGGAACACCGCGCTCGGTTTCAGCAGCCTGCGTGCCAGGATCCGGGAGCCGGGGACCGCACTCTGGCCGCTTCAGCGTGCCTGGTTGTAGCCGGAATGGTCCAGGGGCGAGATGATCGGTACGGGACGTGTACAGACGGTGTTCGCGGGCGGGGCCGCTCAGACGAGGGCGGGCAGGAGCGCCGATTTCCCCATTGGACGCTGCGGCTGGCGCAGGAGTGCGCGCTTCACGCCGTAGAGCAGAACGAACATGGCTATTGCCAGACCGGCGGTCGGCAGCAGCATCCGTTCGGCGGGCCCACGACGCGGTTCAGATCCGGCACTCCCGAACGTCGCGGCGCATGCCCGGCAGACCCAGACCTGCGACAGCTCGCTTCCCCGCTCGCGTGTCGCCAGAAGGGCCACGTACGTCGTTCGCAGGCAGCGCGGACATGCCGGCCAAGCCATGTCCTTTCATGATAGCAAAATGCTCCTGTCACGCCCGAGAAAAATTGCGCAACCCGCTTTTTGGGGTTGTGCGTGAAAATGGCGCACGGTATAGTTCAGGGCGTCCTCAGCGCGGCTCCCCTTGGTCGCGATCTCCGTCCCGTATCACTGACTAGATACACAACTTTTTTCGGGTACGGCCGCACACGGCATCGGTGTGGGCGGCCGCGCCTTGCAGACGTGAGGACGCCGCACATGCTCAGATTCGTCGAGAGAACGTTGAGCGCGCTGGATCAGCGCTTGATCCTGCTCGCGCCGCCTGGACCCGTTCCGTCGTTCTTTCAGCGCGTACAGGTGGATCGCCCCCGGCACTCCGCGCTGGTTCGTGAGATGCAGCAGCTGCGCGGGCACATCTATCTCAACGACGGGGCCGTCCGCCTCGAGCAGCTCTCGCCCGACCGCCGGCACCAGACGCCCGAGGACAGCCACAGCTGGCACCTGCTCACCGTCGATCGCGAGCAGCGCGTCACCGGGTGCGCGTGGTATCTCCAGCACGAGGAAGACGTCACGGCTCGCCAGCTCCGCGTGCGCCGATGTCCGCTCGCGCGCATGAAGGAGTGGCGGGATCTCCTCTGGGACAGCGTCGAAGGCGAGCTGGACCGCGCGCGCAGGGAGTTCCTGCGCTACGCTGAAGTCGGGGGCTGGGCCGTGGCGCGCGACGCCGGCTGCCGGGCCGAAGGGCTCGTGATCGCACTCGCGGGTTACAGCCTCGGTCAGATCTGCGGCGGCTGCCTCGGCATCACCACCGCGACCGTCCGGCACTGCTCGTCCTCGATCCTTCGCCGGCTCGGCGGCGCACCGCTCGAAGCCGCCGGCGTGGCGGTGCCGTCCTACTACGATCCGATGTACTCGTGCGAGATGGAGATCCTGCGCTTCGACTCCCGGCAGCCGCATCCCAAGTACGCGCCGCTGGTGGCCCGGCTGCGCGAGACAATGGCCCACGTCCGCGTGATCGCGCTGCCCGAGCAGCGGAAGCGGCCCGACCGCCGCGCGACCACCCGGTCTTCCGCTCCATGGATCGATCTGCAGACGCCCGCGTTCGCACAGTAGACCCGATCGGGCCGGCGCCCCGCGAGTCCCCTTGCGCGCCGATGAACCGCGCTGGCCTGCGCCATGCGCTGGCGGCCTGGACGGCCGCGCTCGGCGAACCGTACGTGAGCAGCGAACGGCAGGCGACCGGCGCCGCGAGCCGCGCCACGTTTCCCACGCGCGCCGAGGTGGCCGCGATTCTCCGGCCTGGCAGCCGTGCCGAGCTGCAGGAGTGCGTGCGAATCGCCAACCGCCACCGAGTGCCCGTGTATCCGATCAGCACGGGCAGGAACTGGGGATACGGCTCGCGCGCCCCGGTCGCAGACGCGGTGCTCCTCGATCTCTCCCGCCTCGATCGCATCACCGGATTCAGCGAAGAGCTGGCCTACGTCACCGTGGAGCCTGGCGTCACGCAGCGTCAGCTCCAGCAGTTCCTCGAGGCGCGCGGCTCGACACTGTGGATGGATGCGACCGGCTCGAGCCCGGACTGCAGCATCATCGGAAACGTCATGGAGCGCGGGTTCGGACACACGCCGTTGGGGGATCACTGCAGCCACGTGTGCGGATTCGAAGTGGTGCTCGCGACCGGCGAGCTCATCGAGACCGGCTTCCGGCGCTTTGCCGGCGCCAAGGCGGCCGCGACCAGCCGGTGGGGCACCGGCCCCGCTCTTGACGGACTCTTCACCCAGTCCAATCTCGGAATCGTGACGTCGATGACCGTATGGCTGATGCCCGCACCCGAGCGGTTCGAAACGTTCGTCCTGCGCTCGGACGCGCCGATCTCCGACATCGTGGATGCGCTCAGACCGCTCCGGATGAACGGCTGCCTCCGCAGCGTCGTCCACATCGGCAACGACTACAAGATCCTGTCCGGCTCGGGAGAATACCCATGGCAGGAAACCCACGGTGAAACACCGCTCTCGGCCGAAGTCATGGCCCGCCTGCGCCAGGAGCGGGGCATTGCCCGCTGGAGCGGCTCGGGTGCGCTGTACGGCACCCGCGCCCAGGTCCGGGACGCCCGGTCGCGGCTCAAACGGGCGCTCAGGCACAGGGTGAGGAGTCTTCAGTTCGTGAACGCACGCCGGCTGCGGCTGCTCCGCGCGATAGCGTACCCCTATCGGCTGCTCACCGGGCGGAGCGATCTGCAGCGCGCGCTCGACATGCTGGCGCCGCTGATGGATCTGCAGAGAGGAGTGCCCACGGATCGGTTTCTAGGGAGCAGCTACTGGCGCAAGAAGACCGCCCGCCCCGAGCGTCCCGACCCCGATGCCGACGAGTGCGGCCTGTTGTGGTGCAGCCCGGCCATTCCGCTCGTCGGCGCCGAGGTGGAGACTGCGACCACCCTGGCTGTCGAGCTGACGCTACGGCACGGGTTCGAACCCATTATCTCCGTCTCGCTGCTGAACGAACGGCTCGCCATTGCCACGATTGCGCTCACGTACGACCGCAGTGTGCCGGGAGAGGACGACCGGGCTGTGCGGTGCTACCACGACCTGACCGCCACCCTGCTCGCCCGGGGGTATCCGCCGTATCGCCTCAACGTCGCCGCCATGGAGTACGGCCGTGGACAGGGAGGCTATCCGGCGGCCCTCAGTGCGATCAAAGCCGCACTCGACCCGGCCGGCATCCTGGCGCCGGGCCGCTATCAGCCGTAGCCGAAGCTGTCCGGGCAAAAAAAACGACGCCGCTCCGGTGCTGCCGGAGCGGCGCCGCCACATATTGGAGCGCGTGCGGGGGACGGCCCCTCTCGGATCCTCTACCCTTTCTTGGCCTTCTTCGCGCGGCGCCGACGCAGGGCACCCGCAATGGCAGTGCCGGTGCCAAAGGTCAGAAGCGTCGCCGGCTCGGGAACGGCGGCCGCCGAAAGCTGACCGGAGAAGGAATTGGAGAACACGCCGCTGGCGGTGACCGCCTGGGCGATGAACGTCTGCGGATCGGTCGTACCGGTGAACTGGGTCGAAATCGTCATCGAGAACGGTGTCGGATCGAACCCTGTGCCGCTCACCATCACGATCCCCGACATCCCGACGACGACCCCGTTCGGAGCGCTCACGACCTTGAACGGACCAGCGCAGACCTCGTTCGGACCGCTGCAGTTCTGCGTATCGAGGTGCGTCAACGTGTACGTCCAGTCCTCTCCGCTGAAGTCGAGGAAGTTCGACACGTTGATGTCCACCCCCACCGGAACGTAGGTGTAGGGCGGAGACGAGGGATTGTCGGTCATGTCTTTAATCGTACCCATCCCGCTGGCGTCCACGACGAAGTCACCGGTGACCGCGCCGACGTTCAGCGCCCCGGTGCCATTCGCGAGCGTTCCGCACCCGCTGGGACCGCCGGCATTCAGCGGACACCAGTCGATGTAATTGGTGCCGGGGACGCCGCCGCCCGTCGAGAAGCTCAGCACCCCGGTGCCGACCCACCCGATCGTGCCTTCGAGCGTGTCCGCGCCCGCCGGTGCCGCCATCGCAACCAGGGCGCTGACTCCCATCAAGACAATGCATTTCTTCACTGCCGCTCCAATCGTGTTCCTCATGTGCAAGCCTCCTGAGCCGTCTTCTGACCTCAGCCGTCCATTAGCACAGATGGTGCCGGGATGGAGGGGCGGAATAGGCAAAGAACGGCTGGTAGCGGCGGAGTCCCCCGCGTGTTTTGAACAAGCAGCAGAAACGATGAAATATTTTCAGACAAGGTTCAGTCGATTGTGTGCGATCTCTTTCCGCGACGCGGGGACGCCATCGTCCGCCGCCCACCGGGCAGCACGCCCGGAGGTGTCGTGCCGCAGCGGTGTAGCGATCGTGGCCAGGACGTCGCGGACGACCGAACTCATGCGCCGGCGCCCTTGGCCCTGTCGTACAGCTCCGTGAGCGAGTGGCGAAGGCTGGGGCTCGTCGATTCGTGATAGCTCGAATCGCGCGGCAGCGCGGCGCGCAGCCGGCGGTAGGCCGCCCCCAGGCTGTGATACGGAATGCCCGGGAAGTAGTGATGGAGCGCGTGGTAGCGCAGACCCACTGGCGCCCACAGCTCCGTCCATAAGCCGCCCGGCGTGTCGATCGAATCCCGAAGCTGCTCCAGACGGCCTCGCGGACACCCATCCGTCTGGTACTCGTGAGCGCCGAGCACCCTGACTGTGTTCATGATGCTGGCCATCAGCAGCACCGCGAGCCAGATCACCAGCACCCGCGCGGGCAGATGGCCCGACGCGATGAGCGCCAGGGGACCGGCCCAGAACACCAGTACGGCCGCTTCCCACCGCCGCATCTTCGCGGCCACCTCCCGCGAGACCTCGCGATGGTAGGCAGGGTTCATGGCAAACGAGGAGGCGTGCGTTTCGAGCCAGCGGTGGAAGCGGGGTACGGCAAGACCGATCGGCGCCAGCATGAGGAAGCGCACCGGCAGCAGGACCGGCAGGAGCAGCGCCGACTGCATCGCGAACGCGATCATGAGCCGCCGCGACCGCGAGAACGGCAGGTACTCGGGATCGGCGCTCGTTCCGTACGTCGAGAGATTGTGGTGGCTCTGGTGCACGCCGACATAGGTGAAGGACGGAAGCAGCAGCGGGGCGCCGAACATCACGTTCCAGGCGGCCTCGAAGCCGGGAAGCGTCCGCCGGCGCAGATGTGCGATCTCGTGGGTGAAGCACAATCCGCGGTACAGCAGGCAGGCCGCGAGCAGGCCGGCTGCCACCATCAGGCCCGAAAACGGCGGCGCCACGCACGCCACGGCGAAGACGCCCCAGCCCGCCACGGCGGTCAACGTGAGATCGGCCCAGAAGACGAGCGGACTGGGACGATGGAGATCCGCCACCATTGCGCGTGCCTGCGCGTCGAGCAGCTGATCGGCGCACGCGAGACGCTCGGGAGCCGGCTCCAGCACGGCGTGACTCGTCACACCAAGTCCCTGCTTTCCGGAAGATCGAGTGAAACGAAGTTCGGGGAGCGCAGGCGGACGCGACACCGGTAAACGGCGTCACGTCGAAATCCGCACGGCGGATTCTATCGGCTGAGGCGTGCTACCGCAACTCTTTTGCGGCGGCAATCTCCGGATCGACGGCGGCGGGCGTCGTCGTGTAGGAAGCCGGCAGCGCGCGCTCGACGGCATCGAGCAGCTCCTGCTCGCTCACGGGGAGCACGAGGAACCGGGCGTGCTGCCGCAGCGCCTCGGCCTCGAGCCCGGCATCGGCGGAATGCGACAACACGATGGATGCCATGGCAGGATGGTCGATGCGGCTGCGGAGAATAAGGTGCAGGCCGTTGTACGACCCGAGCCGGACCGTGGTGATCAGGAGATCCGGAGGCTCGGTCGCCAACAGATGTTTGGCCTCTTTGAAATCCGCCGCCGGCGAGACCCGGTGTCCCGCCGAACGCAGGATGGCCGTCAGGGCCCAGAGCTCCTGCGCATCGACGTCAACGACGACTACCGACCGCTGCTGCGTCATGTGTTCGATGATCCCTTGCGAGGAATTTACAAAATCGAAATGCACGAGGAGGGCCAGCACGCGGGAAATCGTGAAAGACACCGCGAGTGTGTCAATTTGTCACATCAGTTGGCCACGTTTCTTCCCGAAAACATTCAAGTCTGCCTCGTGGAGGTCTCAATTTGACACACCACAACGAAGAGGTTTTGCTGCTATAGTCTCCGCAGGCAGAGACAATTGACTCAATAGAAGTTGATCAGTTTCTGCCAAGCGCTGTAAAACTATTCGTTCGTGATTCGTCGGCCGGCTTTCAGGCACATATGACCAGTCTCCCCCAGCTGATTGGTTCGAGCGCCGCTCTGCGCGCAATCGAACAGGAAATCGACTACGCGTCGGAATCGGACGCCAAGGTTCTCATCACGGGTGAAAGCGGCGTCGGCAAGGAAGTCGTCGCCCGCCTCGTCCACCAGCGCAGCGCGCGGCGCAGCGCGCCGCTCGTGACCATCAACTGCGCCGGCATCCCCGACACGCTGCTCGCCTCGGAGCTCTTCGGGCACGTGCGCGGCAGCTTCACCGACGCCCATCGCGACAAGACGGGCTGGATCGAGCAGGCGCACCGGGGCACGATCTTTCTCGACGAAATCGGGGAGATGAGCGCACAGATGCAGGCGTTGCTGCTGCGCTTCCTCGAGAACGGCGAGATCCAGCGGGTGGGCTCCGAACGCCGCACCACCACGGTCGACGTGCGGGTGATCACGGCCACCAACCGCCGGCTGCTGGACCGCATCGCCATCGGCGAGTTCCGCGAGGACCTGTTCTACCGCCTCAACGTCATCCATATCGAGATTCCGCCGCTGCGCGAGCGCCGCGACGATATCGCGGTGCTGCTCGATCACTTCCTCCGCCAGTTCAGCGACAATCACCGCGTGGGCTGCCCGACGCTCACCGATGCGGCGGCGGCGCAGCTGCACGCGGCCGAGTGGCCCGGCAACGTTCGACAGCTCCGCAACGTCGCCGAGCGCCTGGTCGTCCGCGCCCCGAACGGGGTGATCACGCCGGCGGATCTGCCGCGCGACATCCTCTCCTTTGCCGACGGAAACACGCCCGCCGCGCCGCCCGCACGGTCGCGGGTGGAAACGGTGTTCGAGCAGATTGTGCGCGAAGGGGAAACGTTCTGGACGGCGGTGTACGCGCCCTTCGTGGCGCGCGATCTCACGCGAGACGACGTCCGGGCGCTCGTGCGGCGCGGGCTCGAGCTCACCCCGGGTGGCTATCGCGGTCTGCCGCAGCTCTTCAACATCCCGGCGGCCGACTACAAGCGCCTGCTCGCCTTCCTGAGAAAGTAACCAATGCTACGTCGCGCAGCCCGAGACGCCGCACCGGCCGCTCGCGGCCGATCTGCGCGAGGAGACCGTGCTCAAGCGGGCGGTCAACGACTGAGAGCCCAGGCCCGCCTCACCAGCCATTCGGAGGCGGTGGCGGGCTCGCGGGCGGGTTCTCGGGGCCACGCCCGGTGAGCGTGCCGAGCACGGCCACCAGCTCTTCGGGCTCGACCGGCTTGCAGACGTGCATCTGATAGCCGGCCGAGAGCGTCTTCATGCGATCCTCGACGCGCGTGTAGGCCGTCAGCGCGACGGCCGGCGTCGCACCCCCCTCGGCAGGAGCGAGACTCCGAAGCCGCCGGATCAGCGCGTAGCCGTCCTCTTCGGGCATCCCGATGTCGGCGATGAGCAGATCCGGATGCCACTCGCGAACGATGTCGATGGCTTCGCGGGTGGTCTCGCACGTCCGCGCCTCCGCGCCATGGCCGGCGAGAACCGCCTGGACGACCTCCAGCGTGTCTGTCTGATCGTCGACGGCGAGCACGCGCAGGCCGTCGAGCCGCACCTCGGCGCCGGCTGACGATCCAGCCCGGCGGCGGTCCGGCTCCGGGGGGCCCGCCAGACGGGCATCCGCGCGGTCGGCCCGCAGCGGCAGATCGACCGTGAACGCCGCCCCCCGGTCGTGGCCCTCGCTCTCGGCTCTGATCGTTCCGCCGTGCATCTCGACGATCCGCCGGACGATCGCCAGACCGAGCCCGAGACCGCCCTGCTTCCGGGCGGTGCCCCCATCGCCCTGACGGAAGAGCTCGAAGACGTGCGGAAGGAAATCGGGCGCAATCCCCTGTCCGTTGTCCGACACGGCGAGGTTCACCTGCGAGCCGCGGCGATCGAGCCTGACGTTCACGACGCCCCCCATCGGCGTGAACTTGATCGCGTTCGACAACAGGTTCCAGACCACCTGCTGCAGCCGCTGCGCATCGCCGGAGACGGTGAGGGGCTGCTGATCGATCGAGCTGAGGAGGGTGATGTCGCGCGCGTCGGCGGCCGGTTTGACGGCATCCAGCGCCGCCTGCACCACCGGCCCGAGCTCGACGGCGGCGATCTCGAGGCGGAGGCGGCCGGCCACGATGCGCGACACGTCGAGCAGATCCTCGATGAGCTGCGCCTGCGCCACGGCATTGCGCTCGATGGACTCGAGCCCCCGCGTCACCGCGGCGGGCTCCACCGTGCCGGCGCGCAGCATCCGCGCCCAGCCGAGAATCGCGTTCAGCGGCGTGCGCAGCTCGTGCGACACGGTCGCGAGGAATTCGTCCTTGAGGCGGCTCGCCTGCTCCGCCCGGTCGCGCGCCTGCCGCTCCGACGCGAGCGCGGCGGCGCGCTGCCTGATGCCGCTGTTGATCTGCGCGTAGAAGGCGAGGATGACGAGCGTCGCCACGATGCCGACGGTGAAGATCGTAATGCGCGCCTGGCTGCTGCTGCGCGCCGAGTCGTCCATGCGGGCCGTGAGCAGATCCGTCTCATGCGTCTCCATCTGGCCGACGATGTGGCGGAGGTCGTCCATGGTCCGCTTGCCTTCGTCGGTGAGCACGACCGCCTGGGCGGCGCCGAACCCGGTCGCCCGCCGCAGCCCGATCGTGTGCCGCATCTCCTCGAGCCGGCTGGAGACGTGCCGCTCGAGGATCTCGAACAGCCGCTTCTGATCGGCGTCGCCTGCGGTGAGCGCGTCCAGCGTGGCCAGATGCTGGTGGATGGACGTCAAGGCCTGCTCGTACGGCACGAGATAGGCGTCGTCGGCGGTAATGAGGAACCCGCGCTCGCCGGTCTCCGCGTCCTTGAGCGTGGAAAGGGTGGCATGGAGCTCGTCCACCACGCGGTGGCTGAACGCCACGCGGTCGTCATTGGCGATGATCGTGTTGAGGGCCTGATGGGAGAGCCACGTGCTGATCACCACGATCACGATCAGCAGGAAGACCCATGCGGTCAGGCTGCGGTCAGGCATGGCATCGGATATCGGACAAGAGCCTCAGACGATCGGCGCCGCGCGCTCCTGCGGATGCGCATCGAGGTACGCCTCGACTCGTCCGCGGCGCGTGAACGCCTCGGCCATGAAGGCGACGGCTTCGCGCAGCCGCTCGTCCGGCTGCGCGCAGCTCAGCCGCAGGAACCCCCGGCCGGCCTCGCCGAACGCTTCCCCGCCGAGGCAGGCGACGCCCCGGCGATCGTCGGCCCCCTCGAGCAGGTACATCGCGAGGCCGTGTGACGTGATCCCCAGCCGGTCGCACACCGCGGCGACCGAAGGAAACACGTAGAAGGTGCCGCCGGGCATCAAGCATGAGACGCCGTCGATGCCGTTCAGGCCTTCCACCAGCAGCCGGACCTTGCGTTGAAACTCCATCATCGTCCGATCGCGATAGGCGGTCTCGCGGCGGAGCGCCGCCACGCCGGCCAGCTGCGTGAACGGCGGCACGCACGAGAGCGCGCTGTTGGTGAGCTTGCCGAGCACGTCCATGATGCGCGGACTGCTGACCGCGAACCCGAGCCGCCAGCCGCTCATGCTGAACGATTTGCTGAACGTGTACGCCGCCACCGTCTGCTCCATCATGCCGGGCAGCTCGAGCAGCGTGTGATGCCGCCCGTTCCAGACCATGCGGTCGTACGGCTCGTCGCTGAATACCGCCACGTCGCGCCCGCGCACGAGCGCAGCGAGCGCTTCCAGATCTTCGAGCCTCGCGACGCCGCCGGTGGGGTTGTGGGGGCTGTTGATGAAGATGGCCCGCGGGCTCCGATCCTCGCTCAGGAAGCGGCGCACGTCGTCGAGGTGGGGACGGAAGTCGCGGGAGGCCTCGAGATTCGACAGGACCACCCGCGCGTCCCGGCGCGCGATGTTCGGAGGATACGTGGGGAAATGCGGGCTGAACACCAGCACGCCGTCGCCCGGATTCAGAAACGCCTCGCAGAACAGCTGCTCGAACTTCTTCGCGCCCGGCCCGGCGACGACGTGCTCGGCCGAGACGCCCAGCCCGTACTCCCGATTCAGGTACTCAGCGGCGGCCGCACGGAACTCGGAGATTCCCAGCGACGGACCGTACCGCGTCTGGCCTGCGCGTATCGCCTCGATGCCGGCCTCGATGGCCGCATCCGGAGTGGCGAAGGGGCTGTCGCCGATTTCGAGCTCGATGACGTCCTTGCCCGCAGCGATGAGCGCCTTCGCGACCGCGAGCACGCTGAAGGCCGTCTCGACACCCACCGAGGACGCGAACTTGCTGAATGCAGGCATATGGTCGCGCGATCTTACCAAGCGCGACACGGCCAACGCCACTGATACCGCGAAGCCGCGCAGAGAAGAGGGACCGGCGCGAAAGCGGCGTCAGAACGAGCGGATGAGGGCGTCGAGCGCGGACGCCACCTGGTCGGGCGGGCGATCGCCGTCGAGCAGGACGATCATACCCCGTCGGCGGAAGTACTCGAGCACCGGAGCGGTGTCACGCGAATAGACATCCAGCCGGCGCCGCGCGATGCGCTCGTCATCGTCGCTCCGGCCGCGACCGGACAGACGGCGCATCAGCCCGTCCGCGCTCACCTGCAGCGCCACCACGACGAGCGGTCCGCGCCCGGCCAGCATCGCCTCGAGCGCCCGCGCCTGCGGCACCGTTCTGGGAAAGCCATCGAGGACGAACCCGTTGACCGTGTCGGCGCGCTCGAGCCGATCGCGCACCAGCTCGATCATGAGCGTGTCATCGACCAGCGCTCCGGCGGCCAGGACGTCCTTCACACGAAGGCCGAGGCCGCTGCCCTCGTCGACCGCGGTCCGCAGAATCTCGCCCGTCGAGATCTTCGGAACCTGATGCCGCTGGCAGAAGAGCTCCGCCTGCGTCCCCTTGCCGGCGCCAGGCGGACCGAACAGCACGAGGTTCGGCCCAGAGCCGACGAACGAGGGCGCCACCCCAAAGGGCGGCGGGGTCGTCGAAAGCGGTCGTGGCTGGCGCACGGATCCGAAGGTAAACTGCCCTCGCAAATTAGACAATTGAATTGTTACGATTTCAGTAATTACAGTACATAATTACGAAAATGATCCATGACCTCCGGCACATCCGCGCGTTCCTCGCACTCGCGCGCGCCCGGAGCTTCACGCGGGCTGCTGCAGAATTGCACATGTCCCAGCCGACGCTGACCGTCCAGATACAGCAGCTCGAGGCCGCCGTCGGGGTGAAGCTGTTCGACCGGAGCAAGCGCCATGTCGCGCTGACCCCGGCCGGGCGGGACCTCATGGGCCCGCTCGAGCGGATCCTGCTCGACGTGGAAGCCATTGCGACGAGCGCCGAAGAGCTGCAGGAGCACCGGCGCGGCCTGGTCACCGTGGCGGCGCTCCCGTCGATGTCGGCGGTCATCCTGCCGAGGGCCATCGGCAAGCTCGCGGAAACCTATCCGGGCATCGCCGTCCGCGTTCACGACGGGGTGGCGGCGACCGTCGCCCAGCTCGTGAAGACCGGCCAGGTGGATTTCGGCATCAGCAGCCTCACGGCCGGCGATCGCGAGCTGACCAGCTCCACGCTGCTGATGGACCGCCTCTGCGCGATCGTGCCCGACGGCCACCCGCTCGCGCGCAAGCGCTCGACGAGCGTGCACGAGCTCGCGAGGTATCCACTTGTCGTCATGGGCAAGGACAGCAGCTCGCGCCAGCTGCTCGATCAGGGGTTCGATCGCGAGGGGCTGGTGTTCACCGCGGCCTACGAAGTGACGTACGCCTCGAGCGTGAGCGGGATGACCCAGGCCGGTCTCGGCGTCGGCATCCTCCCGGAGTCGTTCGCGCGTACGAGCACGCTGCGCGTCCTGCCGATCCGGGATCAGACGATGCGCCGCCGCATCGCGATCGTCACGCGCGCGGGGCGCGCCCTCTCGCCAACCGCCGAGAAGCTGCGCCAGCTCGTCGAACGGGAGGCCAAGAACTGATGCTGCAGTGCTGTGCGCTGGCGCTCTGGATGCTGGCGCAGGTCAGTCCCGGCGACAGCGGCGAGCTGCGCGTGACCGTCGGCGACGCCACCGGCCTGCCGGTGCAGGCCGCGGTGGAGCTCGTGAGCGAGGCGAATCAGATCCATCGCTCGCTGGAGGCCGATGCCCAGGGACGGCTCGTGGCGCGGCAGCTGCCGTTCGGCACCTACGAGATTCGGGTGCGGCACGAAGGCTTCTCGCCCTTCAGCGGGCTGATCGAGATCCGGTCGGCGGTCCCGCTCCCGTATCCGGTGGTCCTGCAGCTCGCGCCCCTGCAAACGCAGGTGACCGTCAGCGCCGGCGACACGCTCGTCGACTCACGCCAGACGGCCGCGGTGAGCCGGATCGGCAGCGACACGATCGGCACACGCACGCTCGCCTCACCCGGCCGCGCCTTGCCCGATCTGATCAGCTCGCAGCCGGGGTGGCTGCTCGAGGCCAACGGCGTGCTGCACCCGCGGGGCGCCGAGTATCAGACCCAATACATCGTGGACGGCGTGCCGCTCACCGACAACCGCTCGCCGTCCTTCGCGCCGGAGATCGAGGCCGACACCGTGCAGTCGCTCGGGATTCTCACCGGCGGCTACCCGGCCGAATACGGCCGGAAGCTGGGCGGAGTCGTGGAGGTGGTGACGGCCGCCGACGAGCGGCGCGGCTTCCACGGCCGCTTCACCGGCGCGGCCGGCAGTTTCGCGATGAAGGCCGCGGATGCCAGCGCCGCATACGGGTGGAATCGCGCCGTGGCGGCCTTGAGCGCGGGCTGGTCGGGCACCGACCGCTACCTCGACCCGCCTGTCGAAGAGAACTACTTCAATCACGGCAGCCGCCTCTCGCTGGCCGGGCGGCTGGACGCCAACGGCACGGCCGACGATCGCGCCGGGCTCATCCTGAGACACGGCCGGTCCGACTTCCAGGTGCCCAACGAGCGCATCCAGCAGCAGGCCGGCCAGCGCCAGGAGCGCAGCGGCGACGAAACACTCGTGCAGGGCTCCTACCAGCGCGTGGCCTCGTCGACTGTCGTCTGGGACGTTCGCGGCATGTGGCGCAACCTCTCGGCCCGGCTCGCCTCGAATCCGGCATCCACGCCCATACGGGCGGACCAGGACAGGGGAGTGAAGGAAGCGTACGCCCGGGCGACGGTGGCGGGACATTACGGCCGGCACGAGTGGAAGCTCGGCGCCGACGCCGACTTCGCCGACATGCGCGAAGCGTTCAGCTACACCATCACGGACCCGGACCAGTTCGAGACCGGAACGCTCGGCCGGTTCTCGTTCCAGGGAACGTCGCCGGATCGCGAGCAATCGTGGTTCGCCCAGGATCGCGTGTCCGCAGGCCCGTGGACCCTCAGCGCCGGGCTTCGGTGGGATCATTACGCGCTCCTCGTCCGCGACCGGGCGTTCAGCCCGCGCCTGGCGCTCGCCTGGTCCCGGCCTGAGCGCGATCTCGTCGTCCGCGTGTCGTACGATCGCGTGTTCCAGACGCCCTCGTTCGAAAATCTCCTGCTGTCCAGCTCCGATGAGGTCGAGACGCTGAGCGGCCACGCCGTGCGGCTCCCGGTCCCCCCCTCGCGCGGGAATTTCTACGAAGCCGGTCTCACCAAGGCCTGGTTCGGCAGGGTTCGCGTCGAGCTCGGCGCCTACCGGCGCCTCATCGACCAGTTCGCCGACGACGACGTCCTGCTGAACACGGGCGTGACGTTCCCCATCGCGTTCGCGCACGCCGACATCAAGGGGACCGATGTCAAGCTCGTGCTCACCGACTGGCGCGGCCTGTCGGGATTCCTCAGCTACTCCAACATGGTAGGGACGGGGTTCCTGCCCGTGGTCGGCGGTCTCCTGCTCGGAGATGACGCGGAAGCGCTCGACGCGACGGACCGATTTGCGGTCACCCAGGACCAGCGGAACACGGTGTCGGGACGAGCGGCCTACCGGCTCGGCGCGCGCGCCTCGATCTCCGCGAACGTGAGCTACGGCAGCGGCCTGCCGGTGGAGTTCGAGGGAGACCAACAGGATGCCATCGAGCAGTTCGGAACGCGCGTGGTGCAGCACGTGGATTTCGAGCGGGGCCGCGTCAGGCCGTTTCTGATCCTCGACGCCTCGCTCGGCCTGTCCCTCACGTCTTCAGGGAACGCCCGGCTGCAAGCCGACGCCCTGAATCTGACCAATCGGCTCCGGGTCATCAACTTCGCCGGCGTCTTTTCGGGGACGGCGCTGGCGCCCCCCCGGAGCTTCGCGATCCGCCTCGAACTCAGCGCGCGATAGCCACTCAGGGAGCGCCGACGGGGCGGTGCACGATGGCAATGGCGTTGCATTGCCTCAACCCGGAGGATCTATGAACCTTCCAAGAGCGCGCGCCCTCGTGGTGGCAGCGGCCGCAGCGGTGTCGATGCCTGCCTGCCGGGCCGTCGCCGGCATCTTCAAGGCCGGCATGGGTGTCGGCATCTTCCTGGCCGTGGTGGTGATCGGAATTATCTTCTTCGTGGTGAGCAGGGCGAAAGCATAGACTGGACCGGTGTAGGACTGGAGGAAGGTCATGACGAGCTTGAGGTTCGGCGTCGGCCTCGCAATCGCCATCGCGGCACTCTGGAGTGTCGTGTCCGCGCAGCAGGTGCGGCCGCTGCCCCCACCTCCGGTCTCGCTCACGGTGCCGCACCCGATTCCACCGGTGGCGGCCTCGCCTCCGCGCGACATCTTTCAGCATCCGTCGCGGCCGCCGGATCATGGGAAACCCGGTGACTACAATCCGCGCCGGTTCTACGGCCCCTCGGTGTTCGTTCCGACAGGCTACGGCCCCATCCTGGAGCCCCAGCCGGCGCCCCAAGTCAACCCTCCATCAGGAGCGCTGCGATTCGAAACGATTCCCGACGCGGCTCAAGTGTTCGTGGACGGGATGTACGTAGGCGTTGCGGAAGACTTCAGCTCTTCAGGGCGCGCGCTCGAGCTCGACCCCGGCCGTCACCGCGTGGAGCTGCGAGCCGAGGGATACCGCGCCGCCGGGTTCGATGTGCTGATCGGGTCGAACCAGATCACCCGGTATCGCGGAGACCTGGAACGGGAGGCGCCTCCGGCTCCGGCCGTCCGCGCGGCAGCCAAACCGATCTACATCATCGCGAACTGCTACGCCGGCGATCGCCCTCCGTCTCGCCCGTTGCCGAAAGGCTGCAGCCTCTCGCAGATGCGCGTGCGTTGATCGCAGCTCTCCAGGGACGCGCTCTCCGCTAAGGGCGCAGCGTGTAGCTGAACAGCGCACTGCCTGCCGCCACCGACACGTACTGGCGGCCGCCGACAGCATAGGTCATCGGGCCCGAGCGCACCGACGCGCCGACCGATGTTCTCCACAGCAGCGCGCCGGTGCGGGCGTCCAGCGCGTAGAAATATCCTTCGTTGCCTCCGCTGAAGAGCACGTTGCGAGCCGTCGTGAGAATGCCGGCGAGCGTGACGTCGCCGATCATCTTGTATTCCCACTTCAGGTCGCCGGTCGGCGGATCGATCGCGCGCACGGCGCCGTACCCTTCGTTTTCCTTGGAGTAGCTGGCGCCGTTGGCGCGGATGCCGGGTACCTCGGGCCGCGCTCCGCCGCCCGCGAACCTGCGGCCTTCGACGTACTCCACCTTGTCGCGGACGTAATAGGTGCGATAGTTCGCCCACGTCGGGAATGTAGAACAGCCCGGTGCGCGGGCTGTAGGACGGCGAGTACCAGTTCGTCCCGCCCTGATTGCCCGGAGAGACGAGCATGCCTTGCGGCGCGCTCGGCGCGATGCCGGGAACGCGGATCGGCCGCCCCTTGCGCGTCGAGCCCGTTCGTCCAGTTCACCTCGACGAACGGCTTGCCGAACAGGAACTCGCCCGGTGGCGCGGTCGAGCACGTAGAAGAAGCCGTTGCGGTTGGCCCACAGCATCACCTTGCGCGGGCTGGCCCTGCCACTCGCTGTCGGCCAGCACGGGCACCTGCACCGAGTCGTAGTCGAACTCGTCGTGCGGCGAGAACTGGTAGTACCACTTCAGCTTGCCGGTGTCGGCATCGAGCGCGACGACGCTGGCAGCTGTAGAGATTGTCGCCCTCGCGGTTGTCGCCGTTCCAGTCCGGACCGGGATTGCCGATGCCCCAGTACGTCAGGTTCAGGTCCGGGATCGTAGGAGCCGGTCACCCACACCGATCCGCCGCCGGTCTTCCAGGCATCGCCCGCCCAGGTTTCGTAGCCGGGCTCGCCCGGCCCGGGAATGGTGTAGAAGCGCCAGGCTTCCTTGCCGGTCTCTGGCGTCGAACGCGGCGATGAAGCCGCGGATGCCGTATTCGCCGCCGGCCGGGCCGACGATCACCTTGTCCTTGACGATGAGCGGCGCGGTGGCGAACGCATAGCCGAGCTCCGGGCTCGACGACCGCGACGTTCCACACCGGCTTGCCGCTCTTGGCGTCGATGGCGATCAGGTGGCCGTCGATCGTGCCCATGAACAGCGTGTCGCCGAGAATCGCGAGGCCGCGGTTGACGCGGCCGCAGCAGGGCGCGCGCCTGCGGCGACGGGTTGTAGCTGTACATCCAGAACATCCGGCCCGTGGCGGCGTCGAGCGCGACGACGTCGTTGGGCGGCTGCACGGTGTACATGACGCCGTCCACGACCAGCGGCGTCGCCTCGAACGCTTTCGTCGGCTCGCGCGACTGGAGCTGATAGATCCACTGCAGCTCCAGGTTCTTGACGTTGTCGGGCGTGATCTGGGTCAGCTCGCTGTAGCGCTGGCTGAAGGTCGTGCCCGAGTAGGTGAGCCAGTTCTGCGGCTCGCTGGTCGCGCCGCAGCATGCGCTCGAAGGTCACCTGCGCACGTACCGTGTGCAGAGACGACGCGAACACGAGCGAGCGCCGACCAGTCGCCAGCAGCGTTCGTCGCTTCATGGCGTATCGCCTTTCAAGGAGACGAGATAGCTCAGCAGATCCGTCAGCTCCTCCGGGGTCAGCTTGCCCCGGTACGACGGCATGGGCGACTTGTCGGCGAAGCGTGAGCTCGCGGACGTTCGCCATCTGAATCGAGGCGAGCTGCTCCTTGGAGTCGAGGAGCTGGATGGTGAAGGTGTCGTGGTTGAGGAGACGTCCGCTCACGACCGCACCGTCCTTCTTGACGATCCGCACGAAGCGGTTGCTCGGCACCACCATCGCGTCGGGATCGAGCAGGGAGCGCTCGAATCTCGTCCGAGTGGCGGAGACGCCCGATCTCGGTGAGATCGGGCCCGAGCCGGCTGCCCTCGCCGCGCACGCGATGGCAGCTCGCGCAGTTGCCCTTGCCCGCGAAGATCGTCCGCCCCTTGGCCGCGTCGCCGGCAATCGAGGCGCTCCGGTCGGCCGTGGCGCGCAGATACTGCACGACGGCGGCGGCCTGCGCTTCGGAAAAGCTGTGCGGCGGCATATCCGTGCCCGGAATGCCGCGCAGCACGATGCCCACCAGCTCCGCATCCGTGGTCGCCCGGCGGAACCGTCCGTGCATCAGATCGACATTCGCTACACCGTCTCCCCCTTCGCCGTGGCACTGCGAGCAGTTCTCCTCGTACAGCCGCGGGCCGTCCGGGGGCGGCGGGCCGTCGAGCGGCGGGCCCTGGGCCAAAGCGGGAGAGGCGGCAAATGCCAGCGCCAGGCAGGCGGCCGGGACGGGACGGGAACGCCAGAACGACATCAGCGCCTCCGATCAGGGATGACGGGTGCGGCACATCTTACACCGGGCTAGACTAAACATGACGGGAGCACGAGGAAACCATCATGCACACCATCGAGATTCCGAGACAGCGCTGGACCGCCGACGTCACGTCGTTTGGCGAAAAGCACCGCCGTGCGGCCGTGTCGCTGGAGGTCACCGGAAGCGACATCGGCGCACAGCCGGAGGCTCATGCCCTCCCGCTCGAGGGCATCAGCGTCGAGCACGCGGGCAGGGGAGACACGATTTCGATCTTTCTCGAGCGCTCCCTGGACGATCACCTCACGCATGTGATCGAACGTCCCGCTCACGTCCGCGTCGAGCAAAGTGACGCCGGCGATGATCTCGCCATGCAGTTCGAAGAGGACGATGGCACCGTCACCATCATGACGCTGGACCGGAGCTGATCGCCTCCAGGGGCCGCCCGGCAGGGTAAGATGGGCGGCCATGGACCGAACGTTCCTGCTCGTCGGGGCCGTCCTCGGGTTTCTGGGCGTCGCGCTCGGAGCCTTCGGAGCGCACGCACTTCGGGCGCGCCTCTCGCCCGAGATGCTCGCGGTCTTCGAGACCGGCGTGCGCTACCAGATGTACCACGCGCTCGCCCTGCTGCTGGTCGCGGCCGCCATCGGACATCTGGGCGCGGCGCGCCTGTTGACCCTGGCCGGCTGGCTGTTCGCGGCCGGGATCGTGGTGTTCTCCGGCAGCTTGTACGCGCTCGCCGTCACCGGCACCCGCGCGCTCGGCGCCGTCACGCCGCTCGGCGGACTGGCGTTCCTGCTCGGATGGGCTCTGCTGGCGATCTTCGCCGCGGCGCGCTAGGATCCCGTCGCATCGCCACGCGACGCACATTCCAAGGAGAATGCGATGAAGACAGCCCCTCTCACCGCGACGCTGCTGAGCGCGCTCCTCGCGGCCGCGCTCCCGGCGGCGCAGGCGCCGTCGCCGAACGGCGCCTCCTCCGCGATCGTCGAGCGAAGCCACGAGACGCGGTTCCAGCTGGATCTCAAGGTGCCCGACGCGGCACTGGCCGTTTACATCCCGCAGGGCTGGACACTGAACGTCGCCGCGCAGGGCCCGGCGAAGGACTGCAATCTCCGTGCGATCTTCGTCGATCGGATCACGATCAACGGCCCCGACGGGAAACCGATCGGGCGCGGATCCGAATCGGCTGGTGTACCTCGCCGCGCCCGCCAAAGATCCCGCCGGAGCGAACGCGCAGCTGGTCATCGGAGGACTCACCGAAGATCCGGCCGACGCGCCCGGCCCCTTCGGCAACTACCTGCTCGCCTCGACGCACGCCATGCGGCGGACGACCAGCAGCCCGGCCGGCGCCGGGCCGATCGTCGACACGCAGGACTGGACATTCGCGGCCGCCAGCGGCGAACGGCTCGAGCTGCACATCACCTACGAGCGCGGCACCGCCAATCAGAGGCAACCCGAGCGAAACGAAGTTCTATTCGGCGAAGGCCCCGTCGCTCTTCCAGATCTCGCGCCAGGAACAGGTGCTCGACATCCTCCGCAACGTCACGACGACGCCGCCCGATCGCGTGCGCGAGTTCACCTTCAAGGGCTCCGGCGGGAGCTACGCCAAGCTCTTCGACGGCACCGAGCGCGCGCTGAGCTGGGACAACATTCTGTGGATGGACAGGTCGGTACAACTAGGGAACTAGGGAACTACGAGCCAGTAGGTCATCTTCACCACCAGCGCGTTGGCGCCCGGGGCGCCGAAGCTGCTCGACAGGTCGCGCCAGGCGGAGAACGCGCCGGGGCGGCTCTCGTCGAGGGTCGCGGTATTCCAGACGAGAAACAGCGTGCTGCCGCGCAGGTACTCCCAGCGGAGCACCACGGTGCCGCGCAGCGACTTGCGGCTGAAATCCGGATCGTCGGCGAGCGCCACGGGCGTGAAGTCGAACGACTTCGGCCTCGCCAGCTTGCGGATCTGATAGTAGTCCCCCACCGCCACGAACGGCTGCAGAAACGCCTCGATGGTCATGTTGCGCGAGAACGCGTACGTGGCGCGGCCGGTCACGTTCACGACGTGCCGGCGGAGGCGGCCGTAGACGTTGTCCTCGATGCCGTCGCCGTCCGCGTCGAGGTTGTCGATCCACTGCGCCGAATCGTTGGCGGACGTGTAGTTCACGTCGAGCCGCGCCTGCAGGCGGCCCGACGGCTGCACCCGCAGGTAGGCGCCGTAGTTGCGCACGCGTCCGCCGGCCGCATCGCGGTTGCCGCCGTGATAGCCGCCGATGCCCCACCGCTTTCGTGAATCGCTGTTGAGGTTGAGGTTGTAGAAATTCTTCGCCGGCTTGACGATCGGCGGACCGCCCCTGGTGTCGAGGTCGTCGTAGAACTCGAAGTTGTGCTCGCCGCCGTAGCTCACGAACCAGTAGTTCCAGAGCGTCAGCCCCGACCACCAGTTGATGTTCTCGAAGATCGGCAGCCCGTCGCTGTTCCACTGCTTGTTCGCGAAGAACTCGGCGCCGAACCGGCGCGAGAACTTCCACGGATCGGGCTGGCTCGCCCGGATGCCGCCGTACACCCAGTTCTTGTCGACGCGCGAGCCGAGAAAGCCCAGATCGGTGTTGTGAAAGGTCTTGCCAACGTGATCGTAGTGCCCCGAGAAGCCCCAGTACTTGCCGAGATAGTCGATGTGGCTGACGGCCGCCAGGCCGGTCTTCTGGACGCCGTCGATCGGCGCATGGGTCGCATAGACACCGCCCGACCAGTCGTACAGGTTTCGGTGCCACCGCAGGCGGAAGTCGGCGCCGCCGGAAAACGCGTCGAGGTCCTGCTCGCGCACCACGGAGGTGGCCATGGCGCCCACCGTGGAGGTGCCGTGGAGAAGGTCCCGCTGAATCCGGCCGACGCCGTACATCGTCATGGGCTCGACCAGCCGCTCCACGCGCCGCACCTCCTCGGTTCCATCGGCCTGCGTCGTGGTACGGTCCACGATGGCGTACTCACGCGCCGTCAGCGCGCCGAGGCCGCCGAACGTCCAGCCGTTTGCCTTGCCGCTCAGCTTCGCCGCTCCCAGAATCGTCGTTTGATCGGGCTTGCTCACGAGCGTCTCGTTGTCCGCGAGCTCCAGCCGGCCCGGCGTCTGGCCGATCCGCCGCGAGTGAAACATGGGGAACTGCCCGAAGGGCGACGAGAACGCGGCGCTGTCCTCCAGGAAGAACGGCCGCTTCTCGGGATAGAACGTCTCGAATACCGAAAGGTTCAGCACCGCGGGATCGACCTCGACCTGGTTGAAATCGGGATTGATCGTGGCCGACAGCGTGGCCGAGGTGCCCAGCCCCAGGCGGAGATCCGCGCCGCCGTTCCAGCCCTGCGTCGCGGTGCCATCGGAGGCGCGGGACCCGCGCACGAGGGCGAACGGGAGCAGCTCGACACGCCGCGGCGGCGTGAGCCGCTCGTCGAACTGGAGCTCGCCGAAACGGGAGACCACGCCTTGCGTGCCGCGCGGGGACGCGTTCCAGAAGTCGCTCTCGCCGGTCGCGAGCACGTCCCGCTTCACCTGGAAGCCCCAGATGGATCGCTCGCCGTCGGGCACCGAGAATCGGACTTGCGAGAACGGAATTCGAAACTCGGCATTCCAACCCTCGGCGGATATCGTCGTCGCCACGTCCCAGACCGCCTCGAAATCGGGATCGTTGCGGGTGTCGTTGTAGAGATAGTCGTCGCTCTGGACGCCGGAAGGGTTGGTGGTGAAGGCGTACCCAGTCAGGCGATCGCGGCGCGGATCGAACGCGATCGCGATCCTGTCGCTCGGCGGAATGCTGCCGCGCCGCCCCAGCCCGGCGCTGATAGCCGCCCCGTCGTGCACGAAGCAGTGGACGGCCACGTACAGGTAGCGATCGTCATAGGCCACCTGCACCGCGGTGCGCTCGCGGGGCGGCGCCATGTTGTCGGGCTCCTGCTGCGTGAAATCGTCGATGGTCTGGGCCGTGCGCCAGACGGGATCGTCGAAGCGGCCGTCGATCTTCGGGGCGTCGCCCTGCACGCGTGCCGCCGTCAGGTGTTTGCCGGGCCCGGCGGGCGGCGCCTCCGCGCCGGCGGCCGACTGCCCCGCCATTGCCGGCGAGTGCGCCGCCGCCCAGAGGCCAAGCGTCACGAGCATCACGCGAGAGCTTCGCACAGGCGTCTGGTTGGACGATTCGGCTTCCGCGTCCGCTGCCTAACGCGGCGCGATCGTGATGGAGCCGCTGAAGGTCTGCGCGTGCACGCTCGCGCTGCCGTCGCCGTACGTGCCGCTTGCCAGCGACAACGACCGCGGGCCGCGCCCGGCGCGCACCAGCCCTTCGCTCTTGGTCGGAAAATCGATGCGAATGGCGCCGCTGAACGTCGTGGCGTCGACCTCGAATCCGGGCTGCTTGTCGAGTGCGAGCCGGATGCCCCCGGAATGCGACGACATATCGTAGCGGCCGCCGGACGCCAGGGTGCCGCTGTACTCCAGCGCGCCGCTGACCGATCGGAACGTCACGCGGTCGATTGCCGCACCGGTGAATCGCACATCCCCGCTCACAGTCTTCAGATCGACGGCGCGAATATGCAGGTTCGTGCCGATGATGTCGCCGCTGACCGTCTCCATCTCGGCATTGGTTTCCGACCCGCCCTCGGTGATGCGCACGGTCCCCGAGACCGCTTTCGCACGGACGATGCGCGGCGTCGAGTCCAGCGTAATGTCTCCACTGACATTCTCGGCCCAGAGTTCGCCCCCCACGCGGGTCACCCGGACATCACCCGAGACGGATCGGAGATCGACAGCGCAATCCGGGGGCACGACGATGTCCAGATCCACCGACGCGACGTCGCGATTCCGGTCCGATCGCGACTCCACGCGCACCTCGACGCGGTTCGCCGTCGTGTGCGTGACGACCTCGGCGGCCGCCAGGGCGCCCGCTGGATCGGCCGATCGCGGGGAGGCGCGCTTGACGGCGTGCAGCAGCACCTGGCCGGCCGCCCCGGCCGTGATGCGCGTCGCGCCGCTCACATTGCGCACGAGCAGTTCCGCACGCGATCCCACCTTGAAGGAATCCGACTGTTCGGCCTGATTCCGGTCCTGCGAGAACGAGCGGCTCACGGTCGCCACGTTGACGGCCGCGGCGAGAAGGACCAGAACAGCCGGACGCTGAAGCCAAGTCATGGGCAGATACCTTTCGAAAGGATGGCGCGTTACGAGTGCACGTTCACGAGGGACACGGTCTGCTGCAGCAGCGATACTTTCATCCGCAAGGCCTCGAGCAGGCTCGCCTGGGCGACAGCCGACTCCGGGTGCGCGATGAGCGCCGACCTCGATTCCGCGATGGCGCGATCGATGGTGGCCAGGCTCTGGCCGATCGCCTCGGCTACGCGGGGATCCAACGTGCGCTCCTGGCCGGCGGTGAGCTGCTCGAGGGCGGCGATTGCCTTCATGTAGTGCGCCTCGGCCTCCCGGATTTCCGCATCGGCTGTCATGGCGGCCTCGGCCGGCGCACCCGATGCCGGCCGCGACGCGAAGTGCCGCCAGCCGGCGGCGCCGGCGACGAGCAGGAGTACAGCCGCCGCTGCCAGTGCCCGCCTCATAAGCACCCCCGGCACCCGGTGACGTGACACCGTTCGGCTGGCAATGGCACGCCAGAGGCGCGGAGCAGGCGTATGCCGATCCAGCGCGCCGGCGGCCTCGCGGATGGCGCGCAGATCGCGCAGCAGCCCGCCGCAGCGTGCGCACCGCGCGCAGTGCTCGCGAAGCGCCCGAGCCTCGCCGGCCGAGAGCGCATCGTCCACGGCGTCGTCGAGAAGACCGGACCACTCGTCACAGGTGCGCATCGGTTCCTCCCAGCAGCTCGCGCAGCTTGCGACGGGCCTTGTGCACCTGCGATTTCGACGTGCCCTCGCTGATGTCGAGCATCTCGGCGATCTCGGCGTGTCCGAACCCCTCGACGTCGTGGAGCAGGAACACCTCCCGCGCGCCCTCGGGCAGCGCCGAGATCGCCCGTTCCAGGGCGATTCTGTCGACCGCGCCGTCGCCGCCGGCGCGCCGCGCCGAAGCCGGTGGCGGACAGAGCTCGAGCGACGTCGTGCGGGCGGCGTAGGACGACTGCCGGCTCTTGCGGTAACCGAGGCACCGGTTGATGGCCAGGCGGTACAGCCAGGTGCCTGGCGCGGCGTCACCCCGGAAGTCCGGAAATTTTCGATATGCGAGCAAGAAGATCTCCTGCAGCAGGTCCTCGGCATCGCCCCGGCTTCCGCACATGCGCACAGCCAGGTTGAACACGCGCGCGGAGTGCTGCCGGTACAGCTCCTCGAATGCGGCAGCGTCGGTCCGGCGCACGTCGATGAGCTTAGACGAGGTGTGCGGGCGGCAGGTTGTCGTGCCTGGCGCTCTGCTCACCGTTGCCGGCTTGGACGGAGATCCACGGGTCCCGCATTGCCCGCCCGCGCCAGGGCGGCCTGTGGCGGTCACGGTGATGCGATCGTAAGATGCACGGATGCGGATTCTTCGTTCCCTGTTCGTGCTGCTCGTCGTGCTGCTGCTCGGCGCCGGCGTGGTGTACTACCTTGCTGGACGCGCCTCAGGCCCCGAGCTCTCGGTCCAGCATCCCCCCGTGATAGGGCAGGCCGCGAGGCTCGAGGTCACCGCGCGGGCGCCTGCCGGCCGGCTGGACGCGCTCGACATCCATCTGGAGCAGAACGGCCGGACGATTCCGGTATTTTCACTCGACGCCGCCTCCGGCGCCGATGTCACCCGCGAGGGGGCCGACGGCCTGCGTGTCGCGCGTACGATCGGCAAGAAGGCGCAGCCGGATCTGCTGCCCGGCAAGGCCACGCTCGTCGTGGCGGCGACGCGCCCTGTGCTGAGGGGCCTGCGGCACGTGTCGTCGCGGCTGACGCGCGAGCTCGAGCTCCGCTTCGATCCGCCGCAGATCGGCGTCGTGTCGACCAAACACTACGTGAACCAGGGCGGTTCCGAGGTCGTGGTGTACCGGGTCGACCCCGAGAACGTGGAATCGGGTGTGCGCGTCGGCGAGCTCACGTATCCCGGGTTCGCCGGTTCTGGCGCCGGCCTCGGCGCGGATCCGCGACTCAAGGTCGCCTTCTTCGCTCTTCGCTACGACCAGAGTCCCGACACGCCGATGGAGCTCTACGCGAAAGACGCGGCAGGAAACGAAGCCAGTGCGCCGTTCGACCACCAGGTGTTCCCGAAGAAGTTCAGGACCAGCCGCATCGCCGTGGACGATCGGTTCCTGGGGCGGGTGGTGCCGGCGATTCTCCGGGGATCGCCGCAGCTTGGCGCGAATCCGGGCGACCTGCTGCCGTCGTTCCTCAAGATCAACGGCGATCTCCGGCGGATCAACGCAGAGGCCATTGCGGCGCTCGCCAGGCAGACCGCGCCCGCGATCCTCTGGCATGGAGCCTTCCAGCCGCTCGGCGGGTCGCAGGTCGAGGCCGCCTTCGCCGACTTCCGCACCTACTTGTACCAGGGCAAGGAGGTCGATCACCAGGTGCACCTCGGCTTCGATCTGGCGAAGACGGCGAACGCGCGGGTGATCGCTGCCAACGACGGGCGCGTGCTCCACGCCGCCGACCTCGGGATTTATGGCAACTGCATCATCCTGGACCACGGTATGGGAGTGCAGTCCCTCTACGCACACCTCTCGTCGTTCCAGGTGAAGCAGGGGCAGGAGGTCCACAAGGGCCAGACGCTGGGGCTCACCGGACAGACCGGCCTCGCCGGCGGCGATCATCTGCACTTCAGCATGCTGGTGAACGGGCAGTTCGTGAACGCCACCGAGTGGTGGGACGCTCACTGGATCCAGGATCGCGTGATGCGGAAGCTGACCGAGGCTGGCGCGGTCGTTGCACCGTAGCCGTGGGTGGCCGGTGAGGCTGAAGAAGAACGCCTTCGAAACGTGCTGCGGCTCGCCTTCGGCAACGATCGGCGGCGATTCGACCTCTTTCTCGATCTGACCCGCCGCGCCGTGCCCGAAGCGCACGCGGCGGTGCTCCGCGGGAGCGCAGTGACGGGCCGGCGCCATTCCGACGGGGCGCCGTTCGATGCGGACGGCCCGGGCACCAGCGATCTGGATCTCACGCTGGTCGGTGCCGACGTACTGAAGTACTTCAGCGCGTTCTGGATACCGGGGTTCCACTCCAAGCCGCTGAGCGACGACGATCCGGACGTCGCCCCGGAGCTGGTGGCGCTGCGGCGTGACTTGATGCGGATCGTCCAGCGCCCGGTGAACATTCAGGGCACCTCCGACTGGGTGCAGGTGTTCCGCGGCGACATCATGGAGCAACCCTATCTGACGCTCTACGGCGAGCTGCACCAGCCGTGACGCTGAAGCTCCTGAGCTACAACATCCTCAAGGGGGGCGGCGGCCGGGAGGCGGAGCTCGCCGGCATCATCTCGGCCTGCGCTCCGGATATCGCCGTGCTCGAGGAGGCCTACCAGCCGCACGTGGTCCGGCACCTGTCGGAGGCCTGCGCCATGGAACACTGGGCGGCGGCGCCGGGGCATTCGGTCGCCTTCATCAGCCGGGTGCCGATTGCCGGCCACGTCTGGCGCCGCGTACGCTGGGCGCGGCGCGCCTACCTCGAAATCGCGCTGCCGGACGGCAGAGCCACCATCTTCGGCGTCCACCTGAGCGCGATCCATTCGAACCTGACCGAACGGCGGCGCGCCCACGAGCTGCGAGGACTGCTCGCCAGCGTCGAACGGCACCAGCACGGGCTCCACCTCGTGACCGGCGACTTCAACACGCTGTCGCCCGGCGAGCGGCTCGACATGTCGCGCCTGCCGCCCCACCTCCGCGCGTTTGCCTGGATTACCGGCGGGACGATCCGCTGGACGACGGTGAAGCTGATGCTCGACGCCGGCTACGCCGACGCGTTCCGGATCGCCCATCCGTCCGGCGAGGGCTGCACGTTCCCCACCTGGGACCCGCAGGTCCGTCTCGATTACGCGTTCGTGCCGGATGCGTTCAAGGCACAGGTCCGCAGGTGCGAGGTGGTACGGGACATCCCCGCGGCCCGCACCGCCTCTGATCATTTTCCGCTGTTCACGGAGATTGCCGTCTGAGGCGTTCAGGGCCCCTGCCCGGCGAGCGGATCTTCACGATTGCTGATCGAGAACCCGCGAGAGAGTCTCGAAGACCCGCTGCAGCGGATTGCGCCGCCGCCACGCCTCGAGTCGAATCCGGGACGATTGCTCGAGCGCCGCGAGGAAGGCCGCCTGCAGACGCGCGCCGAACCCGTCGTCGAGGATGCCGAACGCGTTCTCCTCGTCGAGCTGCCGCGATCGCGAGTTCAGGTTCGGCGACCCGATGATCGACCACTTCCCGTCGATGACGGCGAACTTCGCGTGAATGAACGTCGGCTGATACTCGTAGATCTTCACGCCGGCGTCCAGCAGCTCGTCATAGCGCGCCTGGGCGCTCGCGCGCGTGATCCAGTTGTCGGTGTGAGGCCCTGGCAGGAGCAGGCGCACGTCCACCCCGGCCCGGGCTCTGTCCTCGAGCGCGCGAATCATGTACGCGTCCGGAATGAAATAGGGACTGGCCAGATACACCGAGCGCCGCGCGCTCAGGACAGGCAACAGGAAGAAGAACGACATCGACTCGTGGTCGTCGGCCGGCGAGTTGACGAACGGGATGAACCGCGCGACGCCGCGCCGGGAATCGGTCGCGGGCGCCGGGTAGACGTCGGGGCCGACGAGCAGCTCTCCCGAGGTGCTGGCCCACGTGTCGGCGAATCCGGCCTGCAGGCGGCGCGCGAGCGGGCCGGTGACCCGGAACATCATGTCGCGCCAGTGCTCCGGATCCTGCGCGTGCCCCTCCCAGATGTCGGCGACCGCCATGCCGCCGGTGAACCCGACGCTCCCGTCGATCACGATCGCCCGGCGGTGGTTCCGCCGGTGAAACCGCGTGAGCTGGCCGAAGGTCGGGGCGCGGAAGGTCGCGATGTGCGCGCCGGCCTTTCGCAGCGGATCGAATTTCGCGTCGGGAATCATCACGGCCCCGACTTCGTCGAGGAGAATCCTCACGAGCACGCCCTGGCGCTGTTTCCGGAGCAGCGCCGAGAGCAGCCGATCGCTGAACCTGCCGTCCTTCCAGATGTACACGCTGAAGTTGATCGTGCGCGTCGCCCCTTCGATTGCGCCGAGGAGCGCCGGGATGAATTCGTCGCCGTTGTTCAGGATGGTGATCGTGCCGCCCTGATTGACGGGCGCCCCGACCAGATTCGAGAGCGCGGTCGCGAACTCGAGCGAGGCGACCGGCGGCGCAGGCGCGTCCGTGTACACGCGTGACGGTTTGTCGCCGACGGCGAAGAAGAGGGCGCCGAGCACCGAGCCGGTGGCAATCACGCCGATGACGAAGATCGCAATCTCCCACCAGGTGAATTTCAGGCGGACCGTGCGCCAGCGCGCCGCCAGCCCGGCGCCCCACCGATTCGATCTGGCCCCGGGGTGCCGCCCGCGGCGCATGCGTCGCCTGCTGCCGTGCGCTTCTACACCCATGACGTGTCAGCCGGTGTACACGGCTGCTTCCGATGCAAGAACCGCGCGCGAGGCGCTTCAAGGGCCTTTGCGGAAGGACGGCTCGCCCGTCGCACCAGGCTGGGGAGGCAGGCTGTGCAGGAATTCGTACACCGCGCCGATGTCGTTGTCGCTCATGCGCGCGAACGACTCCCATGGCATGGGCGATCCCGGATAGTGGCGCCCCCCCACCCTGAAGCGGGCGATGAAGGTCGCGCGGTCCGGAAACTTCATCAGGCCGCTCCCGGGCGCAGGGGTGATGTTCGGGGTGGTGAACCAGAGGCCGGGATCGGCGTCCACGGCATCGATGACGGGGCCCATGATCTCACCTCCCGCGAACGGCGGACCCACATCGGCGAACGTGGTCTGATCGTGCTTGGTATGGCAGCCGACACAGTTCGACACGTACTGCGCGAGATACGCGCCGCGCTCGCTGGTCATCTGCTCCGGCGGCGCGCTCCGGGGCGGGTGGACGATGCCGGGATCGCGCGGCTTGAAGGTCGGCGCAAAGCTCTTCACGACCTTTCCGATCAGCGTGAACTCGTTGTCCGGAACGCTGCTGCGAACCGCCGGTTGCCGCCGGAGAAAGGAGATGATCGCGACCAGATCCTCGTCGCTCATGTTGTGGAACGGCATCAGCAGCGTGACCGAGGCCAGGCCGTTGGGACGCACCGACCACCGCATCATGCGCGCGATCTGACCGTCGGTGTAGCGCCCGATCCCGGTCGCGACGTCGGGCGTCAGGTTCTTCGAATAGACCGCGCCGAGAGGAGGCGCCGCGAACCGCTGGCCGCCCTGCAGCGGCACCCTCTCTCCCCTGGCGATCCGCTGAAAATCCCGGTACGTGGCCGCATGACATTCCACGCAGTGGGCGGGGCCATAGACCAGATACTCGCCTCGCCGCACGACCGCCGGGTCCTGGCTGGCGTGCACCTCCGGCACCGCGAGGTCGTACACGCGATCCCACGTGAAGACGACGTACGCGCCGGCGCCAATCGCCAGGAGCGCGGCGCAGACCGCCAGCGTTCTCAGGACGATCCAGGCGAGTCGCACGGTCTACCGGCTGGAGGCCGCCATCTGGGAGAAGACGATGCGGTCCTTGCGGGCTTCGATCTTGTGGTAGATGGCCGGGTCGAGCGTCTTCAGATCGTCGAGGGAGGCAAACGAGCCGAGTTTGCTCCGCAGCTGCAGCACCGCTGCCGATTCGCGCCTCAGCAGCGTGAGCACGCTCTCGAGGTCGAGCGCCTCGGCGGTGTTCATGTCGAGCGGCTGCACCACATCGCCCTTGAAATTCGTGGCGAGATAGTCGAGCACTTGCTGAAACTCGGCCTCGCTGCCCTGGGCGCCGAGCGCCTTCATCTTGTCGATGGTTTCGACCCAGCCCTCGCGCGTCAGCTTCACGGAGGCCGCCTTGGCGGCCTCGTGGCACGAAGAGCACAGGCTGATCGTCGTCGCCTTGCCCGGTCCGTCGGGAAGCACCGCGCTCTGCTGCGCGCGCGCGTGGGAGGCGGCGCCGAGCACGAGGAGAAGGGAGAGGCCGGCAACCTTCACAATCGAGTTCATGATCACTGCACCTGGTCGCAGATGGAAACTGATACACCTGTGGAATGCCGAAGGCCCAGACCGTATTGTCCGCGGTCACGGCATACACCTGGGCAGTGCCTGCCGAGAGGCCTGCCGAGGCCCGCGCGGTCATGCTCGAGCCGCTGTTCCACAGTTCTTTCCCGCTGGCGGGGTCGAGCGCGTACAGGACGGCATTCGGCCCTCCGTCGCGTCCGCTCGAGAGTGCGAACACGACACCGTTGACGATCATGGCCGCGCGCGGCGCCACGAGCGGCCGCGACACCCATCCCTCTTCCAGCGCGGGCGCGCCGCCCGACTGCACGAGGCTGTACGCGACGACCGAATCGCCGGTCGCCGCGAGGATCCAGCGGGTCCCCTGAGCGTCGCGCCAGGTCGACAGGCCGTCGGCCGCGAAGGTCCGGTTCGCGGCCGCCGGGGCGCTTGCGAGCGGCGTCTTGCGGTCGGCCCCGCCAAGCGCGGCGGCGTCCAGCAGGAACAGCCGTCCGGCCGTGGTCGTGGCCACGACATACGTCCGCTCGCCCTCGGTGAAGACGACCGGAGTGCCGTTGAACGCGGCTCCCGGAACGGTCAGCGCGTCCTTCAGCTTCAGCGTCTTCCCGTCGAGGGCCACGACCGAGCCGGCATGCGGCCCGGCGCCGGCCCCCGTCGCGGCGTACACCGTGCCGTCGCTGTCGAGCGCGAAGCCGGCCAACGGCGCGCCTTCCGTCTCCCAGGTGACGACGGGGCGATCGTCACCCGTGTAGTCCATCGCCCAGATGCCCTCGGGCGCGGTGCCGCAGTTGTTGGTGGTCGCCGTGTACGCGAAGCCGTCGGCCCAGATGAGATCGGCCGTCGTGGCATTGGCGGGCACCAGTCTGGCGGGCGCGGCCGCGGGATCGCCCGTGTCCGGATGGTGCGCACGCAGGAGGCCGTCGGAGGCGAGGCTGAAGACGAAGTTCGGCTGCGCGCCGCGTCCGCCACGGCCGCCGCGGCCGCCGCGGCCGGCACGGCCTTCACGGCCGGCGCGCCCATCCCTGCCGCCCCGCGCCGCATCACCGCGAGCCCCGGCCGCGCCGCGCGCGGCGGGCGCATCGGCGGATGCCGCGCCGCGACCACGCCGGCCGGGCCGGCTGAGCTGCGGTGCGCCGCGCCCGGGCTCGCCGAGTTCGCCCTTGGCGGGCCTCGGCGGCCGCGCGAATCCGAAGAAGGCGAGCTGGGTGGCGGGAGTCAGACTGGTGGCGCGGGTGGGACCGGCGGTCATCCCGCCGGGGCATGTGGGCGAACCCGCATACTCCCGTGCGCCGGTCGCATAGTTGATGTGCGTCCGCCAGAACAGCGTACCGAAGTCGTAGTCGATGGCGTAGAGGTTGTTCGAGCTGCCGCCGACGAAGATCAGCGACTTGAAGCCGCGGAACGTCATGATGTTGCCGAGCGCCACCGGCGCGCTGAGCGCGTTCCCGAACCGTGACTCGTTGTCGAGCGCCAGCTTCCAGAGCAGCTGGAACTTCGGCAGCGACTCGAGCGAGATGAATGGATCGGCGGCGATCCACGAGGTCCGCTGTGCATCGGCGGCCGCGGTCGTCCAGTCGGGCGCGCTGCGCGCCTGCCCCAGCACGAGGCCGGTGCCCACCGCCGCGAACGCGAGCGCGCCGAGCACGAACCGGCGCGCATGGTGTCTGACTGAGGTCATACCAGAAGACTCCGCATTCGAAGGCCTCAGCGGCCCTCCAGGCCGAAGCAGTACAGCACTCCGTCATAGGTGCCGATGTAGACGCGGCCATTGGCCACCGAGAGGCCGCTGTAATGGTTCCACGACACAATCTGATCCCCGCTCGACCAGAGCTCCTCGCCCGTCTGGCCGTCCAGCGCGTAGAGGACGGCGTGCGTCGAGCGCGAGATGCGGCCGGGCGTGCCGCCGGGGGTCGGCTTGGCGCCGAAGGGCGGGTCGGGAAACCGCAGCACATTCTCTTCGCCGCTCGCGTACCCGAAGACGATGCCGTTGGCGACCACTGCCGGATCGGCGTGGCTCATGTCACGGGAGAGCCACGCCGGCTCGAGATGGAACTTGCCGCCGCCATCGTCCTGCATCCTGAAGGCGGCCAGTGCGCCGTTGAAGATGTCGCCGTGCTCGATCGGCGCCTTGAACTTCGGGTGCTTCGGCCCCCAGAAGGGCACGACCACCCAGCGCGCGCCGTTCGCGTCTTCGTAGGTCGCCATCGACCCGTAGATGCCCCCCGCCTGGTAATCCTGATCCTCGTTGCAGATCAACGGCGACCGCTGCAGCGCCGTCTGGTGATCCTCGCCGCCCATCTCGGCCGTGTCGAGCAGCCAGGTGCGGCATTCCTTGCTGGCCTGCACCAGGAACTCGTGCCCTTTGTACTCGAACACGGGACCGGTGACCTGCAGATCGAGGTCCCGCTTGAGCAGGTACTCGGCGTTGGGCGGTCCGAAGTAGTCGGCCAGCTTCAGCGTCCTGGTCTTCGGATCGAGCTTGACGGCGATGACGGCCGAGCCGTACGAGCGCAGCTCCGGGTTGTAGGTGCCGTCGCCCGTGCCGGTGAAGACGAGGCCCTCGCGGCCGATGGAGGGGCCAGATCGGCCCCACATCCCGCCGCTGCCGGGGTCGAAGGTGGAGACGCGCCTGGTGGCCAGGTCGAAGGCGTACATCAGGTTCGGGTTGCCGCCGCACCCCTGCGCGCTCGTGGTGTAGATGACGCCGTTCCAGAGGTTGAGCGCGTACGGCTTGCCGTTGGGCAGCATGAACAGCTCCGACGGCACCACCTCCGCGCCGGTGGCCACGTCCAGCTGATGGAGACGGCCGTCCCACGATGCGACGTACGCGATGTACTTGCCGGGCGTGGACGCCGGACCGATCACCGGCGTCGCGGTGATCCCGCCGGGGCACAGCGTGCCGTAGGTCGTCGACGGCGTCGGGAGGAACGTGCTGTCGAAATGCACTTTCCACATCAGCTTGCCCGTCGCCACGTCGAGGGCGTAGATGTTGTCCGACACCCCGGCGACGACGGCAATCTCCTTGGTTCCGGCCGGCGTCGCGACGTTGCCGACGACCAGCGTGGGAAAGAGCGCGTGCATCTCGCGGGCAACGTTGTCGGTCTGATACTTCCAAAGCAGCTTCATGCCGCGAACGTTGGCGGTCGTGAGGACGTGCTCGTCCTTCTGCCAGGACGTCCGCTGCGGATCGGCGCCGTCGGTGAGCCAGTCGGCCTTGCGCATCGTACCCTGGGCGACCAGCCCTGCGTGAAGCGCGCACGTGGCGAGCGTCAGCCCCGCGGCGAGCACGATCGATGGACGTGTGTGTCGTGATGTCATGCCCTGCCCGTCACTTTCGAGATTGACCGCGTCGGCTTATCTGACCGCGAAGACCCACACGACGCCGCCCTCCGGCACTTCCGTGTACGCGCCCGGCTCGACGCGGTTGAGACGAGCCTGCATCGACCGCGAGTCGATCCCGAAGCCCGACACGACGGCGATGTACTGAGTACCGTCAATCATAAACGACGATGGCGACGCGATGATGCCGGAGTTGGTGGGAAATTCCCAGAGAACCTCGCCGTTCGAAGCGTCGTACGCCCGGAATTTCCGGTCCGTGGTACCGCCGCTGAACACCAGCCCTCCCGCCGTCGTCATCGTCGGTCCCCAGTTGGCCGATTTGGCGAACGTGTGCGTCCAGACGCGCTTGCCGGTGTCGACGTTCCACGCCTGCACTTCCCCGATGTGATCGGCGCCGTCGTAGATGTAGAGGGAGTTCGTCGCGCCGGTGTAGTTGCGGCCCGGCGTGTACTCGATCTTCCGCCCGGTCATTTTCGCGCACAGGTTCTCGTTGGCCGGGATGTAGATCATCCTCGTCTTCGGATTGAACGAGATTGGCGGCCAGTTCTTGCCGCCCCACCACGACGGGCAGAAGTCGGCTTCCTTGTCGGTGCCCGGCTGGCGCGCCGGATCGACCGCTGGCCGGCCCGTCTTCGGGTCGAGGCCCGTGAACACATTCTGCCGCACGTACGGCATGCCCTGTACGAAGTTGATCTTGCTGTCGGTGCGCTCCAGGAACCAGAGATAGCCGTTGCGCGCGACGTCGATCAGCCCTTTGACGGTCCGGCCGTCCCGGCGGTAGTCGACCAGGATCGGCGGCGATACTTCGTCCCAGTCCCACGACTCGTTCGGGCTGTACTGGAAATGTCCCTTGATCTGCCCGTTCGTCACGTCGATGGCGATCGTGGAGGCCGTGTAGAGGTTGTCGCCCGGGCGCTGGTCTCCCATCCACGGCCCGCCGTTGCCGGTCCCCCAGAACGACAGCTTCGTGTCGGGATCGTAGTTGGCGGTCACCCAGACCGAACCGCCTCCCGTCTTCCACTCGTCGCCTTTCGGCCAGGTTTCGCTGCCCGGCTCACCAGGCGCCGGCACGGTGTAGGTGCGCCACAGCTCCTTGCCGGTGTCGGCGTCGAACGCCGCCACGAAGCCGCGAATCCCGAGCTCCCCGCCCGATGTGCCGATCAACACCTTCCCGTCGGCGATCAACGGGGCGAGCGACATGTAGTACCCCTTCGCGTTCTCGGCGACCTCGGCGGTCCAGACTTCTTCACCCGTCCTGGCGTCGAGCGCCACCAGCACGGCCTCGCCCGCGGCGAAGTAGATCTTGTCCCCCAGGAGTGCAATGCCGCGGCTGGTCGGGTGGTTCACGATGGCGCCCTGCGGCAGCAGTCGCCGGTATCGCCAGAGCTGCACGCCGGTACGGGCATCGATGGCGAGGATCTGATTGCCCGGCGTCGAGACGAACATGACGCCGTTGTTCACGATGGGGGGCGCCTCGTGCCCGTTCGCCACGCCTGTGGAGAACAGCCATACCGGCTGGAGCCGCTTCACGTTGCGCGTGGTGATCTGGGACAGGGGGCTGTAGCCCCACCCGTCATAAGTGCGGCGCGCCATCAGCCAGTCGGATTCCTCGGGGTTTCTCAACCGATCGGGCGTCACCAGTTTGTAGTTCCGCAGGACGTCAGGCATCGGCGCCGGAGGCGGCGGCGGCTGCTGCGATGGAGGAAGCCCGGTCTGCTGAGGCGCCGGCACGCGCTGCTGTGCGGTCAGGGCTACGGCCAGTGCGAGCACACCCGCCGCCACACCGGAGAGAATCCGTCTTCCCACCATCATCGGACCTCCATGAAAGATGTCGCTGAATCTTACCCTATCGGGGGCGCGGGCGCGGCCCCTCGACGCCTCCACGGAGGCGGCTGGCGTAAGATTTCAGGATGCAGGTTCAAGTGGAACAGCGTCTGGAGACGTATGCCGACCTGGTCGTCAGGATCGCGGTGAACGTGCAGCCCGGGCAGCGGTTGATGATCATCGGCCCGCTCGCCAACGGCGGCGCGTCGCTGGACGCGGCGCCGCTCATCCGCAAGATTACGATTGCGGCATATCGGGCGGGCGCCTCCCTCGTCGAAGCCGTCTATGGCGACGAGGACATGCAGGTCGCGCGCTTCGATCACGCCCGCGCGGAAACGCTCGGCGAGTACTCGGCGTGGCTCCCGCAGGCGCTGGTGCAGCATGTCGAGGGCGGGCACGCGATGCTGTCGGTCTACGCCAACGATCCCGATCTCCTGAAAGGCCGGCCGGCGGATCTGGTCAGCACGGTGCAGGAGGCCACGGCGCGCGATGTCCGGCCGTTCCGGGAATTGATCTCGCGCAATCAGACCAACTGGGCGGTCGTCGCCGCGGCCACTCCCGGCTGGGCGGCGCGCGTCTTCCCGCAGCTCGACGCCGCCGCCGCGACGGCGCGGCTCTGGGACGAGATTGGCCGCCTCTGCAGGCTCGACACGCCAGACCCGGTCGCCGCGTGGGACCGGCACCTCGCCGGGCTCGAATCGCGCGCGCGGCGGCTGAACGAGCGCCGGTATTCAGCGCTCCACTACTCCGGCCCCGGCACCGACCTGACGCTGGGATTGCCCGCCGGCCACATCTGGGTGAGCGGACGGACGGTCAACCGGCGTGGCGTGGCGTTCACGGCGAACCTCCCCACCGAAGAGGTCTTCAGCATCGCCCACAAGGACCGCGTCGACGGCTGGGTGCGTTCGTCGAAGCCCCTCAGCTACGGCGGCACGCTCATCGACGGTTTCAGCCTGAAGTTCGAACGGGGCGAGGTCGTGGAGATGAGGGCGGAGAAGGGCGAGGCGGTCCTCAGGCGGCTGCTGGACGCCGACCCCGGAGCGCGGCGGCTGGGAGAGGTGGCCCTGGTGCCTCACGGATCCCCCATCGCGCAGTCGGGACTCCTCTTCTTCAACACGCTCTTCGACGAGAACGCGGCAAGCCACGTCGCGCTCGGCAACGCCTACAAGTTCACGCTCGAAGGCGCCGATGCCATGAGCCCGGAGGCGTTCGAGCGGGCGGGCGGCAACCGCAGCAGCATTCATGTGGACTTCATGATCGGGTCGGGCGATCTCGACGTCGACGGCGTGCTGCCGGGTGGATCCAGCGAGCCCCTCATGCGCAAGGGAGCATGGGTCGATTGAAGCGATCGGCGATTCAGGGCGCGGCGTACGCCAGACGTCCGGCGATGTAGGTCTGCCGCACGGCCAGGTTCTGATCGAGCACCACCAGATCCGCCAGGGCGCCAGGGGCAATCTCTCCTGCGCCGTCCAGACCGAGCTCGGCCGCCGGCGTCGTCGAGCACAGCCGCACAGCCGTGGTCAGCGAGAACCCCACCGCCTCACGAGAAACCAGAACACCATGTCCATCGTGGCGATGCTGCCGGCCAGGGTGCCGTCGTCGAGGAACGCGGCGCCGTCGCGAACGCAGATCCGGCGGTTGCCCAGGGACGCGAAGCTGCCCTCCGGCAGTCCCGCCGCCGCCGTGCCGTCGCTGATCGCCATCACGCGGTCCACGCCCTTCGCGCGACAGCCAGTTGAACCATGGGCGCATGCACGTGCACGCCGTCGCAGACGATTTCAGCCGCGACTTCCCGCCGCGCAGCACTGCCGCCGCCAGCCCCGGATCGCGGTGGCCGAGGGGTGGCATGCGATTGAAGAGATGCGTGGCGTGCCGCGCGCCCGCCTCGATGGCCGCCTCGGCGATTTCGAACGACGCTCCCGAGTGGCCGAGTGAGACGCGGAGCCCGCGCGCCGCGAGACGCGCAATGAGATCGAGCCCTCCCTCGAGCTCGGGCGCGAGCGTCACGATGGCCACGGCCGCACCGGCGCGCTCGATTTCGTTCAGCACGTCGCCCGCGTCGGGGGAGGAGGGGGACCTCAGGAACGTGGCCGGCTGCGCACCCCGGTAGCTCGCGTTGATGAAGTTGCTCTCCAGGTGCGCGCCTGGCACCCGGGCGCCGAGCGGGTCGGGACGCTGCTGCAGCGCCTTGACGCTCGCGAGGACGTCGCGGAGCGCCGTCGGCGCGCACGCCACGGTGGTCGGGCAGAACGCGGTCACGCCATGGCGCGGCAGATTGCCGGCGATGCGCGCGACCGACTCCCGGCTGTCGAGCGTGTCCACGCCATTCAGGCCGTGCACGTGCACGTCGACGAAGCCGGGCACGATGAGGTGGCCGCGCAAGTCGACACGATCGGCGCGGTGGCCGCCAGGGGCGCCGCCGCCCGCGACGTCAACGATGCGGTCGCCCTCGAGGACCAGGGTCGCGCCGGCCTCCACGGCATCGCGGCGCACGAGGTCGGCGCCCGAGAGCACGATCATGACCACGTAATATATCGGGAATGCACGTGCTGGGGATCGACGTCGGTGGCTCCAAGACCGTCTGCGTGCTCGCCGACGATGCGGGGACGGTGCTGGCGACGGCGCGCACGGAGGGCGCGAACCTGCAGGGCGCAGGTGAGCTCGCACTCGAGCAGGTGCTGCACTCCGTGATGGAGCGCGTGATCGCCGGCAGGGCGATCGCCCCGGCGGCCATCTGCCTGGGCATCGCCGGCGTCGATCGCGACGCCGATGAGTCCGTGGTCCGCGGCATCATGACGCGCATCGCGCGGCAGGCCCGCGTGCTCGTGGTGAACGATGCGCTGATCGCGCTCGAGGCCGCGATCGGCGGCGAGACCGGGATCGTCGTCGTCTCCGGCACCGGATCGATTGCCTACGGGCGCAGCCCGAGCGGCGAGGCCGCGCGGGCGGGCGGCTGGGGGCACGTGCTCGGCGACGAAGGCAGCGGCTACTGGATCGCGCGCCTCGCGTTGCGCGCCGTGGTTCGGCAGGCCGACGGCCGCGGGCAGCCGACCGCGCTCACGCCCTTGTTGCTCGCGCATTTCGGCGCTCAGCGGGCGTCGGACCTGATTCACAAGATCTACGGCGAGCGTGTAGGGCCGCGGGCGATTGCCGCCGTGGCCGGCCACCTCCAGCAGGCCTGCGATGAGGGGGACGCGGCCGCGACGGCGATCCTCAATGGCGCCGCCGACGAGCTGACCTCGGCGGCGCGCGCCGTGACGGACCGGCTCGCGCTCGCGGACGCGCCGTTCACCTTCGTGCTGGCGGGCGGCATGTTCCGGGCGCTTCCATGGCTTCGCAGCCGTCTGGAGGAGCGGCTCCCTTCGCTCGCGCCCCGCAGCCGCACGATGTGGCTCGAGACCGAGCCTGCCTTGGGAGCCGTGCGTCTCGCAGTTGCCGAGCTGCACGGCGGGGCGGTGCTGCCCCGCTACCGGAGCCACACGGCGTGAGAGTCACGGTCCTCGACACGGCGCAGGAAGCCGCCGCGGCAGCGGCCGTGGCGCTGGCCGCGCAGCTCCGCCGCAAACCCGGCTCGGTGCTCGGGCTCGCCACCGGTCGAACCTCGCTGGCGCTCTACGCGGAGCTGGTGCGCCTCCACCGGGCCGGCGCGGTCGACTTCTCCCGCGCGCGCACGCTGAATCTCGACGAGTTCGCGGGTCTCGGCGCCCGCGACGAAGGCAGTTACTGCGCGTTCATGCGAGCCCATTTCTTCAGCAGGGTCAACCTCGGCCGCGGTCGCATGCATTTTCTTCGCGGCGATGCACCGGATCTGGCCGCCGAGTGCGATCGATACGAGCAGCTGATCCGGGCCATCGGCGGCATCGACCTGCAATGGCTCGGTCTGGGCGCGAACGGGCACATCGGGTTCAACGAGCCTGCAACGCGTCTTCATGCGCGCACGCACGTGGCACGCCTCGCGCCGGGAACCAGGCGGGCGAACGCCGCGCTGTTCGCCGGCCGGCTCGACCGGGTGCCTCGAGCGGCGCTGTCGATGGGCATGTCGACGATTCTCGGCGCCCGTGCGATTCTGCTCGTCGCCACCGGCCGCAGCAAGGCCGGCGCGGTTGCGGCCATGCTCAGCGGCGCCATCGCGACAGCCTGCCCCGCTTCATTTCTCCAGCTGCATCCGAACGTGCAGGTCCTCGTCGATCGGGCGGCCGCCGCCGGTCTGCCGCGCCCGGGGTCTCGATCGCCCGCCGCACCGAGCCGCCCGCCGCACGAAGGCGCCGCCGCGCGGCGGCGGACTCGAGACCGCTCTTCTGCATGACGATGGCCAATTTGGCGCTGCCGTGGGCCTGGCGGAGGACCCTCCGGGCGCCTCGCGGATCGAGGCCGGTGAGCCTGCACACGATCCGGATGGCGCGGTCCTCCAATTTCGCGGAGTTGACCTGGAGATCGACCATCAGGTTGCCATAGGTTTTGCCGAGCTCGACCATCGCCGCGGTCGTGATCACGTTCAGCACGATCTTCGTGGCGGTGCCCGCCTTCAGTCTCGTCGACCCCGCTATCGCCTCCGGTCCCACGCGCAGCGGCACCAGCACGTCGGTCAGGCGCTGCAATGCCGCGCGCTCGCCGCACGTGATCCCGATGAGGTGCGCGTGGCGGCGCCGCGCCCGCCGCAGGGCGCCGCAAACGAAGGGAGTGACACCGCTGGCGGAAATGCCCACGACCGCGTCGGCGCGGCCGGCGCGCAGCCGTTCGATCGCACGCGCGCCGGCCGCCGCGTCGTCTTCGACGCCTTCGCGGGCGCGATGGACGGCTTGACGTCCGCCCGCCATGACGGCGACCGCCAGACGCGGCGACACCCCGAAGGTCGGCGGCATCTCGGCCGCCTCGAGCACACCCAGCCGGCCGCTCGTGCCGGCGCCGACGAAGATCACGCGTCCGCCGCGGCGCCAGGCCTCCGCCACGATCGCAATCGCCCGCTCGATGCTCCGCGACGCCCGCATCGCCGCGTCCACGACGCGCTGCTGATCCCGCAGCATGAGCTCGGCGATTCGCCGGCGGCTGAGCCGATCGATGTCCGCCGTCTCTGGATTGACGGCTTCGGTCGGCAGCCGGCGCCACCGCGATTGGTTCGCCACTGGGCAAAGGGTAACATTGGTCGATGTTCCTGACCGGCATCGGCACGGCAACGCCTCCGAACCGGTACACGCAGATCGAGTGCTGGGACGCGCTCGTCGCCTCCGGTTATCTCCCGCGGCTCACGCCGCGCTCGCAAGCGATCCTTCGGAAAGTGCTGCGGGGTCACAACGGCATCTGCAGCCGCTTCCTCGCCTTCGACGATCTCAGCGAAGCCTTCGCCATGGCGCCCGACGTTCTCGACGCGAGGTTCGCGGCCCACGCGCCGCCGACCGCGGCCTCCGCTGCCCGGCGCGCGATGGCGCGCGCAGGGATCGCGGCCGGTGACGTGGACGCCGTCGTCATCAGCACGTGCACGGGATACCTCTGTCCGGGCCTCACCAGCTACGTGAGCGAGCACCTCGGGCTGCGCCCCGACGTGCTCGCCCTCGACCTGGTGGGACAGGGCTGCGGCGCGGCCGTGCCCAACATGCGCGCGGGCGAAGCGCTCATCGCCGCCGGCCGAGCCGGCAAGGTGCTGTCGATCTGCGTGGAGATCTGCAGCGCCGCGATGTACCTGGACGATGACCCGGGCGTGCTGATCAGCGCGTGTCTGTTCGGCGACGGCGCCGGCGCGGCGGTGCTGAGCGCGACTCCGGACTCGCACGCCCGGTCGATCGAGTGGAAGATGTCCGAGACGCTGCTCTATCCCGACGATCGCGAGGCGCTGCGGTTCGAGCGGCGCGGGGGGATGCTGCGGAACATCCTCTCGCCCGAGGTGCCCGCATTGGCCGGACGAGCCGTGCGACAGGTCTTCGATCGCGTGCGGGACAAGGCCGGGGTCGCCCGCGATCGCATCGCCGCATGGATTCTTCACGCCGGCGGCCGTGAGATCCTCGCGGCGGTGCAGGAGCAGCTGGAGCTCCGCGACGACGAGACGAGATGGAGCGCGGCCGTGCTCCGTGACCACGGCAACGTCAGCAGTCCATGCGTCTACTTCGTTCTCGCTTCGGCGTTGGCAGAAGAGGCGCCCCCCGGGCCCTGGTGGATGTCATCGTTCGGGGCGGGGTTCAGCTGTCACGGCGTGCTGCTCGAGGTCAGATAGGCTCGGCCATGCGGCGCCTCGTCCGCACCGAGCTGCTGGATTGCCTCCCCCGCGGCGATCCGCGCGCCTTGCGCTCCCGGCAAGATCTTCGCAGGCTCAATCGGCTGATGGGCACCGCAAGAGTCGTATCGGCATCGCTTCGCCGCTGGGCCGACGCGGGTATGCAGGCATCCATGGGACCGGGGACCGCGCTTCGGCCTGCAGTGTCGCTCGTGGAGCTCGGCGCTGGAGACGGCACGTTCCTGCTCGAGGCGGCGCGGCGACTGGGCCCGGCCTTTGGCCCAGTCGAGGCCACGCTCGTGGATCAGCAGCTGCTGCTTGCCGACTCGACGCGGGAGGGCTTCCTGCAGCTCGGGTGGCGCGTCGAGGCGGTTGCAGCCGACGTGTTCGACTGGCTCTCGCGCGGCGGCGCAGTTGCCGAGATCGCGGTCGCGAACCTCTTCCTGCACCACTTCGACGATGAGCGGCTGTCGGCGCTCCTGCATGGCGTCTCCATGCGCGCTCGATGGTTCATCGCGTGCGATCCACGGCGAAACTGGCCTACGCTCGTGGCCGCGTCGCTCACCGGGCTGATCGGCTGCAATGCCGTCACCGTCCACGATGGCCGCCTCAGCGTGCGCGCGGGATTTCGCGGGGCGGACCTCTCCCTGCGCTGGCCCCGGGACGGCTGGCGAGTGCGGGAATGGTCGTCGGGACGATTCACGCACGCGTTCGAGGCAATGCGCGCATGAGCCTGTTCGATGCGGCCGTGATCGGCGGCGGACCTGCGGGATCGACGACGGCTCTGCTGCTCGCCCGCGCGGGGTGGTCGGTGGCGCTCGTGGAGCGCGCCTCGTTTCCACGGCCGAAGGTCTGCGGAGAGTTCCTCTCGGCGACCAACCTGCCGCTGCTGCGGTCGATCGGCGCCGCCGGCGCATTCCTCGCGCTGGCCGGGCCGGAAGTGCGGCGCGTCGGGATCTTCGCCGGCGACGCGGCGGTCACGGCGGACATGCCTCGACTCGCAGGAGAGCGCCAGGGGTGGGGGCGCGCACTGGGACGCGATCTCCTCGATCAGCTGCTGCTGGATCGCGCCGCCGCGGAGGGCGTTCGCGTCTGGCAGCCCTGGCACGTCGCCGCCGTCGAGAGGCAGCGGGCGGGCGCCGGCGATTCGCCCGTGAGGCTGATCCTGGCCGATGCGGGCCGTCGACGCGAGGCCGTCATCGATGCGGGAACCCTCGTCGCCGCCCATGGATCCTGGGGCGGACGGCTGCCCACGGCGCCGCGCGCGCGGCGCGCACGCGGCGCCGATCTGTTCGGCTTCAAGGCACGCTTCGTCGATTCCGGACTGCCCGTCGGCCTGATGCCGCTCCTGGCGTTTCCGGGCGGTTACGGCGGCATGGTTCACAGCGATCGCGGGGCGGTCAGTCTGTCATGCTGCATCCGCCGCGATCGGCTGGCGGAGCTTCGCCGGCGCTCACCGCGGGTCTCGCCAGGAGACGCCGTCCTGGCGCACATCAGGCGTTCGTGCGCCGCCGCCGACGACGCATTGACCGGCGCGCGGCTGGAGTCGTCATGGCATGCGACCGGCGTGCTCCGGCCTGGAATCCACCGGACCTCGGCCGGGGCGGCGTTCTTCGTCGGCAACGCCGCCGGAGAGGCGCACCCGGTGATCGCCGAAGGCATCAGCATGGCCATGCAGTCGGCGTGGCTGCTGTCCGACGTACTCCGGCAGATCGCCGATCCCCGCGATGCCGCGCGGATGTACGATGACCGGTGGCGGCGCGCGTTCGCCGGGCGGATCACCGCCGCCGCGGCGCTCGCACACTGGGCAATGCATCCTGCCCTCGTTCGAGCGGCGTTGCCGGTGCTGGGGACCTTCCCGTGGCTGATCCGGGAAGGCGCTCGCACCTCGGGCAAGGTGAAGCCGCTCTGCCAGAGGGCGCCGTCGTGCGAGTGAGCGGCACATCCGTTGCTTCGCACTAGTCCCGGGAGGAGACGATGCGCTGGACGCGTGGAGACCGCGGCAATGTGGAAGACCTGCGTGGAGGCTCGGGTGGCTATGGGATTCCCTCTGGGCATTGGCGGAGTGGTCGTGCTGCTCGTCGGCTCCTGGCTCACCGGGGTGAACCTCTTCTCGCTGGTCGGCTCGGGGCCGGCAGCGGCTCCGGATGCGGCGGTCAGCCGCCCCGCGTCGTCGACGCCCGAAGAAGAGCGGATGGTCGATTTCGTCGATGCGGTGATGGGCGATATCCAGAGTTCGTGGGAAGCGCGGCTGGGTGCGCGCTATCAGCCGACGAAGGTGCGGCTGTTCCGCGATGCCATCCAGTCGGCCTGCGGGCTGTCCGAGTCGGCGACCGGACCGTTCTACTGTCCCGGCGACGTGCGTGTCTACCTGGATCTCGGCTTCTTCGACGAGTTGCAGCGCCGGTTCCGCGCGCCCGGTGACTTCGCGCAGGCGTATGTCATCGCGCACGAGGTCGGGCACCACGTGCAGAACCTGCTCGGCACGATCGATCGGGAGCCGTTCAGCGGCGATGCGAACGCGCGATCGGTGCGCGTGGAGCTGCAGGCCGACTGCTATGCCGGGGTGTGGGGGCACGATGCCGCGCAGCCGGGCCGCGCCGCTGCGGGGCACGTGGAGCTGGACCCGGGCGATGTCGAGGAGGCGCTGAGGGCGGCGGCGGCGATCGGCGATGATCGCCTGCAGCAGATGGCGGCCGGACGCGTCTTCCCCGACAAGTTCACGCACGGCTCGTCGGCGCAGCGCGTGGAGTGGTTCCGCCGCGGGATGACGACGGGCGACCCCGCCGCCTGCGACACGTTCCGCTGACCACCGACGTTTCTGTCTCTCTATTTTGTTTTCCTACACTGTTGTCCTCCCCACTTTGGGGTCTGACCCTGTCAGTTACGTTTTTCGTGATGAGGGTGGGGGCGGACCCTCTTTTTCGGGCGACACGTTTCAGACATTTCTGTTTAGGGTGGAATGGAATCGACAAGTTTGTCGCGCCTGAGTTCCACTCCTGCTGATTTTCCTGGGAAATTCGCGGGCACGCGCGCCGTCTGATGGCATCGGCATTGCCAATCGACGGCGGTACGAATGCACTACCGCCTCGTACCGCTGCTGAGCGCGGTCCTGACCGTCGCGGCCCTGCTTCTGATCGCCGCGGCGCCCGCCAGCGCGATCCCGGTTCATCCGCCCAAGGTCCGCCACACCGCCGACGCTCCCCGGCCCGCGCCGCCGCGTCCGCCAAAGCCGGTCGGCGTCCGCGCGAGCAGCCTCGAAGGAGCCGCCCCCCTGCTGACGCTGATCGATACCCGCCGGGCGTACAGTCCGGCCCGGCCGGCGATCGCCCTGCCCTCTTGCTCGAGGCTGGCGTCCCCGCCGCCGGCTCCGTGCACCCCCGCGCGCCCGCCCCTCCGCGCGGCTGACGAGCTGCCGCCCCTCCGCTCCGCCACGCACCTGCAGATCTGACCTCCACGCGCCCGCCGGCGCGTTCGATCCTCATTCGCCATTCGATCCCGCGTCGGATCCGACGCGGCTTTCGCGCGTCACCGTGCTCTGGCTGCCCGGTGCGCAAGGAGACCTCGATGAACCAAGCCGACACCGCCTGGATGCTGATTTCGACCGCCCTCGTCCTGCTGATGACGCCGGCGCTCGCGTTCTTCTACGGCGGCCTCGTGCGCGCCAAGAACGCCCTCAACACGATGATGATGAGCTTCATCGCCCTTGGATTCGTCGGCGTGGCCTGGGCGATCCTGGGCTATTCGCTCGCCTTCGCCCCCGGTAGCGCCTGGGTCGGCGACTTCTCGCGGTTCCTGCTGCACGGCGTCGGACTCGAGCCGCAAGGCTCCATCCCCCACCTCCTGTTCATGTGCTACCAGGGCACCTTCGCGATCATCACCGCCGCCCTGATCTCCGGAGCCATCGTCGAGCGGATGCGCTTCCCCGCCTACGTCACGTTCATCACGCTGTGGGCGCTGGTCGTGTACAGCCCGATCGCGCACTGGGTGTGGGGCGGCGGATGGCTTTCCCAGATGGGAGCGCTCGACTTCGCCGGCGGAACGGTCGTGCACGTGAACGCTGCCGTCGCCGCACTCGCGGCAGCAATCGTCGTCGGCCAGCGGAAGGATTACCCGAGCTCGGCGATGCTGCCCCACAACGTGCCGTTCACGCTGCTCGGGGCGGGCGTCCTCTGGTTCGGCTGGTTCGGATTCAACGCCGGCAGCGCGCTCGGCGCGAACGCCTCCGCCGCCCTGGCCTTCACGACGACGATGCTCGCGCCCGCCGCAACGCTCGTCGCCTGGACGCTGCTCGACATCGCGCGGGGTCGCAAGCCGACCGCGGTCGGGGCGGCCACGGCCATCGTCGTCGGTCTCGTCGCCATCACGCCGGCAGCGGGCTACATCGGCCCGATGAGCGCGATCGCGCTCGGCGGCATCGCCGCAGCCCCCAGCTACTTCGGCCTCATCATCCGGACCCGCACCTCGCTGGACGACTCGCTCGACGTGGTGGCGGCCCACGGCGTCGGGGGCACCGTCGGCGCGCTGCTGACCGGAGTGTTCGCGCAGAAAGCGCTCAACGGCATCGCCGACGGCCTGCTGTTCGGAAATCCCGCGCAGCTCGGCATCCAGGCGGTGGCGGTCGCGGCGGCCCTGATCTACAGCGGCGTGATGAGCTTCCTGCTGCTGAAAGTGATCGGGCTCGTGATGCCGCTCCGGGCCGACGCCGCGGAGCAGACCGAGGGGCTCGACACGACGCAGCACGGCGAGGAGGCGTACATCCACGGCGAAGGCGCCGCAGCGATGCCTCACGGGGCCGGCGCCATGAGCGCGCCGGTCGGGCAGCTCCGATCTCAGGCGGCGCAGTAGCCGGCCGGGACGCCTACTGGGGTACGAGGCTCATCTGCGCGCAGCTCGCGCGCGGTGACCGGTAGTTCGTGGTGGCGGCGGCAACCACCTCCGCCGCCATCCACGCATACCCCGCGTCGTTCGGGTGAAAGCCGTCGGACGAGTACGTGGAGGCGGCATACGCCCGCTCGTCGCACATCAGATCCACGACGATCACGCCCTGCGCGGTCAGCGGGTTGATGACGCTGGCCGTGATCCCGACCGAGAGACGCTGGGCCGCCTGCCGCTGCGAGACGGAGGCGCCGGCGAGAAACGGCAGCGCCCCCATGTTCGGCAGGTTCAACACGATGATGCGCGGGCTGCCGGCGATGCCGCGGACGATCCCCAGCAGCTGATCGACGTCGGCGCCGAAGGCGCGCACCTGCCCGTCGATGTAGCCGGCCGGATCAGCGCCGCCGGCCCCGCCGCCGAGCGCCGCCGTCACGGCGTTGACATCGTTCGCTCCGGCAAAGATCGTCACGAGGGTGGTGTTCTTCGGAGTGGCGGGGGCCTCCTGCTCGATGAAGTTGGCAGGAATCGTCCGACCGTACTGGATGCCCAGCCGCTGGAAGTCGGGGCCGATCACCGCGGCCGGGATGCTGGGGTTGGCGAGATTCACGGTGTAGCCCGTGGCTCTGAGCTGCCGCGCCGCCACCTGTACGTACCCATTCCCGTTCGGGCAGTCGAGCAGCGGAAGACAGACCACCGAGGAGCCGAAGCCGATCCCGTCGCTCGCGGCGATCGCCGTATAGTTGATCGTCGTCCCCGGCTGGAGAGGGGCGGTCGAATCAGACGGCGCCGACGGGCTCGTGCGGCCGCCGCAGGCCGAGGCCCAGACACCCAGACTCACCAGGACGGCGCACCAGCGCGGGCGGCGTCGGCGGGACATCGGTGGATGATACCCTTCAAAGCTGGCACGCCGTTTTCTTACCGGAACCGATGCCCCGCCCGGGCCGTAAATCGTTTGAACGCCGCCGTCGTAGGCTAAAGCAGGTTTTCCACCATCGCTGGAGGCTTCCTTTGATCAAGCGCACTTTCGTTTCCGCCGTCCTCGCGTTCGCGCTCGCCGCGCCGGCGGCGGCGCAGGTTGGTGTCCAGTTCCCCAGGTCCCTGGTGATCAGCAGCACGGCGCTCCAGGCGGCGCTCCAGACCCCGTCCCAGCCGCAGACGCCCGGTCCCACGACCGGACAGTCCGACGCAGGGCCGCGCGTGCCCCTCACGTCGGACGAAGCCGTCAAGCTGGCCCTCGAGCACAATCTGGATATTGCGGTCCAGCGGCTGAACCCGCCGACCTACGATTTGAGCATCGCCAGCATCGAGGCGGCCTACCGTCCGACCGTCAATACGTCCCTGACCGCGCAGTCCAACAGCAGCCCCGCCACCAACACCATCTCCGGCGGCCAGGCCGGCTCGGGAATCAAGAACGGCACCCAGACGTTCAACGCGGGGCTGAACCAGGGCGTCAAGGCGACCGGCGGCATCCTGACGCTCTCGCTGAACAACGTGCGCACCACCAGCACGTCGCTCACGCGCTTCTACAACCCGCAGCTCGCACCGGACTGGTCGGCCAGCTTCACGCAGCCGCTGATGCGCAACTTCCGGATCGACAACAACCGCCAGCAGCTCATCGTCACCAAGCTGAACCAGGACATCTCCGACATTCAGCTCCAGGCGACGATCACGAACACGATGGCCAACGTGCGGAACGCCTACTGGGACTACGTCTTCGCGCTGCAGTCGGTCGAGGTCGCGCGGCAATCGCTCAACCTCGCCGAGGAGCTGGTGAAGAACAACGAAACGAAGGTGCAGATCGGCACGCTCGCGCCGATCGACGTCGTGCAGTCGCGCTCGCAGGCCGCGGCGCAGCGGCAGGCGCTCGTGACGGCCGAAGGTGACGCCCGAACGGCGGAGATCGCGCTCAAGCGGCTGATCGTGAGCGGCACGGCCGACCCGATCTGGAGCTCGACCATCGATCCGGTGGACCGCCCCGAGTTCCGGCCCGAGCCGATCGACGTGAACGCCGCCACCCAGCGCGCCCTCAGCAACCGGACCGACCTGCTCCAGGCGAAGAAGACAATGCAGGTAAACGACGTGACGCTCCGGCTGCTCAGAAACCAGGCTCTGCCGCAGGCCGACCTCGTCGGGCGCTACGGCGTGTCGGGGCTGGCGGGCAGGCACCTGCTGACGAGCGGAGAGGGGGTCAATCGCGGCGATGTGCTCGGCGTCGAAACCAGCAGCTACCTCGACGCGCTGAGCACGCTCTTCAGGAACGACTTCCCGCAGTGGTCGGTGTCGATGAATTTCAGCTACCCCATCGGGATGAGCGCGGCCGAAGCCTCGATCGCGCGGGCCCGGATCCAGCAGAACCAGATCGACGCCGAGCTGCGGCAGATCGATCTGTCGATTGCGAGCGACGTGAACAACGCCGGCGTGCAGGTGCAGAACACGGGCGAGCGGGTGCAGGCGGCCCAGGCGGCGCGGGAGCTGGCGCAGCAGCAGCTCGACGCCGAGAACAGCAAGTTCGCCGTCGGCATGTCGACCAACTTCCAGGTCGTGCAGGCTCAGCGCGATCTCGCCACGGCGCAGAACAACGAGCTGCAGGCGATCCTGGCGTATCGCCGTGCGCTGGTCGAATTCGATCGCGTACAGCAGACCGGCAACGCCGGCAACATCACCATCATCGGACGATGAGGCCGAGGGACGCGCTCGTCGCGGCGGCGCTGCTCTGCGCCGGAGCGTCCGGACTGCCTGCCGCCGGCGACCCGGCGGAGACGGCCGCCGAGCCGCCGGTCATCCACCTGGATGCGATCGTGACCGATCGGCAGGGCCGGATGATCCGCGATTTGCGCGCGTCCGATTTCCAGCTGACCGACGACGGTTCGGCGCGCCCGATCGAAGCCGCCTCGCTCGAATCGGGGAGCGCGCGCCGGCTCATCGGCCTCTTCCTCGATGAGTATCACGTCGATCAGGGCGACGCACCTCGAGTGCGCGCCGCCCTGCAGCGCTTCGTCGAGGAGCGGCTTCGGCCCGACGATCTGGTTGCCGTCGTGAAGCCGCTCGATCAATTGCACGCCATCGCGATGAACGACGACCGCCCGGCGCTGCGCCAGGCGATCGACAGCTTCACCGGGCGCAAGGATGAATTCGAGCCGCGCAGCGCCATGGAACGGAGCCTGATCGGCCGCTCGCCGGAAGCGGCGTCGCGGAGCCGCGCGCAGATCGTCGCGGCCGCGCTCCAGGCGCTCGCGATCCGGCTCGGCCGCGCCGGCGAGGGGCGGAAGGCGCTGGTACTGGTGACCGAGGGGCTCGACCCCGGGCTGGTGGGCGCCACCGAGCGGCTGCAGAGCAGCGTCAGAGGCGTCGTGTACGCGGCGAATCGAAATGGCGTGGCGATCTACCCCGTGGATCCTCGGGCCGCTCCCGCCGCGGTCCCCGCCGGCGGCGCCGCGGACAGCGACACGTGGCTGCGGACTCTGGCGGAGGCGACCGGGGGAATCGCGGTCGCGCCAGGCGTCGAACCGGATACGGGCCTCGGCCGCGCCGCGGCGGATCTCGATGCCTACTATCTCCTCACCTATCGCGCCGCCGGGGTCGGCGACGGGCGCTTCCATGCGGTCGGACTGCAGGTCAAGCGTCCCGGCGCCCAGGTACGCGTCCGATCCGGCTACTGGGCGCCTCGGCTCATGCCCGAGCGCAAGGACGCGATGCGGCGCGCCTCGACCGTCCCCTTCCGTCCGGCTCACCTCAGCCCGCTGATTCACACCTGGATCGGCGCCTCGCGCGCGGCCAGCGGCCTGACGAGCATCTCGGTGAGCTGGGACCCCGCCGAGGCACCGATGACGAGCCGCCCCATCGGCACCGTGACGCTGAAGGCCACCGACGATCAGGGGCGGGTGCTCGTGGAGCAGCCGGTGCAGGGCGATGCCGTCTTCGAAGCGCAGCCGGGCTGGCTGCACCTGGAGCTGACGATCAAGAGTCTGGACGGCAGGACGCTGGACGTCGACTACCGCACCATTCAGGCGCCCGATCTGAACGTCGCGCGGACCACGATTGCTACCATCCAGGTGGTGCGCACACGCAACGCCCGCGAGTTCGAGCTGGCGCGCCGGGATCGTGCGCCGATCCTGGCTGCCTCGCGCGAGTTCAGCCGGGCCGAGCGCCTCCTGATTCGCGTGCCCGTCTATGCGCCGGCGGGAGCGCGCCCCGTCGTCCGTGCGACGCTGCTGAACAGCCGGGGCGACGCCATGCGGCCGCTGGAGGAGGTGGACGGGCCGCTTCCACCGGACGTCCATCAGTTCGACCTCTCGCTGTCCTCACTCGCGCCCGACGAATACCGCGTCGAGCTGGTCGCCGGCGAGGCAGCCGGAGCGCGCCAGGACGTCCGGACCACGCTCAGCTTTCGCGTCAGCGATTGAGGCCGATCAGAACCCGCCGTAGGTCGTCATCAGTCTCGGCCAGATGACGAAGACCAGGTCGAAGCCCATCATCACGCTCACCAGCAGGTGAAAGTGGCGGGGTGTCACCCGCAGCGGCGAGCCCGCTCCCCACACGGTGTCGGCAAACGGCGCGCGCACGAACAGCAGCGACAGCGTGAACAGCAGTGGGAGGATATGGCCCAGCAGGAAGCGCGTCGTCCCCGTTCCAGAGACGGGCGCGTAGAACGCGATGGCAAGCAGATACGTCGCGGCGTACAGAGCGAGAAAAGCCGTCAGCGGCGCGTGTGCCCGACACAGGCGCACGAGCTCGCGAGGGTGCCTCGCCGCGAGCGCGAGCAGAAATGCCGTGTAGAGCACGACATACTTCAGGTACCAGAAGGTCGCGTACGACCGCACCACCATGTCGGCGAGCCCCGCTCCGATGCGATCCGCAATCTGCCCCAGCGAGTGCTCGCGCCAGTATCGCCCCGCGCCCGGCAGCTCCTCGCGCGGCATGGCCGGCCAGCCGACGCCGTCGCCGTGCTTGATCGTGCCGACGCTCGCCTGCGGCCAGTCGTCGTACCACATGTAGAAGGTCGTGTTGACGTTGTAGAAATAGCGGCCGAACACACGCTTGTTCGTCGTCAGGTACGGCGACAGCACCGCCAGGAACACCGCGAGCATGATGACCGGGGCGAGCAGCCGTCTGGGCGATCGGAGCGACCACAGTGCGGCCACCATCACGAAAATCACGATCAGGGGCAGCAGCGCAGCCTTGGTGAGGTGCGCGAGCGCGGCAAAGCCCCCGGCTCCCGCGGCCTGCACGAGCGCGCTCGGGGTGCGGGGATCTCCGGCCAGCACGCGCACCATGCAGAGAAAGGCGAGGAAGAACAGAACGTAGAAGAGCAGCTCGGCCTGCGCGTATCCGGCTTTGAAGACGAAGTAGCCGAACGCGACGACGAGCAGCAGATTCGCCGCGGCAGGCTCGGGGAGGAATCGCGCGAACACCAGGCCGAGCGCCGCAAGAAGGACGAGGGAGAGATAGATGTTCCAGCGCTTCGCGATCTCGAAGAACTCGTCGTCGGACATCGATGGCGAGTAGAAGAGCGCCAGATAGCCGGCGTACAGCGGCATGCGGTTTCGTTCGCCGATCACGACCGGCGGCTGGCGGCCGTGCCAGTTCGCGTACACGTTCTCGGCGTCCCAGAGATAGCCGCTCTGATCACCGCGGGCCTTGAAGGTGTTCACGCGGCGCGCGTGGGCGCCGGCGGCGGCCAGATAGAAGCCGCTCAGGGCGGCGATCACCACGCCGGCGCACAGACGCCTCACGTCCTGGGCCGTCTCCGTGCCGCGAGCTGACGCCGGGCCCGGGCGAGCTCCCGACGCTCCGCGGCGCCGACCGGCGGGTACTTCAGGCCGAGCGTCTGGAGCGCGCGGTACAGGATTTCGGCGATGGCCGCGTGGGCGAACCACTTGTGGTCCGCGGGAACGACATACCAGGGAGCGTGGCGCGAGGTGGTCGCGGGAAGCGCCTTTTCGTACGCCGAGACGTAGGCGCGCCAGAGAGCCCGCTCCTGGATGTCGCCCGCGGAGAACTTCCACGTCTTGGTGGAGTCGTCCAGGCGGTCGAGCAGCCGCTGCTCCTGTTCCGCCCGCGAGATGTTCAGAAACAGCTTGATGACGGTCGTGCCGCTGCGCCACAGATGCCGCTCGAACGCGCGGATGTCCTCGTAGCGCTCGTCCCAGATGTCCCGGCTCACGCGCGCCGGCGGCAGCATCTGGCGGTCGAGCAGCTCGGGATGGACGCGGACGACCGCCACTTCTTCGTAGTAGGACCGATTGAACACGGTCATCTGCCCCCGCTGGGGCAGATGACTCACCGCGCGCCAGAGGAAGTCGTGCGCGAGCTCCTCGGAGGATGGCTGCCGGAAGTTGCGGACGCCGACACCCTGCGGGTTGAGGCCGCTGAACACGTGCTTGATGGCGCTGTCCTTTCCGGCGGTGTCCATGCCCTGCAGGATGACGAGCACCGCGTGCCGGCCCTGCGCATACAGCTTCTCCTGGAGCGACGCGAGGCGCTCCAGCCGCTCTTTCAGATGCGCCTCGGCGTCGCTCTTGCCGCGAAACGGTCCCGTGAAGTCGGGCCGCAGCCGGCCGAGCGCGTGGCGCTCGCCGGGTCGCACTCGGAGACGATGGAACGTCATCGTGTGCAGAGTATAGCGGTTCGGTTCGCCTTGACACGGCGGAAGGGCGCCGTCTAACGTGATAGGCCGATGCTTCGCTGGTTGAGGCGTTCGCCCGGCCTCGTCACGCCCATCGCGGCCATCACCGGCGCGTTGATCGTCCTCGGCACCGTCAACTGGTGGCATCCGGCGGACGACGACGCCATCGCGCCGATCCACGATCACAGCGCGCACCATCCCCTGCTCGGCACCGCTCGAACGGTGCAGGCACCTCAGCATTGCGATGTCTGCCACTGGCTGCGCGCCCTGCGCAACAGCCTCGAAGCCCGGCCGGCAGTCCGCCACAGCGAACGGGCTGTCGCCCATCTGCGCCCGGCCAGGGCAGTCCAGCCCGCCGACCGCGTCGCCGTCCTCCTTTCCGCCCGCGCTCCTCCGGTCTAGCTCCGCACCCGCAGTCGGAGAACACGTGCAGCGCGCGAGCGCCCTTCCCAGTCCGGGAATGGCGGGTCGTGTGCGTCGACGTATGACTGGAGCCGAATATGAGCATCAGAATCAGCGGGATCGCTCTCGGATTGCTGCTTGCAGCCGCAGCGCCGGCGATGGCGCAGCTCGGCGGATCGGGAACGGTGCAGGGGACGGTGACGGATCCGACCGGCGGAGTGATGGTATCGGTCGCGGTGGATCTCAGCAACCGGGTCAGCGGTTTCAGACGGAGCGCCGCGACGGACCTCGCGGGGCAGTTCGTGTTCCGGAACGTGCCGCCCAACACCTACCAGCTCGAGATCGCGGCGGACGGCTTCGCACCCGTGCGCCGCGACGTGGAGGTGCGGACGGCGGTGCCCATCGATCTGCCGATCACGCTGGCACTGGCGGCGCAGACGACGTCGGTCGAGGTCGTCGGGACCAGCGATCTGGTCGAGCGCGATCCGACCGCGCACACCGACATCGACCAGTCGCTCATTCAGACCCTGCCGCTCGAAGCCGTCTCGGGTCTGAACCAGGTCATCACCCTGGCATCGCCTGGAGTCGTCGCCGACGCGAACGGGTTCTTCCATCCCGTGGGGGACCACGCGCAGACGCAGTTCTCGATCGACAACCAGCCGGTCACCGATCAGCAGAGCCGCGTGTATTCGAACCAGATCTCGCCCGACGCCGTCCAGTCGATGGAGGCGATCACCGGCGTGCCGCAGGCCGAGTTCGGCGACAAGGACTCCCTGGTCGTCCGCATCGTCACCAAGTCCGGGCTCGATCAGGCCAAGCCCACCGGCTCCTTCTCCGCGGGATTCGGATCGTTCAACGCGCCGACCGGCGATCTGACGCTCGGCTTCGGCAGCCACACGATCGGCAACTTCGTCTCGTTCAGCGGCATGCGCACCGATCGCTACCTCGATTCGCCCGAGTTCGAGGCGCTGCACGGCGACGGGCACAGCGTCTCGCTGTTCGATCGACTCGACGCGGGCGCGTTCCACCTGAACTTCCAGACGGCGCAGTCGTCGTTCGACGTGCCGAACACCTTCGACCAGAGCGACACGGGTCAGGGCCAGCATCAGAAGATCGATTCGTTCAACATCGCGCCGGCTTACACGCGGGTGATCGGCACGAACTTCCTCGTGGCGGCGAATGCGTACGCGCGGCGCGACCATCTGACCTACACTCCGAGCGCCGACCCCTTCGCCGACTCGCCCGCGACGGTCTCGCAGAACCGGAGATTGACGAACTTCGGCGGGAAGGTCGATCTCTCGTATGTGGGCGGCATGCACAACGTGAAGTTCGGCGGGGCGTTCGGCGGCACCAGGCTCGACGAACGGTTCGCGTTCGGCCTCACCGATCCGGGGCTCAACACCGCGTGCCTGACCGACTCCGGCGAGCCGAGCATCGACGAGATTACGGACTCCGGACTGTGCGAGGAGGCCGGCCTCGTGCCGAATGACGAGTTCCTGCCGGGTCTCGTGCCGTACGACCTCACCAGGCCGGGCGGCACTCTCTTCCAGTTCGCCGATCGCGGCACGATCAAGACGCAGGCGGCCTACGCGCAGGACAGCATCACCGCCGGCCTGGCGACGATCAGCCTCGGTCTACGGCTCGATCATTACGACGGTCTGACGCAGCAGACGGCGGCGCAGCCCCGCCTCGGACTCGCGCTGGCGAGCCGGAATAACAGCACCGTCGGCCGCGTGTCCTACGGACGGACGATGGAGACGCCGTACAACGAGAACCTCCTGCTGTCGAGCTCCAACGTGTTCGGCGCCGAAGAAACACAGCCGACGCCGCCTGGAATTCGCAACCACTTCGAGGCCGGACTCCAGCAGGCGATTGGCGGCTGGGTAGTGGCCGATGTCGGCTATTTCAACAAGCGGACCACCAACGCCTACGATTTCGGCGTGCTGTTCGACACGCCCATCGCCTTTCCGATCTCGTGGGATCATTCGAAGCTCGAAGGATTCACCGGCCGCATCAACCTGGTGCAGCACGGCGGATTCAGCGCGTTCACCGTCATGGCCCATACGAGCGCCATCTTCTTCCTGCCGCAGACCGGCGGACTGTTTCCGGAAACCGAGACCGAGGGCTCGTTCCGGATCGATCACGATCAGGTGTTTCAGCAGACGACGAACGTGCAGTACGCGTTCATGAAGAAGATCGGCGGCTGGGCGGCCCTCACGTGGCGCTACGACTCGGGGCTGGTCGCCGGCGCCGTCCCCGACTTTGCCACGGCGCTCAGCCTGACTCCGGATCAGCAGGCGGCGATCGGCGTTTTTTGCGGAAGCACGGTCGCCACGCGCGAGGCGCCGATCTCGAGCTGCGATGCGCCGGCTTTCGGCGCCAAGCGGCTGAAGATCCCCGCCGAAGGGACCGCGGACGACACGACCAATCCCCCTCGCATCGCTCCCCGCCATCTGTTCGACGTCGCCATCGGCGCCGACAACCTGTGGCACAGCGACAAGGCGAGCCTGCACGTGCGGTTGAGCGTCGTCAACCTGGCCAACACGATCGCGCTGTACAACTTCCTGTCGACGTTCAGCGGCACGCATTTCGTCACACCGCGCGCGGTTCGGTTCGAGGCGGGCGTGAGATTCTGAATCCCGCCGGCACGCCTCGACCACGTGCCACGGAGCCTCCGGGAGTGGCCACACGCCCGGAGGCCTTGTGCGCCCCGTGGCCCCCGTGATCACGCGCGTACGCGAAGCGCACCGGGGTGCACACGCGCGGTCAGTTCGCGCTCGCCTTCCACGACCTCGCCGTCGACGTGGAAGAGCATCCGTGCCTGCGAACGGACGACGGCTTCAGTGATCCGTCTGGTGGTGACGCCAGCCGTGCGGTGGAAGCCGCCCGTGAAGAGGCGGGGCACGCGGAGAAAGTTCTCGACCGTCGACCGCCCTTCGATCACCACCAGATCCAGCAGCCCGTCGTCCATTTTGGCGAGCGGCGCCACGCGCGCCCCATAGCCGTACTGCGTCGAGTTGGCGAAGGCCACGGCCAGGGCGGCAGTGCGGATGGCGGCGCCAGCGGTCTCGATCGAGGTACTCGACGGGCACGTAGCTGACGAGCTCGCGTGTGGCCGCCGCGGCGTACGTGCGAAGGCCCCGCCGCACCCGGCGGGCCGAAACGTCGGCCGCGACCTTCGCGTCGAGGCCGATGCCGGCGACGTTGAAGAACAGGCGGCCGGCAAGCTCGCCGGCATCCAGGCGCCGCTCGCCGCCGTCGATGGCCTGCCGCAGCGCGGCCGCCGGGTCGAATGGAATCCGGAGCTCGCGCGCGAGGCCGTTGCCCGAGCCGCCCGGCACGAGCCCCAGCGCCGCGCCGGTGAACGCCAGGGCCTGCCCCACCTCGTTGATCGTGCCGTCGCCGCCCCAGGCCACCACGAGCCGCGCACCGGCTTCCACGGCGGCCGCGGCGAGATCGTAGGCGTGATTGGGACGGCGCGTGATCTCGATGCGGTGCGCCTGCCCCGCGCGGGCGAGCACTTCCCGGGCGACGGCCGCACGCTCGTCGGCTCCCCCGCGCCGCCGGGGACCCGAGGCCGGATTGATGATGACGACGATCACGCCGTCGTCCAGGAGTCCTTTCGGAAGAGCGTGATCGCGATGTCGACGTTGGAGCGCAGCGCGGCCTTCACGGCAGGCCAGCTCTTCGCCGCCCGTACGAGGGTCTTCCAGGAATAGAGGTGCTTGGCTTTGTGGAAGTCGCTGTTCGCCACGTAGGGATAATGCTTCAGGCTGGTCACCGAAAACAAATCGTCACGGTTGGCCGCCTCCCAGACGTCCACGAGATCGGACAGCTCCTTGCGATGGTCCCAGAGATAACAGGTGGCGATCTCGACGCGGCGGGTCGTACGGTGGTGCGGATGGCACGCGATGCTGAGCGCCTGCTGCCGGCGGATCTCCCGCAGGATGTCGCGCGCGCTGTCGTCGGCGCTGATGTAGTCGGTGATGCCGAGCGCGATGATGTGTGAGTTGTGCTTGGCGCGGACGTGGTTCTGCGTGATCTCCGCGCCCGGCAGGACCAGCATGCCGTACTCGCGCCGGGCCCTGTCGGCCTCCTTCTGGATGTCGGCCAGGTAATCGTCGAAGCTGTCGCGCGTCACCGAGAACCGGCGGCGGCCGAACGTCGCGGCCCGTCCGATCCGCGCGAGCAGATCCTTCCTGGACAGGATGTGATCGGTGATGGCGAGCACGTCGAACTTCTCGGTCTGCCCATACAGGTCCACGACTTCCCGCAGGCTCAGCCGGCCGTCGCTCCAGGCCGTGTGTACATGGAAGTCGCAGAGCAGGTACGGTTCGTAGCCCGGCATGCCTTCACGCCCTGATGTCTTCGTGCGTCGTATCCGCCGGACGGTGGAGGAAGACCTCCGCGCAGAAGTTCCTCACGTACAAGGCGAAGACGCGGCCGCGCCCGAGCACCTTGTAGCGCCGCGCCGAGGTCTGCATGACGCAGCGCCGCCGCAGATGTACGCGGCCGACCTTCGCGAGGCGGCGGCCGAGGTTCGTGTCTTCTCCGTGGAACTCGATGCTCGTGTCGAAGCCGCCGATGGCCTCCAGCGCATCCCGGCGGACGGCGAAATTGCCTCCGTAGAGGACGGCCCCGACGCCGAACACGTCCTGGGCGAGAAAGTGCGTGAGGGGAGCGATCGTGAGGTCGTAGATCCGCACCAGCAGCCGGCCCGCCGCGTCCCAGTCGTAGAAGCGGTACGGCCCGGTCACCGCGGCGGGCGGATCGCACCCGCGGAACTCGAGCGCCAGACGCGCCAGCCAGTCGCGAGGGGCCCGGCAGTCGGCGTCCAGATAAACGAGCACGTCGCCGCCGGTCGCGAGCCTGCCCGCTTCCCGCGCCCTCACCAGCCCCTTGCGGGGCTCGTCGATGACGCGCACGCCAGCCCTCTCCGCCACCTCCCGCGTCCGATCGGTGCTGGCGTTGTTGACCACCACGACCTCGTCGGCGCGACGGGTCTGATGCAGCAGCGAGAAGAGGCAGTCGCCCAGATATGCCTCCTCGTTGTAGGCGCAGACTATGACGCTGAACGTCACCAGCCCCAATATGATGGGTACCGATGACGCCAGCATCGCAGCCGCATGACGGCCGCGTAAAACTCAGCCGTGCTGCCGGATCAGCAGCGACAGCGCCATGGCGAATCCGACGAGGATGACGATCCGGCGCACGCCCGTGCGCCCGATCTTGCGGGCGATGCCCGCCCCGCCGTAGCCGCCCGCCACGGCGCCCGCGGCCATGATCAGCGCCTCGGGCCAGTACACCATTCCCATGGCGATGAAGTACACGTCGGCCACGCCGTTGATGCAGAGCGCCAGCAGGTTCTTCAGCCCGTTCATCTGGTGAATGTCCCGATAGCCCAGAATGCCGAGTGCGGCCAGCATCAGAATGCCGATGCCCGCGCCAAAGTAGCCGCCGTAGAGCGCCACCAGGAACTGGAACACGAGCGCACCGGCGAGCCAGCCGCGCGACTCCGCATGTCCCCCGCCGTTGCTGGGCTTCAGCAGCCGCTGCACCGGCTCCTGCGCCATGAACAGCACGGTGGCGAAGAGGATCAGCAGCGGCACGAGCCGGTCGAAGACATTGGTCGGCGTCAGCTTCAGGAGCACGGCGCCGATGATGCCGCCGGCGATGCTCGGCACCGCCAGGACGTAGCTGCGCCAGGTGAGCCCCCGGAACTCGCGCCGGTAGCCCCAGATGCCGCCGACCGAAGCGGGCCAGATGCCCACGGCGCTGGTGGCATTGGCCGTGATCGACGGCAGGCCGATCCAGATCAGCGCCGGAAAGGAGACGAGGGTACCGCCGCCGGCCACCGAATTGATGGCTCCGGCGGCGAACGCCGCGGCGAACGTGACGAGGTGGGCCCCGGCCGCCACGTCAGAGCTCGCCGAACACCGCCGAGGTCGTCGCCGGTTCCATGAGGACGGCCGCCAGAGCGATGCCGACGGCCACGCAGATCGTCAGCACGGCGGCCAGCGGCTGGATCTGGGCGAGCGCCAGCGCGTCGGCCAGCAGCGTCGCCGCCATCAGAACGTCGGCAAAGAGCACTGCACGCCGCGTCCGCTTGAGCTCGGGCCCGAGACGCGGACGGTTCACCACGTCGGTGAACAGGAGATGTCCGCGCACGATGCCGCCGACCGATGCCGCGATGCCCATGAGGATGAACGCCCACAGAGACACGGGGGTATGGAGCCACTCCTTGATCTGCCACGCGCGTGCCGTGGCGATGACGTACAGCGTCATGGCCGTGAGCTGATGGATACGCCACCAGATCGTGCCGTTCGCGGAGACCGCGGCGGCCTCGAGCGCCTCGGCCGGCCGGTTCAGGGCCGCGACCAGATCCGCTGCGGACGCGAACCGCTCCGCGGGCAGCTTCCGCAGGCAGCGATCCACGACCTCTCCGACGAGCTTCGGCACATCGGCACGGCCCGCGAGGCGTTCGGGCGTGCTTTCGACGATGCGGGCCACGAGCGCGAGCGGCGTCGCGGCACGAAAGGGATGCACGCCGGTGCTCCACTCGTACATCAGCACGCCGTATGCAAACACGTCGGTCGCGGTGGTCACCGCGCGGCCCTCGATCTGCTCCGGGGCCATGTAGGCCGGCGTGCCGGCGAGGCCACCGGCCGCGGACGCTTCGATCGTCGCGGCCGGCAGCGCCTCGTCAGAGATCCGGGCCAGACCGAAGTCCAGGATCTTCACGCGGCCGTCGCCGAGCCGCATCACGTTCTCCGGCTTGAGATCCCGATGGATCACGCCTTTCTCGTGCGCCCCGCCGAGCGCCGACGCGAGGTCGCGGGCGGTGCCGAGAATCATCGCCGCGGAGGGCCGTGCCCCCCCGATCTCGTCGCGGAGCGGATGGCCGTCGACGAACTCCGAGACGATGAAGGCCACCCCGTCGGCCTCCTCGAGGGCGTACACCGTGCAGATGCCGGGATGGGTCAACGCCGCGGCGGCCCTGGCCTCGCGCCGCAGGCGCTCGCGGAAGCGCGCGTCGCGCGCAAGCGCTGGCGCCACCATCTTGATCGCCACCGTCCGCCCGAGCCGCGCGTCCCGCGCGAGATAGACGCGCCCCATGCCGCCGCGGCCGAGCTCGCGGATGATGCTGTAGCTCCCCACGACGGCCCCGGGCTCGAGCGCGCCGTCATCGAGCAGGTGCGGCGCGGCCTCGAGAATCGGCGTCGCCAGGAATTCTCCCGCCCGGGAATGGTGCTCGAGCAGCGACTCCACCTCCCGCCGGACGACGGGATCGCGCTCTTCGGCCTCGAGCCACTCGCTCACGGCTTCGGGCCGGCGCTCGAGTGCGGCCTCGAACAGGTCGCGGGCGCGGCGGAACTGCTCCGAGGTCATGGCGGCGCACTCCCTGGACCGCCGCCGAGCTCCCGGAAGAGCCAGGCGCGCGCCAGGGTCCAACGACGCTTGACGGTCGCCGGCGACAGGTCCATCGCCTCCGCGGTCTCCTCCACGCTCATGCCGGCGAAATACCGGAGCTCGACGATGCGCGCCTGCTCCTGGTCCAGGCGCCCGAGGCGATCCAGCGCCTCGTCGAGCGCCGGCAGCATCGTCTCGGGATCCGCGGCGAGGGCGAGGGAGTCGGTGACCGACACGCGGTTCAGGCCTCCCCACCGCTTGTGCGCGCCGCGCGCGCGGGCCCGCTCCACGAGGATCTGCCGCATGGATCGGGCGGCGATCCCGACGAAGTGCCGTCGATCCTTCCAGGGAGCTCCGGCGTGAGCCAGCCGGAGATAGGCTTCGTGCACGAGCGCGGTCGCCTGCAGCGTCTGCCCCGGCCGCTCGCGGCGCATGTACGCGGCGGCGATGCGCCGCAGCTCGTCGTAGACGATCGGGGCGAGCTCGTCGGCTCCGGGTGCGTCGTCGGCTGCCATTGAATCTGCGCTGCGCCGGCACGATACGCGCGGCGGCCCGCTTCAGGCGGCTTGGCGCTGCTCGTCGCGCGAGTCGTACACGAAATCGTGGGCGCGCAGCACCTTCGCAGCCAGCCGGCGCGCCGCCGGACCGTGCGCCGCGTCCAGCCGTTCGACCAGCGCCGCGCGGTCGGCGAAGATCCCGTCGAGAATCGCCGCCCGGTCGGGCTCCGGCTCCTCGATGATCGACAGCAGCACGCGCGATCCGTACTTGATCCAGCGCGGCTGCGGCACGATGCGGCCGTCGGGCCGGCGCTCGACGACCTGCCGTTCGAGGATGCTGAGGACCAGCTCGGCGTTCGTGTCAGCGTAGACGGTGCCGAGCTTGCGAAACAGCTCCTTCACCGTTCCGCGGCGCTCGTCGAGGAGCTTCAGGAACAGCTCCGGGCTCACCCGGTCGCCGCTGCGGCTGTACGTGCCGTCTCCGCTCAACTCGACTGCATGGAACACCGCCAGGTACAGGAAATGCCAGAAGATCTCGTACGTGGCGAGGTCGTTCATGAAGCGAAGCCCGGTGCGGGGGTCGTAAATGGCCGCGGCGTTGTTCCCCAGGAGCTGTTGGTACATGAACTCGGTCGCCATGTACATGGCATAGCGCAGCCCGTCCTCGGTCACGGTGCCCGCAGGGCGCGCCAGCAGCTTTTCGCGGGCTTCCTCGGAGAACAGCGTTTCGGGTATGAGATCGCGCTCGGAGAGCTGGAGCGGTGCGACCCGCCCGTCGCGCAGGAGGCCCAGCGCCTCGAGCCGCGTGCGCTCGTCCTCCCGGAGCTTGTCGACGACCGCCTGGAGCGCCCCGACGTCGGTGACCAGCGGCTCTCGCCCGGCTTCGACGTATGCGGGCGCCACGGTGGCGACCCAGCTCTGGCGATACGTGTCGTACAGCTTGCCGTCGATCTCGAGCAATCCGGTGAGCCGCTCCCGCAGCTTGTCGAACCAGATGTCGCGCAGCGCCTTGGCATCGTGCTCGGGCGCGCGGGGATTCTGCATCTGCGCCGCCATGCCGCCGATGGGCATGCCGCCGGCGAGGAGCGCCAGCAGCGCGTTGCGCATCGTGTAATACGTCAGCGACGGCTCGGTCATCGTGACCGTGTTCGGGTCGGGTATGACCATCTCCGGATCGTGCCGGAACATCTCCTCGCGGCTGTTCAGGTAGTCCCAGCGGCCGACATTGGGCCCGATGAGGTTCTCGCGCAGCACCCACATGATCGCCTCCTGCTGCAGCGCGAACTCGGCCCGCTCGTTCAACATCTTGATCTTCAGCGTGCCGCGGGGCAGCCCGATGGCCTCTTCGAGCGACTTCAACAGCCGGGCGACCAGCCGTGCCTCCTGCCACGTCTCGATCTTCGGAATGTAATAGTAGATCCCCGAGCCATTCTTCTTCTGAGCATCGAAGTTGCTCGAGGCGTGAATCACCAGCGCGGGCACGATGGCCGGCGTGTCCTCTCCGTCCACCGAAATCTGCCGGTTCCGAAGGTGGAGTCCCGGGACCCGGTGGAAGATCGTCGGCCAGCGCTCGGGCGGCAGCTCGATGGCGTACTTGCGCGGCGCGCCGTTCTCCTTCTTGGTCGGATGCAGGTACGGCGTGCCATCCCATCTGTGGGCGAGCAGATCGCGCAGGTTCTCCCATGCCTGATAGAGCTGATCCTTGAAGTCTCCGCCGGCGTCCTCCCAGTCCCACATCCAGGACGCCGCGCCGGTGTTGAGCGCCCCCATGGCCATCCCGAGATCGATGGCCGGCCCGGTGCCCTCGAGGCCCGGCTTCGTCGTGTCGGCCGGGATCGGGACGTGCTCGTTCAGCCGCCAGGCGCTCGGCGTGCGCCGCCCGAAGAAGCCGTCCAGCATCCCCTGGCGGATCTCGCGGACCGTCGCCTCGTGCCCGTCGGCGTCGGCGATGCGCGTGTCAGGCGCGAGAAAGCCGTAGGCGCGCTCGCGCCGGCCGACCTGCTCCTGAAACGCGTGTCTCGCCGACAGCAGCGACCTGAGCTCGTCGCGCGTCTCGCGCGTGAGGCGCGCGATCAGGTCCTCCACGACGATCTCGCGTCCGTTGACGGTCTTGGCTCCGAAGAGGGAGGCGTGCTGCTGATAGATGTCCGGCCGAACCTGCGCCTGCTGCTCCGCCACGTCAGTCCACCCATTTCCCCGCGTGCATCACCCGGGAGATCTTGTCGATGTTGTAGATGTCGGCCGTCGGATCGCCGTCGAGCAGGATCAAGTCTGCAGCCTTGCCAGGCTGGATGGCGCCGTAGGACGGGTTCTCCGTGCGCTCGAGCACGCGCGCCGCGTCGAGCGTCGCGTCGCGGATGGCGGCGGCGGGCGGGACGCCGGCCTCGACGAACAGCTGCACCTCGCGGTGCGTCGAATGGCCGATCGGCGTGGTCTGCGACGCTTCCGCGCCGCCGTCGGTGCCCGTGATCACCCGAATGCCGTTGTCGTGCATCAGCTTCACGAACGGCAGCATGTTGCGGATGCGCTGCTTGCGCTCGGCGAGCGTGGGCGAGGACAGCGTCTGCCGCGCCCGCTCCGGATCGGTGAGCATCGCCCGGCCCCGGGCGTAGAACCCGTCCATCGCCGCCGGCATCTTCAGGAATTCCGGATGCTCGTAGTAGTAGTAGCCCGACTCGCCGTTGGCGATCGTCGGAACGAACGAGAGCCGGTGCGCCTTCATGTACGCGATCAGCTCCGGTGTCACCGGCTCGCGTCCGTTGTCGATCGGCTCGTGCATGAAATCGGTGACCCCCTGATCGGCGAGCTGGTGGAGGCTCGCCTGATCGGTCACGTGCGCAACCACGGGAATGCCCTGCTTCCTGGCTTCGTCGACGATGGCCGTGATGACCTCCGGCGGGAACTTGGGGTTGGTCATCCAGATCTTCACGAAGTCCACGCGCTGCCGCTTGAGATCGCGCACGTTCTCACGCGCCTCTTCCGGCGACTTCGGCCGGAACACCGGCGCGTTCGGGTATGGGCCCTGCACGCTGAACCCCTGGCCGGCCGTATACACGCGGGGACCGGGCACTTCCCCCTTCTGCACCTGATGGTAGAGAGGCACCGCCTCGGGCTTGTCGTTGCCGGTCACGCGGAAGGTCGTGACGCCCCAGTGGAGCGAGACGAGAAACAGCCGCTTCATCTCGTCCTGCGGCTGATTGAGGTGGTAGTGCGCGTCCACGAGCCCCGGGATGAGCGCCTTGCCCGCGGCATCGACCACGGTGGCCCCTCTCGGGACCTGGACCCGGCTTCGCGGACCCACGGCAGCGATCCGGCTTCCGTTCACGATCACCACCGCATCGTCGACCGGGGGGCCGCCGGTGCCGTCGATCAGACGGACGCCGACGATAGCCGTGACGCTGCCCGGCGCGGGCGCCTGCGCGCGCGGTGCGGCCAGCACGAGCAGCAGCGCGGCGGAGACGAAGAACAGTTTTTTCATGAGCGGCTCCAAATTGGGATTTGCAGCCGTAACTGTAACCGACTTCCGCCCTCGGGCTCCACAGGGCCGGGGAGGCGCGGCCCGAACCCTCAGCTTAGACGGGCACTTGCAGGTCCGGCATCGGAGCGGCCACGAAGAGCCGCCGGCAGGGTCTGGCGAGCCAGCGCGCCCACGTGGTCGAGCGCGACACGCGCGCGCTGTCGGTGGCGATGCCGGTGTTCGCGTACATCTGGCGGTACAGCTTCGACACGAGCAGGAACGCCAGGCGCCCGCGCAGGCTCTTGATGATGCGTGCGCGCTCCCAGACGGCAGGGAGGCTGTAGAACCGATCCCAGGTGTACTGGGTGCCCTGGCGGATCTGGTCGGGCGAGAGCACCGGGTGCGGCGTGTAGACCTTGGGGCGCCGGTTCGCCGGAATGAGCCAGTACCGCGTGAGCGGCACACCATCGACGCGCACCGGATCGGCGGCCATCTTCTCTTCCCATTTCGCGAAGTCGACCGTGCCGGGAAACGGCGTCATCATCACGAACTGCGCGAACGCGATGTCCGCCCGCTGCGCCAGCTCCGCCGTCGCGGCAAAGGTGTCGGGGCCGTCGGTGGGCAGCCCGAAGATGAACGAGCCGAGAACGTGGACGCCGTGCCGGCGGAACTCGCGGAGACGGGCCACGAGCGCGTCCCCCGCATAGTTGAAGTCCTTGAACACGGCTTTCAGGCCTTCGCGCGTCACCGACTCCACGCCGACGAGCGCCCCGCGCACGCGCGCGCGGTGCATGGCCTGGAGGAACTCCGGATCCTCGGCTGCCTCCATGGTGATCTGCGTGTAGAAGACGAGATCGTCGGGCAGCGCCGCGAGGCGATCCATCAACTCGAAGCGCTCCGCGCGGATTTCCCGCAGCGAGGCCAGCCGGGCCGCGTTCCCCTGCCGCTCCGCCAGCGCGAGATCTTCGAGCGTGACCGGGTAGAAGTTGTCGTCCGACAGGAGGATGAACCGGAAGCCCAGCCGCCTGAGCTCGACAATCTCCTGCACGACCTTGTCTGCCTGGCGCTGCCGCGGCGTCTGACCGTCTGTACGCCAGACCGAGCAGAACGAGCAGTGTTTCGGGCAGCCCCGCAGCGTCTGGACCGATCCCCACATGTAGCGGTCCGCCGGCAGGAGATCCCACCGCGCCGGCGAGAACTCCACGCCCGAGACGCGGCCGCCGTCGTAGAGCGGTTCCGGCGTGCCCCGCCGGCAGTCGGCCAGCACGCTCGCCCAGACGAGATCCCCGTCGCCCTTGACGATCGCGTGCGCCGCGCCGAGCTCGCGGGCTTCGTCGGGATACAGCGTCGGGTGAATGCCGCCGAACACCACCACCGCGCCCCGGCTGCGCGCTTCACGCCCGATCGAATAGCCGCGGAGCGCGTTGCTCGTATGAATGCCGATGCCGACCACGTCACCGGGGCCGACCCTGCTCAGGTCGAGCGGGTCGAGCGTTTCGTCCACGATGATCGGGTCGCCATACTCGCGCGGCGTCGCGGCCGCGAGCACGTACAACCACCGGGGAGTAATGACGGCGGTGCCGAAGGAGACGTCGCTTGGATTGACCAGGAAGATCTTCAGAAGGACCTCGCAATCGAAAGCCCCGCAGCGCTCAGGCTGTTGCCGAGGCCGATACCTGCATCACGGGCGGCCGTCCCCAGGCCGGTCCCGATGCCGCCCGCCGCGCTCCACCCCCGCCTCGGCCGGGGCTCGTCGGGTGCGGACAGAACGCCCGTAAACGTGCGGCCCCCGGAAATGACCGGGAGCTCTGCGGGAGCTTCGGGAACTGACGCCGCCTGCCCGGACGAGGCCGCTGCAGTCGCCGCGCCCGGCGCTTCAGGGCGAACGTCGGCCAGCGCGGGCCGCGGAAGATACTCGGGGCTGATCCGCTCCCTTACGGCCTGTCTCCGAACGGCCGGACCGGGGTGGGGCACGATTTCGCTCACCTGCCGACTCGAGACGTCGGCCGGTATCACTGTGTCGACATCAGCCGGAGCCGGCGTCTCCGCCAGCGCGGCGCTCGCCCGTTCGGCAACCAGCGGCAGCGTCGTCAGGAGCACGGCGCAGCCCCCGAGCACACCCGCAATCGGGGCAGCGATGCACCAGGACGCGCGGCGGCTCCGGCGGCGTTTGCCGTTCAGCAGCCGGTCCACGCGCTGCACGAGAACCGGCGTGGCGCCGAGGAGCGCCGGTGCAAGGGAACGGCCGGCCGCCAGCCGGATCTCGGCCACGCGCGCCAGGCAGGTGGCATAGCCTCGAGGCGAGCGCGCCCCGGCGACCACCCAATCGTCGCACGCCGCCTCGCGCTCGATCTCCAGCTCGCGGGCGATCAGATGAGCGGCCGGATGCAGCCAGACGAGCGGCATGATCAGCGCCTGGAACAGCCGCGTCCAGTCGTCGCGACGGCAGAGATGTGCGTACTCGTGCAGGATCACCTGTTCGAGCTCTTCGGCCGTCAGACGGCTGGCGAGCGGAGGTGACACGGCGATGTATGGCCTGCCAAGCCCGAAGGCAGCCGCTCCGGGGATCTCGTCGCACAGCACCACGGGAACCGTCTGAGCGGAATTCTGCCAGGGCATGCTCGCGCCGGCGTTCGCGGTCCCGAAGGGCCGGCACCGCCGCTTCATGCCGACCAGGCGACGGAGGTCGACAACGACGCGAACCCATCCGGCAATGGCAGTCACAGCCCAGGTGCCCACGAGACCCAGCAGCACCGGCGAGGACAGCGACGGGACTCGGTACGAGAGGCTGAACTCCCGGCGCGAGCAACAGTACGCGATTTCCCCCAGCCGCCGCGACGGCGTCAGCGGCCACCGGGGCGAGCGGCGGCATGCAGCCAAGCAGCACCAGCACCAGGAGGGCCGACCACCAGATTGCGTGCCGGGTGGCCGCGTTCACGCGCGGCAGGGCGCCGAGCGCGATCAACCCCGCGAGCCAGAGGACGATGCCCTGCCACAGCCAGGCGGCCAGCCAGGCCGTCATTTGCTCTCCTCCAGGCGGGCTCTCAGTTCCTTGAGCGTGTCTGTGGACAACTCCTCGTCCTCCAGCAGATTCAGCACGAGCAAGCGCGGTGAGCCCTCGAAGAAACGATTGACCAGCGACCGCAGGGCGCGCCGCCGCGCCTTTGTCCGATCGATGGTGGGAATGAAGACGAACGCCCGTCCTTCCTTCCGATGGCTCACGTAGCCCTTACGCTCGAGGATCCTGAGAAGCGTCAGGACCGAGTTGTAGGCCGGCTTGGGCCGCTCGTCCAGCGCGGCGATGACCTCCCCGACCGAGGCGGCTTCCTTGTCCCAGAGCACGCGCATGAGACGCAGCTCGCCATCGGTGAGCGTCGGAGACTTGGGCCTGGCCATTTCCTAAAAAATTAGGATCTCGGCGACCAGCCTAGGCTCGATCTCGAACATTGTCAACTAAATAATTAGGGGTTGACAAGCACCGCCGTGATATTTCGCTTCGGGACGAACCCGACCGGAATCCGGGCCACTTCCCTGCGCGACATCACGTCGATCGCCACCACGATGTCGGCGCCGGCGCACGCCACGTATACGGTCTTGCTGTCGGGGGTGAACGTCAACCAGTCCGGGTCGCGGCCGACCGGCACGACGCCGAGCAGCTTCAGATCCGGCATCGAGAACGCCGCGACGTAGCTGTAGTACTTGCTGGTCGCCCAGAGGGTCCTGCCGTCCGGAGCGATGCCGATCCCGTGCGAGGGGGCCCCCTGCACGCCCTCGGTGTGGCGCACCGCCGGAGGCGGCAGGTCTGGCAGCATCACGCGGCCAAGCTCCCTGTGCGCGGCGAAGTCGACGATCGCGAAGCCGTGCAGCTCGGAAATCTGCACGAACATCCGCCCGGTCGACCCGTCCGCCTTCTTCTCGAAGGCCATCGGCCTGACGCCGTTCTCGAAGGGCATCACCCAGGCAACCTGCTCGGTGCCGGCGTCGATGACCGAGATCCGCCGGCCCGAGATCGACCCGGCCACGACGTAACGTCCATCGGGCGTGACGTAGGTATTGTGCACGCCTCCCTGCACGCGGATGGTGTTGACCCGCATCTGCCGGGCGGTGTCCACCACGTCCACGGCGCCCGGCTCCTCGCGGATCGAGACGTACACTTTCGCGCCGTTTCTGGCGATGGCAATGTTGTTGGGATGGCCGGAGAGCGGCACGTGCCCCGTCACCGCGCGCGAACGGACGTCCACGACGTCGAGCGTGCTCTCCGCTTCGTTGCTCACGTAGAGCCGCGTGCCGTCGGGAGACGCGGCGGCGCCATGATTCACCTCGATGCCCGTGATGACGCCGGCTACCGTGTTCGTGGCGGGATCGATCAGGTGCACGTTGTCGCCGGCGCTGTTCGTCTGGACGATCCGGACCGTTCCCGCGCCGCGTACCGATCCCGGCAGCAGGAGCACACCGATCAGGCCGAGCACCCGCATGGATCTCATCGCTCACCTCGCGCGTTGGTCAATGCCGCGCCGCGGACCCATTCGGCCAGGATCCGCCATTCCGGGTCCTCCCGGGTATTCCAGTGCTTGCCGCCGGCATGGAACTCGTCGCCGCCCGCTTCCTCGCGCAGCGGATGCCTCAGCAGCCGGCTGGCCTCGGGCTTTCCGGGCACGACCAGCCGCCTCACCGCGTCGAAGTTCTTCCTGGACTGCTCCTCATCCCACATGGCGGCCCCGGGGCTCAGGAACTGGAGGTATGTCGTGCCGGTGCCCGTGCCCCGGTGACAGACGTAGCAGCGCGCGTGCCCCGCGCGCTTGTACAGGAAGATCGGCTGCACCCGCGCCTTGAAGTACTCATAGTCGAGCCGGGCGGCGGGCGCCGGAGCGGCGGACGGCTGCTGTGCGTACAGCACCGCGATCAGCGCGAGCCAGGGCACGTGGGGCATGGGAGGCCGTCAGCCTACGACTTCGTCCGGACGGCGTCAAGGTGCCGCGAGGCGTTCCCCGCTCAGGCGGTGACTTCGGCGAGCGACTCGTCGAGAATCTCCACGGCGGTGTCGGCCTGCTCGCGTGTGAGCACGAGCGGAGGAGACAGCCGGTACGGAGCTGGGACCGGCCGCCAGCATCAACAGACCGCGCCGGAATGCGGCGAGCACGAGCGCATCGCGCTCACGGATGGCCGGCTCTTTCGTGCGGCGGTCGCCCACGAGCTCCAGTCCGATCATGAGCCCCTTGCCGCGCACGTCGCCGACGATTGCGTGCCGTCCGGCGACGTCGCGCAGTCTGCCGATCAGATGATCGCCCACCCTCGCCGCGTGCTCGACGAGCCCGCTCTCGAGGAGCCTGATCGTCGCCAGCGCCGCTGCGCACGCGATGGGATTGCCGCCGAACGTGTTGGAATGGGCGCCCGCGGGCCAGTCCATCACGCGCGCGCCGGCGACGGTGAGCCCCATCGGCAGACCCGACGCGATCGCCTTGGCGATCACCGTGATGTCCGGCTTCACGCCGAAATGCTCCATCGCGAACATCCGCCCGGTGCGGCCCATCCCGGACTGCACCTCGTCGGCGACGAGCAGCATACCGTGCCGGCTGGCGATTCGCGCCAGCCCCTGGATGAACGGCGCCGGCGGCACGACGTAGCCGCCCTCCCCCTGAATCGGCTCCACGACGATGGCCGCGACTTCGTCGGGGGAGACCAGGTGCACCAGAATCTCGCGCTCGATGTAATCCAGCGCCGCCGCCGCGCAGTCCTCGGCGCTGCCGCCGCCGCGGTACGGATCGGCGTACGGCGCGTGGAAGACGCCGGGGGCCATCGGCCCGAACCCGCGGCGCTGGACGCTCCTGCTCGCCGTGAGCGACAGCGCCCCGAGGGTACGCCCATGAAACGACCCCAGGAACGCGATGATGTTCGGCCGGCGCGTGCGATAGCGCGCCAGCTTGATCGCGGCCTCGATGGCTTCGGCCCCGGAGTTCGACATGAACACCCGGATCCCGCCGTCGGCATTCACCGGGGCGAGCGCGGCCACCGCTTCGGCGAGCGCGACCATCGGCTCGTGGTAGTAGTCGGTCGAGATGTGAATGAACTTCGCCGCCTGTTCCTGAATGGCCCGGACGACCTCGGGGTGTGCGTGGCCGGTCGACGCCACCGCGATGCCCGCGCAGCAGTCGAGGAAGACGTTGCCGTCGACGTCCTCGACCGTGGCGCCCTCGGCGCGCGCGATCACGAGCGGCGCACTGCGGGGGTAGGACGGAGAGATCACGCGATGGTCGCGCTCGACGACGGCCCGGGCTCGCGGTCCCGGCGGCGGCGTCTTGATCGAGGGAGCGCGCATCGCTTTCCTGTTATTGTAGCGTCGTGTCGGCACCCGTCCATGTGATCGGGGTTCCGCTGGATCTCGGCGGCAACCGGCGTGGAGTCGACATGGGCCCGTCGGCGCTCCGCATCGCCGGGATCGCGGAGCGCATCGCCGCGCTCGGGCATCCCGTCCTCGACAAGGGCGACTTCCGCCCGGCGCCGCGTGAGGGGCAGCATCACGACAACCCCCACAAACGGTTCATCGACGAGATCGCCCGCGTCTGCGAGCAGCTGCACGAGGTGGCGCTCGACTCGCTCCGGGCGGGCGCCGTCCCGCTCGTGCTCGGCGGGGATCACAGCCTCGCGGCGGGATCGGTGGCCGCCTCTGCCGGATACGCGAGGCTGCGCGGGCTCCCCGTCGGGCTCCTCTGGATCGACGCGCACGCCGACATGAACACGCCGGGCAGCACGCCAAGCGGCAACGTCCATGGCATGCCGCTGGCGGCGCTGCTCGGCCCCGAGCCGCAGGAGCTCTCGCGGATCGGCGGCTTCTCGCCCACGGTGGCGCCCGAGCACACCGCGCTCATCGGCATCCGGAATCTCGATGCCCGCGAGAAGGATCTCGTGCGCAGTTCAGGGGTGCACGTGTTCACGATGAAGGACATCGATCGGCTCGGCATGGCGGCGGTCGCCGAACGGGCGCTCGGCGCCGTCACCCGGGACGTCGGCGGACTGCACGTCTCGCTCGATCTCGACGTCTGCGATCCCTCGATTGCGCCTGGCGTGGGCACGCCCGTCCGAGGAGGCCTGAACTACCGGGAAGCGCACCTGCTGATGGAGCTCATCGCCGAATCCGGATGGCTCACCGCGCTCGATCTCGTCGAGGTCAACCCCACGCTGGATGTCCGGAACGCCACCGCCGAGCTCGGAGCCGAACTGGCCCTCTCGGCGCTCGGCATGAAAATTCTCTAGTCGCCGGTGTCGTCAATTCAGTCGGAGGCGTCGAGGGCTGTACGAACCCCGCACCGCCCGCCGCCAATGCCACCGCCCGTACCAGCGGCGCCTGGAGCCGGAGGCGCGGGTTATTCCCGCAGGCGTCGCTCGAAGGGGACACGACGGCGGGTGTTTGCCACAAAAGGTACGATTTTCCTGCGACAAACATCCAAGCTGTCGTTGGCGCGAGTTTCGCTTGACCCTCTTCGTTGTGCGCGCGCCCGGTCGCGCGCGCGTCTTCGGAGCTTCAGGAGTTCGCCCATGCCGCATATAGCATCTCGCCCCCTCAGACTGCTGTCGGCTCTCGTCATCGCGCTGTCGATCGGCTCGACGGCCCAGGCTCAGTACTTCGGCCGCAACAAGGTCCAGTACAAGGACTTCGAGTTCGAGGTACTGAAGACCGAGCACTTCGACATCTACTTCTACCCGGAGGAGCGGGAGGCGAGCGAGCAGGTCGGGCGGATGGCGGAGCGCTGGTACGCCCGGTTCTCGCAGCTCTTCAACCACCAGATGCAGACGCGGCAGCCGCTCGTCCTCTACGCCTCGCATCCGGACTTCGAGCAGACCAACGTCGTCGGCGGGCGAGATCGACGAGGGCACCGGCGGCGTCACCGAAGGCGCTGAAGCGCCGGGTCGTGCTGCCGATGGCCGGCACGCTCGCGGAGACCGACCACGTGCTGGGGCACGAGCTGGTGCACGCCTTCCAGTACGACATCGCGGCGCAGCGCGCCGCCTCCAGAACGGCGCCGAGCGGCGTCGAGAGCCTCCCGCTCTGGTTCATCGAAGGCATGGCCGAGTACCTCTCGATCGGCCCGGTGGACCCGCACACGGCGATGTGGATCCGCGACGCCGCGCGTCAGGAAAAGCTGCCGACCATCCGGGATCTCGACAACCCGAAGTACTTCCCGTATCGCTGGGGCCAGGCGCTCTGGGCGTTCATCGGCGGGCGCTGGGGCGACGACCGCATTCCCCAGGATGTACCGCGACGCGCTGCGCTCCCGCGATCTCGACGTGGCGTTCAAGAACGCGACCGGCTTCAACCTGAAAGACCTCTCGTCGGAGTGGCACACGGCCATCCACGACCAGTACGACCCGATGCTGCACGCGAACGCGAAGGTCGGCACGCTGGCCAGCAACGTCACGGCGTCGGACACGAGCAAGCAGGCGGTCAACGTGTCGCCGTCGCTCTCGCCGGACGGCAAGACGCATTATCTACTTCTCGTCGCGCGACATGCTGTCGATCGCGCTCTTCGTGGCCGACGCGGCGACGGGCAATCGATTCGCAAGCTGGTCGACACCACGCTCGACCCGCATTTCAGCAGCCTGGAGTTCATCAACTCCGCCGGATCGTGGAAGTCGGACAGCCGCGCAGTTCGTGGTGGGCGCGATCCGCAAGGGCCGCCCGGAGCTCGCCATCATCGACGCCTCGAACGGCGAGATCGTCCGCGAGATCCCGTTCCCGAATCTCGGGCGAGATCCTCAATCCCACCTGGTCGCCCGACGGCCGCTTCGTGGCGTTCTCGGCGATCGTCGGAGGCGAGACCGACCTGTTCCTCTACGATCTGACGACCAAGACCGAGCGGCGCCTGACGAATGACGCCTTCGCGCGACGTGCAGCCCGCGTGGTCGCCGGACGGCTACGCGCCTCGCGTTCGTCACCGACCGCTTCTCGACCGATCTCGACGACCCTGAACCCGGGCCGCTACCAGCTCGCGACGCTCGATGTCGAGTCGGGCCGCATCCAGCCGGTGCCCACCTTCGACGCAGGCAAGAGCATCAACCCGCAGTGGAACGCCGACGGCCGGCAGCTGTACTTCGTGTCGGATCGCGACGGCATCAGCAATGTCTACGTCGTGAATCTCGACATCGGGCGCGCTGGCGCAGGTCACCAACGTGGACGCCGGCATGAGCGGCATCACGGCGCTGAGTCCGGCGATTTCGGCCGGCGTCGACGCGAAGGCGCTGGCTTCAGCGCCTACGAGAGCGGCAGTTATCACATCTATCTGATCGACACCGGCGAGACGCTGCGGCCGGCATGCCGGTGACCGACACGCACACGCGGCTCGAGGCCGCCGGCCTGCCGCCGGCGCGGCGGCGAGCCGAGCGAGCTCGTGAGGCTGCTGCAGGACCCGATGATTCGGGCTGCCAGCCGCGGCCGCGACAGGTCGAGCCGTACCGTGCGCGCCTGTCGCTCGACACGGTCAGCCAGCCGTACGTCTCGGCCGGCGTCAGCCGCTTCGGGCCGTCGGTCGGCGGCGGTCTGGCGTTCCTGTGGAGCGACATGCTCGGCAACCACAATCTCTACGCCGAGATCGCGGCCGACACCTACGGTGTCGGGATTCTCCGACATCGCCAAGAGCACCGGCGGCACCCTCACGTACTGGAACACGACGCACCGCTGGAACTGGGGCGTCTCGGTGGATCAGATTCCGTACATCGCCGGCGGCTATGCGAGCCGGCACCGGCGTGGTGAACGGGCAGAACGCGTATCTCGACCAGACCATCATCCAGCGCCAGATCAGCCGCGACGCGAGCGGGATGGTGGCCTATCCGTTCAGCTCGTCGAACCGGCTGGAGTTCTCGGGCGGGTACTCGCAGCTCTCCTTCGATCAGCAGGTGCGCACCGTGGCGGTGTCGCTGAACACGGGACGCGTGATCAGCGACGAGACGGTGACCACGCCGCTCGGCCGACACGCTGCACATGGGCACGGCGAGCGCGGCGTTCGTGAACGATCACGCCCTGTTCGGCGCCACCAGCCCCGTGGCCGGTCAGCGGGCGCGGATCGAGGTGTCCCCCACGGTGGGATCGCTCAACTTCACCTCGGGGCTCGTGGACTACCGGCGCTACTTCATGCCGGCGCGCTTCTACACCATCGCGCGTGCGCGGCCTGCACTACGGCCGGTACGGGTCGGACGCCGAAGACTTCGCGGCTCATCCCGCTCTTCCTCGGTTACCCGGAGTTCGTGCGCGGCTACGGCATCAACTCGCTTCGACGCCGGGCGAATGCGTCGCCGAACCAGCAGAGCAGCTGTCCCAGCTTCGAACGGCTCGTGGGCAGCCGGATGCTCGTCGGCAACGTGGAGTTCCGGTTCCCGCTGCTCCGGCCCTTCGGCGTCACCAGCGGGATGTACGGGCCGCTGCCGGTCGAGGTCGCCTTCTTCGCCGACGGCGGCGTGGCCTGGAACAAGGGGGAGCGTCCGACGCTCGGCAACAGCCTCGCGGACAACGCGCGCAAGCCGGTGTCGAGCGCCGGCTTGACGTTGCGCGACGAACCTGCTCGGCTTCGCCGTCGCGCAGATCGACTTCGCGCGGCCGTTCGATCGTCCTGGACGGGGCTGGGTGTGGGGATTCTCGCTGACGCCGGGCTTCTAGCCCGACCCCGGCGGCCTGGCGGCCGGCCGATTCACACGAAGCGCGTCAGCGTGACGTTCACCTGACGCGCGCCGCGCTGGGCGCGGCGCCATTGCACCATGATCGGCGCCTGATAGGTGCCTTCGACGACCGTGCCACAGCCTGGCGTCTTCGAATCGGAGACGAGCAGATCCACCGAGCGCTTCATCCGCAGAAAGCGTGAGGCGGGCACGGCCAGCGCCTGGGCCAGAACGCGCTCGATTGCCGATTCCGCCAGGCCAAGGCGTCCAGCAGACGGTTCAGCGCACGGACCAGGTCGTATTTCGCGTAATCGATCGTCTTCGACGGCACCGCTCGCGGATCGTCCCACGCATGCTTCGCCTTCTGCGCGGCGAACCGCAGGGGATTCCGCAGAACCTCGGCGAGGTCGTGGCGCATCAGCAGCGTCTCGTATTCGTTGACGGTCAGGCTGGCGAACTGCTCCCCCGGCGCCAGATCGAGGCGCACGCGCCCTTTCTCCACGCCATGTCTCGCGATGAGATCGGCCAGCTGGCCGTACAAGCCCAGCCGCGGCTCTCCTTCAGGTTCACAGCGTCAACCGGATGGGTCGCCGACACCGGCACGCTCAGAGTGGCCCTGGCCGACCTCGACTTCCTGGTCATACCCGACCAGCGTCGTGAAGCGGCGCCGCGGCTGGCCGGCATTGACCCCGTCCAGATCGATGAAGCTCACCGGTCCGGGGCGGCGGGTCACGTACGACACGCAGGAGCGAAGGCCGCTGCCGATGAACGCGAGGTGTGAATCGGCGTTGGTCGGCTCCACCGGTCGCTGCTCGGGCGTCAGCTCGGTGCGCAGCTCCAGCTCGTCGTGCAGATAGCCGGCGCCAGCCGGAAACACCGTCGTGAAGATGTCGATGTAAGGCCGTACCGGCCTGGGCGCCCTCCCCCAGGCGCGATGCGAAGCTCTGCGGGAGGTATCCGGCCGTGGTGTGGAGCGAACAATAGAGGCAGCGGGTGTAGCGCTCGAAGACGTCGCCGTATGTCGCCGCCGCCAGGGAGCGAACGTCGATGACGTCGAGCCGCCCGCGCGGCCTGACTTCAAGATTGAGCTCGAGAGGTGGCACCGACTCCTCAAATGTAACATTGTCGGCTGCTCGCTGCCAAGCCATAGGTGTATGCTGGCGGCAGTGGCAAGTCGGTCAAAACGCGTCACTTATGCCGCCGCCCTCATCCTCCTGGCCGCCGTCGGCCGGGTGGTGTACGCGCAGTGCAGCACCGGCACCAGGCACCCGACGACAGCCGTCCACAACGCCCCGTACGACGGCCGCTTCACCTTCGTGCGCCTCGCCTTCGAGACGGCTCCCGGCGGCTACTACTACTACGGCCTTCCGGCCTGGGCCCACGGGTACCCGTCGCGGAACAGAGCCTGATGAAGATCCTCGACGGACTCACCGGCCTCTTCAAGCCGCGGCTCGACCAGACCAACGTCATCGCCATCGGCGATCCGGAGATGTTCAACTACCCGCTCGCCTACGTCACCGAAGCGGGATACATGATGTTGAGCGCGGCCGAAGCGCGGTCGCTGCGCGAGTACCTGCTGAAGGGCGGATTCATCATCTTCGATGATTTCCGCAGCAATCGCGGCAACGACGGGTGGGGCAACTTCGTGCGGTCGATGCGGCAGGTGCTGCCGGAGGGCCGGCTCGTCGAGCTCGAATCCGGCAAATCCGGTGTTCCATTCCTTCTTCGAAATCGACGACCCGTACGATTTCCTGTCGTGCTACGACTCGCGCGACGGGCTGCGGCCCGAGTTCTGGGGCATGTTCGAGAACAACGACCCGACCGGGCGCCTCCTGTTCGTCGCGAACTTCAACAACGACATCGCGCAGTACCTGGGAGTGGTCCGACACCGGCTTCACTCCAATCGAGCTGTCGAACGACGCGTACAAGTTCGGGGTGAACTACGTCATGTACTCCCTCACGCACTGACGCCCCCGTCCGCCTCGGGCGCATTGCGGCTGAACCGGGCTAGAATGGTACGAGCGTGGCCAGGCAGGAACTGAGACGAACGCGGCTGGCGGGTGCAGCCCTCGGGCTGTCGATGGCGCTCGCCGCCGGCGCGGGGCTGACGATGTCGGCCGCCGGCGTCCTCGCCGAGGCCGGAGGCTTCCGCGTGCGGAGCCTCACGCTGCCGTACGACACCGGCGCGCTCTTCGCGATGCCGCACGAGCGGATTGCCCTCGCGATCGTCGGTCCGGCGCGTCCGCTGTTCAGCCTCGACACGCCGGAGGGGGCGCTCACCGCGATCTCGCCGAACCGCTGGACCTGGGAGGCGCCGGGCGAGCAGGGAGGCTATCCGGTCGAGGCACGGTTGCCATCGCGAGGCAAGGTGCTCGACTTCACGGCATTCGTGATGGTGCCGGCCTCACGGGTGCAAGGCGGCGTGCTGAACGGGTTCCGGATCGGGTCGTATCCCGCGAGGCGTCCGGACGGCAACCCGGCCTATGTGCCGCCGCGTGGATTCATCGAGGTCACGCGGAGCAACCAGGACACGAAGGTCTCGCCCCACTTCCGGCTGAAGCAGTTTCTCACCAAGCAGCAGGGCGGATATCCGAAGTACCTGGTTCTCGACGAACGGCTGCTCTTCGTCCTCGAGTCGATCGGCGCGAAGCTCCAGTCGCGCGGCTGGGACGCCGGCGACATGGTGGTGATGAGCGGGTACCGTACGCCTTTCTACAACAAGGCAATCGGCGACACCGCCTACAGCATGCACCAGTGGGGCCGTGCCTGCGACTTCTTCCTCGACAAGAATCACGACGGCGTGATGGACGATTTCAACGGGGACCGCACGATCGATCGGCTCGACGCCGCCGCGCTCGCGGGCGTCCTCGAGGATCTGGCCGGCGGCGAACTGTCCGGTTTCATCGGCGGGATCGGCGTGTACGCCGCCACGGCCGCGCACGGGCCGTTCGTGCACGTGGACACGCGCCCGTGGAAGGCGCGCTGGTAGCACGAACGAGCGAGTCGAGGACGCGCGCCCCGCTACTCGTCTTCGGTCGGCTCGATCGGCAGGTCGAGATCCTTGACGTCGACGTCCATGCCGCGCTCGTCCTCGTCGGCGAAGCGGCTGTCCTCGTCGACGCTGAACATGCGGCCGCTCAGCCGCTCTTTCAGCGGACCCTTGGGCTGGCCTTCCTGCTGCCGCTTCTTCGAGAAATTCGATCCCTTGCCCTTCGGCGGCTTGTTCGGCCCGAAATTGCGATTCTGGTCGCGCGGCTGGCGATAGGCGCCGCCGCCGTCGCCCGCGGGGGGCGCGCCGAAGCCCCCGGCCGGGGGGCGCTCGCCGGCCGGGGTCCCGACATCGGCGGCCGGGCCTCGCGCGGACGCGCCTCGCTCACCGAGAGCGGACGCCCTTTGAAGGGCTGCCCGTGCAGCTGCTGAATCGCCCGCTCGGCCATTCCCCGATCGTCATAGTCCACGAACGCAAACCCCCGGGGGCGCCCCGTGTCCCGATCGGTCGGAATCACGATCTGAATGGGATTGCCCACGCTGCCGAAGTGCTGGCGAATGTCGGCTTCGCTGGCGCTATAGGGTAGATTCCCGACGAATAGCCGGACAGACATAACCTTCCTCTGCTGCCTCCTAGGACTGTGCGGTGGTCTTCTTCCTGGCGCGGCGCGCGCCTGTCTTGCGGGCCGGCGCGGGCGTGCTCGACGACTCGAGGACGACGATACGGGTCGAGAAGCGGCGGGTACCGTGCTCGTCGAATTCGATCACGGTGTGGTGCTCGTTGACATCGACGATCGTGCCGACGCCATACTGCGCCTGGACCACTCGATCTCCTGCGGCGTATCTGCGCATATTCCTCCTAGTCCTGACCGCGAACGGCACCTGCAGCGACTGCTCGATCGTCCGCAGCGCCGGCAGCTCGTCCGGCGCGACGAGCGTCACGGCGGTGCCCGTCGCATCGGCGCGGCCCGTGCGTCCGACGCGATGGATGTACGCCTCCACGCTGGGCGGCACATCGTAGTTGACGACGTGCGCGATCCCGTCGATGTCGATGCCGCGTGCGGCGATGTCGGTAGCGATGAGCGTCTTGTAGCGCCCGGATTTGAATCCTTCGACGGCGGCCGACCGCTGGCTCTGGGTACGGTCGGCATGGAGCGCGGCGCAGCGGATGCCGCTCGCGCTCAGCGTGCGGGCGAGCCGGTCGGCGCCGCGCTTGGTGCGGACGAATACGAGGCTCGTGCCGTCGGTCCGCCTGAGAAAGCTGTTGAGCCAGGCGGCCTTCTCCGGCGTCGGCACCACCTGGCCGATGTGGGCGATCGCGCCCGCGAGGCCTTCCACGCGCCCGACGCGGATCAGTTTGGGCTCGCGCATGATCTCCCGCACCGCGTGCGCGACGTCGTCGGACATCGTGGCCGAGAAGAGCAGGGTCTGCCTCGACGGCGGCAGCATGCCGACGATGCGCCGCACGCTCGGCCAGAAGCCCATGTCGAGCATGCGGTCGGCTTCGTCGAGCACCAGCACGTCGACCGCCGCCAGCGCATCCGTGCTCCCCGCCATCAGGTCGATGAAGCGGCCGGGCGTCGCCACGACGATGTCCGCGCCGCCGCGGAGCCCGCGCTCCTGGGGACCGGCGTCGACGCCGCCATAGACGGCCACGCTGGGAGATCGGCGTGTGGTATGCGAGGCCCTGGAACTCGTCCTCGATCTGCACGGCGAGCTCGCGCGTGGGCGCGAGGATCAGCACTCGGGTCGCCGGCGCCGCCGTTGCGGTCGGCCGCGAGCAGCCGCTGCACGATCGGCAGCAGAAACGCCAGCGTCTTGCCGGTGCCCGTCTGGGCGCAGCCGATCAGATCGATACCCTCGAGCACACCGGGATACACGGCGCTCTGAATCGGCGTCGTCGTGGTGAACCCGCGATCGAGCATGGCGCGCTCGAGGCGGGCATCGAGCCGCAGCGATGTGAACGGCAGCGGCGTCGCGTCGTACGGCGCCGTCTCGAACGCTTCGGGCGCGGTCAGCGCACGGGGCGCAACGGGCCTCCGGACGACCGGCCCCCCTCGACGTGAACGACGCCTGTGCGACGGACGGCTGTGGACAGATTTCGGAGTGTCAGACAAGTTCAAAATGGGCGAGGTGAAGGAAAAAGGCGGTGTTACTGACCCGATTATTCTCTCACAAAGCCAGCATTTACGCTAATCGGGGCCCGGAGCGCGGCGTCTGGCCGGACTCTTGCTCGATTCCCGAGCGACGTCCCAGGCCTCGACAGTCTGCGCGCCGGTCCGGCCGCGGCGGGCCCGGGAGCAGGCGAGGGACCCATGTTCGTGTTCTGCCAAATGAGACTCACCTGGTGGGAGCTGATCAAGCGGACCGTCAAAGAAACCGTCGCCGACGACGGCCTGGGCCTGGCCGCCCAGCTTGCCTACTATTTCTTCCTCGCGCTCTTCCCGGCGCTGCTGTTTCTCGTCGCTCTGGCCAGCTTCTTTCCGCTTCAGCACTTCACCGACATCCTGGTCGGCATGTTATCGCGATTCACGCCAGCCATGATCTCCCAGCTCGTCGGCGACCAGTTGCGGCAGCTCTCGGAGGACCGGGATGCCGGACTCCTCGGCGTCGGACTCCTGGGGGCGATCTGGACCAGCTCGGCGGCGCTCGTATCGATCATTTCCGCTCTGAACCGGGCCTATGACATCCAGGAGGCGCGTCCCTGGTGGCGCGCACGGCTCCTCGCCGTCGGGCTCACCATCGTGCTGGCGCTGTTCATCCTGATCTCGTTCACGCTCGTGGTCGCCGGCCCCGAGCTGGCCGACTTCCTCGGCGCTCATCTCGGGTTCCCTTCGGTCTTCACCTGGACGTGGAAGATCCTGCAGTGGCCGTTGATCTTCTGCCTGGTCTCCGGCGGCTTCGCCCTGGTCTACTACTACGGTCCCGATGCGGAGCAGGAGTGGGTCTGGATCACGCCGGGATCGCTGCTCGCCACGCTGTTCTGGCTGCTGGTGTCGCTCGGCTTCCGCTACTACGCGGTCAACTTCGGGAACTACGAGAAAGCGTACAGGCACGCTGGGCGCCATCATCGTCACCCTGTTGTGGTTCTATCTCACGGGACTGGTGATGATTGTCGGGGCCGAGGTCAATGCCGAGATCGAACATGCCTCTCCCTGGGGCAAGGATCCGGGAGAAAAGCGCCCCGGTGAGCGGCGGAGGATCGGCCTCGCCGCCGCCAGGGCCTGGTTCCGGCACCATCCGGGCGAAACGCCGCCGAAGGCGCTCGAACCGCCGTCAGCTGTTCCGGCACACTAGATGCACCGACAGTGTGTATGGAACATATCACCTTCGACTTCCTGCTCGGGTTTCTGCTGGCGGTGGCGTTGATGGTGGCCCTCTGGGTGCCGTTGTTTCTGCTCGACTTCCGCGCCGAGAAGAAGCGCGGAGCCGAACCGGCGGGCTCTGGAGAGAACCCGCCGACGCCCCCGCTGGACAAAGTGGGTCTGGAATAGGTCATCCGAGGCCACTCTTCCGGCTTCACGCGTCCGGCGCCGCACTTCTGTCGTGTAAATATCGCCTGGCCATGTAATTATCGCCCCGGCGGGATTTCCTGACGTTCGACGGTCCGTACAGCGAGCTCGAAGTAGGCGGGAAAATTCAAAATCTCGCTTGGCACGATCATTGGTGAGAGGGGAGTCCTGGGTTGCGCAATCATGGCCGCATCTTCGTTCTCTCGCTCGTCCTCGCCGCCGGTGTTTGTCTCGCCGCGCAGGAATCGACACCGGTGTTCAAAGGGGGCGTCGAGCGGGTGGCTCTGTCGGCCGTGGTGCGCGATGCGAAGGGCAAGCTCGTGATGAATCTGACGGCTCGGGACTTCCAGCTCCTCGACTCAGGGCGGCCGACGCCGCTCATCGCGGTCTGGTCCGAGCTGACGCCCGCCAGCGTCGGCCTGCTGCTCGACGTCAGCGGCAGCATGGCCACCAAGCTCGAGCGCGCGCGGGAGGCCGTCCGGCAGATCGTGGCCGGCCTGCAGCCTGGCGTGGACGAAGCGGCGATCTTCTCCTTCGACACCGAGCTGAAGCAGCTGCGGCCGTTCTCGACCAGAATAAACGCCTCCGAGGAGACCTGGGCGAACACGCGTGCCTTCGGCGCGACCTCGCTCTGGGACGCGATTGCGACCACCGCCAGCCGAGTCGCCGAACGGGAGCGCCGGCGCGCCCTCGTCGTGGTGACCGACGGCATCGACTCGGCCAGCCGGCTGACACCGCCGGAGGTTTCCGCAAAGGCCAGCGCTCTGGACGTGCCGGTGTACTTCGTCGTCATGACGCCGCTCGTCGAAGAGGATCCGCGCGAGACAGCGGCTCTGCAGCCGCTGACCGATCTCGCCACGTGGACCGGCGGTGATCTGCTGGTGGTCCGGGATCCCGCGACCCTCGCCGCCGCGTCCCGGCGCATCGTCAACGAGTTGCAGCATCAGTACGTCGTCGCGTTCGAGCCGGGAAGAACCCCGGGTTGGCACCAGCTCGTGCTCCGGACCACCAAGCCGGGCCTGTTCGTGCGGTCACGAAGTGGGTACATGGTCGGGGCTTCGAATACCACGTTGGAGGCACGGTAACGTTCAGGAGGATGCATATGCGGCAGTTATTGATCACGGTAGCGGCGGTTTCGGTGATCGCTGGAGCCGGTTCGGCCTGCGCGACGAAGAAGTTCGTTCGCACGCAGGTCGACGAAGTGAACGGCAAGGTGGAGACGCTGGGCCAGTCGCTCGAGGCGACGCAGCAGCAGACCAAGGAAAACGCGAGCCGGATCACGCAGGTCGATCAGAAGGCCGACCAGGCGAGTTCGGCGGCCCAGACCGCGCAGAACACGGCCACCACGGCGCAGGGCGCGGCCCAGGCGTCCATGGCCAAGGCCAACGCCGTCGAGAGCGCCTCCAAGCGGCTGATCTATGAAGTGACGGTGAACGACGCGGAGGGCGGCTTCAAGTTCGGCAAGGCCGAGCTTCCGGACGATGTGAGGGCCAAGCTGGACGAGCTCGTCAACAAGCTGAAGTCCGATCCGCAGGGCAACTACATCGAGATCGAAGGGCACACCGACGGCACCGGCTCGAAGATCACCAACGAGCGGCTCGGGCTGGCCCGCGCGGAGAACGTGAAGCGGTATCTGTACGAGACGTACCAGATTCCGCTGCACAAGATCAACGTCATCACGTACGGCGAAGACAAGCCGGTCGCGCCGAACAACACGCGCGCCGGACGCGCTCAGAACCGTCGCGTCGTCATCAAGGTCCTGTCCTAGGTTTCCGTTCGCCGAGACGAGGCGGGCGATTCGGACTCCGGCACTCCGCCGGAGTCCGCGTCGCCCCCTGCTCTTCCCTCCCCCCGCCTCTCGATTAAACCGTTCGCCGGGCCGATAAGTCTGAACAGGAGAGGCCCCTGGTGAGAATTCTCAGAGGAGTCGGCAGCCGCGCCTTGCCGTGCGGGTGCCTGGTGGGAATCTACGAAACCTACGGCGGCGGGATCGTGGCGCTCGTCGACGCCACGGGAGCGTCCTGCACGAGCGGACACAAGCTGGACGCCCAGGTGGACGTGCGCACGCGCCCCGGGATCGATCAGCCGCCGAGCACGAGTCCGATCATGAACCGCTGAAAGCTGAGGCCGTCTGCCTTCCGCACCTTGAAGTGGCGCAGGTCCGCGCGGATGCCGGCGCTCCTGCCCAGGCGAATCGTGACCCCGCCTCCCGCGTTGTATCCCACGTCGTTGTTGGAAACATCCAGCAGCCCGCCGCTGCTCGCGTCGCTGCGCTGCCGGATGAAGCCGTAGCCGAAAGCCCCGTACGGGCGCACCACCGGGATCGGCGCGCTGACGAGCAGGCTCGCCATCAGCGTGTAGACGTTGAGGTCCTGGCCGCCTGCGGTGGCGAGGTGCGGGTTCTTCGACAGCTCGAGCTCCGATCCGATGCTGTGGGCGCCGCTGCCGCCGAGCGCGAGGCCCCAGCTGGTGCCACTCGACTGCACGTCGCCGCCGAATGCCCTGCCGAGCGAGCCGACGAAGGATGTCTGGGCCGCTGCGGGAGCGGCCGCCGCGCCCATGGCGAGCGGCACGGCAAGAGCGATCAGGAACGTGCGCACGAAACCTCCCGGGTCATGATACCCGTGGTTTCGGCACTTGCGGGCGCGAAGTGCAGTTCGGCGCTCCGGTGGCCGTTCCGTGTCGTGCGGGGCGCGCCGCGGCGGCTGCCGTATCAGGAGGTCGGCGCGAGCAGTTTCACGCCGGAGGAGGCGACGATGTAGTTCAGCTGCCGCCACTGGGTCGGCGCCACCCGGCGGCGGTCGGTACGGCGGCGGTCCGGACGCGACGCCCCTTCGGCGGCCGTGCGCCGATCACCCATCCGGCGATCCCAGATGATCTGCACGCTCGGGTCGTCGCCGAAGGTGCGCGAGAGGAGCTCGAATGTCGCAAAATGGCCGCGACGGACGACGACGAGTCTGGCACCGGCGGCCATGGCGCGGACGCTCAGTTGACCCGGACGGGCCGGTAGCCCCACACGGCCTTCGATCGATACCAGTCTTCGTCGATGATGGCCCACAGCGCCTGATCGAGGAACTGACCTCCACGTAGAAACGATCTTCGCAAGATGCCCTCCTGGACGGCGCCGATCTTTCTGAGGGCGCCGTTCCCGCGGCCGTTCTGTACTGCCGCCCGCGCTTCGATCCGATGCACGCCAATCTCCCGGAACGCGAAGTCGAGCACGCGTGCGGCGCTCCGGGCGAAGATTCCCGAGCCCCAGAAGTCCTCGGCGATGGCGAACCCCCACTCGGCGGTCCCGAAGCTGGGATCGAGCTGCCGCAGCTGGAAGAGGCCGACGGCCGTGTCGTAGCCCTCGGGCACGACCGCGAAGCAGGCATATCGGCCGGCCTTCCGCTCGCTTTCGGTCCAGGCGATGAACCGCTCGAAGCCTTCGATGGTCGTCGGAGGAGGCGAGATGAACCGGGTCACTTCTTCGGTGGTCAGCAGCGCCAGCAGCGAGGCCGCATCGGCCTGCCTGAGCTCGCGCAGCGTGACGCCGGGCGCCTGCAGGACGGGAAGTCCCTCGGTCCAGTCGGTGCACACGGCGGCCGAGGCGGACGGAAGCGGAATCGACGGCGCGGCGGTGAGCGCTTCGATATCGATGGCCATGACTACGCCTTTCCGCGATCGGTGTCGAAGCTGACGACGCTGCCGGGCAGTGCGTCGTAACCCCAGACGATGTTGTCGTCGAACAGATATCCCCAGACGATGTTGTCGTCGAAGAGATAGCCCCACACGATGTTGTCGTCGAACAGGTTGCCCCAGACGACGTTGTCGCCCGCGAAATCGAAGACGCCGCCGCCCCAGACGATGTTGTTGCCCCAGACGATGTTGTCGTCGAACATCCAGTTGCCCCAGACGATGTTGTCGCCCGTGCTCCAGCCGTCCGACCAGACGATGTTGTTGCCCCACACGATGTTGTCGCCGAAGTCGAAGCTGTTCCCCCAGACGATGTTGTCGCCCGTGAAATCGAACAGCCCGTTGCCCCAGACGATGTTGTCGCCGGCGTCGAGCCCCACGCCCCAGACGATGTTCTGCGCCCAGGCGGGCCGCTGCTCCGAGAGCAGGTCGGCGCCGCGGGCGATGTGGTTGCCCCAGAGGACCGACTGCGTCCACGGGAGCACGGCGCCGCCAATCGAGGAGGTACGGCTTGATGGCCGAGACGAGCCAGCGGCTCCCCAGCGGCGCGCCGCTGTCGATGGCCGCCGCGAGCTCGAGCGCGCCGAGCACGTTGAGCGATCCGCCGCCCTGGCTGAGCGTGTCGAACGGCTTGCCCTCGGCATCGTTGACGCTGACCGCCGTGAACTCGAGGATGGCCTTGACCGCGTTGGGAGTGAGGCCCGGATTGCTCTGCAGGACCAGCGCCGCAGCGCCGCTCGCCACGCCGGCGGCCATGCTCGTTCCGCTCAGCCGCATGTAGTCGCCGCGATTGCCCCGCGACTCCTGGAGCTTGCGGAGCGTGCTGCCCGGAGCCGCCACCGAGAGCAGGTCGTCTCCAGGTGCCACGAAGTCGGGCTTGGTGAGGCCGTCGTACCATGACGGCCCGCGGGAGCTGTAGGGCGCGACGCGATTGTCGGCGCGTGACACGGTGTCGAAGGTGCGCACGGCGCCGACCGTCAACGCTGACGGGGCGTTGCCGGGCGAGGTGATGCCGGCGTAGCCGACGTGTCCTGTCTGGCGGTCTGCGCCGAAGTTGCCCGCCGACACGACCACGATCAGGCCCGCGCGCGTGGCGCTCTCGACCGCCTGCACCAGCGGATCGGTGGCAGCGCTCTCGTAGATCGGATGCCCGAGGGAGAGGTTGAGAATCTGGATGTCGAGGCGGGTGCGGTTGATCACGGCGAACTCGATCGCCCGCAGCACGCTGCTCGTCGAGCCGCGGCCGTCCTTGTCGAGCACCTTCAGGCCCACGAGCCGCGCCGAGGGCGCCAACCCGACGTACCGGCTCGAGATCAGGCCGGCGACGTGAGTGCCGTGCCCGAACTCGTCCGACGGCTTGGCCGCCCGGATGTCCGCGCCGGTGAAATCGTAGAAGCCCGCGATCTGCTGACCGAAATCGACGCTGGAGTCGATGCCCGAGTCGATCACGGCGATCCCGATGCTGGCTTTCGATTTCGAGGCGGCCTGTCAGGTTCTTGAAGCTGCTCGCATTGTTCTGGGAGGCGCCCAGCAGCGTGCCGAACAGCGGCGCCTGCAGCCCGGAGGCGGTATCTCCCTCCTGGTCGCGAGCGTTGCCTTTCAGCACGAGGCTCGGCGAGCCATCATGCCCCTGGGCCGAGATGACCACGTCCGCCGAGATCGATCGCACCGCGTCGGATTGTTCGAGAGCGGCGAGATCGTCGCAGCTGACAGTCGCCGCAACCGCGTCGATCGACGGAAACTCGCCATTGACCTTGCGGCTGTGTCTTCCGAGCGCCTGGCTGATGCTCGAGCGCAGCCCGGGCGCGGTCCGGATGATGATGCGCTGCGGCCCGGCGCAGGTGCCCTGGAGCTCAGAGCCGAGGAGCTGATCGAACTTCGCGCGTTGATTGTTCTTGCGCTGCTGGTGGCGCGGCGGAGCGGCCTCGGCGGTGACGGCCGTTGCGAGCGCCAGCAGCAGCAGGGGGAGCCGGCTGACGTGAATACGCATGACGCCCGGCGTATGAGCAAAGCGGCGGCCGTACCGGCGCTCTCACGTAAGTAGACGCAAGAGAACCAGTTGCGCGAATGCGGCGATCGAGAACAAAATTGGGGGTTGTTCCCGTTCGGCACAGCGCGGCCGCCGACATCCGGCCGCGGCCGCAGCAACACATTGCAAACACGCGGGTAAGCGGTCGTGTTCGAGATCGGCACAGCGATCGGCCCGCATTGCCCCGATTCGGCACAGGTAGCCCGTCGTGCGGCAATTGATGCGTGCCCGTTTCGTAAGTAGAATCATGGCCGCCAGCCAGGCCAGGATCTCGTAGCGGACAATTTGGAGGAGCGCGATGCCTTTCGTGATTACGGACCCCTGTATCGAGACCAAGGACACGGCCTGCGTGGACGTGTGCCCCGTCGACTGCATTCATCCGCGCAAGGACGAGCCGGAATTCGAGGCGATGCACATGCTCTACATCCATCCGGAGGAGTGCATCGACTGCGGCGCCTGCGTGCCGGCCTGTCCCGTGGCGGCAATCTACGACAGCCACGATTCCACGCCGTCGAGCCAGAAGGACCTCATCGAGGCCAACACGATCTACCGCAACGGCGATTCCGATGCCATGGCCCAGGCCGAGGCCATCGTCCAGGCGCATGTCTCGGCGCACCCGGAGCTGATGGCGATCCCCGGCAAGGAGCGCGCCGCCGCGCACACCTAGACCGACGCCGGGGAACGACGCCGCCCGCACGCGAGCAGGCAATCGCTCCGACGTGCGCTGGATGTGAGCTGGAAGTGACGAGGTCCGGGGTCCGGCACGACTCCGGACCGCTCTCCATCGGGGCCGCCGACCGCCCGTTTCACCCGCTCGTCTGTGATAAATTTCAGAGTTTGTGGTGAGTGTAGCTCAGTGGTAGAGCACCGGACTGTGGCTCCGGACGTCGCGGGTTCAATCCCCGTCACTCACCCCAGCCTTCGCTCCGCGCCTGCGTTCCGGCCGCCGGGGGCGCGGCGCGCCGGACCGGCGACGGCGTCCGCCGGACGCGCGCCGGGGCCGCGCTCCTCCGAAGGTCGCCGGTGGCACCGGTCCTGAACGAACGGCGGGATCCCCAGCGGATCGATCGGCGCGCGGTGCCGCGCGGCGGTCGCCGCGCCGGAGACCTGCCTCACCCAGTCACCTGTCCCAAGTGCGGCAGCGATCGGAGCGTGCGCGGTCTTGCGATCAGCCGCGTGATCCGGTGGTGCCGCTGCTCGGCGTGCGGCGAGGTCTGGCCGTGGGCGATGGGAATCTGATGGTGCGAACAAGGAGCTGCGCATGAGCGAGACGACGCGAATCGGATGGATCGGGACCGGCGTGATGGGGCTGTCGATGTGTGGTCACCTCCAGGCCCGGGGCTATCCGCTCACGATTTACAGCCGCACCAAGTCCCGGGCTCAGAGTCTGCTCGACAAGGGAGCCGCCTGGGCCGACACGCCCGCCGGTGTCGCCGCCGGTTCGGATGTCGTCTTCACGATCGTGGGACTGCCGAGCGACGTCCGGTCGGTATACCTGGAAGACCAGGGCATCATCGCCGCGGCGCGGCGTGGCGTCATCACCGTCGACATGACGACCACCGAGCCCAGTCTGTCGAGGGAGATCCACCGGGCCGCCGCGGCGCGAGGCCTCTCGGCCGTCGACGCGCCGGTTTCCGGAGGCGATGTCGGCGCCCGCAATGCCACGCTCTCGATCATGGTCGGCGGCGACAAGAGCGCGGTCGAGGCCGTGATGCCGATGCTCCAGGCGATGGGCAAGAACATCGTCTATCAGGGAGGGCCCGGCAACGGCCAGCACACGAAGATGTGCAATCAGATCGTCCTGGCCGGCACGATCATCGGCGTCTGCGAAAGCCTGCTCTACGGCTACAAGGCCGGCCTGGATCTCCAGACCATGCTGGGCTCCATCAGCAAGGGGGCCGCGCAGTGCTGGATCCTCGATAATCTCGCCCCGAAGATGGTGCAGCGGAATTTCGACCCGGGATTCTTCGTCGAGCACTTCGAGAAGGATCTCGGTATTGCGCTGGAGGAGTCGCGCCGGATGGGTCTGGCCATGCCTGGGCTCGCGCTCGTGAGGCAGTTCTACGTCGCGCTCCAGGCGCAGGGCCACGGCCGCAAGGGCTATCACGCGCTGCTGCTCGTGCTCGAGCAGCTGTCGGCGGTCAAGTCGTCGTAGCGCGCGCCCGCGGCACCGCACAGCCGGCGCAGGTCAGACGCGCCGCTAGTGGGACGACGCCGACTCGCCGAGCACCTCGAGCAGCGACGACACCACGACCGGATCGAACTGGGTGCTCGAGCAGCGGAGGATTTCCCGGAGCGCGTCGGAGCGGGGAATGGCGTCGCGATAGATGTGCGTGTGGGTCATCGCATCGTAGGCTTCGGCCACCGACACGATGCGGGACCCGAGCGGAATCGCCTCGCCGGACAGCGCCTGCGGATACCCGCTGCCGTCGTACCACTCCTTGGCGGCGCTCACGACGGCCGTCGCGTCCTGCAGATCGGCGATGTCGCGGAGCAGCCGGACCGCGATTTCCGGATGCTGCCGGACGATCTCCTTCTCCTCCAGCGACAGCGCCGCCGGCTTACGGAGGATCGCCTCCGGCAGCGCGAGCTTGCCGATGTCGTGCAGCAGCGCTCCGCGCTGCAGCGCCGTCAGCTGCGCCTCGGTGAGGCCGAGCACGCGGCCGATGCTGAGCGACAGATCGGCCACGCGGCGGGCGTGCTCCAGCTCGCCCGGCTCGAGCTCTTCCATGACGGTGAGCAGCGTGTCGAGCGACAGACCTCCGTCGATGCCGGCGCGCGAGAGCGCATCGGCCAGCTGCGATCGCCGCGCCTGCATGTCGGCTTCGAGCCGCTGGAGCCACTCACGGCGGCTCGCGGCATTCTCGTGCCAGTCGAACCCCCGCTCGAGGGCGAAATTCAGCCGGTCCCGCCCGAACGGCTTCAGCAGGTAGTCCACCGCGCCGGCGTGCTCCGCCACGCGGGGATCGGTGTCGCGGGCGCCGGTCGCCACGATGATCGCGGTGTCGGGAAACTCGCGCCGGATCCGCCCCGCAAGCCACAACCCGTCGTGGCCGGGCATGCGGACGTCGCAGAGCGCCACGGCGGGCGCCTGGCGCGCGAGCACCTCGAGCGCCTCGTCGGCGCTGGCCGCCGTCGACGCGTGGTGGCCGGCAAGCTCCACCCAGCGCGTCATCAGGTTCCGCATCGCCGCTTCGTCGTCCACCACGAGCACCGAGCTCATCACCTTCTCCCGAGGCGCGCTCTGGCGCCTCCATGTGACCCCGGCAGGAGCGGGTCCGCGCGGCTCTTTGCAAGGCGAGGTCCATTTCCTGGGTTGGGCAATCCGCGCGATTTCGCGCCGAACTGGCGAGTCCTCCGCCCTGAATCATGGCGGATTGTGCGGCTCTGACTCATGTGTGCGCTGCGCGCACGCGGACGAGGACCCTTTGGGTACAATCATCCCTGATGAGCGACAGTGCCGATCTGGTCGAGCGGCGCCAGCGGTACATCGAGCGCCAGCGTCAGATGCATCCGGAAGCGGTCGATGCGGCGTTTCGAGGCGCTCCGGAGGGAACGGGCCCGGCGAACCGGCACGGCATGCCTGCAGTCCCTGTCGGTCAGCACCTGGTGCGGAACTGGCCTGTGCTCGACCTCGGAGAGCAGCCCGAGATTTCGCTCGAGAGCTGGCGGCTCGAGGTCGGCGGTCTGGTCGAGAACCCGCACACGCTCGACTGGCAGCAGTTCCTGGCGCTGCCGCAGGTGGAGGACGTCAGCGACTTCCACTGCGTGACGACCTGGAGCCGCCTCGACAACCACTGGAAGGGCGTCCGGTTCCGCACGCTCGCCGAGCTCGCCATCCCCGCGGATGGAGCGCGCCACATCCTCTGCACCGGCTACGACTTCATGCCGGGCACGTTCATTCCCTACACCGTGAACCTGCCGCTCGCGCGGGCGATCGAAGAGGATGTGCTGCTGGTCCACACCTGGGAGGGCAGGCCGCTGCCGCGCGAGCACGGCGGTCCCGTGCGCATGATCACGCCGAAGCTCTACGCATGGAAGGGCGCCAAATGGATCCGCAAGATCGAGTTCCTGGCTGAAGATACGAAGGGCTTCTGGGAAGTACGCGGCTACTCGAACACCGCCGAACCCTGGCACAACGACCGCTACAGCTACTGATGCCAATCGGGCCGATGCTGGCGACGCTCGAAGACGCGCCGCTCGAAGACGAGTCGCTGGTGTACGAGCCGAAGTACGACGGCATCCGCGCGATCGTGGAGGTCTCGCCCGATGCCCGCGCGCCTGTCCGGATCTGGTCGCGGCTCGGGAACGAGAAGACGGGCCAGTTTCCCGATCTCGCCGGCGCCCTCCGGCGTTTCTCCCGCCAGCTCAAGGGGGCCGTCGTGCTCGACGGCGAGATCGTGGCGCTCGATCAGAAAGGCCAGCCCGCCGGGTTTCAGCGCCTGCAGAACCGCATCAACCTCGCCGAGTCGAAGAGCGGCTCGGCGGCCAATCGCGTGGCGTTCATCGCGTTCGACATCCTCCGGGACCGTGGAGAAGACCTGACCGCTCTCCCCTTCACGGCCAGGCGCGCGCGCCTCGAGCGCGTGTTCCGGAATCCCGGCTCCCCCATTCTCCGTCTGAGCGAGATGGTCCCCGCGGATGGCCGCGCGCTCTATCGCCGCGCGCTCGCCAGCGGGTGGGAAGGCCTGATCGCCAAGCGGGCCGACTCGGCCTATCACCCGGGACGGCGAACGCACGACTGGCGCAAGCTCAAGATTCTTCGCGAACAGGAGTTCGTGGTGACCGGCTGGACCGAGCCGCGCACGCCGGCCCGGCCGTTCGGCGCGCTCCTGCTCGGCTTCTACGACGACGCGCGGCCGGTTGATCTACGCCGGACACACCGGGTACCGGCTTCGACGCTCGCGAACTGAACCGCGTCATCCGGCTGCTCCACCCGCTCGAGATCGCCGCGCCCGCCGTTCGTGGCCGCTCCGCGCACCAACGGGCGGCCGCACTGGGTCGAGCCGAAGCTCGTCGCGCAGATCAAGTTCGGGGAGTGGACCGACGATGGGCTACTGCGCCAGCCGGTGTACCTGGGCATGCGCGACGACGTGAAGCCGGAGAGCGTTCGACGGGAGCCCGAACCCACACTCCGGGGGATCGGGCTCGGCTCGACCCGCGCCGCGCAACGCCGCGGCGGAGCGGCGCGATCCGACCGGAAGCCCCCGGGAGCCAAGCCGCGGGCGGCAGCCGGGGGCCGGCGCGCGGCCGGCAACGTCCCTGGCGGCAAGGCTGCGGCCGGAGAACGAGACCGTCTGATTGCGCAGCTCGAGCAGCTCGAGGGCGGACCGGGCGGCGGGATGCTGGCGTTGCCGGGAGGCGCCCGGCTCGAGGTCAGCAACCTGCGAAAGGTGTTCTGGCCGAAGCTGAAGATCACCAAGGGCGAGCTGCTGCGCTATTACGTGCAGGTTTCCCCCTACCTGCTCCCGGTCGTGGCCGATCGGCCGCTCATCATGAAGCGGTTTCCGAACGGCATCGACGGCAAGGCCTTCTATCAGCAGCGGGCGCCGGACCCGGTGCCGCCCGGCGTCGGGACCGCCACGCTGCCGAGCGACACGGAAGTGCCGAGCCGGCTGATCGGCGGAACGCTGACAACACTGCTGTACATGGCGCAGCTCGCGGTCGTCTCCCAGGATCCCTGGTTCTCGCGGGTGCAGTCGCCGGCGGTCGCCGACCATGCGGCGATCGACCTCGACCCCATGCCGGGCGTGAGGTTCCAGTGGGTGCTCGACGTGGCGCGATGGGTCCGCGACGAGCTGGCACGCATGGGCGTGACCGGTTTCCCGAAGACCTCCGGCGCGAGCGGGCTGCACATCTTCATCCCGCTGGCACCCGGCACGCCGTACGACGCGGGGCAGATCTTCTGTCAGATCGTCGCCACTTACGTCGCCAACAAGCATCCCCGCATCGCGACCGTCACGCGGTCGGTCCACGCGCGCGGGCAGAAGGTGTACGTCGACTATCTCCAGAACATTCAGGGGAAGTCGCTCGCGTGCGCCTACAGCGCGCGCGCGAGCGAGTTCGCGGGAGCGTCGACGCCGCTCACGTGGAGCGAAGTCGACGCGGGCGTCGATCCGCGCGACTTCACGATTCGATCGCTGCCCTCGCGGCTGCGATCGACCGGCGACCTCTGGCGCGGGCTGCTGAGCGCGAAGGGTGTGGACCTGCGCAAGCTGGTCAGTTCTGCGGCACCTCCAGCAGGCTCGTGAACTGATACGTGCTGATCGCGAGCCGGCACGACGGGCCGGGCCCGGCGAACCGCGTCGCATGCCAGGTGGACGGCGGCGCGTACACCACGTCGCCGGCATTGGACGTGAAGTCCCCCACCGTCTCGATGTTGTGGCGGATCTGTCCTTCCAGAATCACCCACCACTCCGCCGTGCCGATGTGGAAGTGCCCCTTGTCGTTCGGGTCATACGGCGGCAGGTTCTTCTCGTAGCCCCAGATGGCCTGCGCCCACATGTGGTCGTCCTGCACCACGTTCTGGCCGGCGAAGGCCGGATTCTTCTCCGCGTCGTGGAGATTGAAGTGCGGCTTGTTGTTGCCGGTATAGGCGCCCGGCACGCCGTTGGCGCTCAGCCCGATCTTCATGACCGCGAAGCCGGGCATCCCGGCCGGCGCGGGCCCGCTCGCCGGATACAGCGTCTTGAAGTTCTGCTGGTTCGCGTCCACCCACAGCGCCGGCGCGGCGCCGATCACCTCCACCGAGTACGGCGTCTTCTTCGGGATATTGACGATGGAGCTGGCGGTGGCGACGATTGGGGCGGGCTGGCCCTCGATCGTGAAGCGCATCTCCCCCTCGATGACCGCGAAGAACTCGCGCGTGTCCGGATGCATCCGCGTGGCGATCGTGGCGCCCGGAGCCGCCTGGTTGTACTCGGCATGGAAGTTCTCGTCGTCGACGACGACCTCGTGCCAGGCCGGCTGTCCCTTGTGGCGCGCCTTGAGGTCCGGCAGCTTGATGTGAGGCTTGTTGACGCCGTACTGACCCGGCTTCGCCTTGGCCGCCCACCAGTAGCGGAGCGGCGCCGCGCCGCTGCCGCGGCCTGCCGCCTGCTGCGTGTGGACGGGGTGCATGGCGCCGAAAACAAAGACGACGATCGCCAGAGCGGGATGCCAGCGTGTCATGTGTGCAGCTCCTTGGATCCGATGGACGCGAACGAACGATAGCGCAACCGCTCGCAATCGGGCAATTCCCTGGAACCCCGAACCTTGAACCTCGAACCTCGTCGAACCCTTCCCCCCAAGGAAAGTGTTACTGTATCGACAGAGGCTTCCGTGGAGACCGGCCGCATCCGCATCTCGAGCCTGAGGGCGCGCAAGGAGCGCGGTGAGAAGTTCGCCGTGCTCACCGCCTACGACGCCACCTTCGCCCGCCTGTTCGAACGGGCCGGCGTCGACGTGCTGCTGGTAGGCGACTCGGTGGCCACCGCGGTGCTCGGCTACAGCAGCACGCTGCCCGTCTCGCTCGACGTGATGGTGCATCACACGGCCGCCGTCGTCCGGGGCACCGAGCGCGCCCTCGTCATCGCCGATATGCCGTTTCTCACGTACCAGGTGAGCGAGTCGGAGGCCGTGCGGAACGCCGGCCGACTGCTCAAGGACGGCGGCGCCGCGGCGGTCAAGGTCGAAGGCGGGCATGCCACGACGGCGGTGGTCAGGCGGCTGGTGGACGTCGGCATCCCGGTGATGGGGCATCTGGGCGTCACGCCTCAATCGGTGCACCAGCTCGGGGGATACCGGCAGCGCGGACGCGACCCGCGCGAAGCGGATGCGATCTTCGAGGCGGCCCTTGCGCTTCAGGCCGCCGGGGCGTTCTCGATCGTGCTGGAGTCGGTGCCGTCCGAGCTGGCAGCGCGTGTCACGGACGGGCTCGACATACCCACCATCGGCATCGGCGCCGGCCCCCGGTGCGACGGTCAAGTGCTCGTCAGCTTCGACCTGCTCGGCATGTACGATCGAGTGCCGCCGTTTGCGAAGAAGTACGCGGATGTCGGCGGCGTCGTGACCGATGCCGCCCGGCGCTTCCTCGAAGACGTGCGCGGCGGGCGTTTTCCGGAAGCCACCACGCCCGTGGCCGCCTCCGCGTCCGCCCGTGACCACCAGGATTGACACGATTGACGGACTGCGCGCCGCCCTCCGCAGCCTGGAATCGAGCGCGGCGCCGCGCGGGCTCGTGCCCACCATGGGCGCTCTGCACGCCGGACATGCCCGCCTGATCGAGCGCGCCCGCGCCGAGTGCGCCCCGGTCGTCGTCAGCATCTTCGTCAATCCACTGCAGTTCGATCGTCCCGACGACCTCGCGCGCTATCCCCGCGATCTCGATCGCGACCTTGCGATGTGCCGCGAGCTCGGCGTCGATCTCGTGTTCGCGCCTGCCCCGGCCGAAATCTATCCGCGGCCGCTGGACTGCCGCGTCGAAATCGGCCGGCTCGGCGACCATCTCTGCGGCCCCTTCCGCCCCGGGCATTTCAGCGCGGTGGCGACGGTGGTGCTGAAGCTGTTCGAGATTGCCGGCCCGGACCGCGCGTACTTCGGAGAGAAGGACGCGCAGCAGCTCGCGATCATCCGGAGGATGGCGGACGATTTCAACCTGCCTGTCGACGTGGTCGAGGTGGCGACCGTGCGCGAGGCGGACGGGCTGGCGATGAGCTCGCGCAACGCGCGGCTCTCCGCCGGCGAGCGGCGCCTTGCCCCGGCTCTCTACCAGGCGCTCCTGGCGGCGCGCGAGGCGATTGAAGCCGGGGGCACGGATCCGGCGGCCGTGCGCGGCGCGGCAATCGCCGTCCTTCCCGCTTCTGATCGGCTCAGGCTCGAATACTTCGAAATCGTGGATCCGGGCGATCTGCAGCCGGTCGCCGCCATCGGCGGCCCGGTGCGAGCCGCTGCCGCGGCGTGGGTCGGCTCGACCCGGCTGATCGACAACCTCCTCTGCCGCCCGCCGCGTGTCGAGACTTCCTGATGTTTGGGCGATAATGGAGAGAATGAAGCTGCGGGTGCTCTGCAAGTCGAAAATTCACCACGCCGTCGTCACCGGCGCCGACCTGAACTACGTGGGCAGCATCGGCATCGATCGGGAGCTGCTGAACCGCGTCGACATCGTTCCCGGCGAGCAGGTCGCCGTCTGGAACGTCAACAGCGGCGACCGCATCGAGACCTACGCGATCGCGCTGCCATCGGGCTCGCGCCAGGTGGTCATCAACGGCGCCGCCGCCCGGTACTTTCATCAGGGCGATCGGATCATCATCGTGGCCTATGCGCTCACGGACGAGCCCGTGACGCCGAGGATGATCGTCGTGGACGATCAGAACCGGTTCGTCCGGCAGCTCGCGCACGACGCGGCGCCGGAGTTCATCACCACCTGAGGCGCCGGGCGATCTCGGCGCCCGCCGGCGTTACGATTCGTCGAGCGGAAAGAGCGTCGCGATGACGGGATCGGATGGATCGGCAGCGGACGGCGGGACGTCGCGCTCCGTTCGATCGATGGTGCGCGGCGGCGTCTGGTCGTGCGGATCCCCGCAACCAGCACGACCCGGTTCCTGGACACTCAGCATACCCAAGTGGAACAGCAACCTCTCCAACGCTCGCCGCACGCGCGGCACTGTGCAAGCGCGGTGCCCATCGGATGCTCGCTGAATGACGAGGAATCCCGGGTCGCAGCCGGCCGAAGTCGCGGCCCGACGGACCTTCTGTCTGAGGCTTCCGCGCGCGTGACGCTCGGCTGCTCTCAGGTGCGCCCGGCGAGGGACGCAATGGCGCGCTGGAGATCGAGGAGCACGACAGGTTTCGTCAGACTGATTTGATATCCCGCCTCGATGGCCCGGTCGCCATCCTCCGCGCGCGCGTAGGCGGTCACGGCCACCGCGGGAATGCGTGCGGCCGATCCTGGCAGCCCCCGCACGCGCCGGATCAGCGACAAGCCGTCCTCCTGCGGCATGGCGATATCGCTGACGAGCACGTCGGCACCTTCTGATGCGAGCCGGTGCATCGCGTCTTCGGCCGACGCGGCGAGGCTGACGCGGGCGCGCATGGCCGAGAGCGCTTCCGACAGCAGCTCGCGTGTCTGCGGATCGTCGTCCACCACCAGCACGCGCAGGCCGTCCAGCTGCGCCCCCGCGCTGCCGCCTTCGCGCGCGGCGGATTGGGCGGGATCGCTTTGCGCCAGCGGGAGGCGAACCAGGAAGGTGGCGCCCCGGCCGGATCCCGCGCTCTCGGCCGTGATGGACCCGCCGTGCATGTTCACCAGGTCGTTGACAATCGCGAGCCCCAGTCCCACGCCGCCGTGCAGGCGCGTGGTGGAGCTGTCGGCCTGCCGGAAGCGCTCGAACACGTGCGGCAGGAACTCCGGTTCGATGCCGATCCCGGTATCGCGCACGCGCAGCTCGATCGATCCCTCGGCCCGCTCCAGCTCCACCTCGACGCGTCCGCCCGACGGCGTGAACTTCACGGCGTTCGAGACGAGATTCCAGACGATCTGCTGCAGGCGGTCGGCGTCGGCGCGCACGACCAGGTCCGCGCTCTTGACGATCAGCTCCAGCTGCACCCGCTTGGCCTCGGCGGCGGGCCGGAGTGATTCGATGACTCCCACCACGAGCGGATCCAGGGTGAGCAGGCGGAGATCCAGCCGCAGCTTGCCCATGCCGATGCGCGAGACGTCGAGCAGGTCGTCGATGAGCTGTGCCTGCAGCCGCGCGTTGCGATCGATCGTCTCGAGGGCGTGCTGCCGCCGATCGTCGGGAACCATGTCGTGCCGCAGCATGTCCACCCATCCGACCACCGCATTCAGCGGCGTGCGCAGCTCGTGGGAGACCATCGTCAGGAACTCGTCCTTGGCGCGGCTGGCGCGCTGCGCCTGCTGGCTCGCCTCGCGCTCGTGCTCCACCGCCCGGCGCAGCTCCCCTTCGGTGCTGCGCAGCGCCGACTCCGAGGCCTGGAGTTCCACCTCGTGCCGCGCCGAGGCCTCCCAGGCGCGCACCTGCATCCGCGTGATGAGGAAGAGCAGCAGCGACAGGAAGAGACCGAGGATCCAGGTTCGCTGCGCCGCCTGCGTGACCACGCCGGCGCGCGCGCCGGCCGTCGAGCTCACCAGCACGTCCCACTGGCGATCGGCGATCTGGACCGGGCGCCTCGTCCGGTAGATCGGATCGCTGATGAGGAGGCTGCGCGGGGGGTCGAGCGGCTCGGCCGTCGAGCTGTCGTAGATCTGGAACGCGACCCCGGATCCGATCTCCTCGGAGAGGTGCTGGAGCAGCGGCGCGAGCCTCAACGGCGCCAGCACGAAGCCCACCAGCTCGCGGCGCCGCTGCTCCAGCGAGTCGATGTCGGCGCCCGTGCGGTAGGTGGCCTGGAGCACGAGAACCGTGCGATCCGACTCCACGCCGCCGAAGGGAGCCGGCGGGCTCAGCACCGGAGACGCCACCAGCTCGCCTGTGTCCCGGGCGCGCGCCATCGATGCCGCCAGCTCCGGATGCACAGCCAGGTCGAACCCGATGGCCGATCGATCGCGAAGCTCCCGCGGCTCGAGGAAGATGACCGGATAGTACTCGTCGCGCCGCCCCTCGGGCCGGAGCCGGACGTTCGTGCCTTCCAGCGCCAGGTACCCGATGAATCGTGTCACGTCGCGGTATTGCACCCGCTCGGCGAAGCCGATGCCTTCCATGCCGGGATACCGCTCCATGAGCTGAAGCCCGGCGACGAACCGCCGGAATTCGGAGGCGTTGATCTCGTTGCTGGCGCCGAGGAGCGCCCCCCCGGTACGGACGAGCTCGAGATAGGTGCTGATGCGGAACTGGATTTGCTGCGCCGCTTCGCGGGCGGCCGTGCGGAACTCGGCCAGCGCCCGGTCCCGCGCCGTGGACGCCACGTAGCTGCTGGCCGCGAACGAGAGCGCGGCCGCGAGCGCGAGCAGCGCGTAGGGGACCCACGGACGCAGCGCGAGCCGGGGTGAGAGCCTGGTTTTCGAGCTCATCGGTCGTCGACAGCTCGGGGGAGGAGAGCTCGCAGCATTGTATCGGCTTCAGCCCCTCCGGAGGGCAGAGCGCCACGGCCGCCTCGCGCCGCCCCTCTGCGGCGCGCGGTGCCCCCGTCGTCAGTGATGATGGTGCGGCTCGGCCGAGGGTCTCTCGCCGACGTCCGCCGTGCTCATCAACCCGGCGTCGGCGTGATCGAGGATGTGGCAGTGATACATCCAGGAGCCGGGCTTGTCGAACCGCACCAGGAAACGCCTGGTGGCGTCCACCGGCACGTGAATCGTATCCTTCCAGGCGAGCGGACGCACGGGCTTGCCCGCGTTATCCAGCTCCTGGAAGAAGAACCCGTGCAGATGCATCGGGTGCGCCCAGCCTCCCTTGTTGGTGATCGTCCAGAGCTGCGTCTCCCCGACCTCGGCGTGCACGGCTGAGCCGCGCCAGAACGGCCCGCCCGAGATGCCGAAGGTGCCCTCGTTCATGTTGACCGTCAGCGTGATGTCGATCGGCGTCGCGCCCGCGCCGTTCATCTCGGCGATCGGGTGCCGCAGAACGGGCAGCGGTGCCGGCGCGACCGCCGGCAGCGGCGCCTCGGAGAATGTGAGCAGCTCTTCCACCGATCGGAATTCCGTGCTGCCGAAGCCGCGGTCGAATGGCACCGATCGCAACACGAGCGGCTGCCCCTTCTCGATCCGGGGCGCCACGAGCAGATCGACGCGCTCGCCCGGCGCAATCACGAGATGGCTCTCCTCGACCGAGTACTCGATGCGCCCGCCGTCGGATCCGATGATCATGTACGGCTGCGCGTCGCCGAGCACCAGATCGAAGTACCGGCTCTTGGCGGCGTTCACCACGCGCCATCGCTGCAGCGCCCCGCTGCGAATCTGGAGAGAAGGGTGCGTGCGGCCGTTCACGAGCACGTAGTTGCCCTCGCGGCCGAACAGCGTTCCGAGCGTGCCCCCGCTGTCGGCCGGCTGCAGTTCGCCCGTCTGATCGTCGATGGCGATATCGCTCAAGACGAGGACCAGCTCGTCGGACGTCCCTACGCGATCCTGCGGGTCGTCCACGAGCAGCGCACCGTAGAGGCCAAACCCGACCTCCGCCGCCGACATGACGTGCGGGTGATACCAGTAGAGCCCCGCGTCCGGCACGGTGAAGTCGTAGGTGAACGTGCCGCCTGGCGGCACCTCGGGCTGCGAGATGCCCGGCACCCCGTCCATCTCGATCGGCACCCGCACGCCGTGCCAGTGGATCGTGGTTCCCTTGGGCAGGTTGTTGGAGAGGTGCACGATCACCCGGTCGCCCACCTGCGCGCGGATCAGCGGGCCGGGTAGAACCCCGTTGTAGGTCCAGGCCTCGGTCGGCTTTCCGGGCACGACCTCGACGCGCGACACCCTGGCTTCGAGATCGACCTCCACGATGTGGGGATCGGGATTTCTGTCGGTCACCTGCGGAAGGGCGAGGGACGCGCTCCACCCGGCGGCCTGAAGCGTGCCGGGATCGGACTCGACGCTCGACGCCCCGATGGGCCTGGACAGCACAATCAGCCACAGGCACGAAAGAGCAATGCTGCACGCACGCGCGAACCGGCACAATTTCATCGCAAGGGTCCCACCAGCCTGGCAGCGTGGCGCCCGATCGTCAGGCGCGAGACGCCAGGGCCACGGCGTCGAATCGTCGAAAAGCGTTCAGGCTTTCCAGCGTAGCGCAGCTGCGCTCTGAACACGAGAAGCAAGCACGGTGCCTTCGAAACGGCCGGCTTTGTACGTGTATCACGTCGAGCCCGTGCGAAAAATTCCACGCACGCGCGAAAAGATCCGCGCCCTCAAAACCCGTACAGGCGCGCCGGGTTGTCCACCAGAATGGCGTGCCGGGTCGCCGGATCGGGCACCCACACCGGAAGCAGATTCAACACGAGACCGTCGTCGATCTGTTTGTTGGGAGAGATGTCGGTGGGGCGGCCGCCCGGTGTGGAACCCGGGTGCGGCCAGGCGGTCCCCCAGAGTATCTGGCGGGGGTTGGCGCGGACCAGGGCCTGAGCCAGCGGGAGCGCATCGGGATAGCCGGGAGGCCGCGTCGAAACGGAGTCGGCCGCGCCGGAGATCTTGACGTACGCCTTGCCCGACTTCACCAGGTCGAGGAGCGCCGCGAACCCCGGCTGGCCGACGCCTGCCGCTCCTCGTGCCCCGCCGAAATGATCGAACACCAGCGGCACCGGCGAAGCGCGCAGCTCGCCGGCGAGCGCGTCGATCATCCGGAGCGACGTATTGAACTGGACGTGCCAGCCTCGAGCCTTCGCGCGCGCCGCTGCGGCCTGAAACTCCCGGCGGGCCGCGGCCGGGTCATTCACTCCGAGCTGCGCCAGGTTCAAGCGCAGTCCGCGAATCCCCTCCTGCGCCATCCGATCCAGCGCCGCGTCGCTGGTGCGAGCGTCGGCGACGGCGACGCCGCGCGCCCGGTTGCCGAGCTCACGCACCGCGGCGAGGGTGCAGGTGTTGTCGGTGCCGTACACGCTGGGCTGGACGATCACGACACGGTCGAGGTGCAGGGCGTCAAGAAGGGCGCGCAGCTCGCTGACCGGCGCAGTATCGGGGGTGTACGTGCGTCCTTCATAGAACGGATAGCGTGCCGGATCGCCGAACACGTGCACGTGGCAGTCACAGGCCCCCGGCGGAACATCGAAGTCCACCTTCGTCGCCGGCTGCGGCGCCCCGGCGAACAGGTCCACATTCCACAGCGCGCCGGCGATCCCGGCCGCGGCCGTGCGCGCCAGCATGTCGCGTCTAGACAGCATCAGCCCCTCGCTCTTCCTCCACCCTCCTGATCTCCGGATCGGCAAACACATCGTGCTCGTCGGTGCTGTGCGTGCTGAATTCGGAGACGATGGCGCCGTCCGGGCCGGCCTGGAACCAATGCCAGGTATCGGGCGGAATCGTGTACTGCTCTCCCGGATGGAGGACGATCTCGTGCCACACCGAGTACGTGCCGGCGCGATGGTGCGGCGGCGTCCCACGCGGCGACGTCGACGGCGCGCCCGCGACGTACAGAAGAACCTCCCCCGCGCGGCAGCGGAACGTCTCTTCCTTGCCTGGCCCCCCGCCGACCGGAGGATGCCGGTGCTGAGGGCAGGTCTGACGGGGGAACAGCACCAGCTCCTTGGCACAGACGCGCGGCGTGTTCACGTAGACCAGCAGCGCGAGCCCTGTCGTCTCGAACTCGCCGAGGCCCATGTCGGCGATCTCGATCCGGCTCCGTTCCTCATCGGTGAGCGCGAACCCTGCGGCCGCCAGGATGTCTGCTGCACGGCGGCGATAGTCGTCCCGGTCGGCCTGTGTGAGTGGCATCGTTCTCACGGCCGTCGGCGGCCGGACGACCGCCGCCTTCGCGCCTTCGTCATCGGCTGGCGTCTGGCGAGTTTGTCCCCCAGGCCGATGTTCTTGATCTCGGTGACAATCTTCTTCTGCATCTGCGCCGCCTTCAGAATCATGTTGTCGAGCGCCTTGGCGCGCCTGGCCAAGCGTTCCAAACGGCGGCGATCGTGGTCGTCCGTCATCCTCCCAGACTATCTGATTTGTGAGGACAATGGCAGATCGGCGCGTCAATCGACGCGTAGCGCGACGTTGGGGTCCACGCGGGCGGCTCGACTGGCAGGGATGGCGAACTGGCTGGCGAGCACGCGCGTGGCGGCGAGGCTTGCGGGTGATGGATCAGAGAGGCTTGCGGGTGATGGATCAGAGCTGAAGGGGCGCGCTCGACTGTTTGGGCTTCCCACTTGAGCGGCGGCTGGCATAGAGTAGCGGCGTGCGGGCTCGCAACGGGTCGGCCGGTTGGAGCGTCGGTGCCATCCGGCACCACAGCCGTGGCACAACGCTGTTCGACAATGCGAACCGTACAGGCTCGGCTGCTCTATCGGCTCGAGGCGTATGCGCGCCTCAGCCTCCAGATGCTCCGGTGCGGTGTGCCGGCGGCGGAGATCGCGCGTCATCAGTTTCCGTTCGCCGTTCGGGACCCCCGGCGGCCGATTCTCCTGGAACTCGAGCTCACAAACGTCTGCAACCTTCGCTGCGTCTATTGCACGAGCCCTCTCGGGCTTCGCCCGCGGGGATTCATGCATCGGACGATTTTCGATCGGGCCCTCGCCGGGATTGAGGCGCTGGGCATCAACCGTGTCAGGGTGATCGGAAATGGTGAGCCGACGCTGCACCCGCAGTTCGCCGAGTTCATTCGCCAGCTTGCCGGAACGACGCCGTTCCTGGCGGTGCTGACGAACGCTCAGTGGCGCAGGCCTGACGAAATCGTGGATGCGCTGGTACAAGCCCCCGTCCAGATGATCGAAGTCTCGGTGGATGGCATCGACAAGATCGGGTACGAGGCCGCGCGCATCGCTGGGCGGTTCGAAGCGCTCCTGGCGAACCTGGAGACGCTCCAGCGGCGAAAGCGCCAGTGCCGTTCCAGCACCGTGACGAATCTGCGCGTGATGATGCGGCCCTCAGAGCGAAGCCGGGAAACAGAGATGAAAGCGTTCTGGCGGAAGTTCGCCGATACCGTGATGCCACAGTATGTGTTCGCGAGGAAGGCCCTCAAGGCCGTCGGCGACAGTTACGAGCCCCTTCACCACTCGACCAACGCATATCCGAGGTGTTCGCAGCCGTTCAATGGCCTTCAGGTCGAGTGGAACGGAAATGTCCCGCTGTGCAGCAACTCGGTGGAACAGGCTGGACCTCCGGGCTTGCTTCTGGGCAATCTGGAGCATGACAGTCTGCCGGATCTGTGGAACAGCCCCACCATGCGGGCGTACCGACATGCGCATCGCACGCGGTCGATCGAAGGAATGCCCATCTGTAGAGGCTGCACCGGCAGCTAGCCCCGCCGGGCTTCCGCGCCTCGCGAGGAGCCTGAACGGCGCTGCTGGCTTGGCTGCCGGACATCGACGAGTAGAACAACTGCCTGCCCGGAGGAGAGGAACATCCATGTCCAGTGCAGATCGACGCGTGCGACGTCTTCCGCTCGTGTTTGCCGCCGCCGTGCTCGCGGTGCTGGGCTGGTGGGCGGCGCCGCGCGCCGCCCAGGCCCCGGCCGTGCTCGAATCGCCGCTGCTGCGGCTCGAGGTGACCTCCGAGCCCTATTCGTTCGCCGTCATCGAGCGGCGTACGGGCCAGGTCCTTCTGCGGCAGGCACAGACGTCGTTCACCGCCGGGACCGCGCATTCTGCGGCAAAGGCCGTCGTCGGCAGCAGGACGGCGAACACGCTCGCCGCAACGCTGACCGTTCCGGGATCGGCGGACACGGCTCGCGTCCGATGGAGCTTCGTCGAGCCTGCCGTTCTCCAGGTGCAGCTGGTGGACGACAAGGCGACGAGCATCACCGAAGCGTTCGTCGATCAGGGCGAGCGCACCTACGGCCTCTGGGAATACTCCTACTACGGGACTGCCGGCGCGCTCGACAACCGCGGCGCCGGCGATCAGCCGCTCCTGGGACTTTCCGGTCCTCCGGTCGGCAGCGGCGACCCCAGCGGGCGGGCGCCTTTCTATGTGACGTCGCGCAAGTACGGCATCTACGCCGACACGCTGGCCGAGGGGCGCGCGTCGATGGCCGTGAACGATCGGACGAGCCTGAGCTTCGACACCTCGTCGCTGACCTACAACGTGATTTACGGGCCCACGCCCGCGGACGTGCTCGCGCGCTACAACCGGCTGGCGGGCGGTTCGCTGATGCCGCCCCTCTGGGCCTTCGACCCGATCTGGTGGCGCGACGATCATCATGCCGATCGGGCCGCCAACGGGGCGGCCAACGCACAGGCGCTCGTGAAGAAGGATGCCGACAACCTCCAGCGGCTGCGGCTGCCAGGCTCGGCCATCTGGCTCGATCGGCCCTACGGGAGCGGCGGCGGCGGGCTTGGCGGCTGGGGCAACTTCGACTTCGATTCAGGTCCGACGGGCTTTCCAGACCCCGAAGCGATGATCAGGGACCTGGCCGGCCGCAACATGCATCTGCTCGGATGGATGGCCAACCGGGCGAACAACTCGATGCTGAGCGATCCCGCACTGGCGCCGGCGATCTTCAGTGCGGCGAACGGATTCACGGGCGACTTCACGACGACTCCGGCGCTGGATCTGCGCCGGCCGGAGGCGTTCGCGGGGTTCAAGAACCGCCTGCGCGACGGGTACGTGAAGCGCGGCATGTCGGGCTTCAAGATCGACCGTGGAGAGCAGGGGGAGATGCCCGCGGCGCTGCAGAACGAGCTGTCGGTCCTGACGGCCCGGGCCGCCTATGAGGCGACATCCGAAGTGCTGGGCGACCAGGGATTCACCTTCGCCAGGAACGTCTACGACCGGGCCCGCAAGTACGTCGGCGTCTGGAACGGCGACTCGGACTCCACGCCGGAGGGCATGTCCGATTCCCTCAAACAGCTCCTGCGCCTCGGCGCCATCATGTACTCGATGGTCGGATCCGACACCGGCGGATACGGCCGCACTCCGACCGCCGAACTCTTCGCGCGGTGGCTGGCGATGAGCGCGCACGCGCCGATGATGGAGGTTCTGATCGGGCCGAACCGAACGCCCTGGTACAGCTACGATGACGCCACCAACGATCGGCTCGTGTCGATTGCCGGGACGTTCACCCGCGAGCATCACGATCTGATTCCGTACATCCGGTCGCTGGTCTACAGCTCCACGCAGAACGGCATGCCGGCGATGCGCATGATGCCGTTGGCGTTTCCGGACGATCCCGCCGTCGCCGACATGTTCGACGAGTTCATGCTGGGCGACGCACTGCTCGTCGCGCCGGTACTCACTTCAGGTGCGACGAGCCGATCGGTCTATCTGCCGCGCGGCGTCTGGATCGAGTACGGCGACCGGAGCACCCCCCGCACCGGTCCGGCCACCATCACGGCCGAGGCGCCGCTCGATGTCATTCCCCGTTTCGTGAGAGCCGGATCGATCGTTCCGCGTGGCGACATTCTGCAGGGGAACAACAACTGGACGCCAGGCTGGGCGCCCGGGCTGCGCATCGAGTTCTACCCTGCAGCCGGCGTCCAGAGCCGCTTCGACTATTACACCGGCTCCGCCGTCGTGCCGATGACCGGCGTCATGTCGGACACGACCGTGAGCTGGCAGGCGGGCGATCTGGGGATCAAAGGCGTGCTCGAAGTGCACGGCCTCGATCGCTACACGTCGGTGACGCGCAACGGCCGGACGCTCGGGCCGGGAGAGTTTCAGGTCGACGCGGCGACGCGGGTGATGACGATTCCGCTGGCGGGAGCGACCTCTGTGCAGATCCGCCGGTGACGCCGGTCCAGGGGACTCGGCAGGCGATCAGTCAGTCGTGAAGGACGATACTCAGCAGCGAGCTGTTCACCTTCAGGCCGCCGTTGTATTCGATCAATCCGAGCTTGCGGAACTTGTTCATGAAGAAGTTCACACGGGAGCGCGTTGTCCCCACCATCTCCGCGAGCGTCTCCTGTGAGAGCTTCGGGAGCACCCGCTGCGTCGTGTCCTCCTTCCCGTATCGAGTCAGCAGGAGCAATGTGCGGGCGAGCCGCTTCTCGCTGGAATTGAAGAGCTGATCGACCAGGTCCTCTTCGATACGAATGTTGCGCGTCAGCATGTGGGCCAGGAACCGGTCCGAGAATGCTGGATGTTCGTGCAGCATCCGGACCATGTCGCGTTTCGGAATTCGCAGGAGAGCCGTCCGCATGACAGCCGTCGCCGTCCCCATACGCAATGGCTGGCCGGCAAGGCAGCCCTCGCCCACGAAATCGCCGGGGCCAAGCATCGCCACGACGGCCTCCTTGCCGGCCGAGGACAGGACCGAGAGCTTGATCCCGCCCTCCTGGACGTAGAAGACACTGTTCGCCTGTGCCCCTTGGGCGAAGACGACGGCGCCAGTTGCAAATCGCACGGTGCGCGGAGACACCTCCGCTGACGTGAAGAACGCCTGAACGTCGAAGGCCGGCGCCGCGGGGACAGGGGACTTCTTGAGCGGCATGTCTACTCAATCATCCCACGAGTGAGGTGCCTCTAGCTATGCGATCGCGGGACGTGTCGGGACGGGTGCAGATGTGCGCAGCCGAAGTGCCGCATCAAGACCGCGTTCGGCTGCTCCAGCTCCCTGCGCGGCGCCTCGATCGCATCCAGCCGTCCCGCTTCCCGTATCGCGTTTCGCGCAGGTGCGCTCGACGCCTTTGACATGAGGACCAGCTGAAATTCCGCCGTGTACGCACCACGGAGCAGGGTCACCGAAATGAGGTCGCCGTTTGCCAGGCCGTCAGTTCGAGTGGGATCGTAAGCTGACCACGACTTGATACAGCCAGCCCGACTCAGTCGTGCAGGACGACGCTCAACAGTGCGCTGTCAATCGTGAGCGTGCCGTTGCACTTGATGAATCCGAGCTTTCGGAACTTGTTCATGACGGCATTGACGCGCGATCGAGTCGTGCCGACCATCTCTGCCAGGGTTGATGAACGAGAGCCTCCTCGATCCCGATGTTGCGAACGAGCATGTGCGCGATGAACCGCTCGGACAGCGCGGATTGTTCGCGCAGGTTCCGCATCATCGCTCCTTTCTGAATCCGCAGCACGGTCGTCGGCACCAGCGCCGTCGCCGTACCCATTCGGAGAGGTTGTCCAGCCAGGCACCTTCACCGAAGAAGTCACCCGGCGCGCACCCCGCCCTCGTGGATGTAGAAGACGCTGTTGGCCGGACCGCCCTGAGCGAAGACAACCGAGGACCGAGCGTAGTGCACCATGCGGCGTGAGATGCCGGCCGGATCGAGGAATGCACGCACGTCGAAGGGGCCAACCGGCCCGCGGACGCCGGTGGGCGCAGCGGTTATGTTGTTCGCGGTATGACTAGGCTGCTGTATCATGCCGATCCGGGCGCAATGGCGATCCGTGGCGGCGACCGTAGGAGACGCCGACTCGTGACCGCTGTTCACTCTTGGACAGCCGCAGGGTCAAGAAGCTGCCAAGATGCTGGCTGGCCGTCGGTTTGGGATTCCTCACGTCAGGAAAGGGAAAGAACATCATGTCCGACTCACGAGTCGCCCAGGACGTGGCGCGCCCGGCGGTGTGTCCATCCTGCAACGGCAAGATCATTGACACGCTGGCAAAGGTCCTGACCGAGACCACAGTCTGGCGCTGCCGTGAGTGCGATCGCACATGGACGATCGCGGGCGTGAGAAAGTCTTCTTCGCTCCTGAGGTGAGTCAGGCGCACTTGAGATAGGGGATGGTATGGCTGTCCACCTTGTGAACCCGAGCCATCTGTCGTTCGGCGTCGGAGTGATCACACCTCGCTGGCTGTTCGTACTGGCAGGGGCGACACCGGCCGCGCATGGCCGGCCGGAGATCATCGACGAGACCCTCGAGGCCTTCGACGTCGACAGCGTGCAGGCGGGCGATATCGTTGGGATTGGCATTCACACCGGCAACGCGCTTCGCGGCTACGAGATCGGGACGCGCGCGAGCGCGCGCGGGGCGAGCGTGGTGTTCGGCGGCATACACGCCACTCTCTATCCGGACGAGGCCCATCAGCTCGGCGGCGCGCACGCAGTCGTTCGCGGCGACGGCGATATCATCTGGCCCCTCGTGCTCGATCACGCGGTCCAGGGTACCCTGCAACGGACGTATGAGGGCGGGCGTGTCGATGCGGACCGCTTCGTGCCGGCGCGCTGGGAGCTGTTGCCGCAAAGGCGTTACATGTGGGGCTCCGTGCAGACCGTCCGCGGTTGCCCCAAACACTGCTCGTTCTGTTCGGTGTGGCGGACGGACGGCCAGAAGCCGCGGCAGCGTACGATCGACAGTGTTATCGCGGAGATTGCCGAGCTGCGACGTCATGGGTTCCGCTTCGTCGCCCTTGCCGACGACAACTTCTATCCGGTGACGCTGGCAGACCTGGACATGGCGGAACGCCAGGGAAACATGGAAAGGCTCGAACAGCTGCGGGGGCTGAGGTCCGAGAGATTCGAGCTGATGGCGCGGCTCGCGGAGCTGCCGCGCGACATGGTCTTCTTCACACAGATCACGATGGAGGCCGCCGAGGACGAGGCGTTCCTCGACGCGATGCGCCGAGCGAACATCAAGGGTGCGCTGGTCGGCGTCGAGGCGGTCACACCGGAGGGATTGAAGGACGTCTACAAGGGCTTCAACGAAGTCGGCGAAGCGCTCGTGCAGCGCCTGCGCAGGTTTCGTGACCACGGCGTCCACGTTCTGGGCTCGTTCATCTTCGGACTGCCGAGCGACCGCGCCGCGACCTTCGAGGCGACGGCGGATGTCGCCGAACGGGCGGGGCTCACGTTCGCGCAGTTCGTGATGCTGACGCCGTATCCTGGCACGGTTGATTTCGAGGCATGGGAAAAGCGTCTCGGATCTGATGCCGCACAGGTGGCCGGCATTCCGATCACGCGGCATTGGCTGATCCCCCAGGCACACCGCCCGAAGGTGTATGCGCCGCACCCTGTCATGACGCCGGACGAGATCCGCGCGCGGACGCAGGCCGTCTGGGATCGGTTTTATAGCCTCCGGCGCATCTGGGTCCGCTCCCGTTGTACACCGACCCTTCGCGCACGCGTGGCGTTCGTGCTGATTTCGAAGCTCTATCGCCAGATGTACGCGAATACCGGCATTGCGACCGACAGCGCGCGCGTGAGCCGGGCAAACCGATGGGCTCGCCTGATCGCCCGACCATGCCGCCGCCTCTTTGCCGGGCGCCCGCTGCCCCCACTCGTGGGGACGGCGTCTGACGCCTGACCTCTGTGCAGATCCGCCGGTGAGGGGCAGGCCGGAAATCGCGCTCTGCTGCGCGGGTCAACGACCGAGATCCCCGATCCAGGTTTTCAGAATCTGCACCGCATCCCCAGATCCTGTCGTCTGCACGCGGACGTTCGGCACGCCTGCGTAGAGATCTCGTGCCGTCCCTTCGTCCACCTCGCCCAGCGGTGTGATGGGGTCGAGGAGCAACACAGCACGCGGGGCGACGGCGGTGGCCACCTGCGGCAGGTCGAATTCACGCAGCAGTCCGTACGCGTAGATCGCGAACGGCTGCGTGTAACGCTCCGCGATGGCGAGCGAACGATAGTCCGCGATCGTCTACCGCAGGGCGACACCGCGCACGCGCCCGTCGAGCGCGGCTGCAAAGAGGGCCGTCACGCCGTGCGGACCATCGCCCACCAGCGCGACAGCCCCGCCGGTGCCGGCCCGCGAACCCAGGAAGTCCACGGCCCGGAGCGTGTCGTATACCTGCCCACCGACAAGCGGCTGGCCGAGCATGAGCGTGAACCAGGTCAGGTACGCCTCGTTCGTAATCCGGTTGGCAAAGTAGAACCGCCCGCGCGCCGGATACGCGATCGCGCCTTCGCCGCGTCCGCGGACGTCGATCGCCGCCACGCGGCATCCGCCCAGCCTGCACAACAATTCGGCGAACCCGTCCTCTTCCGCCGGGGCCGATCGCCGACTGGCGGCCTGGGCGGGCTCCGGGGTATTCGATGCGCTCACCCTGCCCGAATGGGTCGTACGCCAGCACCAAGTAGCCTTTGCGCGCCAGATTCGAGAACAGCTTCTGGTAACTCGGCCACGCCTTGCCGTTGGTGGAATGGCCGAGCGGTCCAGAATCGCAGGTGACGCCCCGGCGCGGCCGGCAGGTAGAGGTTGGCCGTGACGTACAGCCGCGGCCGGCTCTCGAAGGCCAGCTTCTCGATCCGATAGCCGGGCCGCTCGACGACGCCCGTGACTCGCGGGTTCAGGGGAGCGCGCTCCAAGGGGCCCCCGAGCATCTCCCAGACCTGTGCGGCGATCAGTTTCTGCCGGTCCACGATTCCTTGCGGCGTGGAAATCGCGCTGACGACCGACTTGCGGCGCGCCCGCGCCTCGCCGGCGATGCGGGTGAGATAGCGCTCCAGATCGTGCGAGTAATCGGGCAGCGCGGCATTCTCGACGTTCAGCTCGACGCCGGGCGCGCCCGACAGCCGATTCGCGGGCCGTCTGCCGCAGGCGCCGCCAGCCGCGGCGACGATCGCTCCCGCCGTTTCGAGGAACCCGCGACGCGTGTAGTTGATGTGTGTCTGCCGAGGATCATAATCCGTGCGCTACCTTTTCATGGCAACGTGCTACCATCCGCGACTCCGAGTCGATAGCCAAGGTGTCGAGTCACCCGAGGAGGCGAGGGTTTGAAATACCGCCGGCCGATACCCGTCCTAGTGGCCCTGTGGCTGATCGCCGCGGGTGTCGCGCTCGCCCAGGCTCCTGGCGCAGGCGCGCAGAATGCCGGCGCCGGGCGCGCCGACACGGCCGTCGCCGGGAACCCGCTCGAGGGTAATCGCGATGCCATTCGCAACGGCGGAGCGATGTTCCGTACGCGATGTGCGGGATGTCACGGGCCGGACGCGCGTGGCGACAGAGGCCCCGACCTGACGGACCTGTGGGCGTCGGGCGTCTCCGACGACCGCATCTTCGAGACGGTCAGACAGGGCGTGCCTGGCAGCGAAATGCCGGGCGCCGACCCTTTGCGCGTGCCAGACCGCGAGATCTGGCAGGTCCTCGCCTACCTGCGCAGCATGGCCGGCTCGGCGCCGCCGCAGGCGTTCACCGGCTCGCCGGAAAACGGCGAGCAGATTTTTCAGAAGACCTGCCGGACGTGTCACATGGTCAACGGCAGTGGCGGAGAACTGGGGCCGGACCTGTCGCGCATCGGTTCCGGACGGCCGCGCACCGCGCTCACGAAGAAGATCCGGACGCCGAGCGCGAATATCAAGGCGGGCTACGAGCCGGTCACGCTCGTGCTCGGCGACGGCCAGCGGATCCGCGGCGTGAAGAAGAACGAAGACGAATTTTCGATCCAGGTCATGGATATGCGCCAGCGCCTGCAGGGTTATGTCAAGGCGAACCTCACCGAGGTGATTGCCGAGAAGCAGTCGGTGATGCCCGCATACGGCCCGGATCGTCTCAACGCCAGCGATCTCGACGATCTTCTGAGTTACCTGGGCACGCTGCGCAGACCCGATTCGATCCGCCGCTGAGGAGGAGCCATGCGCATGACGACATTCCGGACGCTGCGAGTTGCGGCAGTGACCGTGGCGATGGGCTCTCTGGCCGCGGCCGCGCAGCAGCTGGGGCCGCCCGGCATGGTGACCTTTCAGGATCTCCGGGGCGGGCTCGAGGACCCGACGCGCTGGCTGACCTACGGGGGCGATTACGGGAGCCAGCGTCACAGTCCGCTGACGCAGATCACCCCCGGGAACGTGCAGCATCTCGCGGCGGCGTGGGCGTTCCAGACCGACACGCTCGGCAAGTTCGAAGCGACGCCGCTCGTGCTCGATGGCATCGTCTACATCACCGGCCCGGAGGACCTCGGCTGGGCCATCGACGCGCGGACGGGCCGCCAGATCTGGCGGTACAAGCGCGACCTCCCCACCGGACTCATCGCCTGCTGCGGCCGGGTCAACCGCGGTTTCGCGGTGATGGGCGACCGCCTCTTCAAGACGACGCTCGACGCCCACATCGTGGCGATCAGCCTCAAGAGCGGCGCGCTGCTCTGGGACACGGTGATGGAGGACTTCCGGGACGGCTACAGCGGCACGCCGGCGCCGCTCGCCTTCAAGGACAAGGTCGTTGCGGGCATCGCCGGGGCTGAGTACGGCATTCGGGGCTTCGTCGACGCCTACGACGTGCACACGGGGAAGCGGGTGTGGAGATTCCACACGACCGCCGGTCCGGAGGACCCGGGCCACCGAACCTGGCAGGGGCAGGACGCGACAGCCTGGGAACACGGGGGCGGTTCGACATGGACCACCGGCTCCTACGATCCGGATCTGAATCTCGTCTTCTGGGGCACAGGCAATGCCGGACCGGACTACAACGGCGAACTGCGCGAAGGAGACAACTTGTACACCGCCTCGATCGTCGCGCTCGACGGCGACACGGGAGCGCTGCGCTGGCATTATCAGTTCACGCCGCACGACGTGTGGGACTGGGACTCCACGCAAGTCCCCGTGCTGGCCGACGTGACGATCGGCGGCCAGCGCCGCAACGTGGTGTTGTTCGCGAACCGGAACGGTTTCTTCTACGTGCTCGATCGCGCCACCGGCAAACTGATCTACGGAAAACCCTTCATCCAGACGAGCTGGGCCAAGGAAGTTCACCCCGACGGGCGGCCGATTCTCCTCCCCGGCAGCCTGCCGAGCGAGCAGGGGACACGGGTGTGCCCCGACGCCAGCGGGGGCACCAACTGGATGTCGCCGTCGTTCGATCCCGCTCTCGGTCTGATGTTCGTCACCGCACGGGATGCCTGCGGAACGTTCTTCAACTGGCGGGATGAGGTACAAGCCGGGCGAAGGCTACCGGGGCGGCGCCGTGTCGCGCCTGGAGGAGTTTCAGCATGCCGCGCTGCGCGCGATCGATGTCGCGACCGGCGGACGGCGGTGGGAGTTTCCCTACACAGCCCAGTCGTGGGCCGGCGTGCTCTCGACTGCGTCCGGGCTGGTCTTTGCGGGGTCATCGGGCAACTTCATGGCCTTCGACGCGCGGACGGGAAAGAACCTCTGGCACTATCAGACGGGGTCCGCGTTGTACGCGGGCGCAATCACGTACATGCTCGACGGCCGGCAGTACGTCCTGATGCCGTCCGGAACGACGCTGACGGCCTTCGCGCTGCCGGACGCGGTGGTGGGTGGAGGCCGATAGCGGCGGCTCGCCGAGCTTCAGCGACGGCCGGCGGGTGATGCGATGTGTCGGGCAGCTCACAGGCGCTCGACTTGATATGAGCGCTCCGATACACGATGCCTGGAAAGGAACATGCCATGAAATCGACGCCGATGTTTTGCGTGCTGGCTGCCATGATGCTGTTCCCGGGACTCCACACAGGTGCCTCTGCGCAAACCTGTACCGCGGCCCCGTGGGGAATCGTCGGGTGGTGGCCCGGCAACGGCACCGCGATCGACATCGTGGGCGGCAATAACGGGCAACTCGCCGGCGACGCGGCTTTCGCCCCGGCGGTGGTGGGCCTGGGCTTCTCTCTCGATGGCGAAGGCGACTATGTCCAGATTCCCGACGCTCCGGCACTGAAACCAGCAAGGGTCAGCGTCGAGGCGTGGGTGCGGTTCGATTCGCTCGACACGCCGGTGGTCTCGCAGTTCGGTGCGGTTGGGTTGCAATACGTGATCTTCAAGAAGAACACCAGGACCTTCAACTTCGAGGCGTATGCGTTGCGCAAGCAGCGGGAGGCGGGAGTGGATCGTCTGGTCTTCAGCGTCGGCGACGTCGAGGGCGGAGGCACCACAACCCCGGCCGTATCCACGACGGCCGTTGTCCCTGGCGAGTTCTATCACGTCGTGGGCACCTATGACGGGAGTTACGTCAGGCTGTACGTCAACGGACAGCTCGAAGCCGAGGCGCCGGTATCGATCGTCGTCGATTATGGAACGCGGCCGATCTTCATCGGCACCTCGGGGGAAACGGTCTTCGACGGCAAGTTGAACGGCATCGTCGACGAGGCTTCCATCTACAACCGGGCGCTCGGCGCGCAGGAGGTTGCCGCTCTCTATGCCAGCGGCAATGGTGGCAAGTGTCCGTTGGCGACGGGACTCCTGTCCGGCCTCGCGGCGTTCGTGCAGGCGCTCAATCTCTCAAACGGCATCGCCAACAGCTTCGACGTCAAGCTGCGGCACGCCCTCAGAGCGCTGGACGCGGCCAACCACGGCGACTCGCCTGCGGCGTGCAACGCCCTTCGAGCGTTCATGCACGAAGTCGAGGCCCAGACCGATCGCGCGCTGACGGCTGCGCAGGCCTCGCAACTCGCCGGTGCGGCGAAGCAGGTCGCGGCCAGCATGGAGTGCAGGCGATGAATTCGGACCGCCATTTCGGATCAACCAGGACAACGGTGACACCGGCGTGTCGTGGCACTTCTCTGTCGGCGGCATAGCCCGCGATCAGCCACGGGCACCGTTGCCGCAACGCGCATCACGGTCGACTGAACGAGGAGGACAACATGAGGATACGTCGTATGCTGGCTCTTGGAGTCGCAGTCTGTGGAATCCCGCTTGCTGCGTCTCGCGCGCACGCGAGCCAGCAGTGCAAGCCCGTCGTTGGAAGCTTTGAAGCACATGTCGTGGTCGCCGGTTGCGCCTCACCGGTGGGCCTCTGCACGGCCGGACGGGTGTGGGGCGGGATTCAGGGCAGCTACGAATTCACGATGTCGAGCGCAGCGCCAAATGGCGAGCCTGACGTACCGACGATCTTGTTTTTCACCGGACACAGCACGGTGACGCTGAAGAGCGGCGCCGGCGTGCTGGGGACCGACACCGGCGTCATCGATCTGCCGCCCGGCAACGGTGGATTCGCATCGCTCATCACGTTCAACGGCGGGACGGGTACGATGGCGAACGCGACCGGGCAGATTCGGTTGCGAGGCGACTTCGATCCCGTGGCGGGAACGACGAGCGGCGATTATCTCGGCACGGTCTGCACCGCGAATTAAGCGCACACAACGTCGCAGCCGACCTCGGCGGAGCGGGGTCGGCTGATCCCTATCTCGCCAGGAAGAAACGAGGTGATGGACGTGACAGCCTTGGCAGTCGACGCATTCTGTAGAGAATGAAGTGGTCCGCCGCCAGGGAGTCGAGCATGTTGGCGAGCCCGCAGGGCGGAGCCACTTGCCGGCCGACCTGGCGCGCGAGACCACTCCGAGCGGTGCGAGGAGTGGTGAGCCGCCAGGGAGTCGAACCCTGAACCAACGAATTAAGAGTTCACGGCGCAATGTTCGCACGCGTCCGCCCGTAAGCTTCCCCGATCGATTGACAGTGGAAGGTAGACTGCTCCGGGTCAGGAGCGGTCATGCGGAAGGCGAAATTCAGTGAGAGCCAGATTGTCGGGATCTTGAAAGACGCGGAAGGCGGGATGGCGGTGGCGGACCTGCTGCGGAAGCACGGCGTCAGCAAGAGCACGTTCTTCAAGTGGCGGAGCAAGTACGGGGGCGCCACGGTGTCCGATGTGGAGCGGCTGCGGGAACTTGAGGCCGAGAACGCCAAGTTGAAACGGATGTACGCAGACCTGGCGCTCGAGAACGCGGCGATCAAGGACGTCCTCAACCGAAAGCTGTAAGGCCGTTCGCAAAGCGACAGATCGCGGAGGTCCTCGTCAGCGAGCATCAGCTGGCGGTGCAGCGAGCCTGTCGTGTGGTGAGGCTGTCGCGAGCGGCGTTTTACCGGCCTCCGGTGCCCACCAGTCGGCGCGACGCGACGGTGATCGCCGCGCTGACTGACGCGGTGGCCCGTTATCCGCGGTGGGGTTTCTGGAAGCTCTTCGATCGGCTACGCGTGGAAGGTCGTCCGTGGAACCACAAACACGTACATCGGGTGTACTGCGCCCTGCGGCTCAATCTGCCCCGACGCACGACCCGGCGCGTGCCTCGACGCATCCGTCAGCCGTTGACGGCGCCGCCGGTGCTGAACCAGACGTGGGCGCTCGATTTCATGACCGAGACGCTCTACGACAGTCGGCAGGTGCGGTTGTTTACGATGATTGATGAAGGGAATCGCGAGGGACTGGAGATCGAGATGGGCGTGTCACTCCCGAGCCGGCGCGTGATCCGCATCCTCGACGAACTGGTCGCGGTGCAGGGCGCAACGGGAGAGATCGATCTGCCGCTCCAAAGGGCGATGGAACTGAAGCATGACCAGGATCAGCGAGCTCCATCGCCGCTGGAGCAGGGACGCCAACTACTACGAAGCCTGCGACGCTCAGGGCGAAGAGTCCGACCTCGCGCTGATCCGCGTGGCGGCCTACGGGAGATGCAGGACCTGCCCAGGCTTGATCTTGTCGGGATCGGTCAACTGATCCTTGTTCAACTCGAAGATCTTCATGTAGGCGCCAGCGCTGCCCAGATGCTCCTTGGCAATCCCGCCGAGGGTGTCGCCAGCCTTCACCACATAGGTCTTGCCGGACGACGATCGAGAGGCGGCGGCCGGCGGGGCTGCGCCCGCTGCGGGTCCGCCCGTCACCTGGATGTCAGCGACGATGTCCTTCTGCCATGTCGGGATCGTCTTGATCGCCGCCCAGATCTCGTTCTTCTCGGCTTCGGTGGCGACCGTGCCCTTGAAATGCAGCTTGCCGTCGCGTTCCTCGGCGTTGCCGTGGAATTTGCCCTTCGCCGTCTGAATCGTGTACGCGTACGTGTCTCTCATACCCATGTCTCACCTCCACTACTGATTGACCGAGCTGACCGTCGAGGACGGGGTCACCCGAGCGGCGCCGTCCTTTACGTCACGATCGCTTCCTAACGCGCGGCCCGTACTCCGGCCTGGGCGTGCAAGGGCTGCGCACAGAACGCGCACCGTAGTGCCGCGACCGGTACCTCGCTCAGACATTCCGGGCATTTCTTCGTCGTGGGATCGGGCGGCGCCTCGCCGCGTCGGCGCCGCTCATCGATCATGTTGATCGGCATGACCACGAAGAAGTAGATCGCCGCCGCGACCAGCACGAACGCCAGGACGGCGTTGATGAAATCGCCGATGAGGAACTGGCTGCCATTCACGGTGAAGACGATCGCGGAGAAATCGGGTTGGCCGACCATCGCCGCGATCAGTGGTGTCAAGAGGTCCTTGACCAGAGCCGCGACAACGGCGCCGAACGCGGCACCGATGACCACGGCGACGGCCAGATCCACGACATTGCCTCGCAGGAGAAAGGTCTTGAACCCCTTGAGCATCTTCCCCGCCGTTATGTTGCGTCGCGACCGAACGGTTTAGCGCTGGCCCGAGGCGCCGATCGTGCCATCGATAGAGGACGCTCGGCGGGTTGTCCACGCGCCGCCCGGCGGAAGCGAGCCAGTAGCGTGAAGCCGCCCTGGCCGTCGGAAAACCAGAGATTGACTCCAGATCGCCTGGCACAGGAGCGTGCCATGCGCTCCGCCTCCTCACGGGTCGTGCAACCGACCTGGTCCGGTCCGGGCACCGCATAGATCGCGTACGACGGCGTCGCGTTTGACGCGCGGCCATGGACGACGACGTCGCCAGTCTCAGGAATGTTGTCGGGCATCAGCAGGCTGCCGATCGGTGAGTCCTTCGGCGGTCTCCGTTCGTCCAGTGTCTGTCGTGCCGGCCGTTTCCGCTGTGCATTTGTGCACACCCTTGGGGGCACCGCTTCGGAATGGTTTGCGCCGCAGCACACACAGGCAACCCCGGCACGTCGGTGCTCACGGCGCCGATCCTCCCCCGTGCTAACATCCACCCGCACAAGAACATCGTAAAGAGCTACCGTGCGCTGGATTCGTCAACGTCAGGATGCGTCATCCCATCACCTTGGATGAACGGGAGGCAAATCGTGAAGAACGGATTCATCGCATTGCTGTGTCTGATTTCATCCGTCGCATCGGCTCAGGCACCACAGAACTACCCACGGGTCTTCATCGATGCGACCGATACGGTGGATGCCGGCAACTCAGCGACCAAGGCAAAGCAGATTGATTTCGGGTCAGCCATTGCTGCCGCGCTTGTGAAGAAGTCGGTCCCGGTGCAGGTTGTCACCGATCAAGGCAAGGCCCAGTGGACCATCAAGACCGTGTCGTCCCAGAAAGAAGACACCACTGGCACAAAAGTCGCGAAGCTGGCATTTGGATTCGGTGGCGGGGGCTTTACGAAGTTCGAAGGGGCCGTTCAGGTCATCGATCGCGACAGTAGTGCGGTGCTCTATGCCTACAACGTCAAGAAGGGGAACTTCCAATCTGCCGCCGAGGCGTTCGCGAAGCATTTCAAGGCCGACTATCTGACAAAGAAACACTAATCAGATCATTCTTCTGTCGGCCCGTCTCCCCTCGTCGATGACGAGCAGCACCGGGGACGCGGCGTGAGCAGCGCGGCCACCCAGAGCAGCTAGCGTAGCGGATGTGTACGGCTCCCGCCGCGCGCCAGTTGTGGACATCCTGTAGTCGCTGCGCCTCGGTACCGGCCGAACGCGCTCAGCGACGCGAGCCGAGCTTCCCTTTCTTGAGAGTGATATGCCGTGCACCGCCGCGCCCAATCGGGCTCACGTATCGGTGGCTCTTCCTTTCCGCGGCCGCCCGGGCTCCGACTCGAACCGGTAGAGCCAAGCGTTGGCATACATGAACAGTCCGTACGCGATGGTCCCGATGGCCACAATCGCGAACGCGGTGTTGCCGACAACGCCTCCGCCGATGAAGTCGAAAGCCGTGTCCGTGTCGCCGACAGCGGAGGGATTCTGCCAGACAGCGCTGCGCAACCAGAAGTAACCGAGCACGCACAGGAGAACGCCGCGGGCCGAGTACCCGTAAGACGCGAGCGCGGCGATCACCCTCTCGGCGCTGCGCGTTCGTGGCGTGATGCGGATGTCGTGCGCGTACGACTGTCGGATCACGTACCAGAACTGCACGAGGCCAACGACCGCCACCGCCAGCCCCGCCATGGCGACGAGCCAGGCGCCCGCCGGCCAGTTCAGGATGCGAGCGACCAGATGCTGCTGGCGCTGCTCGGAAGCGTCTCTCGCGGCGTCCGGCATTGACAGGACGATGCGCATGGCCGACCAGGCGACGAAGCCGTACGCAGCACCGCTGGCCCCGATGCCAATCCGCTTGAGGCTCGCGAGCGGGTCAGTGCCGACGCCGTACGGATCGCTGAGCGCCTGCAGCACGCGCCACGCGGCATACGCCGCTGCGCCCGCGGCGAGCGCCCAGACGATGGCCACGCCGCCCGGCACCCGCTCCTCCAGCAGCTGCGGGATCCGGCTCGTGTCGGCGTACTCAGTCAGGTGCCCGGTCAGCGCGATCAGCGCCACGCCGCCGACCAACACGTACATCGTGCCCACCGCCGCACATCCGATCCGCGCGAGCGGGCGGACATGCCTGCGGACAGCATCCAGCATTCCCACATTGCCACGATAACCAAATCTCGGCGCGGCAGGGAAATGCTCCCGGGAGGCGAGTCACGTCTCCCCTTCGACGCGTCACGTCACAGGCCGTTGTAGTTCGTGGTGGAGAGCTCGCTTCCGCGGTGGTCAGTCCAGCAACTGGGACACCGTGATTCATCCATAGCCCTCCGGGTCTACGCGCGCTCGCTGCCAGACAACTCGCGCCGGAAGAACGTCGATGGGCTGGACGACGCGCCAGATGTGGCAAAGAGGTCGCAAAACCGCCGACTCGTCGACGAAAGCCAGGGCCGCTTGAGTTTCAAAATTGCTGAGGAAAGAAGTGGTGAGCCGCTCGCGTCAAGACAGTCTGTATAGTGGATCACTCGACCTTGTTGCTATTCTCAGCCTTGAAGGAGTGCTTCTGATGGCTCACGACACGGTTGCGGCGGCGATGATCGTATTGGCATTGTTTGCCTTTACGAGCCTGACAGCGCGAGCGAACGACGCCGCGTCTACGTGTCCTGTAACCGTTCCCAATCATCATTCGATGGGCATCGTGCCAGAGGGGCCAAACTGGCATGCGAGCGAAGGCATTGGCACCGCATTGTGGCCGGGAGGAAAGGTTGTGTTTCGGCCGGGCGGGGCGGGACAGGCCCTACCAGACGGTTCATTGCAGATGAAATTCCTCTGGGCCAAGCCGCGAGGACCGATGACTATCGAGGGAAAGCGACTGGACACTCAGGCGCCTCCGATGCGAGCCAGCCTTGATCACTCGCATGACGCTGACAACTTCCAGCCGTCCTATCTTATCTTCCCGTCGCCGGGCTGCTGGGAAGTTACGGCGAGGGTCGGAGACTCCAGGTTGGCGTTCGTTATGGAAGTTGTGAAACCGGAGCGCACGGGACAACCGTAGGACGGCTTCCTTCGTCGGCTGTGCCCGTTCACCTGCCGAGGCGCGGCACGACCAGCCCAGACACGCCGTCAAGGCGATAACGGATACTTGCACCACCCGCAACGCAAGGTTCCGCTCTGACACGAGTCCTCCTCGGCAGTCCACAGCCACCAGCGCTGGCACATCGGGTCTGTCGGGCAGATTCTACAAAGCCGGGGTAGGCGCCGAGCGGGCGAGCGGCAGTCGAAGGCTCATCGGACGGTCTGTCGGAAGTGGCGCCGCGCGAACTCTCTGCCCGAACCGGTTTTCAAATAGCGCTCGAATTCGATAGCCGGTGCCTCTTCATCGAACTCGATCACGACCAACGTTCTCCAGGGACGATGTCGAGATGTGTGTGGCGACAATCCGTCGTTGTGTGCCACCAGCCTGGCAGGCGGGTCGGACGTTATCCCGACGTAATACTCATGTGGACTGCCGATGCTCTTCAGGATGTAGACGAATCGCTTGGGACGTAGCACGCCGCAGAAACAGCAAAGTCGGAACCGCTTCGAACTCGAATGATATTGCTTTGTCCGGGGCGGAATGTTGCGATTTCTGCGCGCGATCCGCGAGCATCAGATCGCAGCGCTTCAACCGTGGCCGTTGTGGCTTATGGAAAGTGTGCTCGGCTGGCTTGCCAGCCCTAACCTCTCAGGGCGGGCGGCAAGGCCCACCTACGCGACGTGAGATCGTGTGTCGGCTGCGGCGGACAGCCTTCGCGCCTGCCTGCCAGCCGGAGCTCACGCTCACGAAGGCAGGCGTGAGCGAAGGCTGGTGAGCCGCCAGGGAGTCGAACCCTGAACCAACAGATTAAGAGTCTGCTGCTCTGCCAGTTGAGCTAGCGGCCCTCGAACGCAGTACCAAATTCTATCGCGGTTTGGTTGACCGTTCTTCCCTTACCCCTGACCCCTCGCCCCTTAGCTTAGCCCTTGCCCCGGCAGCAATGGCTGGTGCGCCCGACAGGATTCGAACCTGTGGCCTACGGCTCCGGAGGCCGTCGCTCTATCCAGCTGAGCTACGGGCGCCCTTGAATCTCTGATTCCTTCTCAGTTCCTACTTCTTAGTTCTTACCTCTGACCTGTTGTGGTGCGCCCGGCAGGACTCGAACCTGCGGCCTACTGGTTCGAAGCCAGTCGCTCTATCCAGCTGAGCTACGGGCGCGCGCAATCGCAGATCATAGCATGCCCGCCGCGGCATCCCGCCTCGCGCGTGCTCATCGCACGAGCCGCGTCTCTTTCGTCAGCGCGAGCCGATGCTCCCGGCCATCCTGGTCTTTCACATACACCACCTTCTTCTCCACCGCGAACGTCACGGGATCTCCCACAAGCACCTCCAGACGCGGCGCGTCCATCGTCGTCACGTCCTTCAATTCCAGACGCATGGCGTCGGTCTCGATGATGTACGTGCGGATTTCCCGGGGCGCCGTCGGGGCGCGTCCCACGCCGGTGGCGGTCGGCGGGCCCGGCGTGATCCCGAAGATCACTTTGGGCCGCGTCACCCGTACTTCCCGCCACACGCCGCTCTGCCAGACGCGTTCGCCGGCGGCGGATACGCCAGCGGTACACGCCAGACACACCGCGAGCGCAACCGCGATGACACGGCTGCGGCACGTGACCGGACGCGATGTGCTCATGACAGACCTGCCTCTCGCGACATGGCTCGGGCGATGTTCACGCGAGCTTCGTCTTCGAAATCGGCAGCTCCCGCACGCGCTTCCCCGTCGCGGCGAAGATCGCGTTGGCGAGCGCCGGAATGACCGGAGGCGTTCCGGGTTCGCCGATGCCGCTCGGCGGCGCGTCGCTCTCGATCATGTGGACGTTCACCTGCCGCGGCGCCTCCCCGATCCGGGCGACGCGAAAGTCGTTGAAGTTGCTCTGCTCCACGCGCCCGTTCGCCGCGGTGATCTCGCCGAGGAGCGCCAGCCCGGCGCCCATCACGGCAGCCCCTTCGAACTGCGACCGCGCACGCTCGGGGTTCACCACGATTCCGGCGTCGACCACCTGATCGATCCGCGGGATGCTCACCCGTCCGGTGCGATCGACCTCGACCTCGACGACGGAGGCGACGTACGTGTTGAAGCTGCGATGACCCGCGATGCCGATGCCCCAGCCGTTCCCGGGCTTGCGCCGGCCCCAGTTTGACTTCTCCCCCGCCGTCTCGAGCACCCGCCGCAGGCGCCGCGTATCGATCGGATAGGTCGCGTACGGCGCGCCGTAGTTGGTGTACTCGCCCGAGAGCTGCGGGCGCAGGTCCAGCACCTTGCCGGGACCGATGAGCGCGAGGATGTACTCGAGTGTGTCCCGTCCGGCGGCGTGCGCGAGCTCGTCCACGAAGCTGCCGGACGCGAACACGTGGTAGTTGTTCGCCACCGCCCGGAACCAGCCGATCCGCACGTGCGCGTCGCCCGGGCCGTTCTCGACGCGATGATGCGCCAGCTCGTACGGCAGATCGTTGAGCCCCATGCCGAGCTCGAGATCGAGGGCGTACCGCTCCCCCTCGGTGAACGTGGACGCGATCGGCGGAAACGCCGAGCGCACCAGCCACGCGCGCGGCTGGCCCCGTTCGTCCACCGCCGCCTTGTGATAGACGGCCGCCGTGCTGTGGTAGAAATCGAACTTGACGTCGTCTTCGCGCGTCCACATCACCTTCACCGGCCTGCCGAGCTTCTTCGAGAGCACGGCCGCCTCCGCCGCGTAGTCGGGCTTCGACTTCCGGCCGAATCCTCCCCCGAGCAGCGCGGTATGGCAGGTGACGTCTTCCTTCTTGATCCCGACGGCGGCCGCGATCGTCTCCTGGGCGGCCTGGGGGTTCTGCACGGAGGTCCAGCAGGTCACCCGTCCGTCGCGATACTCGGCGATCGCCACGGGCGGCTCCATCGGCGCGTGCGACGCCAGCGGAGTGTAGTAGGTCGCCTCGAGCACCTTGCCGCCGGCCGCGAACTGCGCATCCACGTCGCCGACGTGCCTGACCGTCTTCTGCGGCTGATGCACGGTGTCGATCAGCGTCTGCCTGAATTGCACCGAGTCGAACGCGGCGTGAGGTCCAGGCTCCCAGTCGACCGTCAGGTTCTTCCGTCCCTGCAGCGCGGCCCACGTGCTCTCGGCAATCACGGCGACGCCGCCGAGCGGCTTGAACTCGCGCGGAGGCGTGAACACGTCGATCGTCTCGGTGCCGAGCACGCCCTTGACGGCCCTGGCGGCCTTGTCGTCGGACCGATCGCAGCTTCGCGCCCAGCACGGGCGGCCGTTCGATGGACGCGTACACCATGCCGTCCTGTTTCAGATCCATCCCGAAGGCGGCCTTGCCGACGACGATGTCGGCCAGGTCGTAGATGGGATGGTCCTTGCCGATATAGCGCCACTCGCTCTTCGACTTGAGCCGCACGTCTTCCGGCGCCGGCACCGGCAGCCGCGACGCCGCCGCGACCAGCGCGCCATAGCCGACCCGCCGATTGCTCCCCGGGTGCAGGACCTCGTGCGGGCTGGTGCGGCACTCTGCCGCGGGAACGCCCCACTCCGCCGCCGCCGCCTGCACCAGCATCGCGCGCGCCGTCGCGCCCGCCCGCCTGAACGCGTCGAAGAAATCTCGGATCGATTTCGACCCGTCGGTGTTCTGGTCGCCGTACTTCGCATCGCCGATGCCCTGCTCGATCGTGACGCGGCTCCAGTCCGCGTCCAGCTCGTCGGCCGCGACGAGCGGCAGCGTCGTGCGGATGCCGGTGCCCATCTCCGAGCGATGGGTCACGATGAACACGGTGCCGTCCGGCTCGATGCCGAGATAGACGCTGGGGTGCAGCGCCGCCGATTCGGCGCGCGTGCGGAACACCGCCGCCTGCGCGAAGAGGTCTGCCGGCGCGATTCGCGCCACGAGCACGAACGCCCCGGCGGAGAACATGCCGCCGATGAACCGCCGGCGTGAAACGTTTTCGATTGGCGTGCGCGGAAGCGTCGGCGTCATGCCCGCCCTCCTTCCGCCGCGGCCTTGATGGCCGCGCGAATGCGCTGATACGTCCCGCAGCGGCAGATGTTGCCCGCCATGGCGGTGTCGATGTCCTGGTCGGCGGGGTGGGGATTGGCCGACAGCAGCGCCGCGGCCTGCATGATCTGGCCGGGCTGGCAGTAGCCGCACTGCGGCACGTTCATCATCATCCACGCGCGCTGCAGAGGATGGCTGCCGTTCGCGCTCAGGCCCTCGATCGTGACGATCTGCCGGCCTTCAAGGGTTCGCATCGCCGTCTGACAGGCCCGCACCGCCCGGCCGTCCCGATGTACGGTGCAGGCGCCGCACAGCCCGGCGCCGCAGCCGAATTTGGTTCCGGTAAGCCCGAGCTCGTCGCGCAGATACCAGAGCAGCGGCATGTCCGGATCGCCATCGAACGACCGGCGCTGGCCGTTCACTGTCAGCGTAATCATGTCGGCATCCTCCTGACGGGTCGATATCTTAGCTCCTGCGGGCGCAGATCGATACGAGCATTTGGCGGCGCGAGGGTGGTATCTTTAACCACCTGTTGAAAGGAACGCCGCTATGAAGATCTACAGGGCCGTCATCCGGGTGCCGGGCGGCCTCATGGTCGTGCCGCTCTTCGTCGGGATGGCGCTCACGACGTTTTTTCCGAACCTGCTCAAGATCGGCGGCTTCACCGAAGCGCTGAGCGGCGCCGGATACCCGACCGTGCTCGGGATGTACCTCTTCACGGTGGGCACCAAGATTACGCTGCGCGCGGCGCCGAAGATGCTCGTCCGCGGCTTCGGCATCCTGACGGCCAAGGTCGGCGTCGCCACGATTCTCGCGCTCACCGTCGCCAGGTACTTCGACGGCAGCGTGCTCGGCCTGAGCACGCTCGCCGTGATGGTCGCCATGAGCGATACCAACGGCGGCATGTTCCTGGCGCTCACGAGCGTCATGGGAGACAAGGAAGATGCCGGCACCTATGTCGTCCAGAGCATAGAGACCGGGCCCTTCCTGACGATGCTGATCTTCGTGGGGGCCGGCCTCGCCAACATCCCGTGGCTCACGATGGTGTCGGTGATCGCGCCGCTGGCCGCGGGAGCGCTCCTCGGCAACCTCGACGAAGACCTGCGGACGTTCTTCGGTACGCACGAGCCGGTCATCGTGCCGTTCATGGCGTTCACGCTCGGCCAGACGATCAACCTCCGCTCGGTCGTCACCGCCGGCGCGCCCGGCATCATGCTCGGCGTGCTGGTGCTCGTCATCACGGGGATCGTCTGCATCACCGCAGACCGGCTGCTCGGCGGGAGCGGCATCGCGGGCGCCGCCGCATCGAGCACGGCGGGCAACTCGGCCGCCGTGCCGCAGGCGGTCGCACTCGCGGATCCGACGTTTGCGGCCATCGCCCCGGCCGCCACGGTGCAGGTGGCCGCCTCGGTGATCGTGACGGCCGTGCTCACGCCCGTGCTCACCTCGTGGTGGTTCAAACGCGTTCAGCGCAAGCGGGGCATCGAGTCGACGGTCGTGGTCGTGGAAACGGCGACCGTCACCCGCGAAGTGGTCGAGCTCTAGGGCGCGAACCGGGTCGTGAAGAGTCTCGAGGCGACCATCGACGAGCTCTACCGGGTGCCGCTCGATCGCTTCACGCGCGAGCGCAACGCCGCCGCCAAGCCGCTCTCGGGTGCGGCCCGAAGCACGATCCAGTCGCTCCGGAAGCCTCCGGTGCCGGCGTGGGCCGTGAACCAGCTCCACTGGAAGGACAAAGCGACGTACCAGGCGCTCGTCGCCGCGTCGCAGGAATTGAGAAAGGCGCACCGCGCGGCACTCCAGGGACGGAAGGTGGATCTGCACGAGCCCGGAGCGGCACATCGTGCGGCGGCCGAGCGTGCCTTCGCGAAGACCACCGCCCTGTTGAAGCAATCCGGCGCGCGGATGTCGGACGCCACGCTCGAAGCAATCCGCCGCACCCTCATGGCCCTGCCGGCCGACGAGCCGCCTGGCCGGCTCACGCACGTTCCGCCGGCGGCCGGCTTCAGTCTCCTCGCCGGCATGAAGATGCGGCCCATGCCGCGGCATGCGCCAGAACCGGAGCACCCCGCGGTCCCCCCGCCGCCGGCGAAACCCTCGCGCGCCGAACAGCGCCGCAGGCAGGCCGCCGAGCGCGAGCTGCAGCGAGCGCGCGCGGCTGCCGAGCGGGCGCGCTTCAAGCTGGCCGCGGCCGAGCAGAAGATGGCGAAGCTGCGCGAAGACTAAGACGCCCGCCTCAGCGGGGCTCCACCCAGACGCCGAGAAATCTGGTGTCGGTAGAGGCGGATCCACCGAGGCCGGACGGAAGCCCGACTCGCTTCGAATGCGAACGAGGGAGGCTCGCTCGCCCGGTGCCGGACCGAACGGCAATGTACGTTCTTCGCGCGGCTGGAGATCCAGCACCGCCGCACGACCGTTGACCTCAATCTCGATGCGGTTGATGGCGGCCGCGTTGCGAATGAACAATCGAGACTCGCCCGCAGGCGCTGCCGGGACGATGGCCATCGTGGCGTCTCTGCCGCCTCTCACCCAGAACCCCGTTGGCTCCACGAACACCGCGTCGTCGAAGAAGAACGCAACCCCGCCCTCATACGGCGCCGCCAGACGCGCGGGCCGGTCGATGAGCGCGCGCGTCCGCAGTTTCAGCACCCGCAGCGCGAGTCTGCCGTGCTGTTCGCCGCCGGAATCGGGCGGCCCGACGGAGGTCACGATCTCCAAAGACCCGACCGGTACGGGCAGGTCCAGCTCGATCGGGCCTGCCGACAGCTCGGCCAGCGGCCACGACTGAATCGGAAGGGCATTGCGCCCCACGACGAGCGATGCGGACCCGGATTCGCGCGGCCATCCCGGCCGGGCCTGCAGGAGGTACGTCCCGGCAGGAAGCTGGCTGGGAACGAGCAGCAGCGAGCGCGCCGAGGCGATCGGCCGCCGGTCGGGAGTCGAGAGGACGATGCGCGTGATCATGTCGGCCGCGGGGGAGGCCTGCCAGGTCCGAAGATTCACCGCACCGGGGCGCAGGCGGCTGTCGAAGCGCTCGAGCAGGCTGAGGCCTCCCGTATCGAGGGTCGAGGCGTGCACGCGATCGAGCTTCCACACCACGGTCGCGGCGACCATTGCAGCCGCCGCGAGGCCTACGGGCACCCACAGAGCCAGAGCATCCCGCGCGCGAGCCCTCGAGACCGCAAGCCAGGCCGCGGTGAATGCGGCGGCCCAAATCAATGCCCGGAGCACGGCAGCAGCCGGCGACTGCCGGAAGAACGTCGGCAGTGCCCGCGGAAGGTCGGCGGACGGGCTCATCCACTCGGCGAGGCGTGAGAAGCCGTCGCGGAAGTTGTAGGCGAGCGCGCCGCGATCGACCCACGTCGCAGTGATGGTGAGGCAGATGCTGATGAGCAGGAGCGCCAGCGCAAATGCGCGGGTCGCCGGCCTCCTGTCCCGCACCCAGACGAAGGCCGCCGGCAGCGCGAGCAGCGGCAGCACGGGTACAGCGAAGCGCGCCGGCGTGCTGCTGCCGCCCCACCACATGTGATACGCGGACGAGGACAGCAGGTACGCCAGGGCTGTCGTCGACAACTCCAGCGCCAGCCGCCATCGCTGCCGCGCGAGCAGCCCCATGCCCATCAGGCCCGCCGCGTACGCCGGCGCGTTCGGCAGAAGGCCGAACTGCTGATCCAGGAACAGCGCCGGCAGCCCCGTCAGGATGTTCGCCGCTGCAGTCTGGGTGTACGTGCCGTACGGCGCCGCGGGATTGAAGGTGCCATACACAACGCGGAAGAAGGCAAACCATGCGATCGCGCTCGCCGCCGGGACCAGGGCGAACAGCAGCACGTTCCGCCATCGGCCGCGGGGATCGGCCAGCAGCCGCAGCGCAATCGCAACTCCGAGCGACAGCGCGATGAGCGCAAAGCGCGTGTGAAGCCACGGCAGCAGCGCCAGCGCAATTCCCGAGGCCAGCCATCGTCCAGAGTCGGTGACCCGGGCCGGTTCGGCGGCCGATATCAGCGGGAGCGCCGCGAACAGCATGAGCGTCGCGCCAGGTCCGTCGGGGAAGACGGAGAACGCCTGGAAGAAGAAGGGCACGGTGAGCGCCCACGTCGCCCAGGCGAACCAGGCGGCCGACGCGCTCCCGGTGAGCCCGAACGCTCCCTGCCACAGAAGCGCCGTGCCGATCGCCGCCACCAGCGCGAGGAACACCACCACGCCGCGATAGCCGCCGACGGCAAATGCCGGCGCGATCACCGCAGGGAGGCCGGGAGCGTGGATCGAATAGATCTGGCCGTCGGACCCGCGCCGCAGGTAGTCGGGCCTCAGCGCGCCGGAGAAGTATTCGCGATAGTCGCCGCGCTCGTGGTTGTTCTCGATTCGGAGGTCGCCGTCCTTCAGGATGCTCTGCGTGATGACCAGATAGTGCGGCTCGTCTCCGCCGGGCAGCCGATCGGCCACCCGCCAGGCGCCCGCCAGGAACAGCATGAAGGCGATGGCCCCCGCCGCGGCGGGCGCCCGCAGGGGATCGTGCAGCCAGCGAGTCTTCAGCCGCGGCCATGGGGCGGCGGCGATCACACCGGCGCCGACGGCGATCCAGACGCCGGCGGTGAGCGGTCCGCTCCACGCGAGAAACGCCGCCGGGACACGTCCGGGCAGCCACGGAAGCGAGAGCACGAGCGAAAAGAAGAGAGGGCGCGCGCGGGCGGCCGGCACGCGCAGCGCGCGCGCGGCTGCGGCGGCTCCAGCCGCGAGCACGACCAGCAGCCACAAGGGCGGGAGCAGGGCGATTCTCATCTCCCCGCCGGCCAGATCCCGGGCGGGCGCGACCGCCCCGATCGACAGCCAGGCCGCGATCCCGGCACTCACGGCTGCGAGCAGCGCGGTCATCGCCTGAGCGCGTAGATCCGGAGGTTGCCATCGCTGCCGATGAGCGAGAGTTCCGGAAACTGCGGCAGGCGCGCGAGCGCGCCGGGATCGACGTTGCGGCTGTCCACGAGCACGCGCGTGACACCGAGCTCCTCGAGGTACCGGACCGACCTGTCGTCGGGGAACCCGCCGAGGTTCTGCGTATGGGTGATGTACCGCGTCGGCATGTAGCCGGAATAGCCGTTGACGAGAGGCTTCCAGAACGCGGTGGAGACGAGCATATAGCGGGCGTTCATGAAGATCCGCTGCGGCGGATAGAACGGAAAGACGATCACGACCTCCGGCTCGGGCGTGTTCAGCGCCTTGAACACCGGCGGCACCCCTTCCCAGCGATCTTCGGGAATGAACTGGAAGGGCGCGCGCCACGCCTCGAGATTGACGATCGCGATGAGCACCAGGCATGCGGGAACCGCGAGCGATGGCCGGAGCCGCCGGCGCAGCTCGACCAGGCCGAAGCCGGCAAGAAGCGCCACGGCCGCCAGGACGAGCTGCCCCCAGCGCGCTGCGCCGCGGATGGCAGCCATCGGCGGGAAAACGGCATACACGCCTCGATAGAGCGAAAGCGCCGGCCCGAACGAGAGGAGGAACGCGAGCAGCCCGAATCCGAGCGCCATCCGCGCCCGGCGATCCGCGAACGCCACGCCGGTCGCGAGCGCGTAGCCGGTCAGGACGAGCCCGATCACCCCCGGGAACAATCCGTCGGACCGGAAGAACCGCCCGCTCCACAGGCGGTTGTGCAGCGTGCCGCCGGTCGCGAGATAGTCGGTGAGACTGGCCGAGAACCGCCCGACCTCCACCAGCGTCCGCACGAACATCGCCTGCTCCCGCCGCGCTTCGAGATAAGGCCAGAGAAACGGCAGCAGCGCCGCCAGCGCCAGGCAGGCCGACACGAGCGACCACCCCAGGGCGGGCATCCAGCGGCGGCCCCACTCCCCCGCGCGCACTATCGCAGCGGCGAGGAACGCAAAGAACGTGAACACGAGAAAGTAGATGGAGGTGAGCGCCTGGAGGACGAAGAAGAGCGCCGTCCTGGCTGCGGGGCGGAATCCGGGCGATGCCAGCAGCTGATCGAACGCCATGAGCGCCAGGGGAAAGAACTCCAGGTGCAGCATCTGGATGTGCGAGAGGCGCGTCAGCGTCATCGCGTTGAATGCCATCAGCGATCCGCTGAGCAGCCCGGCCAGCCAGCTGCCGGTCCAGCGCTGCATCACGAGAGCGGTCGTCCAGCCTGTCAGCGCGAACCCGGCGATCAGCACGACGTTGTACACCAGCACCGGCGAGCCTCCCGCCCAGGCCAGCGGCGCCCCCATCATGGCCTGCACGAAGAGGTTCTCCGAGAAGGCCAGTGTGTGGCGCTCGGGATAGAAGATGTTCGCGTCGTACAGGTGGACAGGATCGTGAGTGACCTGATGCGCCACCCACGCCATGGTCCACTGGTTCAGTTTGGTGTCGGCCTGGCTGTTGCGGCCGAGGTGTCCCGGAGAGGCGGCGATCGGCCACGTGTGCGCCACCGCCAGGATCGCGAAGAGGCCCAAAGCGGCCGCACTCCGGAATGAAGCGGAGCGCGGCGGCGGTGCAGGCGATGGCTGGGCGCGGCTGGGTTCTGGCAGGACGCGCCATGCTACCATACGACCTCCAACTCTCTGCTGCAGAACGTGTTGCCGTCATCCGGGGTCATCGACCCAGCCTTCGTCGCCGCCCTCGAGGAAATCGTGGGGCCGGAGGGGATCCTGCGCGATCCCACCGAGATGCTCACCTACGAGTCCGATGGTCTGGCGCGCCTCCGCGCCACGCCCGGGTGCGTCGTCCTGCCCGGCGACGCGGCCCAGGTACAGCGCGTCGTCCGCGCGTGTCACGAGCGCAGGATTCCCTTCGTCGCGCGCGGACATGGCACCGGCCTGTCGGGTGGGGCGCTCCCGCTCGCCGACGGCGTCCTCATCGTGCTCTCACGCCTGAACCGCATCCTCGAGGTGGACATCGCCAATCAGCGCGTCACCGTCGAACCGGGCGTGATCAACCTCGACGTGACGCGGCGCGTGGCGCCGTACGGCTACTACTACGCCCCGGATCCCTCCAGCCAGCAGATCTGCTCGATCGGCGGGAACGTGGCCGAGAACTCCGGCGGCGCCCACTGCCTGAAGTACGGCTTCACCGTGCACCACGTGCTCGCGATCGAGGCCGTGCTGCCCGACGGCGGGATGGTGCACCTCGGGAGCGGCGCGGTCGACGCGCCGGGATTCGATCTCGTCGCCGCGCTCGTGGGCTCGGAAGGCACGCTGGCCATCGCGACGAAAGTGACGCTGCGGATCCTCAGGGCGCCGGAGGCCGTGCGGACGATGCTCGCGGCCTTCGACTCGACGGCCGCGGCCGGCGGGGCCGTCTCGGACATCATCGCGGCGGGGATCATCCCAGCCGCCGTCGAGATGATGGATCGCCTCACCATCGAAGCGGCCGAGGCGGCGGTGCACCCGCAGTTCCCCAGTGCCGAGGCCGTGCTGATCGTGGAGCTCGACGGCGCCAGGTCCGAGGTCGAGGGCCTGTTCTCGCTGGTCGAGGAGATCTGCCGGCGCAACGGCGGCAGCGAGATCCAGATCGCCCGCGACAACGACCAGCGCGCGCGGATCTGGAAAGGCCGCAAGGCGGCCTTTGCCGCGATGGGCCGCGTGTCGCCGAACTACTACGTGCAGGACGGCGTGATCCCCCGGACCAGGCTGTCGGAGGTGCTCGCCAGGATCCGCGCCTTGGAGCAGCGCTCCGGGCTGCGCATCGGCAACGTCTTCCACGCCGGCGACGGCAACCTGCACCCCTTGATCTGCTACGACGAGCACGTGCCGGGACAGGGCGAGCTGGCCGAGCAGGTCGCCGCCGAGATCCTGACCTATTGCATCGAGGCCGGCGGGTCGATCACCGGGGAGCACGGCGTCGGAGCCGACAAGTCCGCCTACATGGCCAAAATGTTCTCAGAGGACGATCTCGACACCATGCAGCGGCTGCGGTGCGCGTTCGATCCGGCCGGGCTCTGCAATCCGGGCAAGGTCTTTCCGACCCCCCGCCTGTGCGGCGAGGTGCCGGGGCCGTACCGGACGCATCCGGCCGAGCGCGCCGGTGTGGCGGAGCGATTTTGAGCGAGCGCCGCGGATCGTCGGCCGAGGCCATCGACGGCGTCATTCCCGCGACAGTCGTCGAGCCCGACAGCGTGGAAGAGCTGACAGCCGCGCTGGAGCGGGCCGCGCGAGACCAGCTGCTCGTCGTGCCTCGCGGCGGCGGCACGAAGCTCTCGTGGGGGCCGCCTCCCTCACGCATCGACATCCTGCTCTCGACCGCCAGGCTCGACCGGGTTCTGGCGCACCGCCATGGCGACCTCACGGCAACGGTGCAGGCCGGAGCGACGCTCGCCGCCGCGAACGAGCAGCTTGGCGCGCACCGGCAGTGGATCCCCCTCGATCCGCCGGCCTCCGGCCGCGCGACGATCGGCGGCATCGTGGCGACCAACGACAGCGGCCCGCGGCGCCACCGGTACGGGGCGCCGCGCGACCTCATCATCGGCGTGGAGCTCGCGCGCGCGGACGGCCGGCTGGCGCGAGGCGGCGGCATTGTCGTGAAGAACGTCGCGGGTTACGACCTTCCCCGGCTCATGTCCGGGTCGTTCGGGAGCCTGGGCGTGATCGTCTCGGCGACCTTCAAGCTCTATCCCATGTCTCCGGCCTCACGCACGCTGCTCGTGCCGCTTCGCGAGGGGCGGGACGCGGCGACGCTGAGCAACTTGATCGCGCAGCTCCTCGCCAGCCCCCTGACGCCGACGGCGGTGGAGATCGCCACACGGCCGCTGCGGCTGCTGATGCGCTTCGAGTCAATCGAGACGGTCGTCGAGCAGCAGGCGGCCGCGGCCGCGGCGCTGGTCGCCGGGCTCGGCCTCCGGTCGGACTCGCTGAGCGGCGCGGAGGAGCAGCGCCTGTGGGCCGAGCACCAGGATGCGGCCTCGAACGAGCAGGGTGCGCTCCTGAAGATCACGCTGCTGCCGGCCGAGCTCGGCGCCGTTCTCGGCGCGCTGGAGGATCTCCTCGGGTCCGGGCACTACGCCCTGACGGGGCGGGCCGGCGTCGGCGTGCTGCTCGTCCAGATCGGCGGCAACGCGGCGGCCCACTCGGCCGCCATTCGCGGCTTGCGGAAAGAGCTGCCGCCAGCCCGAGGGAGCGTCGTCATCGTGCGCGGCTCACGCGAGCTCCGCGAGAGCGAGGGCGTGTGGGGAGAGCTGGGGGACGGAGCGGGGCTCATGCGCGCCGTCAAACAGCAGTTCGATCCCGCCGGCGTCCTCAGGCAGGTGTTCTAGCGGGGGCGCCGTCTTCGCGGCGCCGGGCTCCGGCCGCGGCAATCGATCGATCCAGCACTTCCACCAGATGCATCACTGGTACGTCCGACCCGGCCGCGCGCAGGCCGCTCGCGATCTGGAGGAGACATCCCGGATTGCCCGACACGACCGCGTCGGGATCGGCGCGCATGATATTGCCTGTCTTGCGGTCGCGCAGCGCCCCGGCCGCATCGGGCTGCAGCAGGTTGTAGATGCCGGCGGAGCCGCAGCAAATCTCCGGCTCCGCCGCTTCGCGCAGCTCCAGCCCGGGAATCGTCCGGAGCAGGTCGCGCGGCGGCGTACGGACGCCCTGCGCGTGCTGCAGATGACAGGCATCGTGATAGACGACGCGCAGGTCCACGCGGCCGCGGGGTGCGCGCGGCTCGAGGCCGGCCAGCAGCTCCGACACGTCCCGCACGCGCGCGGCGAAACGGGCGGCGCGTCCGGCATACCGGGGATCGTCGCGCAGCAGGTGACCGTACCGCTTCATCGCCGAACCGCAGCCGGCGGCATTCACCACGACCTCTTCCAGGCCGAGCGGCTCGAACACGTCGATGAGCTGCCGGGCGTGGCGCCTGGCCGCCTGTTCGTCGCCGGCATGCTCCGCCAGGGCACCGCAGCACTCCTGCTCGGGCGGCGCGATCACGTCGCAGCCCTCCGCGGCGAGCACTCGCACGGTGGCGAGATTGACGTCGGCGAACAGCGCGCGCTGCACGCAGCCGAGCAGGAGGCCGACGGTACGCCTGCGCTCGCCCGTCGCCGGCGTCAGCGCGGGCACGTTGCTTCGAAGCGCGGCGATCGAGATCCGCGGCAGCAGCGATTCCATGGTCCTGAGGCGTTCCGGCAGTAGCTTCAGAAGCCCGGCGCCACGGACCGCCGCCTGCAGTCCGCTGCGCTGATAGATCACCAGCGGCCAGGCGGCCGCACGCAGCCGCTTCCAGTGCGGGAAGATCGCGAACAGCGCCCGGCGGAAGAGTCTGTCGCCGAAGCCGCGGCGCGCGGTCTGCTCGACGGCCGGTCGCGCGCTCTCGAGCAGCGCGTCGTACTGCACTCCCGACGGGCAGGCGGTGAGGCAGGCCATGCATCCGAGGCAGGTGTCGATGTGCTGGACGAACGCCTCCGCCCCGGCTTCGCGGTGGTCCCGCCGCAGCCGCATGAGGTGGATCCGGCCGCGCGGCGAGTCCGCCTCCCGTCCCCACAGAACGTAAGTGGGACAGGTCGGCAGACAGAAGCCGCAGTGCACACAGTCGTCGAGGAGATCGCGCGCGGCGCCCGCGGTAGCCATGGTCTCGCGTGATTATAGAGGTGGACGGCCCTAGCGCGCCCGCGCGGCCGTAATCTGCTGGAGATCGGCGGGGGCGCACGCGGCGTCGAGATGGACGAGACGGCCCTCGGCCGTGGTCATGCTGAGCGTGACGGGGACCGCGAGCGGCTCGCCGGTGCCGCGCAGGCGCCCTTCGACGAGCAGCCGCACCTCGCGGAGCGCCCCTCCCTCGCCCTCGAGCGCCCCTTGAATCGTGGCCGCCGGCCGCTGCAGCGCGTACTGGAGCGCCCTCGCGGCCGTCCGGTAGCCGGCCGCTCCGCGCGCGAGCAGCCGGATCAGCGGATCGTCGGGCGAGCCGCCCAGCAGCGTCTCGTACGGCGTGCCGTTGAGCGCGAACGACGTGTGGGCTGTGAGCAGGCCGGCGGGAACGTCGAGGCTCCCGCGATTGAACGCCTCGATCAACTGCTCGAGCTCCGGGCGGATCGACACGTCAGCTCGGCTTCTTCACCTCGATCGCCGAGGCCTGCTCGACCACCTGCACGATCGCCGAGTGATCGAGATCGCCTTTGCCGTTGTTCATGAGGTCGATGAGCATGTTCTGCACCGACGAGGTCAGCGGCAGCGACACCTTCAGCGACTCGGCGGCCTGCAGCGCGTTCCGCAGGTCCTTCTGGTGCAGCCTGATGCGGAAGCCCGGCTTGAAATTGCGCGAGTAGACCATGGGCGCCTTCACGTTGAGCACGGTACTGCCCGCCAGGCCCGCCTTGACCGCGTTGAACACGACCTCCGGGTCCAGGCCCGCTTTGGTGGCGAGCGCGAGCGCCTCGCCCATCGCCGCGATATTGCAGGCGACCATGATCTGATTGGCGAGCTTCGTGACGTTGCCCGCACCGATCTTGCCCGTCAGCGTGACGGTGGACCCCATCTGCTTCAGGATGGGCTCGACTTTGTCGAAGACGGCCTGCTTGCCGCCGACCATGATGGCGAGCGTGCCGTCGATCGCCTTCGGCTCGCCCCCGCTCACCGGCGCATCGAGGAACTCGACGCCCTGGGCTTCGCAGGCCGCCCCGACTTTCTGCGAGACGGTCGGGTTGATCGAGCTCATGTCCACCACGATCGAGCCCTTGCGCGCGCCCTCGAGCACGCCGTCCCCGCCGAGCACCGCCTGCTCCACCTCGGGGCCGTCGGGCACCATCGTGATGATCACGTCCGATTTGGCCGCGACGTCCTTCGGCGAGCTGCCGCGCGCCGCGCCGGCCGCCGCCACGTCGTCCATGCCCGCCGGCGCGATGTCATAGATGGTGAGCGTGTGGCCCGCCTTGAGCAGATTCTTCGCCATGGGCCGGCCCATGATGCCGAGCCCCACAAACCCGATTTTCGTCGACACGGATAGCTCCTTCGAGGAATTGAACGGTGAACGAAACGTGAATTATGTGTTCAGTCGCCGAGGACTTCAAGAACCTTGTGCGCGAGGCGCTCGGGCGTGAAGGGCTTCTGCAGGAAGGACACGTCGTGCGGGTTCACCCCCTGGCGGAGCAGGGCGTCGTCGGCGTAGCCGGACATGTACAGGACTTTCATTTCCGGGCGCAGTCCGGTGAGCATTTCCGCGACCTTCGGTCCGCTCATGTCCGGCATCACGACATCGCTCAGCAGCAGGTCGATGACGCCGGCGTGCCGGTCGGAGACGGTGCGCGCTTCGCCGGCGCCCGAGGCCACGAGCACGCGATGCCCGCTGCGAATCAGCACTTTCGAGGCGAACTCCAGGATCCCCGGGTCGTCCTCCACGATGAGGATCGTCGCAGCGGCCGTGGAGCCTGGCGCGATCGAGAGGTCCGCGGCGGCGTCCGCCTCGGCCTCCACGGGCGCCTCGCTGGCGCACGGCAGGAAGATCGTCATCGTGGTGCCCGCTCCGGGGGCGGTGCGCACGTCGATGGCTCCGCCGCTCTGCTTCACGATCCCGTAGACCGTTGCCAGCCCGAGGCCGGTGCCCTTTCCCACTCCCTTGGTGCTGAAGAAGGGCTCGAACAGCCGATCGAGCACCTCCGGAGCCATCCCGCAGCCTTTGTCTCCGACGGCCAGGGTGATGTACGTCGCCGGGTGCCCCCGGCAGAAACCGGCTCTCGACACCGTTGCGCCTGATCGTGCGCGCGGTCTCGATGAGAACCGGGCCGCCGCCTGGCATCGCATCACGGGCGTTTTGAAGCAGGATCGCCAGCATCCGCTCCATCTGTCCACTGTCGGCCTTGATGGCCGCGAGATCGCGCGCCAGACGAAGCTCCACCCTCACCTTCTCGCCAGGCTTCGACTCGATGATCGATTGAATGCGGCCGACGAGCGCGTTGAGGTCGAGCGCGGCAGGTTCGACGACCTCGCGCCGGCTGAAGGCGAGCAGCTGCCGGGTGAGCGCTGCCGCGCTCCGGCCCGCGCTCTCGATCTCGCGAACGTCGGTCCGGATCGCCTCGGCCACGGCCGGGTCGTCCAGCAGCAGCTCGCAGTACCCGAGGATGGTGGTGAGCGTGTTGTTGAAATCGTGCGCGATGCGGCCCGCGAGCCGGGCCATCGCGTCCATCTTCTCCGCACGTCGTGTCTGCTCTTCGGACAGGCTGCCCACGGTCAGCGTTATCGGCCGAACGGGGCCCCGGCTGCGTACACGCGCCGTGATATGCCGCCGCGGGAAGATCGGGCCTGTGCCCGATCTTCCCCGCTCCGGCGCCGCGTTGTGACGAGATTACGAAGGAAGGTATGACGACCGGAGGGCGCTGATGATCGGGGCGCTTGCGAGGTCGAAGCGTGTGCGGCGCACGGAAGCCGGAGAAGATCGGGTTGACCTGTCACTCACGCCTGATTCTTCAGCAAGCGCCGTACCACCCCTCGCGCTCACGACGCGGGGAAATCGGCCTGAATCCGCATATGCCGGAGGGCTGCGAGCGATGCACGGCGCTCAGCTCCTACAATCTTGTTCTGAACGTCGTGGCATCCCACATCGACGTGGCTTCGCGATCGCGTTCGCACGCGCGTCTCCAGCCCTCGCCCGGTGATCCCATCGACAGTTTTGTCAGGCAGGCACCGGCCGGGCGACAGCTTCGAAGCTTCGTCGGATCGAACGGCTACCGGTAGAACGTGAGCCCGAGGTAGAGGAAGTTGAAGTTGGCTCCGGGGTTCGGCTTGACCCGTCCGCCATTGGAGATGTGCTGAAAGCGGTATCCCGCCAGCCACGCGCGGCCTCCCGTCTCACCGAAACGGACGCCGAAGCCGGCCTGGTCGAGGAAGTTGAACTGCGTCGTCCGCGCCGGGACCTCCGCGCTGGTGCTAGCAACAGCGCGCCACTCGCTTCAGCGAACAGCCGCGCGCCTCCGGGACGGACGGGAGAGAGGTTCCACCGCAGGTGCAGTGGCGACGCCGCCACGCCCCACGCCCGAATCGGCTGGTGGACGACGATGAGCGGCGTGAGATCGAGCAGCATCTCGAAGCGTCCCGACAGCGGACCGCCGCCGACGCGCCCGGTGAGCACGCGTCCGATTTCGAGGGAGCCGAGCGTCGTGCGCCTGTCGGAACGGGCGCGGAGCCAGGTCACCGGAAGCGCTCCGCCGGCGAGAACACCCACTTCGACGCGCCCCTTTTGCAGTGCTTCGGACTCGTCCTGGGGGGCGCCACCGCCCGCTCGGGCCGGCTGGCCGATCGCGGGACGGGCCAGCATCGTGAGCAGCAGCATCACGCCGAACGTCACGCGCGTCGTCACCTGCGTGAGATTACCGCAACGCCGTGCCGCCTGCATGATCTGCAGAGTTCTCGCGTACGCGCGCCGCACGCGCGACGAAAATGCTCTAGAATACGCGCACCTGTTGGAGGTGGCTGCAATGGCGAAGAAGCGGAAGAGCACCAGTCGAAAGAAGCAGGCCCGGCGCGGCGCGCGCCGCGCCACACGAAGCGCCGCGCGAGGGAGGAAGGGCGCAGCGAAGAGAGCGCGGCCGGCCCGTAAGGCCGCTGCGGCGCGGGGACGCAGGAAGACCGGCGGCAAGAAGACCGCAGCCCGCCGCCGCAAGAGCCCGCGCAAGACGGCCCGCGGCGGATCGAGGAGCATGACGGCGCGGCGCACCGCCGGCGTCTCTCCGATGGAAGAGCATCCCGAATCGTTGCTGCCCATCGACGATCAGGAACTGCCGTCCTGATTGCAGGCGCGCCGGTCACGAATCCACGGGAGAGTGTCGGTGCGGGCTGACCGGCACTCCTCCGCTTTCGTTCCTCACTCGCGCAGCATCGGCGCGCCTCCGGCGCCGAATCTCGTCCCCACCAGCAGCCGAATCACCTCGTCGTAGTTGCGAACGCCGGCTTCGATCCGGTTCGCCTTCAGAAAGCGGTCGTAGGCCGCATATCCGGCGCGGCTGGCCGCCGGGCTCCGGTAGCGGGCCACCCGCTCCTGCATGGCGCGCAGGTCCTGGCGGGGCCCCGGCTGCAGACGGTCGGTCACGCCGCGGCGATCGGCCGGCGGCAGCGCAGCGACCACTGTTCCATACAGCGAGATCCAGGCGCTGTACTGGCAGCGACGGCCCGCCGCGCATGCAGGCGAGCCATCCGAGGAAGTTCGCCTCCGATTCGTTCGCGTAGCCGGCCAGGTGCGCCCACTCGTGCGCCACCACGAACGGCCGCTCGAAGGGCAGCAGCGTCTGGTTGGTGAGGGTTTCGAGAAAGAACGGGTCGGTGAGGCCGTCCACCGAGACCCGCCTGAGGTACCAGTCGAACAGCGTGCGCTTGGGCCGGGCCGGGGCGATCCGCCACGACATCGCCAGGTCGCGCTCGGCCGCCGCGAAGGCGCGTTCGAGCGCGGCGGGTGCGTCGCCGGCCGGCGGCCAGCCCCCCTCCGCCGCGCGGCCGTGCAGCTGGTTGAGACGCTCGGTCGCCAGGAGCGCCAGTCGATGGAGCGCCTCGGCGGTGATGCGCCGATCATCGAAGTCCAGCCGGCTGCGCAGCGGCTCGCGCTGGTAGTTCAGCCCCCAGGCGGCCAGAAACCAGACATACACCAGCGCCGTGACGGTCAGCGTGTCGAGCAGCAGACCGCCGACCGCGCGCGCCCGCCTGCCGCGCGGCGCCCGGCGCAGCCCGAGCATCCAGAGGAGCCCCACGCCCGCCAGAATCCCCAGCACGCAGACGTCGAACAGCGCGATCGGCACCCTGTTGCTGAGTCCCGTAAGCCTGGGCTGAACGGCCGGATAGGCGCCCCGCGCGTAGACGCGCTCCACCCACGCCGGTGGAAGCGGCGCGAGCGCCAGCGCCAGGACGCCCGCAATCAGCGCGAGCTGCAGCGCGCGGCGCATGTGTGGCGGCGATCAGGGAAAGATGCCGAGCTCTTCGTAGACAATCGCGACCTTGTTGATCGCGGTGACGAACGCCGCCGTCCGGAGATCGCCCAGCTCGGGCTGGCGGCGCAGCGCCTCGCGAATGTCCTGATAGGCGACGATCATCGTGTCTTCCAGCCCCGAGTTGACGATGGCGAGCTCGTCGGTGATCTTGACGAGCGCGGCGCGATCCGCCTCGGAAAACGTCTTTCCGGTGGCCATCTCGATCGCGCTCAGGAACCGCAGCTCCGTGGCGGCCTGCCGCCGGCGGTCGAGCCGGCCGAGCCGCACGTGCGACAGGTTCTTCAGCCACTCGAAGTACGAGACGGTGACGCCGCCCGAGTTCGCGTAGACGTCGGGAATCACCAGCATCTCCTTCTGGCGGAACACGGCATCGGCCTCGGGAGTCGTGGGGCCGTTGGCCGCCTCGAGCAGGATCCGGGCCTTGATGCGCGGCGCGTTCTGGCCCGTGAGCTGGTTCTCGAGGGCGGCCGGCACCAGCACGTCGCACTCGATCTCGAGCGCGTCCGCGCTGTTGGCGATGTCCTGCGCGCCGGGGAAGCCGAGGATCGAACCGGTGCGCCGCCGGTGCTCGAACACCTCCTCTTCGTTCAGCCCGCCGGCCTGGAAGATGGCGCCCTCGCGTTCGGCGATGGCGATCACGACGGCGCCCTGCTCCCGGCAGAACTTCGCGGTGTGGAAACCGACGTTGCCAAGACCCTGCACGACCAGCCGCTTGCCGTCGAGCCCGGTCGACAGTCCGAGGCGCGCCATGTCGTCGGCGCTGCGGCACGCTTCGGCCAGCGCGTACGTGAGTCCGCGCCCGGTGGCCTCGCGCCGCCCGTGAATGCCGCCTTCGCTCACGGGCTTGCCCGTGACGCAGGCGAGCGCCTCGAGCTGCCCCGTGTTGAGCTGCGAGTAGGTGTCGGCGATCCACGACATCTCGCGCTCGCCGGTGCCGTAGTCGGGCGCCGGGACGTCGATGCCCGGGCCGATGAACTGCTTGCGCACGAGCTCGTGCGTGTAGCGCCTGGTGATGCGCTCGAGCTGCTCCACCGTATACCGCGCGGGATCGATCTGCACGGCCCCCTTCGCGCCCCCGAACGGCACGTCCACCAGCGCGCACTTGTACGTCATCAGCGCGGCCAGCGCCTTCACCTCCGACTCGTCCACCTGAGGGCTGAACCGGAGCCCTCCTTTGGTGGGGAGCTTGTGATGGCTGTGTTCGGCGCGCCAGGCGTGCACGACCTCGATGGTACCGTCGCCGAATCTCACGGGGAACGTGAACGCGTAGACCGAGTTGCACACACGAATCTGCTCCAGCAGCCCCTTGGGGTGCTGGCAGAATCTGGCCGCATGATCGAAGTACACGTTGACGTTGTCTTCGAAGCTGCCTCGCGCGCGGCGCTGAGGGTGGGCGGCGGTGGGAGAGGGCATCGGCGGGCGGCGCTCGGGTGGTCGGCGCGTCAGCGGGGCTTGTACTCGGGCGGGAGCGCTTCGTTCTGGCCGAAGAAGAAGTCCTCCATCTGCCGCGCCATGAGCTCCTGCGCTTCCTTCTGCCACGGCATGAGCCGGTACTCGTTGAGGATCATCTTCATGCGATCTTCCCACATCTTCCACGCGGGCGCCGAGATGCTGTCGTAGATCCGCTGCCCCAGCTCTCCGGGCCACGGCACCTCGTCGAGGGCGGGCAGGTCCTTCTGGAGCTTCGCGCAAAACACCGTGCGTGACATCGGTCCTCCTTCACCATCTTACAACCACCCCCGGCGGCCAGCCCGGCTGTCCATCACTCGACAGGGTTATACTCGCCTATCGTGCGCCTGTTCGACCGTTTCCGTGCCGTCCCCCGCACGCAACCCTTCCAGGCGGCGACGATCGGCTGGTCCGTCCGGTCCGGCCGGGTTTTTGCGTCCAGCGTGGCGAGAACGATGTCGCTCCCGACACGCGTCTTTCCAGAGGAGTCAGCGTCATGGGTCGCAAGCTGTATGTCGGCAACCTTCCATACCAGACAGGGGAAGCGGAGCTCACCGAGCTCTTCAGCCGCGCCGGTACGGTCGACAGTGCACGGATCATGCGCGATATGGCCACCGGCCGGGCCCGAGGCTTCGGGTTCGTCGAAATGGCGACCGACGAGGAGGCACAGCGAGCGATCAGCGAGCTGAACGACTTCAAGATGGATGGGCGCGCGCTGGTGGTGAACGAGGCGCGGCCGAAGCCGGTCGGCGGCGGCGGCGGGTTCGGCGGCGGCGGCGGCGATCGCGGACCGCGGGGCGGCGGAGGCGGTAGCCGCCGGGAGCCGCGCTGGTAGCCGGCGGCCGCGCGCGCCGTCGGACCCACAGCTGGACATGCCGCTCGACAAGTACAAGGCCAAGCGCAACTTCGGCAGGTCGCCGGAACCGGCCGGCTCTGCCGAAGCGGCGCGGCGCTCCGCCGCCAAGAAATCGGACCTCTTCTTCTGCGTCCAGAAGCATCTCGCCAGCCATCTTCACTACGACCTGCGCCTCGAGCACAACGGCGTGCTGCTGTCATGGGCCGTGCCGAAGGGCCCGTCGCTCGACCCGCGCACGCGGCGGCTCGCCATGCACGTGGAAGACCACCCCGTCGAGTACGGCGAGTTCGAGGGGGTGATTCCGGAAGGCTACGGGGCGGGCATCGTGATGCTCTGGGATCGCGGCACCTGGACGCCGGACGTGCCCGACATCGGCGCCGCGCTCGCCAAGGGGGACCTCAAGTTTTCGCTCAACGGGGTCAAGCTGAAGGGGTCGTGGGTGCTCGTGCGCACGCGGAACCCCGCCTACGGCGAAGGACGCAGCTGGCTCCTGATCAAGCATCGCGACGACTGGGCCGGGGATCTCGACATCACGACGTTCGCCCCGAAGAGCGTCAAGAGCGGCGGCGACTTCGAGGACATCCTCGCGGCCGACACGCCGGCGATCTGGACGTCGAACCGCCCGACCAAGGGCGGCGCCACCGGGGCGATGCTCGCCGGGATTATCGAGAAGGCGGCGGCGCTGAAGGCGGAGCGCACGGCACCCGCATCCCGTCCCGCGCGCGCGAAGAAGAGGCCCGCAACCGGCGGCGCCACGGCGGGCAGGAAGAAGAAGAACCCGCCGCGCCGCTTGCCCGGAAGGCGGTAGTGCTTCAGCGAGGACGCGCCACTAGAGGAGCCGCCGGGCGAGCGTCAGCCAGACGGCGAACGCCAGGCGGCGCCGGTCGTGCCGCGCGATGTCATCCTGCCAGAAATCCCCTTCCACGAGCTCGCAGTCCGGCGGCAGCACGCCGAGCGGGAGCAGGCGCTTGTGCTCCTCCGCGTAGCGTGCGAGCACGCGATCGGAGGGACCGGTGATGTTGTGAATGACCACATCGACCGGCCGGCCGATGACCTCCGCAATCTGCCGCGCCTCATCGGCGGCGGTGAAGCCGTTCATGCCCCGCCCTTCGGTGAGCAGATTCGCGATCAGGGCGACGGGCCCTTTCACCTGGTGAAGCGCCTCGCGTACTCCGGTCACCAGGAAGATCGGCATCAGGCTCGTGTAGAAGCTGCCGGGGCCGATCAGGACGGCATCGAGCTGACGGATCGCGGCGTCGACCGCCGGATGGATGTTCACGGAGGGCTCGAGCCAGATCCGGCGGATGAGGTGCCCCTCACTCTGGCCTCGATCCACCTCCACCTCCCCGTGCGAGGCGCTGCCGTTGCTGTACTCGGCGCAGACGCTCGCCCGCTCGACGCTCACGGGCCAGACGTGCCCCGTGCAGCCGAGCAGCCCGCGCAGGCCGTCCACCGCCGCCAGGAAGTCGCCGCTGTACTGCTCCATCATCGAGAGGAGCAGATTGCCGCCCGTGTGCCCCGCGAGGCGCGAATCAATCGACGGCAGACGCGACAGGAGAACGCGCCGGGCTTCGGCCTCGTTGCGCGCGAGCGCGAGCGCGCACTTGAGCACGTCGCCCGGCGGCAGCACGCCGAGCACGTCGCGGAGCTGGCCTGAGCTGCCGCCGCTGTCGAACATCGTGACGACCGCGTGCAGGCGCAGCCAGGGGTTCGTCTTGAGCCCGCCGAGGAGGCTCGGGAGTCCCGTGCCTCCGCCGAAGCACCCCACCTTGAGCTGGCGCAGCCGCATCGCGTCAGGATCTTACAACGCCACTAGAATGGGGGGATGAGTGCAGATCAGGCCATTGACGTGCAGCTGCGCGAAGTCTTCGGCGATCGCCTGAAGATGATCGCGGCCTTCGGCGATGCGTCCGTGTGCGCCGTGGTCGATCGGATCTCGGTCGACGATCTCGACGCATGCGCCCGCCTGTTCGCGACCCGTCCGCCGCTGCTCATCGCCGCCGACGAGCTCGCGCGCGCGCTCGATGCCTTTCCGCTCGAGTTCGGCGAGATCCTCGCCACGCGCCGCGTGATTCACGGCCCGGATCTGCTCGCCGCGCTCGAGATCCCGCCAGCCGACATGCGCCGGGCGTGCGAGGCGCAGGCGCGGAGCCACCTGCTCCACCTGCGGGAGGGCTACATCCAGGCGGGCGGGAAGAAGCCGGCCATCGCCCGGCTGCTCGAGGACGCGGCCGTCCCGTTTCGGGCGCTGACAGCCAACGTCGCGCGCCTGGCCGGTACGACGGCGGACGAGCTGCGGGCGCGCCTGGAACTGAGTGGCGGCGGCTACGCCGCCGCGCTGCGATTGGCCGAGCGCCTGGTCGAGTACGTGGACCGATGGTCGACCTCGTGACGACGGGACGCATTGCATTGGCGCGTCGGGGAGCCGCGTACTCCGGGCTGGCGGCATGTCTCGCGATCGCGATGATGGCCGGTCCCGTCAGCGGCGCCGACCCCGAGCCGCCGGACCTGACGCAGCCCGTCAACGACTTCGCTCATGTCATCGACGAGACGAGCGCGGCGGAGATGGACAAGGAAATCCGCGAGCTCCAGGCGGCGAGCGGTGACGTCGTCGTGGTCGCCACGGTCGAGACGGTGGCGCCCTACGCCGACATTCAGGAATACGCGGTCAGGATGTTCGAGAACGGCGGCCGGGGCGTCGGCGAGAAGGGCAAGGACAACGGCCTCCTCGTGCTGCTCGCGGTGAAGGACCGCAGGGTGCGGGTGGAGGTCGGCTACGACCTCGAACAGTTCGTCACCGACGGCATCGCCGGAGACATCAGCCGGACCTACATGGCGCCGGCGTTCGCGCGCGGAGAGTACGGCCCGGGCCTGGCGGCCGGCGTCCGCCAGATCATTGGACGGATCGCGCAGGCCCGCGGCGTCACGCTCACCGGCGTGCCGCCGCCCGAGGGCCCGGGCGGCGGCCTGCCGATCTCGCCGGGCGTCATCGTCCTGATCATGATCGCGCTCCTGATCATCTTCAGCGGCATCGGACCCGGCGGCGGCCGGCGCTCGCGGCTGACCCGCCGCGGCCGATGGGGCGGGGGCCCCTGGAGCGGCTGGAACAGCGGTGTCGGCCCGTTCGGCGGGGGCGGGGGCTTCGGCGGCGGGGGCTTCGGCGGAGGCTTTGGCGGGTTCGGCGGCCGGGGCGGCGGAGGCTTCGGCGGCTTTGGCGGCGGCCGGAGCGGCGGCGGAGGTGGAGGCGCGGGATGGTGACGACTTGCGCTATCGTGTTCTCATGACTTTTTCCACCCGCACGCCCCTCCGACGCGCGCTGTTCGCCGCCGCGCTCGTCGCGCTCGCCGGCTCGCTCTCCGGCTGTTCCTACAACACGTTCGTCTCCCAGGAAGAAGAGGTCAAGGCGCAGTGGGCGCAGGTGCAGAATCAGCTGCAGCGCCGCAACGATCTGATCCCGAACCTCGTCGAAACGGTGAAGGGCTACGCGTCACACGAATCGCAGGTCTTCGAGGACATCGCGGCGTCACGAGCGAAGCTCGCGGGTGCGACGACGCCGGCCGAACAGATGCAGGCCGCCAATCAGCAGACGGCGGCTCTCTCGCGTCTGCTCGTCATCGTGGAGAACTACCCGCAGCTCAAGGCCAACGAGCAGTTCAACAAGCTGATGGACGAGCTCAGCGGCACGGAGAACCGCATCACCGTGGCGCGCATGCGGTACAACGAAGCCGTACAGAAATACAACACCAGCCGCCGTCAGTTCCCAGGCGTCGTGACGGCCAAGATGTTCAACTTCAAGGACTATCCGCTCTTCGAAGCCCCGCCGGCCGCGCAGCAGGCGCCGAAGGTGAACTTCGGTCAGTAGCCTAACGGAGAATCGCCGGGCCCGGCGCCTGGCAGTCTGTTGTACATTTGATTGGGGTCTGACCCTGTCCCTTACGTTTTCGTAAGGGACAGGGTCAGACCCCCTTTCAGAGGCTCGTGATGCCGCGCGCGTCGCTCGAAACCTTCCCGCTGGCGTGGGAACGGCTGCTCTGGTCGGCCCGGCCGGGCGCCGTTCGCCGGCTCCTGCAGCCGGCCGTCCGCTACGTCCTGACCGATTTCCGCCTTGTCGTCCGCCGGCGCCGACGGACGGTGACGGAGCTGGCTCTCGACGACATCGTCAACGTGGAGCTCGAGCAGGCCGCACTGCAGCGTGTGCTCGGCACGAGCACTGTCCGGATTCATTCGAAACTCGGCGCCGAGCCTCTCGTGCTGCACGATATCGATCACGGGCCGCAGCTCGCGCTGATCCTGCAGCTTCTGGCCGCCGACGGCCACCTGACGCCGCTCGACGAGGACTTCGTACGAAGCGCGCTCGGTCCCGGTGCCGCTCCGCTGGTGGGTCCCAAACGCGGGTTGATCGCAGCCGCCACCGCGGTGTGCGTGTTCGCGTTCGGTATCGGCAGTCTGGCGCGGCACAAGACCATCGCGCCCGTGACGTACGCAGCCGAGGATCCGATCGCCCCCGCCGGGCAGCGCCGGCCCACCGCCGAGATCGTCGCCTTCATGCGGCGTGAGGTCATGCCGTTCGCCACCCGCGCGCTCGCACCGGTGGTGGGAGGCGCAAGCAACGTGACGTGTCACACATGCCACGGCGAAGATGCCGAGACGCGCGGCTGGAAGATGCCCGGCGTGCGTGCGCTCCCCGAGCCCGAGCTCCGGCTGGCCGGAATGGAACGATTCGGCTTCTGGCTCGATCCGCAGGTGCGCAATGCCGTTTACGGCTATCTTGCGGAAGAGGAGAAGCTCCCGACGGCGGCATACATGCGCCGCGTCGTCATGCCCGGCATGGCCGGCCTGCTCCATCGCCCGGCATATGACTTCACGCGATCCTACGGCTACAATCGCGAGCACGCCGCGGTCGGCTGCTATCACTGCCATCTGGTCGATTCGCGCGACTGAGTGGCATCCCCGCGCCAAGTTGTTATCATCCACGCGATGATTGCGCTCGCCGCCTGGCTGGTGGCCGGGGTCGCGCTCTGGCTCTCGGACGGCGTGCTCGATGTGTTCTCCGACGCCGGCCGCTCCGTGCGGGTGGCACTGCTGCCGTCGCTGCCCGAGCTCGCGGGCCTCGTCATCGTCGCCCTTCTCGCGGCAGCGGGTGCCGCCGAAGCCTTCAAGCGTCTCGCGCCGTCGCGCCAGCAGGGCGCCGAGCTCTTCGCCGACGCGTCTCTCCCGCTGTTCGCCCTGGGTGTGCTGGCCGTACCCGTACCTGCCCTGGGTACCCGATATGCTGTCGCCGCTTCGCGTATTGGCCGGGCCCTCCGTGTACTTCGTCTGGCTCGCCGCGCTGGGGCTGGCGTGCTTTGCCGTCTCGCAGGCCTGCGCGCGCGGCGTGGTGCGGCGTTTCAACCCTCCGCTCGCGAGCGCCGTCGCCGCTCTCGTCGTCTGCGTGGTGGGTTCCTTCGGCCTCATCGGACTTCGTGACACGCTCACGGGCGTTGCGCTCGGGCTCGCCGGCAGCACCGCGGCGGCGGCATCACCGGTGGCCTGGGTCAACCTCGTGCTGGCGTCGTGTACGGCCGGGTTGCTCTGGCTGAGTCTCCGCTCGTGGACCGATGCGGGAGCGGCGGCGCTCGGAACGGCCGCAGTGGCCGGCGCGGCGCCGTTCCTGATCGCTGCTGTTTCGGGAGGCAGCTACCCTGCGGCCGCTCTCCTGGTAACGATCTCCGTCATCTGGCCGCCTTCTTCCGCCCGCCTCGCCAGCTGGCCCGAGTACCTCATTCGAGGGCTGGCCGCGGCCGGGCTCGCGATGCTCTCCATCGCATATGTGCCGCTCGCCGCCGCGATTGCCGTGGTGCTCGCCATCCGCGTGCGGCGGCATCCGCAGGCCCTGCTCGCGGCGATCGTGCCGGCGACGGTCGGCATCGTGCGGCAGCTCGCCGCCGCGCACCCGCCGCTGTTGTCACTGGCGAATCCGGCGGCAGGCGTGGTGGGCCTGTTGACCGACCAGGAGCTCGGGCTGCTGCCGTATGCGCCGGCACTGGCACTCGCGCTCGTCGGCCTCGTGAGAGCGCTGGGTGGATCCAGGCCGCCCCGCCGCCGACTGGCGTGCGAGATCGGCGTGCTGTTCGCTGTCGCACTCTTCGCTCGCGGCTCAAGCGAGTCCTGGTGGGGATCGAGTGCGGTACCGGCAGGGCCGCTCGTACCCGTGCTGCCGCTGCTCGCGCTCCCTCTTGCGTGGAGCTATTTCGACGTGTCGCGCTCGGCGCGCGGCCGGGCGATTCTGTATCTGGTCGTGCTCCTGCAGGCGGGTGCCGCGCTCGCCCTGCTGTTCGTGGAGCGCGGAACACTGATCCTTCAGGACCGCGACGGCTCCGCCCGGCTCTTCCAGTGGATGGCCACACTCTGGCCCGCGTGGCAGATGCTGCCGTCGGTTGCCGTGCGAGGTCTTCAATCGGCCGTGCCGATCGCCCTGGTCTGGTCGGCGGCGGCGATCATCCTCTTCCTGCTCGCGCTGCGTCCGCGTCCAGCGCAGAAGCCCGGCGCCGCGGGGCTCTCCGCCTTCTGGAGCGTGGCGATCGTCTCGGCGGCCGCGGCCTGCCTGGTCTCAGCGGCGACGGCGGCCGCGCCAGCGGCCGATCCGGCCGCACGCGCGCGCGTGCCAATCCTCGACGCGTTCGACGCCGCGCGGCGGCCGCATGCGATCGTGTTCCGCTCCTTTGCCCCGGTGCCCGCCTCCGCCGTGCCGCCGCTCATGGCGTTGACGGCGAGCCCGGGACTTCGCACCGAGCCGCAGCCGCTCCCCGTCCTGCTGAACGCGCGCTTCGCGCTCCCGGCCGGTCTCTATGCCGTCGAGGTGGGCGCGGTCCCTGACGGCCAGCGGGTCTCAGGGCGGATCGGGCTGCAGGTGGGCAGAATCGGGTCGCCGCTCTGCTGGTGGGAGATCGATCTTCCCGCGGGGGCCGCGTGGCGGGGCCGCTTCGCGCTGCCGGTCGACGCCGAATTCGTCGGCTTCGTCGCATCGGGCGCAGTGGCTTCGGCCCGCTCGCTTACCGTCAGGCCGGTGGAAGTGGAAGACAGGAGCGCTCGCGAGCTGCCGGTCCGCGGTGGCGGCTCGCCGGTACTTTCGGCGTTGAACCTGCCTGGCGCATCCCTGTTCTTCCGCGACGAGGCGGTGTACCTGGAGCGCACCGGGTTCTGGGTGAGAGGCCGATCGACGGCTTCCATCACGATCGCGCCCGCCGATCCGAATCGCCGGCTGGTTCTGCACATGCACAGCGGCAAGACTGCCAATACGGTGACCTTCATGACGACCACCTGGGGTGCCCGCGTGGCCCTGAAACCGGGGGCGCCATACGATCTGGAGGTGCCCGCGCCACCCCATCCCGGCCCGTTCGTGCTTCGGGTAACCACGGAGGGCGGCTTCACGCCCGCGGACTCCATCCCCGGCAGCAGCGACCGGCGGCTGCTCGGATGCTGGATCGAGATCGCCGAAGCCGAATGACGGCTGCCACGCCGCGCGAGCGCGGTTGGATCGCCGGCGGCGCGCTGGTCTTCTGCCTGCTGGCGATCCTGAACTCCGGCGGCTATCACTACGGCGTCGGCGATCAGGCCTTCTACGTTCCAGCGGTCGTCCAGCACCTGAAGCCGGCGCTGTTCCCGCGCGACAGGCCGCTGCTCCACGTGCAGGATCGCTTCATGGCGATCGACGACGGCATGGCCGCACTGGCGGCCACGGGTATTCCCCTGCCTTATCTGTCGTTCGTCCTGTACTTGGCCAGCCTGCTGCTTCTCTACGGCGCCGCGATCGCGATTGGAGGCACGCTCTATCACTCCCGCTGGACGACCGCCACGCTCGTGCTGCTGTTGACGCTCCGCCATCGAATTACGCAGACCGGCGCGAACTCGCTGGAGTCGTACTTCCACCCGCGGATGCTCGCGTTTGGCATCGGCGCTTCGGCCGTCGCGCTCTACCTCCGGCGCCGGCACGCGGCGGCGCTGGCGCTGGTGCCGGTCGCGTTCCTGATCCACCCTACGACCGGAATCTGGTTCGGGATCCTGATCGCCATGGCGATCGCGGCCGACGACGCGCGCTGGCGCCGCGTGCTCCTGCTCCTCGTGCCTGCCGGCGCGGCGGCGGCGATCTGGATGATTGCGGCGGGGCCGCTGCGCGGGCACCTCGCACGGATGGACCCGCGATGGGCGTCCGTGCTGGCCGGCAAGGACTATGTGTTTCCGATGGACTGGGGTCCGGCGTTCTGGCTTGTCAACCTCGGCTACGCCGTCTTGATCGGCGCCGCCATCGAGATGCGCCGGAGGCGGGGGACGGCGATCCGGCAGGAACGCGGGCTCCTGCTGGGAGGTCTGGCGCTGCTGGCCGTGTTCCTGATCTCGTGGCCGCTGATGCGCGTGTGGATTGCGCTGGCGCTCCAGCTGCAGACCTCGCGCATCTTCTGGCTTCTGGATTTCATGGCCGCGATCTACGTCGCATGGCTCCTGGTCGAGGGCCTGCCGCGGCGGACCGGGCGCGCTGCGGCCATGGTGCTGCTCGCGGCGGGGGCCGCGCGCGGGGTGTACGTGATGGCGATCGAGCACCGATCCTCGCCGCTCGTCGCGCTCCGGCTGCCGGCCGACGACTGGAGCGACGCGATGCGCTGGATCGCGACGAGCGAGCCCGGCAGCCACGTGCTCGCCGATCCGGGTCACGCGTGGAAGTACGGTTCCAGCGTACGGGTCGGCGGCGAGCGCGACGTGTACGTCGAAGAGGTCAAGGACGCCGCGCTCGCGCTCTACTCGCGCGAGGTCGCCATGCGGGTATTGGGCAGGATGCAGGATGCGCACGATTTCGGAGCGCTGGATGCCGGCCGTGCTCTCGCGCTGGCCTCGCAGTACGATCTCGACTACCTCGTCATCGATCGCGACATGCGTCTGCCGCTGCTCTACCGCAACCACCGGTTCCGGATCTACGCGCTGAAGTCGAGATGATCGGCGACTACACCCCGCTGCCCGGCTGGGGCGGCGGCCACCGGATGACGCTGTACGCCTGGGGCAAGCCGCGCAGTTTCCCGCGCCTGCCCCCCGCGCAGATCCGGTTTTTCGACACGGCGCCCGGCGCTCGCGTGCTGGCGCACTGTCACTGGCAGCCCCGACCCTGGGAGCACGCAACCATCGTCCTGCTCCACGGCCTCGAGAGCTCGAGCGCCGCGCACTACATGCGCGGCATCGCCGAGAAGGGCTATGCGGCCGGTTTCAACGCCGTGCGGCTCAACCAGCGCAACTGCGGCGGCACCGAGCAGCTCTCCGAGGGGCTGTACCACTCGGGGCTGACGCATGACCCCGAGGCGGTGATCCGTGAGCTGGTGGAGGTGGACGGCCTGCCGGCGTTTGCCCTGGTGGGATACTCGCTGGGCGGAAACCTGGCCTTGAAGCTGGCGGGCGAGGCCGGCAGGACGCCGCCGCCCTACCTGCGCGCCGTGTGCGCCGTCTCTCCCACGATGGACCTGGCCGCGTGCGTGACGGCGCTCGAGCGGCCAGAGAACCGGTTCTACCAGCGGCACTTCGTGCGCAATCTGAAGAAGCGCATGCGCCGGAAGGCCAGGGCCTTCCCCGGGCGCTTCCCGCTCGAGCCGCTCGGCGCCATCCGGTCGATTCGTGCCTTCGACGAGGCCTACACCGCGCCGCACCATGGCTTCGGCGGCGCCTCGGACTACTATTACCGCGCGAGTGCCATGCGCGTGGTCGAGCGCATCTCGGTCCCCACGTTGATCATCTCGGCGGCCGACGATCCGTTCGTGCCGGCTGCGCCGTTTCGGCACCCTGCCGTCGCGGGCAACCCGCACATCACCGTCGCGCTGACGCCCCGGGGCGGCCATTGCGGGTTCGTCGAGGAACGCCGCAGCACGTACGACGGATACTGGGCGGAACGGGCAATCGTGGAGTTCGTTCGCGCGCGGATTCCGGGCGTCAATCCAGTCGAGGAGTCGATCCAGCGATGAAGTGCCGCATCCTCGTGTGCTGTCTGCTCCTGTCTGCGGCTGCCGCGGCGGCTCTCGCCGCGCCAGCCGACCCGGCCGTTGTCGTGCAGGCTGCGCGCTCGTGGCGCCAGGCGCACGAGCGCGCGATCGTCGACGAGTTCGCCGCGCTCCTCTCGATCCCCAACGTCTCTCGTGACCGGGAGAACATCGCGCGGAACGCGCAGGCGATCGCCTCCATGCTGCGCCGGCGCGGGATCGAGCCGCAGCTGCTGTCGAGCACCGGCGGCAACCCCGTCGTGTTCGGCGAGATCCGCACGCCCGGCGCGACCCGCACGATTGCGTTCTATGCGCACTACGACGGGCAGCCGCTCGACCCGCGCGACTGGGCGTCGCCGCCCTTCGAGCCGACGCTCCGGGACGCCCGCGTGGAGGAAGGCGGACGGGTGGTGCCGCTCGATGCCGCCCGTACGGCGTTCGACCCCGGCTGGCGGCTCTACGCGCGCTCGGCTGGCGACGACAAGGCGCCGATCGTGGCGATGATGGCCGCGATCGACGCCATTCGGGCGGCGGGCCTCGGCCTCAACTCGAACGTCAAGTTCGCGTTCGAAGGAGAAGAGGAGATCGGCTCGCCCACCCTCGAACAGACGCTGGCCGCCCATGCGGATCTGTTCGCCGCCGATCTGTGGCTCATGTGCGACGGCCCGGTGTTCCAGACCGGCCGGCAGTCGATCGTCTTCGGCGCGCGCGGGATCACGACCTTCGACCTCACCGTCTACGGTCCGCGCGTCGAGCTGCACAGCGGTCATTACGGCAACTGGGCGCCGAATCCCGCGCTGCGCCTCGCGACGCTGCTCGCCTCGATGAAGGACGGGAACGGCCGCGTGCTGGTGGAGGGCTTCTACGACCAGGTGCAGCCGCTCTCGGCGCTCGAGCGAGCGGCCCTGGACCAGGTCCCGCGCATCGACGCCGACCTCATGCGCGATTCTGTGGCTGGGCTCGGTGGACGGTGCGCCGCGTCCGCTCACCGAGCTCATCACCGAGCCGTCACTCAACATCCGAGGCATGAGCAGCTCGCGCACGGGCGCCACCGCCTCGAACGTCATCCCCGCCTCCGCCACTGCCACGCTCGACATCCGGCTCGTCAAGGGCATGGATCCGCGCGTGACCCAGGAGCGAATCCTCGCGCACATCCGCCGGCAGGGCTTCTTCGTCGTGAGCGAGGAGCCGACCGCCGCCGTCCGCCAGAGCCACGCGGCAGTGGCGAAAGTCACGTTCGCCCGTGCGAGCGAAGCGAGCCGCACGCCGATGGATCTGCCGCTGGCCCAGGAGGTGGTTCGCCGCGCCGAGGCCGCCCGCGGGCCTGCGGTCAAGCTGCCGACGATGGGCGGGCAGCTGCCGCTCGCCGACGTCGAGCGTCCGCTCCACACCCGCACGATCGTGATGCCGATCGCCAACTACGACGACAACCAGCACACGTCGAACGAGAACCTGCGGCTGGGCAATCTCTGGGACGCGATCGAGCTGATGGCGGCGCTGCTCACGATGTAGAACCAGACGGGAGAAAGTTTCAGTCTGGCGTCGGGAGGCCGAGATGCGCCATCAGCTGGCGCGCGAAGGCCGGGCCGATCCCCTGCTCTTCGTGCTTGAAATACACGAAGATCTCGGGACAGGCGGCGGGGAGCGCGCCGATCCTCTCCGCCCACAGCCGCAAATCCTCGGCGGTGTAGCCTTCGTCGCGCAGGCGGAAGTAGGCGAAATCGGCAGTCACGTGCAGCGGCGTGCGGAGCTTCTCGCTGTCGGCGACGCACAGCGCCTTCTGGTACTGCCGCAGCAGCCCGAGCACCTCGTCGTCGAACCACGAGGCGTGCCGGAACTCGAAGGCAGCCGGCGCGCCGTGCGGCAACGAGTCCAGGAAGGCCCGGAGACGTCCAATGTCCTTCTTCAGGGTCGGCGGGAGCTGAAAGAGGAGGGCGGCCAGTTGAGGGCCGAGCATGCCTGCCACCCGGCAGAACGTCGCCGTCGCGTCCTGGCAGTCATCGAGCCTGGCATCGTGGGTAATGCGGCGCGGCGCCTTGAGCGTGAAGCGAAACGCGGACGGCACCTGCGCGGCCCAGCCGGCGACGGTCTTCTCACTGGGCATCCGGTAGAACGTGTAGTTGATCTCGACCGTCGGAAAGCGCGCGGCGTAGAAGGGCAGCATCTTCGCGGCCGACAGATCGGCCGGATAGAAGCTCCCCTTCCACTCGGGATAGTTGTAGCCTGAGGTGCCGACGAGGACCACTACCAGCGCGGCTCGCGGCGGCCGCCGCCCGAATCCTCGCCGCCCCGGCCGCCACGCCCGAAGCCGCCGCCGCCGCCGAACCCGCGGCCGCCGCCTTCCGGCTTCGGCTTCGCTTCGTTGACGACGAGCCTGCGGCCGTCCATCTCGTAATCGTGAAATTGTTCGATCGCTTTCTGGGCCGCCTCGTCGGTGCCCATCTCCACGAATCCGAAGCCGCGAGCACGGCCGGTCGCCATATCGCGCATGACGCGGGCGCTGGCCACGTTGCCGGCGCTGCTGAACAGGGCGTTCAGATCCTCGTCGGTCGCTTTATAAGGAAGGTTGCCGACATACAGCCTACGACCCATGGTGAGCTACGCCTCCTCGAATGGTTGGAACTGCTTCCAAGCGACGGGAAAGGCGTGTTTATAGACCCCTTACGGCTTATCTGTCAACGATTTAGTGCGCTCAGGTTAGGGATGCCGCGAAATCGGCGCCGGCCTGCGCCACGATCCCGTCCTTGTCGGACGGCATGCCGCTCACGCCGATCGCGCCGATGAGCTGGCCCGCGGAGACCAGGGGCAGCCCCCCCTCGACCGGGACGGCCCCGGGCAGGAACGCCATGTGCGGTTTGTCGCCGGTCACCATGTCCTGGAAGAGTTTGGTGGAACGCTTGAACCGCAGGGCCGCGAGCCCCTTTTGCTGCGCCACATGGATGCTCCCCGTCTGGGTGCCGTCCATCGTGACCAGATACAGCAGATTGCCGCCGTCATCGAACACGGCGATGCAGTTGGTGAAATTGCGCTTGCGGGCCTCGGCTTCGGCCGCCGCTCCGATTTCCTTAGCCGCGGCCAGCGTCAGCGATTTTTTTGTGGTCAGCAGGTCCATGAGTCCTTCCGTGCCGGGTTACGCGGGGGGGGCCGGTACGCAGCGCGATCATGTTGAGCGCGTGCTCGGTCGCCTGGATCGCCGCGGCCAGCTGGTCGCTGTGCACGCCGCGGGTCTTGATGCCCCCCTCCCACTGGATGGTGGTCTCGACCAGCGCATCGGTCTTCCCGCCAGGCGGGATGCGCACTTCGTAGTCCACGAGCCGCGGCAGCGCGAACCCGAGGTCCTTTTCGATGCTCCTCAACGCCTGCATGAAGGCGTCGTAGCCGCCGTCACCGGTGCCCGTGGCGTGCAGCTCCCTGTCGCGATAGCGGACGAGGATGGTCGCCGTGGGCCGCAGCCCGCGGTTGCTCACGACGGAGTAGTCCTTGACCTCGAACACGCGGAGCTCGCGCGTCTGCAGGATCTCGGAGATGAGAAACGGCAGGTCGGACGCCGTGACGCTCTTCTTCTGATCGCCGAGCTCGACGATTCGCGCCACGAGCTGCTGTTTCTGTTCCGGGCTGAGCGAGATGTTCAGGCGCTCGAGATTGAAATCGAGGCTCGCCTTCCCCATCAGCTTGCCCATGGCGTAGGTGCGATGGCGCCCGAAGCGCGCCGGGGTGAGCCGGCTCTCGTAGAGATTGCCCTTCATGTCGCCGTCGGCGTGGATGCCGGCCGTCTGCGTGAACACGTTGTCGCCGGTGATCGGCTTGTTGGCGGGTATCCGGCGGCCCGAGAACACCTCCACCAGACGGCTGATGGCGCCCAGCTCGCGCTCGACGACGCCCGTGCGCACGCCGGCGTGATCGCGCAGCGCGACGACCACTTCGTCGAGCGTGACATTGCCCGCCCGCTCGCCCATCCCGTTCACCGTCACGTGCACGCCCCGGGCGCCGGCGAGCACCGCCTCGAGCGTATTGGCCGTGCCGAGCCCGTAGTCGTTGTGGCCGTGGAAATCGAAGTGAAGGCCGGGAAACGCCGAAATGACGCGCCCCACCATCAGCCGCACCTGCGAGGGGGCGAGCAGCCCGAGGGTATCGGGCAGCAGCACGCGGCGCACCTCCATGTCCGCGAGGGCCGCGATGTGATCGAGCACGTACTGTTCGGAGGCGAGCATGCCGCCGGACCAGTCCTCCAGATAGACGTTGAAGGTCATTCCGCGCCGGACGCCATACTCGATCGTCCTGCGGATGTCGTCGAGGTGCTGCTGGTGCGTCTTCCGCAGCTGCTCGCGGCAATGCCGCAGCGAGCCCTTGGTCAGGAGGTTGATGGCGCGCACCCCAACCGACTCCGCCCAATCCACGGAGCGATGGAGATCGACGAAGCCGAGGATCTCGACCCGATCGAGGTGCCCGGTCGCCGAGGCGTAGTCGGCGATGGTGCGCACCGCCCGGCGCTCGCCCTCGCTCGCGCGGGCCGAGGCGACCTCGATGCGGTCCACCTTCACGGTCTCGAGCAGCCGCTGCGCAATCGTGCGCTTCTCCTCGGGCATCATCGAGATGCCTTCGGCCTGCTCGCCGTCGCGCAGCGTGGTGTCCATCACCTCGATGCGGCGCGGTTTCCGTTGCGTTCCGGCCTTCTTCGTCACTTGCGGCGTCGCTCCCGAGAAAAGGATAATTGAAGGGATGCACCTGCGCAAATTCGCCTTCCTCGCCCTGCTGTGCACCGTCGTGGCCTGCGGCGGCGGCGCCAAACATTACGTGCTCAAGGGGCAGATCCTCGCGGTGAACCGCGACCGGCAGGAGCTGCTCGTGAAGCACCAGGAAATCCCCGGCTTCATGATGGCGATGACCATGCCCTACAAGGTGCAGACGGGCGCCATGCTCGACAACCTCGCTGCGGGCGACCTGATCGAGGCCGATCTGGAGGTCCGTGACGGCGCCGGCGTCCTCACGTCCATCAAGAAGACCGGCAGCGCCCCGCCCGACCTCCCGAAACCGCAGCCGCTCGCGCATTCCGGCTTCGAGCTCATCAAGCCGGGTGAAGCGGTCCCGAACCAGCTGTTCGTGGACGAGAACGGCCGCCAACGGCGTTTCGAGGAGATTCAGGAACGGCCGTGCGATGGCGCTCACGTTCATGTACACGAAGTGTCCGATGCCCACCTACTGCCCCATGATGGACCGCAACTTCGTGGCGGTCCAGAAGCAGATCGCGTCCAACCCGGCCCTCCGCGGCCGGGTGGGGCTGCTCTCGGTGAGCTTCGATCCGAAGAACGACACGCCGCCCGTGCTGAAGAAGCACGCGCGGGAGCTGGGCGCCGACGAGGCCGTCTGGACCTTCGCCACCGGCGACCGGGACGAGATCGATCGCTTCGCCATGAACTTCGGGCTCACGATCATCCGCGGCGAGAGCCCCGACCCGAACGAGATCGGCCACACCCTCCGGACCGCCGTGATCGATCGCGAGGGCAAGCTGGTCAAGAGCTACACGGGCAACGAGTGGACGCCAGCCCAGCTCGTCGCCGACCTGGAACAGATCCACTGATGGACCGGCGCGCCTTCACGCGCGCCGAGCGCGCGCTCGTCTCGAGACTGAGGCGCCCCGCCCAGGTGCAACACTGGCTGAACAGCCTCCCCTACAACACGGAGCCGCCCCCGGGACGCGCCACGCTGCGCAGCTTCAGGGGCGTCGTCAGGCACGGGACGGCGCACTGCCTCGAGGCCGCGCTCGCCGCCGCCGTCGTCCTCGAACAGCACGGCTATCCCCCGCTCGTGATCAGCTTCGAGTCGATCGACGAGCTCGATCACGTCATCTTCGTCTACCGGCGCCCGACCGGCTGGGGCTCGGTGGGCCGGTCGCGCGATCCCGGCCTGCACGGCCGGAAGCCGGTCTTCTCCTCGCCGCGCGCCCTGGCGCGAAGCTATCTGGAGCCGTACGTGGACCTCACGGGAGGCATCACCGCGTATGCCCTGGTGGACATGCGCACCATGGACCAGGTACGACTGGCGGCTGTCGGAGCGGAACATCTGGTACGTCGAGCGGAAGCTGCTCGACACGCCGCACCGGCCGTTGCGGCTGCCGCCGGATCGCATGGGCGCGTTGCGGCGGCGCTATCGCGCCTTCAAGGAGGCGCACCCCCATCGCAAGCCGATCGATTATGCGGGACGGGAGCGCTGGAGCGCGATTCCGGCGGAGTTCACGCGGCCGTCGGTTCGGCTCAGTCGAGATCGAAGTCGCGGGTGGGCTTCGTGACCGGTTCCTGCCTGGCCTGCTTGAGGGCTTCCTCGAACCGCTTGGAGAGCGCGTCCCCCCGGGTCCGTTCGGCCGTGACCGACTGCTCGAAGGCCGTCTCGCGGCGCTGGCGCTCCTCGGCGAGAATGCGCTGGGCGTCGGTGAGCTCGATGTTCAGGCCGGAGTCCGGCTCGCGATGCGAGACGATGCGGCCGAGGTTGAGGTCGATGACGAGCGTCGCACCGCAGCAGGGGCACGGAATCTCACGCTCCGACTCGAGTCTGGCGCCCTGTTTGCCGGCCACACCCGCATGATACGTCGAACCCTGCGCGTCGTCACCTACAACATCCACCGGTGCCGCGGGATGGACGGCCGGACGCTGCCCCACCGCGCCATCGACGTCCTCTGCAGTCTGAACGCCGACGTCATCGCCCTGCAGGAGGTGATCGGCGCCGGACCGGGCGGGTACAGCCAGGCTGAGGAAATCGGCGCCGGGCTGGGCATGGGCTGGGTGATGGCGCCCGCCCGCCAGCTGCGCGGGCATCAGTTCGGCAACGTCGTGCTGTCTCACTTTCCGATCCGCCAGCATCATCAGTACGACCTCTCCTGGCGCACCTGCGAGCCGCGGTGCTGCCAGCGCGTCGACCTCGAGATCGACGAGGGCATGCTGCATCTCTTCAACGTCCACCTCGGCACGGCTTTCCGCGAGCGGCGCGATCAGGCCGAGCGGCTCGCCGCCATCGTCCACGACCGCCGGGTGCCCGCGCCAAAGATCGTCCTGGGCGACTTCAACGAATGGAGCGGCGGAATCGCCACCGCCGCCCTGAGCGAGAAGCTGCAGGCGATAGACCTGAGCGTCTATCTCAGGCGCAAGCGGACGTATCCAGGCATCCTGCCGCTGCTGCACCTGGACCATATCTATTACGAGGGGCGCGTGGATATCGAGGGTGTGGAGGTGCCGCGCACGCGCAAGTCGCTCATGGCCTCGGACCATCTCCCGTTCCTGGCCGAGCTGCGCGTGGGCCTCGAAAAATAGCGGCGAGCCGGCCGCTAGCCTTCTTCTTCGAAATCTTCGTGCTCGGCGGGATGCACGCGCGTGGGACGGCGGAGCGCCTCGCGGTAGTCGTAGATGGGGAGATCGCGCACGTGCAGCCCCACCTGGCATCCAGGCGCCTTCCGATCGACCACCACCGTAACCGGGCTGCCGTTGAGGCCTTCGCGGAATGCGACCCGACAGCCGCAGGAGAGCACCGCGTGCGAGAACCCTTTCATAAGAGGATCCTACACCAGAACTCCGATCGGCAGGCGGCGGGGGTCTTCACAACAGCGACTTGATCTCCTGCTCGAACCGCTCCTTCGGAGACAAGCCGATGTGGCTCTTGCAGACGCGTCCATCGCGGCCGATGAGGACCGTCTTGGGCAGCCCCCACTCGGCCGAGTAGCCCGCGGGGCCCTTGATGTCGGTCCTGCCGTCCCCGATGAGCACGGGGTAGTTCATCTTGTACTGCGCAATGAACGGCTTGAGCTTGGCGACCGGGTCGTCGACCGACACGCCGATCACCGAGAGCCCCTGCGCGCCGTACTTCGTCTGGAACTCGACGAACCAGGGGATCTCCACCTTGCACGGCGGACACCACGTGGCCCAGAAGTCGAGGAGGATCACCTTGCCCTTGTGCGCGGCGAGATTGACGCTCCGGCCGTCCACGTCCTTCAGGACGAAATTCAGGTTGGCGGGCTTCGGACTCGCGTCGCACAGCGCAGCGTCGGCCATCGTCTCGGAGTAGGGCAGCGGAGCGAACAGGACGACCGCCACCGGGACGGCGAGCAACGCGACCCATCGCATCATCTACTTGAGCCTCACGGCCAGCGCCTGCAGCGCCGGCATCGATTCCTGCCCCAGCAGCACGTAGGTGGCATCCTGCGCGCTCCACATCACCGCGTCGTGGCCGAAGGCCGCCGTGCCGGCGTCCATGCGGGAGGCGCCGGGAATGATGTAGAGCGACAGCGGCTCGCCATGGTGTCTGAACATGACATGCGCCGCCGCGCCTTCGCCACAGAAGCAGCGGCGCACGCCGATGAGCTCGAGGCCCTCGCCAGGCGCCGAGGGCACGTGCACGCGCCAGCCGTACCGCTCCGCGAAGCGCGTTTCGCTCACCGCCGGGTCCACGGGCCCGGCGTCGCCGTGCAGGGCGAAGCACTTGACGTGATCGAGCGTGAGCTGGGCGGCGAGCACGACGGGCGAGCTGCGCGTGAGGCCGTACACGGAAACGCCGCCGAGGATCATGACCGCGGCGGCGATGGCGGACAGCTGAGACGGTGAGCGGGTGGCGGTGAGCCTGCCCATCGGCGTCGCCATGCGTGAACAGCGTTTACGCAGGTGCGCCGGCGCATCGGGGCGACACGCCATCGACCGCAGGGCCTGGCGCGCGGCAGACTCGGCCTGCGCGCGCATGCGGCACGGAGGACAGGCGGCGAGGTGCGCCTCCACGGCGGTCCGCTCGGACGCCGTTGCCTCCCCGTCGATATAGGGAGTGACGAGCGCGTCGATTTCCCGGCAGCTGGGCATTCGATATGGACCCGGTATTAAGACGACACTTTCCTGGCTTTCGATTCAGCGTCCCCGCTCGTCAGCCGCTCATACAGCATACGCCGGCCCCGGGAGATGCGGGACATCACGGTGCCGATCGGCACACCGAGCATGTCGGCAATCTCGGCATAGGAGAACTCGTCCACGTCCCGGGCCCAGACCGCCTCGCGGTACGCCTCGGGGAGGGCGTCGAGGGCCGCCCGGAGAGCCGGGTCCAGCGCGGCCCGGACCAGCTCCTGTTCCGGACCGGCGGCCGGGTCTGGCGCGGCAAGGCCGGCCACGCGATCGGTGTCCACCTCGACCGGCTCGCGGCCCGCGTCGCGCCGCTGATTCCGGAAGGTGTTGTGGAGGATCGTGAACAGCCACGCCTTCAGGTTCGTTCCCGGCTTGAACTGCCTGGCTGCCCGAAATGCCTTGACGTAGGTCTCCTGGACCAGATCTTCGGCGTCAGCCTGGTTGCGCGTCAGCCGGAGCGCCGCTCCATAGAGCTGGTCGAGGTAGCCGAGCGCCTCGGCTTCGAAGGTCCGGCGTGCCGCTCGGTTGAACATGGCCCGAGCGCCAGTATAGTGCTGCCGCCACGCGAGGGTGCGCACTCTCCGCCGCTGTCCTCCGGAAGCGGCGCCGTGATGTGTCCGCTCGGGCGGAATGAATCGGGCGGCGCCGAAGGTACATGGGAAAACCACGCGGAGAACCATGGTATGTCTCTTGCTGCGCGTGGCCTATTGCAATTGCGGGAGCGACCTGATCACAGTAAGATCGCGTCCTACACAGGTGGCCAACCTAATCTTTACGAGGTGATTCCCATGCGGCGCACCCCGCGCTGTGCTCTCGCCTGCTTTCTTGCTGCGGCACTCATCCTGGTCTCTGCAGGTGCGTCGAACGCGCAGTCGACGTTCTACCCGTATTACGGCAAGAACCTGATCCACTACGACAAGTTCGACTGGCACATCTACAAGACGGATCACTTCCTCATCTACTACTACCCGGAGATCGAGCCGCACCTGCAGCGCGTGGCGAGCTATGCGGAGAGCGCGTACCAGCACGTGAGCTCCGACCTGCGGCACGATCTCGCACAGCGCGTGCCGCTCATCATCTTCAAGACGCACAGCGAGTTCGAGCAGGAGAACGTGGCGCCAGGGCAGGCCTCCGAGGGGGTGCTGGCCTTCGCCGAGGGCGATCGCAACCGCATGCTGATGCCGATCGACGAGCCGTCCGATCTGCTCTACGGCCTCATCGTCCACGAACTGACGCACGTCTTCCAGTACGACATCATCCCGACCTCGCTCATCCGCCGCAACATCCCGCTGTGGGTGAACGAGGGAGGCGCCGACTACGAGCGCGGCATCTGGGATCCGCTCGACCTGATGATGGTCCGCGACGCGGCGGTCGCCGACATCGTCCCGAAGATGAGCCAGATGGAGGGCTACGGCGACACGAGCAACCCGCGGCTCGTGTACAACCTCGGCCACGCCGTGTACGAGTTCATCGAGGCGCGCTGGGGCAAGGAAGGCGTGCGGCAGTTCCTGTTCTCGCTGCGCAAGAGCGCCATCGGCGGCGGCGCGAGCGCGTACGAAGAGGCGTTCCAGATGCAGCCGCGCGAGTTCGATCAGCAGTTCGAGAAATACCCTGAAGGATCGGTTCAAGGCGTTCCGCGACAAGGAGCGGCCGGTCGACTACGGACAGGACCTTTCGCCGGATCCCGAGAAGACCAACTTCACGCAGGCGCTGTCGGTCGAACCGTCTCCCTCAGGGGATCTGATCGCGGTGGCCACGGCCAACCGCCACGATCAGGAGTACGACATCGTGCTGGTCTCGTCGAAGGACGGGAGCGTGGTGCGAAACCTCACACCCGGCTTCGACAAGGACCGCGGCTACGAGTACATCGCGTTCCCGTCGCAGTTCAACATGGTGCCGTGGATGGCGTGGTCGCCGGTCGGCGATCGCCTCGCGTACTTCGTGCGCACGGAGAAGAACCGGTCGCTCGTGCTGCAGAACGTGCTCAACGGCCACATCGACCGCCGGATCACCCTCGCCTCTGTGGACGAAGCGAGCTCGCCCAGCGTCTCGCCCGATGGCAAGACGGTGGCGTTCGCCGGGCTCCGCGCGGCTGTGGGGGACATCTTCACGCTCGATCTGGAGAACGGCCAGATCACCAACATCACCGACGACGCGTTCGCCGACTTCGCGCCGATGTACGCGCCCGACGGCAAGTCTCTGGTGTACCTCGCCCGCGTCAGCGGCGCGCAGAAGCTGTTCCGGGTGGACCTGGCCACCGGCAAGAAGACGCAGCTCACCTTCGGCACGCAGGATGAGACGGGCGCCAAGTTCCTCGACCCGGACACGCTCGTGTTCGCATCGACCGCCACCGACCCGACCGTCCCGCTCACGCCCGAGATCGCGCGCAACGGCAACATCTTCAACCTCTGGACGCTCAACCTGAAGAACGGCGAGCTGAAGCAGTACACCGACACGCTCGGCGGCGTGCTCTCGCCGATTGCCCTGAGCAAGTCGGGCGCGAACGCGCGCCTCGCCTTCGTGAACTACTACAAGGGCGACTACACCCTGCACACGTTCGACCTGAAGGAGCCGCTGCACACGGCCGCCTCGGCCGACTTCGGCTCGCCGGGGCCCATCGTCGACTTCCAGGCGCCGCTCCAGCACACCCTGGTCGCCGAGAACAAGACCAAGAAGAAGACCTTCGACAAGATGTTCCTCGACGGCCGTCCGCCGGTGAACGTCGGCGTCACGAGCGGGGGCGACGTGTTCGGCGGATCGCAGGTGTCGTTCTCGGACGTGCTCGGCGATCAGCAGTTCAGCCTCTTCGCCTCGTCCGTCCAGCAGTACAAGACGCTCTCGTTCTCGTACCTGAACCTGGGGCGCCGGTTCCAGTGGGCGCTGCAGGGCTACTCGCAGACGCTCTTCTTCTACCCGTACGACCAGACGGGGCTCTACTACGACCCGCGCTATTTCTTCAGCCGCGACGATGCCGTGGCCACGCAGACCGGTACGCGGCGGTTCGATCTTCGGCATCTACCCCTTCAACCGCTATCGCCGCATGGAGGTGTCGGCGGGCTTCCTGCAGTACAACGAGGCGTACTCCGACCCCTTCGTGCAGCAGCAGGCTGAGGCCTACCAGCAGGCCACCTACGGGTCGTCCCAGCTCTTCCGGAACGGCACGTCGATGCCGCTGTCGGCCTCCTTCATCCAGGAGACGACGGTCTTCCGCGAGTACGGCCCGCTGTCGGGCAGCACGATGCGGCTGACCTACGAGACGTCGCCCAAGATCGCGAACTCGCTCTCGAACCAGACGGTGGATCTCGATTCGCGCTACTACATGCGCATCGGCGCCAACGGCGTGCTCGCGCTGCGCGCGGCGGGCTTCAAGAGCTGGGGCACGGCGCCGAACTACACCTTCTTCGGCGGCAACTCGGAGATGCGCGGCTACGACTACCGCGAGTTCATCGGCCACAAGGCGTTCTATACGAATGCCGAGCTTCGGTTCCCCCTGGTCACGGCCATGGCGACGCCGCTCGGCGTGCTGGGCGGCATCCGCGGCGTGTTCTTCGCGAATTTCGGCGGCGCCGGGCTCGCCGGCGAAAAGTTCCGTGTGTGGGATCGCACCACCGAAACGATTCCCGCCGTGTCGATCGGCAACTTCGTGGTGAGTCCCGAGCGGACCATCAACGGCTTCCGCCTCGTCAACACCCGGGCGTCCTACGGGGTCGGGCTCGAGACCTTCGCGCTGGGGTTCCCGGTTCACTTCGACTGGTCGTACCGCACGATGTTCAACCGGGACTACGAGGACTACCTCTACCAGGCCGACGGCGGCAGCGCCAAGTTCCGCAAACCGCGCCTCGCCGTCTGGATTGGATACGACTTCTAGGGAGAGCCGGCCGCCGGGCGGGTCCGCGCCGGCGACGTCCCCGTGCTCGCGGCTGGTCTCGCTGCTCTCCGACTACCTCGACGAGCGTCTGCCTGCCGACGTGCGGGCGGAGCTCGATCGGCACCTGTCGGGCTGTCCGGCCTGCACCGACTTCGTCGGCAGCTTCCGCCTCACCGTCTCTCTGCTGCAGTCGCTCAACGACGACGATCTGCCGCAGGAGCTGCGGGTGAGACTCCGCGCGTTCCTCGACGACCGCTCCCGATGCTGACGCCGCCCGCGCCGAAGCGCCCCTCGGAATCAGCCACGGAGATGGTGGAGGTCGTGCTCCCCAACGACGCGAACCCCATGGGCTTCATGCTCGGGGGCAACGTCATGCGGCTCATCGACTTCGCGGGCGCGATCGCGGCCATCCGCCACGCGCGCACCCCGATGGTGACGGCCGCCGTCGACGAGCTCACCTTCCTCACGCCGGTGCGCGTGGGCGACTTCATCGTCCTCAAGGCGCGAGTCACCGCCGCGTTCAGCACGTCGCTCGAGGTGGAAGTGGTGGTCTATTCGGAAGGAGCGCTGAGCGGCGAGCGGCGCGTGACCAGCCGCGCGCACGTGACCTTCGTTACGCTGGAGCGAGACGGCGGGCGGCCGCCGGTGCCGCCCCTGCTGCTCGAGACCGAAGACGAGCGGGCCGCCGAGCGGGCCGCGCGGGCGCGGCACGCCGCTCACCTCGGGAAGCGCCGCGCAGAGGCGCCTAGTGGCTAGTCGTTCGCCGCGCGGCGGCGTCCGACGGCGCGCCGCTGAAGCTGGACGACGCTCTTCTCCAGGTCGATCGCGACGCGATACTGGCTGAGGAACTTGTAGCCGACGATGCCCCCGAGCCTGAACCCGAGCAGCACGCTCGGCGCCCGCAGGTTCAGCACGACGACCGAGTAGTTGCGGTACTCGATCTTGGGCGTGAAGCTGAGATCGACGCCGGGCAGTAGAAACGCGTCGCGGTCCCAGCCCGAGGCGCCGTACACCTTCAGCGGGATCTGCCGCACGTCGCCCTTGTCGATGCGGCTCGCGGTGTCGGTGCTGATCGAGATCACCTGCCCGCCGGTGTCCAGGATGAAGCTGGCAGCCCCGCCGTCCACGCTGCCCGGCACCATCGCGAGCCTGTGGAGCCGGAGCGGCAGCTCGATGTCGGCCGGCTCCGGGGGCAGCTCGGGCCCGATGAGCAGCTGGTTGCGGTCGTAATCGATCACCACCGAGAGCCCGAGCGACAGCGGCGAGAAGCTTTCCATCTCGCGCGCGGGCAGCCCGTGCAGCGGCGGATTCTTGATGATCGACGGGACGTTGTGCACCTTGAGCGAGCCGATCTCGAGCTGATCCAGCCGCGTGAGCTCGAGCTCGCGGACGCCCAGATCGCCCACGCCCGCGCTGAGAATGTTCACCATCGGATGAATGCCGAGCCGCGCCGCCGTCTCGCGTGAAATCACCGTCTGCTCCGCGCCCGTGTCGAGCACGAAGTCCATCGTGGGCCCCTTGTTCACCTTGCCCCGGACGATGATCTTCTCGTTGACGACGTGGAACGGAATCGTGTGGAGCCGGCCGGCCGACGCGGGATCGATCTCGAGCGGCACCCGCGTGCCGAACGCGCGGAGGAAGCGCACCTCGGCGCGCGCCCAGGCCGCCTTCGCGCTCCGATCCTTGTTCGGCAGCAGGTTGATGTAGCTCGAGAAGGCGTTCGCGGCCTCTTCGTACCGGTGAAGCTTCTCGTAGATGGAGCCGACGGTGTGATGGATCTCCGCATCGCGCGGCGATTCGTTCAAGGCGCCCAGGGCCAGATCGAGCGCCTCGTTGAGCTTGTTGCGGGCCGCCATGCTGCGCGCGAGCCCGTGCATGGCGCGCGGGTTGCGCGGCTCGAGCGCCGACGCCTCCTGCAGCCGCTTCTCCGAGTCTTCGAAGCGCCCGATGGCCCAGAGCGCATCGCCATACAGCGACAGCGTGTCCGCGTCTCGAAGCGACGAGCGCAGCAGCAGATCGGCGTCCTCGTAAGCGTGGGAGAAATTGCCCAGCCGCAGCGCGGACTGGACGCTGCCGGTGAGCGCCTGCCGCCGGACGTGCGGATCGTCGGTCCCGTTCTTGACGCCCTCGTACGCGTCGAACGCCTCCACGTACCGCCCGTCGGTGAACAGCAGATCGGCCATCTGCAGCTGCACTTCGGCGGCCTCGGCCGAGATCGCCTGGACGCGGGAGGACATCGTGGCCGCGGCGGCAACGACGACGGCAGACAGGACGAGCGGCCTGAGGAGTGAAGCCATGAGCCCCTCTCGGAGAACTGCGGTGTTAGAGGATTCTAGGGGGACGGGGCACTCGACGCAAGCACTTCCACTCGCCGCCCCGGAGGCGGTCAAAGTCGTAATCGGGGTTGGTGCGGGACCGCACGAGGGGTCGGACCGGCGCCGCGGCCGCGACCCGGTGCCGCCCGGGGAGGCTAATGCGTGTACTGCTCGATCGCGACGCCGTCGTACATCTCGTCGATTCGCAGGATCTGGGCTTCGCGGCTGTAGGTGCCGAGCTCGTAGTCCTCGCTCATGATGAGGGCCTTGATCGGCTTGGTCGGGCAGACTTCCGAACAGAGCCCGCAAAAGCTGCAGCGGGAGAGGTTGAAGTCGAAATAGTCGAGGATCTTGATCTTCTGCCCCGGCTCACGGTGCCCGCCGAGGGCGATGAGATCGTCGGGACACGCCTTCGCACACTGGTCGCAGACGATGCACGTCTGGGCGCCCGATTCCGGCTCGACCTGCAGCCGGAGCACTCCGCGGAACCGGGGCGCCACCGGGCGCCGTTCGGCCGGGTACTGGAAGGTGAACGCGGGCTGAGGGGTGTACTTGAGCGTGAGCCACAGCCCCTTGAGCAGGTCGACGAGGAAGAAGCTTCGAAGGAATTTTTTCATCGCGTGCTGCCTGCCGGCTACCCGACCAGGACGGGCTCGGACTCGCCGGCCCGGATCACCCGTTCTTTCCGCAGGACGGTGTTCTCCTTGCGGATCTTGTCCTGGAGCCGCATCAAACCGTAGAGGAGCGCCTCGGGACGCGGCGGACAGCCCGAGACGTAGACGTCGACGGGCACGATCTTGTCGACCCCCTGCAGCACGCTGTAGGTCGGGAACGGCCCGCCGGCGTTCGAGCAGCTTCCCATCGAGATGACCCACTTCGGCTCGGGCATCTGATCGTAGAGCCGCCGGAGCACCGGAGCCATCTTCTTGGTCACCGTCCCCGCCACGATCAGGAGGTCGGACTGCCGGGGCGACGCACGGAATACTTCGGCGCCGAACCGGGCGATGTCGTACCGCGAGGCCGAGGCCGCCATCATCTCGATGGCACAGCACGCCAGCCCGAACCCCATGGGCCAGAGTGAGTTCTGGCGGGCCCAGTTGAGCACCTTGTCCACGTTGGTGGTGATGAAATTGTCTTCGAACTTGTGGTCGATCAAGCCCATGGTTGCACTCTAGTCTATCTGCTGTAGTACTCCGCGTTCAAATCGATGAATCCTGCCCACCTGGCCGGCGTCTCATCCAGAGCGAAGATCGCCTCCACCGGGCAGGCCGGGACGCAGGCGCCGCAGTCGATGCACTCGTCGGGGTGGATATAGAGCATCGTGGCCTCCTGGAACGCCGGCTCGTCCTTGCGCGGGTGAATGCAGTCGACCGGGCAGACGTCCACGCAGGCGGTATCCTTGGTGCCGACGCACGGCTCGCAAATGATGTAGGCCATGTACGTTCATTATAATCGTCTTGCAGCATGCGACTTCTGGCTGCCGCCGCCCTCGGCGCGCTGATCGCTCCCGCCGTGCAGGCGCAGGAGCTCCCTTCACGTCCGCTGACGCTGGCGGCGGGCCGGATCAGCGTGGGCGCGGACGTCTCGATCTCGACGTCGACCGAGCACGACGATCCAGAGGACCCGCTGCACGGCGCCTGGTTCAACTACACCGACTACGAGCACAGCACGGTGCGGCTGGCCCGGATCGGCCTCACCACCGATATCCGGCTCGGCAGCCGTCTGTCGCTGCTCGGCGAGGTGCGGACGGAGAACGGTGACCGGCTCGAGGCGTACGCGCTGTACGCGCGCCTGCGCCCCTGGCCGGCGCGAGCCCTCGATATTCAGGCCGGCCGGATTCCTCCCACGTTCGGCGCCTTTCCCCGGCGCATCTACGGCAATGGCAATCCGCTCATCGGCTACCCCCTGGCGTACCAGTATCTGACCTCGCTCAGGCCCGACGCGGTTCCTGCCGACACCGACGAGCTGCTGCGCATGCGCGCGCGCGGCTGGCGCCCCTCCTATTCGATCGGCAGCCGGTCGGTCGCGACCGGAATGCCGCTGGTCACCGCCTTCCGCTGGGACACCGGCGTGCAGGTGCGGGCCGGGCGCGACCCGGTGTCGGTGAGCGCGGCGGTGACGACCGGCACGATTTCGGATCCCAGGGTCGGCGACAACAACGGCGGCAAGCAGATCTCGTCGCGAGTGCAGTGGCAGCCGCTCGTCGGGCTGGTGCTTGGCGGCTCGGCCGCCGACGGAGCCTATCTGTCGGACGAGATTTCCTCGAGCCGTTCTCACGAGCGCGCGGCCGGCGTGGACGCCGAGTACTCCCGCGACTACTGGCTCGTGCGCGGCGAAGCGATCTGGGTTTCCTTCGACGTGCCGACCTTGTCCAGGTCCCTCGGCGCCGCCAGCGGCTTCGTGGAGGCCACCTACAAGATCAGGCCGGGGCTCTCGGCGGCCGCGCGGGCCGATCGCCTGACGTTCAGCCGCGTCGCCGGCACGACGCAGGTGCGAAGCTGGGACGCGCCCGTCACCCGCATCGAAACCGCCGTGAGCTACTACCTCCAGCGGAATCTGATCCTGAAGGGCGCGTACCAGCACAACTGGCGCGACGGCGGCTTGATCCGCACGCGCAGACAGATCGCGATTCAACTGCAGTATTGGCTGTGACCGTCATCCAGCGCGCCGCCCATGCACGAACACGACGGCCGGCCCGAGCGGCGATGCCTCGGCCGGGCGGCCGGGCCCGCATCGCCTTCGGCGGAGTGCTGGTGGCCGCGCTCTGCGCACCGCCGTTCACGCCAGGCTCTGCCCCCCCGCTCCTCGCACCGCTGACGGCCGCCGCACCGGCCCGCCAAATCGCCGGAGCGCCGCTCGGCACGATACGGGGGCGTGTGCAGATCGACCGGTCGCCGCAGCCGGTGCGCCGCCCCACCGTCAACGAGCTCGGTGCGCCGCCCGCGCACGGACAGGACGCCGTCCGTTCGGTGGTCTATCTGGAGTCGGCGCCGGCGCCGGCGTTCTCCGACGCCGCACCCATGCGCGCGACGCTGGACCAGCGCAACGAGACGTTCGTCCCGCACGTGGTCGCCATCACCGTCGGCAGCATCGTCGATTTCCCGAACAGCGACCACACGTACCACAATGTGTTCTCCATCTCGAAGGCGAAGTCGTTCGATCTCGGGCACTACGCAGCGGGGCGCTCGAAGTCGGTGCGCTTCGATCGGCCCGGCATCGTGCGCGTCTTCTGCGAGATCCATTCGCACATGAGCGCCTTCATCCTCGTCTTCAACCACCCCTACTTCGCCGTGACCGGCGCCGACGGGCGCTACGAGATCGGCCGCGTGCCGCCGGGGCGGTACACGCTGAACGCATGGAACGAGGGCGAGGTTCGGGAGTCGCGCGCGATCGCGGTGCCCGAAGACGCCGCGGGCGCGCAGGTCGAGGCCGACTTCACGCTGCGATGAAGCTGTTCGCCTCGCTCACCAACCGCATCTTCCTCGCCAGCGCCGCGCTGGCCGTGCTGTCGATCGGCGCGTCGGTGTTCTTCGTCAGCCGCACCACGACGCGCCAGGCGGAGGCGGAGCTGAGACGCGGGCTCCTCGAGGCCGGCACGGTCGTCGACCAGCAGACCGCCAGCGTCATCCGTACGTACACCGTCATGGCGCGGCTCGTCGCCGACCTGCCGAAGCTCAAGGCGGCGGCCGATCTCGACGACCCCACCACCGTCCAGCCGATCGCGGCCGACTATCAGCAGCAGCTCGGCGTCCCCCTGCTCGTGCTGACGAACCGCCGGGGCGCCGTCGTGGCGGTGGCCGGGGACGTGGATCTCACACAGGAGGCCATGGCGGGCCGGCCGGAGATTCAATCCGCGCTCGAGGGCCGCGAGAGCAGCGGGTTCTGGCCCCATGCGAGCGGCGTGCTGCTCACCGTCACGGTGCCGATCATGATCGCGACGACCGGGCTCGATCGCCCGGAACTGCTCGGCACCCTCACGCTGGGTTTCCGCTTCGACGACCGGCTCGCCGAGCAGTTCAAGCGCGTCACCGAGAGCGACATCGCGTTTGCCGTCAACGGCCGGATCCGGGCCTCCACGCTGCCGCCGGCGAGCCGTCCGCAGCTGATCTCGCTGCTCGACTCCGACGGCGTACAGACCGTGCCCCTCGAGGGCGGAGAGTACGTGGCGGTTTCGCGCCCGCTGGCTCCGGATCGGCTCGACGGCGGTTCGCGATCGGCGCGGCCGATCGTCCTGATTCTGCGCTCCCGGACCGAGCGGCTGCGGTTCCTGAACTCGATTCACACCGGCCTGGCCGTCGTCGCGGTGCTCGCGGTGCTGCTCGCCGTGGTGCTGAGCTACGCCGTGGCGCGGACGATCACGCGCCCTCTCGCGGCCATCAGCGGCGCGATGCGCGAGATGTCGGCCACCGGAGATCTGACCCGCAAGATCACGCTGCGCACCGACTCGTGGGAGGACGAGGACGCCCGCCTGCTCGCCACGACCTTCAACGCGCTGACCGACTCGATCGCGAGGTTCCAGCGCGAGGCGGCGCAGCGCGAACGGCTGTCGGCGCTGGGCCGCCTGTCCACCGTGATCGCGCACGAGATCCGCAACCCGCTGATGATCATCAAGGCCTCGCTGCGCACCCTGGGCCGCGAGCGCGTGACGCGGGACGAGATTCGCCAGGCCCTGACCGACGTGGACGAGGAAGTCGTGAGGCTCAACCGCGTCGTCAACGACGTGCTGGACTTCGCGCGGCCCATTCGATTCGAGTACGCGCCGGCCGACATCAACGCCATCTGCGCCGACGCCGAGCAGGCGACCCGCGAAACCCCGACGGGAACCTCGCCAGTGGAGGTGCGGCTGACGCCGGGACGCGGAGTGGAGGCGATCGGCACCGACGCCGAAAGGCTGCGGACGGCGCTCGTCAACATTCTCGGCAACTCGCGCCACGCCGTCGCCGAGGCGGGGCCGCCCCTCCCGGGCATCGAGCTCGAGATCGCGCGCACCGACCGGGGCGCCCTCATTCTCGTCCGCGACCGCGGGCCGGGGATCCAGCCGGAGCACTTCCCGCGGGTCTTCGATCCATACTTCACCACCAAGCGGACCGGCTCCGGACTCGGTCTGCCGATCGCCAAGAACATCATCGAAGGCATGGGCGGTTCGATCGTGCTGCACAGCCGCCCGGGCGAGGGCACGGAGATTCGCATCGAGCTCGTCTCCCACGAGCCCGAGCTGCGACCCGCGCAGTCCAGCCCCGCGGCCCGGGGTGCCGCGTCCCCGGCGGGGGCGCCAGGACGGCTCTCGTGACATCCCGCGGCACACTCCTCCTGGTCGACGACGAGCAGAAGATCCGTCGCGTGCTCGGCCAGGCACTGCGCGCCGAGGGGCACGACGTGCTCGAAGCCGCCGGCGCCCGCGAGGCGCTGCGGATGCTCGCCGAGCGTACCGATCGACGTGCTGATCGTGGACAACCTGATGCCCGATATGACGGGGCTCGACCTGATCAAGGAGCTGGTGAGCTCGACGCCCGAGACCGAGCGTCCGCAGATCCTCATGATGACGGCGCACGCCACGATCGAGAGCGCGATCGAGGCGATGAAGCTCGGCGCGCTCGACTTCCTCCAGAAGCCGTTCGAGGTGGACGAGCTGCTCGTCGTCGTCCGCCGCGCGCTCGAGCACCAGCGGCTCAGCTCGCACCAGCGGTACCTGCTCAACGAGCGCGACGAAGAGTTCAACCACTACGGCATCGTCGGCCGCAGCCGGGCGATGGACGAGGTGATCCGCAAGGCCGAGCTGGTAGCCGAGACCAAGAGCACGGTGCTCATCACGGGCGAGACCGGGACCGGCAAGGAGCTGGTCGCCAGGGCAATCCATGCGCGGAGCGCCCAGCGCAACATGCCGCTCATCAAGGTCAACTGCGCGGCGATTCCCGATACGCTGCTCGAATCGGAGCTGTTCGGCCACGTCAGGGGCGCCTTCACCGGTGCGGCCACGAACAAGCGGGGCAAGTTCGCCCTGGCCGATGGCAGCACGATCCTGCTCGATGAGATCGGCACGCTGAGTCCGATGCTCCAGTCCAAGCTGCTGCGGGTGCTCCAGGAGCGGGAGTTCGAGCCGCTCGGATCCGAACGCAGTCAGAAGGTGGACGTCCGGGTGATTGCGGCGACCAATCGCGACGTGCCGCAGATGGTCGCCGAAGGCACCTTTCAGGAGGACCTCTTCTATCGGCTGAACGTGATTCCCATCCAGCTGCCGCCGCTCCGCAGCCGCCGGGAGGACATCCCGGTGCTGCTCGACCACTTCGTCCGCAAGCACCAGCAGCGCACGGGGAGGCGGATCGACCGGATCGAGGAAGATGTCGTGGCGCACCTCCAGCGCTATGAATGGCCGGGGAACGTGCGCGAGCTGGAGAACACGATCGAACGGGCGGTGGTGCTCTCGACCAATGGCATCATCAGCGCCGCGTCGATCTCGATCATCCCGCCGCACACGCCGCCCGCCGGCACCTTCCCGTCGCTGAAGCTCCGCACCAATCTCGAGTGGGTGGAGCTCGAGACCATCAAGCGGGCGCTCGACACATCGGGCGGCGTGAAGAAGGACGCCGCCGACATCATGGGCATCAGCCAGCGGGCGCTGAGCTACTACCTCACCAAATACAAGCTCCAGTAGCCGGCGACTTACGCGCCGCGTAAATCGTTACTCTCGCGGTAAGCGCCGACGCACGGCGGTCGCCGGTCTGCGCCCATTTTGCGCCGGAAACCGTGCGCTCCCGGGCGCAGGGCGCGGCACCAGCCTTGCCTCTTGACGCGGCATGACTATCAAGAAGTTCACCAACGAACCGGTACTCATGGCCATTCTGGCCATCGCCATCGCCGCGGTCGCGCTGTGGGCCGTCAGCTGCGGCGGCGGCAGCTCTGGCGGAACGCCCACCTCACCGTCGCCGTCGGGGGGAGGCACCTCGAGCGGCACTACCATCAACATCGTGGGGCTGACGGGCAGCGCCTCGTTCAACCCCAATCCGGTCCAGGTGCCTTCCGGCGGCAGCATCGTCTGGAAGAACGCGACCGGCGAGACGCACACCCTGGTGATGAACGATGGGACCGCCATCGGCACCGTGACCCCCAACGGCACGCTCACCACGCAGCTCAACGGCTCGGGGGGCAACTTCCACTGCACGATCCACCCGACCATGGTGGGCAGCATCAACGGCGCCTCGGCCCCACCGCCTCCGACGGAGGATCCGTCCGGCGGATACGACTACTGATCGGCCGCCGCGCCCCCGGGGCGCGGCGGATCACCTGCTCCCTGTCACCGGAGATCACCGTGCACCGAAACCGACTGTTCTTCTGTGCGGCGGCCATGGCCGCCGCACTGCTTCCAGCGCCATCCAGCGCGCAACCGGCCGTCGCCGAGGCCGACGACGCGGCCGTGAGGCTCGTCGAGCCCGACTTCACGATCGTCAACCTGCCGACGACGCTACGGCTGCCGAGCCATAAAGGGGCGTTCAGGGTGACGCACCGGTTCGGGCGATCCCTCACCCGCGGGAGCTTCGGGCAGGCAGCCGAGACTTTCTTCGGGATCGACGACGGGGCTCAGATCGGCTTCGAGTACCGGTACGGCGTCATGCCGGGGCTGCAGGCAGGCATCTACCGGACCAGCGACAAGACGATCGAGTTCTTCGGGCAGTACAGACCTGTTCCGCCAGAGGGGCTCGATGCCGGCGACGGTCGATCTCGTCGCGACGATCGAAGGGTTGAACAACTTCCACAAGGGCGAGGCGGTCGACCCTGAGGACAACGAATACGCATCGTCGGCCGGCGTGGTGATTTCACGTACGCTCGCGGACGTCGCGGCCTTCTACGTGCAGCCCACCTTCGTGGCCCACGCCAACGTCCTGTCGACGGCCGGGTGCCTGGAGCACCAGGAACATGGGCACGACCTTCCAGACTGCGAAGCGGCCGCCACCACCGGCATCGACTCGAACACGTTCTTCGTGGGATTGAGCGGCCGCGTGCGATTCCGTCCGGCGGCCTATCTGGTGGCGTCGTGGTCGCCACGCGTGACCGGGTACCGCCCGGGAGAGGCGCTCGCGACCTTCGGCATCGAGAAGCGGTGGGGCGGGCACACGTTCCAGCTCAACTTCTCGAACTCACTCGGCACCACGACGGCGCAGACCGCGCGGGGGGCCACCAACACCAGCGACTGGTTCATGGGGTTCAACATCTCGCGGAAGTTCTTCTGATTCAACGGGCGGTCCCCGCCGGGACCGCCCTTCCCTTCCAGACTGCCAGCCGCTCTCCCTGCGGCGGCCCGCGCCGGAGCTCGGCGGCTGGCCGCCGCTCACTGCTTGGAGAGCTGGCCGCGCGCCGCCCCGGAGGTGTTGATCGTCGTGTGGACGTTGAAGTAGTAGTTCCCGGGATTGGTGATCATGTCCTGGGCGTCGGCGCCGCCGACCGTGATGCCGTTCTTGGTGACGCTGCCGGAGCCGCTGCCCAGCACCACCTCACCGCTGGTGATCCCGGTATTGACGAGCACCCCGGCGGTCGATCCCGCCGCCGCGTGATGGATGTGCGCACCGGTCAGGGTGGTGTTCGCCGGGAAATTGCTGAGGTTCACGCTGAAGTCGGCCGTCGCTCCGCTGATCGCGCCTGCCGTGTCGCGGGAAAGGTTCAGCACGACCGTGACGCTCCCGGTGCCGCTCGCGTCGGCGTTGCTGACGGCCGGCACCTCGTTCGAGGGCAGCAGCTGCGAGGTGAAGGTCACTTTGTTCGTGTCCGACGGGGTCGTCGGAGATTTCGAGCCGCACGCGGCAGCGAAGAGGGCGAGGCCCAGGGCCGGGATGGTCAGACGGGTCATCGGATCTCCTCGGGTGGTCGGATGTTGAGTGCCAACGGTCAGTAGAACTTGCGCGCCAGGTTGAAACCGAGAAACAGACTGGAGGGAGCGCCCCCTCGGGCGGTCTGGAGGAACGTGGTGCCGAGCGTGTTCGAGAAGTTCATCTGGAACACGTGCCCGCCGACGCGCCCCTCGAGCCCGAACGCGTATTCCGGATCGCCCGGCCGGTAGCCGGCGATGCGGGGCGAGACTTCGGCGACCAGGTACAGGCTCGGCCTGGCGTGCAGCCGAGCCCCCAGCCCGAGGAAGCCGGTCTCGCGCGTGGCGCCGGTGCCGATCGCGCTGTCGTGCACCCACACCGGCGTGGCGTACAGGGCGGCGACTTCGGCAATCTTTCTGGACACCACGGCGCCGAGTGCGGGCACGCGGTCGCGCCTGAAGTTGTTGCCCCCCTCGATCGAAAGGAGGCCCGACACCGAGACGGGCATCGCGCCTTCCTGGACGATCGGATCCCACTTCGCGGAGAACTGCGTCTGCCTGTCGATGTTGGTGCGGTAGGCCGCAACCTGCAGATGCGGGGCGATGCCGAAGCGGTACTCGAAGCCGATGGCCGCCCCGTTGTCGAGCCCGAACAGATTGCCGAGCTGGTCGGCGAAGCTTCCCTCGCGCAGGTTGCCACGGAACCGGTGAGTCAGGTGGAAGTTGCCCTTGAATACCGGCAGCCGAAGCGTCGTGGGCAGATTGACGAGCGTGAAGTCGGGCTCGGTGGGCTGCGGCTCCCGATCGCCTGGCGCCGCCGCACGCTGAGCGCTCGCGATGCCGCCCGTCAGCGCCACGATGCACAGCGTGGAGAACAGAACGAAAGCGCGCGGTCGCATCATCAGACCATCGCTGGCTGCAATGCGCAGACCATCCCAAAACGCGCCGATATCCGACAGTCCGGCGGGCGGACTCTTACCGTTTACGTAAATTCTTACGAAGCGCGGAAGTCTGGCGCTTTGGCTTCGCGCGCGATCATCACCTCGGTGGACTTGATGACGGCCAGCGCCTCGTCGCCGCGCTTGAGCCTGAGGCTGTCGATCGCGTCGCGCGTGATGACGGCGGTGAGCACCTGATCGCCGATCCGGAGCCGTACCTGCGCCATCAGGCCGTCGGTCCGCACCTCTTCGATGGTGCCGCGAAGCTGGTTCCGCCCGCTGAGTGCGGCCAGCACGGCGGGCACCCGCGGCGGCCGCACGCGACGCCGCGTGCGCGGCAGCCCGCGCGACAGGAATCGCTCGATCTCGGAGCTCGAGACGCGGTGGTGGCCGCCGGCGGTCGTCACCGTGCGGATCGTCCCCTTGTAGATCCACTGCTTCAGCGTCGGATAGCTCACGCCGAGCCGCTGGGCGGCGTCGCCCACTCTCAGGAGGTCGTCTTGTTTTGGTCTCATATCGGCATGATTCGGATCGTCGAGTAAGCTGTTATCATATTAAACCGCATATGCCCCTGCACGTCATCCTCAGCGTCACCCTGACGGTGTTCACCGCCGCCGATCTGGTGCCGGCTCTCCGGGCGCTGGCTGCCCGGTTCGAGCGGTCGACCCAGGCCACCGTGGTGCTCGTTCCCGGCTCGACCGGCACCCTCACTCAGCAGCTTCGCAACGGTGCGCCCGCCGACCTGTTCTTCTCGGCCGACCAGGCCGCGCCAGACGCCCTCGTTCGCGAAGGGCTCGCCGAGCCATCCAGCCGGGTTCAGTACGCGCGCGGGCTCCTGGCCCTGGTGACGCCCCCTCCGCCGGCACCATCAGTGCGGCGCCTGGCGGACCTCGGCTCTCCGGCCATCCGCCGGATCGCCATGGCCAACCCCGCGCACGCGCCGTACGGCCTTGCGGCCAGGCGCGCACTGGAACGCGCAGGCCTCTGGGCGGCGGTGCAGTCGAAGCTGGTCTACGGCGAGAACGTCCAGCAGGCGGCGCAGTTCGTCCGCAGCGGCTCGGTCGACGCCGGCATCGTGGCGCGCTCCCTCGTCGGCGGAAGCGAGCTGAGCTGGACCATGGTGGACCCGACGCTGTACACGCCGCTCGCACAGTCGGCAGTGGTGATGGCCCGCTCCGCCCATAAGCCGCTCGCGCGGTCCTTTCTCGAACTCGTCACCGGGCCGGCGGGCGCGGCCGTGCTCCAGCAGTTCGGGTTCCTGCCGCCTGGCGGCCGCCAACCGTGAACGTCCCGGCCGTTCTGCTCTCGCTCGAGGTCGCATCGCTCGCCACGCTGCTCACGCTGGCCGTCGGCGTTCCACTGGCCTGGTTCCTGGCCCGGCGCACCTTCCCAGGGCGCAATCTGCTGAATCTTCTCGTGCTGACGCCCCTGGTGCTGCCGCCCACGGTGCTGGGCTACTACCTGCTCATGCTCATCGGCCGCCGCGGTCCAATCGGCCGTCTGCTGCTCCACTGGAACGTGGAGCTCGCGTTCACCTGGCGCGCGGCCGTGCTCGCGGCGGCTATCGGGTCCATCGCCCTGCTCGTCAAGACCGCGCAGGCCGGGTTCGAATCGACCGACGAACGGCTGGAGCAGGCGGCCCGGACTCTGGGGCGCTCGCAGTGGAGCGTCTTCTGGACCGTGTCTGCGCCGCTCGCCTGGCGGTCGATCGCGGCCGGCACGGTGCTGGCCTTCTGCCGCGCGCTCGGCGAGTTCGGGATCACCCTGATGATCGCCGGCGATATCCCCGGGGTCACACAGACGATGCCGCTCGCGATCTACGACCACGTGCAGGCCAACGAGCTGGAGGCGGCCAACACGCTCGCGCTCGTCAGCATCGCCCTGGTCGTGGGTCTGGTTGCGGTTGTGGGCCGCCTCGCTCCTCAACAGGCGCGTTGACGATGCTCGCGATCTCGGTTCGCAAGCGGCTTCCCGGCTTCTCGCTCGAGGCGAGCTGGTCGAGCTCCGCTCCGGTCGTCGCGCTCGTGGGCCCATCCGGCGCGGGCAAGACGCTGATGCTGCAGTGCATCGCCGGACTCGTCAGACCCGACGAAGGCCGAATTCGCCGCGGCGACCAGATGCTGTTCGACAGCGGCACCGGCCGCGACCTGCCGCCCCAGGCCAGACGGATCGGATACGTCTTCCAGGGGTACGCGCTGTTCCCGCACATGACCGTGCTGCAGAACGTGCGGTACGGGATGAAGAATGGACGAGCCGGACACGGTCCGCGGTTGCACGGGACGGCCTACCCCTTCTTCGAGCGGCTCGGTCTGAGCGCGCTGCAGGCCCGTTATCCGCACCAGCTCTCCGGCGGGCAGCAGCAACGCGTCGCGCTGGCGCGCGCCCTGGCGAGCGACCCCGACCTGCTGCTGCTCGACGAGCCGCTCTCGGCCCTCGATGCGCCGCTCCGCCGCGAGCTCAGAGTGGAGCTGGCGCAGACCCTGCGCGAGTGGGGCAAGCCGGCCGTCCTCGTCACGCACGACCTCACCGAGGCCTATCAGATCGCCGACCTCGTCGTCTTGTGCGAAGACGGCCGAACGAGCGCAGCCGTGAGCAAGCAGGACCTGCTCTGGAACCCCTCGTCCGAGCGGATGGCCCGGCTGATCGGCGCGCGCAACATCCTGCGCGGGACGGTTGCCGACAGCAGTCCGGATGCCATCACCGTCGGCTGGCGGGGAGGGCTGATTCAGGCCGCCAGCTCGCCGAGCCATCCCCTCGACGCCCGCCCTGGAGACGAGCTGGCGTTCTTCGTCCGGCCTGAGTACGTCCGGCTGGTCCGGCAGGACCGCGCCGTGGAAGAGCGCGCGCGCCACCCCAACATCTTTCGCGGAGCGATCACCGGCGCGCGAGACGAGGGGACGTCCTGGCTGCTGTTCTTCCGCGTGCACGGTCCCGGGGAGCCGTCGCAGGGCACGTACGACCTGGAAATCGACGTCCCGACGCTGGTCTACGAGCGGCTCGGGGTGGCGGCGCGGCGCGAGTGGGACGTATCGATCCACCCGGGCGCGGTGCAGGTGCTCCCGCACGGCTAGGGCCAGGTCTCAGAGATTCTCGATCATCGCCCTGAGGCGCACGGCATCTCGCGGAGCGTGCCCGCCTGTGTCGTTGTTGAAATAGACGAACGCGGGCTCCCCGCGCCGCACGATCCAGCGGGCCCAGTTCCGGAGCGTCCGCGTCGAGTACGCCCCCGAGTACTTCGCGTGCTCGCCGTGGAACCGGACGTACAGAAACCCGGCGAGGGACACGCGCGGCGACGTCGAGCCCGCCATGTCGTGCAGACACATCGCCACGCCGTGCTCCTCCAACATCCTCAGCACCTCGTCGTCGTACCAGCTCGCATGGCGGAACTCGATGGCCTGCCGGATGTGCGCGGGACGGGGCAGCGCGTCGAGAAAGCCGCGGAGCCGGTCGAGGTTCTTCCGGAGCTGCCGCGGCAGTTGATAGAGCACGGGCCCGCGCTTCCGCCGGAGCTCGTTCACGCGGGTGAAGAGCAGATCCAGCGGCGCGGCCGGATCCTTCAGCTTCTTCATGTGCGTGAGGTAGCGGCTCGCCTTGACGCCGAAGACAAAACCACGCGGCGCACGATCGCGCCAGGACGCAAACAGCCCTTCTGCCGGCAGCCGGTAGAAGCTGTTGTTCACCTCGACCGTGTCGAAGCGCTCCGCGTAGTACTCGAGCCACCGGCTCTGGGGAAGATCCGCCGGGTAGAAAGCGCCCCGCCAGTGCCGGTACTGCCAGCCGGAGCAGCCGATGCGACAGACCGCCCGTCCGCCAGAGGCTGCGCGCGGCGTCATGTCAGATGTCGAGCATCAGAAACGGCCGATCGGGCCGCACGCGCTGCATGAGGGGCAGCGACACGTTGTAGACCGGGATGTTGGTGGAGCTCCGCCCCTCGGCCGTGCCCTTGTGCGCGTGTCCGTGAACCACGGCGGTCACGTCGTACCGGCCGAGCGGCTCCTCCATGCGGCCGCAGCCGAGGTACGGGAAGATTTCCCTCGGCTCTCCTTCGACCGTCGCCGCGATCGGAGCGTAATGGAGGAGCACCACCTTGCGATCGGTGCGCAGCCGGGCGAGCGCCGACTCCAGCTTCAGCGTCTCGTTCACGGCCTCGTGCACGAAGAGCTTGACGGTCTGCTCGCCCCAGGGGCCGAGCACTCCCCGCCCGAATCCGCCGGCGAATCCCTTCACCCCTGCGAACCCGACGTCGGCGATCACGTGCGAATCGCCGTCGAGCACGGTCACACCGCCATCCACGAGAATGCGGCGGATCTCCGCCTCGGCGCCCGACTCGTAGTCGTGATTGCCGAGCACCGCCACCGTGGGAATGCGCACAGAGGTCGAGAGCTCCTTCACCAGACCGCGTGCCTCTTCGACCGTGCCGTAGTCGGTGAGATCGCCAGCCAGCAGCAGCACGTCGGCCGCTGTCGCGATCTGCGACAGCAGGGGCTGGAGCTGCCCCGGAGACGTTTTGCCGAAATGCAGGTCGCCGGTTGCGGCAATTCGCACGTGGCCTCCCGCAGCAACATATGTGCCCTCATGGCACTCCTCTTGCCAGAGGGTATCCGTGACTCCTGGCGCCGTTTACACCCCGAGCCGGCACGCATCCGAGTTCTACAAGCGGGTGCTGCAGGTCTTCGCCGATACCGGCCTCGACTTCCTCGTCGGCGGCGCCTTCGCGTTCGCCCGGTACGCGGGCGTCGATCGGAACACCAAGGACATCGACATCTTCATCCGCAGGCGCGACTGGCCGAAGGCGAGCGAGGTGCTGGCGCGGCGCGGGATCGACACGGAGCTCACCTATCCGCACTGGCTGGGAAAGGCCTTCGGCGGACGGAGCCGCGAATTCTTCGTGGACATCATCTTCTCGAGCGGCAACGGCGTGGCCGAAGTGGACGAGGAGTGGTTTGCGCACGCACCGCCCGGCGAGGCCGTCGGACTGCCCGTGAAGCTGATGCCGGTCGAGGAGATGATCTGGTCCAAGGCGTTCCTGATGGAGCGGGAGCGCTACGACGGCGCCGACGTCGCGCATCTGATCCGCGCGTGCCATCATCAGATCGACTGGCACCGGCTCCTCGCCCGATTCGGCGGGCACTGGCCGGTGCTGCTCGCGCACCTGGTGATGTACGCCTACATCTATCCCGGCGAGCCGCGGCCGCAGGGGGTCATGGACGAGCTGCTCCGCCGCGCAGCAGCCGGACGGGAGCGGCTGGATCCGGATCTGCGCATCTGCCGCGGCACCCTCTTGTCGCGGGAGCAGTATCTCATCGACGTCGAGGGCTGGAATTATCTGGACGCACGGCTCGCGCCGCTCGGGACGATGACGCCGGAAGAAGCGGCGACCTGGACAGAGGCCATCCGAGACCACGCGTGAAGCGGCGATGGATTGGCGGTTCGTGAGCGGCAGGACTATCGGGCGCCAAGCCAGGAGGCCAGGTGCGCGCGCTGCACGGCACTGGCGCCGGCTCTCGTCCCGAGCTGCCAGAGCTGGCCCGGCTCAATCGCCAGCGTCACCTCGGCCGCGACCGGAGCGCCGCGCCGGATGATCAAGACGGACAATCGATCCCCGGGTGCATGGGCTGCCAAGACTCCAGCCAGCAATCCATCCGTCGCCACCCCGTCGATGGCGACAATCTCGTCGCCGATGTCCAGTCCAGCGGCGGCGGCGGGGCTGCCGCGCCGTACCTCGGTGACCAAGACATGCTGCCCCTGGAGACGGGTGGCCAGGCCCAGCCAGACGCGCGGCTTCTCCGGCGGCGGCATGAACTCCAGACCGAACCACTCCAGCGCGGGTCCGTAGTCGAGCTCCGAGGCGGTCTCGAGCGCGTCCGCGAGCCAGCCCGCGAGCGCCCGCCCCTCGGACCCGCCGACCAGGTCGGCCACCGCGCTTCGCACGTCGGCGGGCGTGTAGCCCCGGGGTCCCGAAAATCGCGCGTACAGCAGCCGCATGAGATCGTCGAGCGATCGCTCGCCGGCGGTCCGCCGCCGTATCTCGGCGTCGAGCAGGAACGCCACGACCGCGCCTTTCGTGTAGTAGCTGATCGAGGCGTTGGCGCTGTTCTCATCGGGGCGGTAGTACTTGATCCAGGCGTCGTACGACGCGGATTCGAGCGGCTGGACGAGGCGGCCGGGCGTGGTCTGCAGCGACGCAATCTGCCCTGAGAGCGCCGCGAGGTACTCCTCGTCCGAAGACAGGCCGGCGCGGCGCACGATGAGATCCGCGTAGTAGTCGGTGACACCCTCCACCACCCACAGGCTGCGCGTGTAGACCTCGTTCTCGTAGTCGAACGGGCCGAGCTCCGCCGGGCGGAGCCGCTTCACGTTCCAGGCGTGGAAGTGTTCGTGCGCGGCAAGGCCGAGCCATTCCAGGTATGCCGTCCGGGTCTTCGTGGAGTCGCGGGGAGCGATCAGCACGGTCGACTCCCGGTGCTCCAGGCCGTTGCGGCCGGCGCCGAGGATATTGAAGAACGAGTAGCGCTCGTAGGGCAGTCCGTTCCACATCGCGGCGGTCTGCCGCACGATCGACGCGAGATCGGGAGCGGCGCGCGCGCCGTCGAACTCTCCCCGCTCCGAGAAGTCGGCCAGCCGGCAGGGCTTTCCGTCGACCGTGAAGTCGTACACGGCCGGGTTGCCGGCGAGGATCGGCGAGTCGACGAGCGCGTCGAAATCGTCCGCGCGATACACGTCCTGAGCGGGAGAGGCCATCGGAGACAGGCTTCTCCCCCACTCGGGCGGCCGGACGAGACGCACTTCGTACGGGCGCTGCGGCGCATCGAGGCGCGTGAGGAAGGTGGCGGCCCCGTTGATGAGCGCGAGCTCCTCGTCCACCCAGTTCGTTCGCACGCTCAACTCGTGCGCGTACACCCGGTACCGGAGCACGATTGCCCGGGCACCCGGCGGCGCGCTGACGCGCCAGCGATTCTTGCGCGTCTTCTGAATCGGCAGCAGGCCCCCGCCGCTGTCTGCGGCGGCGGTGAGCGACTCGACGTTCCGCGAGTACTCCCGCACCAGGTACGATCCGGGCGTCCAGACGGGCATCATCAGATCGATCTGATCGAGGCCGTCGGTGGGGATCGTGGCTTCCACCTGGAGATAGTGCGCCAGAGGCTCGACCGAGACCGAATACCGGATCGGCTCGAGCGTCTGGGCCGGCGCAGGGCCCGCGACGCAGAGCGCCAGCCATACCAGCGCCGCGAGCCGGACGTCAGAAGAGCGTGGCTTCACCAGGTCGCAGCTCCTTCACATCCACGCGCGAGCCGCAGCACTGGCGCAGCTGCTCGGGGGTGCCGGTGAGCTCCGGAAACGTGCCGTAGTGCATCGGCACGACCGTGCGCACCCCCAGCCACTCCGCCGCCACGGCCGCGTCCTCCGGCCCCATCGTGTACCGTCCGCCGATTGGCAGCAGGGCGAGCACAGGCGCATGCCGCTCCCGCACGGTCTTCATGTCGCGGAAGAGGGCCGTGTCGCCGGCGAAATAGACGGCACGCCCATCTTCGAGGCGCAGCACGAACCCGCAGGGCACGCCGAGATAGGTGCTGCCGGCCGCTTCGTCGCGGCTGCTGCTGTGCACGGCCTGAACGACGGCGACCTCCAGCCCGTTCAGCCGGTCCCGTCCGCCGATGTTCATCCGGCGCACCGTCCGCAGCCCCTGACGCTCGAGCCACCGGCCGAGCTCGTCGCCGCAGATCACCGTCGCTCCGGTGTCACGTGCCACCGGCACGACGTCGGCGGCATGGTCGGCATGGCCGTGCGAGACGAGCACGACGTCCACCCGCGGCAGCCGCCGCGCCCCTTCGGGGCACCGCGGGTTCGTCAGCCAGGGGTCGAACAGCACGTGCACGCCGCCGGGGGATCGCAGCAGAAACGTGGCGTGCCCCAGCCAGGTGATCCACAGGCGATTGGCCGGATCTCGCTCGGAAACGGGCGACGGCAGCTGCATCGGACGCGTCTATATTAAGATCGCTTCGAGTTGTCGAGAATCATTCCGCTCATTCCGGCATCGCCCCGGGAGCCCAAGCCGGCCTGGCTGCGCGTGCGCGCCCCCGGTTCCCTCTCCTATCTGCGGCTGAAAGGCCTGATGCGCGACCTCCAGCTCCACACGGTCTGCGAGGAGGCGCAGTGCCCGAACATCGGCGAGTGCTGGACGCACGGCACCGCGACCTTCATGATTCTCGGCGACGTCTGCACGCGGGCGTGCGGCTACTGCGCCGTCGGCCACGGCAGGCCGGCGCCGCTCGACGCCGCCGAGCCGGCGCGCGTCGCCGAGGCGGTCGCGACGCTCGGGCTCGATCATGTCGTCATCACGTCGGTGGATCGCGACGACGTCGCCGACGGCGGCGCCTCGATCTTCGCGGCGACGATCCGGGCCGTGAGAGACCGCTCGCCGAAAACGGGGATCGAGGTGCTCATCCCCGACTTCCAGGGAGACGAGCGGGCGCTGCGGGCCGTGCTCGACGCCGGTCCCGACATCCTGAATCACAACACCGAGACGGTACCGCGGCTCTATCGGCTCGCGCGCTCGGGCGGGCGCTACGCGCGCACGCTCGAGCTGCTCGATCGCGCGCGGCAGTACGCGCCAGAGACGGCCACCAAGTCGGGCATCATGCTGGGGCTCGGGGAGGAATGGGACGAAGTGCTCGACACGCTCGGCGATCTGCGCAGCGTCGGCTGCGCCATTCTGACGCTGGGTCAGTACCTGCGCCCCTCGGCCGCCCATCTCGCGGTCGCCCGCTACTACCATCCCGAGGAGTTCGCCCGGCTCAAGACCATCGCTCTCGAGATGGGGTTCACTCACGTGGAGTCCGGTCCCCTGGTCCGCAGCTCATACCACGCGCACGAGCAGGCGGAGGGCTACAAAAGGCTCAAGGCTTAGGGCTCAGGGCTCAGGGCTCAGGAACGGCGCTATTCCGCACGCAGCGCCGCCCACGGGTCGATCCCGGCGGCGCGGCGCGCGGGCAGCCATGCCGCCATCAGTCCCACCGCCATCAGCAGCAGCGTGACGATCGCGAACGTCATCGGATCGGTCGGCGTCACCCCGAACAGGAACCTCTGCAGGACGCGCGTCACGCCGGCGGCCCCGGCGAGGCCGGCGATCAGGCCGGCGACGATGATCCGAAGCGCGCGCGCGAGCACGAGGCGGAGCACCTCGCGGCGCCCGGCGCCGAGCGCCATGCGCACGCCGATGTCGCGGCGGCGCTGCGTCACCGAGTAGGCCATCAATCCGTAGATGCCGCACGTCGCGATCAGCGTCGCGGTCGCCGCGAACACCAGCACCAGCAGCGTCCGGAAGCGCGGCTGCGCCACCGACGCCGCCACCGCTTCGCCCATCGTCACCGTGTTCTGAATCGGCAGATCGGGCGCAGCGCGGCGAATTTCCGCGCGGATGCCTTCGGCCACGCTGGCCGGTGCGGGCGTGCGCGCGACGAACGACACGAACCGGATGAACCCGCCGGGCTCCTGCTGGAACGGCGCGTAGATCATTGGCTGCACTTCCCGATCGAGTCCCCTCTGACGGATGTCCGCGACCACGCCCACCACCGTCAGCCACTCGCCGTTCTCACTCAAACGCACCCGTCGTCCGAGCGCCTCGCCGGGACCACCCGGAAAGTACTCCTGCGCGATGCGCTCGCTAACGATCGCCACTTTCGGCGCCGCCGCCGTGTCTCCGGCGGTGAAGTCACGTCCGGCCAGCAGCGGAATCCCCATGGTTCTGAAGTAGCCTGTGTCGATCTTCGGCGTGCCGGCATAGAGTGTCGGCTTCGGCTGACCCTCGATGTCGAAGTCGCCCTGAATGAACATCATCCCGAACGGCACCGAGTTGATCAGGCTCGCGGACTTCACTCCAGGCAGATGCTGGATGCGTTCGAGCAAACCGCGCGCGAACGCATGGATGCGCTCGGGGCCGTCGTAGAGGTGTTCAGGCAGCGTCACCTTCACGATCTGCAGGACGCCCTCGCTCCCGCGCGATTCAAAGCCGGGCGACACAGCCGTCAAACGTACGAAGCTGTGAATCAGCAGGCCCGCGCCGATGAGGAGGACGAGCGTCATCGCAATCTGCGCGGCCACCAGCAGCGTCCGCAGCCGCTCACCGTGACGGTCGTCCGTCGTGCGCGCTCCCCCGGCATGCAGCGCGAGGCCTTCGCCAAACGCGACGCCGCTGACGCGCAGCCCCGGGAGGAGGCCGATCAGGAGAGTCGAGACGAGCGACAGGCCGAGGCAGAACGTCAGCACCCGCGCGTCGATCGCGATGCCGCCCAGCCGCGGAAGCGCGAATTGCGGCACGAGCGGCAGCGTGACGTGTATCGCGATCTGCGCCAGCATCACGCCGAGAGACGCGCCCGCAAGCGACAGCACGACCGCTTCGGTCAGCAGCTGACGAACAATCCGCCGGCGTCCCGCGCCGAGGGCCATGCGTACGGAGAGCTCGCCACGCCGCGCCGAGAGGCGAGCCATCTGCAGGTTCGCGACGTTGACGCAGGCGATCAGCAGCACGAACGACACCGCCCCGAGCAGGATCAGCAGCGGCGTCCGCACCGACGAGGTGCCATACTCCTGAAGCCCGACCACGTGCGCGCGCGTGCGGACGTTCGACGCGATGATGCCTGCCGGTGCCAGCGCGCCGGCGGGTGCGATCGCCGGATCGTTCACCAGCGCCGTCAACTCTGTTTCCGTGCGCTGCTGCGTCACGCCCGGCTTCATGCGGCCGAGCAGAAAGAGAAACGCGTTCCTGCCGGTGTCGCCGGGCCACCGATTGAACAGAAAGATGTCGGCCTCCGGCAGCGCGCCGAGCCGGGGGACCACCGGCCTGAAGCTGAAGTCCGGCGGCAGCACACCGACGATGGTGCGGAGGAGGCCGTCGATGGTGATGGACTGGCCGACGATCGCAGGATCGGCGCCGAGCGACCTGCGCCAGAGCCGATCGCTGACGATCGCGGCGCCATCATCGTCCGGCGCCGCGGCGCCGGTGAGGAAGGCGCGGCCGCGCGCGGGATTGACGCCGAGCGTGGCAAAGAAATTCGGGCTCACGTCGAGCGCCTGCAGCTGCACGGGCTCGCCGCGCCCGGTGAGCTGCGCGTCGATCGAGCTGTAGGCCGCGAGATGATCGAGCGCGGTGACGCGCGGCTGCAGCGCCTCGTACGTCAGAGGCGGCCAGGTCAGGAACGTCCTGACGCCCCTCTCCGCCCGCTGCGCCGATGACACGATGACGAGCCGATCGGGATCGGGATATGGCAGCGGACGCCAGAGCACCCCGTAGGCGACGGAGAAGATCGCGGTGTTGAGGCCGATGCCGAGCGCGAGCGTGGCGAGCGCAGCGGCGGTGAACGCCGGAGCGCGCCGCATCAGCCGCAGCGTGTGACGCACGTCCTGCGCGAAGGTGTCGACCGCCGGGAAGGTCCACGGTTCGCGCGATTGTTCACGCAGCCGCAGCGGATTGCCAATCCGCCGCCGCGCGGCCGCCCGCGCCTCGTCGCCGCTCATGCCATCCGCGCCGGCGAGGGCGTCGGCCTTCATCTCCTGGTGAAAGCGCAGCTCGTCTTCCAGATCCCGATCGAACCGATTCCGCTGGAAGAAGAACAGCAGACGTCGGAGCACAGAGCCCACGGCACCCTCCTGAGTCAGGACGCTACGTCGTCTTCATCACGCGCATGATCGCGCCGAACATCTCGGAGAAGCGCGATTCCTCGACGCCGAGCTGCTTCTTGCCGGCAGTCGTGAGCATGTAGAAGCGCGCGCGCCGGTTGTTCGCCGACGTCTTCCACTTCGCCGACACCCACCCCTTGACGAGCATCCGCTGCAGCGCCGGATACAGCGAGCCCTCTTCGATCGTCAGCACGTCCGCCGACAGCATCTGGATGTGCTGCGCGATGCCGTAGCCGTGCATCGACTCGATCGACAGCGTCTTCAGGATCAACATCTCGAGCGTCCCCGGCAGCAGGTCGTTCTTGCCCTTCGTCTTGGCTTCTTTCATCAGCTCATCTTTGCATAGTTAGACTATGGGAGTGGCCAGTGTCCTCCGTTCGGGGGAGGCTGTCAACCCCCTCAGCGGACGTCTGGACCCAGGAGCCGGCGGGCCGTGCGGAAGATCCCGGCCAGCATTCGCGGCGTCAGCCGGCCCGTGTTGGTGTTCTGGCGGCTCGGGTGATACGACGCGATCACGGTGTACGGGCCGGCGGCTCGCACGACCGCGCCGTGCCTGAACTGCGGCCGGGCCTTCACGCGCACGCCGCGCGACGCGGCGATCCGCCACCAGACGTCGAAGGCGATCTTCCCGAGCGCAACCACGACCCGGACGTTCGGCAGCTCGGCGACTTCCGCTTCGAGGTGCGCCTGACAGGCGCGAATCTCCTCCAGCGTCGGCTTGTTGTCTGGAGGAGCGCAGCGGACGGCGGCTGCGATATACGCATCGCTCAGCCTCAGTCCGTCGTCGGTGGACCGGCAGGTGGGGAGATTGGAGAACCCGTTGCGGTGCAGGGCGGTCATCAGGAAATCGCCCGAGCCCCCCACGCCGTCGCCCGTGAACACACGACCGGTGCGGTTCGCGCCGTGAGCCGCTGGAGCGAGCCCCAGGATCAGCAGGCGCGCGTCCGGGTCGCCGAAGCCGGGAACCGGCTTGCCCCAATAGACCTGGTCGCGATACGCGGCGCGCTTCTGCCTGGCCACCTCCGCGCAGTGCGCGCGAAGCCTGGGGCACGCCGCGCAGGCGATGATGTGACGGTGAACGTCTGACAGTGACACGAATGTGCCGTGCCCGGCTTCGAGCGCGAGCCCTACGCCCTCTTGGGCTTGTAGAGGTGCACGCTCTCGCCGTGGAAAGCCTCCGCGGCTTCCATGATGGTCTCCGAGAGCGTCGGGTGCGGATGGATGGTGAGCGACAAATCGGCGGCGACCGCGCCCATCTCGATGGCCAGCGTCGCCTCGCTGATCAGCTCGCCGGCTCCGGACCCGACGATGCCGACGCCGAGGACCCGTTCGGTCTCCGGATCCAGCACGATCTTGGTCAGGCCGTCGGTACGATCGAGCGTCGTCGCGCGCCCGGAGGCGGCCCAGGGAAACTTCGCGATCTCGACCGCGCGATTCTGCTTCCTCGCGTCGGTCTCGGTGAGGCCGGTCCAGGCGAGCTCGGGATCGGTGAAGACCACGGCGGGAATGGCGCGCGGCTCGAACGCGCTGTGGCGGCCCTGGATGACCTCGGCGGCCACGAGGCCTTCGTGCGTTGCCTTGTGGGCCAGCATCGGCTCGCCCACCACATCGCCGATGGCGAAGATCGACGGCTCCGCCGTGCGGCGCTGGGCGTCCACCTCGATGAAGCCGCGCCGGTCGACCCGCACTTTCGTCCTGTCGAGGCCGGCTATCGCCGAATTGGGCCGCCGGCCGACGGCGACCAGCACCCGATCGAAGCTCTGCGCCCCCGAGGGCGCGGCCTTGCCCTCGAACGCCACGCTCAGTCCTTTCTTCGCATCCTTCACGCTCACGACCTTGGTCTCGAGCAGAATGGCCTCGCAGGCGCTCGCCATCCTCTTGGCGACGATCGCCGCGAGATCCCGATCGGCCCCCGGCAGCAGCCCGTCGGTCATCTCGACAATCGTCACCTTCGAGCCGAGCGCCGCGTACACCGTGCCGAGCTCCAGTCCGATGTACCCGCCCCCGACGACCAGCAGCCGTGGCGGGACGTCCGGGAGATCGAGCGCGGTGGTGGAATCGAGCACCTTCGGGCTGTCGATCGAGACGTTCGGCACGGTGGCCGGACGCGAACCGGTGGCGATGATGACGTAGTCGGCCGTGAGCTCCCGGGCGCCGCCGGAGGTCTCGACGCTCAGCGTGTGCGGATCGACGAACGAGGCCTTGCCTTGCACGTATTCGATCTTCGCGGCTGCGGGCCAGCAGACCCAGGCCGCCGGTCTGCTTCTTCACGACATCGCTCTTCCAGGCCCGCAATTTGTCGAGATCGATGGAGGGCTCACCGAATGCCACGCCGAACGTGCGGGCGTGCCTGGCGTCCTCGAGCACCCTGGCGGCGTGGAGCAGCGCCTTCGACGGAATACAGCCGCGAAACGTGCAGACGCCGCCGGGATTGGCGTCGGCATCCACGAGGGCGACCTGCAGCCCGAGGTCGGCGGCGTGAAACGCGGCGGCGTAGCCGCCCGGTCCTGCCCCTATGACTGCGACTCGAGTGGGCATGTGCGGGCGCTCAGAGCTCTGGGATGAAGGCGAGGGCGGGCTGCTCGAGCGCCTCCACGACCCAGCGCAGGAACCGCACGCCGTCGGCGCCGTCCACGAGACGATGATCGTAGGAAAGCGAGAGCGGCAGCATCAGCCTCGGCACGAACTGGCCGTCGATCCAGAGCGGCTCCATTCTGGCGCGCGCGACGCCGAGAATGGCGGCCTCGGGCCAGTTGACGATCGGCGAGAACGGGCCCCCGCCCAGACCGCCCAGGTTGGAGATGGTGAACGATGCGCCCTGCATGTCGTCGAGCGACAGCTTGCGATTGCGCGCTTTCTCGGCGGCGGCAGCAATCTCGTCGGCGAGCTGGAACAGATCCTTGCGATCCGCGTCGCGGATCACCGGCACGAGCAGTCCGCGGTCGGTGTCCACGGCCACGCCGATGTGAATGTAGTGCTTGTAGATGATCTCGTCGGAGCCGAGGTCGGCAGAAGCGTTGACCTGCGGGAAGCGCTGCAGCGCCGCGGCAATCGTCTTGATCAGGAATGCCGTGACGGTGACGGGCGCGCGGCCGGCGGCCTCGGCATTCCTGGAGAGCCGCTTCCGGAGGGCGTCGAGCGACGTGATGTCGGCCCGATCGTGCTGCACGACCGCGGGCACCGTGTTCCACGCCTGCGTGAGCCGGTGCGCGGTCGTGCGGCGTACGCCGCTCATCGGCTTCCGCTCCACCGGCCCCCATGCAGCGAAATCGGGCAGCGTCGCCGCGGCAGGGGCGCGCCCGGCGCCCGCCTGGAGCAACCGGCGCGCATACGCCGTCACGTCGTCCATGGAGATCCGGCCGGCGGCGCCCGATCCCGGCACGTCCTCGATGCTGACGCCCAGCTCGCGCGCGAGCCGGCGCGCGGCCGGGGCCGCGGGAATCGAGGCCGCGTCGGGCTGCGCCGGCTTGGGGCGCGACATCTCCACGACCTGAGCCGGACGCCGCTCCGGCTGCGGCGCGGCGGCCGGCGACGGGGACGGCGCGGCCGGGGCGGCTGCGGCGGACGGCACGGCCACGGGCCGCCCGGGAGCCGACGGGGCCGGGCCGCCAGCCGGGGCCTGCGGCTTCGCGGCCTCGGGCTTCGCGGCCTGCGGCTTCTCGGCCTGCGGCTTCGCGGTCTCGGGCTTCGCGGTCTCGGGCTTCGCGGCGCCCGCGCCGTCCTCCACGACGAAGATGGTCTGGCCGACCTTCACCTTCTCCCCCGCCTTCACCTTGACGTCTTTGACGACGCCCTCGGCGGACGAGGGCACCTCGATGGTGGCCTTGTCGGTCTCGAGCTCCAGGACCGGCTGGTCCTTCTTGATTGTCTCCCCGGCCTTGACGATGACGCGGAGCACATCTCCGCCTTCGATGTTCTCGCCCAGCTCGGGCAGCTTCATCTCAATCGGCATCAGCTCAGTCTCTCGTGAATCGCGAATGGCTCCGGATCGCGGCGGCTATGAGATCGCCGGGTTCTTCTTCTCGGGGTCGATGCCGAGATCCTTGATCGCCTTCTCCACGAGCTTGGCGTCGATCTGCTTGTCGCGCGCGAGCGCCCCGAGCGCCCCGACGGCGACGAAGCGCGCATCGACCTCGAAGAAGTCGCGCAGCGCCTTGCGTCCTTCGCTTCGGCCGAACCCGTCGGTGCCGAGCGAGACGATGGGACGCGGCAGCCAGCGATCGATCGAGTTCGGCAGCGCCTTGAGGTAGTCCGAGGCGGCGACGATCACCCCGTCGGTCTTGCCGAGGCTTTGCGCCACGTATGGCACCCGAGGCTTCTGCGCCGGGTGGAGCATGTTCCAGCGATCGCAGGCGTTACCGTCGCGGTACAGCTCGCCGTAGCTCGTCACGCTCCAGACGTCGGCGGCCACACCGAAGGTCTCCAGCAGCTCCGCGGCCTTGATCACCTCGGGCAGGATGGCGCCGCTGCCAAGGAGCTGCGCCTTCAGCTTGGCCGCCCTGTTCCCGGCCCTGCTGAACCGGTAGATCCCCTTGAGGATCCCCTCTCTGGCGCCGTCGGGCATCGGCGGCATCGCGTACTGCTCGTTCATCACGGTGAGGTAGTAGAAGATGCTCTCCTGCTCCTTGCACATCCGCCGGAGGCCGTCTTCGACGATCACCGCCAGCTCGTAGGCGAACGCCGGATCGTAGCTGACGCAGTTCGGTACGGGATAGGCCAGCAGCTGGCTGTTGCCGTCCTGATGCTGGAGTCCCTCGCCCGCGAGCGTCGTCCGCCCTGCGGTGCCGCCGAGCAGGAAGCCCCGGCAGCGGGAATCGGCCGCCGCCCAGATCAGGTCGCCGACCCGCTGAAAGCCGAACATCGAATAGAAGATGAAGAAGGGAATCGTGTTGACGTGGTGAATCGAGTACGCCGTGCCCGAGGCGATGAACGAGGCGAGGGACCCGGCCTCGTTGATGCCTTCCTCGAGAATCTGTCCGTCGGTCGATTCCTTGTAGTACAGGAGCGTGTCCATGTCGACCGGCTCGTAGAGCTGCCCGACGTGCGAGTAGATGCCGACCTGCCGGAACAGCGCCTCCATGCCGAAGGTTCGCGCCTCGTCGGGCACGATTGGGACGACGAGCTTGCCGAAGTCGGGGTCGCGCAGCAGCTTCGAGAGCAGCCGCACGAAGACCATGGTGGTCGAGGCCGTGCGCCCCTCGGTCCCCTTGGAGAACTCCTCGAACACATCGGCCGCCGGCAGCTTCTCCACCGGCGTGGTCTGGCGCGAGCGAACCGGCAGCGATCCGCCGAGCGCACGCCGCCGCTCGCGCAGGTACCGGATCTCCGGGCTGGTCTCATCGGGGCGGTAGTACGGGGCGTTGGCAATCTGATCGTCGGGCACCGGCAGCGAAAACCGATCGCGCACGGCGCGCAGCTCGTCCTCGCTCAGCTTCTTCTGCTGGTGGGCGATGTTCTTGCCCTCGCCCGCCTCTCCCATGCCGTAGCCCTTGATGGTCCGCGCCAGCACGACCGTGGGCGCCCCCTTGAACTCGACGGCCGCCCGGTAGGCGTTGTAGACCTTCAGCGGATCGTGGCCGCCGAGCGTGAGCTTCTTGAGCTGCTCGTCCGACAGGTGCCGCACCATGTCGAGGAGCCGCGGGTCGGCGCCCCAGAAGTGCTCGCGGAGATAGGCGCCCGACTCGACCGTGTACTTCTGGTACTGGCCGTCGACAATCTCCCCCATGCGGCGCACGAGCAGGCCGTCGCGATCCTTCGCGAGCAGCGCGTCCCAGTCGCGTCCCCACAGCACCTTGATCACGTTCCAGCCGGCGCCGCGGAAGATCGCCTCGAGCTCCTGCACGATCTGGCCGTTGCCCCGCACCGGGCCGTCGAGCCGCTGCAGGTTGCAGTTGATCACGAAGATCAGGTTGTCGAGCTTCTCGCGCGCGGGCAGCGTGATGGCGCCGAGCGACTCCGGTTCGTCGGTCTCGCCGTCGCCGAGAAACGCCCAGACCTTCGTGTTCGACGGCTGCTTGAGGCCGCGATCCTCGAGGTAGCGCACGAACCGCGCCTGGTAGATCGCCATGATCGGGCTGAGCCCCATCGAAACCGTCGGGTACTCCCAGAAGTCGGGCATCAGCCACGGGTGCGGGTAGGACGACAGGCCGCCCCCCGGCTTCAGCTCGCGCCGGAAGTTCTCGAGCTGGGCGTCGCTGAGGCGTCCCTCGAGAAACGCGCGGGCGTAGATCCCGGGCGCGGCGTGCCCCTGGTAGTAGACGATGTCGCGGTTGCCGTCCCGGCCCGCCGCGCGGAAGAAATGGTTGAACCCGACCTCGTACAACGTCGCCGCGGACGCGAAGGTCGAGATGTGCCCGCCGATGCCCGGCTCGGCCTTGTTCGCGCGCACCACCATGGCCATGGCGTTCCAGCGAACGAGGCTCTTGATGCGCCGCTCCATCTCGGGGTCGCCGGCGAACGGGACCTCCTGATCGGCGGGTATGGTGTTGACGTAGGGTGTGTTGGCGCTGAACGGCAGGCGGAGGCCGCGGCGCCGCGCGTGCGCGGCCAGCTCCTGCAGAAGCTGGCCGGCGCGGGCCGGCCCGTTATGCTGAAGGACGTAATCGAGCGAGTCCAGCCATTCGCGCGTCTCGATCGTCTCGAGGTCAGCGACGTGCTCGGCAGCGAGATTCTTCATTCAACCGAATATTGTAGTGCAAACGCGGGAGGGAACACGGCGGAGAAGCCGCAATGCGATGCGCGCGAACCGCTCGAGCGCATCGCCGCCCGCTACTGCGCGGGCGGCGTGCTCTCGATCTTTATCTGACCGAGCGCGCTCATGTCGGTCGGCAGTTCCGTCTGACCCGCGGGGAACTTGTTGAGCTGCAGCACGTGGGCCACCACGTCCGAGGTGTCCTGCAGGCTCAGCGAACCGGGCGCGTCGGCCGGCATCGTGGCGTGAATGCGGTCGAAGAGATCGCCGAGCGACTGCTGATTCCAGTTGCCGAGAAATTCCAGTCCCACCAGCGCCGGCCCGGCCTCGCCGCCCATCAGATCGGCGCCGTGGCAGCTCGCGCACGTCTTGTTGGAAACCGTCTCGCCGCGCTTGGCCTGCGCGTCTGTGTATACACCGCCCCATACACCGCCGCCGGCAGCCGGAGCCGCAGGCGCGGGAGCCGCGGGCTGCGAGGCATCGGTCGGAGGCGTGGATGGCGTCGCCGGCTGCGCCGGCGCGGGCTGGGCGGGCGGCGCGGGCTCGGCGGGCGGCGCAGGCTCGGTCGGCGGCGCAGGCTCGGTCGGCGGCGCCGCGGCACCCGGGCTCTGAGCCTGCGCTCGAATGATTGTCGAGCAGAGACCGACGGCCCATACGACAGCCGCCACGACGATCAGGCGCGACCAGGTATTCATCATGGCCTCTAAGGTACAATAGCGGTTCACCGCAATCAAGATGACCGGCACCACACGGCGGTCAGCCGCCCGCGTCCTTCTGACTCTCCTGCTGGCGGCTATCGCCGCCGCGACGGTCCGCGCGCACGACATTCCCGAGGAAGTCGATATCCAGGCCTATCTGAAGCCTGAAGGCGGCCAGCTGCGGATGCTGCTGCGCGTGCCGCTGTTGGCCATCACCGACGTGAACCTGCCGAAGGACGGCACCGGATTTCTGGCGATGCGCTATCTCGAACCCGCGCTGGCCGATGCCGCGGGCCAGGTGGCGGCGGGCGCCGTGCTGCTGCAGGGGGACGACCGGCTGGCGCAGTTCTCGGTCGTGAACGCGCGGATCTCGCTGCCGTCGGATCGATCCTTCGACAGCTACGCGCAGGCGCTCGCGCTGCTGCACGGGGCGCGGCTGGCCGACGTCACTCAGCTCTACTACAACCAGGGATATCTCGACCTGGAGCTCGCCTACCCCGTCGCCGCCGGCCGCGCCGGCTTCGGCATCCGCATGCTGCTCGGCAAGGGGCTCGCGAACCGGACCGTGTCGGTCGTGAACTTCGTCCGGCCCGACGGTGCGATCCGCACCTTCCACCTGGTGGACAACACCGACGTGGTGCGCCTCGACCCGAGCCGCGCCGACGCGGCGCGCGTGTTCCTTTCCACGGGCTTCTTCCGTCCGCTGGACACGCTCGAACACCTCCTCTTCCTGATCGTCCTGGTGCTGCCGTTCCGGCGCCTTCGCGATCTCGTGCCCACGATCGCCGCCTTCGCGGCGGCGCACAGCACGGCGCTGGCCCTGGTCGCGCTGGGCATCGCGCCGGCCGGACCCTGGTTCGCCGCGCTCATCGCGATGCTCCTGGCCTTCTCGATCGTGTATGTGGCGGTCGAGGACGCGGTGGGCGCGAACCTCCGCCGGCGCCCGCTCGTTGCCGTGGTCTTCGGGCTCGTGCACGGGTGTGCCTTCGCCTTCGCGCTGCAGGAGTCGCTCCAGTTCGCCGGCGGCCATCGTGTGGCGGCGCTCATCGCCTTCAACGCGGGGCTCGAGCTGGCGCAGGGGCTGGTGCTGGCGATCGTGCTGCCCGGTCTCACCTGGCTTCTGACGCAGGCGGTGGCGGAGCGGGCGGGCACGATCGTGATTGCCGCTCTCGCGGGGCATGCGGCCTGGCACTGGACGATCGACCGTTTCACGACCCTCCGGCTGACCGACTGGCCCGCGTTCGACGTCGCCCTCGCTGCGGCCGCCGTGCGCTGGCTCATCGTGGCGGTTGCGGTGCTGGGCGGGCTCTGGCTCGCTGGCGGCCTGCTCCGGAAGGCGCCCGAAGAAATCCAGGAACCCTCGATTCTCGACCGCCATTAGTCGTGCGGGCCGCCGCGCGCGTGCCGCGCGGTCCAGCCGCGCACCAGCTCGGCGGCCACGTCGGGACGGTCGCTGATGATCCCATCCACACCCCAGTCGAGCAGCCGGAGGATGTCGGCCGGCTCGTCGACCGTCCAGACCTGCACGACCAGCCCGGCCTTGTGCGCGAGACGGACGAAGGCGGGCGACACCACGCGCGTGCGGCCGCTCGTTTCGGGCACCTGGAAGGCCTGATACCGGGGCCGCCCCGGCGAGAGACCGAGCCACGACCGGTACAGCGCCAGCCGCACTTCCCCCGTGGCGGCGCTGGTCGCGAGCCCGCGCTCCGCGGCGCGCACCTCGCGCAGCGCGCGGACGCTGAAGGAGCCGACGCAGGCGCGATCGAATGCCGCGGCATGCCGCAGCTCGGCGACGACGGCCCGCGCCAGCCCGGCCCCCGGCTCCTTCATTTCGATGATGAGACGGCACCCGGGATACCGCGCCAGCACGTCGCCGAGCGCCGGCACGCCCAGCCCGGACAACTCGGCGGCCGTGCGATCGCGCACCGGCCCGGAAGCGGCTGTCGTCCGGCCGAGGGTGGCGTCGTGATGAACCACGGCGACGCCATCGCGCGAGAGGCGCACGTCGAGCTCGATCCCGTCGGCGCCGGCGGCGAGTCCGCGATCGAAGGCGGCGATGGTATTCTCGGGCGCCAGCTTGCTTCCACCCCGGTGGGCGAAAACGAGCGGACGCGTCGAGGCGAGCGCGGGATGCATTAGAATCGGGTCAGGTATCCCTTTCTATGACAAATCCCTCGAAGATCACGACAATCGGCGATCTTCGCCGCGCGCGCGGCGCGTCGCCCGACGCGTGGCCCCGGCGGTCGGTGAAGAACGAGGTCCGCGAGAACCTCGTGAAGAAGCTGGCGGCCGGCGACACGCTGTTTCCCGGCATCATCGGCTACGACGACACGGTGATCCCGCAGCTCGTGAACGCCATCCTCTCGCGCCACAATTTCATCCTGCTGGGCCTGCGCGGCCAGGCGAAGAGCCGCATCCTGCGCGCGCTCGTGTCGCTGCTCGACGAGCAGCTGCCCGTGGTGGCCGGCTGCGAAATCAACGACGATCCGTTCGCGCCCATCTGCGCGGCGTGCCGCCGGCGCATCGCCGCCGAGGGGGACGCCACCCCGATCCGCTGGCTCTCGAGAGAGGAGCGCTACGTCGAGAAGCTCGCGACGCCCGACGTGACGATTGCCGACATGCTCGGCGACATCGATCCGATCAAGGCGGCGCGCGCCGGACTCAACCTCGCGGACGAGCTGACGATCCACTACGGGCTGCTGCCGCGCGCCAACCGCGGCATCTTCGGCATCAACGAGCTGCCCGATCTCGCCGGCAAGATTCAGGTGGGGCTGTTCAACATCCTCCAGGAAGGCGACGTCCAGATCAAAGGCTACCCGGTGCGTCTGCCGCTCGACGTCCTGATGGTCTTCACCGCGAACCCGGAAGACTATACCGCGCGCGGCAAGATCATCACGCCGCTGAAGGACCGCATCGGCTCGGAGATCCGCACGCACTACCCGTCCACGCGCGGCGATGCGATGGCCATCACCGCCCAGGAAGCCTGGATTGACCGCGCCGGCCGCGGCCACCAGGTGGAGGTGCCGGTGTACGTGCGCGAGGTGGTGGAGGAGATTGCCTTCCAGGCCCGGGCCGACCGCAAGATCGATCGCCGATCGGGCGTGAGCCAGCGGCTTGCGATTACCTGCCTGGAGAACGTCTTGTCGAACGCGGAGCGCCGCGCGCTCGTCAACAAGGAGCATCCCGTCGTGGCGCGCGTCGCCGACGTGTACGCCGCGCTCCCCTCGATCACGGGCAAATTCGAGATGGAGTACCAGGGGGAGCTCAAGGGAGCCGACAACGTGGCGCGGGAGCTCATCCGGGCCGCCGTCGCCAACGTGTTCGCCGAGCGGTTCGAGGGCGTCGACGCGCGCCGCGTCGTGGAGTGGTTCGATCTCGGCGGGACGCTGCAGTCGGCCGACACCGCGTCGGCCAGAGAGCTGCTCGCCCAGGCGCGCGGCGTGCAGGGACTGGTCGAGCTCGCCGCCGGCCTGAACCTCGGCGCGAAGCCCGCGGAGCCGGTGCTCGCCTCGGCCGTCGACTTCGTGCTGGAGGGGCTCTACGCGCAGAAGAAGATCAGCCGGAGCGACGATTGCGGCTACCACGCGGCCGAACCGCCGCGGCGTCCGACCAGCCGCGCCGCCGAGCGCGATTTCGAAGAGGGGCTGCCGATGCCGGGAATCAAGAAGAAGTACTACAACTAAGGGAACCCCGAAACTTGAACCTTGAACCCGTGAACCCGTGAAATACAAATACGGCCGATACACCGGCGACCCGCTCGACGACATCGATCTCGAAGACCTGCTCGCGAAGCTGTCGGACCTGCTGCTCTCGAGCGGGTTCCAGTCCCCCTTCACCGGCATGTACGGCGAGGCGGAGGACGACCGCACGATGCAGGCGCTGCACGACGCCATCATGGACGCGCTCTTCAACGGCGGAGTGCTGCCGGAGGATGTGCTGGAGCGGCTCATGGGCGACCCGGCCGACGGCGATCAGGCCGAGGCCCGATCCAAGCTGGAGCAGCTCATCCAGGACATCATCAATCGGATGATGGAGGAGGGGTTCATCACGCCTGCTCCCGATCTCGAGGCCGACCGCGCCGACCGGCAGCGGCCCGGGACCGGCGGGGGCGTCGGACCCGACTCGCCGCCGACGCGGTTCGAGGTGACCGACAAGAGCCTCGACTTCCTCGGCTACCGCGCGCTGCGCGATCTCCTCGGCTCGCTGGGCAAGAGCAGCCTCGGACGCCACGACACCCGCGATCACTCCACCGGTATCGAGACGACGGCCGCGCCGAAGCAGTACGAGTTCGGCGACGCGCTCAACCTCGACCCGAGCAGCACCGTCCTGAACGCGGTGGTGCGCGCCCATGCCGAATCCGGCGCCGGCCTGTTGCCGCCGCGGGGCGCAGGCGCGCCGGTCATCGACATCTCCTACGAAGATCTGATGGTGACGCAGGGTGAATATCAGAGCTCCTGCGCCACCGTGCTGATGCTCGACTGCAGCCACAGCATGATCCTGTACGGCGAAGATCGCTTCACGCCCGCCAAGCGGGTGGCGCTCGCGCTCGCGAACCTCATCCGGCTGCAGTACCCCGGCGACGCGCTGAACGTGATTCTCTTCCACGACTCGGCCGAGGAGATTCCGCTCCAGGAGCTCGGGCGCGTGCGCGTCGGGCCGTACTACACCAATACGCGCGAAGGGCTGCGGCTCGCGCGCCGGATTCTGGATCGCCAGCGCAAGGACATGCGGCAGATCGTCATGATCACCGACGGCAAACCGTCGGCGCTCACGCAGCCCGACGGCCGCATCTACAAGAATGCCTTCGGACTCGATCCGTTCATCGTATCGGAAACGATCGCCGAGGTCGCGGCGTGCCGCAAGAGCGGCATCATGATCAACACGTTCATGCTGGCGCGCGACTACGAGCTGGTCGCCTTCGTGCGGCGGGTGGCCGAGATCTGCCGCGGCAAGGCGTACTTCACGACGCCGTACACCCTGGGCCAGTACGTCCTGATGGACTACATGGACAAGAAGACGCGAACGATCCACTGAGGGTCGACGGTCGCGAGTCGAAAGCCGGGAGTCGATAGCCGATGTTGCCGCCAGAAATTCCGATCTTCCCGCTGCCCAATGTCGTGCTCTTCCCCGCCACGCTGCTGCCGCTGCACATCTTCGAGTCACGCTACCGGGCCATGGTCGCCGATGCGCTGGAAGGCGAGCGGCTGATCGGCATGGTGATGCTCCGCCCAGGGTGGGAGAAACCGCACGAAGCCAGTCCGCCGGTGTACCCGGTGGGCTGCGCCGGGTTCATCACGCACGCCGACCGGCTGGAGGACGGCCGGTACAACATCATCCTCCGCGGCATCGAGAAGTTCCGCATCGTCGGCGAGCGGCGCGCGAGATCCGGCCCCGAGAGCTACCGGCTTGCGAGCATCCAGTCGATCGCCGAGGCGCCGATCGGCCGCGCGTCGCCGGCGGCCGCGGGCCTGGCCCAGGCGCGCAAGCGCCTCGAAGGGCTGATTGCCCGGCAGTTGCACCGGAGCGCCGACGACAGCATCCCCAAGGACGTGCCGGACGAGGACCTCGTGCACGCGATCGCGCAGCATCTCGAGCCGCTGGAGAAGCAGGCGCTGCTCGAATGCGACGGGCTGCTGCAGCGGTGCCACACCCTCATCGAACTGCTCGAGATGCGGATGATGCTCCAGCCGGCGGGCAAGACCCGGCTACACTGACCCGTCAGGGGACCCGTCCAGGGGTCTGACCCTCTTGCTTACAGTTTTGTAAGCAAGAGGGTCAGACCCCTGGACGCCCTCGCCTGAGGTTGGCGAGCGCGAGCGTCACGAAGAAGATGAGGCTCGCCGCCAGCACGACGGCCCCGCCGGTTGGCACCAGGAAGCGCGTCGAAATCGCCAGCCCGCCGGCACCCGCCAGGAACGCGGCGACGATGCTCCATGCCAGGTAGGCGCGCACGTCATGCGCCAGGTTCCGCGCGGCCGCGGCCGGCACGATGACGAGCGCCTCGACGAGCAGCGCCCCGATCACCTTGATTCCGACCAGAATCGACACCGTGAGCGCGAGCGCGAACAGGTACTCGAGGAACGCCGAATCGACGCGGCGCGCCGCGGCGAGCGGCGGGCTGAGGCTGTCGAGCAGCAGGTCGTTGTAGCGGCGCAGCAGCGCCGCCGCCACGAGCGCGCCGGCCACCGCCAAGAGCGCCAGATCGGCGTCGGTCACCGTGAGCAGGCTGCCGAACAGCACGGCTTCGACCTGGTGCACGTTGAACTGCCGGGTGACGAAGACGAGCAGGCAGAGTCCGAGTCCAAGCGCCAGCGCGAGAAACACGCCGATCAGCGTGTCCGAGGGCAGCTGCGAGCGCCGTTTGGCGAACACCATGCCCAGAGTGGCGAGCGCGCAGAAGCCGAACATCCCGCCGTACGGCGCGTTCAGCGGTTCCCCCAGCAGGAGGCCGATCGAGACGCCGGTAATCGCGGCCTGCCCGAGGGCGGCCGTGAAGAACGCCATGCGTCTGGCCACGACGAGGTGGCTGAGTCCGCCGATGAGCGGCGCGAGCAGCAGCACGCACAAAAAGCCGCGGACGAGGAAGGGATACTGAAAATCGGATGGCAGCCAGCCGCCGCGCGCCAGGGCCGCCGCCCATCCGTAGAGGACAGTCACCGCGGCCGTCCGTCGAGCATCGTCGCCCCGTCGGCGATGCGGTCGATGTGATCGCGATCGTGCGTCACCAGCACGATCGTCACGTCGTGCCTCAGCGAGGACAGCAGGTCCACGAGCCACGCCGTGCCGGCCTCGTCCAGGCCGGCCGACGGCTCGTCGAGCAGCAGCAGCTCCGGCAGCGGGTCGAGGGCATTGGCGAGCAGGAGCCGGCGCAGCTCCCCGCCCGACAGGTGCGACACCTGCCGCCGCTCGAATCCCTTCAGGCCGACACGCTCCAGCAGCAGCGAGATGCGCCGCCGTACCTGCGGCGCAACGCCGAGACAGACGGGCCTGCGCTGCCTCGTGAGCGCCAGGAAATCGCAGACGCTGACCGGGAGGGTGGGATCCACGTGAAAGAACTGGGGCACGTATCCGATGCGTCCGCTGCGCGTCCAGCGGGCCACGATCCGCCCCGTGAACGGCGCCTGGCCCAGCACGGCCGCGAGGAGCGTCGTCTTGCCCGACCCGTTGGGGCCGGCCACGGCGTGCACGGCACCGCGCGGCACCGTGAAGGAGACCTGGGACAGCACGATTCGTACGCCCGCGCCGGACGGCAAGGTCGGCGACCTCGAGCAGCGGAGCCGTGGGCGACTCGATTGGGACGGCGTTCATCCGCCGGCAACCAGCGCCCGAATCATGGTGTCCACGTTCTCCTGCATCTCGCGCTCGAACTTGTCGGCGGTGTACGCGCCCGAGGCGATGTGGCTGATGAGATACACCTTCGCGCCCGCCTCGTCGCGCAGCACCTGCAGCATGGCGGGGGGAAACGAGGCTTCCGAGAAGACCGCCTGGATGTGCTCGCGCCGGAGCAGGTCGACCATGCCGCGCAACTCGGCGGCCGAAGGCGTGAGCCCGTGCGCCGGCTGCACCACGCCCGCAATCTCCAGTCCGAACTCCTGCAGCAGGTAGCCGTAGCCGTCGTGCACGGTGACCACCCGCGTGACCCGGGCGTGCGCGAGCCGCGCGGCGGCTCGTGCCTTGATCACGCGCAGGCGCCGGGCATAGTCCGCTGCGTTCTGCTGCAGGATCGCGGCATCGGCCGGGCGTAGACGCGCGATCGCGGCCTGGATGAAGTACGTCTGCTGAATCGCGTTGGTGAACGAGATGAACGTGTGCGAGTTCACGCCGGTGCCGTGGCCGGAGTGGATCTGGCGGCGTCTCGTCGTTCACGTGCATCACCACCACCCGCCTGTTGCCGGACGCCTTCAGCATCGGAGCGATGAAATCGTCGTGGCCGATGCCATTGACGATGAGGCATGTCGAGCCCGGCGAGCTTCTTGATGTCCTCGGGGCGCGGCTGGTAGTCGCCCGGCGTCGATTTCGCCCGGCAGAATCGGCACCACCTCGTAGCCCGGAAGGGCGCCGACGATGTTCTTCGTCCACGAATAGTACGGATGCAGCGTCATGCCGATGCTGAGCGGCGTCTGCACCGGCTCCGGATGGCCCCGCCCGCATGCCAACAAGAGAAACAGCAGGGTCAGCGGACTGCCGCCTGCCGCCCGATCACTACGTCCTGCTCGCGCGTCGGCCGCTATGGATTCGCCAGCAATATTTTGTGACCGATCCTCTCCCGCGGCCCCGACGAGTAACTGCGTCCACCCTTCGTTCTGGGGAAGCGCCATCGCGCGGAAAAGCCGCTCGTGCGGACGCTTCTCCGGCATCTGCCAAATCGACACGTGCAGCGTCGTGCCGTCAGGCAGCCGGTGGTGGGTCTCGTCGTTCGGCGCGGGATCCGGCGGCGCGCCAGGCTCCGGCTCGATGAAGACCAGCAGCCACGCCGTCGCCGATGAACGTCCGCCGGCACCCCGAGATAATTCACGGTGGTCCCCTGCACCAGCGTGGTCCAGCGGTATGTCACGTTCTTCCGTGTCGGATCCGCCGCAAACGGAGGAATGCCGTCGTTGGCCAGTGCGGTGGCATCCGGCCACCGCCCCCGTGGTGGCCCTCACCCGTTCGGCCTCGAGCAACCCTTCGCTGCAGCTCACGGAACATGCGCTGATCGCCGGCGCGGCCCTCGCTGCCAGGCGCTGGAACGGCAGCAGAGCGGCTGACGCCGCGGCGCCGGCCGGTTCGCTCGCGCCCCGAAGTCGCCCGGCGGAAAAGGTACGCCGCGACGACGGCGACGATTGCCGCGGACGCTTTCAGGACGTTCAGCGTCTCGACCCGCGGCGACGGAGGCCGAATCTCGACGGCTCGGCCGGCATCTCTGCACGTTGTTCGCCACTCTGTTTCTCCAGCCGAATCCCAACTCCGAGTTCACTAGTTCAGTCTTCTCAAGTTCCCACTTCCTCTTCCCAGCCGCTCGCCCTTCCTGCGCTCTCTGCTCTTTGATCGCTGCTGTCACCGGGCTCTTCCTCCGGCTGGCGCGCGCTTTCCCAGCGCTGGGCGATCACGTTCACGATGGTCTCGCCGTGGAACCGGCCGTTCTCGATGAAGATGTTCGAGGTGTCGCGCCCGCAGATGGCGCCGCCCGCCAGGAACAGCCCGGGCACGTTGGTTTCGAACGTCGCCGGATTCAGCTCCGGCGTCATCGTGTCCTTGTGCAGCCTGCATGCCCGCACGGCGGTACAAATCGCTGTCCGGGTGATAGCCGGTCAGCAGGAATACGGCGTCGGCCGGAATCTCCTCGCTCCTGCCACCGCGTTCCACGACGACGGCTGTGGGCAGAATCTCGGCGAGGCGCGTGTTCAACAGCGCCGGGATCGACCCTTCCTTGATCCGGTTCTCGATGTCGGGCCGCACCCAGTACTTGATGCTGCGCTTCAGCTCGGAGTGCCGGTGCACGAGCGTGACGTGCACGCCCGATCGAAACAGCTCCAGGGCGGTCTCCGCCGCCGAGTTCCCGCCCCCGACCACGACGACGCGCTTGCGATAGAACGCGTGCGGCTCGCTGTAGTAATGGAAGACGTGCGGCAGGTCCTCTCCGGGCACGCCGATCATGTTGGGATGATCGAAATAGCCGACGGCCAGCACGACGTTACCGGCCGTGCCTGATGCGGCGGACGCCCTTGACGAGCGGGTCTCTATCGCGAACACATCGTCGGCGGTCCAGCCCCGGCTCGCGGTCGATCGCGAAGACCTGCTCTTCGAACTCGATCGGCAGGTCGAAGGTGTCCACGACGCGGCGGTAGTAGCTTCAGCGCCTCCACGCGGGTCGGCTTCTCGAAGGGCGACACCAGCGGCAGGCCGCCCATCTCCAGCAGCTCCGGCGTGGTGAAGAACACCATGTTCACGGGGAAATGAAGATGGAGTTGACGAGGGTGCCCTTCTCGACCATGGAGCACTCGAGCCCGGCCCGTTTGGCGGCGATGGCCGCCGCCAGCCCGGCCGGACCGGCTCCAACGATGGTGATGTCGCGGATCTGCATGAACCCTATTTTGCCATACCGACCCGACGGTCCGTCCACCGCCACCTTACGGCCAGCTTGGGCCGCCAAACGCCAATCTGGGCCGATAAACGGCGCGTAAACCGCTGATTCCTATGCAACATGGGCCCGATTTTGGGCAAAAACACCCGTAAGTGACTGACCTGCCGTATATGTGGCCATGCATTCGCCTGTCAAATACGTTGGAGAAGGGCCTCAGCGTCGCGGCCAACGGCGCTCTGGACGGTCTTCAATGCCGCCAACCGGCTCAACCCGGGGCCCTCGTTCATCCCGAACTGGTCAGAAAAACCGCTGTTGAAGTCGTGGCAGAAGACGAAGCCGCCGCTCGGGTGGCCTCGCGAGACCGACTCGCTCTGTCCCGTCTGCGTGCGCGAGGCGCGGCAGGAGATTCTGGACGGGAAGAAGGACGTGTCGGTGCTGCTCCACGAGAAGGTCGGCGAGATCAAGGCCACCATTCTGGAGCGCGACGGGAAGATCCTCATGGTGAAGGACTGCCCGCTGCATGGCCACTTCGAAGACGTGATGGCCATCGATACGGTTTCTTCAAGCACCTGGAGCAGGTGTTTCCCGGGCGCGACATCCCCGCCGCACAACGACGAGAAGCTGCACAACCACGGCAGCAGCACGATCAAGCACGGCCGCGGCTCGGTGCTCACGGTCGACCTCACCAACCGCTGCAACATGATGTGCGACCCCTGCTTCATGGATGCGAACCAGGTCGGGTTCGTCCACGAGCTGAGCTGGGAAGACATCAAGCAGGTGCTCGACAACGCGATCACCATCAAGCCGCGGCGGCAGATGTCGGTGCAGTTCTCCGGCGGCGAGCCGACCATGTCCCCGTATTTCCTGGACGCGGTGCGGTACGCGCGCGAAGTGGGCTACAACTCGGTCCAGGCGGCGACCAACGGCATCGAGTTCGCGAAGAGCCCCGAGTTCGCCAAAGCGGCGGCCGAAGCCGGCCTGCGGTACGCCTATCTGCAGTTCGACGGGATCGGCAACGCCGCCAACTCGCACCGCCGCGTCGGCAATCTGTTCGACGTCAAGCTCCAGGCGATCGAGAACCTCTGGAACGCGGTCGTCGACATCGTGCCGGTGGTCACCATCGTCAATGGCGTGAACAACGAACAGGTAGGGCGCATCATCGAGTTCGCGCTCGACAACCCGCGCAAGATCAACTTCCTGTCGTTCCAGCCGGTGTCGTTCACCGGCCGCGACGAGGAAATTACGCCCGAGCGGCGTGCGGCGCAGCGATACACGCTGTCGCACCTGGCGCACGACGTCAAGAACCAGACCGGGCTGGGCGAGCCGGTGCGCGACTGGTTCCCCATCTCCTTCATGGGCACGTTCACCGACTGGGCCGACACCGTCCACGGGCCCGATACCCAGTGGGGCAACCTCACGTGCGGGTGCCACCCGAACTGCGGCGTCGGCATGGCCGTCATGATCGACAAGCAAACGAAGGAGGCCGTGCCGGTGACGGCGTTCCTGAATGCCGAACGGCTCGCCAAGGACGTGGCGGCGGTCAACGACGCCGGCCGCGGCAGGTTCCTCTCGGTGGCCGGCATGGCGCTGGCCCTGATGCGCAACTACGACCCCTTCAAGGCGCCGACGCACTTCAAGCTGGTGGACCTGCTCAAGAAGTTCGACAAGACATTCGGCGCCACCGGGCGCGACTACGGCAAGGTGGGCAAGGACCGGACCTCCGGGGACATCGACCGGCGGCGGCAGGATCGCTGGAATTTCCTGTTCATCGCGGGCATGTGGTTCCAGGACCTGTTCAACTACGATTTCCGGCGAACCGAGATGTGCATCATCCCGTACGCCACCCAGCAGGGAGAGATCTCCTTCTGCGCGTACAACACCGGCATCGGCTGGCGGAACATCATCGAGAAGATGCACATGACGGCCAGCCTCACGAAGTGGTACGAGGAGCACGGGCGCCACGAGATCTTCGCCGGCAACAAGGCCGTTCCGCTGCCGACCGTCGAGCACTCGCTGAAGCTGAACGCCGACGCGGTGGCGGCCGGCGAACAGCAGGACCTCGTGCTGGCGGGCGTCGCTCGCAACGCGCGCGAGGAGAAGATGGCCGCCCGCGCCCGCTCGCACGAGAGGAGCCTTGAAGATCAGCTGAAGGAAGAGGCGCACCACCGGCAGATGGCCGATCTCTACCGCCAGCACGTCCTCAAGGAGGCGCCGAAGCCTCCGGTGCTTCAGATTCAGGGGCTCAGGGGCAAGCAGGCGGCGAGCCGCTAGTCGGGAGAGTCGGTAGCTCAGGGCCGGGTTTCGACGGAGACCCGGCCCTTCGTGTTTTTGCGAGGCGCCCGTGTCCGAGACGCACCGCGTTCAGCCAGCCGCCGCGAACAAGGTCCGATGGGGAATCCTCGGCGCCGCGAAGATCGCGACCGAGAAGGTGATCCCCGCGATGCAGCAGGGACGGTGGTGCGAGATCGCGGCCATCGCCTCCCGCGACGGTTCGAAGGCCGAGCACGCCGCGCGCCGGCTCGGCATTCCCCGGGCATACGGGTCGTACGACGAGCTCCTGGCCGCCCCCGATATCGAAGCCGTCTACAACCCGCTCCCCAACCATCTCCACGTGCCATGGAGCATGCGGGCGCTCGAGGCCGGCAAGCACGTGCTCTGTGAAAAACCGATCGCATTGAGCGCCGCCGAGGCCGGCGCGCTCGCCGGGGCCGCCCGCCGAGCGGGCAAGCACGTTCAGGAAGCCTTCATGGTGCGGGTGCATCCGCAGTGGGCGCGGGTAGTGGAGCTGATCCAGGCTGGCCGGATCGGGCCGGTCCGGACGTTCTCGGGTTTCTTCAGCTATTTCAACGACGACCCGCAGAACGTCCGCAACATCGCCGAATGGGGCGGCGGCGCGCTGCTGGACATCGGCTGCTATCTCGTCAACACCGCGAGATGGATCTTCCGGCGCGAGCCGGCTCGCGTGCTCGCCTCCATGGAACGGGACCGGCGGTTCGGCACCGACGTGCTGAGCTCGGTCGTGCTCGACTTCGCCCCCGGCCATGCCGTCGGCACCTGCGCCACCCAGCTCGCGCCCTTCCAGCGCGTGATCGTCCATGGCGAGCGCGGATGGATCGAGATCGAGATCCCGTTCAATGCGCCGCCCGACCGTCCCTGCCGCATCGTGTTCGACACCGGTGCAGATCTCTTCGGGGGAGGACGCGAGGAGCTCCTGGTCGAGGCCTGCAATCAGTACACGATTCAGGGAGATCGGTTCTCCGAGGTGATCCGCGGCCTCCACCCGCCTGTCTACCCGCTGGACGATTCCCTGCGCAACATGGAAGCCATCGACGCGCTCTTCCGTTCGGCGGAATCCGGGCGCTGGGAGTCTCTCTAGTGGGATCTATCGGGCTCGGGCTCGCCTGGTCCCGCGTTCCGGCCACAAGTATTCCGTGCGGATTCGGCCTCCCGCCAGGAAGCGCCGGCGATCCGCAGGATCGTAGATTCTGACGACGCGATCGACTTCATAGCGGGCCGGCCAGTCGAGCGCACCCGAGCCGCCCGCGCCCTCGAACCGCCTCCGGAACAGCGGCTCCTCCCACGACTCGAGCAGGATGTAGGGAGAACGGCCCTGCGAGCGGAGCCAGTCGACGGCGCGATCCAGCCAGCCGGGATCGAGCGCGTCCCATACGACGACCTCGCGGCGTGCGTGAAAGCGGATGGCGCCGCTGTCCCAGCCGGTGAGCAGGACGGCGTCAGGCGGCAGGCGCTCGCGGACCACGGCGGCCGCGCTGCGATAGCGCTGTTCGAGCGCGCGAAGGTGAAAGACCAGGCCGTGCTGGGCGGCGCGCGCGAAGAAGAGCGCCAGCGCCAGCGTCACGGCCGTCGCCGCCACGCCGCCGCCGCGCAGACGACCGGCAGCCGCGGTGAGGACGGCGCCGGTGAGCACCATCAGGAGCGTGATGGCGGGGATGAAGAATCGAAGATAGCTCCAGTCGTCGAAAGGTGTGTATGGAAGATACACGACGGCGGTGGCGGCGATCAGTGCGATCGCGAGCCAGGCGCGGCGTGCGGCCTCTCCCCTGAGGAGGGCCGGCGCAAGGAATCCGGCGAGCGGCACGATGGTGTGCGTCTCCACGAACCACCGTGCGTACCGGCCGGCGTTGACGGGTACCGACGCCGCGTGGAACAGGGTGGCGGCCTGACCGTATCCAGACCGGAGCGGCCCGCCGTAGAGCGCGCTGTTCAGCCAGAGAATCACGGCCAGGAACGGAGCCATGCACGCGCCAAATCCGATCAGGTGGCGACGCGGCACGTACAGAGCCGCGACCAGGGCCAGCGGCAGCAGGTTGGGCCGGACCAGCAGCGCGAGGCCGCAGCAGATGCCGGCCGCGCGCCAGCGGCCCGACTCGAGGGCCGTGAAGGCACCGAGCCAGAGCGCGGCGGTGGCCACGTCGTTCATCGGCTGAACGACCTGATAGAGCAGGATCGGGCTGGCGGCGGCGAGTACGGCCGCGGCCGCGCCGGCCGCCGGCCCCGCCAGCGCGTTGGCCGCAAGAAAGGCGAGCCACACGAGCAGCCCGCCTGCGACGGGAGTGACGACGAACATGGCGCCGGGCCCGCCCAGCTTCACGACCGGCGCGAGCAGGAGTGAAAAGCCGGGCGCACAGATCGGCGAGGAGCGGGCGGGGTTCCGGGGCGACGCGATGAAGCCGCCCGGCGCCGTCTGTACGGCCCGCCTCCGGCCAGGGCGCGCGCGCGGCGAGCTCACTGGAGGGCTGCAGGCGGCCCGAGGCGAACGCGTCGGCCATCAACGCGTAACAGGAGGAGTCGGATCCGCCGGCGGCATCGGTGCCGTTTGCCAACCCTACGGCGACAATTCCGCAGGCGGCCAGCGCGGCGACGGCGTGAAACAGGCCTCTCGCGGACGAGGGCACCCTAGGCCCCGAGGCGGTACTTGATCAGCACCGCCACGGCATGGAAACCGTCGCGCCAGCCGATCTTCTTGCCGCTGGCGCGGTTCCGCGGGTCGAAGGCGACGGGCCGCTCGACGATTCGCTCGCGCCGGCGCAGCAGCTTGGCGGTGATCTCGGGCTCGATGTCGAAGCGGTTCGACTCCAGCCGCAGGCCGCGGGCCACCCGCGTCCGCATCACCTTGTAACAGGTCTCCATGTCGGTCAGCCCGCCGGCAAACAGCACGTTGGTCACGGCGGTCAGCGCGCGGTTCGCGGCGAGCGACAGCCACGGCCCCGGCGGCCGGCCGTTCAGGAAGCGCGACCCGTAGACCACGTCGGTTTCACCCGCCAGGATGGGCTCCACCAGCGCGGCCAGCTGCATCGGATCCAGCTCCAGGTCGGCGTCCTGGATCGCCACGATCGTGCCGCGCGCGCGCGCGAGACCGATGCGAATCGCGCTCCCCTTTCCGCCGTTGGTCTCCGCGTGGACGATCGACAGGAGCCCCGGCAGGGGCTGGATCGCGTCGAGCGCTTCTCTGGTGCCGTCGGTGGACCCGTCATTGACGACGATGATCTCCCGGGCAAGAGGCAACGCAATCTGCAGAAGCCGTTCGATCACCCGCCTGACGGTCGCCGCTTCGTTGTAGACGGGCACCAGGACGGAGAGCAATTCGGGCTCGGTCGGCACGGGCTTCCATCGCCAGCCGCCAGCGGCATCGGACTACCGTCTGCGCGTGGGCGTCGGGGCTGGAGTGTACTCGATATTGACGTTGGAGATGATTGCGATCGGCCGCCCCGGCGCAGAGTAGGTCTGCGGCTCGCCGTCGCTGCGCACGATCGTGAGCTTCTCACCGAGAATGCTGACCTGGTCGAGGCCCGCCGGAATCTCCACCACGATGTGCTCCGTCCCGATCGGCGCAACCGCCTTGACGCCGCCCGGGCCCGCTCCGCCGGTGACGCGATCGAGCAGGTCCTGCGGCGTTCTGAACTCGCTGGCGACGACGGCGCGCGCGAGCAGGGTGTTGTCCGGCGTCAGCGTCCCGATGGAAGCGGTGTAGGCCGCAAAGCCCTTCTTCGCGCGCATCTCGTCTTCCGAGTAGGTGTGGCGATTGTGGAGATCGAACCGGAGCGTCGCCGCTCCGCGATGCGGAGGGAGCTTGATGATGATGCCGTTGGCCGGATCCCGCCCCGTGAGGACGTCGCAGAAGCTCAGCTTGGTGCGCACGCCGGCTCCCAGAGGCGACGGGCAGGCCACGTCGGCGGACGCGGTCTTCTTGGCCGGCGCGGCGGCCCGGCGCGCGGCCGGCCGGCGCGCGGACTGCGCCGACAGCGAAACCGCGGTGACGAGCGCCACGAGGGCGACGGCTGCCGATCTCGAGATCACCTGCCTATGGTCGGAACTGAATGGATCAATGTCAAGAATGCGCACAGTCGGCCTCGTCTTCGACGAGGTCGGACGGGGCACGCACCGCGCCCCTCACCTTGAGCAGCTCGAGAAATTCCATGCGGGTACGGGCGTTGTCCCGAAACACGCCGAGCATGGCGCTGGTGACCGCTCGCGAGTTCTGCTTCTCTACCCCCCGCATCGACATGCACAGGTGCGTGGCCTCCATGACCACGGCCACGCCGAGCGGATTGATCTTGTCGCGGATCGTATCGGCGATCTGGCTCGTGAGCCGCTCCTGGATCTGAAGGCGACGGGCGAAGATTTCGACCAGCCTCGGCACCTTGCTCAGCCCGATCACCTTCGTACGGGGGATGTAGGCCACGTGGCACTTGCCGAAGAACGGCAGGAGGTGATGCTCGCAGAGGCTGTAGAAGTCGATCTCCTTGACGATCACCATCTCGTTGTAGTCGACCGAGAACAGGGCCCCGTTGAGGACCTGGTCGACATCCGCCTCGTAGCCGCTCGTCAGGAACTTGAGGGCCCGCTCGACGCGCTGGGGAGTGTTCAGCAGCCCCTCGCGGGTCGGGTCTTCACCCAGCTCGGCGAGCAGCTGCCGTATCAGAGACTGCATTCGGATAATTGTACAGGGTTCAAGGTTCAAGGGTTCAAGGTTCGGGTTCAAGGTTCGGGGTTCGGGGTTCGAGGCGAGGGCGGGAGGGACGGAAGACGACGACAGGCGCCGAGAGCGGTGGCCGCTCTCGGGCGCCCTGCGGCGTGGCTAGAATCTGAGGCCGACCGAGAACCGGAACAGGCGCGGCGAGGTGTAGGCGAGCGCATTCAGCGCCGTGCCGAAGTTCGCATGCTTCGACCAGTTCACTCCCTCGACCGGCGCCGTCGTGAAGGGATTGAAGGGCACCGACCTGTTCACGACCACCGACTGCCCGATGGTGGTCATGTCCGTCGTGCCGCCGTTGTTGAACACCGAGGCGCCGCAGCCGCAGAGCTGGAACTGGTTGAACAGATTCAGCACCTCGCCCCGGAAGAACAGCTCGGGTTCGGGGCCGGCGCGATGCGGAAACCGATACGCGTAGTTCACCGACAGGTCGGCGCGATGGGTGGCCTCGGTGTGGAAGGCGTCCCGCGCCGTGAAGTAGTACGTGACCGCTGCCGGCGCGGTCTGATAGCCCGGGTTGGTCACGAACGGCCGCGTGTCGACGGCCTGAACCGCGCCGTAGGGCGTGCCGGAGGCCATCTGCTCGACGAGGCCGAAGGTGAGGGTGCCGGGCACGCGCGGAAGCTCAGGCGCGTAGGTCGCCCACACCCGGGCGCGGTGCCGCTGGTCGATCGCGAGATCGCCGTCGGGATAGTTCCACGAGGCCTGCACGTACTCCGGGTAGGTGAGCAGCGCGCCGCTCGGTCCCCCTCCCGCGGTTTCGCCGTCGAGGTTCCCGTAGGCGTGCGAAAGGGTGTAGTTGCCGCCGAAATCGACGCCCGCCAGGTTGTAGGTGGCCTGGGTCACCAGACTCGTGTAGCGGCGCTTCACCCGATCGGTGTTCTCGAGAACGCCCAGATCGAGCATCTTGAAGCCGTCGCTCACCGCGCCGGTGGTCGTGTCGGTCCTGAGGCTGTAGAAGTCGTGGTACCGCCGGAAGGTTGCATCCACCCGCACCATGCCGCGCCGCCCCAGCGTCCGGCTGACGCCGCCCGCATACTCGTTGGAATACGGCGAGGTCAGCGGCTTCAGGATCTTCATGTTCACGCCGGGGACGTTCGCCGCGATCGGCGCCGTACCGCTGATGTTGTTGGTGTTGAACCAGTCGAAGATCTGCGTGAGCGCCTGGTCGGCCGGCAGGAGCGACCCGTTCGGGTCGGCATTGACCGCCGGTCCGCCATAGAGCCAGAGGAAGCTCGACAGGTTGCCGGCAGGGGTCGCCGAGGCCGCCAGGTTGCTGGTGAGGGCCATGACGTAGCGCGCATAGCTGCCCGACACGGCCCACTTGCCGTCGGCTCGAGGGTCCCAGATCGCCGACAGCCGGGGGCTCCACGAGAGCTTGTTCCCCACCACGTTGCCGCCGCCGTCGCTGGCCGCGTTCTTGTCGAGACGCAGACCCAGTCCGAAGCTGAAGTGATTGTTCAGGCGCCAGCTGTCGTTCACGAACGCCGAATGGGTGACGAGGTTCGACCCCACGCTCTTCTGCAGCAGCGGGTCGTACTCGATCATCGTGCTGTTGGGAATGAACTGCGGAAAGATGTCGGTGCCGCGCACGACCGTGGAAGTCGCACGGATCCGGTAATCGCTCCCGGTGCCATGCGTGTTGGCGAGGATGTTGTCGTTGAACCGGTCGTAGCCGAACACCAGGCTGTGCGATCCGGGACCCTTCCCCGACTGGAAATACGTGGCCTTCACGACGAGGTCGCTGTTGTTCCGCTGCTCGTCGCCGTCGCAGACCGACCCGGCGCAGAAGGTGGGGCTCCAGAAGCGGGTCCCCTTCTGCTGATCGAAGATCATCGTCCCGTTGATGAGATCCCTCGTGCCGGCGCCGACGTTGGTGAGCGAGAGATGCCGGAACGAGAGCTGCCCCTCAACGAAGAAGTTCGGGCTCAGGATGCCGGTGTAGTGCGCCGCGGTGAGGTCCTGCGGCTGGCCCTGATCGGTGAGACTGGCCAGATCCATCACGTTGAACGAGCTGTTGTTGCGCAGGACGTTGTTGATCTTGGTGAAGGCCAGCTGCAGGGTGTGACCCGGCTTGGCGGTGTAGGTCAGCTTGCCCTCGTAGCGCTTGTCGTCGTTGGCGCGCACGTAGGGCACGTTGGTCGCGACCGTCGTCCGCGTCGACTCCTGGTTCTGCGCCCGCATGGCGGCAAAGAACCAGAGCCGCTCCTTCTGAATCGGCCCGCCGAGCGTGAGCTCGTAGGTGGGCACTGTCTTGTCGGTCTTCAGCTTGAGCGCCGGGTTGGCAATCAGCTGGGTGGATTCGAACGGCGTGAACGACCGCCAGCTGTCGTTGGCGAACGAGGTGCGGAGCGATCCGCTGAAGAAGTTGCCGCCCGACTTGGTGATCGCGTTCGCCACGCCGCCCCCGAAGCGCCCGTACTCGGCCGAAACGCCCGCCGTCGAGACAGTCGTCTCCTGAATGGCATCCTCGATGTACAGATTGAAGGGAGAGCCCCGCAGGTTCTCGGTGATGACGACGCCGTTGAGCGTGTACAGGTTCTCGTAGGACTGCGAGCCGGAAATCGTGAAGGCGCCGCGGGGACCGGTGGCGTGCACGGCCGGCGCCATCAGCAGCACCGCGTCCAGCGTCCGGTTGGACGCCAGCGTGGCTCATCAGATCCTGTTTGAAGTTGGTCGCGACCTGCGCCGTCTCGACGAAGGGCTGAGCTTTGCCGACCACCGTCACCGACTCGTTGATCGGGGCGGGAGACATGGTGACGTCGAGCCGGGCCGTCTGCGTGCCGGCGATGCTCCGGAGCTCGCGCACGGTCTGGAAGTCGCCGATTTCGAAGGAAACCGTGTAGTCGCCGGGCGGAAGCAGCGGAATCAGGTAGTCGCCGTTGGCCGACGTCACGCTGGTCCGGCTCCCCTGCAGGCTGGTGGAGGTGGCCGAGACGCTGACACCGGGGAGCGCCTTGCCGTCAACCGACACCACATGTCCGGAGATGGTCCCGGTCGGCACCTGCGCCAGACAGGGGGCCGCGGCCGCCAGGAAAGCAACGAGGACGATCAGCGAAGCTGGTCTTTTCATACGCTCCTTCTTATCGGTATCCGCTGACGGGCCTGTAGGATAGCGCACCCGGTTCCGCCTGACACGCGAATTCCTGCCCATGCCGGATTACCACTGCCTTGGAAGTCTGTCTTCTTCCGGACGTAGGGCACACAACCTTGCTCAGCTGTGCACGCTAATTGCTTGTCCTCGTGATCGCGGCGGTCGGTTGACACGAGGGCCCGGGTGCATGGGGCTCGAGCCCTGGAACGACGGGGCGGATACCCCAAGGAGTCAGTCATGAGCACCACACGATGCGGAAGGCCGGGCCTGTTCCTCTGCCTGCTGCTGACGCTCTGCACGTGGTTCGCGGTCAGCGGTACCTCGCAGGCGCAGGAGCGCACCGGCACCATCACGGGCGAGCTGAAAGACCCGAGCGGCGGAGTCCTGCCAGGCGCAACGGTCGTCATCACGAACAAGGGCACGGGCCGCGTGACCACGGTCACGACCGACGGCGCCGGCAGTTACCGGGCCGACCTGGAGCCGGGCACGTACACCGTGCGCTTCGAGATGAGCGGCTTCTCGCCGCAGGAAATGCCGGATGTCGAGGTGCTGCTGGGCCGCACCTTCACCGTGAATGCCACGCTCAAAGTCGGCAATCTCACCGAAGCGGTCCAGGTGACGGCCGAGACCGCGCCGATGGTCGACACCCGCAGCACGCTCATTGCCCACAACGTCACTGCCGAGCAGATCGATCGGCTGCCGAAGACGCGCAGCTACCAGTCGATCGCGCTCACCGCGCCGTCGGTCAATCAGGGCGAGATTGAAGGCGGCTTCCAGGTGAACGGCGCGAGCGGCTCCGAGAACGCGTTCACCGTCGACGGCATCGTCACCAACTCTCTCATCGGGGGGCAATCGCGCGAGAACACGGTCTTCGAGTACCTGCAGGAGGTGCAGGTGAAGACCAGCGGGATCTCGGCCGAATACGGCGGCGCGCTGGGCGGGGTCATCAGCGCCGTGACCAAGAGCGGCGGCAACACCTACCACGGCGAAGGCCACTACTACTTCGAAGGCAGCGCGCTGAGCGCCGCCCCCGTGAAACGGCTGGTGCTGAATCCGTTCGACGACAAGACGGTCAGCTACGTCCAGGACCAGGAACAGCCGGACCGGCAGAACGAGTTCGGCGGCTCGCTGGGCGGTCCCATCCTGCATGATCGGCTCTTCTTCTTCGGATCGATCTCGCCCCGGAACGAGCACCGCACGAACACCTACCACGCGACCGACACGTCGCAGGCGATCAGCCGGAACATCTGGAAGCAGCAGGCGTTCGGCAAGGTCAGCTACGGAGGCCCGAGGCTGAATGCGAGCTATTCCGCTCTCTGGACGCCCACGAGGGCGCACGGCACGCTGGCGGCGTACCAGGGGCCGACGGCCAACTCGCTCGCCAGCCCGATTTCCTCGGTGCTCCCGAACATCGACCGCGGGTACGAGATCAATCAGGTGAACACCAGCGGCACGGTGGACTGGGTCCTGTCGAACTCGGCATTCATCCAGGCCCGCGGAGGGCTCTTCCACGATCGCTACAGCACGACGGGCATCCCGAAGGTGACATCGTATTCGTACCTGACGCCGACGACGCCGCTGAACGATCTGCTGCCTGCCGAGCTGCAGGGGGGCACCAACTCGAACGGCGTGAACACGCCGCGGGTGGAAGATACCGCCTTCGACACGACCCAGAGGCAGATCTTCAACGTCGACTACAACCACGTGTTCCAGGCCGCCGGCTTCCATACCCTGAAGGGCGGGTACGGCTACCAGCACGTGGAGAACAACATCGACGAGTTCTATCCCGGCGGCTACGTGAACATCTACTGGGACTCCACCTTCAGCACCGCCGGTCAATCGGGGCGGGGCGCCTACGGCTACTACGAAGTGAACGATCGCCGGACGACGAACAAGGCGGGGAGCTCCATCCACTCCCTGTTCCTGCAGGATCAGTGGGTCGTGGGCAACAAGCTCACGCTGAACCTCGGCGTGAGGACCGAGCACGAGGCGGTGCCGACGTTCCGCCCCGACATCCTGAAGAACGCGTTCGTCTTCGGGTTCGAGGAGAAGATGGCGCCGCGGCTCGGCGCCGCCTACGACCTGTTCGGCGACGGCCGGACGAAGATCTTCGGCAGCTGGGGGCGGTACTACGACTGGACCAAGTACCAGCTGCCGCGGGGTTCGTTCGGCGCCGAGACCTGGTGCGTGTACTACCGGGGGCTCGACACGCTCGCTCTGGACAGCCTCAGCCTCAGCAACCTGCCCGGCGAGGATCTCTGGTTCAACAATCCGGGCAGCTGCCGCGACCGCCGCGTGCCGTCGTTCCAGAACGACATCGATCCCAACATCAAGCCAATGTCGCAGGACAGCACCAGCGCCGGGATCGAGCACCAGCTGGGCCGCAACAGCTCGATCACGGTGCACTACATCCACAACAACCTGATCCGGACGATCGAGGACGTCGGGTTCCTCACGCCGGCCGGGAACGAGGGCTACCTGATCTCCAATCCTGGCGAGAGCGCCACCACGACACAGTTCCCCACGGGCGCCACGCCGCCGGGCCAGCCGACGCCCAAGCCCAAGCGGCAGTACGACGCGCTCGAGGTCGGGTACGACCGGCGCTTCGCCGACAACTGGTTCTTCTCGGCGAACTACACGCTGAGCCGGCTGTGGGGCAACTACCCGGGCATCGGCAACTCCGACGAGATTACGACGCCGACCATCGGGAATACCTCTGCATCCACCCAGCAGCCGACGGGTGAGATTGCCAGGCCCGGCACCAACGTGAGCCGCGCGTGGGACCTCGACGAGCTGCTCTGGGACTCGCACGGCAACCTCGACGTCACCGGCCGGCTGGCCACGGATCGGCCGCACGTCGTCAAGCTGTACGGCGCCTACCGCGCGCCGTTCGGCACCCAGGTCGGCGCATTCTTCTACGGGGGGAGCGGAACGCCGATCTCCACCTACGTGTTGAGCCGCAACACGACCGGCGGCGTCGGCTCGTTCGTGGAGGGCCGCGGCGACATGGGCCGGACGCCGGCCCTGACGCGCACGGATCTGCTGGTGAGCCATGAAATCTCGCTGCCGGGCTCGAAGAGCGTCAGGCTCGAGCTGAACATCCTGAACCTCTTCAACCAGAAGACCACGCGGCATATCTTCAATTGTTTGAATCGCGGGTGCGGCGCCGGTGGACAACGCGCCGCGTCGGCCATCGATTTGTCCAACACGGACCTGACGCAGGGCTACGACTACAACGCGCTGATACTCGCCACGAGCGACGGACAGAACGCCTACGACCCACGCTACGGGATGAGCGACCTGTTCGAGCAGGGCACGCACGGGTACTTCACGGTCAAGTACGTGTTCTAGGCGCACTTGCGCGATTTGGCGTGCTGCTTCGGCAGCGGAGAAGAAAGGGGGAGCCCCCACCGGGCTCCCCCTTTTCTTTCATGCGCGAGAACCGAAAGCCAACCCTGCCGAGGACAGTTCCCCGAGCAGCGTTAGAAACATGGCGGCCAGCGTGCGGATCGACATGGCACGGTTCCTGTATCCGTATCCGGCAGACGGAGGGCAGCGATCATGATGACCACTCACACCAGTGCTCCGCAGTCAACGGTGACGCCGGCGCCCCAGCAGGTCGTTGTGGTCAGCCGGCAGTCGAATCTGAACGGAATGCTCGAAACGGTGCTCGACGCGGGGCACTACGACATCGTGTTCGTCGAGTCGACCGAGCACGCCTACAGCCACATCAAGCGGCTGCGGCCCGATCTGGTGATCGTCTGCCTCGACATCGACGACCTCGAAGGCTTCCAGGTGCTCTCGATGCTGAAGCTCGACGCGGATACCCGCCGCATTCCGGTGGTCACCTGCACGATCAGCAGCGACGAGGAGGCCGCCGGCGGCGAGATTGCCGAGCCGGCCGACGACATGCTGTTCAGCCAGCCCGCCGCCATCTGCATGAACTGACGTTTTGTCCCGTGCGGCGCGTTCCGCTACACTACGGCGCGAATGGAGCCGCCAGAGCAGAAGCACGGACGCGATGAGCGCATCGAGATCCCCGGCACGCTCACCGGCGAGATCATGGTCTTCCAGCCGCTGGCCATCCGCGAAATCAGCGCCGGCGGCTGCCAGATCGAAACCACCTTCCCGCTCCAGCTCAACTCCCTCCACGATCTGAAGCTCACGCTGGGCGAGACCTCCGTCGTGCTGAAGGGACGCGTGGCGCACAGCCGGATCAGCGATGTCGATCAGGAAGTGGTGCAATACCGGTCGGGAGTGGAGTTCATCGAGCCGAACGAGCACCACCGCGAGGCGATCGCGCTCTTCATCGCGGCCATCAAGGCCGCGCGGGCGTAGACAGAATCGGGTTATCGCCCTCTGGCGCGGAGGTGATCCACGTAGTCGCCCGAGAGGATTCGCCGGGCGCCTCCGAGCGGCGCGTTGTAGAAGTAGACCCAGGCGTCCAACATCCGGCCGTCTTCGAGCGTGGCCGCCGCCCTCGCCCGGGTGTACAAGCTCCGCTCGGGCCGTTCAGGCCGGTAGCCCTCGATGCGATCGAGCACCGGCAGCACCCTGCCGGGATCGACGATCTCGAAAATCTCGCCCCACACCCGGCCCTCGCCGGCCGGCACGGCCGCCGGATAGATCCCGAGATCGAAGAGCTGGCCTGCGATAGAGGCGCGCCCCGCAAACTCGATCAGCGCGTCGATTCCGGCGCGGGTGGTACGGCTGAATCCGGTGCGCAGCGTGCCGTAGAAGAAGATCGGCTCACGCATCGGCGGTCCCTCAGGGGGCCGGCGGGCGGGGCCGGCGCGGCGGCGCGGCGGCGCGGATGGTTTCGGGTGTGATGGCGAACGACAGCCGCACGTCCGGACCCGACCCGCCGAGCTCGACCGACTTCAAGGCCTCCTGCAGCTCCGGGCGGGATCCGGCCTGCATGCGCGCCACCGCCACTGCACCGCGAATCAGGTCGCGAAGCTGCTGGCCTGCCGCCTCGTCGGCGGTCTCGGCTCGCACCACTCCCGTCACCCCGCCATCCACGCGCGCGCTCGCGGTGAGGAATCGGAGCGGGGGCATCTGTCTGCCGACCGCCGGAGGCAGCGGGAGGCGTCGGACCAGCGCCTCGAACCGGCTCACGATCCAGGCATCGTCGCTCGCGACCTCGCGCACACGCTTCATCAGCTCGTCGCCAGGTCCGGTGTTCGCGGGCGCGTCCACGCGGTCGAGCGTGCGTTCCACGCTGTCGCCCGGCCCCATGGCGACGAGGTCTGGACGCACGAACGCCACCGCCATTTCGCCACGGCCGTCGGGAGCCGCCCGCGAGAAGAGCGAGCGGCCGCGATACGCCCGGCGGCTCGCGCCGCGTTGTTCGAGGAACTGCTCGATTCGCGGCTGGTCGTAGCGTCCGGCGGCGAGGACGAGGACGTCGGGCAACCCGCCGGCATTCCCGCGCGCTCCATCCATTCCGAAGAAGACCACCACGTGGCTGACGTCGCGCTCCAGATCGATCCCGGCGAACTCGTGCATCCGCTGCCGGCCGGTGTGCGACCCCGCGAGCGATTCGAGCTCGCGCCTGAGCTGCGAGTTCATCACCTTCCGGACGTCCGCGAACGCCACGACCGAGGCGTCCGCCGGCACGTACTGCAGCTCCGGGGGCAGGCCGCGCCTTCCGCGCAGACGATCAGCGCCGAAGTAGGCGATCAGCCCTCCCGCCAGGGCGACCAGCAGGAAGACGGCGGCGCCGGCCAGCACGTATCGGCTGCGGCGGGTCATGGATGGTGAAGATCTAGACGAAGCAGCATGGCTCCGGGTTCCGATCCTGCCTTACTGTTCGAGAATATATTCTCGATGCTCCAGGGTCCGCGCCCCCAGCCAGAGGGCGCCGGCCGTGATTGCCATCAGCCAGAGCACGCTCGAGCCGGCCGGCGGCGGCTCCATGAACAGCGACTGTACGGCGGCCATGGCATCGTCCTTGGGCATGGCGTGCGGAACCAGCGCCTGCAGGTAGTACGCGACCGTGAAGTTCCGTACGTACCCCGGGATGATCATCGCGAGCTGCTCCCACCCGAACACCAGAATCAACCCGGCCACGAGCGGCCTCGGGACGCGGGCGCCGACCAGGGCGAACACCGCCCCGTAGACGGCCAGGCCGAGCAGCAGTATGCCCATATCGAGCAGGAGCGACGGGAACTGCTCGCCGATGCTGCCGCCGCCGATGGGCACCACCAGCAGGAAGACGAGCACAATCGACGGCAGCACGATCAGCCCCGTGCACACGATGTACGCCAGGTATTTGCCGATCAGAATCGCGCCCCGCCGGATCGGCCGGGTGAACAGATAGGTAATCGTGCGCGATTCGACTTCGTCGGAGACCAGCGATGTGCCGTAGAACGCCCCCAGCACGGGAATGCTGAACCTGAGATACAGGAGCCATACGAACCCGCCGAACATCGCGGGACCGCCGACCGACTCGCCGTTCACGCGGAAGGCCGACAGGCCGGCTGCGTCGAGGGCACGGAAGACGGCCGCCAGTGCCACGGGCCCGCCGACGACCAGGCCCATGAAGATCGTGCGCCTCGACCACAACAGCTGGCCCACGCCGATGTCGAACACCCGGCCCGCCGCGGCCGCAAACGAAAGGGGCTTCATGACTTCACCAGGTAGTCGAAGACGGCCTGCAGGTTGTCGTCGGGCGACGTGATTTCGTAGATCCCGCCATCGCTGTCGCGCGCGCCCATCTCGGTGAGCCGCGCATAGAACGCGTCCGGCTTCGATGTCTGCACGAACAGGGCATCGCCGTCGAAGCGGAGGCTGAGCAGCTCGTCGGAGCCGACGAGCTCGCGCGCGAGATCCCGCGGACGCTTCGATCGGATGCAGACGGTATGCGGATGCTCGTCGATCAGGTCGCGAATCTGGTGGACGTTGCCCTCGGCGAGCACGCGCCCGTGATGCATGAGCAGGATGCTCGAGGTCATCGCCTCCACCTCGTGCAGCACGTGGCTCGACACGACGACGTGGCAGCCTTCGGCGGCTCGGCGCCTCAGCAGCCGGATCGTCCGGCGGCGCGCAATCGGATCCATGCCCGACAACGGCTCGTCGAGAATCAGCAGCGCGGGCGCGTGGGCGATGGCCTGCGCCAGCTTGACCCGCTGCCGCATTCCCTTGCTGTAGGCGCCGATCCGCTTGTCGGCCGCGTCGAGCAGCTCCACCTCCTCGAGGGCGGTCTCGGCGAGCTCGGCGGCCCGCGGCTCGCTGCAGCCCTGCAGCCGCAGGAGGGCCGCGACCCATTCGCGGCCGGTCATGCGGTCGTAGAACGCGTCCTGCTCCGGACACACCCCCATGCGGAGGTACACGGACGGATGTCCCCAGACGTCCTCGCCGAAGACACGCACGGCTCCCTTGCTTGGCTTCAGCTGACCCGTGATCAGCTTCAGCAGCGTCGACTTGCCGGCGCCATTCGGGCCGAGCAGCCCCGTGATGCCGCCGGGAATCGTCACGGTGACATCGTTGAGCCCGATCACCTGCCCGTACCACTTGGAAAGATGATCGGTCGTGACGACCGCCTCCGGCATCAGCTCACCACCTCCACGGCTCTGATCCGCCGGCTCAGCACCGCCGCCGAGACGGCGATCAGCGCGGCGAGACAGAGCGCCGACACGAGCGGACCGGTGGTGTACCTGGGTGGCAGGCGGAAGATGACGTCGCCCACCTGCGCCACGTTGCCGAACAGCGACATCCACGAGAAGCCGGTGCTGCGAGTCGCCACGCGCGTCGCGCCGAAGAGCGCATGGGAGAAGAACGCCAGCCCGGTGTACATGATGGCGACGAACCACCGGCTCCGGCTGAGGGAGGAGAGCGCGACCATGGTGAACGCCGCGACGGCGACTTCGACGATGGCGAGCACCGTGATCGCCGGGACCAGGAACAGGTTCTGGCGAAGGAACGCCGCCGTTCCGGAGAACATCGGCTGCAGGACCAGCAGCACCATGGCGGGCACCCAGGTGACCAGGGCCAGACAGACGGCCAGCACGGAGAGCTTGCCTGCGGCGTACTGCGCGCGCGTGACCGGTCGCGAGAGATAGATCTGCAGCGCGTTGGCGCGCAGGTCGTCTGCCACGAGCCCCGACCCGGCATACACCGTGACGAAGAAGACGAAGAGCTCCTGCTGATCCAGGAAATCCCGGAACGTGCGCGGCGAGATCGCGAGAAACGACGCCTGCGGGAAGTTCGCGGCCACATAGATCTGAACGGCCCGGATCAGGCAGGGCACCCAGGCCAGCAGCATCAACGCGAGGAAGCCCCGCTTGCGAACCAGCGCGCGGAGACCGTACTGGCAGATCACCGCCCACGCCTGTCCGCGGACGTCGGCTCTCCCCTCGCGCCGGCGGTACCGCTCGCGATGGATCGGCATCAGCCGGCCTCCTCCACGGCCGGATCCTCGCCGACCGCACGCGCGAAGACGTCCTCGAGCGTCGGCAGGCTCGGTTTGAGGTGGCGCACCTGGACACCGGCTCCCAGCGCCGCGTCGAACAGGCGCCCGGCGGCGGCCGACGGCGGCAGCACGACGCGCAGCAGATCGTCGCCCGTTTCCCTCACCTCGAGGCCCTCACGGCGCAGCCGATCGGTGAAGGCATGCCGATCGCCCTTCACGCGCAGCTCGAAGAGCCGCCCGGCCGGTCCCTTGAGCGCCGCGATCGGCCCGGTCATCGCGACGTGGCCATGGTTCATCACGACGACCGATTCGCAGACCGACTCGACATCGGGCATCACGTGGGACGAGAGAATCAGTCCGATGTGCTTGCCGGCGAGGTCGCGAACGAGCGCCAGCATTTCTTCGCGCCCCTGGGGGTCGAGCCCGTTCGTCGGCTCGTCGAGGAGCAGGAGATCGGGGTCGTGCACGAGCGCCTGCGCGAGCTTGATGCGCTGCTTCATGCCCGTGGAGTAGGTTTCGACATTGCGATAGCGCGCCTCGCCGAGCCCGACGTAATAGAGGACCTCGTGGGCGCGCTGCATGGCGTCCGGCGCCGGGAGCCCGGAGAGCTCGCCGCAGTAAGCGACGAACGACACGGCCGTCATCCCGGGAATCTGCGCGTCGGTCTCCGGCATGTACCCGACGCGCGCGCGGATTTCGAGGGGGGACACCGCGACGTCGAGGCCGAGCACCTGCAGCGTGCCCTCGGCGGGCGTCAGGAGCCCGAGCAGGGCCTTGAGCATCGTGCTCTTGCCGGCCCCGTTGGGGCCGAGCAGGCCCACGGCCCCCAGGGGCAGCTCCGCAGACACCCTGGAGAGCGCGCGCTGCGCCCCATACGTGACGGTCACGTCGTGAAGGCTGGCCGAGACCGCCGCGGCTTCAACGCTCAAGGTTCGGGATGGTAGACGGAGAGGACGGCCCCTGGGTTCCTCCCGGTTCAGGCGTCACGGTCCGCGGCTCGGGGCTCCGACGGACGGGCCGCGCGATACGAGAGCGCGGCGATCACGCCGCGCGGCACGAAACGGGCGGCGATCGGGATCAGCTTGTTCCGCGCGCCGGGCACCACCACGGTCTTGCCGCGCATCATGCCGTCGTAGCCGGCGCGCGCGACGGTGGACGCGTCCATCACGAAGGCCTCGAAGAGCCTCGATCGCTCGGACCCCGCCCTGACCTTGAACTCCGACTGGGTGGGACCGGGGCAGAGCGTGGTCACCGTGATGCCGCTCGGCTCGAGCTCGTAGTCGATCGCTCCGGAAAACGAGAGCACGAATGCCTTGGTCGCATAGTAGATGGACATCCAGGGCCCGGGCACGAACGCGGCCGTCGATGCCACGTTCAGGATACGCCCGCGGCGGCGCTGCACCATGGCCGGCAGGAACCGCTTGGTCAGCTCGACCAGAGACGTCACATTGAGCTGAATCATCGCCAGCTCGGCGTGGAGATCGGTGACCGCGAACTTTCCGTACAGGCCGACGCCGGCATTGTTGACGAGATAGTCGACATCGAGGCGCTCGTCGGCGACGGCATCGTACACGCGCCGCGGCCCGGATGGATCCGCCAGGTCGGCGGTGATGCATGTCGCGCGCACCTTGAACGACGACGACAGCTCGGAGGCGAGCGCCTCGAGCCGATCCTGCCGCCGCGCGACGAGGATCACATCGTGTCCGTGCCCGGCGAACACGCGCGCCAGGGCGGCCCCGATGCCGGAGGAGGCGCCGGTGATCAGCGCGCGACCGTGTTCCATGTGTAGCCCTCCGCGATGGCCAGCGCCCTGTCGATGACCGACGCGGCTTTGGGCGTCAGACGGTACCTGGCCAGATCGTCCCGCGCGGCGAGCTCAGCCGCGGCGACGTCGGAGCCGTGCGCCAGCCGGCCGCCGATCGGCCGGCACAGATAGTCGATGAGCACGTAGTGGTAGCGGACGCGCCGTTCGGGATCGAGCAGGATGCGATCGAAGACGTCCACCACCGGCCCTACCTCCACGACGAGCCCGGTCTCCTCGGCCATCTCCCTCGCCAGCCCGGCCTCGAGCGTCTCGCCGAGCTCCAGCCGTCCTCCGGGAAGGCTCCACTGCCCCGCAAGCGGCTCGTACTTCCGTTTGACGAGGACGACCCGGCCCGCGTCCACGATGACGGCGCCGACACCGACGATGGGCTGCGCCGGATACTGGCGCGACGGGCGCTCGCTGGCGGCCGGCACGACCTCGTCCTCGGGCGGAAAGCTCAATGGATGGACCACGGTGCGCTGACGCCTGATCCTTCCCTGCTCGATCCAGAAGTCGTCGTAGCCGGCCGAGGTCGCCTCCTGCGCCGAACCCCGTTCGCGTCCCCGCCACTCCGCGTGCATGGCCCCCGTCTCGACGCGCGCGATCATCCGGACCGCCCGCTGAGGCGAGCCGGCGAGCATCAGGGCCAGCTCGCGCTCGATGGTCCCGCGGCCCGCCGCCATTCGGCTGTCGAGCTCGGCGGTCGCGTCCTCGTGATACAGGGCGGCCAGCGCACCGAGATCGGCGGTGTTGAACGCGAGGAACCACTGGCGGACGAGCTCGAACGGATCCTGCCGTGCGCGATCGGACACAGGCATGAAATACTAGCGCACCGGGGAGCCCAATCGTGAAGTCGCTCACACGGTATCTCACGCTGAACATCCCGTCCAAGATGGCGTTCCGGAACATCACGCCTGAGGTGCAGGAGGCGGTCCGCGCCAGCGGCGTGCAGGAAGGGCTGGCGCTCGTGAACACGATGCATATCACGGCCTCGGTGTTCATCAACGACGACGAGCCGGGCCTGCACCACGATTTCGGGGTCTGGCTGGAGGAGCTCGCCCCCTTCAACCCGGATCCGGATCACTACCATCACAACCGGACCGGCGAAGACAATGCCGACGCCCACCTGAAGCGGCAGATCATGGGGCGCGAGGTCGTCGTGGCGATCACCAAGGGCAGGCTCGACTTCGGGCCCTGGGAGCAGATCTTCTACGGCGAGTTCGACGGCTCGCGCCGCAAGCGGGTGCTCATCAAGATCATCGGGGAGTGATCCGGCAGGCCCCTACAGCTCGAGTCCGGGGTCGGCGTTCAGGTCCCATTCGGCGCGCCGCCCCGCGGCGAAGGTCCGCGCGCCGGCCGCGGCGATCATCGCCGCATTGTCGGTGGACAGCGAGATGCGCGGGATGAACACCGGCAGCGATACGCGGCGGCCGCGCTCGGTGAGGTCGTGCCTCAGGCGCGAGTTGGCCGACACGCCCCCGGCGATCCCGACGCTGGCCGCCTGGCAGCGATCGGCCGCGTCGAACAGGCGGTCGAGGAGCCCTTCCACCACGACCCGCTGAAAACTGGCGCACACGTTCGCGATGCCCTGCCCGGGGAGCGCGCCGTCGGCGCCTGCGGCCGAACGGACATGGCGGAGGACGGCGGTCTTGAGCCCGCTGAAGCTGAAATCCAGATCGCCTTTCAGCCCTGGCGCATTCCGATCGGCGTGCGTCATGCGCGTGGCGGGCAGATCCACCGATCGGTCGTTTCCCGTCGCGGCCAGCCTGTCGATGACCGGCCCGCCTGGATACCCCAGCCCCAGCAATTTGGCCACCTTGTCGTACGCCTCTCCCGCCGCATCGTCGCGCGTCCGGCCGATGCGCTCGTAGAACCCGGGCTCGCGGACGACGTACAGGCTCGTGTGGCCGCCGGACACGACGAGCACGACGAGCGGCAACGGAATGGCCGCCGCACCCCCCTGCTCGAGGAAGAGCGACTCGATGTGGCCCGCCAGGTGATGGACCGGCACGAGCGGGCGATTCAGCGAGAAGGCGACCGATTTCGCGAACGAAACGCCCACCAGCAGCGAGCCCACCAGCCCGGGGCCCTGGGTGACCGCCACCACGTCGATGTCGCGCCAGCCTGCGCCGGCTCCCTCGAGCGCCCGATCGGCAACGCCGCAGATGTCGCGAATGTGCTGCCGCGACGCGAGCTCGGGCACGACGCCTCCCCACTCGCGGTGGATGTGCATCTGCGAGGAGACGACATTGGACCGGATCGCCCACGCCTCACCGCGTGCCTCCACCACCGCCGCCGACGTCTCATCGCATGACGTCTCGATTCCAAACACCAGCATTCCACTCCCCTTACCCCTTACCCCTCACCCCTTATCCCCCCCACCATCCCCGCCAGCGTCTCCGTGTACGGCTGAACCGCGACGCCCCGCTCGGTGATGATCGCGGTCACGTAGCGATTCGGCGTCACATCGAAGGCCGGGTTTCGCACCCGGGCCTCGGGCGGCGTGAGCATCGTCGCGCCGACATGGGTGACCTCGCGCGCGCCGCGCTCCTCGATCGGGATGCGGCTGCCGTCGGGGGTCGCGAGATCGATGGTGGAGACCGGCGCCGCGACGTAGAAGGGAATGCCGTGCTCCTTCGCGAGGACGGCCACCGAATAGGTGCCGACCTTGTTGGCGACGTCGCCGTTGGCCGCGATGCGGTCCGCGCCGACGACCACCAGATCGACCTGGCCCTGGTGCATCATCGCCCCGGCCATGTTGTCGGTGATGACCGTCGTTTCGATTCCGTCGCGCGTCAGCTCCCAGGCGGTGAGCCGTGCGCCCTGCAGAAAGGGGCGCGTCTCGTCGGCCAGGACGCTGACGCGCTTGCCTGCCTCGATGGCGCCGCGGATCACGCCGAGGGCGGTGCCATAGCCGGCCGTCGCGAGCGCGCCGGCGTTGCAGTGCGTCAGAATGCGCGCCGTTTCTGGCACGAGCGCGGCCCCGTGCAGACCCATGGCGCGGCAGCTCGCCACGTCCTCGTCGTGGATCCGCGCCGACTCCTGCACGATCCGCGCCTTGATCTGCTCGACCGACGCGCCGGCGTTCACTTCGGCGCCGAACACCCTCTTCATACGGTCGATGGCCCAGAAGAGGTTGACGGCGGTCGGCCTGGTGCCCGCCATGAGATCGCACAGCTTGTAGAACTCCGTCGCGAGCTTCTGCGTGCCGGTGGCCGTGCTCTGCCGCACTCCGAGCGCAAGGCCCATGGCCGCGGCCACGCCGATGGCGGGCGCGCCACGAATCACCATGGTCTTGATCGCCTTGGCGACCTGCTGCGGGGTCCGGCACGTCACGTATACCTCGGCGCCCGGCAGCTTGCGCTGATCGATCATCACCACGGCGTCGTCTTTCCAGTCGATGGTTGGAAGCATCTGTCACTCGATGAAGCGGCCGTCGAAGGGATGCGGCAGCAGGTCCTTCAGTTGGTGGCGCGCCGTGACGCGCTCCAGGTCGGCGAGGATGATCTCCAGATCGCCGCCATACTCCCACAGGAGCTGCCGGCACGCGCCGCACGGGGAGGTCGGCTGATCGCCGGCGGCCACGATCGCGATCCGCGTGAAGGATCGGTGCCCGTCCGAGATCGCCTTGAACATCGCCACGCGCTCGGCGCACATGCTGAGCCCGTACGTGGCGTTCTCGACGTTGCAGCCCGTGACGAACCGTCCGTCGGCCGTCTCCAGAGCCGCTCCGACCTTGAAGCCCGAGTAGTGGGCGGCCGCGCGGTCGCGCGCGCGCCGCGCCGCCGCCACCAGATCGGCGCCGGCCGCATCGGTCCGCCGGGCGCTGAGCCGGCGGTCGAAAACCAGGCGGCGGTTGCCCTCGGCCCGTCCGAGATCCGTCGCGCGCCGCTCCTGGCGCTCGAGCCGGCGATCCGACAACACGCGCCGCTCCTTCCACGGCCCGGCCGAGGCGAGCCCCACCTCGACGGCCCAGGCCACGTCGACGATGGGCGTCGCCCGGAGGAGCCGCGCGAGCTTCTGCATCAGCCCTTCCAGCTCTTGGTCGGCGGCAGCCCGCGCGGCCGCCGCCGCGTTCTTCCAGATCCGGATGTCGTAGTACCGCCTGGCGTGGCTGCCGTCCTGCAGCAGCTGGTTGGCGCCGTAGCCTTTGCCGCGCACCATCGCCTGCATGTCGCCGGCCAGCGCGAGGAACTCGCTCTCCTTGCCGGCCGCCACTTCCAGCGCGACGACGGACACCACAGACTCAGCCATGCGCGGCGACATGCGTGAGCCTGCCGAGCACGTTCGAGAGCAGCGACCCTAACGCCGCCTGGGAGCGGCGCGCCGTCTCGAGCACGTCGTCATGGTTGAGCTCGCCAGGGACGAGGCCCGCGGCCGGGTTCGTAATGCACGAGAGCCCCAGCACGTCGATCGCACATGTGGCGCGCGACGATGGCCTCGGGGACGGTGGACATGCCGACCGCATCCGCGCCGATCAGCCCGAGAAACCGGATTTCCGCCGGCGTTTCGTAGCTGGGCCCGAGACATGCCGCGTAGACGCCGTGCCGCAGCGTGATGCCGCAGGCGCGGGCCGCCTCGTCGGCGACGCGCCGGAGCCCGGCTGAATAGACGTGCGTCATGTCGGGGAAGCGCGGGCCGAATCGCTCGTCGTTGGGGCCGGCCAGCGGGTTGGTGCCGAGCAGGTTGATGTGATCGTCGATGGCCATGAGATTGCCGGCCGCGAAGGCCGGGTTCACGCCGCCCGCCGCATTGGTCAGGATCAGCACTCTGACGCCGAGCACGCCGAGCACGCGTGTGGCGAAGGTGACGGCCCCGGTGCCGTGCCCTTCGTACAGATGCGCCCGGCCGGCCAGCACGGCCACCGGGCACCCATTCGCGCGTCCGATCGCCAGCCGGCCGTCGTGTCCGGCCACGCCCGCCGCCGGCCAGTGCGGCAGCTCGCCGTACGGCAGCGAGACGCTGTCGGTCAGCCCCGCGGCGAGCGCGCCGAGGCCCGATCCCAGCACGACGGCCACCCGCGGAAAGCCGGGCGAGACCGTGCGAATGTGCTCGGCCGCGGCGGCGACGCGATCGAAATAGGAGGAGTCGCTCACCGATCCTTCTCGTAAGGCCGGCCGAGGGCGCGCGGGGGCCTGGGAGCGGCCGATGAAACCGGCCAGCACGACCATCGTCAGCACGTAGGGCACCATCTGGATGAATTGCACGGGTATGTCGTCTCCGGACGGCAGTCTGACGACGCCCTGCATCTGGATTGTAACGGCCTCGGTGAACCCGAAGAACAGGCAGGCCGCGCATGGTCTGCAGCCGGCCGCCATTTGCCGAAAATCAGCGCCGCCAGCGCGATGAAGCCGCGGCCCGACGTCATGTTCCGCGTGAAGAGCGACGACTGCCCGATCGAAAGGTAGGCGCCGCCGATGCCGCGCAGCACGCCGGAGAGCAGCACGCCGCCGTAGCGCACGCGTGCCGACGCTCGACGCCCGGCCGCGTCCGCCGCGGCCGGGTTCTCGCCGACCGCGCGGAGACGCAACCCGAACGGCGTGCGGTAGAGCACGTACCACACCAGCGGGACCGCGCCGAAGGCGATCACCATCGGCGCGTACGGGAATCAGCTGATCGCGCGGGATCTGCGGCGTCGAACCGGACGAGAGGAACAGCGCGCCGCTCAGGAACCCGGGCACGCCCAGCATCAGAATGTTGATCGCCGTCCCGGTGACGACCTGATCCGCCTTGTAGCGGATGCACGCGACCGCGTGAATCGCCGCAACGCACGCCCCGGCGGCGGCGCCGGCGAGCAGTCCCGCCCAGGGGCTGCCGCGTGCATATGTCACCGATGCCGCCGTGAACGCTCCGGCCAGCATCAGGCCTTCGAGCGCGATGTTGATCACGCCGGACCGCTCGGAGAACAGCCCGCCGAGCGCCGCGAGTATCAGCGGCGTCGCCAGGCCTGATCGTGGACGAGACGAGCTGCAGCGGCGAAGATTCCCTCATTCGGACGGAGCCCGCTTTCCGGAGAATCGTCCGCGGAAGAGCGCCTCGGCCGCGACGAACAGGATGATGGTGCCCTGCAGAATCTGAACGATGTCCTTCGTCACCTGCTCGGTGAAGGCATCGACCGGAATGCCGCCGCGCGAGAGGACGCCGAAGAACATCGCCGCCAGCAACACTCCCGAGCGGATGATTCCGGCCGAGCAGCGCGACGGCGATCCCGGTGAAGCCGTAGTTGTCCGAGAAGCCGTCGTAGTACCGGTACCGATAGCCGAGCACCTCGTTGATCCCCGACGCAGCCCGCCAGCCCGCCCGAGATCGCCATCGCGAGCACGATCTGCCTGCGATACGAGATGCCGCCGTACTCAGCCGCCAGCGGATTCTCGCCGGTCGCCACGCGCATCTCGTACCCCCACTTCGTTCGCCAGAGAAAGACATACACCAGGCGCATGCGGCGAGCGCCATGAGAAATGACACGTTCAGGGGGATGCGCACGGGCAGGCCGGGAATGAAAGCGCCGAGTCTCGGGATGTGCCGCGCCCGCGCCGATGGAGGCGGTCTCCATTATCGGATCGCCGGCAGAGCTTGATAGTGGTACTGCGTCAGATAGCTGGCCAGCGCCGACCGCGATGAAGTTCATCATGATCGTGTTGATCACTTCATGCGATCCGAAACGCGCCTTCAGCACGCCCGGAATGGCGCCCACAGGGCCCCGGCGGCCACCGCCGCAGTCATGCACAGCGGCACCAGCACCACGATGGCAGCCGGGTGCGCACGATCCCGACCCAGGCCGCGGCGAACGCCGCCACGTAGAGCTGCCCTTCGGCGCCGATGTTCAGCAGGCCGCCCCTGAACGCGACAGCCACGGCGAGGCCGGTGAAAATGAGCGGCGTCGCGAGGAACAGCGTGTATCCGATGCCGTCCGGCCACGAGAGCGCGCTGCCGAGCAGCAGCCGGTAGGTTTGAACGGGCTGTCGCCGATGGCCAGGACGAACAGCCGCTCCGACGAGCCGAACGGCCACGACCGGATCGACTGTGAGCGAGCGCGTGCAGCGCCGTTCATTGCCGCGCCTCCTGCCATCATCAGCAGTCCGATCTGCTCCTCGGGTCTCGCCGAGGCCGGATCCACTTCTCCGACGATCCGGCCCGCCGCGCATGACCAGCAGCCGGTCCGCCAGCGACATGACCTCTTCCAGTTCCGCCGACACCAGCAGCACGGCGCATCCGGCATCGCGAAGAGCCACGAGCTTGCGATGGATGAACTCGATCGCGCCGATGTCGACGCCTCGGGTGGGCTGCGACACGAGCAGCAGTCTCGGGTGCAGCGCGAATTCGCGGCCGACGATCAGCTTCTGCTGGTTCCCTCCGGACAGCGCCCGGGCCGGCGCAGTCGGGATCCGCAGGCCGCACGTCGAAGCCGCCAGGATGCCGGGCCGTCGGCGGCGGATTGCCGCGCCGTCTGAAGCATGACCTGGCCGGGGTCCGACCGCAATCGGCGGCCGGCGATGAACGCCGAGAATGGCGTTCTCGGCGAGCGCGAAGTCGAGCAGCAGCCCGCGGCGCTGGCGGTCTTCGGGAACGTGCGCGATGCCCAGCTCGCGGCGCGCGCGGACGCTCAGCGCCGTCACGTCCCTGCCGTTGAGGAGCACCGCGCCGCTCGTGCGCGCCGGATCCGACCGAGTCCGGCAAGCGCTTCGATCAAGCTCCGTCTGCCCGTTGCCTTCGACGCCGGCAATGCCCACGATCTCCCCGGCGCGCACGTCGAACGACACGCCGTCCACGCGGAGCCGCCGCCGCGCGCCGCCACCCGAGGTTGCCGACACGCGAAGCACCGTCGTCCGGGATGCGCCGGCGGCTTTTCGACGCGCAGCAGAACGTCGCGGCCGACCATCAGGCGCGCCAGTTCGGCGGCGCTCGTCTCGCGCGTCTTCGTGCGCCCGACGACCTTGCCGTCGCGCATCACCGTCACCTCATCCGACATCGCCAGCACCTCGCCGAGCTTGTGCGTGATGATGCACGATCGTCTTGCCGCTGCTCGCGCATGGCCGCGCAGGATGGCGAAAAACCCTCCACTTCCCGCGGCGTGAGGACCGCCGTGGGTTCGTCGAGAATCAGGACGCGCGCGTTGCGGTAGAGCGCCTTCAGCAGCTCGACGCGCTGCTGCTGCCCCACCGACAGCGCTCCGACGACGGCACCGGGATCGACGGCGAGCTGGAACTCCGCCGACAGCGCGCCGGATGCGGGCCGCGGCCGCAGCGATGTCGAGGGAGAAGAGGGTGCCGGGCTCTGCGCCGAGCACGATGTTCTCGGCCACCGTCATCGTGTCCACCAGCATGAAGTGCTGGTGGACCATTCCGACGCCGAGCGCGATGGCGTCCTGGGGCTCGAGAACGAGCGCACACGGCCGTCGATCGCCACCTCGCCATCGTCGGCGCATAGAAACCATAGGCGATCCGCATGGCCGTCGACTTGCCCGCACCGTTCTCGCCGACGATGGCGTGGATGGTGCCCGCCTCCACGCGCGAGCGTGACGCGGTCGTTCGCCATCACGCGCCCGAACCGCTTGGTGATGTCTCGCAGCTCCAGCATCAGCGGAGCATCGCATCGGGCACCGCCACGCTGCCGCCGGCGATGTCTCCGGCGCGCCTGCTCGGCCGCGTCGATCGCCCGCGACGACAGCAGTCCCTTGTTATACGTCGACCACGTAGCCGACGCCGTCGCTGTCGAGGCCGAACACGTGCATCCCGCCCTCGAACCGGCCGCCGGCGACCTCGGCAACGACGATCTGGTACACGGCGTTGTCCACGCGCTTCACCATGCTCGTGAGCACGAATCCCGGCTTCACCATGTTCTGGTTCGAGTCCACGCCGATGACGAATTGCGTGGCGCGGCCGCCGGCTTCGGTGCCCTGCTCCTCGACCGCGTCGAACACGCCGAGCCCCGAGTTGCCCGCGGCCGCGAAGATCACGTCGGCCCCTTTCGCGATCTGCGCCAGCGCCAGCTCCTTGCCCTTGCCGGGATTGTTCCAGGCCGCATCGGTGACGCCGACGTAGTTCCGGATGACGCGAACGGCGGGTCGACCGAGCGCGCGCCTTCCTCGTAGCCCGCGGCGAAACGGTGGATGAGCGCGATGTCCATCCCGCCGACGAACCCCAACACGCCGGTTCTGCTGGTCTTCGCCGCGATCATGCCGACCAGATACGACCCTTCCTGCTCCTTGAAGACCATCGAGGCCACGTTCGGCAAGGTGGCTGACGCCGTCCACGACGGCGAAATGGATCGCGGGATAGTCCCTCGCGACGGCGTCGATGACCGGGCGCCTGCGCGAACCCGATGCCGATGATCAGGTCGTATCCACGCTCGGCGAACGCCCGGATGGCCGGCTCGATATTGACCGGCGTGCCGGGCTCCACGTCGCGCAGCAGCACGCCGAGCGCGGGTTTGCCGCAGGACCGGCCGTCGGCCCACTGCCCTGTCTCCGCGCACCGCACGCCGTTCCAGGCCGCCGCGTTGAAGGAGCGGTCGTCCTTGCCGCCGATGTCGAACACGATGCCGACCTTGACGTGTCCCGCGCCCTCGTCCGCGGGCGGCCGCGAACCGCACCCCGCGAGCACGAGCACCAGCACGATCGCGGCGAGCGCGGCGCCCCCCCGCATCAACCCACTTCGTCCAGAATGATGCCGCGTTGGGGCGGCTCGGCGTCGGAGACGCGAATGGCGCGGCGCGCGACGGGCTCGGCAGCGGCAAGCCGCGCCGCATCGCGGTAGCAGAGCTCGAGAACGGCCTCGCCCGCCTTCACCGGCTCGCCCACGGCCGTCCTGATCAGCACGCCCACGCCGGGGTCGATCGCGTCCTCGACCCTCTCGCGGCCGGCGCCGAGCAGCGACGACGCGCGCCCGATCCGGCCGGCATCGATCCCCGTAACCCAGCCGCTCGACGGCGACGCCACGACCGCCCGCTCCGGAGCGGCCGGCAGGCGCCCGTAGTCGTCGATCACCGCCGGATCGCCGCCTTGACGAGCGACGATCGCGCGGAACTTCTCGAGCGCGGCGCCCGACTCGAGCGCGGCGCGGGAGCGCCGGACCGCCTCTTCGTGCGTCGCGGCGAGACCGGCGGCGATCAGCATGCGGCCGCTCAGCTCGAGCGACAGCTCGGTCACGTCCCCGGGCCCGCGGCCCTTCATCACCTCCAGGCATTCGATCACTTCGAGGGCGTTGCCGACGGCCCGCCCGAGCGGCGCGTCGTGCCGCGTCAGCACCGCCCGCGTGACGAGACCGAACGCCCGGCCGATGTCGACGAGCGTCTCGGCGAGGCGCCGTGCATCCGTCAGCGTGCGCATGAAGGCGCCCGCGCCGGTCTTGACGTCGACGACCAGCGCGTCCACCCCCTCGGCGATCTTCTTGCTCAGGATGGAGGCGGCGATGAGCGGCACGCACTCGATCGTCGCGGTGGCGTCCCGGAGGGCGTACAGCGTCCGGTCGGCCGGCGCGATCTCGTCGGTCTGGCCGACGAGCGCGCAGCCGTTGGCGTGGAGCGCGGCGGTGATCTCGGCCAGTGAGAGCCGCGTGCGGAAGCCAGGGATGGACTCGAGCTTGTCGAGCGTGCCGCCGGTGTGCCCCAGCGCGCGGCCCGACATCATGGGCACCACGCCGCCGCAGGCCGCCACCACGGGAGCGATGATCAGCGACGTCTTGTCGCCCACGCCGCCGGTGCTGTGCTTGTCCACCTTCGGGCCGGCCACGCCCGACAGATCGAGGCGGACGCCCGAATCGACCATGGCTCCCGTGAGCGCAGCCGCCTCGCCGCGGTCCATGCCGCGCAGGAAGATGGCCATCAGCAGCGCGGCGGTCTGGTAGTCGGGCACGTCGCCGGAGACGGCGCCCTTCACGACGAACGCGATTTCGTCGCTCGACAGCGCCTGCCCGGCGCGCTTCTTCGCGATGATATCGACGGCGCGCACGGTGCCGATAATATCCAAGAATCGTGTCCTCAGCCCTCGACACGCGTTCGGCATGACTGTGCACACCGTGGCACCGGCGCTCAAGGAGCTTCCGCCGCTCACCAGCGACGCGGCGGCAAGGCTCACCGAATTTGCACGCGCCTGCAAGGCTGCCGTGCGGGCGGTCACGCTCTATCCCTCCACCCATCCGGCCATCGGAATCTCGCTGTCACGGCTGGCGGAATCGGCCGACCGTATGACGGCCGGGGGTCCCGCGACGATCGGGGTGCTGCCGTCCAACCTGCTGCTGGACGGCTGCGGCACGCCGCGGCCCGACCAGGCGGTGCGCGAGACGGGCGCGCTGCTGCACGAGCACCTGATCGGGATTCTGACGCTCCACTCGAGCCCGGATCGCGACGGCTGGCTGCCATTCCTGCGGCTGCTCTCGCAGCCCATCGAGGAGATCCGCGCCGGCGGCGGGACCAGCCGCGTCTGGGCCGCCACCGGACAGCGGCACCTCGAAATCCAGGAAATCGACTACGCCGACATCCTGCGCGAGCGAAACGCCGGCGAACAGTCGACCTGGGACGATATCGTCCGGGCCTGCCTGAATCTGGACGCGCCGCTCGATGACGAGGCGCTGCAGCAGCTCCTCGAGGTCTGCAGCGATCCCGACAAGCTCGCCGAGCTGATCGACGCCCTCGAGAAGAGCGAGGGGGCGGCCTTCGGCTCGAAGGCCTCGGCGCTCATCCGCATGATCCGGGGCGTGATGGATTTCGTCGCCAGGACCGAGCCCGAGCGGCTGGAGCCGCTCCTGCGCTCGCTCGCCGAGGGATTCGGCCGGCTCTCGCCGGAGCTGCTGGTGGAGCTGCTCTCGACCGAGCGCTCGCGTGCCGACGCCGCGGCCGACCTCGTGCTCGGCATCGTGTCGCGCATGACGGACCGGACCATCGGGGGTTTCGTCGCGCGGGCCGTCGCCGCGGACGGGGGCGCCTCCGAGCGGCTGGCGATGGCCTTCCAGGCTCTGGTGCCGGACGAGCAGCGCCGCCCGGCGCTGCTCGAGATCGCCAGGTCCGAAGCCCGCGCGACCCCGCTCGGCGAGAACCCCGGCTTCGGCGAGCTGTGGCAGAGCGCCGTGGACATGCTGTCGTCCTACAGCGACGCACCGTTCGTCTCGGAATCGTACGCCCGCGAGCTGTCGGGCGCGCGCGCGCAGGCGCTCGAGGTGGAGCGCGTGTCCGACGATCCGGCGGAGCGGATCGGCGCCTGGGTCACCTCCATCGATCCGGCCGAGATCCGATCGCTGGATCTCCGGCTGCTGCTCGATCTGCTGGCGCTCGAGGGCGATCCTGAAAGCTGGCGCAAGCTGACCGAGCCGGCGGTGCGCCACGTCGAGGATCTCCTGCTCGTCGGCGACTTCGAGGGTGCGCTGCAGCTCGTGGCGGCGCTCGAGCACGAAGCCGGCGCCGCGAGCGCGCGCCGCGAGCCGGCGGCGGCGGCGCTCGCGAAACTGGTGGGCGGGCCGATGATGGAACACATCACGTCGCACCTGAACCAGGTGGACGCCGCCACGGTGTCGCACATCGAGCGCATCTGCCACGCGGTGGGCCCGTCGGTGATCAAGCCGCTGGCCGAGGCGCTGGCGGTCGAGAAGCGCACCGGGACGCGCCAGCGGCTGACGCAGGTGCTCCTCAGCTTCGGGGCGGCCGGACGGCCGTCGGTCGAGCAGCTGAAGGGGTCGGCGAACCCGGCGGTGCGGCGCACGGCGATCCATCTGCTGGTCCAGTTCGGCGGGTCCGAGGCGCTGCCCGACCTCACGGTGCTGCTCGACGACGCGGAGCCGCAGATTCAGCGTGAGGCGGTGAGAGCCATCCTGATGATCGGCACAGAGGCGGCCTACGTCGAGCTGCAGCGCGCGCTCACGACCGGCACCGAGAAGGCGCGCGAGTCACTGATCGGCGCGCTGATCGCGCTGCGCAGCGAGCGCGCGATTCCGCTCTTCGAGCACATCGTCAGGAACGTCAGCCCCAAGGGCTCCCTGCGCCCGGTCTACCTGCGCGCGATCGAGTCGCTCGGGGCGCTGCATGCCGAGCACACCGTCGAGCTGCTCGAGCGGGCCCTCTACATGCGCGAGTGGTGGGCGCCGCGGCGCACGGCCGTGCTCCGGCGCACGGCCGCCGCCGCCCTGCTGCAGATCGGCACGCCCGAAGCGCAGCGCGTGCTCGAGAATGCGGTGCGCCTGGGATCGAGGAGCCTCCGGCATGCCGTGCGCGCGGTCACCGAGACGCGCGGGGGGGTGACGCGATGACGGCGCACGAGATCGGATTCCCGCTCGCGGACGACCTGCTGCGCCGCTTCGCGGCGGCGCTCCGCGGCATGCAGCTCTACGCGCCGGAGCACCCGATCGTGCTGCGCAATCTGGATGCCCTCGCCGAGGCGCTCCGGGTAATCCACCAGCACGACGCCTCCATCGTCATCGGGCTGTTCGGCGGCGAGCTGATCGTCGGCGATCAGCCGATGAGCAAGGCGAGCGCGGCCATGGGTGAGCTGGTGCGCCGTCTGGGCGCCATCCGCGTGGAGCGGATCACCTTCAACCGGGGCGTCACTCACGACGAGCTGCGGTCGTTCCTGGCGCGGTTCGGCCAGGTGGAGAAGAGCCTCGGCAGCAACGAGGCCGAGCAGGCTGCCGCCCAGCTCGAGTCGCCGAACATCCGCGTCGGCCGCGTCACGATGAACGAGCGCAGCCCCGAGGACGGCACCGACATCGGGGCGGTGCGGCGGCTCTACTGGGAAGCGGTCTCGGTTGCCAGCATGATTTGGGAGAGCGCCCGCTGCGACGAGACGCCCGACCCGGCCTCCGCCCATGCCATGGTGGAAAGCCTCTCGCAGGCCGTGGTGACGAACCGCGCGGCCGTGCTGGCGCTCACCGCGCTGAAGGAGTACGACAATTACACCTTCACCCACATGGTGAACGTCTCGATTCTGACGATGGCGCAGGCCCGCGGCCTGGGCGTGGAGGGGGCGCTGCTCCGGGAGCTGGGCCTCGCGGCGCTGATGCACGATATCGGAAAGGTCAAGACGCCCGCCGAAATCCTGAACAAGCCCGACAAGCTCACGGAGGAGGAGTACGAGATCATGAAGCGGCACACGGTGGACGGCGCGGAAATGCTCCGCACGACCGCCGACATTCCCCCGCTCGCGTCCATCGTCGCCTTCGAGCACCACTTGCGGCTCGACGGCACGGGATACCCCGCCGGAGTCGCGCGCCCGCAGCTGAACCTGGCGACCATGTTGTGCGGCATCGCCGACGTGTACGACGCCATGCGCTCCAAGCGGAAGTACCAGCAGGCGCACGCCTCCGACCGCATTCTCGCGGTCCTTCAGCGCAACGACGGCAGCCAGTTCGACCAGCACCTGGTGCGCCGCTTCGTCCAGCTCGTCGGCATCTACCCCGTAGGGAACCTGGTCCGGCTGAACAGCGATGAGGTGGGCGTGGTGCTGCGCGCGCACGCGGCCGATCCGTTCCGGCCGAAGGTCCGGATTCTGTTCACCGCCGACGGCGGGCGGCTCGAGATGCCGCGCGACGTGAACCTCTGGGAAGCGGACCCCGACTCCCGCCTGGCCGCAACGGTCGTCGCGCCCCTCGACCCGAAGGAGTTCGGCATCGACCCGCTCAATTTCGTGAATTGAAAACCTGATATTCTGGGGCGCCATGCTGCCCATTCGCCGAACCGTTCTGTGCGCGGTCGTGCTGTGCGCGCTCGCGCTCGTCCACCCGACGCTCCGCGGGCAGGCGCCGGACGCGCCGCCTGAACGCGGCCGTTCGTACGCGCTCCACGCCGCCGGCGCGGCGCTCGGGCCGGCGCTGGCGAGGGTCGAGCAGATGCTGCAGGCCGGAACGCTCGACATCCGGTCGAGCGCGACCGACACGATGCTGCGCGGCCGCAGGCACGAGCGCCTCGACCAGCGGTACGAGGGACTGCCGGTGTTCGGCGCGCAGGTGGTCAGGCAGATGGACGGCCGCTCGATCCTCAGCGTGTCGGGCCGGCTCTATGAGGGGATCGTTCTCGACACCACGCCGCAGATCTCCGCCGGGCAGGCCGGTGAGATCGCGCTTGCGGCGCTCGGCGGCGCCGGCGCGGTGCATGGCGACCCGCTCCTCGGCGTGCTGCCGGTGTCCGGCGGCACCTACGCGCTCGCCTATCGGGTCGAGGTGCGCGGCGACTGGGACATCCGCGAAGTCGGCGTCGACGCAGGCTCCGGAGCCGTGCTCTACTCGCGCAGCCTCATCGAGCGCGCGTGGACGGTCGGCCGCGGCACGGGCGTGCTGGGCGATCCCAAGAAGGTCAGCGTCAACTCGACGAGCTCCTCGTTCGAGGCGCACGATCTCCTGCGGCCCTATCCCGCCTTCACTCTCGATTTTCGCGGCAGTGTCGCGCGGCTGAACGGCTTTCTTTCCACCGGCATTCTGCTGAACTCGGACATCGCCACCGACAGCGACAACATCTGGACCGACGGCGCGATTGTCGACGCGCACGTATATCAGGGCTGGGTGTACGACTATTACTTCAAGCGGCACGGCCGGCACGGCCTCGATGACAAGAACCTCGAGGTCGACGGCATCGTGCACCCGCTCGATCGTTCGCAGATCTCGCACCAGTCGCCCGACGTCGTCGATACGTTCGTCAACAACGCGTTCTTCTGCTGCGACGGCATCATGGTGTACGGGGACGGCGACGGGCAGAACCTCACCTACACCTCCGGCGCACTCGACATCGTGGCCCACGAGATGAGCCACGGGGTGACGCGGTTCAGCGCCGATTCTGATCTACGAGGACGAGTCGGGCGCGCTGAACGAGGCGTTCTCCGACATCATGGGCGCCTCGGTCGAGTTCTTCTTTCAGAAGCCGGGAACCGGCCCGGGCAAGGCCGACTGGGTGATGGGCGAGGACATCGCGCTGACGCCGCCCGGCTATTTCCGCTCTCTGAGCGATCCGCACGCGGTCGGCGATCCCGATCACTACAGCCTCAGGCAGTTCATCGGCACCGACATCGACAACGGCGGCGTGCACTTCAACATGACCATCGCCACGCACGCCTTCTACCTGGCGGTGGCCGGAGGCCGGAACCGGGTCTCGGGGCAGACCGTCACCGGCGTCGGCCAGGGGAACATCGAGCGGATGGAGAAGATCTTCTATCGCGCGTGGGTGTTCCTGATGCCGGCGAACGCCACGTTCGGCGACGCGCGGGCCGCCACGCTGCAGGCGGCCTCGGATCTCTACGGCGCGAACAGCAGCGATCGCGCGCAGGTGCTGGCCGCCTGGAACGCCGTCGGCGTGAACTGATGCGCCGCGGCGTCAGCGCCCTCGATCGCCTGATGACGCGGGGCGGCGCCGTGCGCGAGAGGCGCGACTTCGCTGCGCGGGTGCTCTCGGTGGTGCGCCGCATCCCGGCCGGGCGCGTCGCGACCTACGGCGACGTCGCCGCGGCAGCCGGACGTCCCAGAGCCAGCCGCGCCGTGGGCAACACCATGCGCGGATGCACGGACCCGACCGTGCCCTGCCATCGCGTCATTGCCGCCGGCGGCAGACTGGGCGGCTTCGGCGGCGACCTCCGGCGCAAAAGCGCGCTCTTGTCGGCCGAAGGCCTCGTCGTCTCGAACGGGACCGTCCGCGGCTTCGAGCGGATCCGCTGGCGCGCCGGGAGCCGCTCGCGCACGCGCGGACGCTGAGCCGCTCACTTCGCCAGCGGGTCCGGCCTCAGCTGGAACTTCACCACCTTGCTGCTCATCGAGGTGCCCCCTTCGTTGTGGAAGGGTGCGCGCGTCGCCCATGTGGACCACAGTCCCCGGCCCTTCCATCCCGCCTTCACGTCGTCGATTCTGCCGTCGAGCCCCTTGGCGAAGAAGCCGTTGGGGTACGGCACGCGGAGGATCGTGAAGCGTGCGGCGGCGGGATCGAGCGCGAGCAGCGAGTCGGACGAGTTGCCCGTGGCAATCGGTACGTTCCGCCCCATGCCGAACGTGTCGAACTGATCCACCCAGTCGTAGTAGTGCGAGTCGGCGCTGCCCGGATCGGTGCCCCTGAAACCGGGCCCGGGCGTCTGGTACAGGCGCCACCCCTCCGGACACTGCCGGCCGGTCGCATCCGGGCCGCTCAACGGCCCCTTGCAGAGGCGCCGATCGAAGCTCGCGAAGTGGCCGCTCGCCAGCACCGTCCAGACCACTCCGTTCCGGTCGACATCGAGACCGCGCGGCGCGTAGCCGTGCGCGTCGGTGCGCGAGTCCTGCCAGGGCACTTCGTACACCTCTGCGAGCGCCGTCGCAGGCGGGTTCGCTCCCGGCATCAGATGAACGATGGCCCCGGGAAAGCCGAGCACCGTGCCCCAGACCGAGCCATCGGTCGGACTGGGCATGACCCCGTAGAAGCCGGCGTCGTAGCGCTTGTCGCCTGGATCGCGCCTGCCGTTGCCGTTGGTGTCCATCACGAGCGCCGTCCAGCCCTGCGATTTCTCTTCGTCGCCCGTCTCGTCGAACATCTTCGTGTTCAACCAGCCGACGACCCCGCCGCCTCCGCCGCTGCTCGTCCAGAGCGTGTTGTTGGCGTCCTCCGCGAACACGAGGTGGTGGGTGCTGAAACAGGTGCCGATCAGCGTGACCTTCCTGGTCCGCGGGTCGTACACCGCGAGATGCCGCCCGGAGGAGTTCACCGGCGTGAGCGCCGCCGACGGGTGAGACGACCCCGCCTTGCAGAAGGCGGGGTTGTCGTTGCCGCGGATTCGCGAGGTGAACCAGACGCGGCCCTGGTGATCGAACATCGGGTTGTGGACGTTGCCTTTGCTCGTCCAGATCGCCTCGCTTCCCCAGTAGGGGGACGGCTGGAACCCGCTCTGCGGGGCGGCGAACGGCGTCGCGGGGTCGCGCACGGGCACCGTCACGCGGCTCGCCGTGTGGCGCACCGGGTCGAGCACCGGCAGATAGTCGGCGCTGATCTCCGCGGCCCCATAGAGCGGACCGTTCGCGTTGACGGTCGGATTGCGCCGATCGGTCGCGATCTCGTCGTGGAGGTACGCCTTGGGATCGGCCCAGTCCCACTGGGTGATCACGATGTTCCGTTCCCGGCCCTGTGGACGCGGAGGCGCGGGCGGCACCTCTCCTTTGGCGATGCGATCGGTCCAGTCGGCGAACATGGCGAACGCGCGCCGGGCGCCGAGTTGATTGATGCCGCCCATCATGTTGCCGCCCGCCTGGCCCGACTGGATGCGCCGCTCCCACGCCGCCACCGACGGCAGCGATCGGAACAGCGGCGGGATCTCGCGCGTGCCGCGGCTGCCGATTTGATGGCACGACTCGCAGCTGTCGGTCTTCATGAGGCGGAGCCACTGCGCCTGGGAGGTGACGTTCGGGTTGATGCCGTTCCCTGACGGCCCGGTGCCCGGGAACTCGCTCTTGGCAGGAACGTTGATGAGCGAGTACCAGTAGTTCGCTGGATAGTACCGGGCGGCGGCCCGCTCGTTCGGCGCCGCGACGGCGGTGAGGTTCAGCCGGGCGCCCGGCGCCGCCTTGACCTTCGGCGAATCGACGAGGCCGTATCCCCGCACCCAGACTTCGTAGCCTGCTTTCGGCAGATCGGGAAGGAGATAACGGCCCCGATCGTCGGTGACGACGATCTTGTTGTAGCGCGTCGGCAGATCCATGGTTTCGGCGATGACCCAGACACCCGCTTCGGGTCCCTTCGGACCGGTCACGACTCCGCCGATGTCGTCGGGATCGATCGCCACCGCGGCCGCCGGCGCTCCAGCCTGCCGCGCGCTTGCCGGCACGAAGAGGGCCGCCCCTGCGGCAGCGAATGCGACGATTGAGAGCGCGGCGCGATGGATCGCTTTCATGACGCCTCTTTTCTTGATCGGTCGCGGGGGCCCATCCCCGCAACCTGTACCTCGCCGCCGTGGGCGGCTCGGCGCTATCTGGCGCGATTATCTGCTTCAGTGCGGCGACCGAGCCTCGTCATCCCCAACTCATCTGCGTCTGCTTCTCGATCTTCGCGGGATCGAGCTCGATGCCGAAGCCCGGCGCCTCGGGGAGCGCGATCCGCCCGCGGACGGGGGCGAGCGGCGTCCTCTCGAAATGGTGGAACCTGGGGAGGTTGAGAATCAGAGTACTCGACGAGCGGGCAGGTCAGGGGCGGCTGGCTGGCGACGACGTGCAGCGCCGCGTGGAGGCGGTGGCCGTGGGGAATCACGTGCACGTCGTGCAGGGAGGCCACGGTGCAGATCTTCACGAGCTCCGTGATGCCGCCGCACCACTCGGGATCCGCCTGCACCACGTCGAGCGCGCCGGCTTTGAGGTAGCTTTCCACCTCCCAGCGCCCGTAGAAGTGCTCCCCGGAAGCGACGGGGAAGGAGATGCTCCGCCGGAGCTGCGCGAAGCTGTCCACCTTTTCCGCGCTCATGGCCTCTTCGATCCAGTGGGGCCGGTAGCGCTCGACCTTGCGCGCCCATTCGAGCGCGTACTCGAGATCCCAGCCGCTGAACGCGTCGAACATCAACTGGACGTCCTCGCCTACCGCCTCGCGCAGGTTGCGCACGAGCTCCACGTTGCGGTCCATCCCTTCGGGCCCGTTGCCGGGGCCGTACGGCAGGAACCATTTTTCATGGCGGTAGCCTTCGTCGCGCAGCGCGGCGGAGCGGCGGCGAGCCGGCTCCGGCTCGACCGCGTAGCCCAGGCAGCTCGCATACGCCTCGACGTTCGCGCGCGTTGGTCCGCCCAACAGGCGATAGACGGGGGCGCCGTACGTACTTGCCACGGAGGTCCCAGAGCGCGTTGTCGGTTACGCTCATCGCCATCATGAAGTTGCCGCGGCGCGCGTGGCGATACGAGCGGTGCATCTGATCCCAGATCAGCTCCCCTGCCAGCGCGTCCTTGCCCGTCAGGAACGGCCGAAGCTGCCGGTGAATAATGATCGCCGACTCCGCGTCGATCGGGCCGTACATACCCTCGAGCCCCTGATCCGTGCGGACCTTCACGTACAGGGCGTTGATGGGATCCAGACGTGTGCTGGTCTCGGTCGACTCGTGGAAGAGCGGCGGGAGCGAGTCGTCATAGACGTCGAGCGGGTTCACCTGCCGCTGGCCTGTCGCGCCGACGATCGTCTCGCGGCGCCCGTCGTAGCTCCAGATCTCGATTGCGGCGATTCTGGCGCTGCCGCTCCGCCGCGGCGGGAGCTGGCCGGCGGGATCCGGCACTCTCTGCACGGCGCCGGCCAGCGAGGCGATGCGTGTGCCCGCGAAGACGGCGCCCGCGGCGCCGGCCAACAGCTCCCGTCGATTCATGGCACCTCCCGGAAAGTGCGGGATTATACGCCGAAGGCGAAGACCGTTCGAGATGCGAACCGCCGCCCTGGCAGGAGGATCGTCGAGGGAAAGCCGGGGTGGTTCGGGGAGTCGGGATAGTGCTGTGTCTCGAGGCACAACCCGGAGCGCCGGGGATACGGCCGTCCGGATTTCCCGGTGAGGCGGCCGTCCAGGACGTTGCCGGCATAGAACTGCAGACCGGGCTCGGTCGTGGAGACCTCGAGCGTTCGTCCGCTGAAAGGGTCCCGCAGGCGCGCGGCAGGCCGGAGCTCCGGGGCGGCGCCGCGGACCACGAAGGTATGGTCGTACCCCCGGCCGCGCCGAAGCTGCTCGTGGGCCTCGTCGATGCGCGAGCCGATGGCGGTCTCCCGCCGGAAATCGAACGGCGTGCCCGCCACCTCCGACAGATCCCCGGTCGGGATCAGCGTCTCGCTCACCGGCAGGTACGCGTCTGCGGACATCTGCAGCAGGTGGTCGAGAATCGTGCCGTCACCCTCGCCGCGAAGGTTGAAGTAGGTGTGCTGGGTCAGATTCACAGCCGTCGGCGCGTCGGTGGAGGCGGCGTACGCCACCGAGAGCTCGTTGCGTTCGTTCAACTGGTAGGTGACCTCCACATCGAGCGTGCCCGGATAGCCCTCGTGCCCCGCCGGCGACGTGTGCCTGAAGCAGACTGCGCTGCCGTCGCCGTCAATCTCCGCCTGCCAGACCTGCTTGTCGAAGCCGCGCCACCCGCCGTGGAGATGGTTTGGCGGCTCGTTGATGGTGAGCTGCCGTAGCTGGCCGGCGACGGGCAGACGGCCGGCGGCGATGCGGTTGGCATACCGGCCGACGATCGCCCCGAAATAGGGCGAGGCCCGGACGTATTCGTCGAGCGTCGGGAAGCCGAGCGCGACGTCGGCCACGTGCCCCCGCGCGTCGGGCGCGAGGAGCGAGACAATCGTGCAGCCGTAGGTCAGCGCCCGCACCTCCACTCCGCCCGCGCCCCTCAGCGTGAGGACGTCGACCGGAGTGCCGTCGCTCAGGACGCCGAAGGCGGCCCGCATCACACGGCCATGACGTCGAACTGTTCGTGATGCAGGTGCGTGTCGGGCTTGAGGGTGATCTCGCGCCCGAGCGCCTGCTTCAGGTCGCTCAGCACGGCACGTTCTTCTTCGCGCAGCGCGCGCGCGATCTCCGGGTTCACCCGGAGCACGACGCCGTGCCCGTTCAGCTCGTTGCCGATCTTCTTGACCTCCGCCAGAATCTCGTAGCAGATCGTGGGCGTCGACTTGATCGTGCCGGTGCCCGAGCAGTAGGGGCACGGCTCGGTGAGCACCCGTTCGAGGCTCTGCTTCACCCGCTTGCGCGTGACGATCACCAGGCCGAAGTCCGAGACCTGCAGCACCTTGGACGGCGAGCGATCCTTCTTGAGCTCCTGCTCCACCGCCTGGAGCAGCTTCTGCCGGTTCTTGCGCTCCTCCATGTCGATGAAGTCGAGCACGATGATGCCGCCGAGGTCGCGCAGCCGGATCTGCCGCACGATCTCCTTCACCGCCTCGAGGTTCGTCTTCACGATCGTGTCTTCCAGACGGCCCGTCCGCTTGCCCACGTACCGGCCGGTGTTGACGTCGATCGCCACCAGCGCCTCGGTCTGGTTGATCACGATCGATCCGCCGGATTTCAGCCACACCTTGCTCTTCAGCGCCTTGTCGATCTCGGCCTGGACTCCGTACTCCTCGAAGATCGGATAGTCCTTCGTGTAGAGCTTCACGAGGGGGGCCAGGTTCGGCATGATGCGCTGGATGAGATCCAGCGCCTGCCGGTGCTCCTGCGGGTTGTCGATGCGGATGGCCGAGAAGTCTTCGGTGAGCAGATCGCGCAGCAGCTTCGAGACCAGGCTCTGCTCGCGATAGATCACCGCCGGCGCGCGCATCGTCTCGAACTTGTGACGGACCCCGGTCCAGATGTCGTGGAAGTACTGGAGGTCGCTGATGATGTCCGCCTCGGGGCGGCTGCCCGCGGCGGTGCGGATGATGACGCCGCCGGTGAACCCGTGCTGCTCGCGGAACTGGCGGACGATGCCGCGGAGCCGGCTGCGCTCCTCGCGCGACTCGATCTTGCGCGACACGCCCACGTGGTCCACGGTCGGCATGAAGACCAGGAAGCGGCCGGCAAAGGTGGCGTGCGAGGTGAGCCGCGCCCCCTTGGTGCCGAGCGGCTCCTTGGCCACCTGCACGACGATGTCCTGCCCCTCTTTCAGGAGCTCTTCGATCTTGGGCTCGGGGCCGCGGTCGCGTCCCTTGCGGTCGCCGCGTGCGCCGCCCTCCGCCTCGTCCTCGCTCTCGAGCCGGTCGAACTCCTCGATGGTGTCGACGACGTCCGAGACGTAGAGGAACCCGTCGCGTTCGAGACCGATGTCAATGAACGCGCATTGCATGCCGGGCAGCACTTTCGAGACCCTGCCCTTGTACACGTTGCCGACCGCGCCGCGCTGCCGCTCGCGCTCGATGAAGACCTCGCTCACGAGGTCGTCCTCGAGAATGGCCACCTGCGTTTCGTGGCCATTCGAGGAGATGATCATTTCCTTGCTCATTCGAAAAACTCCAGACGGCAGAGGTGCGGGGCACCTCTCCCGGGCGGACCGCCGAGGAAGCCATCCGGCCACCTGGTTGCATCCGGTCCGAAAGCGGACGAACGGACCACGCCGCGCCGATCGCGCGAACGAGATCGATGAGACGCCGCACGGCGCGCGTCAATCGGGTCCGGTCCATCAGTTGGTGAAGCGCCGCATGCGCACGTTCAGGATCAGACCGAAGCTCGCCAGCGTGGCGATCATCGACGACCCGCCGTAGCTCAGCAGCGGAAGCGGGATGCCCTTGACCGGCGCGAGGCCGGCCGACATCGTGACGTTGTAGATCACCTGGAACGTGAAGCTGGCGAGCAGCCCCAGCACCAGATAGGCGCCCAGTCGATCCCTGGCGAGCCGCGCCGCGTCGATCGACCGCCAGATAATCAGCAGATAGAGGCCGAGCACGGCGAGCACGCCGGCGAAGCCCTGCTCCTCGGCCAGCACCGAGAAGATGAAATCGTTATGGGCCACCGGCAGGAACCGGAGCTGGCCCTGCGTGCCCTGCTTGAACCCCTTGCCCCACAGACCGCCGGAGCCCACGGTGATCCGCGCCTGGATCTGCTGGTACCCGGCGCCCCGCGGATCCTGCGACGGATCGAGGAACGTGGAGATGCGGCTCCGCTGGTAGTCCTTCAGCGCGAACTTCCAGGCGACCGGCGCCAGGACGATCGCGACCAGCAGCGCGATGCCGAGCATGCGCATCCGCATGCCGGCGAGATAGGCGACGCCGAGCAGGATCGGCAGCAGGGTGACGGCCGTGCCGAGATCCGGCTCGCGGGCGACGAGCACCAGCGGCACCAGCGTCAGTCCGGCGGCCACGAGCAGATCGCTCGCCGTCGGCGCGCCCCGCCGGTTCTCTCCGAAGAACTTGGCCAGGACCAGCGCCACCCCGAGCTTGGCGAACTCGGAGGGCTGCAGGTTGAAGACACGCAGCGAGATCCAGCGCCGCGCGCCGAAGACGACGGTGCCGAACAGGAGGACGTAGATCAGGAGGGCCAGGAGCGCCAGATAGATGAAGTGGGACTTGTCGGTGAGCGCCCGGTAGTCCACGCCGAGACAGATCGCGAACAGGCCGAGCCCCAGCACGATGGCGTAGAGCTGTGTGACCGGCAGCCGCCAGTTGCCGGTCGTGCTGTAGATCATCGCGATGCTGACGATGCAGAGCGCGAGGAGCGCCGCGACGAGCAGCCAGTCGAGGTGGTGATACAGACGGCGTTCGAACATTACTCGTCGGTCTGGGAGTTCGCGCGCCGCGCGAACGGATCCGTGTAATCGAGCCTCAGCTCGTCGTGGGTGGGCGGCGGCGGCAGCGGCCTGCCGTCCTGCTTGGCGAAGAACGTGGCGAGGATATGATGCGCGAGCGAGGCGGCGTTCGGTCCATGGATGCCGTGCTCGAGGAACACCACGCCGGCGATCTCGGGATTGTCGCGCGGCGCGAAGAAGACGAACCAGCCGTTGTCGCGCAGATCCCGGTTGCCGCGCGCCGCGAGGCGGCCCTGGTTGGAGATCACCTGCGCGGTTCCCGTCTTCCCGGCCACGTCCTTGCCTTCGATGCGCGCCCGGCCGCCCGTGCCGCCGGCGTTGACGACCATCCACATGCCGTCGCGGATCGCCTGCAGCTTCTCGTGCGTGATGTCGATCGTCTGCTGCGGCGCCGGCGCCGGCACCGGCGTCCATCCCTTGCCCTCGTCCACCGCCTTCAACAGGTGCGGCGTCACCCGCGTGCCGCCGTTGGCGATGGTGGCCATGTAGACCGCCATCGAGACCGGCGTCACCGACACCTGCCCCTGGCCGATGCCCACGGAAATGGTCTCGCCCGCGTACCACTTCTCGTGCAGCTTCTCGCGCTTCCACTCGGTCGACGGCACCAGGCCCTGGACCTCGTTGGGCAGGTCGATGCCGGTCACCACGCCGAGGCCCAGCGCGGTCGCCCACTTGTTGATCTTGTCGACGCCGACCATGTTCGCCACGGTGTAGAAGTACACGTCGCACGACTGCTCGATCGCGTGGCGCATGTCGATCGAGCCGTGGCCTCCCCGCTTCCAGCACTTGAAGAAGCGGCCGTAGAAGTTGGCGCCGCCTCCGCATGACACGCGGAAGTCGGGGGTGATGATCCCTTCCTCGAGGCCGGCGAGCGCCACGGCCATCTTGAAGGTCGAGCCGGGCGAATAGCGCCCCTGGATGGCGCGATCGTTCAGCGGGCGCAGCTCGTCGGTGTTCAGGGCCGCCCAGGTCACGCGATCGATGCCGGCCGCGAACGCGTTCGGGTCGTAGGCGGGCCGGCTGGTGAACGCCAGCACCTCTCCGCTGCGCGGGTCGAGCATCACCGCGGCGCCGTTGAAGCCGCTCGCCTCGAAGGCGTCCTCGGTGGCCTTCTGCAGGTCGTAGTCGATCGTGAGCTGCACCCGGCGCCCTTCGCTCGGCGGAATCTCCTCGATCGGCCGGATCTCGCGCCCCATGCTGTTGACGACCACGCGCCGGACGCCGTCCTCGCCCATCAGCAGCTTGTTGTAGACCTTCTCGATCCCCGACTGGCCGACGATCGCGCCCGACTCGAGCCCGTCGCTGGCCACCTGCGCCTCGGTGGCCTCGCCGACGTACCCGAACAGATGCGCCGCCATCTCGTTGGTCGGGTAGCGGCGCGTCGGCACCTCCTCGACGACGACATCGGGCAGCTCGGTCTCGAGGCGCCTCGCCATCACGGCCGCGACCTGGGCCAGCGTGGCGTCCTCCACGACGACGATCGGCCGGTACGCACGGCTCGCGGCGGTGCCGATCCACCACCTCGCGCACGGCGTTCTCGTCCAGCCCGACGACCTGCGAGAGCACGTGGACGGTGTGATCGAGGTCTTTGGTGTGCTCGCGGACGATCGAGATCGTGAACGAGCTGCGGTTCTCCACGAGCACGCGGCCGTTGCGATCGAACATCACGCCGCGCGGCGCCCGGAGCGAGATGGCGCGCTGGTGGTTGTTCTCGGCGAGCTCCTCGAACTTCGCATTCTGGATCACCTGGAAGTACCAGAAGGCGAACGCGAGCACGCTGAACACGACGGCGATGCCGACCTGTACGATCACGAGGCGGACGCCAATCTTCTGGCGATCCTCGCTGCCGGCGACCTGGAACTCTGTCATCTCTCTGCTGCGGCTATTCGATCCGACGGTTGATGTGCATCCCGCTGTGCATGCGGCGCCGATCGACGGCGCCGGGCAGCGATTCGGCCACCTGGCAGATCACGATGCCGATGAGCGCGTTGGCGGCGGCTTCTCCGAACAGGACGCCGTAGGCCGCCGGCCCCTGCATCGGCTCGATCACCGAGTACAGCCCGATGAATATGATCGCATGGCAGACGGTGGCTGTGAAGAACACGAAGGCGCGCGGAATCGGCCGCGCGACAATGAACTGGCTGCCGACAATGCCGGTGACGAAGCCCACCACGGTCTTGGCCAGCCCCCCCACGCCGATGATGCTCCGGGTGGTCACCACCCCCGCGCCGATGGCCACGAGCGAGGTGCCGGTCGCCGCCAGGGTGTCCTGCGCCAGGCCCGCGATGGCGCCGACCAGCAGCCCCGCGGCCGCCCCCCGTGAGCGCGACGTAGATCACCGCCACCAGCACCAGATCCACCAGGTGCGCGGCCGGCGGCAGGTACCGCGTCAGCGTCGTCTGGGCCGCGAGCGCGGCCGCGACGAACAGCGCCAGCCCGGCCGTTCTCACAGCTTTCCTTCAGGGGCGGCCTCGACAGGCGACGTCACGACGAGCACTTCTTCGAGCCGGGTGAAGTCCACGGCGGGTCGGACCCTGATGACCTTGTAGATGCCGGTGCCGCCGCTCACGCTCTCGATGCGGCCGATGGTGAACCCCTTCGGGTAGATGCCGTCGATCCCGGACGTGACGACCGTGTCGCCCGGCTTGACGTCGGCGGTCCCCGAGACGTACTCCATCCGCAGCAGATCCTCCCCGGTGCCGATGACGACCCCCTGGGCGCGCGATCGCTCCACGAGCGCCCCGGCGGCGGCGTTGCGGTCGATGAGCAGCTGGACCTTCGCCGCGCGCCCCGCCGAGGTCACGATGCGCCCCACCACGCCCGTCGGCGCGAGCGTCGCCATGTTGGTCCGGACGCCGGCCGAGGACCCCTTGTCGATGGTCGCGGTCTTGAAGTCGGGGCTCGCGCCGGCGCCGATGATGTTGGCGGCCACGGTCTGGAGATCGGTCTCCTTCTGGAACCCGAGCAGCGTCTCGAGCTGGCGCGCGTGCTCGGCGGCCGCGCGCTCGCGCTGGAGCTGCACCTGGACCTGCGCGAGCTGCTCCTTGAGCCGCTCGTTCTCGGCCCGCACGCCCCGGAGATACACGTAGCCGGTCCACGCGTTGTGCAGACCGCCGGTGAGGCTCGAGGCGGCCCGCTGCAGCTCGGAGAAGGCGCCGAAGGTGACCACCTCGAGCCAGGGGACGCCGGCCCTGGAGTTCACCTGCGCGGAAATCAGGAGGATATGTCCCACCAGCACCGCCATGAACAACACGGCGGTGCGCTGGCGGAGATCGGTGGCGGGCATCACGGGTTCAGGGTTCAGTCGATCGAGATCTTGCGGAGCAGGTTGAAGTCCGACAGCATCTTGCCCGCGCCGAGCACGACCGACGACAGCGGGTCCTCGGCCATGGCGAGCGGCAGGCCGGTCTCCTCGCGCAGCCGCTTGTCCAGGTTCTTGAGCATCGAGCCGCCGCCGGTCAGGACGATGCCGCGGTCGACGATGTCGGCCGACAGCTCGGGGGGCGTGCGCTCGAGCGCCACGCGCACGGCGTCGACGATCACGTTCACCGTCTCGGTGAGCGCCTCCCGGATCTCTTCGTCCGTGATCGTAATGGTCTTGGGCACGCCCTCGATCAGGTGCCGCCCCTTGATCTCCATGGTCATCCGCTCGTCGAGCGGAAAGGCCGATCCGATCTCGATCTTGATCTGCTCGGCGGTCCGCTCGCCGATCAGCAGGTTGTACGTCTTGCGGATGTACTGGATGATCGCCTCGTCCATCTCGTTGCCCGCCACGCGCACGGCCTTGCTGTAGACGATCCCGGCGAGCGAAATCACGGCGATGTCGGTGGTGCCGCCGCCGATGTCCACGATCATGTTGCCCGACGGCTCGGTGATGGGCATGCCGGCGCCGATCGCGGCGGCCATCGCCTCCTCGACCAGGTGCACCTCGCTCGCCTTGGCGCGGTAGGCGCTGTCCTTGACCGCGCGCTTCTCCACCTGGGTGATCTCCGAGGGCACCCCGATCACGATGCGCGGGCGCACCCAGACGTTGCGGTTGTGCGCCTTCTTGATGAAGTACGTGAGCATCTTCTCGGTGACCTCGAAATCGGCGATCACGCCGTCCTTCATCGGCTTGATGGCGACGATGTTGCCGGGGGTTCGGCCGAGCATCTCCTTGGCGTCGCGCCCGACGGCCTCGACGCGGCCGTTGAGCTTGTTGATGGCGACGATGGAGGGCTCATTGACCACGATGCCCTTGCCCCGGGCGTACACGCAGGTGTTCGCCGTGCCGAGGTCGATGGCCAGGTCGCTGGAGAAGAGGGAGAAGACCGAACGAAGGCTCATAAGTTTGAACTGGTGAACGAGTGAACGAGTGAACTGGAAACTAGAAGCATCAACTGGTCAGCGGATCGGTGAGTCGCTCGCCTCCGCCAGCCGTACGCCGTTCTTGCCGTGATCCTTCACGCGATACATGGCGGCATCCGCCGCCTTGAGCAGCTCCTCGGCCGACCCGGCCGCCTCCGGCAAGGTCGCCACGCCGACCGAGGCGGTCAGGTGGATGCGAAGCCCGGCCGAGCTCAGGAACGTGTGCACGGAAATCCGCTCCCGGACGCGGTCGGCGACCGCCAGCGCGCCCTCCGAGCCGGTGTCGGGCAGCACGACCGCGAACTCGTCCCCCCCGAACCGCGCGGCGATGTCGGTCTCGCGGGCGCAGCCGCGGATCACCGCGGCCGCCTCGACCAGCGCGCGGCTCCCGGCGAGGTGCCCGTGCCGATCGTTCACCGACTTGAACCCGTCGAGATCGAGGAAGAGGAGCGACAGCGGCCGCCCGCTCCGCGACGCCCGCTTCGACTCGCGCCGGAGCACCTGGTTCAGATAGCGCGAGTTGTACAGCCCGGTGAGATCGTCGGTGACCGAGAGCGCTTCCGCGCGCTGAATGTGCATCGACGTCTGCAGCGCGGCCGCCGGAAGCTCCAGCACCGTTCGCAGCGTCGCGCGCAGCGGCCGCGGAAGCTGCGGGTCCGACGACGAGGCGGCGGGATCCAGCAGGATCAGCGCGCCCATCGTCCGCGAGCGGGCGCGGAGCGGCAGCGCGAGCACCGAGCTTTCGGGCGCGCCCGTGACGCGCCGGTCCTGCGCGAGGTTGCCGGCCGTGAAATCGCTGCCGCGCTCGATCACCCACGCGCCCACCCGCAGGAGCCACGGCTCGAACGGCTGCGCCGGACCGCGCGTGGCGGCGAGCGACACCTCTTCGGAGTCGCCGGCCACGGCCACCGCCAGACAGGGCGCCGGGAACCAGTCCTGCGCCTGGGCGAGGAGGGCGTCGGCGACCTTCCGCGGCTCGAGGCTCTGCTGCACGGCTCGGATCAAGTCGATGATGGCGTCGCGACGGTCAAGCCGCTCCTGCAGCGCCTCTGCCCCAAGGCGAAGACGGGCGGTCAGATCTGCCTGGGCGCCGCGGGGGGCGGCTGGATTGGTACGCGGTGCTCCGGGCATCGTCGTGAGAAGGCAAACTCCCGCTAAGTCCTTCCAGACAACGAACATAATATCATGGGGACACGGCCGGCGCAGGACGGCCGGCGTCCTAGGTACATGCCCCCACGGGTGGTGCTTGCGGCGGCGAAACGCCATCGCGTACGATAGTCGGCTCCTTCGTCTACTCGGCTCGACCTGCGTCTTATCGGCCGAACGGGCCTTTTTCTGAGGGGTTTTCAGCGAAATGACGATGCTCGATCGGATGAGGCGGCACAAGAACTGGCTCAAATGGAGCCTGGCGCTCGTCTGCCTCACCTTTGTGGTGTTCTACATTCCCAGTTTCCTCCGGACCGACCAGACGGCGGCGTCGTCGCCCGACCGGGTCGCCAGCGTGGGCGATCGGACGATCACGGCCAACGAGTTCCGCCGACGCTACCTGGCGCAGGTGAACGCGTACCGCTCGTCGTACGGAGGCAACCTCAGCGACGCCATCCTGCAGCAGCTCCAGGTGCCGCAGCAGGTGCTGCAGCAGATGATCGAGGAGAGCGCCGAGATCGCCGAGGCCGAGAAGATGGGGATCACGGTCAGCGACGAAGAGGTGCGGTCGCAGATCATGGCGATCCCCGCCCTGCAGGAGAACGGCCACTTCATCGGCGAGCAGCGCTATCGCGCGCTGCTCCGCGCGCAGGACCCGCCGATGACGCCGTCCGACTTCGAGCAGAACGTGCGGCAGAGCCTGATGCTCGAGAAGTTCCGCACCGGCCTGACCGAGTGGATGTCGGTCTCCGACGCGGAGCTCGAGCGCGAGTACAAGCTGAAGAACGAGAAGGCGACGCTGCAGGTCGTCGCCGTGCTCGCCGACAACTTCAAGAGCCAGGTCAACCCGGGCGAGGCGGAGATCGCCTCCTACTTCAAGGCGAACGAAGCGAAGTACCGCGTGCCCGAGCAGCGCAAGGTGCGCTTCGTCCGGATCGACACTGCCGAGGTGGCGGCCAAGCTCGAGGTGCCGCGCTCGGCCGTCGAGCAGTTCTACAACGACCACCTGGGCACCTACACGACGCCCGAAGAAGTGAGGGCGAGCCACATCCTGCTCAAGACCGAGGGCAAGGACGACGCGCAGGTGCGCGCGAGGGCGGAAGACATCCTCAAGCAGGTGAAGGCCGGGGCCGATTTCGCCGCGCTGGCGAAGAAGTACTCGGAAGACGACTCGAACGCGGGCCAGGGAGGCGACCTCGACTACTTCTCGCGCGGCCGGATGGTGCCGGAGTTCGAGAACGCCGCGTTCGCGCTCGAGCCGGGTCAGACGAGCGATCTCGTCAAGACCCAGTTCGGCTACCACATCATCAAGGTGACCGACAAGAAGGCCGCCATCAAGCGCGACCTCAGCGACAGCGCGCTCTATCAGGAGATCGAGACGCAGGTGCGCCACGACATGGCCGAGGCGCAGGTCGCCGAGCAGACCGACGCGCTCGCCCGCGAGGCGACGACGCCCCAGGCGCTCGACAAGGCGGCGGCCTCGCGCGGTCTGAAGGTCGAAGAGACCGGCTTCTTCCCGCGCGGCGGCATGGTCGCGGAGCTCGGCCCGCAATCGCCGGTCTCCAGTCTGGCCTTCGATCTCGGCGACAACGCGGTCAGCGATCCGGTGACCCTGCCGACCGGCCGGGTGATCTTCTACGTCTCGGGCAAGCGCGAGGCGTACAGCCCGAAGCTCGACGAAGTGCGCGCGCAGGTGCGCGACGACATCGTCCAGTCGAAAGCGGCCGAGCTGGCCCAGAAGAAGGCCGGCGAACTGGCGGCGCAGCTGAAGGGGGCGCCCGACTTCGCCAAAGCCGCGAAGGCGGCGGGCTTCGAGGCCACCACCACGCAGCCGCTGACGCGCGACTCGGTGATTCCGAACATCGGCAAGAGCCCCGAGGTGGACGCGGCGGCGTTCTCGCTCCCGGTGGGCGGCGTCAGCGGCGCCATCGCGACGCCGCAGGGGGCCGCCATCGTGAAGCTCGACTCCAAGCAGGAAGTCTCGCCGGCCGACTTCGCGGCGGCCCGCGACAAGTTCAGGGGCGACATGCTGAACGCCCGCCGCTCGCGCTTCTACCAGAGCTACATGGAGAAGGCGCGGACGCGGATGAAGATCGACGTCGACAACGACGCGCTGAAGCGCGCCGTCGGCTGAGATCCGCTCACCGCAGAAACGCGATCGGCATCAGGGCCAGCGGCTCGCCGGGACGGAACAGCCGCATCGGCGCCGTGAGCAGGCCGAGCGCCTGGCGGTCGCCGTCGCCGAGCATCGCCGCCACCGCCCGCAGGTCGAGGTCCACCCGCCCCTGGCTGCCGGAGCCGGAGATCTGCTCCGCGATCAGCTCGAACAGCGTCTTGCGCGGCGGGTAGTTCACCACCTCGACCTCCGCGCCGGGCGCGATGCCGGCGCGCTGCTTCGCCAGCGCGATCGCCCGATCGAGCCCGCCCAGCTGATCGACCAGGCCGTTGGCCTTCGCCTGCAGCCCCGTCCAGACCCTGCCGCGTCCCAGGGCATCCACCCGCGCCACCGGCATCTTGCGGGAGAGCGCCACCTTCGCCGTGAACTGATCGTAGAACGCCTTCAGCTCCTCGCGGAGCTTCTGCCGCTCGCTCTCGTTGAACGGCCGTACGGGCGACTCCATCTCGGCGTTCCGGCCGATGCTGAGCGTCTCGATCGACGCGCCCAGCCTGGCGTAGGTGCCGCCGGTGACGATCTTGCCGCCGAAGATCCCGATCGAGCCGGTGAGCGTGGCCGGCTGCGCCACGATCTGCTCGGCCGCCGCCGCGACGTAGTAGCCGCCGGACGCCGCGAGATCGGACATCGAGGCGACCAGCGGCCGATTCTGCTTCTCGTCGCGCGTCACGACGAGCTCCCGCCAGATGACGTCGGAGGCGATGCTGGATCCGCCGGGACTGTCGATCCGCAGCACGATCGCCCGCACCCGCGGATCCGCGCGCGCCGCGCGGATCGCCTTGACGAGCGCCCGTGAACCCGCCACGCTGCCGTTCAACGGATCGAAGCCGCTGTCGCCGCTCGTGATGACCCCCGAGATGTAGACGACCGCGATGCGCGGCGCGGACCGCCCGAGACCGCTCCTGAACCGCGCGCGCACGTAGTCGTCGCCCTCCACCCGCGCCGTCTTGCTGATGGCGCCGCGGTCGTCGAGCTGGTCTTCGTAAGCCAGGCCGTCCACCAGACCGGCGCGCACCGCCTGCGGCGGCAGGAACGGCCCCTGGTCGACGAGCGCGCGCACGTCCTCCACGCGCTTGCGCCGCCCTTCGGCGATCGCGCGGACGAACTGCTCGAACATGTCGCGGTTCAGCGACTCCGCCATCTCGCGGTGCGCCGGCGTGAGCGTGCGCTCGGTGAGTTGGTTGGGCGCGGTCTTGTACTCGCCGATCTTCTCGAAATCGGCCACGGCGTCGATCTTGTCGAGCGTGCCCCGCAGAAACAGCTGATACGAGACGACGCCCTTCACGTCGAGCGAGGTGGTGGGCACGAGGAAGATGTGATCGCAGGCCGTCGCGAGGTAGTACTCGCGATCGCCCCCCTCCTCCAGAAAGGCGTTGACGCGCTTGCCGGAGGTGCGGAAATCGAGAATGGCGTCGCGGATCTCCTGCAGCTTGCCCCAATAGGGCGAATCGATGTGGGTGGGCGCGATCAGCACCGACGTGATCCGGGAATCGGTCTTGGCGCGGTGGAGCGCGTCGACGTAGCTCCGGACCGTCTGGGCGCGCACGCCGCCGGTCACCTGCCCCAGCACGTCGTTCGGCGGCGTCTCGACCAGCGTGCCGCCGATGCGCAGGATCAATGTCGACTGGTTCGGCACCGTGGGCCCGCGGCGGACCATGATGACGGCGCCCAGAATACCGAGGAGCACGAGCACGAGCAGGGCGCTGGAAAGGAAGCCGAAGACTCGGAGCAGGCGGCGCTTGGCCACGGGGTCACCTCTTGGAGGAGTATACCGAGAGGGGAAGGGGTGAGGAGAAAAGGGGTAAGGGCCAAGGGGTGAGGGGTAAGGGGGAAAGGGATGGCTACGCCGTCAGGTCGAGGCGTTGCGCGTGCGCGGGGAGATCGAAGAATTCGATCGGGCCGTAGCTCTTTCGCTGACGCCCTTCCAGCCACCGGCAGAACAGGATGGCGCCGCACAGCAGCGCCGCGTACACGAGCGTTCCCGTCAGCTGCATCGTGGCGCCCGCCTCCACCGCACCGACGAGCTGCGTCAGCGGCCAGAAAGCGACGATCAAGGCGATCAGCCAGCCTTTGGCGTTCTCGCTCGGCGCATAGCTGCTCGCAAACGGCAAGGTTCGAAAGCCGAGCATCGCCAGATGCACGCCGAGGGCGCCGAGAAGCAGACCGAGGCCCGTGCGGAGTGTGGCCAGCCGCACGCCCAGCAGCACCGCGTGCAGCGGAAACAGGAGCAGCACGGCCGGCACCACCACCGCGGCGAACGCGGCGCGCCGCACGCCGGCAAGGTAGGCACGCTCGTGGTCGGTCCAGCAGAGGCGGAACAGCCAGTTCGCGCGAAGCTCCGACGGCACGCGCGCGGCGTGGCGGAAGCCGACCAGCACGACGGTCAGGACCATCGGCTCGATCGTGAAGACGCGGTGCCGCACCAGCCTGGCGGCATCGCCGGCGTCCAGTCCCATCACCGCGAGAGACGTCAGCGCCATTCCGACAGCCACGGACACCGCCATCGCCAGACGATGCGGTCCGCTCCGCCACATCGTTTGAAGGGAGAAGAAGAAGCCTGCGCGCAGAACGGGATTGGCGACGAAACGGCGCTCGACGGCGGCAACCATCACCTCGCGAAGCCGATGACGGCTGTGACCGTGCGGCTCCACCGGCGACGGGAGCCGCCGGTTGTTCCACCCGAAGGAGGTCGCGGCCATCGCAAACACGGTCAGCAGGGCCGCGACCGCTCGAATGGCCAGCCCGCGAAAGAGCGGCTTCCTCGCGCGGTAGATCCCGGTTGCGGTCAGATCGAAACGCGCGAGGCGGCGCGGGAGACGCGATCGCGGCAGATCGTCCATCACATGCCCGGCGCCCGTTTCGTAAAGGCCGAGAAACCAGATCGGAGCCGCCGCGGCGTTCGCATTCGGCGGCGCGAGCCGTACACGGCCCACACGGTTGGAAAACTGCGGGAGCAGGCACAGCGCCGTGGCCACGACGATTACGAGCGCACCCTGCAGGGGGGACGATATGCGCCGGAATGCGGCCGGCCCCGCCGCGGCGCGGATCGTCTCTCGAATCGCCAGCACCGAGAGGAAGCCGAACGCGCCGGCCGCGGCGGTCACCATCACGTGCGTCGCGATGAGCGCCGCATAGGCCGAGGGACCGACGACCAGCTTCGAGACCATCGCGGACGTGAACACGATCGCCGGCACGATGTTGATGGCCGCGAGCGCCAGGCCCGCGAACCGGGCAACCGCCGCTGCCTTCGCCGCGAAGATTCGCCCGGCCGAGAGCGGCAGCGGTCCCAGGATGTTGGCGTCGCGAACGTCGAGCGACAAGGTGTCCCACTCGGCCAGCGTGACGAGCGCCATCACACCCATCGACCATCCGATGTACAGCAGCTTGTCGTCGAGCGAGAGGAGCGCCACCTGCCCAGGCGTCGGCAGCGCCGCCAGATACTTGATCGCCAGCAGCATCGTCACGACGAGGCTGAACGAGAGCAGGCAGGCGGCGGCGACCGTGAGCGTCTGATGCCGGTCGGCGTCGGGAGAGATCAGATCGTTCTCGAGGAAGCGTCTGAAGAAGTGGCGTGCGAGCAGCCGGGTGGTCTCATCCATGGAGCGCCGCAACGTCTGCCATCGCCGCCGCGGTCTGTTCGGGATCGACCTTGAGCACGAGCTCGGCAAACACCTGCTCGAGCGATCGGTCGGATTTCAGCTCGCGCAGCCGGGCCACCGAATCATCTGCCACGATGCGGCCCCGATGGAGGATCAGGACCCGCGAGCACACCTTCTCGACGACCTCCATGATGTGGGAGCTGTACAGGATGGCCTTGCCCCGTGCGGCGAGCGCCCGCACGAGGTGGCGCAGGACGAGCGCGGCGGTGACGTCCAGCCCGGACTCCGGCTCGTCGAAGATCAGAACGTCGGGATCGTGCAGCAGCGCGGCGCTGATCAGCACCTTCTGCCTCATCCCCTTGGAGTAGGCGCTGATCGACTGCTCGGCGGCGTCGAGGATCCCGAGCAGATCGAGGAACGCGTCGATCTTCTTCTCCACGAGCGTGGGATGCAGCTCGCGCAGACGCCCGACGAGCTGAAGGTACTCCCGTCCCGAGAGGAACGGATAGAGATGCGGCTCCTCCGGAACGTAGCCGAGCCGCCGGTGGTACGCGACCATGTCGGAGGAGATGTCTCGGCCGTCGAAGGTGACGAGGCCGCCCGTGGGGCTGAGGAGTCCCGTGAGCATGCGCGCCGTCATGCTCTTGCCCGATCCGTTCGGCCCGAGGTAGCCCACGATCTCGCCGGGCCGCACCGTGAAGCTGACGTCGTCGACCGCCACCACGCCGTAGAACCGCTTCACGAGGTGGACGGCCTCGAGCATGAGAGGTTTGACACCCGCTGCCTGGGGAAGTTCCGCCGCGGCTCGCGCCGTCAGGCCTTCAACGAGCCGGTGACCGTCTCGCGCGCCGCCAGGCGGCCGCCGGCGAACAGACCGGCGACGATCAGCAGCGTCGTCGCGAGCTGGATGTTGAGCGGAGATCCCATGGCCAGCGACGCGAGCAGCATGACGATGAGGCCGAGGCCCGTGAGGGAGACTCCGTAGTGCCGCTCGTGGAGACGGGCGATCACGTAACCGAGCGGCAGCGATGCGGAAACGGCGAGGCCGCAGCGGAGCCAGTCTGCTCCGGTGGCGCTCGCCGGCACAGCCGTGCGCTCGATATCCGAGCGGTGCGCCAGGTACAAGTATCCGCTGAGGTCGGGCAGGTCCGGTCCGAACAGGAGCTGCGCCATGGCGTTCGTGACGAACACCAGCTCCAGGCAGACGAGCGCCGCCAGCGCTCCGCCGATGAGGATCGCCGGCCACGTGGTCGCGATCCAGACACGGAGGAGCCTCGGTTCACAGGCAATGGAGCCGAGCAGCTGGCCCCACAGCCAGGCCTGCGAGCGGCCGCGGCCGAATTCCTCGAGCACGTCCCCCTTCAGGGCCTCGTTCTCGACGAGGCGGTCGAAGATCGCCAGCGCGAGCGGTGACGGACGGCGAGGGTTCATGCCAGGCCTCCTCGACGGGGAATTTATTCTCATATCAAGAATAAATCTCCGCGGCTGCCCCGTCAAGCTGCCCAGTCCGCCCCTCGCCGGCTCGCGCCGATAATCCGGGCATGACGCTGCGATCCAGCCGTGTCCTCGGTGGTGCTGCGGCGCTGCTCGTGGGGCTTCGATGCGCGCCGGACGCACTCGCCCAGACGACGCGGGTGATCGGACTCCTCAACCTTCCGGCCATCGTGGGCGACGGGTGCGGCGCCCCGGGCGCCTTCCCGATCAGTCTGTATGACGGCCGCTCGACCAGCCGGCCGCCCGTCGCCGCGATCAGAATGGCCGGCGATTCCCAGCACGGCTGCTCGCTGGTCGTCCGGCGGACCGGCGAGTCCGCCGATCGGGAGCTCCCGAGCCTGGAGAGCGATTACGAGATCCCCGCGGCGATCGTCTACGAGCGGTCCGCGCCGTGGTTTCGCATCGCGCTGCCGAACGGCTCCGCGTGGCTGCTCCACGCGCGTGAGGCCGACTTCCTGCCGTACCCGAATCTCCTGACGAACAGGCTCGCCTACGTGAGGGCCGGCTGGGACGAGGTCCTCCGCGATTCGCCGGACTCGCCGCGCGGGATCCAGACGCTGACGGCCGCATGGAAGACGTACAGCGCGAAGGACGTGCCGGTGGACGTCCTCGGATCGCGGCGCGTGCGCGGCGTGTTGTGGCTGCACGTGCGGCTGCGGGACGAAACGTGCGGCGACGCGCTCGAGGGGGTCGAGCCGCTGACCGGCTGGGTGCCGGCGTACCGCCTCTCGGGCGACACGAGCGTCTGGTTCTACTCGCGCGGATGCTGACGCGGGCGGGCTGCCGGATGGACGGCCGGCCTATGGACCGCTGCGGTATACTTGACTTTCTGCTTCGCGGTTTCACGCCCGACATGCGGAAGTGGCGGAACTGGCAGACGCGCTAGCCTCAGGAGCTAGTGGGCGCAAGCTCATCGGGGTTCAAATCCCCGCTTCCGCACCATTGATTGAAAGGCTCAGCTTTTGCTGGGCTTTTTTCATTTCAGAGCGAATTTTCGCTAGCGGATAGCTAACGGAGTCAACTTTCAATCGAAGGCCGAACTCAAGGACGTGGGAGTCACGAGGCATCGTTCCATCTACTACGTATTCGCATGGATCGTTCGCCACAAAGCAGGAATGATCCGGCGACCGCGGCGGCCAAGGTCCGGTAAACTCCCGCCGATGCCCACTATCAACCGCCGCGTAACCGCATCGATCGAGGGTGACTTCGTCGTGTTCATCATTGGCGCGCGGTTCAACCGTTGGTGGAAGGTGCCCAAGTATGCCTGGTTCCTCTCAACCATGTCGAAGATGCTCGCAGAGGTCGCTGCGAAACCCGAGAGCGGCTTTCTGGGATGTGAGCCCCTTGGCCTCACCACCAACGTGCAGTACCGGCGGTCGTTCGACCACCTGATCGCGTACTCCGGTAGCCGCGACCAGACCCATTACCCATACTGGGTGAAGTTCAACAGGGAAATCGGCTCGAATGGCGACATCGGCATCTGGCATGAGACCTTCCTTGTACGTGCGGGCGAGTACCAATGCGTCTACAACAACGTGCCCTTGCGAGGCCTCGCGAAAGCCTCCACACATATCGACGCCGTCGGACACGCAGGCACCGCCATGGGACGACTGGGCCGCACGGACGGCAGCGATGCCCCAGTCTCCGTCAACGGCACCTTTCAGCCGTAGGGTCCTGCTAAACGCCGATCGCTCCTGCTGGGGCGAACCGCTGTATCACGCAAGCCTCGAACCGATGGAATACGAACGATTGCTCAATGCCAATGGGTTCTCGGTCCGAGCCTTTTAGCCAGACGATGCCGAATGCGCGGGTCATACGGTGTGGCTGGCAAGCAGGAGCAGCTAACGTTCCTCGCGTGGAGCCTTGAAATGCCGATCGACTTCCGTGGCCTGACTCCGTTGATCCAAGTATTCGACATGCCGGCATCTATCCGCTTCTACCGCGACGTGCTGGGCTTCACGGTCGTGACAGCGTCGGGTCCGTTACCTGACTGCGGATGGGCGCTGCTCCGCCGCAATGCCGACGAGATCATGCTCAACACGCAGTTTGAGGAGGATGACCGGCCCCCCACTCCAGACGGAGGGCGCCAAGCGGCACACAAGGACACGTGTTTCTACTTCGATTGCAGCGATCTCGACGCGGCGTATGTCCATTTGCAGGCCAACGGCGTCCAGGCGGAAAGGCCCTCCGTCGCTCCGTATGGGATGCGGCAGATGTACTTCGCTGATCCGGACGGTTTTGGTCTGTGTTTCCAGCATCCCGTCAGTAAAGACAGCGCCTGACAGTGCCGGCAGACGTACGATCGAACCGCCTCGATTCCTCGGCCCCTGGCGACGTTCGGAGACCTATCGTCGTCTCCGCTCGACATAGCCGTGCTACTGTGATCTCATGCTCAACAGGACGCGGTAATTGGCGCCGCTGCGGTCACTTGAGTAGGCGGCTGGACTCGGGGCGATGAGCAACGCCGACGTTAACCTTTGGGATTCGCCCACGCACGCGCTTGAGTACCTGGCCCGCGCGGATTCCATTCCCCATCGGACTGAGGGTGAGCGCACCCTTCTCGAGTGCCTGCCAAGCCCAACCAAACGCGTCCTTGACCTGGGCAGCGGCGACGGCCGCCTGCTTGCACTGGTCAGACTCGCCGCGCCAGGGTCTGACGCCGTGGCCCTCGACTTCTCCGATACGATGCTCGAACGGTTACGGAAGCGCTTCGCCAGCGATCCGCTGGTCAGAATCAGTCGCCACGATCTTGACACGCCGCTGCCCGACACACTGGGCACATTTGACGCTATCGTGTCGAGCTTCGCCATCCACCACCTGGCACATAGCCGCAAGCGAGCACTATACGCGGAGGTATATCGATTGTTGCGACCTGGAGGTGCCTTTCTGAATCTCGAGCACGTCGCGTCGCCGACCCAGGCGTTGCATCTGCGATTCCTCGGGATGCTCGATGTCGCTCCTGCCGCTGAGGATTCATCGAACAAGTTGCTTGACGTTGAGACGCAGTTGTCGTGGCTTCGGGCGATCGGCTTCATCGACGTCGACTGCCATTGGAAATGGCGTGAGCTTGCCCTGCTTGCTGGGACAAAGCACGGCGTTCCCGAGTAGCTCCGCAGCGGCGAGAGCCTCGGCAGGATTCGGTCCACGCCGCTGGGGGTCAAGTTCCTGATGCACGTCTGTGTGGTCACGTCGCGGTGACGGCGTTAGGATTGTCTACATGCCGCACCCTTCGTGGAACGACAGCTACGCCTCGGGCGAATCGTTGCCGTGGGATACAGGCGCGCCCGACCCGCTCCTAGTCGAAATGATCGAGTCACGCGCCATCGCGCCAGGACGTACGCTGGAAATCGGGTGCGGCACCGGCACGAACGCGATCTTCCTGGCGCAGCATGGCTTCGACGTGCTGGGCATCGACATCTCGGAAGTCGCCATCGCGAGGGCGCGGGCCAAGGCGCAGGGACGGTGCCGCTTCGAGGCCATCGACTTTCTCGCCGCCGCGCCGACCGGCGGGCCGTTCCAGTTCGTATTCGACCGCGGCTGCTTTCACGTTTTCGATGGCGAAGACGAGCGAGCCCGCTTTGCCGAGCACGTGGCGGCTGAGCTCGTCGAGCACGGCTTGTGGCTGAGCCTGATCGGCAGCACCGAAGGCGCGCCGCGCGATGAAGGACCGCCCCGGCGGAGCGCGCGCGATGTGATGAACGCGATCGAGCCAGTGCTGGAAATCGTGCAGCTGCGTTCGACGGAGTTCACCGTATGCGAGGAGCAGTTGAAGTCGTGGCTCTGCCTGTCACGCAAGCGCGCGATTGCCGCGCAGCCCTCAACTCGTCGCTGAATGTCTCACGTTCGCGCGGCAGGGGGCGGTTTCGTGGGTGGGCCACGGATGCTGCGGAAGGTTTAGGCGACGTCCCTGCGCGTGTGTTTTGCCAGCACTTCGTTGATGAGGGTCTGGTAGCCGACACGCCGGCGGCGCGCCTCTTTACGGAACGACTCGAGCACGCTCGGATCCACGCGAATCGCGATCAATTGCCGGGGTTCCTTCCCAATCGGCGGTCGGCCCACGCGGCGCATGCCCGCGAGTTGCTCCGGCGACGAGTCCGAAATATCCGAGAAGTCAATCCTTCGACGCGTACGCCGCACGTTCGCGGCGGCTCGCCCGCCGCGCACTGATGATCCGGATCGCTTCGGCATCGCCACTTCTCCTGAGCATATACCCCACCATGAGCACCTGTCCGCCGGCAGCCCGTCCAAGCCGCCGGAATCGCGACTCGGCCGACGAGTGCTCCAGATCGGGGCCGTCGAGCGCGTCCGGATCCAGGAAGACCGTCGGGTGCTGGCCCTGCCCGACCTGGAGCACGCTGGATCGTGTCGCGGCCAGCTTCGATGAGCTCGAACGCGATGATCGAGTGACGACGTTGATCGAACGCTCGCGAGCCGCAAGCTCGATCCCATCGTCATCAATCGGGGATTCTCGTTTGTTCCAGATGGCGTTCTGGTGATGTGCACCGCCGGACGTTTCTCTGATGCCTGGATTCCGCCGTTGGCCCTCCAACTGATCCGGTGCGCTCGAATCATGCTCGCGCCGATGGCTACGTCGTGTATTCGATCGGCACGAATCAGCGTGACGACAGTGGCCAGCTTGATGGTCGCGAAATGTTCGCCCGGCGAATCCGGGACAAGATAACGCTCGACACGGCGGCTGATGTCGGCCTGGGGCTTGAAACGGCGCGCTAGCATTGCGTTGGTCGCGTCTGGCGCCGATCTGAATCGGCGCTGAGCTTCGAGTCAGTCATGGAGCGGAGCGGTATGATCCGTGCGACGCGGACTCCGCACCAGATGAGCGCCGAGGAAGAACGGAAAGCGATTTCAAAGGAGCAGTCGTGCCAGCGGTGACTCTAGAAATCCCTCGCGCCTTCTGCGATCGGATCCGACAGCCGCCACGACGAAGCCGCCCGATAGATGATTTGGTAACCCGACGTCTCTATCCGACGAGCCAGCTTTGAACCGCGCGCGTATACTCGATATCTTCGAGCATCCCGGGAGACCGCGCAGCGTGCGTGGCGACAGTCCCGCGCGGGGCGTTTCGTCAGCAGCGATTCCGGGAGGGAACAATCACCGGGCAGACGTCCACGTTGCGAGCGACACATGACGGATAATCGCGGCCCGTATCTCTCTGCGATGCGGCGCGCGCAGAGCGGCGATCGAGCCGGCTTCCCATGGACCGTGCCGGTCGTCGCCGCACTCGAGGCGCTCGAGTTCACGAGGCCCGTGACGTTCTTCGTCGGTGAGAACGGGTCTGGAAAATCGACCGTGCTTGAAGGCATTGCCGCCGGCGTGCGCGCGATCGCCCTCGGCAGCGCGGACCTCGACTCCGACGAGTCGCTGCGGGCGGCGCGCCAGTTTGCGGCAGGGTTTCGCTTCGAGCGGCGCCGGCAGCCGCGGACGAAAGTATTCTTCCGCGCCGAGGACGTCTTTGGCTTCACACGGCGAATGCTGCACACGATGACCGACCTCGAAGGCATCGAGGAAGAGTTCAGGCGACGCTTTCCCGACGGATCCTACGGGCAGAAGCTCGCGATGGGCGCGGCGCGAGGACAACGGTACGCGCTCGAAGGCCGCTATGGAAAGGACCCCGACGCGCGATCGCACGGCGAAGTCTTTCTCGGCCTCCTGGCCTCGCGCCTCGTGCCAGGCGGGCTGTATCTCCTTGACGAACCCGAAGCCCCGCTCTCGCCACGCGGCGTGCTGCAGCTGATTGCCCTGATCAAGGATCGCGTCGGTCGGAACTGTCAGTTCATCATCGCCACGCACTCGCCGATGCTGTTGGCGTTTCCGGATTCGACGATCTACGCGTTTGCCGACGGCACGGTCACCGATACCCCGTACGCCGATGTCGAACATGTTCAATTGATGAAGTTGTTCCTCGACAATCCGCAGCGATTTCTCCAGCACTTCTGACGGGTAACGCCCTCTCCTCGCGCCGTCGCGATCTCATCGAAGTTCACTCCCGGATTGTTGTCTTGCGCGGAACGTCCGGGCTCAGGAATCGGACGACCAGCGCGTTCCGATGGTGGTAGATTTATCAGGCGAACGTCTGCACGCACTTTCAGGGGGGATATATGGCGCCGACGATTGATGACCTTCGCACTCGAGTCCATGGCCAGACCATCGCTCACGGCGATGAGGGGTACGAGACCGCCCGCAGGGTTTACAACGCAATGATCGACAAGCGGCCGCAGGTGATCGTCCGCTGCACCGACGTCACCGATGTCATCGCGGCGGTCGAATTCGCCCGCGAGCACGGCGTCGATCTCTCCGTCCGCGGCGGCTCGCACAGCGTCCCGGGCTTCGGCACCAACGACGGCGGCGTGGTGGTCGACCTGGTGCAGATGAACGGCGTGCGCGTCGACCCGCGCGCGCGGACGGCGCGCGCCGAGGGGGGCTGCACCTGGGGCGGGTTCAACCACGCCACGTACGGATTCGGCCTCGCGACGACCGGCGGCATCATCGCGTCGACCGGCATCGCCGGCCTGACGCTCGGCGGCGGCATCGGCTATCTCTGCCGCGCTTTCGGCTTGACGTGCGACAACCTGATCTCGGCCGATGTGGTCACCGCGGACGGGCGGGTCCTCGTGGCCAGCAAGAACGAGAACGAGGACCTTTACTGGGCGCTGCGCGGCGGCGGCGGCAACTTCGGGGTCGTCACGTCGTTCGAGTACCAGCTCCACCCGGTCAAGGACATCGTCGCGGGAATCTTCTTCTTCCCCGTCGACCGTGCCCGGGACCTGCTCGAGTTCTACCGCGAGTTCATCCAGACGGCGCCCGAAGAGCTCGGCATGTTCCCGGCGTTCCAGATCGCGCCGCCGCTGCCGTTCATTCCCGAGCCCGATCACGGCAAGACGTTCGTGATCGCCGTCTGCTGCTGGGCCGGGGCCCCCGAGCGCGCGGAGCAGATCTTCGCGCCGATCCGCGGCGTCGCGCCGCTCGTCGCCGAGATGGTGGCGCCGATGCCCTATCCGGTGCTCAACGGCCTGTTCGATCCGCTGTTGCCCGCCGGTCTCCAGCACTACTGGAAGTCCGACTTCGCCGCCGAGCTCACCGACAGCGCGATCAAAGCGCATTTGGAGTACGGTCCCAAGGTCCCGGCCGTCAGCTCGACGATGCACATCTATCCAATCAATGGCGCGTGCAACCGCGTGGCCGCCGACGCGACGGCGTTCGCCTATCGCGACGCGAAGTTCGCGACGGTGATCGCCGGCATGTGGCCCGATCCGGCTGACAACGAGAAGAACATCAAGTGGGTCAAGGACTACTACCGCGCCGTGCATCCAAACTCGCTCGCGGGGGGCTACGTGAACTTCATGGCGGGCGACGATCAGGATCGGATTCGAGACAACTACAAGGGAAACTACGATCGGTTGGTCACAATAAAGCGGAAGTACGACCCGGCCAACCTGTTCCACATGAACCAGAACATCCACCCGTAGGCGGCGCCGTCAACGCTCCTCTCGCAGCACTTCGGCGACCCGCGCCTTGACGATGCGTCTGATCAGCGCGGCCGGCAGCGGTCTGTCGAGTGGGAACTGGAGTGTGCCCTTCGATCTCTTGAAGTCTGCGAGATCGTCCTCGAATCGTGCGAGGACGGAAGCGCCTGGAAACAGGCTCACGTGATCGGCGAAGGCACCGTACCAGACCAGCACGCGGCGGTGCTTGAATGCCGGCATGCGGTAGCTCATCACCTCGACGGCTTCACGCGGCACGACCGACCGGATCGCCTCCCGCATCTCACGCAGGAGTTTCCGAGCTGGTGCGGGAGTCCGTGCCAGAGTACTCGGCGATAGCGGCGCTGCCCTGCTGAGCCTTGACCATTTGGCGATTGTAGCGTCCTACTTCAGGAGGTGCACAACGGCCGTCTCAGTGTTGGCCGGATCGGGCGTCGCATCTCCGTAGATCTCCCACGAGTGCCCGCCTGACTCCCTCCGGTTCGCCGCCATCCAGGTTTCGATCGCGATGTACGCCTCGTTCAAGCGGTCGTACGGCCCGCGGTGGACGGCAACGGCCGCTTCGCCCCCTGGCGTTTCAGTCGCGTACACCTCCCCCGCAGTTTCAAATGTGCGTGTGACTTCGACACCGAAGTCGCACGATATCAGCCCGCCCGGCTGCTTCGGGTGGTGGTAGAGGAAGATGTTGTGACCGTCCACCCACAGCCCCGGCTCGCTGCGAATGAAGGCCCAGACCTTGCCGAGCGCAGGGCCCCACGCCGAGCCGATCGCGCCTGGCGCGACCTCACGCCGCACCGCGGCCAACTTGCGGGGGTGTAATGTCTGTACGGTGACGGAGATCGCCATTCTCACACCTGCCGCAGCGCCTCGGTCGGTTGAACGCGCAGCGCCCGGCGCGCCGGTGCCGCGCACGCCAGCACGCCCACCGCCGCCATGATCACCGACGTGATCGCCGACGAGACGACGAGATCCGCGGTGAGGCTGTCGGCCCGCCATGCGAAGAGCAGGATGAGGGTATTGCCGGCGATGATGCCGCCGCCGAGCTGACGGCCCGCACGGGCGAACACGCTGGCCAGCACGTGCCGGGGATTGGCGCCGAGGGCGAGCCGGACTCCGATCTCGCGGGTGCGGCGCGCCACGGCGACGGCCATGAGGGCGTACAGACCGGCCGCGGAGAAGACCACGGCCACGAGCAGAACGGTGCCGAAGACGACGGCGCCGCCCACCATCCGCATGTAGTTTTGCGCGAAGATGTCGTCGAGGGTGACGATATCCCGGAGGTGCAGGCCCGCATCGACCTGCCGCGCCAGGGCGACAAGTCGAGGTGCGAGCAGCGCCGCATCGCCCGAGACGCGAACGGCGATTACGACAGGATCGACCTCCGCTGCGGAGGCTGCGCGATAGATGTACGCCGCCCCACTCCAATCGGCAGGGAACGTCCACAGGTCGGTGATCACGCCGACGATTTCGTGCCAGGGTCCCGGCTCGCGCTCGCTGCCTCGCTGCACCGTGCGAACGCGCGCGCCCACGGGATTCCTGCCCACCACGCGCATGAACGCCTCGTTGACCACGACGGGCCCGTTCGGCGCCCCAGCGTCAGCGGCATGCAAGCCACGGCCGGCCACGATCCTGGCGCCGAACGCGTCGTGATAGCCGGCGCCGACAGCCGCCATCGCGAACCCGCCCTCGAAATTGCCGGCCAGGCGAGCCGGAGGCACACCGTCCTGCTGCATTTCTACCGCCACCCACTCCGGCGACATCGTTGGCAGGCGATCGCCGTGTGTCACGTGCGTCACGCCAGGCTCCTCGCGCAACCGGCCCGCAAGCTCTTCGTATGCCCGCGCTCGGCGCGCGGCGATCTGCCCATCGTCAGGCACGCCATGCTCGCCGGCCAGCGCTTCGTTATCCATCCTGAGGCGGAAGGTGAGGTAACGCTCGGTCGGAAACGCTGCAGACCTCGACTCGTTGTTGAGGGTGTTGGTGAAGATTCCGACCGCGGCGGGTACACAGGATCGTGAATGCCACCTGCGCGCCGATGATGAACGACCAGATGCCGCCGAACCTCATCGTCCCGCCGGTGCTCGTGATCCCCTGCAGTCCCCGCTGAACCGACACGCCTGTGGCCTTCAGTGCCGGCAGCACGCCGATCAGTGCCGCGGCGACGAGCGCGAGCAGCAGCGCATAGGCGATGGTGGCAGGCTCGAGCGTCAGATCCACCCAGAACGGCAAGCCGCCGCCCATGATTGACTCGCCCGAGCCAAGGCATAGCGCACCGTCAGCTGGGCCACGACGAGTCCGAGCACGGCAGCGGCGAGGGCCAGCACGAGCCCTTCGGTGACGATCTGTGCGATCACGCGCGAGCGGCTTGCCCCCAGCGCGTGGCGGACGACCATCTCAGACTCGCGCATCGCCGTGCGCGCGAAGATCAGCGTCGCAACGTTGGCCGACACCGCCCCGAGCAGCAGCAGGACGATGGCATGGACCGCCAGATCTTCGAGGCGCAGCGGATCACCCGGCGTGCGCCCGGCGAACGCGCGAACCCGCGTGCGAAGCTGCGCGTGGGTGGCCGGCTGGTCGGCAGCAGCGCGTGCCGAGACGACGTCGAGCTCCGCAGCGGCGTCCTGCCAGGTCGCTCCCTGGGCGAGCCGTCCGAACACCCGCACGGCCGGCCCTTCCCGCGGCGGCGCATCCTGGACGGGCAACGGCACCCATAGCTGTTGATCGCGCGGAAAACCGAAGCGGGGCGGCATCACACCAACCACGGTGCGAGCCGTGCGACCCACGGTCACGACGCGGCCGATGATCGCCGGGTCGTGCAGGAACTCTCGCTGCCAGACGTCGTACCCGAGGACCACGACGGGTTCCGCACCTGGCACTTCGTCGGTCGGCTGCAGCGGTCGGCCGAGCAGCGGCGGCACGCGGGTGAGCGGAAACGCTGAGGCCGTGATCTCCGCCACGCGCAGGGCTTCGACGCGGCCTTCGCCCGTCAGCACGTTCCGCTCGCTCTCGCGCGCGGCGCCGAGCTCCGTCACGGTTTTCAGAGACCGCCGCCAGATCGCGAAATCGTGGAGCACCCTCGGCTCCACGCGTGACGCTGCGGTGTCCTGGGTCTCGAGGCGCACGACGCGGCTGCCCTCCTCGAACGGCAGCCGTTTGTACAGCAGCTCGTCGGCGAGCTCGATGCCGACCGCCCCGATCGCGATGGCACCCGCCAGCGAGAGGCCCCCGATGATCGTGAGCGCGGGATATTTCAGCAGCAGACGCGCGCCCAGCTTCCAGTCGAGCCACGAGACCGCCGTCAGACCGGCATTCACAGATGCGCTCCCCCAGTCCGCATTGGACCCGGGCGTTAACTTTATGTTACAAAGTCCTCTGTGTCCAGCCTGGCGGCAGGTTCGACGCAACCGTTGCTGTACACTCGTAGCAATGATCATTCAGACCAGTGCACGCCCAGGACGGAACGAACCCTGTCATTGCGGTTCGGGACGCAGGTACAGTACTGCTGCCTGTCGAAGGACGATTCGGACGCCAGCGCCGCGCGCGCCAACGTGGCGTCGCAGGAACCTCCTCCATCGGCGGAGCCCCCTGTCAAAACGCAGAAACAGACTCGAAAGGCGCAGACGGATCAGCCTTGGAAAGCGAGAACAGCTCGTGGGTTCATCCCGCGCGCGCGGAGTCCTCGCAAGGTAGGCGGCAGCTAGCTGGTGACGACCGGACGTTCACGCCCATCGGGTGTCCCATCGCAAGAGGAAACTGCCGTTCTAACGGAGAGGTGAGTTCCATGGCGAAGGCCGCACGGACCTTCAGCTGCGGCGTATGGCCTCTTCGCCTCCTCAGTGTCCGCGTGACGGCGGCGTCACGACGGCACGCGCTCCTCGATCCCGCAGTAATCGCAAATCCACGCGAACTCACCCGCGGCGTCGCCGCGCGACGCATCCTCCGGCCGTTTCTGCGACGGCACACGCGTGAATCGCGACTTGTGCTGCTCGCAGTTCGGACAGTCGCGAATATCGCCTTCCTTCGGTTGCACCATGGGCCCCTCCGATTTTGCAGCGCCCCCGGATGCCGGTGAAGGCCGGAGATGCCGCAGACGTGAGCGGCGTCCCGGCTCATAGCGCCGCCGACGTTCGATGAGCTCCGCCCAGCCCTCGAGCACGAGCATCGTCGCGGCACGCCACGGCAGCGAAATCACCTGGCCGACGCCATAGCCCGACAGGTCCACCCCATCTATGCTCTCCGCGTACTTGCGGGTCAGACGCACCAACACGCGGGGATCGGTGCAAGCAGGCTGCCACGAACGATGGATGACAAACGTCATGACGCCGGGGTGAGATGCCATGTGTGGCCGCATACGCGGCAGATGCAGGCCGTCACGATCTTCGTTCCAGCCACCACGGTCTCGTTGGCGATCTGTTCTCGACCGCACTTCGGGCACTTCGTCTCCCCGCCTCGTCCTGCATGGTCCTTGCTCATACGCAAAACCTGTCCAGGCATAAAGCACACACCCTGCCAACACGAGGTCGCGGCGCTCTGTGAGCGGCGTCGTCCTGCCGTTCGGTGAACGTATTCGTGTATGTCGTTGATGCAGTAAGCTACCGTCGCGATCGCCATCCTGGACGGCACCCACCGCCTCTTCAGGCCTCTATGACCCCATCCTCCGATCCGCGCCTGGAATACACCGCCCGGCTGGCCGCGCGGCGGGTCGCGTTCGCACGATACGAGCGGCAGAACGCACGCGTGGCGCACGTACGGCTCACGCTGGTGCTGCTGTCGCTCGCCATGGCAGGTCTGAGCCTCTGGCGCGGAACCGTTTCGCTGTGGTGGGTCGCGCTTCCGGCCGGAATCTTCCTCGCCATGACGGTCATTCACGCGCGCGTGATCCAGCGGCAGCGCCGGGCCGCAAGAGCCATCGTCTTCTACGAGAACGGCCTCGCGCGTATCGAAGACCGCTGGATGGGCCGGCAGCGCGCGCCCCGGCTCGTCGCCGACGATGCCCACCCGTACGCGCTGGATCTGGATCTGTTCGGCCCGGACTCGCTCTTCGAGCTGCTCTGCACCGCTCGAACGGCGTCGGGCCAGGAGACGCTCGCGCGATGGCTCTCGGAACCGGCGAGCCGCGAGGAGATTCTGTCCAGGCAGGAGGCTGTCGCGGAGCTGCGCGACCGGATCGATCTGCGTGAACACCTCGATGCGCTCGGCGAGGAAGAGCCCGTCCCAGCGCGACGCGAGGCGCTCACCGGCTGGGGGACGGCGCCGCGCGTGTTCTCGCCGCGCTGGCCGCGAGTGGCTGCGCTCCTGGCGAGCGCGGTGCTGGTGTCAGGACTCGCGGCGATCGCATGGAGCCCAACCGATCTGGCATGGCTCGCATTCGATGCCGGCCTCTCCGCCACCGGTACTGACGGGGCTCGTGTATCGAAACCGCGTGCGGAGCGTGCTGGAGCGGGCGGACTGGCCCCGCACCGAGCTCGGATCGCTGTCTCAGCTTCTCGCCTATATGGAACAGGAAGAGCTGCGTTCCGCCAGGCTCGCGGCGCTCAAGGCGGCGCTCCGGAGCGCCGGCGCACCGCCGGTGCACGCGATCGCGCGGCTGGGGCGCCTGCTCGAGCTGCGCCAGCTCAAGAGAGTCGATCCCCCGGCGGCGATTCTCGTCTTCTGGAAATGGCAGCTGATCGCGGCCCCCTTCTCGTTCCTCTTGTGGTCGACGCACATCGCCCTGGCCATCGATCGGTGGCGCGCGCGCTACGGCCCCTCGATCGAACACTGGGTACGCATCGCCGGCGAATTCGAGGCGCTCTGCGCCATCGCAGGCTACGCCTGCGAGCACCCGGACGATCCGTTTCCCGAGATCGCGACGGCGGGGCCGCTCTTCGAGGGCGAAGACCTGCGCCACCCGTTGATCCCGCGGTCCCGGTGTGTTCCCAACACCGTCTCGCTGAACCACGAGACGCAGGTGCTGATCGTGAGCGGCTCCAACATGTCCGGCAAGAGCACGCTGCTCAGAACCGTCGGCGTCAACGCGGTGCTGGGACTGGCTGGCTGTCCCGTGCGCGCAACACGACTGAGACTGTCTCCACTGGCGCTCGGGACGACAATCAGGATTGTCGACTCGCTTCAGGCAGGCACGTCGAGGTTCTACGCCGAGATCCAGCGGATCCGCGGCATCGTGGAGCGGGCCAGGGGCGACTGCTGTGTGCTGTTCCTGCTCGACGAGCTGCTGCACGGCACCAACTCACGCGATCGCGCCGTGGGTGCCGCGGGAATCATCCGGGGGCTGATCCGCCTGAATGCCATCGGGCTCGTGACGACCCACGACCTTGCAATCGCGCAAGCCGCCGAGGGGCGCATTCCTCGCGCGCGCAACGTGCACTTCCGGGACGAGCTCCGAGCCGGCCGGCTGTTCTTCGATTACAGAATGCACCCCGGCATCACCGAGCACGGCAACGCGTTGGCGCTGATGGCCGCCGTCGGGCTCGACGTCGATCCAGCCGGGTCACCCTGATCGCGGCCGGCAAGCGACAGCCGATCGCCTACCCGGCGAAGGGCCACTTCTTGGCCATCGTATCCAGACCGGCCCGTCCGAGATCCTCGGGCGTCATGACGATGTGGAATTCGACCTGCGCATTGAACGACAGGAACCAGGGCTCGGCGATCGCCGGGACTCTGGAGGGATCGGCGATATCCACGACGAGCACCGCGCCGCGCTGGCCGTTGTACTCGGTGAAGTACACGGCCTCCGGCCTGGTTTCGTCCAGAATGCGCTTGATGATGTCGCCGACGGTGCCCTTGCGGACGGCGGTGTTGAACGGTTCGATCGGCAGCTTGACGTGAACGAGCCCTCGCATGCGAGCCTCCTCTGAAGAAGAAGGCCCGATCATAATTCACTACCGGGATGACGCGCCGATCTCGAAATCGCGGGCCGAATCCAGATCGCTGCTGTCGACGGTCGTGTCGTCCGGTTTCTTCGTGAGTGTCTCCCCAGGCCGCGTCTCGAACTCGATGCGATAGGTGCCCTGCGGCACCTCGATCGTGTAGCCGCCGTCCTGCCCGGTGGTCGCGTCGAAGCGGGCGCCGGTCGCGGTGTTCACGGCCGTGACTTTCCTGCCCGTCACCGGGGCCGCCCCGCTGGTCACCACGCCGGCAATCGTGCCTCCGACCGACCGGTTCGGATCGGCGCCGATCACGGCCCCGGGGTGACATGCGGCCAGCAGCAGCGAGCTGCAGGCCAGGACCGCTGCGCTGAAGGTCCCGCTCATGGTGGAAGGAGCTGCAATCACTGGGCCAGGCCCGCGATCACATGGCCGTCCGGCATCGGGTACTGCCTCGCGAGGACGCGCCATTAGACTATCCCAGACAGGAGCCACGCCATGAAGATCCGATTCCTGCTCCCGGCCGGATTGATCGCCGCAGCCGCGGGTGCTGCCGTCGCAGCGGCACTTCCCGATCCCAGGTCCATCTCGATCCCGCGCATCGCCGCGCAGGTGGCGATCGATGGCGCACTCGACGAGCGCGTCTGGCAGAACGCCGCGCGCGTGACCGGGTTCGTGCAGCACGACACCATGACGCCTGCCCGCGTGCGGACCGAGGTGCGCGTCTGGTACGACGAGGCGGCGCTCTACCTCGGCTGGACGTGCGAAGACCCCGACATCCAGGCCACCTTCACCAGCCGCGACAGCCGCTTCTGGGACGAGGAGGTGGTCGAGTTCTTCGTCACACCAGCGCCGCTCGCGCGCTATTTCGAGTTCGAATGGAACCCGCTGGGCAGCACCTTCGACGCGATCATCGCCAACACGCTCGGACCGGACGGCCAGTCGCAGGGAATCAAGGGGGACTGGTCTTACACGGCCGCGGCGATGACCTACGCCGCGCATGCGGACGGCACCGTCCAGAACTCGGGCGATCTGGATCGCGGCTGGTCGGTCGAGGTGCGCCTCCCCTTCGCCGATATCGGGACCACTCCCAACCGCGGCGACGTGTGGCGGGGCAACTTCTATCGATTCAACCGTGACCGAGATCGGCCGGTCGAGCAGCTCAGCTGGTCCCCGACGGTCTGGCCCGGGTTCCATCAACCGGCGCGGTTCGGCTACCTCCGGTTCGACTGACGGATTCTGATATTCTGGCCGGGACTTTCATCCGACAGTGCGGTGCGTGCTCGACGAAAGGGGCATGAAGACGTGACTAATGCTGTTCGCGGAATCGTTCTCTCGATAGCCGTCGGCGCCCTGATTGCGCCGGTGGGTTCGTTCGCACAGGCGCCGGGGCAGGCCGGGCGCGGCGACGGACGGGGCGCCGGCAGAGGCGCTGGAGGCGCCGGCCGCGGCGGCGGACGAGGTGCCGGCCGCGGCGGGCCTTTCGCGGGCGTGCCGTCTGTCTCGGTGCGCGGCAACCGGCAGATCGCCTCGGAAGCGGCAAACATCCTCGGCTGGAGCACCGGCGTCGCGGCCGGCACGTTCGAGGGGCTGACCTTCTCCGATGCAGCCGCCAAGGTGGATGCGCTCGGGTCGGGTCTGATCGAGGGCTCCAGCGCCCAGAAGATCAGCGCCGAGATTCCGAGAAATCTCGACTACAACCTGTCCGCCGACGACGTGGCCAAAGTGAAGAACCGGCTCGCCGAGCTGCGCATGCGGATGGTGGCGTACGACGCGGGCGCCATTCCGGCCGACGCGGCGTCGCGCCGCAAGCTGTTCGAGTTCGCCAGGGAGCTCGGCGTCCAGACCATCGTCGGCACGGCTGATGCCGCATCGCTGGCCGCGCTCGACACGCTCGCGACCGAGGCGGGCGTCACGCTGGCGCTCGACAACGTCGATCCGCACAACGCGAAGACCGCGCTGGCCGGGCGCAGCGAACACGTGGGCCTGCACGTGGATACGGGCCGCTGGCTCCAGGCGGGTCTCAAGCCCGCCGACGAGCTGGCGGCGCTCGACAAGCTGGTCCTGATCACGCTTCGGGATCGCAGCGCGGCCGGCCCGGCCGGCCGCGACGTGCCGCTCGGGACCGGAGCGCTCGGACTGCCGCAGGTGCTGCTCGCGCTGGCCAGGCTGGAGCCGCCGGCCGTCGTGCCGTGGCCGCCTGCCTGCGCCGACTGCGCGGGGCCGCTCGCGCCCGTGAAACCGGTGTTCATCGCCCTGGCCGGATCGGCAGAGGAGGCGGCCATGCGGCAGTCTCTCGACGCGTACGCCAAGGCCGTGCAACCGGTGGAAGGCGCTCGCATCGATCAGATCTCGAAGAACACGCCGATCACGAGCACCGACAGCGTGCCGCCCCTCGATCGGCTGATGATCCAGGCGGCGGTTCCGCGGGAGCCGCTGGCGCCGCCGAAAAAGGCGCGGAAGCTGCTCGTCATCGACCTGTGTCCGCAGGGCGGCTTCTATCACCGGACGATCGCGCACGCCAACCTGGCGCTGCAGCTCATCGCCAAGAACACGGGGGCGTTCGAACCGATCTTCAGCAACGATCTCGACAACCTGAAGTACCCGAAGATCAAGGAATACGACGCGATCTTCCTCAACAGCGTCGTCGGCCCCGTGTTCGCCGACCCGGAGGTGATTGGCGGCCTCACCCGCTACGTGCGCGAAGGCGGCGGCGTGGCCGGTATTCACGGATCCACCTACGCGTCGGGCGACGTTCCCGAATACGGGGAGATGATGGGCGCCACCGCGGGTCCCCATCGGGTCGAGGTGGCCACGCTCAAGGTGGACGATCCGAACAGCCCGCTGACCAAGCAGTTCGAGGGGCGCGACTTCGCGCACGTGGACGAGTTCTACCACTTCCCGCCGACGACGCCGTACTCACGCGCAACCCTGCACGTGCTGCTCAGCATCGACACCGCCAAGTCGGACATGACGGAGTGGAAGGGCATCCGCCCCGACAACGACTACGGGATCGCCTGGATTCGCTCCTACGGCCAGGGGCGCGTCTTCAACATCGCCCTCGGCCACACTCCGCTGCTGTTCGGCACGCCGAAGCTCGCGCAGATGGTCTTCGCCGGCATCCAGTTCGTCCTCGGCGATCTGGACGCCGACACGACGCCGAGCGCGAAGCTGACGTCCGCCCGATAGAAACGTCTCCGGCCGCCATGGGTGCGCGCGCGAACGTGCGTGCGCCCATGGCTCGCCGGGTCATTTCGGCGCGACGTAGCTCCTGCGCGCCCGCGGCTTCAGCCCGCCCTCGGAGAGCCGCACATCGATCTTGTGCACCTTGCCGTCGCGTTTCGGCGGCGCGAATCCGAGCAGGTACTGCGTGTGGAGCTCGTCGGCGACGGCCGTGAATGCGGCCCCGAGATCCTGGCCGAAGCGGATCTCGACGTATCCGCCCCCGGTCTCCTCGGCCACCCGAGCCAGGCCCGAATCGGGGAGGTCGGCGAGCAGGGCCGCCTGCAGTCCGCCTCTGCCGATGCCCGGCATCATCGGGCGCGCGCCGCGGCTGCGCATACCCACGGCGTAGATCATCACGTCCTCCTGCCGGGCGCGGTCGATGACCTCGCCCTGGCTCACGGGACGCTCGCGAAAGCTCAACTGCCCGCTGTCCTTCCCGTCGCTCAGCACGAGAATGACCTTGCGCAGCTCCTGCCCCTCTTCGAATCCGTCCATCGCCTTGTCGAGCGCGCGCCAGAGGGGCGTCGGCGCGTCGGGCGCGATCGAGGTCGGCAGCGCGGACGTCAGCTCGTCGCCGTTGCGTGTGAACGTCGGGCTGATCTCGATGTCGTGCCCGAACGTGCCGAGCCGGGCCGCATCGTCGGGCCGGAGCCGCGCGAACAGCTGCGCCGCAGCGGCGCGAAGCAGGGGCAGGTTGCCCTCCATGCTCCCAGACACGTCCAGCATCACGATGAGGCGGATGGGCTGCGGGCTGTTGTCGAACTGCACGATCGGCTGCGGCTTGCCTTCGTCGCGCACTTCGAACTTGTCCCGGGTGAGCTCGGTGACGAGCCGGCCGTCGCGGTCGGTCACCGTGACGAACACGCGGACGATCGCGCTGCCGCCGCGGAAGACCGGCGTCTCCTGCCGGGCGGCCAGCGGGAGGACCCAGAGCGCCAGCACGCCGATTGCGGCCGCGCCAGCCGCTCCGAACCGCACCAACCAGTTCTTCATAAAGTCATCCTGAATCATCGATCGGCAGGCAGGCCTCTAAGGCTAGTCATATCACGGAACGATCCCTGCCAGGAGAGCAGCGGTTCGGACATAATCTACCCACCCGTGAAGAAGCTGCTGCTCATCGCGATGTTCCTGGCGGCCGGGCGCATGCCGAGCTCGCAGGCTCCGCCGGCCGACTGGGTCGACCCCGACACCGGACGCCGCGTCGTCCGCCTGACGGACGACGCCGGCGGCTCGACGCTCTATTTCCACGACAACTCGTTCTCTCCCCAGGGCGACAAGATGATCGTCAACACGCCGCGGGGAATTGCGGTGATCGACGTCGCCAGCATCGGCGCGCGGGGCGTCAGTGCCGAAGTGGTGGCCTCACCGGCGCGGGGAGGATACTTCTCCCGCCGCACCAGGGAGATCTACTACAACGCGAGCGGGCCCGGCACGTCGAACGGCCGGGGCAACGACAGCGGCGCCGTGTCTGCGTTGAACATCGACACCAGACGGGTCCGGCAGGTTCCCCATGCCCGTGGGATCGTCAACGCCGACGAGACGTACTCCGTCATCAAGAACGCCAATGCGGTCGATCCCGACGGCACCCACCCTCGCCCGCCTGCGCGTCCCGCCGTGCCTCAGATCCTTCGAATGTTCCCTGGCAAGCGCATGGAGGACCTCACGCCCGATCAGCGGTACTCGGTGACCAAGGAAGACGGGCTCGCCGCGCGCGCGCTCAACCCTTCGCTGCAATCCTTCATCTTCACCGACCTGGGCACCGGAGAATCGCGCGAGACCGGCTTCCAGTACGGCGATCTCAACCACCTCCAGTTCAATCCTGCCGATCCCCACCTGCTCCTGTACTGCCACGAAGGCACCTGGCACGAGGTGGATCGGACCTGGACCATCCGGACCGACGGCAGCCAGATGCGCCTGGTGCACCGCCGGACGATGGACATGGAGATCAACGGACACGAATGGTGGGGCTGGGACGGCCGGATGGTGTGGTTCGACCTCCAGACGCCGCGAAGCGAAGACTTCTGGATCGCCGGCGTGAACCTCGCCACCGGGAGCACTGTCCGCTATCATCTCGAGCGCAACTGGTGGGGCGTGCACTTCAACAGCTCGCGCGACGACACGCTGTTCGCCAGCGACGGCGGCGATCCCTCCCAGGTCGCCTACGCGACCGACGGCATGTGGATCAACCTGCTGCGCGTGCAGCAGAACGGAACGGTAACGCGCGAGCGGCTCGTCAACATGTCGCGCCACAACTACGTCACCGGACGCGGCGGCGTGGAGCCCAACGCCCACATCACGCCCGACAAGAAATGGGTCGTCTTCACCGGCCAGTTCGCGCCGGGCGAGCGGCACGTGTATGCCGTCGAGATCGCGAAGCCGGCATCAGGAGCCTCTCAATGAAGACGGCAGACTCTGTCCTCCCGGCGCTGACGGCCGTTCTGATCGCCGCGGCGCTCGCCGCGGCCGGCGCTCAGGCGCCCGCCCCCATCCTGCAGGAACCACAGACGGTTCCCCTGTGGCCGGGCGGCGCGCCCGGGGCGCAGGGCAGCGCGCCCGAGGACACCCCAACTCTGACGATCTACATGCCTCCGGTCACGACCGGTCCGATGACGGCCGTCATCGTAGCGCCCGGGGGCGGGTATCGGGCGCTCTCCATGAACAAAGAGGGGCGCCTGCCGGCCAGCTACCTGAACACGCTGGGCATCGCCGCCTTCGTGCTCAAGTACCGCCTCGGGCCGAAGTATCACCATCCGATCGAGATCGGCGACATGCAGCGCGCGATCCGCACGGTGCGGGCGCGCGCGGCCGAGTGGCACCTCGACCCGGCGCGCATCGGCGTGATGGGCTTCTCCGCCGGCGGGCACCTGGCGTCGACCGCGTCCACCCACTTCGACAACGGGAACCCGACGGCGGCCGACCCGATCGATCGCGCCGGCAGCCGTCCCGACTTCGCCATCCTCGGCTACCCTGTGATCACGCTGACCGAAGCCTGGACGCATCAGGGCTCGAAGACGATGCTGCTGGGAGAAAATCCGGATGCGGCGCTGGCGCGGAGCCTCTCGAACGAAACCCAGGTGACCGGCTCGACGCCGCCGACCTTCCTCTTTCACACCAACGCCGATACCACCGTGCCGGTCGAGAACAGCATCGAGTACTATCTCGCGCTGCGCAAGGCGGGCGTACCCGCGGAGCTGCACGTCTTCAAGGACGGCGCGCATGGCGCCGGGCTGGCGCTGCAGGACCCTGCGCTGTCTGAATGGCCGCGGGTGCTGACGAACTGGCTTCGCGCGAGCGGGCTGATCAAATAGCGGCGAACCTCAGGCGGGATCTTCGGGCATCAGGAACTGCTCGGCGAGCGTCTCCAGCGCGAGCGGCAGCGGCGGCCGAAGCGCCGTTCCGGCGAACGCGCCGGCCAGCGTGCGCGCCAGACGGCCCGTGCGCGTGTAGTGCCGTCCTCCCGACAAGGCGAACAGCTCCGCGGCGAGCTTCGTCGCCTCCTGCGTCACGTACGTCTTCATCCGCAGAACGCGAGCGGCGTACGCGGGCCCCGCGCCGGGTCTCCACGCGGATGCCGTCTCCTGCAGATACGCCCGCAGCGCTTCCTCGCGCATCAGCGCGTCGACGAGCCGCAGCCGCACCGCGGGCGACCCGGGTGCGGGCGTCACGAGCGCCTGCCGGATTGCCGCGGCGCAGCCGAGCGGGATCGCCGCGAACAGGCAGAACCAGTACGTGAGCGGCTGCACCAGCTCGAGAAAGTTCGGAAAGCCCATGACCTCTTCGGCGGGCGCGTCGGCATACCGCACCGTGTGGCTCTCGGTGGAGCGCATGCCGAAGCCGTCCCAGTCGTCGAGCACCTGCACGCCGGGCGCGTCGGTCCGGACGAAGAAGAATTCGACGATGCCGCATCCCGGGAGATCGTCAGGATTGACTTTGGCCGTCGAGAAAAAGACGTCCGCGTGCCGCCCGAACGACGCGAGGATCTTCTCGCCCGACAGGCGGAACCGCCCGTCGGCGTGGCGCGCGGCCATCGTCTTGGTGGCGGCGAGCGAGCCGCCCGCCCCCTTCTCCGAGTTGCAGGCCGCATAGATCCGTCCCGCCCGGTAGTCGGCGGCGACGCGGTCGATCTGCGCCGCCCAGCCGGCGCGGTGCTCCGGCGGCGCCACGTCGGCGCCGACGGCAAATACTCCGGCCAGCCCCAGCGGCATGGCGAGCAGCAGGGCCGTGGACGGCGAGGCGGAGGCGACGATCTCCACGGACCGGGCCGCCTCGGCAAGCGTGCAGCCGCGCCCTCCCAGATTCGGCGCGAACGGCGCGCGCAGGACGCCGGCCGCGATCAGGTCGCGGATGTTGTCGGCCGGGTAGCGGTCCGGCGCCTCGGCCTCGCGCTCCGTCAGGGCGGGGGTCAGACCCCGAACGGTATCGACGAGCGCGGCGGAGGCTCCACTGCTGATGGCCATGGTGATGGATGATAGTCGAGTCGAGCTGCTACTGCTTCAGCACCCAGCTCGCGATCAGCTCCAGCGCCTTTGGAGCCATCGTCTCTTCGATCTGGGCGTACTCGGTCGGCGCGCCGGTTCGCGCGGTCTGGAGCAGATGGTTGAGGCCCGGAAGCTCGACGACCTCCGCGCGCTTGTTGCCCCCGGCCTCGAGCGCTTTCCGAATGGCCGGCAGATTCTGGCCCGGCGACACCTGCAGGTCTTTCTCGCCGGCCAGCGCCAGCACGGGACAGGCGAGCTGCCGCAGCGCTGCAGCGGGATCGTAGGAAATGAAGTACCGCATCCAGGGGCTGGTCAGCCGCTGGATTTGAGAATCGATCAGCGCGGGGGGCACGGTGCCGGCCATCTGCTCGCGGAGCTTTGCCGCCACGATCGCGTTGTCCGGCTCCTGCTTCACGAGATCGAGCGCCGCGCGGAGCATCGCCGCATTCTTCTCGGCCTGCGCGCGGGGCGCGCCTGCCGCCTGGAGGATGAGCGCGTTCTGCTCGACCAGCACGTCGCTGCCGGGAACGCCGGAGCCGGCGATCAGCACGACGAAGGCGACCTTCGTGTTTGCCACCGCGACCATCGGCGCGATCACGCCTCCCTCGCTGTGGCCGATGAGCCCGATCTTCCGCTGGTTCACCTCCGGCCGCGTTTGCAGATAGGCAATCGCCGCCTGAACATCACCGGCGAAGTCGGCCGTCGTCGCACCGGCAAAGCTGCCGCCCGACTTGCCCACGCCGCGATCGTCGGTCCGGAGCACGGCGACGCCGCGGCGTGTCAGGTGATCGGCGAGCACCAGGAACGGCCGGTGATCCATCAGCGTCTCGTCCCGATCCTGCGGGCCGGATCCGCTGATGAGGACCACCGCCGGAAACGGGCCGGCGCCGGCGGGCAGCGTCAGGGTGCCTCCCAGCGTGATCCCGGCGGAGGCGTTCTGATAGGCGACCTCTTCGTCGCGGTAAGGGGACGGCTTGGCGGGATTCTGCGGGCGCCGCGGCGCGAGGTCGGCCAGATTCTCGACGCGCCTCAGGACGAGCGGGAGGCTCGTCCCGTTCTGCGACCATGCGCCCTCGATCGTCTGTCGGCTGGCGCTCATGGTTCCGGCAAAGGTTCCGCGGACCGGCGCCACTTCGAGCGCGACGGCCGGCCCGTTCCGGGACACCGTCACCGGCAGGCCCCTGGCGCCCTGCTCGATGACGTCCAGCGTCGCCGCCAGTCCGTCTTCTCCTTCGACGAAATGAAAGACGACGCGCAGCTTCATCACGCCGGCGTTGAGCGTGCCGAGCCACGCACCGACGAGGTCGGCGTTGCCAGCGTCGCCCCCCTGCGCCGACACGCCACCTGTCACGGTCACGAGCAGTGCCAGGGCGGCTGCGAGTCTCGTGCTGGTCAATTGGTAGAACCTCGAGGAGACGCTCGCTATTCGACCGAGCGCAGACGCGGGACGATGTCGCGCGCACTCAGCTTCGTATGCTGCACCGGCACGCCTCCGAGTTCGAACCGCTGTCCCGCGCCGTGGATCACCAGCGCACGCCCCGCCAGGCGCGCCGCCGTCGTCAGGTCTCCCGCCCGCCGCAGTCCCGGGACATACAGGTGCGCGAGGTAGTCATCGTCGCTCGACGTGTCGAAATCGCCGACGTCGAGAATCGCCACCCTCAGCGGGACGATCGCAGAGGCCAGCAGCCCGGCGAGTGCGGCATCGCCCGAGGCGACCAGCGCGGCGCCCGGATGTGCGCGCGCCGCCGAGACGATATCCGCCACCCTCTGGCTCGCCTCGGTGCGGTTGTACGTCTCGAAGTGCGGGATCTTCGCGGCGGCGTCGGCGTCGAACGGCGTGAACGCAATCCGCTGCACCTGCATGCCGGCCGATCGCAGCTGCTTCTCGAGCGCCGCGTCGCTGCCGTCTATCAGCACCACGCCCCGCCGTCCGCGCGGCGGATCGACGCTGGCGGACGGCGAGGACGCTGGTTCGCGAGGATAGCCGAGGGCATGGCCGAGCGCCCGCCCGAGCGTGTCGAGCGGGGTGGCGGCGAGCTGGCGCTTTGCGCGGTCAATCCAGGCGCTCGTCAGCTGCGCGTCGGTCAGGACGCCGGCGGGCAGGGGCCGCTGATGGAACACAAGGAGATCCTGCAGCGGGTCTACCGTGAACGGCTTCTCGGGGCGCCGGACGTCGGCCGGTGCGTGCTGCAGCCAGTGCGCCATGAACGCGTACACCGCCTCGCGCGAGTCGCGGTTGTAGTTGTGGACCTCGTCGAACTGGACCGCCTTGACGCGATCGGGCTGGCCGAACAACGCGTAGAAGGCGCGCACGGCCGGGTATTCCTTCTTCATGGTGTCCACCGTCCAGTCGCCCGTGGCCGAGACCATGAGCAGCGGACGCGGGGCAATGGTGCCGGCGAGCTCGACATTGTTGGTGTCGAGCCGCAGTCCGGGGGGATTTTCACAGACGCAGCCGCCCTGCATGTGCAGGGAGATCATGTTGACCGGAGCGGCGGCCGACACACGCTCGTCGATCGCCGCCAGCAGGAACGTCTGCGTGCCGCCGCCCGAGGCGCCGGTGACGCCGATGGCGTCGCGCTGCACGTACGGGAGGCTCTGCAGGAAGTCGAGCCCCCTGATGCCGTTCCAGATTTGCAGACCGCCGACGCTGAGCCCCCACATGTTTTCACGACGGCCGCCGAAAAGCCGGTGCTCGAGCTGCCGGCTGTCGTCGTAGCCAATCAGATCGTAGGTGAAGACGACGAAACCCTGCCGGGCGAGATTGATCGCGCGTCCCGGCACCGAGACGAGGGGCGTGTTCTCCAGCCGGCCGTAGGCCCAGTGGCCGTGCGGCGACAGGATGGCCGGAAACGGTCCGGCGCCGGCCGGGCGATAGAGATTGCCGGTGACGAAAAATCCGGGCAGGCTCTCGAAGTAGACCTTCGCGACCGTGTAGTCCGGGTGCGCCAGCTCGCCGAACACCACCGCGTTCAGCGGCGTGCGATCGGGCATCGGCAGCAGTCCAGCCGACGCCAGGATGTGCTCGCGCAGATACGCCGCCCGAGGCTCCCACTCGGCGAGCGAGGCATAGTGCGGCGCCTCGTACGTATCAGTGTGGGATCGATACGGCGCGTGCTGAGCGGACATGACGGCCGCGCCGGCCGCCACCATCGCCACAGCGGCGCCGGCAATCGAGAGAGACGTCTGCATCTGGCCTCCTGGGTACGCGCCATGCTACCACCCGGCGCGGTCAGGACTACCATCTGTCGAAGTCATGCGCGAGCCGGCGATCCGTCGTGCCCTTTCCACCGCGGTGGCACTCTTCTCGATCGGCCTCTCGTGGGCAGTCGTCCACTACGTCGCGACGCGCGGAGGCGATGGCGCCGGCCGCGAGCTCCGGCAGCCGGTTTCGTCCCTGCATCGCGAGATGGTCGAGCTTCAGGTGGCCATCCATGATGCCGTGGAGCACACGCCGCGTCCGATCCCCGTCAGGATCTGCCGGTCGCTCGCCTCCAGGCGGGTGACGCTCGACAGCGCGGAGGGAACCGCGCTCGCGGACGTTCTGGAATCGCTCGCGGCGCAGGTCGGCAGCCGGCTCGAAACTGCCAGTCTGCCGGGCGAGCCGGTTCTCCCCACGCTCCCCTGCGCCGGCGACGGCGGAGACTACCTCGTCATCGGCGCGGCGCAATGACGCACTCGCCCCATGCAGCAGCGACTGATCTGGCGATATCGCCGCGACGGCCAAGTGGTGTACGTGCGTGCCGAGCACGAGGGCGGAGACTTCCGCCTGATCTGGCAGCGTCCCGATGGAACCAGCCGCTCGGTTCGCATGGCGAACCCGGCGCGCCTCTTCGACTACCTGAATCGCATCGAGGAAGACCTCGGATCCGACGGATGGGAGCTGCTGCCGGTGAACCAGCGCGCTCCCAATCGTCTGGCAACACCGTTGTGCGACATCTGCGCACCGGGGCCGCCGGCTGTTGCCATCCAGCGGACGACAACGCACGTGCACTTCGAGTGTCCTTCGTGCCACCGCACCTGGATCGTGCCGAAGCCCGGCTGCTGAGGCTGCCCGTCTGAGCGGGTTCACCCGATCGCGCTCGCAGGGTAAGGGAACCCGGCTGGCGGCGGCAGCGTCGCGTCCACCCAGCGGCGCATCGCGGCGTCGCAAATCGCGTAGCCCCAGTTGATCAACTGCTCCTGGCGGAGCGGCTCCAGCCGCTTCAGCCGCGTCGGCGTGTCTGCGAGAATCGTGGTGCGATCGAACGCGCATGGGAGCGCTCCCGGCGCCTGGTAGTCTGCGATATTCGATCGAACGCTCCAGTACGTTCCCGCTCGGGTTCCAGTCGTGTAGGAGCTCAAGAGCAGACGCTTGCGAAGGCTTCGCACCTGGTTGTCGATCAGCGCGTTGATGCGCACGGCGTGCCGGGCCCAGTCGCCCTCCGGCTCCGGCTCCGGCTGCAGCTTGCCGCCGCCGTCGCAGACGAGAATCGTCTTGTACGACTTCCATGCCGTCTCGAGGCCGAGATTGTCGTACACCCCGCCGTCGGTGAGGACGACGTCGGTCATGTAGGGCTCGGCGTGCAAATCCTCTGACGGCAGCCCGCTCGGCGGGTCGTAGAGGGAGGCCGCGAGCTCCATCTTGAGAGGCGAGAGCACCGGCGGAAACGCGGAGGACGCCGCGACCGCCACAGCGAGCTGAATCGTCGGATTCCGGATGATGCCCACGCGATAGTCGGCCATGAACGGGCGCGAGAACCGCCAGAGCGCGCCGCTCTGCACGTTGGTGGCGTTGATGACGAACCGCGGGGGGTCTGACGGGAGCTGTTGGAGCGTGGCGGCGCCGAAGAGGTGCTTGCGATACGCGTCCGCCAGCTTGTCCGCGATCGAGCCGGGCAGCAGGAGGCCGCCCACGATCGACGCTTCGTCGATCGTCTTGCCGGCGAGCGTGCGAATCGGCTGCACGACCGTATCTTCGAAGTGTCGGCCGATCCCGGCCGCGTCGAAGCCGAGATCACTCCAGTGCAATCCCAGCACCGCGGCCGTGATCGAGCCGCCAGACACGCTCGACACCCGCGCGAGCTTCGGAAGATAGCCGAGCTCGTTGAGGCGCCAGAGCGCCCCCGCATGGAAGAGCATCGCCCGGTATCCGCCGCCGGAGAGACAGAGAGCAATGCCGGCGGAGGGACGCCGTCCATCATCGTGAGCCGAGCCGGTGCTGACCAGATGCACCGGAGCGACAGCCGTCAGGTCGTCAGCCATGCACTCGTCCTCCTCAGACCTGCACTCCAGCGGTCCCCGAAACGACGCCGCTCATCCAGTCTGCAATCAGGCGATGCAGTTCGTCGTAGACTCGATCGACCGGATGCGAGGCGCTCTTCCGCGGCGGAGCGAGTGAATGATCGCCGTTCTCGACGACGTGCAGGAATGCGTGAGGGACGGTGGCGAGAATCGGCCGCAGCTCGTCGGGGGTGCCGAACGGATCGCGCGAGCCCTGAATGAAGAGCGCGGGCATCTTGATATCGGGCAGGTGCGCCGCGCGCAGCTGCTGCGGCTTCCCGGGTGGATGCAGCGGATAGCCGAGGAGCACCAGTCCGGCCATGCCGAGCCGCACGGCATCGGCGTGGGCGCCGAGGTGAGTCGCGATGCGGCCGCCCATCGACTTCCCGCCGATGAACACCGCATTCCCTTCGAACGCTGTTCGAGCGGCCGCGGCCGCGATCGCATTGCGAAAGCAGTCTTCCAGCACCGGGGCACGGTCGGGAACACGCCGGTTCCGTTCGGCGTACGGAAAATTGAAGGTGCAGACGTCGATCCCGTTTCGCATGAGCCCTTCGGCGAAGTGCACCATGAAGGGGCTGGTCTGACCGGCCCCTGCGCCATGCGCGAGGACGAGGGTCGTCCGGAGCCTGCGTGCGGGCGCGGCGGCGTACAGCCGCGCCCCGACCGTCTGACCGTCGCTGAGCGAAATCGTAATCTGATCGGGCACCGGCCCAGCATAGAACAACGGGCACCAAAGTTGGCGGCGGGTCGGCCCGATATTCCGGAGTGACATATGCGAAAGCCAGCACTCGCACTTCTTTGCGGCGTTCTCCTCCTGACGGGCGTGCGAGGCCGAGCCCAGACGCCCGAGGCGCCGTTCGGCCTGCGCTTTGGCTCGACGCGTGCCGAGGTACTCACGCTGATCGGCACCTACAGGGAAACGCAGCCCGGCTATTTCGAAGCGAGGCAGGTCCCCGCCGCCGATCCGGCGTTCGAAGCCTACGGGCTGGTGGTGTCGCCGACGACCGGCCTCTGCAAGGTCATGGCGGTGGGCAGGGACGTCGCGGTCGCGCTCGACGGCTCCGCACTCAAGCAGGCGTTCGCCGACACGGCTCGGGCACTGGACGCCCGGTACGGCTTGCACGAGACGTTCGACTATCTGAGGCCCGGGAGCCTCAAGCGCGAGAGCGACGACTGGACCGAAGCGCTGATGACGCGGGAGCGCGTGCTGGCCGCAACCTGGACGCCGACCGGCGCCGCGGGTCTCGCCGCGGTCACACTCGAAGCCATGGCGTCGACGCCGTCGGTCGGCTACCTCGAGGTGCACTTCGAGAGCCCGACATTCGCCTCGTGCCGTGACGAGCTGGCGCACGCCAGGCGCGCCGCAATTCGTTGAACGGATCGGCCGATTTGTTGCTAAACTACTGGTGGGCCGGCTTTTCAGGTGGCTCCCTCCAGGGAAATCCTACGGGTCGCCCAGGGTCAGCTCCCCAACAGCTTTCGCCACTCAGGTCACGACGGATGTCGAAGTTCCGCATTCTGCTCTGTTTCAGCGCCCTGATCGCGCTCTTCGCGGGAGCCTGCGGCGGCGGCCGGGGCGCCGAAGAGATCCCCTACAGCACGCTCAAGCACCACATCGCGCAAGGAGACGTGCGGGAGGTCCGTCTGTCGGCCACCGAAGTTCAGGCGGTGCCGACCGAGGCCGCCGAAGCCGCCGGCGCGCCGCCGCTCTGGACCGCCACGGCGGTGCCCACCGACGATCTCGTCCCGCTGCTCGAATCGCGCTCGATCACCTACGGGGGGATTCGAGAAGACGCGTCGCACGTCGCGGTGATCCTGGGCCTGCTCACCGGTCTCGCCTTCATCGTGGTGATGGCCTTCGCCTACAAGCGCATGAATCCGGTGCGCTCGATGTCGAGCCTCACGAAAGGCAGGCGCGCGCGCGATCGCCGCGGGCGATCGCAGACCCGCTTCGATGCGGTGGCGGGCGTGGACGAGGCCAAGGAAGAGCTGGAGGAGATCGTCAAGTTCCTCCGGAGTCCGGCGCGCTTCGCGCAGCTCGGTGCGCGCGTCCCCAAGGGCGCCCTCCTGGTCGGTCCGCCCGGCACGGGAAAGACGCTGCTGGCACGCGCAGTGGCGGGAGAGGCCGGCGTCCCCTTCTTCTCCGCCAGCGGCTCGGAGTTCATCGAGGTCTTCGTGGGTGTGGGCGCTTCGCGCGTCCGCAAGCTGTTCGAGCAGGCGAAGGCCAAAGCGCCCGCCATCGTGTTCATCGACGAGCTCGACGCGATCGGCAAGAGCCGCAGCGGCGGCAACGGCAGCGGCGGCACCGACGAGCGCGAGCAGACGCTCAACCAGCTGCTCGTGGAGCTGGACGGATTCGATTCGCGCGACGGGATCATCGTCCTCGGCGCAACCAACCGCGCGGAAATCCTCGACACCGCGCTGCTCCGGCCCGGACGGTTCGATCGCCAGATTCTGGTCGACCGGCCGGACGGAATGGGCCGCCATGCGATTCTCCAGGTACACGCGCGCAACGTCCGGCTGGCGAGCGACGTCGACCTCGAATACGTCGCCAGGCGGACGCCTGGTTTCGTGGGCGCCGACCTGGAAAACGTGCTCAACGAGGCGGCGCTGCTCGCGGCCCGGCACGACAAGGCGGAGGTCGGCATGACCGAGCTGCACGCCGCCATTGATCGCGTCGTCGTGGGACTGGAACGAAAGAACAGGCTCACGCACGTGAAGGAGCGGCGGATCGTCGCCTACCACGAGTCGGGGCACGCGATCGTCGCCGAGCTGGCGGCCAGCGCCGAGCCGGTGCACAAGGTATCGATCGTGCCCCGCGGGCTCGCGGCGCTCGGCTACATGCAGCAGACGCCGGAAGATCGCAATCTGCTGCAGGAAGACGAGTTGATGGACCGCCTTGCGGTTCTGCTGGGCGGCAGGGCCGCCGAGCAGATCGCGTTCGGCAAGCTCTCTACCGGCGCGTCCAACGATCTCGAGCGGGCGACCGCGCTCGCGCGCCGCATGATCTGCGAATTCGGCATGTCGCCGGTGATCGGTCCCGTCGCTCTGCAGTCCCCCGACCATCGGGGCCGGCGCGCCGGCGACTCGAATGGCAACGAGCTGAGCGAGGAAGTCACTGGCCGGATCGAGGGCGAGGTGCAGGCCATTCTCGGCCGCGCGTTCGAGCGCGCCTGCGACACGCTGAACAACCGCCGGGCCGTGCTCGACGCCATGGCCGAAGCGCTGCTCTCGAACGGCAGTCTGGACCGCGAAGAATTCCTCGCCCTCCTGGGCGACGCCGCCTGAACCAGATCGCCGGCCGCGGCAAGAACGGCATCGTCTGACGCATACGTCGGACGATGCCGTCTGCGTTCAGCGCTTCGGTTCACCAGGCGTGGCACCTTCGATTTCGACGTCAGTGCCTTCGCCGCTCCCACCCATGTCGACGCCGGTCGCTCCCTTGCTCGGGTTCAGCTCATCGGCACCGGTGTGCCGCCGGGTCCTCGCGAACTTCAATCCCCTGTGGATGACCACCGTGGTCGTTGGTCGCCTGTGGAATATGGGTCGTGGCGGGCGTGTCGCTGATCCCGAGCACGTCGCCCTCCGCCTTCTTGCGCTTCTTGGTCACATTAGCCTCCACAGGATACGAGGCAAGCGCCGTACCACGAGCCCGCTTCGAACCGTCGCTCCCCCAGCACTCCACGGTGCTCGGCGCCGATGTCGGCGAATCGACATGTACAGCTGGACTGCGGCCGCCGCGCCTCTTGTCGCGGCACGGCAGCTGCATCTCGAGTGCCGATGGGCAGGTCATTCACGCTCGTACCTCGCGATCGCGCTGCTGCCGCAGACTTCGTCCGCGCAGAGCTCAGCGGCCGATGAGCTGCCGCTGCCCGCGGGAGCGCGCGCAATCCTCGAGGCCTTCGAGCGCCCGCTGCACCCCATCGTCGACGGCGTTGCGCCTGGCGGCGGCATCGGCGCCGGGATCGGCTATGACACGCCCCGTCGAGAGCGCTGGTTTCACGACGCCCGCACGCTGGTGACGGTCGGCGGGTACTGGTCGGTCAGCGGGACGGCCGGCTACCGCGCACGCCGGGCCCGGCTGGCATTGGTTGGAGAGCTCAGGCACATGAATGACCTGGACTTCTTCGGCATCGGCCCCGACAGCTCGGTCGCTCGACGCAGCAACTTTCGTCTGCGCGAGGCCTCGATCGGTGTGTCGGGATGGCTGGTCCCCCGCCGCAACCTGCGCGTGGGCGGCACGGCCGAGCGATACGTTCCCGATACCGGCCCCGGCGCCAAGGAAAGCTGGTCGAATCGAACGGGTGTTCTCGCCTACGCGCATCCCCGGCTTCGATGCGGGCGGCCATTTCAACCGGTACCGCGCGTACGTGGAGCTCACGCGCGGCGGCGACCCGGCTACGCCTCGAGCGCGCTCCACCGCAGATCCGCTCCGGGGCACCTATCGAGGCGCGGTCGAATGGACGTACGACCGCAACAGCGGACCATACCGCTTTCGCCGGTACGAGGTGGAACTGCGCCAGGAATTTGCCGGCTTCCGGCGTGCCGAGCGGCTCACACTGCACGGCCTGGTCTCGGTCGGCGCCGGCGGCCCCATGCCGTACTACCTGCAGTACACGCTCGGCGGCACGGGCCTGCACGCGTTCCGCCGCGACACCATGCCGTCCGATGGCGCAGACGCCACGCTGCGCGGCTATCGGAGCTATCGCTTCCGGGATCGCAACCTGGCGCTGGCGCAGGCGGAGTACAGGTTGCCGCTGAGCAGATGGGCGCAGGCGACGATCTTCTACGATCTCGGGCAGGTCGCGTCCCGCGCGGGCGATCTCGGCCGGTCGCTCAGGCACGACGCGGGCTTCAGTCTGGCCTATGTGCACAACAGAGTTCCGGTCGGGCGGCTGGACGTGGGGTTTGGCGGTGACGGCACGCGGTTGTTCTGGAGCTTCGGCGGCTTCGGCTTCTGATCCCGCGCTCACGAGGCGGCGGCCATCTTCTCCTTGCCCTTGTCGTCCTTGCCGTTTTCGTCCGTCGCCTTGTCGCGCTTCTCGTTCTTTTCGGCCGCCTTCTTGATCTCCCTGGCGATGCCGGTCTTGGCCCAGTCCTGCTCGAACACGTAGCGGAACCGTTTCGCAACGCCCCGGTTCTTCACGATGATGCCGACCTCGCGGCGCTTGTCGAGCTCGAGGGATCGGAGGCTCTGGCTGCCCACGAAGACTTCCTGGCCATCTCTGAGCATCGCCCGGAGATGCAGACGCAGGTCGGGCAGCTTGTCTACCTTCACGCCGTCGATCTTCTTGGTCAGCTTGCCGATGATGCGAATCTCCACGCCGGCTTTGACGCGATCGGCGAGCAGCGCGATCATCTGACGATCGCTGATCTTGGTGTCGTAGATCAGCAGCTCCTTGCGGGCGCTCTTGATGAACTTCGAGAGCGCCGTCCGCGCATTCTCCGGGCTGACCACGAAGCAGTCGTGTTCGGCCGTGTACGGCTGACGGATGGAATCGGCGTGGAACAGCTTCACTCCCTCCTGCACCAGCCGTGCGTGGCGGGTGGCAATGGCCATGCTGCGCGACTTGACGATATCCAGCCTGGCCCAGTTGAAGCCGAGCGTGTAGAGCATCTCGCGATCGATCAGCAGCAGCTTGTCGTGGTAACGGATGAGGTCGTCGCCGGTGCGCGACACCGTCACGCCCTTCTCCAGCAGCTCGAGCTCCAGCTTGCGCAGCCGCTTTCCCTCTCCGGCCGCCTGGTGGGCGATGAGCGCGTGCACCTTCACCCCGCGCACCACCGCCTGCTCGAGCGCCTTCTGCAGCTCGTCCTGATCGAAGCGGAAGATGGTGAGCTCGATTCGCGATCGGGCTCTTTTCAGCGCCGCGAGAATGGACGTGAGCCCGTCCTCGGGCTGAACGACGAGATTCATGGGCTCTCCGCTCGCTATTTCTTCTTTTCCGGATTCCACTGCACCGACGTACCCTCGTCCTTGTCGAGCTGCATGATGTCTGCCGAGAGCGAATCGGTCTTGACGTCCAGGGGGAGCTGCACCTCGTACGAGATCTGGTCCGGACCGCTCTCGCGCAGCTCGAACTTCACCTTGCGCCGGCGGAACAGGCGCTCCACCCCGGCCTGCACTCTCGCGGCATCCTTGGACTTGATCTCGAGCGTGAACGGCTTGCGCGCCTTCGGTTCGAACGACTCGACCACGTACAGCACTACCACGATGAAGAGCGCCGAGAACACCGCGAGCGGATACAGCCCCACGCCGCAGGCCAGCCCGACCGCGAGCGTCGAGAGCATGACGCCCGCGTCCTTGGGATCCTCGATCTTGGCGCGGTAGCGCACCAGCCCGGCCGCCCCGACGACCCCGAACGCGCGCGCCAGGCTGGATCCGACGACGAGCATGACGAGCGCCCCGATGAGCGACAGGATGATCTGCGTCTGAATCACCGGTGAGGAGCGGCTCGGCGTCCCCTTCCGGCGCGGCCGGAGGGCGAGCGTCGTCCCCAGCAAGGTCGCCAGCGGCAGGGCAATGAAGACGTCTCTGTTGAGGGTCGCGGCGCGCTCCGGCTGATCGGCCTGAGCCTGTGCGGCGGCCCCTGGAAACAGCTCGGCCGGCGTCTGCGCGAGCACCGCCGGTGCGGCAGGCGCCAGAATTGTAAGACAGAGGGTCAGACCCCAGAGATTCAGTGTCGATGATGCGAGGGGCATGCGTCGACCGTACCGTTCAGCAAGAGAGGGGCCACGGAGCGGCCCGGAATTCGAACAAACCTGGCGGGATCCTCCCCCTTGCGCGGTCCGAGCACGATCTATGTAGCGACCGTGTACAGCGTCCAGCGTATTTCTGTAGACTGGACGGCTGAAATCAGCGGCGCTTCCGCGAGACGTCCGGCACATCCTCGCCGAGCGCCGTCGCCAGATCGATCTGGTGCTCCTGTTCGTTCACCAGAATCTCGCGCAGGTGCTCCGCCATCGCGAACTCCCCGAGCGCCTCGCACTGGCGTACGCGGTCGCGATAGTTGCGTACCGTCTCGTTCTCGTTCTCGAGATCGAACCGCAGCATGTCGGTGGCCTTCTCGGACGTCTTCACCGGCTTGGGGCTGACGGTCGGATCGCCTCCCAGATAGTCGATGAGCTTCGAGACGATCAGCGCATGCCTCAGCTCCTCGCCGGCGTGCTTCTCCAGCTCGCTGGCGATGGCCATGTATTCGGCACCCTTGAGCACCTGCGAGTACACGACGTAGGCGATAATCGCCTGGTATTCGCGAGCCAGATCTTCGTTGAGGAGATCGACCAGCTGCCGCCGGCTCACCGGCGCCGTTCCCGCATCCCCCGCCGCCGCCTGAACCCGATCCGCCATGCATGCCCTCCGGCGAAGCGTCTGCGGGCCTCTCCGCGCAGACGAACACGCGCCACGCCCTGCAAGATCCGCCCCCTGCGTGGCCGGCTTCCAGGGGCCCGCGAGCCGCACGACCCCGCACGATTTCAGGACACGTGACCGGATCCGCTCCACCGCCGCCGGCTGCGTGAGCCGCTTCGCCCGCCCCCCGCGCATATCCGGGCAGGAGGTTTCCCATGTCGCACGAGCGCGACAACGCCGGCCTGCTCGCCAGTCTGGAAAGAAGGACGCTGCTCTGGCTGGCCGCCCGGCTGCCCGCCTGGATCACGTCGGACCATCTCACCGCTCTTGGGTTCGGCGGAATGGCAATGGTCGGCATCTGCTACGCGCTGTCGGGACGGCACCGGTGGCTGCTCGGGGGTGCCGTCCTGTCGCTGGCGGTGAACTGGTTCGGCGACAGCCTGGACGGCACGCTGGCGCGCGTGCGCAACCGGCAGCGGCCCCGGTACGGGTTCTACATCGATCACGTGCTCGACTCGTTCGGCGCGGTGATCCTGTTGGGGGGACTGGCATTGTCGGGCCTGATGAGCCCCGTCATCGCCGCACTGGTACTGATCGCCTATCTGCTGATCTCGATCGAGACCTACCTGGCCACCTACTCGGTGGGCCGCTTCGAGATGTCCCACTGGCGGCTCGGGCCGACCGAGCTTCGCGTTCTGCTCGCTGCGGGAACCCTCATGCTCTTCTGGAAATCGACCGTGACCCTGGCTGGCGTCCAGGTAACCCTGTTCGATACGGGCGGAGCGGTCGGCGCGGCCGGCCTGCTGACGACGACCATCGTCGCCGCCGCGCGCCACGCGCGCATCCTGTACTCGGCTGAACCGCTCAGCGATCCTGCCCGTGGAGGTGCTTGACGATCTCGCCGACGACGTTCTTGGCGTCGCCGAAGAGCATGAGCGTGTTGTCGGCGAAGTAGAGCTCGTTCTCGATCCCCGCGAATCCAGGGTTCATCGACCGCTTGATGGCCAGGACGACCTTCGCCTTGTCGGCGTCGATGATCGGCATACCGTAAATCGGGCTGGTCTTGTCGCGCCGCGCGGCCGGGTTCACGACGTCGTTGGCGCCGATGACCAGAGCCACGTCGGCCTGCCCCATCTCCGGGTTGATGTCGTCCATCTCGACGAGACGCTCGTATGGAATCTCCGCCTCGGCCAGCAGCACGTTCATGTGCCCCGGCATGCGGCCGGCGACAGGGTGGATGGCGAACTTCACGTCCACTCCCTTCTTGGCGAGCGACTCGTACAGGTCGTGGACGCGATGCTGGGCCTGCGATACGGCCATCCCGTAGCCGGGGATGATCACGACCATGGACGCGTTCTCGAGCAGCTGCGCCGCGTCCTCCGGGGTCGCGCTCTTGGCCGTGCGCTGCTCCACCTGCGCCGCCCCGGCCGCCACCTGGCCGAACGCGCCGAACAGCACATTGGCGAACGATCGGTTCATCGCCCGGCACATCACGATCGACAGAATCAGGCCCGAGGCGCCGTCGAGCGCACCGGCCGTGATGAGCAGCTTGTTCTCCATCACGAAACCCATGGCGACGGCCGACAGCCCTGCGTACGAGTTCAGGAGCGAGATCACCGTCGGCATGTCGGCGCCGCCGATGGGGAGCACCAGCAGGACGCCGAAGGCCAGCGCGAGGGTGAACAGCACGGGGAACAGCATCTGGCGGGTGGGATCGACGACCAGCAGGACGGCCACGACGAGCGCCAGGACCAGCAACCCGAAATTGATGACGTTCTGGTTGCGGTACAGGATCGGGCGCGTGGGCAGCACCTCCTGGAGCTTGCCGGCGGCGATCAGGCTCCCGGTGAGCGTGAGGAAACCGAGGATCACCTCGAGCGCGATTGCGGTCATCCGGAAGCGCGTCAGCTGTCCCTGCTGCAGCCAGAGGTAGTACTTGGCCGTGCCGACGATGCCGGCCGCGAGGCCGCCGAAGGCATGCGAGAGCGCCGTCCGCTGCGGCACCGCCGTCAGGGCCACCATCGAGAGCGGGATGCCGGCGAGGGTGCCGAGGACGACCGCCCCGGCGATCCAGCCGAAGCCGACGATCTGCGGGTGCAGCAGCGTGCCGATCACCGCGAGCGACATCCCACCGACGCCCGCGAAGACGCCGCGGCGGGCCGTCGTGGGATCGCTCATCCATTGGAGCGACAGAATGAAGAGTGCGGTGGAAACGAGGTAAATCAGCTGGGTCAGCTGATCGATCATCGCGGCTCCCGGCGCTTGAACATCTTCAGCATGCGATCGGTGATGAGGAAGCCGCTGACGATGTTGGTCGTGGAGGCGAAGACGGCGACGGCGCCCAGGACCGTGCTCAGCCGCGACTCCTGCTCCCCGGCGAGCAGAATGGCGCCGACCACGGCGATCGCGGAAATCGCGTTGGTGAGCGACATCAGCGGGGTGTGGAGCAGCCTGGACACGCGCTGGATCACCATCAGGCCGATGAAGGTGGACAGCATGAGCACGAACAGACCGTTGAGAAAGTCGAACTGCATGGGCGCGAATTGTATCAAAGGGGCAAGGGTTCGAGATGCGATCGCCGCGCGGCGCGCCGTCAGCGCTCGACCGTGAAGTCGACTGACGCGCGCGTCCGCTCCCACTCGAGGCGCAGCGATCCGCCGCCGCCGGGACGCTGGACGGCCGATATCGTCAGCATCTCCAGCGGGGTCTCGAGCGATTCGACGTGCATCGGCAGCTTGGCGAGATCACGGTCTGCCGGATAGTACGTGTGGAACTGTCCGGTCATCTTGTTGATGATGAGCGTCCAGCGGGAGGACTCGGGCAGGGTGTACAGGGAATACGACCCCGCCGGCAGGAGGAAGCCGCCCGTGAACCGCAGCGGCGCCGCGGTTTCGAAGATCGTCGCCTCGTCTGCGCCGGGCATCCAGACGCGCCCGTAGGGCACGAGCCCGCCGAAGATCTTCCGGCCGCGCATCGAGGGTCTCCCATAGGTGATGCTGATCTTCGCGCCGTCGACGACGCTGGCGGCGGTCTCGTGGGGGCTGACGCGCACGCGCGGGCGCTGGGCCTCCACGGGCGAGAGCAGCACGGCGATCAACACGGCGGAAAGCGTGAGGGAGGTGGGGTGCATCTCAGGTTCAAGGTTCGGGGTTCAAGGTTCGGGGTTCGGGGTTCGGGGTTCAGGGTTCGCCGGGCCGGGGGCTGGCGCCGCCGATCGCCGCCGCCAGCTCGCGATAGCGGGGTTCGCTCCACGCGACCGCGGCTTTCCGCAGCAGCGGGCTGATGGCGGCGGGGCGCCACTCGGTAATCTGATCGTAGGTCCACTTCTTTTCGCCGGCCGCAAACGGCACCAGGAAGTCGAGCGCCTGCCGCAGACTGCGGCCGTCGGCGGTCCGGTAGTGCCACAGGTCGACGCCGACGCGGCTTCCCAGATCGGCGAGATGGAAGAACGCCTCGAGATTGAAGAGGCTGTAGTCGAAGGCGCGCGTGCGCTCGAGCTCGCGGAGCATGCGCCCGTCGGGCTGGATCTGGGCGGCGATCCGCCGCTCGGAGCCCTCGAGCACGCGGCGCGCGGCATCCGGCTGGCCGGTGTAAAGCGCCAGCGAAGCCGCCTGCACGTCGTACCAGGTCTCGTGGTTGTTGCCGTTCTTCGCCTCGTCCCGGCCGTGCGGGCTCTCGAGCAGCCAGGTGAGAAACGACCGCATCCAGGATTGCAGCCCGTCTTCGTCGGCCGTGCTCCAGGCGTCCGACCCCTGAATCAGGAGCACGCCGTCGATCAGGTCGGGCAGACCGCGCATCTCGATGATGCCGATTCCGCGTCCTTCCGTGATGCCCGGAATGCCCTGCCCGAACCGCAGATGCGGGTTCATGCGCGTCGCCGGATTGAGGAACCAGACCCGCACCAGCTCCGCTGCATGGCGCGCATACTGATCGCCGCCGAGCACGAAGTATGCGATGCCCAGCGTGTTGACGGCCGAAGCGAGATGCCCCAGGTTGTCGTGATCGCTGATGCGATTGATCTCGGGATTGCGTTCGCCGTCCCGGCGGATGTAGGGCAGCCCGTTGGGCCTGGCGGGATCCGGCCACCAGTAAGGCGCCTGGCTCATGTAGTCGTGCTTGTCGCCGCTCGGCGGGGCGACGCCCTTGTCCATCACCGAGACGGGTGCCATGGCGAGCGCACGATCGGCGTCGCGCCGCAGCGCCTCGAGGGAGGACCGGCTTCCATCCTCGCCCGCCGCAGCCTGCTGCCGCATCTCGGCGAGACGGGCCCCGTCGAGGAGCAGCACCCGCGGCACGCCCGCCTGCCCGTCGACCGGCCGGACGACGGCCACCGAAAGCACCACCGCCACGCCAAGCGCCACCGCCCCCAGCGCACCTCTCACATCGTTGCCCCTTCCCCTATCCCCTAGTCCACCCTGTCCGCGTTGATTTCAATCACGTTGCGGTCGGGATCGAGCAGGTGAATCTGCGGGTACCCGGTGACGCTCGCGGTATTCACGCGCATCGAGCGTCCCGGCTCGTCGCCGCCTTCGCGGATCCCCTTCGACTCCAGATGTGCGAGCGCGGCGCGGAAGCTCTTGACGCGCAGCGCGATGTGGCCGTCTTCCATCACGACCCCCTTGCCCGTCCGGAAGGTGGGGTCGCGGGCGGCAATCAGGTGGAGCTCGCGATCGCCAATCTGATACCACGCCCCGTCGAAGGGAAACGCCGGCCGGGGCAGCGGCTTGAGCCCCAGCACGCCTTCGTAGAAGCGTTTGGCCCGCGCCAGGTCGCTCACCGGCACCGCGGCGTGGTGAAGCACCTCGATATCCACGAGCGCTACGATCTCGTCACTCGATGCGCGCCGGCTCGAGCCGCGGGGCGAGCAGATGCACCACGAGCAGCGCCACCAGGTACGCCGACGCCGCGATGATGAACACCGGGAGATAGCTGCCGGTGAACTCCAGCACGTACGACACCACCTTGGCGATCACCATTCCGCCGATGGCCCCGGTGGTGCCGGCGAACCCGGTGAGCGACCCCACGGCCTGCTTCGGGAACATGTCCGACGACAGCGTGTACACGTTGCACGACCAGCCCTGATGCGCGGCGGCCGCGAGGCCGATCAGGCCGACCGCCATCCAGAGGCTCGAGGCGTGCGCCGCGAAGACGATCGGCACGACGGCCAGGGCGCACACCAGCATGGCGGTCTTGCGCGCGGCGTTCACCGTCCAGCCCTTCTTGATGAGCGAGGACGACAGCCAGCCGCCGGCCACGCTGCCGACGTCGCCCAGCAGGTAGATCACAACGATGGGCGGACCCATGTTGACGAGATCGACCTTGTAGTTCCGGAAGAGGAAGTCCGGAATCCAGAACAGGTACATCCACCAGATCGGGTCGGTGAGGAACTTGGCGCTTGCGACGGCCCAGGCCTGCCGGTGCGGCAGGATCTTCCCCCACGACATCTTGGTGGTGGGCTCCGGCGGGTCGCTGCGGATGTACGCGAGCTCGGCGCCCGACAGCCGCGGATGCTCTTCGGCCGGGTGGTACGTGGCGAGCCAGAACGCGAGCCAGAGGAACCCGAGCGCGCCGGTGCCGACGAACGCCCACTGCCAGCCGTAATTGATCGTGATCCAGGGGACGATGAGCGGCGTCGCGAGCGCGCCGATGTTGGTGCCGGCGTTGAACACGCCGGTGGCGAGGGCGCGCTCCTTGCGCGGAAACCACTCCGCAACCGTCTTGACCGCGCCCGGAAAGTTGCCCGATTCGCCGAGGCCCAGGGCGAAGCGCGCCACGATGAACCCGGCCACCGAGGTGGAATAGCCCAGGCCGATCATGCCGAGCATGCCCGCCGCCACCGGACCGAAGCCGAGCACGCCCGCATGCGCGATCGCGGCCAGGCTCCAGATCGTCAACGCGATCGAGAATCCCTTGCGCGTGCCGAGCCGGTCCATCAGCCGGCCGGCGAACAGGAAGCCGATGGCGTATGCCAGCTGGAAGGCGAAGACGATATCGCCGTAGTCGATCTCGCTCCAGCCGAACTGCTGCTGCAGCGTCGGCTTCAGGATGCCGATGACCTGGCGGTCGATGTAGTTGATGACGGAGGCGAAAAACAGCAGTCCGCAGATGAACCAGCGGAAATGACCGGCCGTGGCAACAGCGGCAACACCGGCCCCGGCGACAGCGGGGCGGGCGGATGCGGGGGCCTGCGTGTTCATGGGCGCTCCTTCTCGACCCCGGCTTCCGGCGTCAGCCGGACCGGGCTCCACCTCGATGGCGGCCGGCGCGAACCGGCCCATGTGCGCTGCGAGCCGACCTTATCACGAACCTCACCGGCCCATCCAGCCGCCGTCCACGACGAGAACGTGGCCATGCACGTAGTCTGACGCGCGCGAGGCGAGGAAGACAACCGCCCCGGCGAGGTCCGCGGGCTCACCCCAGCGGCCCGCCGGAATGCGATCCAGAATCTGCCGGCTCCGCACCTGATCGTGCTGCAGCGCGCGGGTGTTGTCGGTGCGCATGTAGCCGGGCGCGATGGCGTTCACGCGCACGCCGCGGCCCGCCCACTCGTTCGCCAGCGCCTTGGTCAGCTGCGCAACGCCCCCTTTGGCGGCCGCATAGCCCGGCACGGTAATGCCGCCCTGGAACGAGAGGAGGGACGCCACGTTGACGATCTTGCCGTCGCCCCGCTCCAGCATGTGCCGGCCGGCTGCCCGGCACAGCCGAAACACGGCCGTCAGATTCACCTCGATCACTTCGTCCCACAGGTCGTCGCCATGATCGGCAGCCGGCGCGCGCCGGATGATGCCGGCATTGTTGACCAGGATATCGAGTCGGCCGTACGCCTGCAGGACGTCGGCCACCAGGCGGTCGGCGGCGGCGCGATCGGTGAGGTTCGCCGAGAAACAACGGCTCTCGCCCCCTTCGCCGGCAATCGCCGACTGCGTCGCCTCGGCCGGCTGCTCGCTCGAGTGGAGCGCGACCCTCGCGCCCGCGCCGGCCAGCGCCGCAGCCATGGCGGCGCCGAGACCGCGGGAGGCGCCGGTCACCAGCGCCACCGAGCCGGTCAAATTGAAGGAAGAGCCAATCGAGGGCATTGGTGATGGGGGATTGGCGATTGATGATTGATTGCCGATTGGTGATTGGTGATTGGTGATGCTGGTCACTCCCCAGTGAGGAAGTCTTCGCGAAGGGGCGTGAAGATATCGATCAACACGACCTCCTCGTCGAGCATCGTCGCGCCATGTTCGACGCCCGGCGCGAAATGGAGGACGTCTCCGGCGGAAACGATGCGCTCCTCGCCCGCGACGATGTACCGCACGCGTCCGCGCTCCACCATGGTGATCTGCTCGTGCGGATGCGTGTGCGGCGCCGTGACGACGTGCGGCGCGAGCCGCAGCCGGCAGACCATGAGCCGGTCGCCGTAGACCATCTGCCGATCGATCCCGTCGGCGACGCGCTCGGCAGGGATGGCGCTCCAGTTGCGGGGAATCACTTGCGGCCCTTCTCCAGGCCGGAGCCGGCGGACGCGAACTCGGGCTGCACGTTCACCACGCCGAACAGACGGTCCTCGTCTTCGCGGTTGGCCGCCATCATCCAGACGAAGTTGATCTGGCTCCCGGGCGCGGCGACATTGGGGTGATAGCCGGCCGGCATCAGCACCACGTCTCCCTCGCGGACGATGGTGGCCACTTCCGGATCCTCCCGATTGGTGTAGACGAGCTGCAGGCCGAAGGCGGGCGCGGGCATGTCGATGTACAGGTAGGCTTCCTCGGCCAGCTGCGCGTGCTCGTGCGGCGGCCACGACGTCCAGTTGCCGGGGTCGCTGAACGTCACGCCCACCATCAGGCGGCCGGCGTCCACGTTCTTGCCGATGAGAATGTTGAGCTCGCGCCGGGATCCCGGGCCGCCCGTCATGAAGTGCAGACCCTGATCCTGCTCCACGTCCTTGAACTTCACCAGCTGCACCGCCCGGCGTTTGGCAACGGGCGCCGCAATCTCGGCGAGGTCGCAGCCGTCGCGGCCGGGCGTGACCTCTACCGAGGTGTCACGAGGCAGATACAGCGCGTCGAGGCGCGTGAGGTAATAAAGCGTCCCGTCGGCTTTCACCTCGGCCGTGCCGTCCAGACAGATCAGCGCCGTCTCGAGCTCTTCGGTGCCGAACTGGAGCGGCCGATCGGTGCCCGAGAGAATGATGCGGCCGTATCGCAGGAGGCGCATGGCCGTCGACCCGGGCAGGACGCTCCAGGTGCGGCCTTTCTTCGAGGCGGTGTCGCGAATCACGCAGGTCGGCGGGGTGATGGGGGGAGTGTCCATGGTTGAAACCTCACATAAGTCGAAAGTCGATGGTCGCGAGTCTGAAGTCGCGAGTCCTTGCGACCCGCGCCTATCTTTGCACCCGGCCCGACGCGTCGCCCCTGGCGAGTCGATCGACTTCTCCGACCGACACGCGGTTGAAGTCGCCGGGAATGGTCTGCTTCAGCGCGCTGGCGGCCACGGCGAATCGCAGGGCAGCCTCGGGCGCGCGCCCGGTCACGAGGCCGTAGATCAGTCCGGCCGCGAAGCTGTCGCCGCCGCCGATGCGATCCACCAGCCGCACGTCGTAGCGCTGGCTGTGCACGAAGCTCTGCCGGCTCTGGTCCCACAGCGCAGCGCTCCATCCATTATCGCTCGCCGACAGGCTCTCGCGCAGCGTGACGGCGACGAGCGCCGGCCCGAACTCGCGGGAGACCCGCTCGGCCACCCGTCGATAACCGTCGAGGTTGAGCTGACCGGCCGCGACATCGGTGCCGGCCACCTCCAGCCCGAGCACCGACTGAATGTCTTCCTCGTTGGCGACCACGAGATCGACATGACGCATCAGCGGCCGCATCACCTGCTGGGCCTGCGCCTCGGTCCAGAGCTTCTTCCGGAAATTCAGATCGACCGAGACGCGTGCGCCGGCGGCCTTCGCCGCCTCGACGGCTTCGCGCGTGCACGCGGCGGCCTTCTCTCCCAGCGCCGGCGTGATGCCGGTGACGTGGAACCAGTCGGCGCCGCGAAACACGGCCGGCCAGTCGATGGTTCCGGGCTCGAGCTCGCTGATGGCCGAGTGCGCGCGGTCGTAGATGACGCTCGAGGCGCGCTGGCTTGCCCCGGTCTCAGCGAAGTAGATCCCGACCCTGTCGCCCCCGCGGACGATGAAGTCGGTGTTCACGCCCTCGGCACGCAGCGCCCGGATCGCCGCCTGTCCGATCTCGTGCGCCGGCAGGCGCGTGACGTAGCAGCTCTCGAACCCGAATTGCGCCAGGCTCACCGCCACGTTCGCCTCGCCGCCGCCGAAGGTGGCCGACAGCACCGGCGACTGGAAGAACCGCTCGAACCCCGGGGGGCTGAGCCGGAGCATGATCTCGCCGAAGGTGATGACTCGAGGCATGTATCCCCTTACGCTGGCATTGGCGATTGGTGATTGGCGAGTGCGGATTGATTGATGAGTGCAAATCGACGATTGGAGAATCATTGACGAATCCGCAATCTCTCTGCAATCGCCAATCCCCAATCTTCAATCAATCCCCAATCCACAATCCGAAATCGCCATTGCGAATTGTCACCGCTCCCTCGCCCTCCTCACGTTCTCCACGATGCGTCGCGCGTTGGCGGCGATCGGCGCGAAATCACGGGCGGCAATGGCCTTGGCGTCGAGGAGCGCCGACCCGACGCCGACGGCCACCGCGCCCGCCCGCAGCCAGTCGCCGACGTTGTCGATCGAGACGCCGCCGGTCGGCATCAGCTTCACCTGCGGCAGCGGGCCGCGAACGTCCTTGAAGAACCCGGGCCCGAGCGACGTGGCCGGAAACACCTTCACGACGTCGGCGCCCGCCTCCCACGCCGACAGGATCTCGGTGGGACTGAAGCAGCCGGGCATCGCCGGCACGTTCATCGCGTGCGCGGCATCGATGACGGCGGGACGAAACACCGGGCTGACGAGGAACTGCGCGCCGGCGTCGATGGCGCGGCGCGCCGTGTCGCCGTCGAGGACGGTGCCGGCGCCCAGCAGGAAATCGGCCGGCAGCGTCGGCGCGATCTCCGCGATGAGCTCGATGGCGCGCGGCACCGTCATCGTCACTTCGAGGGCGCGCACGCCGCCTTCGACGAGCGCGTCGACGACGCCCCGGAGCGCGGCGGGATCCTGCAGCCTGATCACGGCGACGATGCCGAGCTGTTCGATGGTGGAGGTGATGGACGAGCGCGAGCGTGTGGTCATGGTGTGTGCTTCAGAGGCGGGGGATCGACAGCCCGCCGTCGACGTTCACGATGGTGCCGGTGGCGTACGGGATGTCGCCGCGCAGGAGCGCGGCGGCGGCCTTCCCGACGTCCTCGGGCCGTCCCCAGCGCGCGTCGGGGATGAGGCCGTCGGCAATGCGCCGATCGTACGCGTCGTGTACGCCGGCCGTCATGTCGGTGTCGACGACCCCGGGCCGGATCTCGTAGACCGGGATTCCGTCAGGGGCAAGCCGCAGCGCAAACAGCTTCGCCGCCATGGAGAGCCCCGCTTTGCTGACGCAGTACTCGCCGCGATTGGGCGATGCCAGATCCGCCGAGACGGAGGTGACGAACACGATCGCCGCCGCAACGCCCGGGTCGGAGCGGCGAGCCTCGACCATCAGGCGCGCGACAGCCTGCGTGAGGAAATAGGGGCCCTGGAGGTTCGTCCGGAGGACCTCTTCGAAGCTCGTTTCCGAGGCGTCGAGCAGGTCGGCGCGCACGCGGGGTGCGCGCCCCGCATTGTTGACGAGCGCATGGAGCACGCCGAAGCGCGAGACGATCGATTCGAGCAGCGTGCGCCGATCCCCGGCATCGCCGATGTCCGCCCGCCAGTAGTCGACCTGCGGCGAGGCCCCCCGCAGCTCCTCGAGCACCGCCTCGACGGCCTCCCGCTCGCGGAGGCCGCAGAGCGCCAGTCGCCAGCCGTCGCGGGCAAGCGCGGTGGCCACGCCCAGCCCGATGCCGCGCGTGCCGCCGGTCACCAGCGCAACGCGATCGGTCATCGCCCGCTCCCGAAGAAGGTCAGGTACGGCCCCCCCTCTGCGAGCCGCTTCACGTAGAGCGCCGCCTCCCGCAGGTGGTAATCGCCCCACATGCTCGATTCGCCGCGAGGGATCTTCGAACCGGCCGGCACATGGTCCCACCCGTTCGGACGATGGTAGATCGAGTGCAGCAGCAGCCCCTGGTGCTCGCGATCGGTGCTCGCGTACGGGGCGTCCATCACTGTTTCGAGCACGCGCAGGCCGGCCTGTTCGTAACGGCGGCCGTCGCCGCCCCGCTCGCGAACGACCCGCGCAAATCGCAGCAGTCCCTGCGCCGCAATGGCAGCGGCCGAGCTGTCCACCGGCTCGAACTCGTTGAACGGATCCGCGGGGCGAGCCCCCCAGCCGGGCATGGAGGCCAATCCGGGCGCGCCCGTGTCCCAGTACGGCACGCCATCGGCGGCGGCCGCATGATCGACATAGAAATCGCAGGTCGCCCGGGCGGCGTCGAACAGCGGCGCGTCAGCGCTGCCGTCACCCTGTTCGCGCGAGGCCGGCTCGCCGATCTGCGCCAGGAACTCCAACTGCTCCGCGAAACCGAGCATGGCCCAGGCAAGGCCGCGCGTCCAGGTGCTGAACGGGGAGTAACCCTGCTGCGTGCTCGGCCCGCGATAGGTGCCGCTGGCGGGATTGAAGAGACTTTCGTGCGCGGTCCGCCCGCGCACATCGTACACGTCGCGGCCGGCGCCGTAATACACGCTGTACGCCGCCGTGGCCCGGGCGTGCTGCCGCAGCCGATCGAGGAGGTCGATCGGCACGTCCTGCTCGCCAAAAAGACGATGGCCGAGCTGGTGCGCGAGCGCCAGCGCGCGCAGCGTTCGGATCGTGTCGACGAAGAGCGAGTGGGCGCCGTTGAACGAGTGGATGAATCCGCCGTCCGGCAGCGGCGTCCAACGCATCGCCTGCACGGCGCCGCTCACCTTGAGCGCCAGTTCGTAGCAGGCGGTCTCCCAGCGATCGGCCTGGAACCGCCCTTCCCTCGCGAGGCGCCAGAGCGTGCCGTACGTGCTGACGTTGTTGAAGCCGTGGTCGTGGACGCCGGCGTGCGTGAGATGCGGCGTCATCCGTTCGATCGTCCGGGAGCGGCCGAGCTCGAGAAACTCGCGATCGCCGGTGGCGTCGTACTGCAGCAGCGCGGAGCCGAACTGGAAGCCTTGCGTCCACTCCGTCCAGCCTCGCGATCGATAGCGCCCCTCGACGGTGAACACCGGCGCGCCGTCGTCTGAACGCCAGCTGTTCTCGATCGCGCGAATCTTGTCGCCGGAGAGCGCGAACAGGCGCTCGATGGCCGGCAGCAGGTCTGCGGGCGTACGCGCCCGGCCGAGGTCAATCATCGCGGGAAATCATATACGAAGGCATTGACGAGCCTGTCGGCTCATGCGGTACGATGCGTCAATGTCCACCGAACCGGTCCGAGTCCCCTACCGTCTGAAAGCCGACAGCGTCGAAGCCTGCAGCTGCAAGCACGGCTGCAACTGTCAGTTCGCGGGTGTTCCCACCGAAGGCATCTGCGAGTTCGTCATCGGCTATCACGTGAAGGAGGGCGCATTCGGCGACGTGCCGCTCGCGGGGGTCCGTGCGGTGATCGCGGCGAAGTACCCGGGCGCGATCCACGAGGGCAACGGCCAGGTCGTGCTCTTCGTCGACAGCGCGGCCAGCCAGGCGCAGGCCGATGCCGTGGCCACGATTCTGTCGGGCAAGATGGGCGGCATGCCCTGGGAAGCGCTGGCCGGTACGGTCAGCCGGTTCGAGGGTCCCGTACGCAAGCCGGTGGAGATCGAGCTGGCCGGCGAGCGATCGCGCGTGCGGGTGGCCGGCGAGATTGAGATGGCGTTGACGCCGCTGCGGAACCCCGTCACCGGGGAAGAGAAAGAAGTTCACATCACGTACCCGAAGGGCGGATTCTTCTGGGACGACGCCGCCGTGGCCACGACGAGCGAGATGCGCGTGCGGCACACCGGACTGGAAATGGAATGGCCCGAGCGCTACGCGGCTGCGGCCGAGGTGAACTGGAGCAATCAATAATGCACGAGGGTGGCATTGCGGATTGATGAATGGCGATTGGGGATTGATTGAAGAATGGACATTGGAGAATGGAGATTCATTGACGAGTGTCCGTGCCGCAATCGCTCGACAATCCCCAATCCTCAATCAATCCCGAATCGCGAATCGCCAATCGGCATTGACCCTGACCGTTGTTCTGCGGTCATAAAGCCGTGTCTCTCCTGCTCCGACTCCTCCGCAAATCCTTGCTGGCGCGCCAACGGTTCCGCATCCCGTGAGGCAAGGCACACGAACACGTCCAGGTCGTACGTGCGAGTCGGCTCGGCATAGAACAGCACCGCCGTTGCGCCGCCCAACGCATAACCGACAACGATGTACTGTGTCTTGAGAGCGTTCAGCTCTCTGAACACGTCCCCGAGCGTCGGCAGATGAGTGATCGCGGGCCGAACGACACGTAACAATTTGATAAAAACCAGTTTACTTGCTCTCCGACTCTTGGATAATCAGAGATCATATTTTGCGGCGGTAGCTTCGCCGCCGTGCGTCCCCGCAAGTAAAAGCGACTCATCCCGCACACGTGTCGCGCATGAGTGGAAACATGGCCCTGGTGCTGGTCGTCGACGACAACGAGTCATCGCGAGGCTCGTTCAGGGATCTCCTGAGCAGGGGCGGCGGGCATCAGGTCGACGTGGCCGCCAGCGCGGCCGCTGCGATCCTCAAGCTGCAGCACCAACGCTTCGACGTAGTGCTCTCGGACGTGCGCATGGAGGAAGAGCGGTCTGGCTTCACGCTGCTCCGCGCCGTCAAGCGCAGCTTCGTGGATATCCCGGTAATCCTGTACACCGGTTACGCGGATACGCACGATGCTGTGCTCGCCGGACAACGAGGCGCCGTGGATTACTTCTCCTTCCCCGTCGAGCCCGAGCGGATCATCAGCAGCGTCGCTACGGCGGCGCTGCGGGCGAGCGCAAGCCCTCCGAAAGACGCTGACCGCGTTGCGCTGCGACCGCCAGAGATTTTTCACGACATGGTGGCCGCGAGCGCGCCGATGCGCTCGGTCATCGAGCTGATCCGGCGCATCGGGCCGACCAACGCCGCCGTCCTGATCACCGGCGAGACAGGCACCGGCAAGGAGCGGGTGGCCCAGGCGCTGCACGGCTGCAGCAAACGCAGCTCACACCGGTTCGTCCCCGTGAACTGCAGTGCTCTTCCAGAGGCCCTTTTCGAAGCCGGGCTGTTCGGCGCAGCAAAGGGCGCGTACACCGGCGCGGCTGCCGATCGAGGGGGGCTGCTCGAGGAGGCCGATCGTGGGACGATCTTTCTCGATGAGATCGGCGAGCTCAAGATGTCGATGCAAAGCACATTGCTCCGGTTTCTGGAGGAGGGTGAACTCCGGCGACTTGGAGAGAACAGGGTCCGCGCCGTCGACGTTCGTGTTATCGCCGCCACGAACCGGGATCTCCTCCAGGAAATTGCGCGGGAACGCTTTCGCTCGGATCTCTTTTTGCCGGCTGCGTGTTACCGAGATTCACCTGCCGCCGCTGAGGAAACGCCTGGAGGAGCTTGATCCGCTCGTGACCTTCTGGCTCCCGCGGCTCGCAGAGAAGCTGGGGACCGACACGCGCGGCCTGACCCCTGGAGCACTCGCCCGCCTCCGCCAGCACCAGTGGCCCGGCAACATCCGGGAACTCCGGAATGTGCTCGCGCAGGCGCTCTGCCTCGCGGCCGGTCCGCTGATCGATGAGCACGACATTGTCATCGCTCTGGCCAGCGGACTGGATGCCATGGAGGGCGCCGCTTCGAAAGCGGGCTCGCCCGACGAGAAAGAGCGCGTTCTGGCAGCGCTCGACAGACACCATTGGCATTTCGAGCGGACGGCGCGGAGCCTGGGAATGGACCGGAGCACTCTCTGGCGCCGGATGAAGAAGCTGGGAATCAGCCGCGACGATGAATCCTCTTAAGCTACGCTCTCGCTCTTGCCGTCCTTGAGCAGCACGACGATCTTGGGTGTTGCTTTGTGAACCGCAGAGGGGGACCTTACGGTCCAGCGCCGCGCTCCAGCGGCGCTGGCTTATCACCGAGCGCGACATCTTCGTTGAACTCGCTCATGGCCACGTGCACTAGGGCTGTGGCCTAAGGTCGAGCGGCCACGACGAACTGCGCGTGTTGACAACACCTGAGCGACGTCATCCGTCGCACGGGCGCACCCGAACAGCCTCTGGTTGAGCCCAGACGCTTTGTATTTCTGCAGGTGCTCTGGCTTCAGCCCATATCGCCGCGTGCGTTGTTAAAGACGATAGCTTTCCCCTATCACGTGCGTTTCGCTACTGGTACCGGAGCGCATCAAGCGGATCGAGGCGCGTTGCGGCACGCGCAGGCAGGTAGCACGCTATCACGGCCACGGCGAGAAACAACATGCTGACAAAAGTGTATGTTGCAGGATCATGTGCTCTGACCGAAAACAATAGCGCCTGAAGAGACCCAGAGACCAGCATCGCCGCCCCGAGCCCGAGCGCGAGACCGATTACGGTTATCAACAACCCTTCTCTAAGCACCCCACTGATAATGGTTCTGCTATCGGCGCCAAGGGCCATACGAATGCCGATTTCATGTGTCCGAGTGCTCACATCATAAGACAGCACACCATAAAGTCCAATCATGGCAAGTAGAAGAGCAGTGGCACCGCATGCAATAGCCGTGAACGTGTAGAGGCGAAACGACGCGAGCGATTCAGATACCACTTGATTCATTGGGACGGCATCATAAACACCGAGGTCTGGATCGAGCTGCTTGACGATGCTGCGGACATTCGGCAAGAGGCCCATCGGCGCCTGCGATGGAGAAGTTCGCATCATCCCGGCTATACTAAGAACGCCGTTCTGGGGAGATTGCTCGTACGGATAGTAGATTTCTGGCATTGGCTCGCTGTCGAGTCGGCTGGCTTTACTGTCGCGCGCAATGCCGACGATCCTCAACCTCGTCGCATCAATGAATTCCACATATTCCCCGAGAGGATCCATTCCATGGAAGTAACGGCGCGCAAGCGCTTGATTAACCACAATGACTCGTGGCTGATCCTCGCGATCTGACTCCTCGAACTCACGTCCGCGAATTAGCGGTACTCGCAAGGTCCGAAAATACCCCGGCATCACTACCCTATACGCAATTCCTCCGGAAGACGCGCCCTGGCCAGGGATTCTGAGCGGTGAACCTATTGCTGCCAATCGAAAAGGCACCGCCGATGCTACAGTTGCGGCGTCAACACTCGGAAGCTCCTGCAGTGCGGCGGCCAACTGTTTGAAGATTAGCCGTCGTTGCGGCCCGTGCACATAACGGCTACCACTGGGCAGCGCGATCTGAAACGTCAATAAATGCGCAGTGTCAAAACCCACATCCACGCGGAGCAGTTGAACGAAGCTGTTCAACAACAATCCCGCAGCGGCCAGCAAAACAACTGCCGTTGTAATCGAGGCAACAACCAAGGCTCTAGAAGGAGACCTTCCCTTAGTCGTCATCATCTCAGCCGCTTGACTCCCAGCTCCCCGCAGCCACTTCCACGGTCTGGATCGAAGCACACGGAATGTAACCGCCGCTCCGATCACGATCCCGCTCGCCAGTGAGAGTCCCAGGCTGAACAACAGCACCGGGACGTCCAGGCGAACCCCGTCCAGCCTTGGAATTAAGTCCGCTGGGAGCGATCGCGTCGCTGAGATCCCCGCGTGCGCAAGAAACCAGCCGCCCACCCCGCCAGCGAGGCTTAGCACGAGCGCTTCAGCGATTACTTGCCGGGCAATATCATGGCCACGCGCGCCAAGCGCCACGCGAATGGCCAGCTCCTGTCGTCGCCGAGCCGCGCGCGCAAGCAGCAGATTCATGATGTTGAAACAGGCAATAAGCAGCACGAACAACACTCCCAATTGGAACGCCTTGAGAACCGGCCTAATCTGCCGAGTGCTCTCATCCCGAATGTCCGCCAGTTCAACTCTCCATTTCTTTCCATTTGGCAGTGCAGGAATGCTGCTGTTGGCTTCTGCCGTCGCTCGCTGCAATGTCACGCCCTGGCGAATGAGTGCGATCGCCGGCACGAGGGAGAACCCTGGCTGCCCCGATGTTGGCGTGTGCGAAGCGGGATACGGCAGCCAAAAATCTGGACCATGGCCGACACGCCGAGTAGGACTGCCCGCAGCGAAGCGTCCCAGTTCCGGAAAGTCAAAGTTGCGCGGCATGACTCCTACAACGCGATAAATTCTGTTGCTCAGAGAAATCGTGCGCTCAAGAATCTGACGGTCCGATCCGAACCACCCAACCCATATGTGGTGGGCTAAAATAATTGTTTGTTGGTCTTGCTCTTCATCTTTCAGAAACGTTCGACCGATAAGCGGGCGTACGCCCAATATCGAGAACAACGCTGGCGATACTCGTGCCCCAAGAAGACGCCGAGACTCGTTACTCGCGTTTAGCATAGCTGCTGTTGGTGAATATACGGCGACGGCGGAAAGCGTCTGACTTTCCCATTCTCGCAGTTGCTCGGGACTGATGCCGCCACGGGTCGCCTCGGTTTGGCCAGCACGCAGAGGCGCAATCTGCACGAGCTGAACGATCCTCGCAGCATTTGGATATGGTAGTGGGCGCAAGAGGACGCCGTAGAAGACGCTGAACACGGTAGTCGTTGCCCCAACACCGATTGTGAGTGCCATCACGGCTGCCGCTGCCACGGATCGAGTCCGCAGCAACGATCGGACAGCGTGACGGACCTCCTTAACGAGAGAAGCCATACATAATCCCGTTACGTGCGGCGTGACAGCCATTCCGCGTGCCCCCCGAACCGTCGCCCGACCGAGATGGTGGCCTGTCGCCTGTGGGCACCGGCGGATTTCCGAGTCCCACCGGATTACCTATCAACCAGATTGCCTACCAATTTGAATGACGGTCCGAGAACAGGACTTTACCTTGTCCCGCCGTTCGCGGACGCGCGCCCATGGGTGGCTCTGCGATGACCCGAGTGACTCCAGCGCAAACACCGCGCCAAAGCCACGGCCGGCGAGCAATGCAAGCTTTGGTGGAGGTCTTGGCAGCATCTCGTCCGATTCTGGGAATTGTAGTCCCATCCTCGCGCACGAGCTCGCGGCACCAATACCAGAACCTCTACGTGGGCATGTAGTGAGCAGGCGAAGCTGGCCTGCGACTCGCTGCTGCGCCGCCACTCCGCGACCAGGCGCGCTATCCGCCCAGTGTCCTACTGAGCATGACCGATCCTCCGGGAAATAGGATGGCCGAACATCAGCGGCTGCTCAAGACGTGGTTCGTCGGACGCTTACTTCGGCCCGGCAGGGAGACCGGCGCGCGGGCAAAGCAGCGGCAAGTAATCAGATGCCGCCCGTCCGCGGATTTGCGAGCCCATAACTGTAAGCGCCATTGCTTTCAGATGCTCAGACTCAACGGTTTTCGCAACGAATTGTCGTGCTGCATTTCGTTGCGCGTTCTATGTTTGTAGAAGCACAGTAGCGATCTCCGTTCGCTGAGACTCCGACATACGCCGATTCTCGCATCCCTCACAAAGCAACTCACACTGGCACTGGCTTTGCTGCACGAGCCCACAGATCGCGCCACTAACCGTTAGTAACGGCCGCTCTGGTTCGGAAGCCGAGTTTTAGTAGCGCGCGCCAGTAGCGCGCGCCATGGAAAGGAGGAATCAGATGAATAGCGCAGTCAGTTTCAAGGCACTGGGGCTCGTGTCGACGGTACTTGGGTTGCTCGTGCCGGTGACACACACTCCCGCGAAGGTCCAGAATCCAATCGGTGAGGGTATCGCATGTGCCAACGGTACCTGCTGTCAGGAGGAGTTCTCTATCTGTGGCCTGGATGGAGAAGAACACCAGGATTATTACTTCAAGAGCGAGGGATCCTGTTCGTAACAGGTCGGCTCGCCTTGAGTGTGTGTCCCTGAGGGCGATAGGCCGATACTGGCGGCCTGCCGCCCTCACATCCTTGCATTGCTGATCAGACTAAAGACGTCGATGACCAGACTGAAGACTCTTGTGACGCCGGCGAGATTAGCTGGAAGGTACCCGGCAATCACTGCGTCATGTGCCGGCAATTGGCACGCCGCCAAAGGCACTCTTCAACAAGTGCTATTCAACTGAGGACATCCGCCAGTTCATCGGCTATGTGAATGCATCCGATATTTGCAAACTCTGAACATAACGCCTGAATCCAATAGGGCTCGACCAGCTGGGCAACAAGTCGGACTCACATAATCCCTGGACCAGAGATTGGGGCACGTCAAAGTATGTCTAGTGCGAACGCCCAGCGCAGCAGACTCGGCTTGACTGCCGGACGCCGGCGATGGTGGCTACTGATCGTCGCTGCGATCGGCCCATTTCTTACGCTGCAGCTTGTGTCGCGGATAGGAGACCTATTCACGCCGGTCACGTCCCCCGCACAACCTGTTCGTCACTTTTCCGATTACATCACGTCTCCGTCCACGCCTGTCACGACCATTTCTCTTCATGTCCTCTGGGAAGCTGAGTCTTCGGAACAGGAACGACTTCGCGACATCGCTACTATTAGCTCCGCTGTGGCTGCGGCCACTGACCATCGGCTGCTCCTAATAGATCGTGCGACCGGCGCAGTTAGAAACCAAATTGAATGGAATCGGACCGGCTTGAGTTCGACCGCTTCTCTCGACATCGCTCCAGGCTCCTCACCTGGGGATGTGTGGGTTTACGATCCCTCGTCAGGCCGTTATGCTTCGTTCAGCTTTATTGGTGGCGACCGTCCACCTGGTGAGATGCTACAACTTGAGCGCTCCCTTTTCACACCTCGCTGGCTCCACGACCGGATAGTGGCGGCCTGTTTCTGCGAACACGAGCTCCTGCACGTTCTCTCAAGGCGGGCACGGCGGGCTGAGGCGACTTTTCGCAAAGACGACTTACTACTATCGGACGGGGGTCCAATGCCCACAGTTCTGCATTCTCGGATTGGAAGGCCGCTTTTCCCGGGTGTGATCCCAAACTTTAGCCGGCAGCTCAATGTCACGACTATAGATGTATCGGTTCCAAGAGGAAAGGTCGTGGTAGCTTTCAAATGGAGTAACCGCATCGACGTGTACAGCTCCGACAGACTTCGACTTGAGCGCTCAGTTGCTGGCCCGGTCGAGACCAAACTTGATTTTGCGATCGATCACTTTAGGGGCAAGCCCATCTTCACGGTAAGCGATGAAACGATGTACACCTATGTTGATGTCGTCGGGATGAAACGTGGCTTTATTGCTCTCTTTGCCGGCCGCGAACGCCGGAAGTATCCAGGCCGCGCCGGATACGGATCGCAAATTCAAGCCTTCACTTGGGAGGGAGAATTGATTGGCGAGTGGAATCTAAGTGAACCTGTTCTTAAGATCGCGGTCGACGAACGCGAAGCAGCGATTTACGCTATTGGCTCACAACGCGAGGCAATTCTTACCGCTGACATTGGCTCGCTGTTAGAACAATTCTGACATCTGCACCACTCTCCAATGTGGATTTCCCAGGATGTAGTGGACAAACCCTAGGATCCGGCTTCGCGGAGGCGCCCATCGCAAAGTCCCAGCACCAGATCCTTGGGTAGCATCAACGGCGGAGGTTGCGAGGACACATGGGAATAGGCTGCGAAATAGTGAAACGCCTTGCCTGAACCAACGCGCCGCCTGCAAGCCGATCTCGCCAACGGTGCTAGCGAACAGCATGCCGAAGAAGCACCGAAGCCTCAGTGGTCCACGCGCAGCGCGTCCGCGGGGTGGATGTGAAATATCCGCAGAGCGGGAACGGCAGCGGCGGCGACGGCCGTTGTGCCCAGCAGCAGCAGGACCAGCGCGAGGGTGCCGGGATCCGATGCGCGGACCCCGTACAGGAATCGGTCCACGAATCGGCCGCTTCCCCACGCGGCGACGGCTCCGAGCACGAGCCCCAGCGTCACCACCGTGAGCATCGGCGTCATCATGGACGCCGTGACGTCCGCCCGCGACGCGCCGAGTACCATCCGGACGCCTGCCTCTCGCGAGCGCCGCGTGACCGCACCCGACACTGAGCCATAGATACCCACGAGCGTGACGACGAGGGCGACGACGCCCAGGCCGGTCAAGAGCGCCCGGCCCAGTCGCTGCGGTCCGACCAATTCGTCGACAACCGTGGCGAGCGACGTCACACTCCTCACCGGCAGCCCGAGATCCGCGGCCGTGCGATACAGCGGCTCCGTCAGCACGGCTGCATCGCCTTGCGTACGGGCGGTCAGGAACAGCGCGCCGGCGCCCGCCATGCTTGAGGTCCAAAAATCGACGCGTCCTGGCTGCGACGATCGGAGCACGTACAGGACGGGACGGCGGTCGCCGATCCCCTTGACCATGGCATCGCGCACGACGCCGATCACGGTGCCGCGGGCCGCCGCGAACTGGGCGTACTGGATCTGCCGCCCCAGCGGGTTGTCCGCGCCCCAGAGCGCCCGGGCGGCCGACTCGTTCACGATGGCCACGTCGTCCGCCCGTGCCGCGTCGCCGTCGGTGAAGTCGCGGCCGGCAATCATCTGCTGGCCAAGCGTGGTGAAGTAGCCGGGTCCGGGGAAGGCGACCTCGAGCGGGGTCGAGATCTCCACGGGAACACCATCGATCCGGATCAGGGCCGTCGACATGTTGCTGCCCTGCGCCAGCGGCATGGGACCCACCGCGACGGCGGCCACCCCGGGCCGCTCGCGGAGGCGCGCGACGAGCACGTCGATGAGCGGTCCCCGCTGCCGAGCCGTGGTGAACGGCATGGCGATCGAGGCCGAGACCAGGCCTCGCGGATTGAATCCCACGTCCGCCGACAGCATGGCCGACACACTGCGGACGAACAGCCCGGCGCCGAAGACGAGCACGACGCAAAGAACGACCTGCAGGCCGACGAGGACATGGGTCGTGCCGCGCGCGGCGCCCTGCCGCCAGTGGCGGAGATCCCGCTCGAGGCCAGGCCGCGTGGCGCGGAACATCGGGACCAGGCTGATCGTGCACGCGACGATGAGCGTCAGCCCCACTGCCACAATCAGCGTGCGTCCGGCGGGGGCATCGCCGAGGGTCGAGAGCGCGACATCCCCGGGCAAGGCGAACGCGGACAAGCCGTGCACGATCGACCGGGCGACGAAGAGCGCGCCGGCGCCGCCCGCGCACGCCAACACGGCGGTTTCCACCGCAAGCTGTCTGACCAATCGGCCGCGGGTCGCGCCGAGCGCCGAGCGCAGCGCGAACTCTCCCCGCCGCGTTTCAACGCGCGCCAGCAGGAGGATCGTGAGGTTCGTGCACCCGATGGCCAGGGTCAAGCCAACCGCTGCCGTCAGCAGCGTGAGGAACCGTCGCAGGTCGGCCTGCACGTCGGGCGGCACGAAGGCGTCGAGGATGGGGCGTGCGCGCGCGCGCGGCGGATCCGTCGCCCTTTCGCGCGGCCAATCCCTCTCGACAGTGGCCGCGATCTCTGCGCCGGCTTGCGCCATGGTTGCGCCGGGCGCCAGCCGCCCGATAAGGCGCACACCCGGAAAATTGACGATCTCGGGTGTGAGTTGCGCGCGCGCGGCGAGCGGCAGCAGCAGGTCCGGCGGGTGTGTACCCAGCGTCGTCCCGGGGAACGTCCGAGGGGCGATGCCGACGACCTGCGCAAGCAACCCGTTCACCCGGATCACCCGTCCCAGGATGGTCCGGTCGCCGCCGAAGTGCGTCTGCCACAGATTGTGGCTCAGGAGTGCCGTCATCGGCGCCCCTTCCTGATCCTCGTGCCTCAGGAATGCTCTGCCGAACGCCGGTGCCACTCCGAGCAGTTCCAGATAGCCGGCAGAGATGAACAGGGCTGAGCGCGGCTGCGCGGTGCCGCCGCCCAGATCGACCAGGAGCGGATCGCTCGCGGCCGACGCCGCCAGGGTGACCGTCGACGAGGACGACATAGCGTGATACCCTACGCTCGTCCAGATATCGGTGCTCCATGTGTAGATCCCAGGCGTCTGGGTCTGTGTCGACTTTTGCAGGACCACAAGGCGCGAGGCGTCGCGCAGGTCCAGCGGCTGGACGACGACGCGGTGGACCAGCATGAAGATGGCGAGGCTGGCGCCGACCCCGAGCGCGATCGTACCCGCGACGATGGCGGCGAACGCCGGCGCACGGCGCACCTGCCGAAGCGCCTGGGAGAGATCCCCGCGCAAGCCCACGTCGGCCTGCCGTCGATGGAGCCGGCGGCGCGCGCCTCGTGTCAGGGCGGTCTTACCCCGTGAGTCTTGCGTCCCAACCATGCGTCAGAGTCTACCTCGGTCGCGGCTGTGAGACCAGCCGCGGAGGCACCGTATACGTTTACTCCGTAATTTCTTCCGCGAACACGACGCAACACCGGCACGTGTCCTCAGAGCTTCCAATCGAGAAGCTCATGATTCGTTTTTCAAAGTATCTACAGACTCTGTGGATCGCTGCGCGACACACTGAGAGGCTCTGATCTTCTGAAAGAGAGATGAGATAGAGGCGTGTGGAAGCTTGTGCAAAACCGTTCTGTGGTGCGGCAGGGACATGGCGTTCTCTGCGTCCACGGGTCCCTGCAGCTTCAACCCGCGACGACATCGCCGGTGGCCACACAGATTCTCCTGAAGACCCCGATTTCTGGGAATTGCCACCAAATCCCGGTCGCACGGCCCAGCTGCCGCAAGGCGATCGTCACAGTTAGCGAAGGCGACCCGGCGCGACAGCGATCGCCTTCGCTCACCGCGAGTGACGCTTATGAGCACCATGAATTGACGCAGTACCAATAGAGGTCTGACCAGCATGGTTCAGTTGAGCATGAAGGACAGTTGTCGCAGGCCCAGCCCGCACAGTACAGATAGCAGTCCTCTGCCTGGACGGTGGTGGAGGCTGGCGGCAAGGCGAACGCTGCACCAAAGAACACGCCGCTCGCTAACAGCTTGAGTAGTGTTTTCATAACCTTCCTCTTCCTTCCTTGGATGCACAATGTAGACAGTGACTAGTCGGCCACTTGCAATCCAACGTACGAGAACCTCCTTCCACGCTGACGCGTCTCATCGATTAGTCCGGCTCGGGCAACGCGGCGCTGTCGATAACGAGGACATCGACGAGGCCGCGACTGGATTTGAGCTTCAAGCCCAGCTGCTCCTGGAGCGCAGTCGTCAGCACCGGGTTTTTGACCGTCGACGGGGGGAGCGGCAGGTTGCTGCCGGCCTGCGGCGCGGCCGGTGGCGTAACGCCGCGGTCGTACGTCATTTCCCAGTCGTAGAGGCCGCTCAGACCCGTCCGGTCGTGAACCATCCGGCCGGTGGTGCCCGTCAGAAATCGTGCGAGCGCCGCCATCGATGCGCCATTGGCGCGCAGCCTCATGCTACCGGCCACGCGGGTCGGCGCGGGCATGATCGCGCACGGCACCCTGCCTGCTTGTAACAGGATGGCCGTATCCTCGGCCGGCTGTTGCGTAGGCTTCGAGCAATCGGCAGTCGACGGCTTCATGTTTGCGCCCAGCCGGCCGTCAGCTCGCGCCACGACGAGCGCATACATCGGCATCTCGCGAGTCTCCGTGTGGACTTTCAGCTGGTACCGTTCAGCAAGCAGGGTCCTAAGCATCGGGACCATGGCGTCCATGTCGGCGGCTGCATTCCCGGCTTTGGCGTGAATGTCGAACCGGCGCGACCTCTGCCAGTCAGGGCCTCCGATGATCTGGAAGTCGAAGAGCGGGCCGTACGCGTGGCGGACGAGGAACCTCAGTGACGCGTTCGAAACGATGAACCGGCCGGGGGTAGGCTGCAAGCGCATCGGCAATCCGAGCGGGTCGACCCCGTCGGGGTTACTCGGTTTGACGGAGGCCACTTCAAACCTGGGGACAGCGGCAGACTGGGCATCGGTCTGCCATGCCAGCCCGAGCATCAGGGCGATCCACGTGATTACTACCAATACGTTCATCGTCTAGACGTTCATCGTCTAGCCCTAACGCTGCGCCCGCCTCGAAGCAGGCAGGAGTTTGCGCACCGCCGTATCAAATTCCTTGAAGGGGAGGGCGCCGTTGATTCGCGTGACCAATTCGATCGAGCCGTCATCTTTCACAGTTCCGACAAAGAAAGCTGGCGTGGCGCCTACGCCGAGCCGACGGCCCTCGTCCACGTCACGCTGCACTCTCTTTGCCATGTCGCCGCCTTCAAGGCATGACTTAAATGCAGGCTGATCGAGACCGATCGACTCAGCGCGAGCCATCAGATCTGCGATTTCAAGTCTCTTCGGGTCGGTGAACAGGCTCTCGTGCATCTCCCAGAACTTGCCCTGCTGCGCCGCACACTCCGCCGCCTCGGCAGCTTTTGGCGCGCGCGGGTGAATGGGTAAAGGAAAATTCAAAAAGACCTGCTCGATTTCGCCTGAATCCAACAGTTCTTTCTTAATGCGCGGCGCCGTATCCTGGGCATGTCGGGCGCAGTACGGACACTCATAATCCGAGAATTCCACTAGGGCGACACGGCCGGTCCCGCGGACGTGCGTTACCTCCGTTGATGCAATTCGGAGGTTGTCTACCTTCTCGACGTTTGGCCTGGCGTTACCCCCGGGCGCTTGAGCGCCGGGAATCACTACGCGCCAGAGGATCGCAACAGCCGCGGCGCAAACGAGAACGGTACCTGACGATGTCGAGTCCACTCCGGATATAGCGCCACATCTCAAGCCTCCACGTCGCTGCGCTCGACCACCGACGATTCAGCGAATCTCCATCCGGCATAGTCCGAGGAGGGACAGCCCGATCCAGCATCACTCTTAGCGCTTTTCTCGGTGGCAAGTGATGTACCAGGGATCGAACAGCGGTTTACCGCCAGCCGGGTTACGCCCAGAATGTTGTTCCAGCCGACGGCCAGCCGAGTCACTTTGATGCGTGCAACGTTATGGTTCGCCACGTTTCGTTTCACGGGGACACTCGGGCCAAACCGGCTCCGCTTTTTCTTCCTGAGCACAAGCAGTATCGATGGTCGCAGGGATGGAACAGCCTTTGCGCGTTGCGCTGAGCCGATGCCAGAGTCCCGGCTCATCATCACCGCCGCCTCTCACGAGTTCGGCCCATCCCTGCTTGCCGCTCTCGGGTCGCTGAACCTGAATTGGCCGCAGCATCCGCCGGTGCGCGTCTACGACATCGGGCTCGACGAGCCGACGTTGGCGATTCTCGCGCAGCACGGCATTCCGGTGCGGAAGGTCCCGCCATTCTGCCCGCACTGGCGCGAGCACTACACCTGGAAGCTCTGGTGCCTGATGGACGCCCCGGCCCGCGACGTGCTGTGGATGGACGCCGGCCTGGCCGTGCTGCGGCCGCTCGACGAAATCTTCGACGCGGTCGAGCGGCAGGGCTACTTCGTCACGACCAACTACGAACTGCTCGACTGGGAAGCCTCCGAAGAAGCCTGCCAAGGTTGCGGCGTCGACCCGGAATTCCGGAAGGGTAAGCTCACCCTGCCGGCCACGATGATGGCGTTCCGCAAGAAGGGCACGATCCTCCGCGTCCTGGAGGAGGCGCTCGAAGCGGCGCTGGTCGAGAAGCACATCGCCGCCACCGAAATCACCCACCGGCACGATCAGGCGCTCCTCTCGCTGCTGCTCTACAGGCACCTGGGCCGCCCGGCGATCGCGGACGGCGCCGTATACCTCGGCAAACTCTCGCCCCAGCAGGTGCCCGGCCAGAAAGTCTGGGCCCATCGCCGGAAGATGCTCGCTGCCGACGTCCGCTATCTCTCGGCTCACATCACAGGGCCTGGCGACCCGTACCTGCCGTCGCCGCCGTACTCGATGGCGCGGGCACAGGCCCTCGATCATCTATTCCGCGTCTTTTGGCACTTCGGCAGCGGGAATGAGGCGATGGCGCGGGCCCGGCTGAAGGCGGCGTTCGGCACCGATCCTGACTTGATGCGCGAGCCGTTGCGCCTGGCGAGCATCTGTCGGTTCTATCGCTGGAAGCTGAACGACTTCTTCAGGGGAAGCGGCACCGGTAATGACTTTCTCGACTGGACGCTGCACGAGCTGCCGGCCGTCACCAGCCGCGGCCTCGCGCGAAAGATCCGCGGGTTCGTGGCCGCGTTGGACGCCCTCGAGTGCTTCGGCAGGGGCGACCGCGAAGCCGGCCTGGCGCTGACGACAAGAGCGCTGCTCTCTCATCCGTTCTTCTGGAGATCGGACGCGCATCTGTTCCTCGCTCTGGCGCGAGCCATGCGGAACGCGGGAAGTACGCCGCCAGGACCGCCAACGGCAGGCTCACGCCCTCAGCCGGCCACGCCGGAAGAACCCGAGGCGCCCCGCGACACCGGCGGCGACCAGCCGGCTCAACTCCGAATCGATGCCGGCAGTCGACCGTCCATCGGATCTCGACGCAGCGTGGCGCAGCCGTCGCTCACCATCGCGCTCATCGGCGCGGGCGTTCCTCCCCATTCCGCCGACCGACTGGGGCGCCATCGAGAACGTCCTCTGGTGTCTCAAGCAGGAGCTCGAGCGGCGCGGCCATCTGGTCCACATCTACAACACGCACCTGATCCACCAGGTGGTCGACGACCTCAATCGGGCGCGGTACGACTTCATCCACCTGCACAACGAGCTGTTCGCGTCCTTCTTCTCGCGGCATCTGCGCGTGCCGTATGCATTGACGACGCAATTCGGTGGCCTGTACCGCTTCACACCTGAGAACGGCCGGTACGCGTCGTTCGCCCCGTTGTTTGCCGATTCGCTCCACGCGCAGGCCAACATCGTGCTGACGGACGGGATTCGCGAGCTCTACACGAGAGCGGGCTATCGCGGCGTTCTGCGCGTGCTGCGTAACGGCGTCGAGACCGAGCGCTTCCGGTTCACGCCGCACGGCAATGGGCGGAGCATCTGCGTGGGCCGGATCATTCCCCGCAAACGGCAGCGGCTGTTGGCCGAGACCGTCCAGGTCTCATCGACGCCGGTCGATTTCGTCGGCCCCTGGGATCGGAGGCTCGAGCCGGAATTCAAACCCGGCGGCGCCGCACGTTATCTCGGCGTCTGGACGAGGCAGGATCTGTACGAGCGCCTCACCGACTATAGCTGCCTGGTGCTCCTCAGCGAATCCGAATGCGCGCCGCTGGTCGTGCTCGAGGCCCTCGCCGCCGGCCTCAGCCTCGTCGTCAGCGAGGCATGCGCGCCGCACCTGACGCCGGAAGAGTTCATCACGGTGATTCCTGATAACGAGCTGCGCCCGGAGACCATCAACACCGCGATCGCCGCGGCGGTCGAGCGCAACGCCTCGTGCAGGCCCAGGATCCGGGAGTACGCGCGCAGCCGGTTCGATTACGCGAAGGTCGCCGACGACTATCTCGCGATCGCGCGCGACTGCCGGGACTGCTTTGCCCAGGCCGTGGCCTGCTAGAGCGTTCACAACCGCACTTGATAGGACATGAACGGCGAGACGAGCCCCGGGGAACAGCGCTATACGGCCGATCACTTGATCTTCTGGCCGGCCGGGCACGGTCGCATGCGAGCCCATTCGCGATTTCTGCCTGGCCGGCTCGTCGCAGTGAGTGAGGGCGACGCGAAGCTGCTGTCCGCCTGCGGTGGCCTGAAGACGCTCGCCGAGCACGCCGAGTCCGCGGCCGCAACGCCTGCCGCGGCTGAGCGACAGTGGCTCGGGCGCGTTCTCGGGAGCCGGCTCACCGCTCTTGCCGCAAAGGCCAGGATCGCCGCGACGCAGGCGCTCCTGGCCGAAGCCGCCTGCGCTGGTCACCTCCTTTCTGAAGGGGCCCTGAAAGATCTGCTTCGCCGCTCCCGCACGCGATCGGCGCCCGCGCGGATTCACACGATTCGGATCACCACGCTCAATCAGCCGCAGGCGCTGCGCCGGTGCATCCAGAGCTACGCCGCGAACGCGAGCCGCTGGGGGCGCCAGGTGCGTTTCGTCGTGCTCGACGACGACCGCACGGATCCGCCGCTCGACGCTCGCGCCCAGCCGATCCGCCAGAGCGCCGAGGCGCACCAGGTCGCGTACATCGGCTTTCGCCGCGCGCTGGCCTACTGCGAGCGGCTCGCCCGCCTGGCGGAGGTCGATCGACAAGTGGTCAGATTCGCGCTCCTGCCGGACGAGCGTCTGCGCCGTACCGACGGCGCCAGCAAGAATGCCCTTATGCTCGACGGCTGCTCCGAGCGCTATCTGCAGGTCGACGACGACACCGAGTGCCACCTTGGACGGATCGAGCCGCGTGCCGGCGTGCGGTTCTCTTTCGGCCCCCGCCCGCTGGACGCCTGGTACTTCGCCACACGGCAGGAAGCAGTAGACGCCGTCTCGTCCACCGACAGCGACTTCGCCGCCGCGCACGATGCGGTGCTCGGGCACGCCGTGAGCGTCATCGCCAGCCGCACAGAGACAGGGCTCGCATTCGAGGGCCCACTGAAGCCGCTGTTCGCCTGCCTGCTGGCCGCAGACGCGCCGGCTGTCAGGGTCACTTTCTGCGGGTTGGCCGGCGACGCGGCGTCCGACAGCCCGTTCCGATGCGTCAGCGAGGAGGGGCGCAGCCGCGAGCGACTGGTCCATGATGAATCGCGCTACGGCGCGCTGAAGCTGACGCGTGAAGTAGTCCGCGTCGCTCCCATCACAACCATGACGCGGCCGCTGAGCGGCATGGCGTTCGCCATGGGCTGCGACGCCACCGACCTGCTGCCGCCGTTCTTCCCGCTGGGGCGCAGCTACGAGCTGGCGTTCAACCTGCTGTTGGCGAAGTGCGACCCCGCGGCGCTGGTCGCGCACCTGCCGATCGCGGTGATCCACTCTCCGCTCGAACGGCGCGCCTACGAGGCAGACTCGTTGTGGCGCGACGTCACGCGCGTGCGGCTCCCGGATCTCGCGGCCATGCTGATCGCGCGCATCCCGGTGGCGCCGCATCTCGCCGGCGCGCCGGTGCTGGTCCATTGCGGCGAGACCCTTCGGCAGTGGGCGCGGCTGCCGTGGCCGGAGCTCAATGAGCTGGTCGTGTCGACGATCCTGGCGGAGCGCGTGAACCATCTGAACCGCCTTCACGAGCTCCTCCGCCGGCATCGCGGTCAACCGAAGTGGTGGGCAGAAGACGTGCGGCGGCAGATCGAGGAACTCGAGCGCGGCCTCAGCATCGAGGTCTGCCCGCAGTTCTCCGACTACCCTCAATTCGGCGGTCAGTCGCCTGAAGCCCGCCGTGGGCTCCAGGAGATGATCCGGCTGTTTGGTGAAGTGCTGCACTCATGGCCGGCGATGTACGAAGCGGCACGAGTCCTGAAAGATCGAGAGGACGGTCTTTCGGACCGATTGCTGACCGGCACGGTCGCAACTTGTGATGGCTGAGCTGACGTCTGGCCTTCCCCGGATCAATGACCGCGCTATCGCGGACGGAACCGTGCGAAAAGTATTCGTCTCGGGATGCTACGACGTGCTGCACGCGGGTCATCTGCAATTCTTTGCCGACGCACGCAGGCTCGGCACTCACCTGACGGTCTCGGTCGGGACCGACGAAGTGCTCCTGCTCTGCAAGGGGCGCCGCCCCTCGCTGCCCTTCGACCACAAGATGGCACTGATCAGTGCCCTGCGCGGCGTCGACCGAGTCGTCGCCAGCTCCAATCTGGACCCGGTGTTCGACTTCCGAGACACCATCCTGCGCGAGCGCCCGCACGTCCTCGCCGTGACCGACGACGACCTGCAGGAGGACGCCAAGCGGCGATTCTGCCAGGAGCACGGGATCGAGCTGGCGGTGCTGCCGAAACGAAGCTGCGCCACGCCAGTGTCGACGACGACGATCCTGTCAGGCATTCGTGGAAACGGCCGGCTGCCGCTGCGGGTCGACTTCGCCGGCGGCTGGCTCGACGTGCCCCGCCTGGCCCGCCCAGGCGCGTTCATCGTCAATTGCGCGATTCAGCCGCTGGTATCGCTGCGGGACTGGACGTACGAGACCTGCAGCGGGCTCGGAGGCTCGGCCGCACGGGCCATGCTGGAGGTCAAGAACGGCCTCCGATCGGAGCTCGGCGCCGGCGTCGGCTGGCAGGATCCGGCGATTATCGAGGAGACCGGTGCGTGTGCCTGGCGATCCGGCCGCACGCCGGTGCTCGAGCTGAAGACGAATCCGGATTGGCTGGCCGGGCGGATGCTCATCTATTGGACCGGCTCGTGCCACGACTCTGCTAGGCTGGTCGACTATCCACGCAACTACGCTGCGATTGCCGAGGCGGGCCTGCTGGCGCGCCACGCCGTCGAGCGGCGCGATCTCGACGCGCTCGCCCACGCCGTCCGGGGCAGCTACGCGGTTCAGCTCGAAGAGGGCATGCTGCCGCTTCCGGATTTCGGAGAGCTCGGACGGAAGTATCTCGGCGCCGGCCATGGAGGCTACGCGCTCTACCTCTTTGCGGGCCGCGCCGCGCGGGATGATGCCGCCCGGCTCTCCCGGACGAAGGTGATCGAGCCGTGGTTGAGAGAACCGTCGGCCGAGCCTGATTAGCTCGCGAACGGATCGCGCACGTCGAGAGTCGGGAACTTCCGGAAGTCGCGATCGCTCGAATACAGCGTGCGGATGCCGTGCTGAAAGAGGATCGCCGCAAGGTGCGCGTCGGGAACCAGATTCCCCCGGACGACGACCTCACCCGTCACGTGCGCATAGGCCTCGACGAAGCCGTCCATCTCCGACACGGGGCGCACGTGTGCCAGCGAGAGATACGTGGCGCCGCTGCGGAATCGTGCCATTGCGGATTCGCGATTGGCGATGGGGGATTGATTGAGGATCGGGGATTGTCGAGTGCCGAGTGATTGAGGAATGGGCGCGCGGCAATGAGCGCTTCATTCCCCAATCCCGGCTCTTCAATCAATCCCCAATTGCGAATCGCCAATCGCCATTGCCGGAGATGGGGTTGACGCCGCTGCGGAACCCCGTCACGGGGGAGGAGAAAGAGGTTCACATCAGCTACCTTCGATTGGGCGCGATTTCCGTGGAACGAGGCTGCCGCCGTGGCGCCCGACGCAGCGCGAGCGCGTCGCCAGCACCGCCGGGCTGGAAATGGAATAGCCCGACGCTTCGCGGCGGCGGTCCGATGTGAACTGGTGCATCAATGATGCATGAGGGTTGGCATGGCGGATTCGTCATTGGCGATCGCAAAATCAATTGAGGAATCCTCAATCAATCCCCAATCCCGAATCGCCAATCGCCATTGCCCCGATTGCTCTACAGTGTCACCCCCCGCCCCGTCCGGCACGACTGGTAGATCGCCTCGACGATCTCCAGCGCCTGCAGCCCCTCCTCGCCGCCCACCAGCGGCCGGCGGCCGGCTGTAATTGCCCCGCGCGAAGTCGCGGAATTGCCGCTCGAACGACTCGACCGAGATCGCCAGCGGGTCGGAGGCGCCTGACGCGACGGCCTTCGACAACGGCGGCGGCTCCCCCTCATCGTCTTTCACATCCCACGTCGTCAGGCGATCGCCGGTGATCACCGCCGTCCCTCTGGTCCCGTGCAGCTCGATGCGCTCGGAGTAGCCGGGCCAGAACGCCGTCGAGGCCTGAATGACGCCGGTCGCTCCGTTCACGTACCGGAGCGCCGCATTGACGACGTCCTCCGACTCGATGTTGTGCGCCGCCCCGAGCTGCCACATGCCGAAGAGCTCGACGACGGGTCCGGCGAACCAGCGCAGCAGATCCACCTGGTGGATGGCCTGGTTGATCAGGGCACCGCCCCCCTCGGTCTTCCAACTCCCCTTCACGGGACGCGCGTAGTACTCGTCGGTGCGATACCACTTCACGTAGGCGTCGCACTGCAGCAGGCGTCCGAGCCTGCCGGCGTGGACGGCCGGCGCGACGAACCGGCTCGACTCGTCGAACCGGTGCTGGCTCACCACCCCGAGGAGGATGCCGGCGCGGCGCGCGGCGTCGATCATCCTGCGGCCGTCCTCGACGGTGGTCGCAATCGGCTTCTGCACCTGAACGGGCTTGCGGTGCCGGGCGCACGCTTCGACGACCGGCAGCCGGAAGGCGGGAAAGGTGCAGAGATCGACGAAGTCGACCTCCGGATGGCTGCAGACCTCGTCGTAGGTCTCGACGAACTCCGCTCCGTGCTCGGAGGCGAAGCGGCGTCCGGTTTCCTTCGTCACGTTCGTGCAGACCCGGACCGTGAAGCCGATGTTCTTGTACGCGCGCGCGTGCAGGTGCGCGATCGCGCCGGTGCCGATGATGCCGACTCGCATGGACTCTCCGTCGCTGGACCGTCTGCTGGACATCACCGCGCTATTGGGGCAGCGGCTCGCCGCGCGTCTCCGGCGCGAACGGCACCGTCGCCAGCCCGATCAGGAACACGGCCGACATCGTCACGCCGGCGTACCGCATCGGCTCGGCGTGCGCCGCGAACACGCGGCTCGTCAACAGCCCGAGCGCGAGCGGACCCGACGGCCGCCACGAGGCGCCCCACGTTGTAGCAGAGCGACGTGCCGGTGCTGCGAAGGCGCGTGGGAAACAGCTCGGGCAGGTAGATCGCATAGCCGCCGAACAGCGCGAGCTGGCACGCACCCATCAGCGGCACCATCCAGAAGATGTCGCCGAAGCTGTCGAGGTTCCAGAACGTGAATGCCGTCGTGGCCATGGCCGCGACGAACGTGATCGCGAACGCCCGCCGGCGGCCCACCCGATGGGTGAGGTGCGTGAACGCGTAGATCCCGCCGAAAGCGCCGAAGTTCTGCAGGAGCAGCGTCATGCTCGTCCAGAACGTCTTCTGTCCGGCGGTCAGGCTGGTCCTGTCGAGAATGGTCCGCAGGAGATCGACCGAGAAGTTGCCGATTCCCCAGAGTCCGACGACGCCGGCGAAGGCCAGCAGCATGCCGACGATCGCGTTGCGCCTCCAGCGCGGATCGGAGAACAGCTCGGTCATCGAGCCGAGGCGCACGGCGCTGGTGGCCGCCTGCCGCCATCGCTCGGGCTCCTTGAGCCGCCGCATGATCAGCACACAGAGCAGCGCCGGCAGCGCGCCGATCACGAACATCCACCGCCAGGCGCTGCCGACGATCGCCGGCCTGCTGCAGCCCGCTCAAGCCGATGCCGATCGCCGCCGCCAGCATGTTGCCCCAGGTCGAGGCCGCCTGCAGCCAGCCGAGCGCGAACGGGCGCGCGCGATCGGACACCGACTCTGCGACCAGCGCCACGCCGACGGCGAACTGGCCGCCTACGCCGAGTCCCGTGACGAACCGGTAGAACGCGAAGTCCCAGACGCCGGTCGAGAACGCGCTCAGGCCGGTGAAGAGCGAGTAGCAGAGAATCGTGAGGATCATCGTCTTCACGCGGCCGACGCGGTCGCCCAGCACGCCGAAGAAGATGCCGCCGAGCGCCCAGCCGATCATGAAGATCATCGTCGCGTAGCCGGCGTACTCGGCGATGCGGCCGTCGGAGACCGGTCCGGCCTGCGCGGCCGCCAGCAATTCCGCGATCGCCGGCCGGCGCGCGAGATTGAAGAACTGCTGGTCCATGGTGTCGAAGAGCCAGCCGAGCGAGGCCACGACGAGGATGAGCCAGTGCTCGCGGGTGAGCTCTTTGTGCCAGGGCATCGGAATAGGCGAATAGGGGACTAGTTGTCAACTGGTGAACTGGTGAACTAAGAACTTGTGAACTGACGATTGCCGGCCGGCTAACGCCGGCCGACCTCAGCCACTCACCCCGACGCACGGTTCACCGGCTCACCGTTCACCGACTCCAGTTCACCAAATCACCAGTTCACCAGTTCACTAGTTGAACTGCCGGCTAGTTTATACTGCGCGGATGGAGTGCAGCCGGCGGCAGTTCGCGCGCACGGTGCTTGCGGGCATTTCGGCGGCGCGCATCGCGCCGGCGGCAGTCTCCCTCCGGCACAGTCGGCCGGCCGCCGAATTCGCGCGTCGCCGGCGTCCAGATCGGCATGAACGTGCCGTACAACTTCGGCAGCCGCGACATGGACGCCGACGATCTGCTGAAGCGCTGCGTGACGCTCGGCATCAGCGCCATCGAGCTGCGCTCGCAGCCGGTGGAATCGTTTCTCGGCCCGCCCGCGGCGAACGGCCAGCGGGCGGGCGCCGGGCCGCTGCGGCAGTGGCGCCAGACCGCGCCGCTGGCTCGCGTCGCCGGCGTTCCGCCGGAAATACGAGGACGCCGGGCGTCCGGATCTCGATTCTCAAATTCGACGGCATCTATGCGATGTCGGACGACCGGAACTCGACTACGCCTTCGACCTGGCGCGCCGCTCGGGGCGCAGCGCGATCTCGTGCGAAATCGACGTGCCGAAGACCCAGCGGCTCGGCCAGTTCGCCGAAAGGCACCAATGATGGTCGGGCTACCACGGCCACGCGGCCACCACGCCCGCCGACTGGGAGGCGGCCTTCGCCGCCGCGCACAACGGCGCCAACCTCGACCTCGGACACTTTCTCGCCGGCAACAACACCTCGCCCATTCCCTTTCTCGAGCGAGTACCACGATCGCGTCACCCACGTGCACGTCAAGGATCGCAAGCTGAACGACGGCCCGAACGTCCCGTTCGGCGAGGGCGATACGCCGATCGTCGAGGCGCTCCGGCTCATCCGCGACCGCAAATGGCCGATCCAGGCCACCATCGAATTCGAATACCCGGTGCCGCCGGGCTCGACGCGGATGGCCGAGACTGACCCGCTGCATCGCGTACTGCCGGCGCGCGCTGCTGACGTGACTGCTGCCGGCCGACATGCGATGCCGTTCATTCACGACGACTTTCTGCTCGAGACCCAGGCGGCGCGCGATCTCTACCACCGTCACGCCGCGCCGCCAGCCGATCTTCGACTACCACTGCCACCTGCCGCCGCGCGACATCGCCGAGAACCGGCGGTTCGCGAACCTGTTCGAGATCTGGCTGGAGGGCGACCACTACAAATGGCGCGCGATGCGCGCCAACGGCGTGCCCGAGCGCTACTGCACCGGCGACGCGCCGACCCTACGAGAAGTTCCGGCCTGGGCGGCCACCGTGCCCCAGCTGCCTGCGCAACCCGCTCTACCACTGGACCCACCTGGAGCTGAAGCGCTATTTCGGCATCGACGAACTGCTCGAACGAACAGACCGCCAGGCGTATCTGGGATCAGGCCAACGAGCAGCTCCGCGCCTCGGACTTCACGGCGCGCGGCATTCTCGGCAAGTTCGACGTGCGCGGTCGTCTGCACGACCGACGACCCGGCCGACGATCTGGAGCACCATCGCACGCTCCGCGACTCGGGCCTGAAGACGCGCGTCTTCCCCACGTTCCGGCCGGATCGCGCGCTCGACGTCCACCAGCCCGACGTGTTCAATCCATGGGCCAACCGGCTGTCGAAGACGGCCGACGTGGACGTCCGCACGCTCGGCGCCCTGCTCGACGCGCTCGGCAAGCGGCATCAGGACTTCCACGATCTTGGCGGCCGGCTGTCGGACCACGGCCTGGATCAGTGCTACGCCGCGCCGTGCACGGAGGCGCAGGCTTCCGCCATCTTCGACAAGGCCCGCGCCGGGCGCGCCGCGACGCTGGACGAGCGCACCGCGTTCGCGTCGTACCTGATGGTGTTCTTCGGCCATCTCGACGCGGAGAAGGGCTGGACCAAGCAGCTCCACCTCGGCGCGCGGCGCAACGCGAACACACGCGGCTTCCGGTCGCTCGGCCGCGACACCGGCTTCGACTCGATGGGCGACTGGCCGCAGTCCGACGCCGCTCGGCGCCTACCTCGACCGGCTCGACAGCGAGGACGCGCTGCCGAAGACGATCGTCTACAACATCAACCCGGTCGACAACTACGCGTTCGCGACGATGATCGGCAACTTCCAGGACGGCGAGCGTCCCGGGAAAGATGCAGTTCGGGAGCGGCTGGTGGTTCCTGGACCAGAAGGAGGGCATGGAGTGGCAGCTCAACGCCCTCTCCAACACGGGGCTGCTGGCACGCTTCGTCGGGATGACCACCGATTCCCGCTCATTCATGTCGTACCCGCGGCACGAGTACTTCCGCCGCGTGCTGTGCAACCTCGTCGGCCGCGACGTCGAACGGGGCGAGCTGCCTGCCGACGACGCGCTGGTCGGCGGCCTGATCGAGCGTATCTGTTACGGGAACGCCGTCGAGTACTTTCAGCTCCCAGTTCCCTAGTTCCTAGTTCCCAAGTTCCCAAGTTGAGGAGCCCATGCCCAAACGCTTCGTTCATCTCATCGGCCCCGTCCTGCTCCTCGCCGTCTGCTCGGCCCAGCAGGTAGTCGACGATCCTTTCCCGGACCCGATTCCGGCGGCTGACGGCGTCATTGCGGTGAAGTTCGCCGACTTCGCCTCGGTGCCCGACTCCGCGCAACGGCAATCCCGCCCGGATGATGCTGCTGGTCGACGAGCCGGGCACCCGCCGGCTCTTCGTGAACGACATGACGGGGCCGCTCTACAGCATCAGCTACGACGGCAAGACCGTGACGAAGTATCTCGACATCAACGACGCCGGCGTGGGGCGTCAGCGTGCAGTCGCAGGGATCCGAGCGCGGCTTCCAGAGCTTCGCCTTCCACCCGCAGTTCAACCAGCGCGGGACCCGCGGGTACGGCAAGTTCTACACCTAGACCGACAGCACCAACATGACGCCGCCGGCCGACTTCAAGCATCCGGCGAGCCGGCACACGCACGACACGGTGCTGCTGCGAGTGGACCGCGAAGAACCCGGCGGCCGCCACCTACGACGGCGCGGCGCCGCGCGAGCTGCTGCGGGTCGGCCCAGCCGTTCGCGAACCACAACGGCGGACGAGATCACGTTCAACCCGCTCGCGGCCCGCCGGCAGCCGCCGACTACGGGCTGCTCTACGTCGGCCTCGCCGACGGCGGCAGCGGCGGCGATCCGCAGCACGTGGCGCAGAACCTCGGCTCCGCCTTCGGCAAGATCCTGCAGAATCGATCCGCTCGGCACGAACAGCGCCAACAAGCAAGTACGGCATCCCGGCGGCCAACCCGTTCGCGAGCGACGGCCGCGACGACCGCTCGGCGAGATCTACGCGTACGGTGTACGCAACCCCCAGCGCATCTTCTGGGATTCGCAAGACCGGCCAGATGTTCATGTCGCGACATCGGCCAGAACACCGTCGAAGAGATCAGCCCCGTCACGGCAGGGGCGAATCTCGGCTGGAACGTCTGGGAAGGCAGCTTCACGTTCGTGGCCGGGCGCGGGCCGCAGACCGACATCTCGCACCCGCGCAGCGATCCCAAGATCACCTACCCGGTGGCGGAGTTCGGGCCACTCGATCCGCTGCTGCAGTCGAACTCGGCGGCCATCGGCGGCATCGTCTATCGCAGCGGCAGGATTCCGCAGCTCGCCAATCTGCTCATCTTCGGCGACAACCCGAGCGGCGAGATCTTCTACGTCAACGCCGATCGCCTGCCGGACGGAGGCCAGAGCGCCATCCGGCGCATCCTTCTGAACGACCGGGGGCAGAACAAGACGTTCCTGGAGGTGATCCAGGAGAAGAACAAGACCCAGGGCAGCCGCCCGCCCGGCGCGCGGATCTGCGGTTCGGCGACGGAGGGAACGGGCGTGTGTTCCTGCTGAACAAGCAGGATGGGGTGGTGAGGGAGCTGATGCCGTAATCTGCATTGACGATTTCGCGATTGGCGATTGAAGATTGATTGGGGATTGGTCGATTGGGGATTGATTGAAGATTAGGGGAGGGCGGCGGAGCGGCGTTTACGAGCGCTCGCCGTCTTGTGGGACGCGGCGAAGATCGCCGTCAGCTCGTACGCCTCGGCGTGCAGCGCTTTGATTGATGCCTCGGGCGCGATGCCTGACTTCGCGAGGAAGCCGAGCCAGAATTCCGACTCGTCGGACTCTTCGAGCACGAGGCCGATCTTGGCGACGAACTCCGGGTGCGAGCGCGCCCGGCAGGCCGCGCGGTAATTGGCCGCGACCGACGTTGCCGCGTCGATCAGCTGCGCGCCCACCTTCCGCGCCTCGAGCGTGCCGGGGAGCGTGCGCACCAGTTCGACCACGCGCCGGGCAAATGCTTCGGTCCGCTTCTTGAGGTCATCCGCCTTCGCCGACACGACACCGGCGACTGCACCAATCGTTCCAAGCCGCACCCGAGAGGATCTCGGCAGTCCTACGCAACGGCTGCAATGTCCGGCGCCTCCCGTCGTCGCAAATCAATCAATCCTCAATCAATCCCCAATCCGCAATCCCCAATCCGCAATGCTATTTGAATGTCAGCCCCCCTGTACGGATTCGCAAATCCGCCGGTCTGCTTCGGCCAGCCGTCGCGCGTGATCCAGTTGTAGTAGCGCATCGCCTCGTCGGCGTCCGCCACCCACGACCACTGCCCGCCAGCTGGCCGGCTTGACGGGATACTCCCGCACCTGCCGCGCGAGATCCGGAATCTCCGCCAGCGCCTCGCGCTCGGTCGCCATCAGGGCCGGCGTGCGGAACGATTCGCCGCGCGCGTAGATGCGGAAACCCAGATAGGCGGTGATTGCGGCCCGCTGGAGCTTCGCCGTCAGCAGCGTGCGGGCGAAGTAGTGGTGCAGCTCCTGGTACTGTGCATCGGTCAAGTGCGGCTTCGCGCGCTCGATGGCCTGCACCGAGTCTTCGGCCAGCTTCACGCCGTATGACTTCTCGGTCCTGACGTAGCCCAGGTACGTCTCGTCGATCAGGTCGGAGGGCTGGAGCCAGCCCCGCTCGAGCACCCAGGGCACCTCGTTCAGCTGGGTGCCCTCCAGCCGCTTCGCCCAGGGCGGCGCGAGGTGGTTGATCACGTCGATCCAGTAGTGGAACTGCCGCTCCACGCCGTGGTGCACGAACACCACCGGCGGATCGATCCATTTGCCCGAGACGCTCCGCGCGTAGCTCGACGAGTAGGGGTCGTAGTCGAGCTTCGAATGGTTCGCCGTGTTCGTGCCGAGCGTGTACAGCGTCGAGGTGACGATGTCGAACGCGTTCTTGAAGGCGGCCTTGACGTCGGCGAGAGCCGCTCGGCCGTACCGCGCGGTGATGAACTCGTCGTAGACGGCGTCGGCCGTCACGTCGGGATTCTCCGCCACCCGCGCGAGCGCCAGCAGATCGATCTCCGGCGGGTGCCCCACGATGCGCGTGAGGCCGTACCGATCGGTCCTGGCCACGTAGCCGATGACGTGCGGCCGCCGCAGCAGGCTCCGGGCCCGGCGAATCATGTACTGCGGCCAGGTGCTCGCGATGAGGCCCTGCCCGTTGAACTCGCCAGCCGCGTCGAACTCCATGAGCGTGGGCCGCGCGATCGTTCCGGCGAAGAAGTCGTCGGGGTGCGTGAGAAAGAAATCGTGCGGCGTCTCCTTCATCAGCAGCCGCACCTCCGGCCTGGCGAACTTCGCCACCGCGCCGGAGATGTTGCGGTATTCCTCGTGCGTGTAGGAGAACGTGCGTGCATAGAGCGCGAGTCTGCGCTCGCCGATCACGACGTCGGCCACGGCATTCACCACCGCGGCGAGCTTGTCCTGGTTCGTCGTCAGCGTCGTGGAGTGCTGGCGCTCTGCGCGGGCGCCCGTCTCGATGAACGTGAGCACGAGGCCGTCGGCGTGCGGCGCCAGATCGAGCATCGACCGGTAATCGGCCTTGAGCCATTCCCAGAAGGCCGGGTTGTCGAGATCGATCGTCCCGCCGGGGCCCGTGCGGAAGCGCTCCGGGTAATAGTCGAGATCGTAGAAGGCGTGATCCCACAGCACGACTTCCTGGATCCCGACCCGGTGGGCCGCGTCGATGAGCCGGTTGACGAGGCCCTGACGCTTCGGGTCGCGAATCTCGCGAAGATCCATCACGATCTGATGCGAGAGCTCGAGGTGGTTGATGCCGTAGGCGCGCGAGGCCGCGATCACCGCGAGGTCGTCTGGTTCGCTGTTCGAGAGGAGCGTCCAGCCGCGGGCCGTCTGCCCTGGCGCCAGCGGACCCGTGCGCGTCTGCGCAGAAAGCGATCCGCGGGTGACGCCGTGCGCGGCGATCGCGAGCGCGAGGACCGCTCCCAGCAGGACCAGTGCGGCCGCACGCCACACGCTGCACCCCCGGAAGTCAGACGGAGGCAGGCGCCACCTCTGCAAGGTCATCGAGCTCGTCTTCACTCAGCCGCACGCTGGCCGCGCCGACGATCTCGTCGAGCTGCTCCGGCCGCCGCGCCCCGACGATGGCGGCCGTGATCGCCGGATGGTGGAGCGTCCAGGCGATGGCGACCTCGCCGGGGGTGACCCCGTGCCTCGCGGCAATTGTCCGCAGGCGCTCGACGATCGCCATGGCGCGCGACAGCATCGGCTCCCGGAAGAACCGGCTTCCGCGCCGCCAGTCGCCCTCGGGCAGCGCCGCGAGCCGCTCGCGCGTCATCTTGCCGGTGAGCAGCCCCGACTGCATCGGCGAATACGGGATCACGCCGATGCCGTGCTCCAGGCAGAACGGCAGGATCTCCCGTTCGACGTCGCGTCTGAGCAGCGAGTACGGCGGCTGCAGGCTGGCCGGCGCCTCGATCGCGAGAATCCGGCGAAGCTGGGCGACGTCGAAGTTGGACACGCCGATATGCGCAACCTTCCCTTCGCGGCGGAGCGCCACGAGCGTCTCCCACGCGGGCTCGATCGGTCCGGGGTCGTGGTCCGGCTTACTGGTGGGCCACACGGGCCAGTGAATCTGGTACAGGTCGATCCGCTCGGTTTCCAGACGGCGGAGGCTCCCCTCGACCTCGCGCCGAATCGAGTCGGGCCGCAGGTTGTGCGCCACGACCCGGTCGTCGCCCCATGCGAGACTGCACTTGGTGAACACGTACGGGCGTTCGCGCGCCGGAATGTCGCGGAGCGCGCGCCCCACCACTTCCTCGGAATGGCCGAGTCCGTAGACCGCGGCGGTGTCGATCCAGTTCATGCCGAGCGCGACCGCCCGTTTGATCGTGGCGATCGACTGCTGGTCGTCCTGCGGGCCCCAGCCGAACTGCCACTCGCCGCCAATGGCCCAGGCGCCGAGCCCGATGGGGGTCAGGTCGAGGGTGGATCTGCCGAGGCGCCTGGAGGGGGTCAGTGGCATATCGTGATTGGCGATTGGCGATTGGCGATTGCGGATTGAGTGGTGATTGAAGATTGCACGGCGTCACATTCTCCGTGGAAACAATCCCACAATCAAGAATCCACAATCAATCGCCAATCGCCAATCCGCGATCGGCATTGCCGATCTATTGCAGATTATCGCTGTATCCTCGCCGACCCTCCGCGCGCGAATGCCTGCACCTGCTCCAGCCGCGCCATCGTCGTGTCGCCGGGGAAGGTCGTGACCAGCGCGCCGTGAGCCCAGCCGAGGTTCAGCGACTCCTGCGGCGGCCGTCCGGTGAGCAGGCCGTAGAACAGTCCCGAGGCGAAGCCGTCGCCCCCCCCGACCCGATCGTAGACGTCGAGCTCGCAGGTCGGCGCGAGGTACGTCGTGCCGTCGATCCACGCCACGGCGCTCCACGTGTGGCGGTTGGTCGAGTGCACCTCGCGCAGGGTCGTCGCGACGACCTTGATCTGGGGGTGCTTCGCGACGACGCGATCGATCATGCCGAAGAAGGCGCCGGGGTCGAGCGTCGAGGTCGCCGCGACCTCCGGCCCTGGCATGCCCAGGCCCTTCTGCAGGTCTTCCTCGTTGCCGACGAGCACGTCCACGTGCTGCACGATGCGGCCGAGCACCGAGACGCGCGCCGCTGCCTGCCCCCGGAGGCGCTCCACAGCTTCTCGCGGTAGTTGAGATCGAACGACACGACGGCGCCGCGCCGCTTGGCCGCCTGCATGGCCTCGATGATCAGCTCGGCGGTCGTTTCGGAGAGGGCCGCGAAGATGCCGCCGCTGTGGAACCAGCGCACGCCGGCGCCGAAGATCGCCGCCCAGTCGAAGTCGCCGGGCTTGAGCTGCGCCGCCGCCTCGTTGCTGCGGTTGTAGAACACCACGGGCGGGCGGACGCCGTAGCCGCGGTCGCTGTACACCGCCGCCATGTTCGGCCCGCGCGCGCCGTCGTGCGCGAAGGTCTTGTAGAACGGCCTTCACGCCCATGGCCTGCACCCGCTCGGCGATGAGATGGCCGATGGGATAGTCCACCATGGCGGTGGCGACGCCGGTCCTCATCCGGAAGCAGTCGGAGAGATTGGCGGCGGTGTTGAACTCGCCGCCGCTCACGTGGATCGCGCAGGTCTGCGCCTTGTGGAACGGCACCACGCCCGGATCGAGGCGATGGACCAGTGCGCCGAGAGACAGGAAATCGAGTGCGCCGGCTGGCGGAATGCGAAGCGGATCGCTCATGCGTGCGTCGGGCCCCTCTGACCGGCCATCCAGTTCGTGTGGAACACGCCGTCGCGGTCGATGCGGCGGATAGGTGTGCGCGCCGAAGAAGTCGCGCTGCGCCTGCGTGAGGTTGGCCGGCAGCCGTTCGCTGCGATAGGCGTCGTAGTAGGCCAGCGAGGCGCCCATGGCCGGCGCCGGGATGCCGAGGCCGACGGCCGTCTGACGAAGCGGCGCCATCCCGCCTGCCGCTCGGCGACGAGCGTCGCGGAACGCGCCGTCGAGCATCAGGTTGACCAGCCCCGGATCGCGCCGGAACGCCGCGCTGGATGTCGGAGAGCAGCGCAGCGCGGATGATGCAGCCCGCCCGCCAGATACCGGCGACCTCTGCCGGGGTCGATGTCGTAGCGATACTCGGCCGAGGCCTGCGCAGGAGCGCCATCCCCTGCGCGTACGAGGTGATCTTGCTCGCGTAGAGCGCCTGGCGCGAGGCGGCGATCAGCTCGCCGCGGGCCGCGCGGAGGGCGGCGGCCGGTGCGGCGCCGCTGGACGCACGGCCGGAGCCGTCGGCACCGGGCCCGCGCAGCCGGCGGCTCGCCTCGACGCGCTCCCTCTTGAGCGCCGAGAGCAGGCGTGCTTCGACGGCGGCGTTCACCGTGGGAATGGGCGCGCCGACGTCGAAGGCATTCTGGCTCATCCACTTGCCGGTGCCCTTCTGCTGCGCCTCGTCCAGAATCAGGTCGACGAGCGGGCGCCCGGTGTCCGCGTCGGTGTGCGCGAGCACGGCGGCGGTGATCTCGACCAGGTACGAGCGGCAGCTCGCCGCGATTCCACTCGCCGAAGATCGTCGGCCAGCTCCGGCGCGGTGCAGCCGCGCCCCCGGCGCGAGCAGGTCGTAGCACCTCGGCGATGAGCTGCATGTCGCCGTACTCGATCCCGTTGTGGACCATCTTGACGTAGTGCCCGGCGCCGCGCGGACCCATGTAGGCGACGCACGGCTCGCCGTCCTCGGCCCTGGCGGCAATCGCCCGGAAGATGGGCGCGACGGCGTCCCAGGCCTCGCGCGGGCCGCCCGGCATGAGCGCCGGGCCCTGCAGCGCCCCCTCTTCGCCGCCCGAGACACCCATCCCGAGGAAATGGAACCCATCGGCCGCGAGCTCGTCCGCGCGGCGATCGGTGTCGCGGAAGAACGAGTTGCCGCCGTCGATCAGGATGTCGCCGCGCTCGAGATGCGGGCGCAGGTGCGCGATCACGCTGTCCACGGGCGGGCCGGCCGGCACCATCATCAGCACGCGGCGCGGGCGCTCGAGCAGCGCCATCAGCCGCTCGGGCGCACCGGCCGTCGCCGATCGCATCGCGGATGCCGCCGTCGTTGCCCGCCAGGAACTCGGCGGCCTTGGCGGCGTCCAGGTCGTAGCCGGCGACGGGGAATCCCTTGCTCAGCCATGTTGCGTGCGAGGTTGGCGCCCATGACGCCCAGCCCCACCACGCCAATCTTGTAGGTCATCTTTTGGTTTGTCGCCGGGCCCCACCCCCGCGACCTGTCACCCTCTCGCCTTCGGCTCGAGGGTGGAATTTTGGGCAGCGATCTGCTTCAGTGCGGCGCTCCGAAGCTGCATCTGCGCCACGCCATCCTCGCTATCACCCGCCCGCCTTCGGCTCCAGTTCTCTAGTTCTTAGTTCTCTAGTTCAACAGTTGAACGTGTCCACCCCCGCGTCCGGCGGCGCGCCGACGCGGAACAGCCGTTCGCCGGCGTGCGGCACGACCTGCGACCCCGGACCGCCGTCCACGCGGCCGGGTCGATCCCGGATGGATCGAGATACCCGAGATTGATGCGCGCGCAGCGTTCGGGCGAGATGCCCGTGGCCAGCGTCACCCGGATGCGGGGCGTCTCGACTGCCGGTCTCGGGATCGTACGTGCCGAGCCCCTTCACGTGCGTCGAGTGCGCCAGGATGCCGCCTGGATAGTTCTGGAAGCGCTCCCACTGCGCGAGAAAGTAGTCGCGGCAGTGGTAGCCGATCTCCTCGATCAACTTGCCATGGACGTGGCTGATCTCGCGAACGTGGGGCGCGTAGATGATCGACCTCGCCGCCGTCGGCCACCGCAGGCTCCGTCTTGTACGCGCCCTTGGCGGCCGTCCAGAGATCGTCGTACATCTCGGGCATGACCGCCAGCACGCGGAAGAAGGGCTTCTCGACCCAGGTGATGTGCCGGCGCGCCGACAGCGCCGCGGCCCGGCGCCAGGCCTGCTGCGGAGTGCCGCAGAACAGGCCGGCGACACCCTCGTGCGTCACCACCAGCGCGAGCAGCGACACCGGCGTGGGCAGGAACGCCGCCGCGCGGTCGATCACCGCGCGCACCGGCGTGTCCATCGTGCCGATCACCTCCGACGCAGGTGATGAGCGCGCCCAGCCAGTGCGTGAAGTCGATGATGTCCGGCCGCCGCGATGCCCGGGAAGAGGTACTTGGTGCCGCCCGAAAACCCCACGACCTCATGGGGGAATACGGGTCCGCAGATCAGCACGTGGTCGTATTCGAGCGCCAGCCGGTTCAGCGCGACCGGGACCTCCTGGCTCAGGCGTCCCCCGGTGAGCGCAGCGATCTCGGCCGCCGGGATGGTGCCCACGACCACGCAGCTGTCGGGATCGTCCCAGCGGTGGTTGTACACGCGGCGGGTCCCCGCCCGGCCGGCCGACACCGGCCGCCCCACGAGCCGGGCGAGCTGGGCGTCGTCCATCGGCATGTGGGTTCCGAGAGCCACCAGGTAGTCGAGCGCAGCCACCCTGGGTCCGAGCTCACGCTCCAGCACGTCGAACATCAGCGCCATCGGCATCGTGCGCGTGCCGTCGGGGATGAGCACCAGCACGCGCCGCCCGTCGAGCGGCAGCGGCGCCAGGCCGTCGTGTGCAATGCGCGCGACCTCGTCCCGTGTGAGATAGCCCTCTGCCGCCATCGAACCCTCGGCTATCATAGGCCAAGCTGACGCGCCACGTCTTGCCTCGCCAGTCTTCCCTCGTCGCACTCCAACACCGGAATTTCCGCCTCCTCTGGATCGGTCAGCTCGTCTCGTCGGCCGGCTCGATGATGCAGATGGCGGCGATCCTGTGGCACGTGTCGCTGCTGGTCTCTCCCGGGCGCCGCGCGCTCGCGCTCGGGATGGTCGGGCTCGTGCGTCTGCTCCCGATCGTGTTCTTCTCCATCGCGGCGGGTGCGGTGGCCGATGCGTGGGATCGGCGCCGTGTGATGCTGGTGACGCAGAGCGCCGCGGGCGCGACTGCGCTCGTGCTCGCCGCGATGACCTTCCGCGGCCTGCACGCGGCGTGGCCGATCTACCTGCTCGCCGGGCTCGGGGCGGTGGCGAGCGCGTTCGACGGGCCCGCGCGGCAGGCGCTGCTGCCGGCGCTGGTTCCCCGCGAGCACCTCTCGAACGCCATCAGCCTGAACGCGATCATGCTGCAGGTGGCCTCCATCTCCGGCCCTTCCGTCGGCGGGATCGTCATCGCCACGCTGGGCGTCGCCTGGGTGTATCTGGTGAACGCGCTGACGTTCGCGTGCGTGATCGCGGCGCTGGTGATGATGCGCGACCTGCCCGCCCGCGACGCGGCGAGCGTGCCGAAGGTGAGCCTCGACGCCATCCGCGAAGGGCTCGCCTTCGTGTTCGCGAACCCGATCATCCGATCGACGATGCTGCTCGATTTCTTCGCCACGTTCTTCTCGTCGGCCACCGCGCTGCTGCCGATCTTCGCGCAGGACATCCTGCACGTAGGGGCACGGGGTACGGCTGGCTGTACGCGGCGCCCGCCGTCGGCGCCGTGCTCACGAGCGTCCTGATGGTGCACACGATCGAGGCGATCGACCATCGCGGCGTCGTGCTGCTCTGGAGCGTGGCGCTCTACGGCGCGGCCACGCTGGTCTTCGGGCTCTCGCGCGCGTTCTGGCTCACGTTCCTCTGCCTCGCGGCCACCGGCGCGGCCGACACGGTGAGCATGGTGCTCCGCAACGTCGTCCGGCAGCTCGAAACGCCGGACCACCTGCGAGGCCGCATGATCGGCGTGAACATGGTGTTCTTCATGGGCGGCCCTCAGCTGGGCGAGCTGGAGGCCGGCGGCGTCGCGCAGTGGCTCGGGGCGCGCTGGTCGGTGATCACCGGCGGCCTCGGATGCCTGATCGCCACCGCGTGGGTGGGCGCCGCCACGCCCCGGCTCCGGCGGTACCGCCGCGGCGCGCATTGACGACTCCGCGGCCGGGCGACTACGATCGCTCGTTCGACATGGAACGGTTCGCGACTCTTCCTCCTCTTCCGGAACGTCTTCGCCGCCTCTATGAACTCGCCTTGAACCTCTGGTGGAGCTGGCAGCGCGCCCCGCGACAGGTGTTTCGCGCGCTGGACTATCAGCTCTGGAGGGCGACGGCGCACAACCCGGTGCGCATGCTCTGGCTGCTGTCGGGCGAGCGCCTCGCCCAGATGGCGGCCGACCCGGCCTTTCTCGAGCTCTACGACGCCGCCATCGCGGGACTGGACCAGCTGTCGGTCTCGCGCGACACCTGGGTGGCGCGGCGGTACCCCGATCTCCAGACATCGACAATCGCCTACTTCTCGGCGGAGTTCGCCGTCCACCAGTCGCTGCCGATCTACGCGGGGGGGCTGGGCGTGCTCGCCGGAGACCACTGCAAGGAGGCCAGCGACCTCGGGCTGCCGCTCGTCGGCGTCGGGTTCATGTATCCGCAGGGCTACTTCCACCAGCACATCTCCGCCGAAGGCTGGCAGCAGGAGACCTACGAGCAGTTGAACTGGCAGGACGTGCCGATTGCGCAGGCCCTCAAGCCGGACGGCACGCCGTGCATCGTGGCCGTTCCGCTCGGGGATCGCGCGGTGTTGACCAACGTCTGGAAGATGACCATCGGGCGCGTGAGCCTGTACCTGCTCGACACGGGGCTCGAGGAGAACGCGCCGCAGGACCGCGAGCTCTCGGCCCGGCTGTACGGCGGTGACCGGGAGACGCGGCTGCAGCAGGAAATCGTCCTGGGCATCGGCGGCGTCCGGGCGCTGCGGGCGCTCGGGCTCGCGCCCGCGGTGTGGCACCTCAACGAGGGGCACGCGGCGTTCGTCGTGCTCCAGCGGATCCACGAGCTGCTCGACGAGGGCGCCGGGTTCGACGACGCCCTCGAATGCGTGCGGCGGGCGACGATCTTCACCACCCACACGCCCGTCGCCGCCGGCCACGATGCCTTCGCGTTCGACCGCGTCGAGCATCACCTCGCGGGCGCGTGGGGCCCCATCACGCAGAATCGCGGGCAGTTCCTCGCCCTCGGCGAGTACACAACGGCATGTTCAACATGACGGCGCTCGCCCTGCGCACCTCGGGCTGGGTGAACGGCGTCAGCCGCCTCCACGGTGAAGTGACGGCCAGCATGTGGGCGCCGCTGCTCGCGGCGCGCAGCGGCAGCCAGCGGCCGCTCAAGACCATCACCAACGGCGTGCACGTGCCGACCTGGATCTCCCTGGAGGTCTGGCAGGCTGCTCGCGCGGCACCTCGGGCCGGACTGGCTCGACCGCTGCGACGACCCCGCGATCTGGAACGCGCTGGCCGACATCCCCGACGAGGAGCTGTGGAGCGCCCGGACGGCGCTCAAGCGCTTCCTGTTCGCGTTCATCCGGCAGCGGGCGCGGGATCGCTGGGCGCAGGAGAACGTCAGCGCGGCACAGGTCGTCGCGGCCGGCCCGCTGCTCGATCCCGGCGCGCTGACGATCGGCTTCGCGCGCCGCTTCACCGCGCTACAAGCGTCCCGAGCTGATCTTCCGCGACCCCGAGCGGCTCATCCGGATTCTGGCGGCGTCGCGCCGCCACGTGCAGATCGTCTTCGCCGGCAAATCCCACCCGGCCGACGACGCCGGCAAGCACCACCTGCAGCAGATCTACCGCCATGCGATCGATCCGGTCTACGGCGGCCGCATCGCCTTCGTCGACGACTACGATCTGCACGTCGCGCACTTCCTCACCCAGGGGTGCGACGTGTGGCTCAACACGCCCCGCAAGCCGCTCGAAGCGAGCGGAACGAGCGGCATGAAGGCCGCCATCAACGGCGTGCCGCACCTGAGCATCGGGGACGGCTGGTGGGCCGAGGGCTACAACGGCGCCAACGGCTGGCTGATCGACGGCGGGGCGCCGCCCGACGATCCGGCGGCGCAGGACTCGGCCGACGCCGAGGCGCTCTACCGCCTGCTCGAGGAGCAGGTCGTGCCCACCTTCTACGAGCGCGACGAGCGCGGCGTGCCCCACGCCTGGCTCCGCATCGTCAAGGAGTCGATACGCGCGGCCGCGCCCCGCTTCAGCGCCGCGCGCATGGTGAAGCAGTACGTCGAGGAGATGTACGCGCCCGCGGCGGAACAGACCCGATCGGGAGTCTGCTAGACTTTTTGCATGTCCCGCAAGTCGGTCTCGCCCAAAGCCAAGTGCGCGCTCTGCGGATCCGCCGAGCTGGCCGAGCCGCGCGGCGAGGAGCGCTACTGCCGCGACTGCTGGGACAAGAAGATTGCGATCGAGGAGATCGTCGCGCGCGAGTTCGCGCTCAAGCGCTACATCCGCGCGCACAGCGCCGAGAAATACCTGGTCTACCACTCCACGCTCAAGCGCCCCTGCGGCCAGCTGGTCGTCGTCGACGATGGCTACGACCTGTTCCTCACGATCGTGCTCTACCCGACCTTCGGCTGGGACGAGCCCGCCTACCACCTGGAAGGAGATCCGGAGGGCCGCACGTTCGCCGAGATTCTGGTGGACGTGGTCGCCACCGAGGTGATCGAGCCCTGGGGCGGCGGCAAGTGGCACCTGGAGATCTTCCGCTCGGTGAACGCCGAGCCGGAGGACTGGAACGGGGAGATGTAAGAAGTCTATAATGCCCGCAGGTTCACCCCAAGCACAGGAGCTCACCATGCGTATCCGCCCTGCACTCCAACTCTCGTTGGCTGCGGCGCTGCTATTCGGGTCCATGCCGGCCGGCGCGCCGGCGGCCGCCCAGGTCCTCAAGAAGATGGCGCCCCCCCTGCGAGGGACCGTGGAAGTCGGCTACACGCAGACGGCCAAGCTCGAGGGGAACACGATCGTCACGACCTTCGAGGTGAAGAATCTCTCGATGGCCGGCTCGATCGTCGGCCTCCAGGTCACCGAGTACTGGTACGACCGCCCCGGCGGCCAATTGCTCCAGGGCACCGGCGATCGCCAGCGGCTCCGGACGCCCCTCGGGCCGGGGGATGTGGCGACGATCGTGCTGCGGTCGCCCAAAGTGCCGGCGATGACCAAGGAATCCAAGCCACAGTACAAGTTCTCGCAGCAGTACGGCGACGTGAAGATGAAGCCGATGAAGTCGGTGAAGGAGCCCGAGAAGGCGCCCGGCAAGACGTCGTAGCGGTTCACGGCGGCGGCCGGTGGAAAGCCGGCCGGCCGCAGTCCAGCGAGACCGCGTGAAGCGGCGGGCGGCGAGCCCGCCGCGCGGCCCTATTTCACCGCGAACTGGATCGGACGCGACACCGGCTCCTGATTGCCGGCGCGCGATTTGGCCTCGATCGCCAGCACGTAGAGTCCCGGCGCCCACCCCGTCATCGGAACCCGCACCGAATACCCGAAGCCGCCCGGCGACCCGTGCAGCTCTTCCGTGCTCCGTTCATCGGCGTGCGTGAAGACGACGCGCCCGTCATCGGCTTTCACCCTGGTCGTGATGTCGATCCGGTGCACGGGCGAGGGCTTGTTGTCGTACACCTCCACGAACGCCGCGATCTCGCTCCCGGCCGGAAACTCCCGCATCGTCGTCGGCTGCGCCGGCAGGCCGCCGCCGAACGGGTCCTTCTGGAGCGGCGTGGTGAGCGAGCGGTCGGCCGTGGACGCGATCGCGACGCCGCCGAGCGCCAGCGGCTCGCGGGTGAAATCGGGAACTTCCACGTCGAAATGCGCGCTTCCCTGGCGCGTCTTCGCGCTGTCCTGCGCCGCCACGCGCAGCTGGTACCGGCCCGGCGGGAGCGAGAGATGGCGCATGACGCGGATGCCGTTCTGCACCAGGCGCGCGTGGGTCTCGGGCTTCAAGGCCAGCGCGATATCCGGCCGCTCGGCCGCCACCGACTTCCCTTCCTTGTTGAACACGCCGATGGAGAGCGACAGCGTGTCGTTGAACGTGCCGCCGTGCTCGGCGAACGACAGGTCGCGGCCGGAGGTCGCGATGAGCACCTCGAGATCCATCATCTTCGGCGTCACGCCGCGGTGCGCCACCGCGGAAATCCGGAGCGGCAGGCCGGCTTTCGGCAGCGGGGTCGCGAGCGTTTCCATGAGCTCGGCCGTGAGGCCGGCGGCCGCACTCGACGGCGTCCTGGCCGACGAGGTCTTCGGCTTGCCGCGCGGCGCCGCGTAGCGCTTGCGGAAGGTGACCTGCGCGTCCGGGTATCCCTTCACCTTGACGGCAATCGTCCTGAACCGGCCGTCGCGCTTCTCGTTGGTCGGGTAGTAGCCGAGCACGTAGTACGAGCTGTTCTCCTCGACGATGCGATCGAACGCCTTGTCGAGGTCGTTGCTGCCCACGGCCGCCACGCCGCCGGTCTCCTCGGCGAGCTGGCGCAGGTTCATCTGCGAGGTGAGCAGCTCGTGGGCCAGCGATTCGGCGCCGAGATGGTAGCCGGGCAGCGCCTGGCCGGAGATCTCGATGTCTTCCTGCGCCATCGCGGTGAGGCCCCGGGGGTCGACCGGATAGATCTGGACGTTGCTGCGCGTGGCCGCAGAGACCGTGTCGATCGTTTCCTGCTGAATGGTGTTGAAGTCGGCGAAGTTGAACGAGCTGGGATCTGACCCCGTGAACATGTCGTAGAGGTTGAAGTCGACGCCCTCGCTGATGTACACGATGGCCTTCCGGCGCCCCTGGATGGCGCCCATCCACTCGGCGATGGCGCGCACCGAGTTGAGCGCGGCGCGCGCGTTGAACATCCGCTCGGGCGCGCTCTCGTCTTCCGTGTTGAAATTCTCCCTCGTCTGCGTCGTGTCGGTCGACGCCGGATTGTCGCTGGACGGCTGGCCGACTTCGCGCGAAAGCATGTCGAGCTTGCCCAGCGTCGCCGACGGCAGCTTCTGCCCCACGAAATGGTCGATGGCGTCGACGAGCAGCCGCCGGTTCTGCGTGAAGTCCTGATACGCCTTCGTGAAGCCGCTGGTGGTCACGACCGCAGCCTGGTCGTTGGCCCCGAGCTTCTCGAGCACGAACTTGCGGGCCAGGTTCTTCACCGTCTGGCTGCGCAGCGGCGCGACGTGATAATCGTCGAGGAGCAGGAGGTACAGCCGCCCGTCGAGCACTTCTTCGTTGCTCGCGGTGTCGGGATCGATCGGCAGCGCGTCGCGGCCGGCGAAGAGCGGGCGCGCGGGCGGCGTCAGCGGCACGTCGACCATGCCGAAGGTCGTGATCTTCTGCGGCTTCTTGTCCTCGAAGAGCTCGAAGTCGTCGCGCGTCAGTCCCGTGACGAACCTGCCCGATCGATCCACCACGCGGACGTCTTCCTCCACGTAATTGACCTCGGTCTTGAAGGTCACCTCGGGAGGAGCCGCGGAGCCGCCGGCCGGCGGGGCCGGCGGCGGCGCCTGCGCACCGGTCAGCGCAGCCGCCAGCACGAGTCCCACCAGCGTGGACGTGGAAATTCTTGACATGATTGTGAAAAAACTCCAGTCAGCCATTATAAGCAAACCCCCGCGCCCGGCGGCACGTCCAAGTTCCAGAGGGCTATACTGACGTTCGATGCCCCTCGACATTCCCGCCGTTCAGCGGGCGCTCAGGGACGAAGCGCTGGACGGCTGGCTGCTCTACGATTTCCACGGCTCGAACCCTATTGCAGCGCAGCTCCTCGGCACGATGGAGCCGGGCACGCTGACGACGCGCCGGTGGTACTACCTGGTGCCGGCCGAGGGCGATCCGCGCGGCCTGGTGCACGCGATCGAGCCGCGCGCGCTCGACCGCGTGCCGGGCCGCAAGACGACATACGCCGGGCGCCGCCAGCTCGACGCGGAGCTCACCTCGCTGCTCCAGGGGCTTCGCCGGGTGGCGATGGAGTATTCGCCGGAGTGCGCGATACCGTATATCTCGCGCGTCGACGCCGGTACCGTGGAGGCAGTCCGAAAGCGGGGCGTCGACGTCAAATCTTCAGGCGATCTCGTCCAGCAGTTCGAAGCCGCCTGGGACGAGCCCGCGCTGGCCACGCACCGGCAGGCGTCCGAGGCGCTCTACCGGATCAAGGACCGGGCGTTCGGCGCGATCGTCTCGAGGATCACCGGCGGGAAGCCGGTCACGGAATTCGAGATTCAGCAGCTGATGACAGATTGGTACACCGAAGAAGGCCTCGTCAGCGACTCGCCGCCGGTCGTGGCGGCGCAGGAGAATGCGGGGAACCCGCACTACCTCCCGACCGATCGCGAGCACCGGGGCGTCGCTCGCGACGAGCTCGTGCTGCTGGATCTCTGGGGCAAGCTGGCAGGAGACCCGCGCGCGGTTTATGCCGATATCACGTGGGTGGGCTTCACCGGCCCCGGCATCCCGCAGGAGGTCGTCCAGGCCTTCGCGGCGGTGGCGGCCGCCCGCGACGCCGCCTCCGGGCTCGTCCAGCGCTCGGCCCGCGAGGGATGTGATCTGCGAGGCTGGCAGGTCGATCGGGCCGCACGGGAGGTGTTGGAGCAGGCCGGGTATGGGGAACGGATCCTGCATCGTACGGGTCATAATCTCGGGCGCGAGGTCCACGGCAACGGCGTGCACATGGACGACTATGAGAGTCACGACGACCGGCGGCTCCTTCCGGGGACAGGGTTTACCATCGAACCGGGCGTGTATTTCCCCTCGTTCGGCATCCGTTCGGAAATCAACATGTATTACGGCCGGCACGACGCGCTCGTCACGGGCCCCGTGCAGACCGAGATTACGAGGCTCGTGTAGCGGAGGTCAGGTATGTCTTGGTTTGTTTCATCTTCGAGAAAGACGACGCTCTTCTATGTCGCGTTGATTGCGATGGCGTCGCTGGTGGTCGGCATGGTCATCGCCTCGCGGCTCGACCTCTCGCCGGCCTCGTCGGCACAGACGCTCGCGGTGCCCGCCACCAACAGCGCGCCGCTCAACGGCCCGCTCGATGCCAACACGTTCAAGAACATCGCGAAGGCGCAGTCGCCGATGGTGGTGAGCATCCGCACCGAGATGCGGCAGCGTACGCAGGATCTGAACGACTTCTTCGGATTCGGCGGCAGCGACGACCTGTTCGATCGCTTCTTCGGCCAGCCGCAGGGCCAGGGCCAGGGTCCGAACCGTCCGCAGCGGCAGCCGAAGGAACACATCACGCAGGCCGCCGGATCGGGGTTCATCATCAACAAGGAAGGCTACATTCTCACCAACAACCACGTCGTTGAGGGCGCGCAGAAGATCGAAGTGCAGTTCTTCGACGAAGAGGACAACTACTACGCGGCCAAAGTGGTGGGACGCGACCCGCTGACCGACAGCGCGCTGCTCCAGCTCACCGACAAGCCGAACCGCCCGCTGCCCGAAGCCAAGTTCGGCGACTCCAGCGTGATGGAGCCGGGCGACTGGGTGATGGCGATCGGCAATCCGTTCAACCTGGCCCACACGGTGAGCGTCGGCGTGATCAGCGCCACCGCACGGCCGTTCCCCGTGTCGGAATCGGCGAACGGCCGCCGCACCGCCAACGTGCTCCAGACCGACGCCGCCATCAATCCGGGCAACTCCGGCGGTCCGCTGCTCAACATCCGCGGCGAGGTCATCGGCATGAACACCGCGATCTACAGCAACGGCGGGCTCGGCGGGCAGGCCGGCAACATCGGCATCGGCTTCGCCATTCCGATCAACACCCTGCGCGACGTGCTGCCCGGCCTGCGCGCGGGCAAGATCACCCGGGGCCGCATCGGCGTCTCGATCGGGCCGATTTCGGCCGAGGACGCCGAGGCGCTGGGTCTGAACACCCGCAAGGGCGCGGTCGTCCGGCAGGTGGATCAGAACGGCCCGGCGGCGGGCGCCGGCGTCCAGCCGGGCGACGTGGTCGTCGAGTTCAACGGCAAGCCGATCCAGAACACCGATGATCTGCCGCAGATCGTCGCCAACACCACGCCGAACACGACGGTGCCGATCAAGGTGATCCGCAACGGCAAGGAGCAGACGCTCAACGTGAAGGTGGAAGAGCTGGATCTGGCGGCCGAGATGGGCGAGCAGCAGAGCCGCTCGAACGAGCCCGACGCCCAGACGGGCGGCGGATTCGGCATCACGCTGAACAACATCACGCCCGAGATTGCCCGCCGGCTCGATCTGCCTTCGGGCACCAAGGGCGCGGTGATCACCGACATCGAGCCCGACAGCCCGGCCGCCCGGGCGCTGCAGCCCGGCGACGTCATCCTCCGCGTGAACCGCGAGACGGTCAGCAGCGCGGCGGAGGCCAGCCAGGCCCTGCGCGCGGTGGAATCAGGCCATGCCGTGGCGATGATGGTGATGCGCGGCGGCCAGGAGCAGTTCGTCACGATGCGCAAACCGTAGGCGATGACTCCCCTCGGCGAGCTGATCGCCACCCGTATCTGCGAAGACGGCCCGATCAGCTTCGCCGAGTTCATGGAGATCGCGCTCTATCATCCCGAGCTCGGCTACTACGCCCGCACGGCCCGACGAACGGGCCGCGCGGGCGATTTTTTTACCAGCGTGGACGTGGGGCCTGTCTTCGGCGAGCTGCTCGCCCGGCAGTTCGCGGAGATGTGGAGGATCCTGCGGGGTTCAAGGTTCGACCTGGTCGAGGCGGGTGCGGGGAACGGACGCCTCGCGCGAGACGTGCTCGACGCCGCCCGGCGCAGCGATCCCGAGTTCTACGCCGCAATCAGCCTCTCGCTCGTCGAACGCTCGGCGACGGCGCGGGCGGCGCATGCGGAAGTGCTGGGCCCGCACGCGCCGCTGCTCCACCACAGCGGACCGTCTCTCCCCGAACGTGTTCGCGGCCTGATCTACGCCAACGAGCTCCTCGACGCGATGCCGACGCATGCCGTGGCGATGACGTCCTCGGGCCTCAAGGAGGTGTTCGTGGACGTGGAGGACGGCCGCTTCGTCGAGCGGTTCGACGAACCCTCGACACCGAAGATCGCGGAGTACCTGGCTCGTGCCGGCGCCGCACTGGGCGAGGGTTGGCGGGCGGAAGTGAACCTGGCCGCGGAGGAGTGGGTCGCGGCGGCGGCCGGATCGATCGACGCCGGCTTCCTGCTGATCATCGACTACGGCCACGAGCAGGGTCAGCTGTACGGATCGACGCATGCCGCCGGTACGCTCACGATGTTCCGTCAGCACACATCGGGCCTCGACCTGCAGCACCCGGGCGACTCGGACATCACGGCGCACGTGGATCTCACCGCAGTGAAGCGGGCCGCCGAGAGCGCCGGCATGGCCGCGCTCGGAGGTCTCGATCAGACCTATTTCCTTCTGGGCCTCGGTCTCGAGGAGCTGATGACGGTCGAGCAGGGCTTTCAACCGGACGCGCTCCGGCGGCGGCTCGCGCTCAAGACGCTGGTGCTGCCCGAAGGGCTCGGCAGCACTCACAAGGTGCTCCTCTTCGCGAAGAACGTCGGGACACCCGCGCTGCGCGGCCTCTCCTACCGCACGAGGATCACGTAAGGTTGGCGCCCGGTCCTGGTGGCGCAAGGACGCGCCATTAGCCGTCGATGTCCGCCACGAGCTCGTCGATCGTCTTGTAGCCGTCGAGCCGCCGGCGGGCGCGCGTGCAGGCGTCGGCGGGGACCAAGCCCGTGGTCTCGGCCAGAAAGAGGATGTAGCCGGCGACCGATTTCGCGTAGTTCAGCCGCCCGATTCCGCTGATCGAGTAGAAGCGCGCGCGCTGCCGGTAGCCGGCCGGCGAGTGATCCCCCAGCGCCGCCTTCTCGGCGCGGCCGCCGGCGGCGAGCACGAACAGGAAGTTATACTCGAAGAAGAACATGTAGTCGGGGCTCGGCGGCAGCGCCTCGAGCGCGGCGCGGCAGGAGGCCGGCGAGGCGAACGCCTCGCGGGCGACGCGCGTGCCGAGCGAGCTCTCGACGAAGGTTCGGGCCATCGTGCGCTCGGTGTCGTCGGCACTGAACGCGCCGGCGAGCGCCATCTCGAGCGTGAAGCGGTACCAGTCACGCCAGAGCGCCGCATCGGCCGGATCGCTCGACGCGGCCAGCGCCCTCCCCATCTCGTACGTGTACCGGCCGCTCGTCTTGATTTCGAGGCGGCCGCCGGTGACCTCGCCCATCACCTGGTAGTTCTCAGCCGACTTGCCCGAGCCGGAGTGGAACCCGATGCTCGCGTCGAAGCTGCGGCAGACGTTCCACTGCCGCTCGACCAGGCCGCGGAGAGCCGCATTGTCGGGGTACGGCGTGTTCTTCTGGAAGCCGAAGGCCGGCGCCACGAAATCGATGCGCATGTCGAGCGCCTCGCACAACGACAGCATGACGGCTGTCGTGGCGGGCGTGGTCAGACCAGGCAGCTCGTCGATGGAGAGCTCGCGCAGGTATGCGCGTCCCACCTCGGTGGTGAACGCGCGGTCGCGCGCCGCGCGGTATTTCCGGTCGCGATGCCGCATCTTCGTGAGCGCCGGCCAGACATACGCCAGCAGCGCGTAAAGCTCGGCGTCCTCCACCGCCAGCCCGACCGAGGCGACGCGCGCCCGCACGCGGCCGATCAGATCCGCCGGCACGCTGCGCTCCACCCATGCGCGCGGATCGGCCGGCGGCGCGGTCTGGGCGAGCTCGGGAGAGAGGTCGAACGTGATGTAGCTGGCCAGCACGCAGCCGGCCACCAGCCCGTCTTCGCGAGCGTCGAACTTGCCGCCGATCGGCTGATGATCGGCGTTGAAGCTCCAGGCGATCCGCCGCCGGTGGAAGCCGGTCTTCAGTTTGGAGAGCACCGAGCCGTGGCTCATCCCCTCCACGCTCTGCCCCTGATGTCCTTCGGGTACGCTCGTGCCGATGAACGGGAACGGCACGGTGTCGAGCCGTCCACCCAGCATCGCCTCGACGTCGTAGACGAGCTCGCGCGGGATGCTGTTCTGATTGGCCGTGACGCCAAGGCCAAGGGCGGCCATGGCCCACTCGACAGCCGGCCAGTGCAGCGTGGTGAACCGCGCCCCGATGCCGAGCGTGCTGCGGCCGAGCGCGCCTCCCGCCGTCGGGAAGATCGTCGAGCCCGCGTCGTGCTCCTGCACCGCGTTCTTCAGCCGGAGCAGGTTTTCCCACGTTGCGGGAAATGCGAACACCCCCTCCCCGAGCGCGACCGCTCCCGCCATCGCCTCGGCCGGTGGAACCCTCGCTTCCGCGGTCCCGGCCGGAGCGCTCGCCTGGAGCTTCCAGGCGCAGTCGCCCGTGGGGCGGTCTTCGAGCAGCGTCCAGCAGCCGGCGCCGGTCTCGAACGCGCTGCGGGGCCATCCGGTCACGCCGCCCGTGGGCAGCTTCGCCGCCAGACCGGGCCAGTCGAGGCAGCAGTCGGGGCTCACGCAGGGATTCGAGGCAATCCGCAGGTCGTGCTCGATGAGAAACCGGTTGATGGGCCGCATCAGATGGTCATGGCGTGGAACCCGCCGTCGACGATCAGCTCTTCTCCGGTGATGAACGAGCCCGCGGCATCGCTGGCGAGCAGCAGCGTGGCGCCGACCAGCTCGCGGGCCTCGCCGAACCTGGCCATCGGCGTGTGTCCCATGATCCGCGCAATCCGCTCGGGCTGCAGGATCCGCCGATTCTGCTCCGCAGGGAAGAAGCCGGGCACCAGCACGTTGACCCGCACCCGGTGCGGCGCCCATTCGCGCGCCAGGTTCAGCGACAGGTTGTGGACCGCGCTCTTGGTGGCCGAGTACGTGAAGACGCGCGAGAGCGGCACCACGCCCGACATCGACCCGAGGTTGATGATGGAGCCGCCGCGGCCGGCCTCGACCAGGTATCCTCCGAACACCTGGCAGCCGAAGAACACTCCCTTGAGGTTCACCTGGACGATCCGATCGAACTCCTCTTCGGCGATCTCGAGGAACGGCGTTGCCGAGTTGACGCCCGCGCCGTTCACCACGATGTCGACGCGTCCCGGGCGATCGAGCACTGCCGCGAGCAGTCCCTCGAGCTCCGCCCTGCTCGTCGCCTCGGCCGGGCGAAACCAGGCGCGGCCGCCGGCGGCCTCGATCCGGGCGATCCGGGCGCTGGCTTTGTCCTCGTTCCGGCCCACAATCACGACCTCGGCGCCGGCGAGCGCCATCCCTTCGGCCATCGCGCCGCAGAGCTCACCTGTGCCGCCGATGACGACCGCCACCTTGCCGTCGAGGGAAAAGATCGAGTGGAGGAAATCTGAGGAGTCCACGCCGCGCCTGCGGCCGCGATCATATCAGGAACCAGTGGCGAGGACGCGCCACTAGACTGGTAGTCATGCCGGGCTACGCGCTGGCAGGTCTGCTCATCATGGCCGTGTCCGAGGCGGCGACGCTCGCCCGCCTCGAGCCGTTCTACTCCTGGCATACGCCGATCGTCTGGACCGGCTACATCCTGTTCGCCGATGGACTCGTGCGCCGCGCCACAGGTTCTTCCTGGCTCACCAGGCACAGGCGCGAGTTCATCTTTCTGGCACTGGTCTCGATTCCGCTGTGGCTCGTGTTCGAAGCCTACAATCTGCTGATCGCGAACTGGCATTACATCAACCTGCCGCGGAACATCGCGGCGCGGTACGGCGGATACGCCTGGGCGTTCGCGACAATCTGGCCGGGCATTTTCGAGACCGCCGATCTCGTGGCGGCATGGCGCGGCCGGCCATCGCCTCGGACCCCGGCCCCTCGCCGATGGGCGGCCGGCCGTTCTGTGCACGTCGTCTTCGTCGTGGCGGGCGCCGCCATGCTGGCCTGGCCGATCATCGCGCCGTCGCCGTACCTCGCCGCGCCGGTCTGGCTCGGCTTCATCCTGCTCCTCGATCCCCTGAACGAGCTGGCCGGCGGGGAATCGCTCCTCGCCGATCTCACCGGCCGCGGCCGGCGCGAGCGTCCCGTCAACCTCGCGCTGGCGGGGCTGGCCTGCGGATTTCTCTGGGAGTTCTGGAACTACTGGGCCTTCACCAAGTGGAAGTACACCGTGCCCATCATGCCGGACGTCCGCCTGTTCGAAATGCCGCTGCCTGGCTATCTCGGTTTTCCGGCCTTCGCGCTCGAGTGTTTCACCATGTACGTCTTCGTCCGCCGCCTGATATGGCGCGGACCGGCACGGCCTATTGGAGTCTATAATCCGCAGTGATGGCCGCCATCCTGGAGCGGGAGGTCAAGCTCGCCTTTCGCGACCGCGAAGAAGCCAAGGCCGCGATCCTCGCCGCCGGCGCCACGCCGCTCCGCGGCCGCCGCCTTCAAGAGGACTACCTTCTCGACACGCATGACGACGAGCTGTACCGCCGCCGCTGTGTACTGCGCGTGCGGATGGAATGCGGCAAGGCGCTGCTCACCTTCAAGGGCCCGGTGCAGCCCTCCTCCATGAAGCTGCGGGAAGAGCTGGAAACGGTCGTCGGTGACGGCCTTCTGCTGCTGCGGGTCCTGGAACAGCTCGGGTTCAAGGTCTGGTTCCGCTATCAGAAGTACCGCGAGGAATTCGCCTGCGAGGACGTCACCGTGGCGATCGACGAAACCCCCGTCGGCATCTTCGTGGAGATCGAGGGGAGCGAAGGCGGCATCCACAAGATGGCCGAAGCGCTGGCCCGCGCGCCGTCCGACTACATGCTCGATTCCTACCGCGGGCTTTTCGTCAAGCACTGCGAGGCGGCGGGCGTGCCCGTGACGGACATGCTCTTCGAGGAGCTGTAACTGTCTGACGCCGCGCTCGTCCTCACGGCAGGGCTCGGCACCCGCCTCGCGCCTCTCTCGCAGATTCGCGCCAAGCCTGCCGTGCCGATCGCGGGGCAGCCGCTCGTCGCGCGGCATCCTGCGTCAACTCGCGGCGGCCGGGGTGCGCACAGCCGTGCTCAACCTGCACCATCTTCCCGAGACCATCACCCGTCAGGTGGGGGACGGTGCGGACTTCGGCCTCCAGGTGCGCTACTCGTGGGAGGGCGAGGTCCTGGGATCGGCGGGCGGTCCACGCAAGGCGCTCGACCTGCTGCCTCCCCATTCGTTTGTCATCGTGAACGGCGACACGCTGAGCGGCGTCGATTTCGCGGCGCTCGCGGCCGCCCACCGCCAGGGCGGGGCGCTGGTGACGCTCGCAGTGGTGAAGAATCGATGGGCCGGCCGCTACGGCGGCGTGGTGACCGATGCCGCCGGACGGGTCGCCGGGTTCGTGCCTCGCAACTCGCCGGCCGCGTCGTACCATTTCATCGGCGTCCAGATGACGGATCCGTCGGTATTCAGCGGATTGCCCATCAACGTGCCGGCGGAGAGCGTCGGCGACCTGTACCCCCGGCTCATCGCCGCCGACCGTGGAAACGTGCGCGCGTGGCTGTGCGACGTGCCGTTCTGGGACGTCGGCACACCGGAGGATTATCTCGACACGGCGCTTGCCATCGGACGATCGGTGGGCCTTCCCGGCGTTCAGATCGGCGAGCGTGCCGCCATCCATCCCACCGCGGCCATCACCGAGTCGGTGATCTGGGACGATGTCCGGGTCGGCGCCGGGGCCGTGCTTCGACGCTGCGTCGTCGCCGACGGCGTCATGATTCCCGATGGCGCGCGGTTCGAAGACTCGGCCATCGTCGAGCGCGGCGGCCGGATCGTTTCAGCCTGGCTCGGACATCATGGATAGAGGCGTGGCGACACAAGAGGACGTGAAGTCGAGGATTGATCGCTGCCTGGAACGATCCGGGCTTGCGGGCCCGGGTGTGCGCGCGGTGCCGCTCACCGGCGATGCCTCCACACGGCAGTACTTCCGCGTGCTGCGGCCGGACAATCCATCGGTCGTGCTGGCCGTCTACGATGCGCCGTTCAGGTTCGACGAGCTGCCGTTCGTGAACGTCTCGCGCCTGATGGCGTCGGTGCCGTTGCCGGTGCCCGCCATTGCCGGGCAGGCCGACGACCTCGGGATCCTGATCCTGGAAGACCTCGGCGACGAAACACTGCAGGCACATCTCGGCGTGACTCCGCCGGCCGAGCACGAGGCGCTGTACGGCCAGGCCGTGGAGTTCATCCACCGCCTTCAGCGCCGCGGCGCCGAGCTGGCGTCGGCCGACTTCCTCCCGTACGGCATCGCCTTCGACGTCGACAAGCTGGTGTGGGAGCTGAACTTCTTCGTCAAGCATTACCTGGAAGCCTATCGCGGCCTGGCGATCGCGACCGACACGCGCGACGCGCTCGCCCGCGAATGGCGGGACATTGCGGAGGAGCTCGCGTCGGAGCCGCGGGTGCTCTGCCATCGCGACTATCACAGCCGCAATCTCATGGTGCACGACCGGCGCCTGTACATCATTGACTACCAGGACGCCCGGCTGGGCCCCGACACCTACGATCTCGCCTCGCTCCTGCGCGATTCCTACGTCGACCTTCCGGAAGATGAGGTGGACCGGCTGATCGGCCTGTTCCTCGAATTCGGATCCGATCGCCCCGGCGGCAGGGATCCGGCAGAGTTCCGCCGCCGATTCGATCTGATGTCGGTGCAGCGCAACCTGAAGGCGCTCGGCACGTTCGGGCACCAGACGACCGCCCGCAGCAACCCCGTCTACATCCAGTACATTCCGCGCACGCTGACCTGCGTGCGCATGAACCTCGAGCGCTATCCGCGTTTCGCGCGGCTCAGGGAGCTGCTCGCGCCGGGGCTCGACCGGTAGGACCGCCGCGAGCCCTTACCGTGGAGGCGCGGGTACTGCCGGCTTCGGCTGGGGGGCGTAGATGTCGACGGCCGCCGCGTGCTCTTCCTGCTCGGTGGGCGGTTTGACGCCTGCCGAGAGCATCGCCTCTTCGACGGCCGCCACGGTGACCGGCGACGGCTTGAAGTTGCCGAACCGGTAGCCGCGCGCGATGGTCAGCGGCGTCCATCCGAACTCGTTCTTGCGGTTCCAGACGTCAATCCGGGCGCCCCTGGCCATGAGGAACTTCACGGCGCCGGGAAGGTTCTTGTACGCAGCGCCGTGCATGGCCGTCTCGCCGTGCGCGTCCACCGCATCGATGTCCACGCCGAGGCTGAGCGCGAGCGCCATCGCCTGCAGCACTTCGTCTTCCGTGCCGGCGTCCTCGCCCGGCGAGCGCGTGCCCAGGCCTGCCGCCGCCATCAATGCCGTGTCGCGGTCGTCGTTGGTCAGCAGCGGGTCGGCGCCGAGATCGACCAGCGTCTTCATCAGCTCCGTGTCCGCGGTGACGGCCGCCAGCAGGAACGGGGTCGCGCCGAGCTCGTTGAAGCGCGTGTTGGTGAGGTTGGCCCGCTTCGTCATCCGGGCGTTCACGCTGGCGCCATGCGCGACGAGCGCCTTGAGCAGCTCGAGGCTGGTCATCGTCCCGGATCCCTCGGGAGCCGGGTCGTTGTCGCCGACGCCGGGCTTACGCACGCGCACCATCGCGTGGAGCACGGTATAGCCCAGCGCGTCGGCATTGGGATCGGCCCCGGCATCCAGCAGCTGGGCCGCCAGCTCGAAGTGCGCGTTCCAGACCGCCACGAACAGCGGCGTCGCGCCCGGCCTCAGAGGGGCGGCGCCTTCGGACGGCAGCTTCGGGCGCGCGCGGACCTGCACCAGCTCGTTGACGTTCGCCCCGGCCTTCAACAGCAGCTTCGCGGCGGGGATCCGCCCTTCGCGCACGGCGAAGAGGAGCGGGGTGAAGCCCGAGGCGAGAGGTATCCGGAAGTCGGCGCCGGCCTCGATGAGCGTCTCCAGCACCTGCACGTGCCCCTCGGCGGCGGCCCACATGACGGCGCTCTGGCCGCCGCGGCTTTCACGTGCGTTGACGTCGGCGCCATGGACGAGCAGCGCTTTGACGATGGCCGCGTTGCCGGTGCGGGCGGCGGTCATCAGCGGCGTCTCGCCGCCGGGAAGCGGCGCGTTGACGTCGGCGCCGGCCGCGAGCAGCAGATCCACCATGGCCGCGTTGCCGTTGGTGCAGGCGGCCGAGAGCGGGGTCACGCCGTAGCGGTTGGCGGCGCGCGGATCCGCGCCGGCGCGAAGCAGCCGATCCACGGCAGCCAGATCGTCGTTGTACGCCGCCTGGAGCAGCGGCGCCGTGCCGTCGCCCACGTGCAGAGACCGCGCAGGCTCTCGCGCCGCCTGAGCCGTCAGCACGGCACCAGACAGCACCGAGACGATCAACAGACCACCCGCACGTGTCGCGCGCATGACTTCGTCCTCAGCCGGCCAGACCGACCGGTTCGAACAGCTCGTCGATCTTCCCCGTGCTGTCGGCGAACGAATCGAGCCGGACGCCGACCTTGTCGAGCAGCGTCAGGTGGAGGTTGGCCAGCGGCGTCGGCTCTGCGTACCGGATGTGCCGGCCGCCCCTCATCTTGCCGCCGCTCGCGCCCGCCACGAGGATCGGCAGGTTGACGTGGTCGTGCACGTTCGGGTTGCCCATGCCGCTGCCGTAGAGGATAGAGCGAGTGGTCCAGCAGCGAGCCGTCGCCCTCCGGCGTGGCCTTGCAGCTTCGCGAGGAACTCGGCGAACAGCGACACGTGGAACTGGTTGATCTTGGCCACCTTCGCGATCTTTTCCGGATCGTTCCCGTGGTGCGTCAGCGGGTGGTGCGGCTCGGGGACGCCGATCTCGGGATAGGTGCGGTTGCTCGTCTCGCGGGCGAGCTGGAACGTGATGACCCGCGTGACGTCCCCCTGCAGCGCCAGCACCTGCAGGTCGAACATCAGCCGGGCGTGGTCGGCGTAGGCGGCCGGCACGCCCACGGGGCGGTCGAGGTCGGGCAGCGGATTGTCCGAGCGTCGGCTCTCGGCCTTCTGGATGCGGCGCTCCACCTCGCGGACGGTGTCGAGGTACTGGCCGACCTCGGTCGCGGTCGGCGGGGCCGAGCTGGTTCTGCAGCCGGGCGATCTCGTCGGTCACCGAGTCGAGCAGGCTGGCCCGCTTCTTCAGCGCGGCCCGGCGGTCCGCGAGGCTGCCGCCCTCGCCGAAGAGGCGCTCGAACACGATCCGCGGGTGCGCCTCGGCCGGCAGCGGCGTCGTCGGCGACGACCACGACAGGTTGTTCTGATAGACGCAGGCGTAGCCGTTGTCGCACTGGCCGACGACGTCGAAGCAGATCCATCGACAGCTCGAGCGACGGCAGCTGCGTCTCCTGGCCGATCTGCTGGGCCGCGATCTGATCGACGGTCGTGCCGAGGTAGTAGTCGGTGCTCTCGGTCCGCTTCGCCCTCGCCGCGCTCAGGAACGCGGCGTTGGACGTCGCGTGCGTGCCGGGGTAGGCGTTCTGCAGCTCCAGGTTGCGTGACGCCGTGACGTGCTTCTTGACCGGCTGCAGCGGGCCGAGGATGGGCGACAGCTCGTCGAGCGCACCGCTTTCGCCGGGCGGCGTCCAGCGTGGTGATGTCGCACCCCATCGGCATGTAGACGAAGCCGAGCCGGCGCAGCCGGGTTGGCGGCGTGTCCGGGCGAGGGCGGTCATCGACGGGATCATCGCGTCGAGCAGCGGCAGGGCCAGCGTCGTCGCCGACGCCGCGCAGGAACGTCCGGCGCGGCAGCGCCTTCTTCGTGATCGATCATCGATGCTGTCCTCATCTGGAACGGCGTGCTGGTCACGATCCCGACGATCAGCGACGAGAAGCGGTAGTCGTCGGCCGCGGCGGCTGGACGATCTTGCGGACGGCCGGGGCGTCGTAGTACTCGACGCCCCGGCCGAGGGCGAAGGTCAGCAGCTTCTCGGTCAGCGTCGCGACGAACAGTTCCGGGATTGCGGAGCATGGCGCCTGTTCGAGCCCGGCCACGCCGTCGAATCGGCTGCCGTCGGGCAGGCCGCCGGACGCGTCGATCGGCTGGCCGTCCTCGGTCGTCGCGCCAGCGGCCGACCGCGTCGAAATTCTCGAGCGCGAAGCCGACGGGATCCATCAGCCTGTGGCAGCCGCGCACAGGCCGGGTTCGCCCGGTGCTCGGCCAGCCGCTCGCGCATCGACAGCGGCTTGCCGGCCGACCGTGTTGTCGTTCAGCGCCGGCACGTTCGGCGGCGGCGGCGGCGGCGGCGTGCCCGAGGATGTTCTCCAGGATCCACTTGCCGCGGATCACCGGCGAGGTGCGCGTCGCGTACGACGTCACCGTGAGGATGCTGCCCTGCCGGAGCAGGCCGCCGCGCGTGGCGCCGGCCGCGTCGGCGAGAGTGACGCGGCGGAAGCGGCTGCCGTAGACGTGCGGAATGCCGTAGTGCTTGGCCAGCCGCTCGTTCAGGAACGTGTAGTCCGCGCTGCAGCAGGTCGAGCACGCTGCGATCCTCGCGCACGACGCTCGTCGAACAGCAGCTCGGTCTCCTGGCGGAATGCCTGCCGCAGGTTGTCGTCGAAGTCGGGGAAGAGCCGCATGTCGGGCGTGATCGATTCCAGATTGCGCAGGTGCAGCCACTGCGCCGCGAAATTGGTCACCAGGTTCTCGGACGCGGGATCGGCGAGCATGCGCCGGACCTGCTCGCTCCAGCACCGCCGGCTTGGTCAGCTCGCCGCGCTCGGCCAGCGCCAGCAGCTCGTCGTCCGGGATGCTGCTCCAGAGGAAGAACGACAGGCGCGAGGCGAGCTCGAGATCGCTGAGGCGGTACGGCGACCCCGAGCGCGGCGCCTGCCGGGTCGCGCTCGATGCGGAACAGGAACTCGGGGCTCGACAGCACCGCGCTGAGCGCCATCTCGATGCCGGCGTCGAAGCCTCCCTCGGTCCTTGCCGCGCGATAGAGCTCCATCGGCTTCGCCAGATCCGCGGCGGCGACCGGACGGCGGTACGCGCGCCGGGCGAGCCCGGAGAGAATCTGCCTGGCGCACTCGTCTTCCTCGGCCGCGCGCGGGACGGCAGATGAAGATCCGCCGCCGGCTCGGCGTGTCGCCGCTTCCGGTCGCGTTGTACGGCCCGGTGATCGACACCTGGTAGACAGCCGGCTGCATGCGGGGATGCCGGTGCATGTTGAAGTGCGCCTGGTACGGCTGGCGGTCGGTTTCGACGAGCAGCGACGGCTTCGGCGGAAACGTGACGCCCAGCGTGTGCGGGCCGGCGGTCACCGCGACCCGGATCTTCAGGTGGCTGTCGGCGCTCTGGTGGTCCGCCGTCGGCGTCGGCTCCACCACGAAGCTGCGCAGCTCGGCGCCGTCCAGCAGCACCTCGAGCTCATGCGGTTCGAAGAGCCCCTCGACGTGCTCGTTGCGGTCGCGCGCGAGCCGGATCGTGATCTCGTAGTCGCCGTCGGCACGGAACGTGTACGCCATCAGCGCCCCGCCCCGCGTGCCAATCGGCAGGCCTTCGACGTGCTCCTCCTGCGTCAGGTCCGGCCGGATCCGGACCGTGACGCCGCCCGGCGACAGGCCCGGCCTTCCCACCGCGAGCCGGCTGATCTTCTCCGCCGCGGTGATATAGCGCTCCAGCAGGGTCGGCGAGAGGTCGCCAACCGTCACGTTGTCGAACCCGTGGCTCGCCTCGTCGGGCGGCAGCACCGCTGCGGCGTCGAAGTCCAGCGCCAGCAGATCGCGGATGGCGTTCTGGTATTCGGTGCGGTTCAGCCGCCGGAACGTGTCGGTGCGGCCGGGATTCGGCGTGGCGGCGGCGAGGCGATCGAGCGAAGTCTCGAGCGTCGTCAGCGCGGTCATGCGAGCCGTCTCGTCCGGGCGGCGCGCCCCCGGAGGCGGCATCTGGTGCGCGCGCAGCTTGCGCACGACCTTCTCCCACGTGTCCCAGTGATCGTCGAGCGCCGCGGCGTTGATCGCGTCGAGCGCCAGCCCGCCCGTCTTCAGCTTGCTGTTGTGGCACGACACGCAATAGGTGCTGACGAAGGTGCGAAACGGCGCTTCCGAGGAGGAGATTGGCGCGTCCGGCGAGGCGGCCGCGTCCGGCTGCTGCGCGTCAGGCGCGCCGACCATCCCGATGGCGAGGATTCCTGCCGCCGCCCAGCGCAGCAGGCCGCCGCGAGAAAGTCTGGAGCACATCGATTCGAGCAGTTATACACCTGGCGTTGGCGGGGCTCAAGGCGCAGGGCTCAGGGCGCAGGGCTCAGGGCTCGGGCACGGTGCGAGCGCCTTTTGAGACAAATTGATACGATCGCGGCCAATGGGATCGATTCGCGTGGTCCGTACGGTCACCGGGCGCGCCACGGTTGCGATGCGCTAGAGTAGCGCCTCCAGGAGAACCTTCATGAGCGCACACCTCCGGCTGCGCCGGGCGCTGCCCGTCGCCGTCGTGCTTGCGATACAGGCCGCGGCCGCGCCGCAGGGGCAGCAGCCCCGGCCGCAGCCTTACACGACATGGACGCAGTACGGCGGCTCCTCGGACTCGATGCAGTACTCTGCGCTCACGCAGATCGACAAGACGAACGTCACACGGCTCCGGCAGGCCTGGTTTTATCAGATCGCCGGCGAGCCGGCGCGCCTCCTCTTCAATCCCATCGTCGTCGACAACGTGATGTACGTGGCCGGGGTCGACCGGGTCGTGGTCGCGCTCGACGCCGGAACGGGCAAGGAGTTGTGGATGTCGACGCTGCGCGCCCCGGAGCGCGGCGTCACCTACTGGGAGAGCGCGGACCGATCGGATCGGCGCCTCATTCTGACCACCGACAACGGCATCCGCGAGATCGACGCGCGCACCGGGCGCCAGATCATGACGTTCGGCGCCAACGGCTTCGTCGACATGCGCGCCGGCTTTCCGCGCCGCAACGGCGGCCCGAGCAACAGCCCCGGACGCGTCTTCGAGAATCTGCTCATCGTCGGTTCGGTCACCGGCGAGCTCTACGGATCGCCGCCCGGTGATATCCGCGCGTACGACGTCGTCACCGGCAAGCTGGTGTGGACGTTCCATACGATTCCGCGCCCGGGCGAATTCGGCTACGAGACATGGCCGGAGGATGCGTTCCGGCGCGTCGGGGGCGCGAACACCTGGGGCGACATCACGGTCGACGACAAGAACGGGATCGTGTTCCTGCCGACCGGATCGCCCACCTACGACCTCTACGGCGGCGACCGGAAGGGGGACAACCTGTTCGGCAACTGCCTTCTCGCGCTCGACGCGCGGACGGGCAAGCGGCTCTGGCACTTCCAGACCGTGCACCACGACACGTGGGATTACGACAACACGTCGCCGCCGAAACTGCTGACGGTCGTGCACGACGGCAAACCGATCGACATCGTCGCGCAGGCGGGGAAGACGGGATTCCTGTACGTGTTCGAGCGGAAGACCGGCAGGCCGATCTGGCCGATTGAAGAGCGCCCGGTGCCGAAGAGCAACGTGCCCGGCGAGTTTTCGTCGCCGACGCAGCCGTTTCCGACCGCGCCGCCGCCCTTCGCGCGGCAGTCGATGACACCAGAGGAGGTGACGCCGTTCGTCAGTCCAGAAGAGCGGGCGGAGCTTCAGCAGCTCCTGCGCGAGTCGGCCAACAACGGCGTCTTCACGCCGCCGAATCATGAGCGGTATGCCATTGAATTCCCGGGCGCGTGGGGCGGCGCGAACTTCGCGAGCTCGGCCGGCGATCCGGCGAACGGCATGGTCTTCATCCGCAGCTACGAGCAGATCAGCCGTCGCAAGATGCTGCCGGGGAATCAGGATGAAGGCGATCGGCGCCGCCGCCCCGCGCCTGAACTCGGCCCCGTCGAGCAGGAAGGCCAGGCCGTCTACATGCAGCAGTGTTCGACATGCCACGGCGCCGGACAGGTGCCGATGCGGTCGATCAAGGCGATTGGTGACGAGCAGTTCCGCGCGCTCGTGCGCCGCGGCAACCCGCCGATGCCGGCGTTCTCACAATCGCGCATCTCCGACAAGGCGCTCGACGCGCTCGAGGCGTACCTGACGGCGCTTCCGACCAGCGACGAGAGAGCCGGGAATCCGTCCGAGATCAGGCTTCCGCAAAGCCCGAACCGGTACCAAGGACCTCCTGGCGGATTTGCCGGATCGTCGTTCGCCGCCGCGTGGAACGCGAGCAACGGGTATCCCGCCGCTGGCCCGCCGTGGTCGCGCCTGACGGCGTACGACCTGAACACGGGCACCATCAAGTGGCAGATCGCCGACGGTGCGCCGCCGGCGCTTGCGGCGAAGGGGACCAAGAACACGGGCACGCAGCGCCCGCGGAACGCACCGGTCGTCACGGCCGGCGGGCTCGTGTTCCTCGCGAACACCCAGGACGGCTTCCTGCGGGCGTTCGACGAGAACACCGGGGCGCTCCTGTGGGAGCACGAGCTGGACGGCAATCCCGAGGGCATTCCGGCCGTCTACGAAGCGAACGGCCGGGAGTACGTCGCCTTCGCCGTCGGCGCGTGGGTGGGCACCGAGGCGGAGAAGAAGCGCACCGACGCGATTCAGCGGAAGTTCGGGAAGCCGGAGGCGCAGGGGTATTACGTGTTCGCGCTGGATCGATAGGCGGTGTCACACGTCGATGGCGATTCCATTGCCTACTTGACACGCAATGAAAAGTCACGAAGCGCGTACACCTGGCCGGCTTCTTGAGCCGTCATAACGCGAAGAACTCGCAGAGCAGCAGAATGATGATGTATCGAGGACCCGTCCGCAAGATCACTTCACGCGAAACACCAACGACCGGCTGATGCTGACCCCCGGGGCATCCGATCGAGCGTCAACCGTCACGCTATACTCGCCGGATGCGAGACCGCGGAGCGAAATGCGCGCAATGCGTCCAGGCTGCCCTCCGTCGATTTCGCGCATCGCTGCCTCCCCCACCACACTGCCGTTCTCATCCTTGATGGTGACCTCGACGCTTACGCGCCCAGCGCTTCGCCGTCTTTCGTAAAGCTCCGTATAGACCAGCAGATCGCCGGCGGTCGAAAACTCACGCGCCGCCGACACCGGGCTGCCGATTACGCGATCCAGCAGCCCATCGGCGCGGGCGGGCAGCATTCTGGATTCGGCGTTCGACGCGAGCACGATGCCGCCAAGGGCGACGACGTCCTTGCTGAAATCGGGAACAGTGAGATCCGCCAGGGCGCTGCCCCGAACGCCGCTGGGCGCCTGAACTCCCGTCACGGAGAGACGGTACGTGCCGGGTGGCACATCGAACCGTGACACAACACGCACGCCCTCGCCCTGGGCACGCGCATGCAACTCAGGCCGAAGGTGGAGCACGATACGCGTTCTGTCGCCGCCGACCGACCGCCCGCGGCGATCCACGAACCACACGGCGAGATCCAGATCGTTGTTGAATGTGCCGTTCGCCTCATTGAATTGCAGCGATGCCCCGCTAATCTCAGCGGCCACCACCACGCTGCTCTTGCCTCTGGTTCCGGCGAATGCCGTGGCTGCAATATGCATCACCATGCCACTCACGGGCAGAGGAGAGTTCAGAAGGCTCCCGAGCGGGTCGCTGAGATCATCATGGCTCGCGGCGGCAGCCCTGACACTTGACACGTGTGGAGCGGGGTACGATGTGCGATAGCTCACCCTCACGTCATGTCTGTTTACGCGAACTGTGATCTTCCGGTCTTTGCTATCGGCCCTGTCGTTGTTCGAGTAATAGCCAATAAGGTAGTACCAGTGTTCTCGCGGACTATGCGCGTAAACGCGGCTGGCAGATTATTGGTATCAACGGCCGCGAACCCGCCAGTCTCGTCGGCCAGCACACGAATGCCGGCAAGTGGATTGTTGCCGCCCCGAAACTCGGCAAACTTCATTCGGGCGGCTTCGAAGTTGTTCGAATTGATCGGCTCCGGATTGAGGCCCTCTCCTTTGCGCGTGAAGCTGGTAGTTGTGCAGTGGCCGAGGAACTCTGCATCCGAGCACGTCAGAGGTTGCAGCCCTCTTGGATCGATGGCATAGATGCTGACGTCGGCGCGCCTCGCTGCACGGATCGTCTCCCTCAAGGCGACCCCGCACGGCCCACGGTCCAGAGCGCAGCCAGAGGTGCCGCCAAGCGGACTGAAGTACACCAGCGCTTTGCGCCGACCGCGCACGCGCGCCATCCATTGGCTCACATTTGCGATCGTGTCCAGAACGGCATGGTCCCGGAACGCCAGCATGTCAATAGTTAGATCCGGATCGAAATCTCCGATGAATCTCTCGGCTGCTTGGAGAAGCAACGCTCGGTCCTGCGTGAAGGTCTGCGTTCCACTACCGCTGGCAATAGCCACCGCGCCAACGTCGTTCGCCTGCATATGCTCGTTGACGAACATCAGCATGAGCCGCCGCACATTCGCGCTGTACCTCGGCTCTATGTGGTAGTCGTCGAGGACGAACATATAGACGCGGCCGTCGACGTGCTGACCCTCATTTGATGCAGCCGGCTCAAGTGTCAAGGGCCGATCAACGACTTTCGACGGAACGCGGGCATTCGTCGGAAGCTCGACAACGCTGAACACCGAGACCATTTGCCGCTTGCCGTCCTCGATAATGTCGAAATCGGCTTGCTGAAGGCCACGGACGAAGTTCCCGTCCGCATCGAGCACCCGCACAGGCAACTCGGTATAGTTAGTTTCTGATCGGAACGTCGGCACCGATCGCGAACTCTGTGCATACAGGAGCGTTGAGGCCGAAAGCGCGAGCACTGCGGGGCCGACTCGACCGAGGGAACGAATCTTCATGTCCAGTCTGTCGCTCAGAATAGCGCCAATCTCGCTTCCCCTTCAATGTGCCATCCAAACAGCGCGAATAGCAGCGCGGCTGGGAAGCTGCCTACCCAACGAACTACATTACCAGCGCCGCTACCCCTGGCTTGCCACGTCGGCCTCACCGCCACTGGGCTGAGCCACAGAACCCGCACTTGCCCGGTGCAAGGTGACCACTTTCGATCTTCTCCTACTCGATCACCGGCTGCCCGGCTGTTCCGGTCTCGACGTGGCCCGTGCGCTTCTCACCACCGGCCAGCTCCCGCCCTTTTTCGCCTTCAGCGCGTTTCTCGATACTTCCCTCACAATCGACTTCATGCGACTCGGTGCGCTCAACGTGTTCGACAAGCGGGTGGACGCAGCTGATATCGCGAAGTCGATCGTGCTGGCGCTGGAGAATGGCCCGCCGCGTCCGGAGCCGCTCCTAGCCTTCAGGCCTGGCCAACACCGCAATGCTGCCGCGTACGGGTTGGCGATCCTCCTCGTCGGCGCGCTGGGTTCCGAAGACGACATGCCGTCGCTTGACGCATGGGCGCGAGCGGCTGCCGCGAGCGAGTCGGTCCCGTACTCGAGCAGGTCCGTGCTGTACACGAGCTGCGACCGCGTCGGACTCGCCCCGCACGACGTCCGCGATTTCACCGCGCCCTGCGCGCCGTCATTGGCGCGGCGCTGAACAACTGCCCTCCCGAGATGCTGCTGGAGACTCACGACCCTCGGACGCTCAGGAAATCGGGCGGCCGCTATAGCACGCGACGTCCCTTTCCGGGCACTACTACTGCTCCTGGAGTCGAGCTGGAGGAACTGATGACGCGCGGGGTAGCGGTGCAGCACCAGTCCCTTTTCTCTTTTCCCTCTTCTCCTGTCCTTCTTCCCTCTTCCGTTTTACGTCCCAAGCCTGCCATGATCGGGCCATGAAGGCTTTTGGCGTTTCCACACACCTCTATCACGCCGTCCGTCTCGAGCAGAGCCATCTGGCCGAGATCGCCGGGAGCGGGTTCTCCGCGGTCGAGCTGTTCGCAACCCGGAGCCACGTCGATTATCACGACGCCGCGACCATCGGACGGCTGGCGGACTGGCTGCGCGAGACCGGCGTGCGCCTGCACTCGGTGCACGCCCCGATCTTCGACGCGCTGGTGAACGGCGGCTGGGGGCGCGCCTACTCGATCGCGATCAAGGACGAACGGGAGCGGCGGGCCGCCGTGGACGAAGCGCTGGCGGCGGCCGATATCGCGCAGCAGATCCCCTTCCGCTTTCTCGTGCTGCACCTCGGCATTCCGAAGGCGCAGAAGCCCGCCGGCGGCGACAACGACCACGGCAGCCTGCTGCACAGCCTCGAAGAGATCGCTGCGCATGCACGGCCTCTCGGCGTGACCCTCGCGCTCGAGGTGATGGACAACCCGCTCTCGACACCCGAGGCGCTGGTGGCGCTCATCGAGCAGGATCTGGATGGTCTGGACGCCGGGATCTGCCTCGACGCCGGACACGCGTTCATGCTGGGCGATCTCGGGGACGCCATCGAAACGGTGTCCGGGCATCTGGTGACGACGCACCTGCACGACAACCATCGCCGGAGCGACGATCACCTGGTGCCGTTCGAGGGCGCCATCGACTGGGGCGCCGCCATCATGTCGCTCGAGAAGATCGGCTACGATGGCATGTTCATGTTCGAGGTGAAGAACGCAGACGGGGCCGCGCGCGTGCTCGAGCGATCGGTCCGCGCGCGCAAGCGGATGGAAGCGCTCGCCGACAGCTCGGCGCTGCCGATCGAGAGCTTTCTGTGATCGCCTACATCGAAGACATCGCCAAGCACGAAGGACAGCCGGTCACGATCCGCGGCTGGCTGCACAACCGGCGATCGAGCGGGAAGATCCATTTCCTCTCGGTGCGCGACGGCACCGGGTTCATCCAGGCCATCGTGTCCAAGGCCGCGGTGGGCGACGAGAAGTTCAAGGCCGCGGATCACCTGTCGCAGGAGACGGCGCTCGTCCTGCACGGCACGGTCCGGGCCGACAAACGGGCTCCCGGCGGGTTCGAGATCGATGTGTCCGACCTCGACATCGTGAGCCCGTCGTCGAGCGACTATCCGATCACGCCGAAAGAGCACGGCGTCGACTACCTGCTCGACCGTCGCCACCTCTGGATCCGCTCGGAGCGGCAGCAGGCGATCCTGCGCGTCCGCCACGAGGTAATCCGGGCGATTCGCGACTTCTTCAACGACCGGGGCTTCATCCTGGCGGATACGCCCATCTTCACGCCGGCGGCGTGCGAGGGCACCACCACGCTCTTTCCGGTCGAGTACTTCGAGGATCAGAAGGTCTTTCTCGCCCAGAGCGGCCAGCTCTACGCCGAGGCCAACGCCATGGCGCTCGGGCGCGTCTACAACTTCGGTCCGGTCTTCCGCGCCGAGAAATCGAAGACGCGCCGGCACCTCACCGAGTTCTGGATGGTGGAGCCGGAGGTCGCCTACGCGACCCTCGAGGACATCATCGACCTCGCCGAGGCGCTCGTGGTGTCGGTGGTCTCGCGCGTCCTCGACGAGCGCAAGCGCGAGCTGGCGGTGCTCGAGCGCGACACGGCCAGGCTCGAGGCCATTCAGCCGCCGTTCCCCCGGATTTCCTACGACGAGGCCGTGAAGCTGCTGCAGGACAAGGGGCAGCCGTTCGAATGGGGCGGCGATTTCGGCGGCGGTGACGAGACCGTGCTCTCGCAGAGCTTCGACCGGCCGGTCGCCATACACCGCTATCCAGCGCTCGTGAAGCCCTTCTACATGGAGCCCGACCCCGACCGGCCGGAGCTCGCCCTCTGCGTCGACATGCTCGCGCCCGAGGGCGTGGGAGAAATCATCGGCGGCAGCCAGCGGCTCGCGAGCTACGAGCTGCTGCTGCAGCGCATCAAAGACCATGCGTTGCCCCAGGAAGCCTTCGAGTGGTATCTCGACCTCCGGCGCTACGGCTCGGTCCCGCACAGCGGCTTCGGCATGGGCGTCGAACGCGTCGTCGGGTGGCTCTGCGGCCTCGAGCACGTGCGCGAGTCGATTCCGTTTCCGCGAATGATGTATCGCGTGACGCCCTAAATCACCAATCCCCCAATCAACAATCAATCCGATCGAATCGCCAATCGCCAATCGCCAATGTCAATGAAGATTGGATTTATCTCCCTCGGCTGCCCCAAGAACCTCGTCGACTCCGAGGTCATGATGGGCCTGTCGCAGCAGTCGGGCCACGTGCTGACGTCCAATCCCGCCGAGGCGGAGGTGCTCGTCGTCAATACGTGCGCGTTCATCGATTCGGCCAAGGAGGAGTCGGTCAATACGATCCTCGAGCTGGCGGAGCTGAAGAAGACCGGCGCCTGCAGGCGCCTGGTGGTGACGGGGTGCCTGGGCGAGCGGTATCGCGACGAGCTGAAGGCGCAGATCCCGGAGATCGACGCCGTGCTCGGAACCGGCGACGTGCCGGAAATCGTCGGCGCCATCGAGGGCAGCGGCGCCAGACGCGTCATCCCTCTGAAGCTGGTCCCGAGCCTCCCAACGTATCTGTACGACGCCGACAGCCCTCGCGTGTTCGCCACACCGCGGCACTATGCGTACATCAAGGTGGCCGAGGGCTGCGACTACAAGTGCGCCTTCTGCATCATCCCGACGCTGCGCGGGCACTACCGGAGCCGGCCGGCCGACGCGATCGTGCGCGAAGCCGAGACGCTCGCCGCGCGCGGGGTACGAGAGCTGATCCTCATCTCCCAGGACACGACGTTCTACGGACGGGATCTCGGAGAGGGCCCCGCGCTCCCGGAGCTGCTTCGCCGCCTCGACGCCGTCGCCGGCATCGACTGGATCCGGCTGCTGTATCTCTACCCCACCACGATCAGCGACGCGATGCTCGATGCCATGGCCGAGTGCCCCAGGGTGGTGAAGGTACATCGACCTGCCGCTCCAGCATGCTGCCGACGACGTGCTGCGGCGCATGAAGCGCCCGGGGACGCGGCGGTCCTACGAGCGCCTCCTGCGGAACATCCGATCGCGAGTGCCCGGCGTCGCGCTCCGCACCACGTTCATCGTCGGCTTCCCCGGCGAAACGGACGAAGAGTTCGAGGACCTGCTGGCGTTCGTCCGGTCCGTGGAGTTCGACCACGTGGGGGTCTTCCCCTACTCGCACGAAGAGGGCACGTCGGCGTTCGACCTGGACGACGATGTGCCGGCTGCCGTGAAGCGAAAGCGCCGGGACAGGCTGATGGCCGAGCAGAAGAAGATCGTCCGGCGGGCTCAGCGCCGGCGCATCGGCAGCCGGGCGCGACTGCTGGTGGAGGGGCCCTCGGCCGATCACGAGCTCGCCTGGCGAGGGCGGCTGGCAGGCCAGGCTCCCGAAATCGACCCGGTGGTCTACCTCACCGAGTTCGATCCGGCAGAGGTGCTCCCCGGGGCGTTGATGGACGTCGAGATCGTGGGCGCGCGAGGGTACGACCTCATCGCCAGACCGGTGGAGCCCGACAGTCGGTTGGCAGTCGCCGGCCCGGCGAGGCCATAGCCCACCCCGTCCGGCCGCGGCGACCCACCCGCCGCGAGCCGGAGGCCGGGCGGCGAGCCGTGCGCGCGCGTCCAGGCCCCGACACCACAGACGCCCCACTGAAGCAGACTGGTGCTGCCACCCACCCGCCGCGAGCCGGAGGCCGGGCGGCGAGCCGTGCGCGCGCGTCCGGGCCCCGACACGACAGACGCCCCACTGAAGCAGACTGGTGCTGCGACCCACCCGCCGCGAGCCGGAGGCCGAGCGGCGACAGGTGCGCGGGGGTGGGGCCCCGCGCACAATCTAAGTACTGTGATACGATGTAGTGTTTCAAGTAGCCTGCAAGACTTGAAGTGGGCCGGTGCCCACTTTTTGTTTTTGAGGGTGGTTTTACGCAGCTCATTGACCGGATTCGGGGCATCGCCGAACGGGTTGCCGGCTCGTACGGCCTCGAGATCTTCGACGTGCAGTTCCGGCGCGAGTCGCACGGCTGGGTGCTGCGCGTCTTTCTCGATCTGCCGTACCCGGAAGACGCGGCAGCCGCGGCGGGCGGAGCCGGCGTGCCGGGGCCGCCGGCGGAATCGGGAGCAGCAGATGAAAGCGGATCGGTGAGCATCGAGGACTGCGAGCGGGTCAGTCGCGAGATCAGCGCCGTGCTCGACGTGGAAGAGACGATCGATCATCCGTACACACTCGAGGTTTCCTCGCCGGGGCTCGACCGGCCGCTGCGGAGCCCGCGCGACTACCGGCGGTTCGCGGGTCGTCTGGCGAAGATCGTGGTGGCCGAGCCGGTCGACAACCAGAAGCATTTCGCCGGGCGGCTCCAGGGTCTCGAGCGCGACGGCGTCGTCATCGAAACGGCACCGGGCAAGCGGCACGTGATTCCCCTGACGCTCATCACGCGGGCCCGTCTGGACGTGGAGTTCTAGCAATGTCGAATCCTCTTCTTCAAACGATCGAGGCGCTCGCCAAGGAAAAAGGGATCGAGCCCGAAGTGGTGATCGGCGCGATCGAGGACGCCGTGCTGACCGCCTCGCGCAAGTACTACAAGACCAACGAGAACCTGAAGACCCGCTTCAACCACGACACCGGGCAGGTGGACCTCTTCGCCGTCAAGCAGATCGTGAACGAGGTCGCGAACCCGGCCACCGAGATCTCGCTCCAGGAGGCGCAGCAGCTCTACGGGGACGAAGCCGAGGTGGACATGGAGATCGAGTTCCCCAAGCCCACCGACGTGCTCGGCCGCATCGCGGCGCAGACCGCCAAACAGGTGATCTTCCAGAAGGTCCGGGAGGCGGAGCGCGAGAACATCTTCGCGGAGTACAGCGGCCGCATCGGCGAGGTGGTCAATGCCACCGTCAAGCGCTTCGAGAACGGCGACATGATCGTGGAGCTCGGGCGCATCGAGGCGCTCCTGCCGCGCAAGGAGCAGTCACGGGCCGAGAGCTACGCGCCGGGCGAGCGCATGCGCGCCGTAATCAAGGGCGTGAACCGGAGCGCGAAGGGGCCCCAGATCGTGCTCTCGCGCACCGATCCGGCGCTGCTCGTGAAGCTGTTCGAGCAGGAGGTGCCCGAAATCTACGACGGCACGGTGCAGATCCGGGGTGCCGTCCGCGAGGCGGGCGACCGCGCCAAGGTCGCGGTCTTCTCGCGAGAGCGCGACGTCGATCCGGTCGGCGCCTGCGTCGGCATGAAGGGCACCCGCGTGCAGGCCATCATCCGCGAACTGCGTGGTGAGAAGATCGACATCGTCGAATGGTCCGACGACACGGTGATGCTCGTGACCAACGCCCTCAGCCCGGCCAAGGTGCAGCGGGTCTCGATCGTCGACGACAAAGAGCGCGTCGTGGAAGTGATCGTCGAAGACAAGCAGCTCTCGCTCGCGATCGGCAAGAAGGGGCAGAACGTCCGGCTCGCGGCCAAGCTGACGGGCTGGCGCATCGACATCAAGAGCGAGGAAGAGAAGCGGCGCGAGGTCGAAGCGCAGCTCGAGGGTTTCGAGATCCCGGTCCAGCCCGAAGCCACGGACGGCGAAGCCCCGGCCGCTCCCGCGGCCTCGGCCTTCTCGGTGCCCGGCGTCGGCGACAAGACGATGCGCAAGCTGGCCGAGGCGGGGTTCGACAGCGTCGAGAAGATTGCCGCAGCGACCGTCGAGGCGCTCTCCGAAGTACAGGGCATCGGGCCCAAGACCGCCGAGCGTATCATCGCGGCTGCGCGGGGCGAGGCGCCGGCGGCCCCCGCTGAGCCGGAAGCAGGCGCTGGCGAACCGGGAACGGAAACCGAATCAGTCCAGGAGTAGTGTTTGGCAACTGTTCGTATCTATAAAGTCGCGGAACTCCTCAACACGAGCAGCCAGGAAGTGCTCGCGCTGCTGAAGCGCGCGCACGGGATCGAGCTGAAGAGCGCGTCGAGTACGCTCGAGGAAGTGGTCGCGCGGCAGTTCGTGGAGCGCCTGGCCCGCGAACGCGGCATCACGCTGCCGGGCGGCGACATGTTCGCCGAGGGCGCCGCCGCGAAATCCCGCAAGTCGCCCGCCGGCGCGCGCAAGCCCGAGCCCCCGAAGCCGGCCGCGCCCACGCTGGCACCGCCCCGGCTGGTGAAGACCGCCAAGCCGGCGGCTCCGCCGCCTGTGCTCGAAGAACCGGCCGAACCGCTTCCTCCGCCTCCGGCGGCGGAGGAAGAGCCGGCCGCCCCGGCGGCCTTCGCGGAGGCCGCACCGGAGCCTCCGCAGCCCGTCGAGCCGCCGGCTCCGCCGCCGGCCGCGCCGGCGGACGTGCAGTCGCCCGCGCGGGCCGCGGCCCCGCCGCCACCGGCCCCGCCCGCGGCGAAGCCGGCGCCGCACCGGCCCGCGCCTGGCCGGGTCGTTCCGCCCAGCATCCGGCTCAGGATCGAGGAGCCATCGGCGCCGGGCACCTCGGCGGTGCCGCCGATGCCGACGCGTCCTGCGCCATCGCGGCTTCGCCCGAAAGAGCCCGATCGGCCGCATGCGGCCCGCCCGGCCGGACCGCTGCCGCCCGCGACGGGCAATCTGGCGCGGCCCCCGCTCGGCGGCACGAGCACGCGGCCTGCGCCGCCGCGGCCGTCATTCGCACCGCCGATGCGGCCGCAGACGCCGGGGGGCCCGCGTCCGCTGCCGACTCCGCCCTACCGTCCGCAGCAGCCGGGAGGGGTGCGCCCCTCCGGCGGTGTCGGCCAGCAGCGCCCTGGCGGGCCGCGGCCCGCGTCGCCCGGCATGCGGCCGCCCGCCGCACGGCGGCCGGACATGGATCGCCGCGAAACGCCGCGCTCGTCCGCGCCGGCGGCTCCGCCGCCGATCACCAAGACGATCACGTTCGTCGAGGGGATGACGGTGAAGGATTCTGGCCGACAAGCTGGATCAGCGCGTGAAGGACGTGCTCAAGAAGCTGCTCGATCGCCGGCTGATGATGACGATCAACAGCACGATCGACACCGACACGGCCCGCACGGTGGCGCGCGACTTCGGCGCCGACGTGCAGCTGCGCACGTTCGAAGAGGACATGCTCGAGGTCGAGGAGGAAGAAGTGCGCGCCGAGGACGTCGTGGCGCGCGCGCCCGTCGTCACCGTCATGGGGCACGTCGATCACGGCAAGACGACGCTGCTCGACGCGATCCGCGAGACCCGCGTCGCCGAGCGCGAGGCCGGCGGAATCACGCAGCACATCGGGGCGTATCACGTCACCGTCAACGGACGGAACATCGTGTTCCTGGACACGCCGGGCCACGAGGCGTTCACCCTCATGCGCGCGCGCGGGGCCAAGGTCACCGATGTCGTGGTGCTCGTGGTGGCCGCCGACGACGGGGTGATGCCGCAGACGCGGGAAGCGATCGATCACGCCCGGGCGGCGAACGTGCCGATCGTCGTGGCGATCAACAAGATCGACAAACCAGGCAGCGATGCCGAGCGCGTCAAGCGCGAGCTGGCCGACCTGAACCTCGTCCCCGAAGACTGGGGCGGCCAGACGGTCATGGTGCCGGTGTCGGCCAAGAAGCAGCAGAACCTGGAGTCGCTGCTCGAGATGATCCTGCTCGTCAGCGATATCGGCGAGCACAAGGCCAACCCGAAGCGGAACGCGTCGGGCACCGTGCTCGAGTCGAAGCTCGATCGCGGCCGCGGGCCGGTGGCGACCATCCTGGTGCAGGACGGCACGCTGCACGTGGGCGACACGTTCATCGCCGGGCCAATCGTGGGCCGGGTGCGCGCCCTGATCGACGACCGCGGGAAGCCGATCAAGTCGGCGGCTCCCTCCACCCCGGTCGAAGTGCTGGGGCTCACGGGTCTCCCCCAGCCGGGCGACGCGTTCCAGGCGCTGGCCGACGCGGCCAAAGCGCGCCAGATCGCCACCTACCGCCAGGGCATGGCCAAGGAGAAAGCGCTCGGCGCCAAGGGCGGCCGGCTCACCCTTGAGTCGCTGCAGCAGCAGCTCGCCGAGGGGAACACCAAGGAGCTGCCGCTGGTGATCAAGGCCGACGTGCAGGGATCGGCCGAAGTCCTCGCCGACAGCCTCACCAAGCTCAGCGACGAGCGGGCGCGCGTCAAGATCATCCACTCGGGAGTCGGCGCGATCAACGAGTCGGACGTGCTGCTGGCCTCGGCGTCCAACGCCATCGTCATCGGCTTCAACGTCAGACCCGATCGCAACGCCGTCGAGATCGCCGACCGCGAGCAGGTGGACATCCGCCACCACACGGTGATCTACAACGTCACCGACGAGATCAAGAAGGCGATGGCGGGCCTGCTCGAGCCGACGCTGAAGGAAGTGCGGATCGGCGCCGCCGAGGTCCGCAACGTCTTCAAGGTGCCCAAGGCCGGCACGATCGCCGGCTGCATGGTGCTCGACGGCCGCATCACGCGGTCGGGCGACACGCGGGCGCGGCTGCTCCGCGACAACGTCGTGGTGCACGAAGGCAAGATCTCCTCGCTTCGCCGCTTCAAGGACGACGTGAGCGAGGTCAAGGCCGGACTGGAGTGCGGCATCGCCTTCGATCGGTTCAACGACATCAAGGTCGGCGACACCATCGAAGTGTTCACGGTCGAACGGGTGGCCGTCTCCGCCTAGAGGATCCGGCACCGTCGGCGGTCCCGAGCCTGAGCGTGGTATGGTCGTCGGCCTCCTCTCCATCGAGCTCCACATTCCCGGCGCCCGGTCGCTCAAGGAGAAGCGGATGGTGCTGCGGAGCGTGAAGGATCGGATCCGCAAATTCAACGTCGCCGTGGCCGAGGTCGAGCATCACGATCTCTGGCAGCGCGCGGGCCTGGCCGTCGTCACGGTCTCGAACGACCAGCCGCACGCCGATCGCGAGTTGGCCGCCGTCGCCGCCGAGATCGAGCGCGTCGAGCCGGGCCTGATCGCACACACCGAGGTGGAGTTCCTCAACTGACATGGGCCAGGGTTCTCGACCCGAGCGCGTCGCCGACCAGGTCCGCGCCGAGGTCAGCTCGATGATCGCGCGCGACCTGCACGATCCGGGCATCGGCTTCGTCACGATCACCCGGGTGGAGATGACCGCCGACCTCCAGCACGCCCGGATCTTCTACACGACACTTGGCGACGCGGAAGCGAGAAAACAGACGGCGCGGGCCCTCGCCCGTGCGGCCTCCTTCATGCGCCGGCAGATCGGCCAGCGGCTTCGGCTGCGCCGCTCGCCCGAGCTCGAGTTCCTCTTCGACGAGTCGATCGGGCACCAGGATCGGGTCGAGCAGCTGCTGCAGGAGCTGAAGAGCGCCGAGCCGGGCGACGAGCCGGACGACCGATGACCGACTCACGACTCCAGCAGGTGTGCGACGCCATCCGGCGGCGCGAGCGCTTCGCCCTCACCTCGCACGCCCGGCCCGACGGGGACGCGATCGGCTCGCAGCTCGCCATGGCGTTCGCGCTGCGGGCCATGGGCAAGACGGCCGTGTGCATCGACAAAGACCCCGCTCCGCCGCAGTTCGCCCCCTTTCCGGGCGTCGCCGAGATGCAGCTCGCCTCCCGCGCGGACGGCGATTTCGACGCGGTCATCGTCATGGAGTGCGGCGACCTGTCACGGACCGGAGTGGCCGGGTTCGAGAGGTACTTCGTCGTCAACATCGACCATCACCCCGGCAACACCATGTACGGCCAGGTGAACTGGTTCGACCCGAACGCCTGTGCGTGCGGCGAGCTGGTCTTCGACGTCATCGAGGCCCTCGGCGTGCCGATCACCGCCGAGATCGCGACTCACATCTATCTGACCATTCTCACGGACACCGGCGGATTCCATTACGGGAACATCACGCCCAGGACCTTCGAGATCTGCCGCCGCTGCGCAGAGAAGGGCGCGAACGCCGCCGCGATCTCCAGGGCGGTCTACGACAGCAGCAGCCTCGGACGGCTGCGGCTCATGGGCGCCGTGCTGCACGATCTCGAACTGGAGGCGAACGGCCATCTCGCGCTGGCCCACCTGAGCCTCGACCTGCTCCACAGGACCGGAAGCACGCACGATGACGCCGATGGCCTGATCAACCTGCCGCTGACGGTGAAGGAGATCGAAGCGGTGGCGTTCTTCAAGCAGGTCGAGCCCGAGCACTACCGCATCAGCCTGCGGTCCAAGGGCGAGGTCGACGTGAACCAGGTGGCGAAGCTGTTCGGCGGCGGCGGGCACCGGAATGCCGCGGGCTGCTCGCTGAGCGGGCCGTACGCGGAGATCCGCGCCAAACTGCTCGCGGCGCTATGCCCCGTCCTGTAGCCGCTCCCTCTCTCACCGACGGCGTGCTGGTGGTGGACAAGCCGTCCGGACCGACCTCTCACGACGTGGTCGCCGTGGCGCGCCGCGCCGCTGGCGCAAGGAAGGTCGGCCACACCGGCACGCTGGACCCGCTCGCCTCCGGCGTGCTCCCGCTCGTCATCGGCCGCGCCACCAGGCTCGCGCAGTTCTTTACGAGCGCCGAGAAGGTGTACGAGGCCGAGATCGAGCTCGGGACGACGACGACGACCTACGACCGCGCGGGAGCGGAGGTCGAGCAGACGGGGCGACGGCGCGCTGCCGGCCTCACCGCGTCGGAGATCGACCGGGCGCTCGACCGATTCCGCGGGGATCATCTGCAGCAGCCGCCTCCCTATTCGGCGAAGAAGGTGGGAGGGGATCGGGCGTACGATCTCGCGCGGCGAAACGTCGAGGTGAATCTGAAGCCGGTTGCGGTGACAGTGAGCGCGCTGGAGCGCCTGGCCTGGGAAGGGGTGCGGCTGCGCGTGCGGATCGCCTGCTCGGCGGGCTTCTATGTTCGCGCCTTCGCGCACGCCCTCGGCGAGCAGCTCGGCACCGGCGCGCACCTGGCTGCGCTGCGCCGCACCCGAAGCGGAGAGTTCACCCTGAGCGAGGCCGTGTCGCTGGATCTGGTCGACCGGGACCCTCGGGCGGCGGCGCAGCGGCTCATCCCCCTGGATGGGCTGCTGCGGTGGCTGCCGGCCGTCACGCTCACGCCGCCCGGCGCCGCGCTGGCCGCCCGCGGTGGATTCCTGTCGCCGGCGCATCTGACGGGTCCGGGGCAGGTGCCGGCCTCGGGCAGGGTCCGCCTGCTGCATCCCGACGGACACCTGGTCGCCATCGGGGAGCCGCGCCTGGTGGGCGCCTCGCGCCTTTTGCATCCAGGTGTGGTCCTGGAATAGAATAATTCGTTACGCCTTAACAGATTGCGGCGGACCGGGGGGTGATGCCCAACTGGGCCGTTCGCGGAGGTAGTCCGTGGCACTCAACAAGGACCGCAAGACCGAGCTCATCAGTTCCTATCGTACGCACGACTCCGACACCGGCTCTCCTGAAGTTCAGGTGGCGATTCTCAGCGAACGTATCGGATATCTGACCGAGCACTTCAAGACCCACGCGAAGGATCACCATTCCCGGCGGGGCCTCCTCAAGCTGGTCGGCCAGCGCCGGCGGCTGCTGGATTATCTGAAGGGCAAGGACTCGGAGCGCTACTCCGAGCTGATCCGGCGGCTGGGCATCCGCAAATAGGAACGACGGCCGACCTCCAGCCGCTCCGGCGCACGCAGGGCGACCGCACAACGAGGCATAAATGCATAGACGCGAAGTTGACATCAACGGCACTCCGCTTTCGCTGGAGACGGGAAAGCTGGCGAAGCAGGCCGATGGATCCGTCCTCGTCCGGATGGGCGATTCGGTGGTGCTCGTCACGGCGTGCGCCGCTCCTGGCGCCCGGGAGGGCATCGACTTTCTGCCGCTGACGGTCGATTACAAGGAATACACCTACGCCTCGGGGCGAATCCCCGGCGGGTTCTTCAAGCGCGAAGGGAAGCCGTCCGAAAAGGAAGTGCTCACCAGCCGGGTGATCGATCGCCCGATCCGGCCGCTCTTCCCTTCGGGCTGGAAGCACGAGACGCAGGTGATCGCACTCGTCCTGTCGGCCGACGCCAACTACGATCCGGACGTCCTCGCGATCACGGGCGCGTCGGCGGCGCTCTCGATTTCCAGCATCCCCTTCCAGAAGACGATCGCCGGCGTACGGGTCGGCCAGCTGGACGGCGCCTACGTCATCAACCCCACGTACGAGCAGCGCAAGAAGAGCCGCCTGGATCTCGTCATCGCCGGCAGCCGTGAAGGCCTGGTGATGGTCGAGGCCGGCGCGAAGGAAGTCACCGAGGAAGAGGTCGTGCAGGCGCTCGAGGCAGGCCACGCGGCCATCAAGCGGATCGTCGACGAGATCGACGCGCTCGCCCGCGAGGTGGGCAAGCCGAAGCGCGAGGCGCCGGCCCGAGCCGTCGACCACGCCTTCTACCGGGAAGTCGAGGAGAAGGTGATCGTGCCGCTCAGCGAGGCCATGCGGGTCCGCAACAAGCTCGAGAGCTACGGCACCGTCGATCAACTGCTCGAGGACCTCATCGCCGACATCCCCGAGGGCGAAGTGCAGCGGAAGCTCGAAGCGAAGGCCATCTTCAAGGAACTGAAGGAGAAGGTGCTGCGCGACGAGGTGCTCGAGAAGCGCGTCCGGCTCGACGGCCGCAAGTTCGACGAGATCCGGGCGATCTGGTCGGAGGTCGGCGTGCTCCCGCGCACCCACGGGTCGGCCGTGTTCACGCGCGGGGAGACCCAGGCGCTCGTCACGGTCACGCTCGGCACCTCCGACGACAAACAGAAGATCGAGACGGTCGAGGGGGAGATGTACCGCCGCTTCATGCTGCATTACAACTTCCCGCCCTTCTCGGTCGGCGAGGTCGCGTTCCTGCGGGGTCCCGGCCGCCGCGAAGTCGGACACGGCGCGCTCGCCGAGCGGGCGCTGCTGCCGGTGATTCCGCCCGAGGAGAGCTTCCCGTACACGATCCGCGTCGTGTCCGACATCCTCGAGTCGAACGGATCCTCCTCGATGGCCTCGGTCTGCGGGGGCACCCTCTCGATGATGGACGCGGGCGTGCCGCTGCGCGCGCCGGTGGCCGGCGTGGCGATGGGCCTCATCATGGACGAGAAGAGCGGCAAGTACGCCGTGCTCAGCGATATCGCCGGCGCCGAAGACCACTACGGCGACATGGACTTCAAGGTCACGGGCACGGCGTCGGGCGTCACGGCGCTGCAGATGGATATCAAGGTCACCGGCATCACCGCGCAGATCATGCGCGAGGCGCTCGAACAGGCCCGGCAGGGCCGCATGCACATCCTCGGCAAGATGCAGGACACGCTCAAGGGGCCGCGCCAGAACATCTCCACGTACGCGCCCCGCATCATCACGATCAAGATTCCGGTCGACAAGATCCGCGACGTCATCGGCCCGGGCGGCAAGACCATCCGCAGCATCATCGAGCGCACCGGGGTGAAGATCGACGTGGAAGACGACGGCAGCGTGAACGTGGCGTCGGCCGACGAGGCCGCCGCGCAGAAGGCCGTGGGCATCATCCAGGAGCTCACGGCGACCGCCGAGCTGAACAAGACCTACCTGGGCAAGGTGCAGCGCATCACCGACTTCGGCGCGTTCGTCGAGATCATGCCTGGGACCGACGGGCTGCTCCACGTCTCCGAAATAGCGAACCATCGCGTGAAGGACGTCCGCGACGAGCTCAAGGAAGGGGAGCAGATCCTGGTCAAGGTGATCAATATCGACCCGACTGGTAAGATCAGACTCAGCCGCAAGGCGCTCCTGCAGAACGAGGGAGCAGCGGCTGGCGCCCCCGCACGCTCCTGACACGACTCGAAGGCGGATCGGCCGGCCCGGCGGAGCTGACGGCCCGGAGCCGCAGCTCACCGGCGGCCGCAACGCACGGCGCTCCCCCCAGGAAGGACGCATGGTACGCAGGCGGTCGATCCACTGGCTCGCTGCTCCTGTACTCGCACTCGGGTTTGCCGCCGGATGGGCCTCGGACGGCCCCAAGGGCGTCTCGCGCGTCCGGGCGCAGGCTGGAGCGGAGCGCAGCTTTGCCGTAACGGCCCGCAAGTACGCCTTCTCCCCCGGCGTGATCGAGGTCAACCAGAACGACCTGGTGCGGATCACGCTCGCCACGGCCGACATCCCGCACAGCTTCACGATCGACAAGTACCGCATCGCCAAGCGCGTGGAGCCGGGCCGGAGCGTGGTGTTCGAGTTCCGCGCCGACCAGCCGGGCCGTTTTCCGATCTACTGCAACCTGACGATCGACGAGCGCTGCCGGGACATGCGGGGGGAGCTCGTGGTCAAGGGGGCAGAGTAGCGAAGTTCCCTAGTTCTCCAGTTCCCTAGTTCTCCAGTTGTACCTGCCTTGCCCCCTCCAGCCTTTCTTTGATCGGCGGGTGCGTGTAGAAGAACGCGCGGACGAGCGGCGAAGGGTCGTCCTCGGCGAGGTTCTGCTGCCCCAGCCGCTTCATCGCGGTCATGAATGCCGCGGGATTCATGGTCATCTCCAGCGCGTAGCGATCGGCGCGCCGCTCGTGGGCGCGCGACACGGCATTGATCAGCGGGCGCGCCGCGAGCCCGAGCGCGCCCCCGGCGATGAGCAGCAGGGGCAGCCCGGCGACGTCGCTCGCACCGCGCAGCCCCAGCCGCGGCACGGCGGCCTGCAGCAGGCGATCCACCAGAAAGAAACCGGCCAGCGTCAGCGCACCGTCGAGCAGGATGGTGCTCCAGATGTCGCGGTAGACGTGGTGCGCGAGCTCGTGCGCGAGAATCACCTCGATTTCATCGTCTGAGTAGCCGGCGAGGAGCGTGTCCGAGAGCAGAATTCGACGGGTGTTCCCGATGCCCGCCAGCGCGGCATTGGCCTTCTTCGTGCGATCGCTGAGGCGCCACTCGTACACGCCGTTGATCGACGTGTGGGCCCTGGCCGCGAGCGCCAGGAGCCGTTCGCGCAGCGCCGCGCGGTCGACCGGCTTGAACGCGAAGAAGATCGGCAGCAGCAGCACCGGGGCCAGGTTGACCAGGCCCAGGGCGACCACGCCGTAGGCCAGCGCCGACACGAGCCACCAGCCGTCCGGCCAGCTGCGCAGGGCCGCGTAGACAAAGCCCGCTCCGGCTTCGGCGAACAGCAGCCCGATCCCCACAGCCTTGAGGTGGTCCGTCACCCACTGCCGTGCGGTCTGCGTGGCGAGCCCGTACCGGCGCTCGAGCAGGAAGCCGTTGTAGAAGGCGAACGGCCAGCTCGCCGCGTCCAGGAGCATCGAGAGGATGAACACGTAGAAGGCCACGGCCGCCGCACCGCCCCCCCCGCGACCTGATCCGCAAGGTCGCGCAGGGCGGCCGACGCCCCGCTGCCGGCCAGCGCCACGAGGAGGACCAGGGCTGCCGCAGCCGACAAGAGGCTGGCCCGGCGCCCGAGGCGATGGTATCGCGCCGCCTTGTCCTCGTTCAGGACCTACTTCCCTTCGATGGTAATGCGGCCGTTGGTGGCCCGGAGATCGACGTCCGGCCCGCCACCGTTCAGCGCCACGTCGAGGTTCTTGAGCCGGCGCTGGCCAGAGGTCTCGATCGGCAGCCCGGTGACGGTCAGCGCGCCGTTGACCACCCGCGCCGTGAGGTTTGCCCCCGCCGTCTTCGGCAGCGTCAGGGACAGGCGCCCGTTGGTAGTCTCCAGGCGGACCGGCACGAACACGCTCGCCAGCGAGGCGGTGATCGACCCGTTCACGTTCGACACGTCGAGCGAGCCCGACATGTCCGTCAGGTCGACTGATCCGTTCACGAGCGAAGCCTTCAGGCCGCTCGCGAGGTGCGAGGCCTTGAGTGAGCCGTTCGTGGTCGATGCCTGAGCCATGACACCTGCGGGCACCCGAACCTCGTAGCTGACCTTGTAGGAGCCGCGGCGGCCCCGTGGAACCATCGTCTCCACCTTGACGCGGTCCGTCGAGGACGTCTCTTCGATTCGCCCCAGAGCCAGCAGCTCCTTCGCTCCGGCTTCGGTGAGCGCCTTCGCGGTGATAGCCGCGCTCACCTGCGCGACGTCCGAGTCCGCCGGCAGGATCGTGATGGGACCGTTCATGTTGACGATCTCGACGAGGCCGCCACGCCGCACCTGGTACCGGCGCTCCCAGTTCTGGGTCGCCTCGCCCGTCAGCACGCCGACGTGGGCCCGTCCCTGCTGGATCTGCACGTCGCAGGCGGCGGCAATCGAGCCGGCGAGGGGAAGCGCGGCGGCCAGAAGCGCCGCGCCGGACGGGAGAGCGAGGCGCCTGGGAAGGGTGCAGATGAAGGGCATGTCTTATCAGACGAACGGGACCGCCTGCGTGTTCGGCGCCCCGCTGGAACCGGCGAAGCGAGCCCTCAGTTCAGCTCGAGCGAAATCAGCTTCGACACTCCCGGCTCCTCCATCGTGACGCCGTAGAGCCGATCGGCGATCTCCATGGTCTTCCGGCTGTGCGTGATGATGATGAACTGGGTATGGGCCTGCATGCTCTGGAGCATCTCGATGAAACGGCCGATGTTGGCGTCGTCGAGCGGCGCGTCGATTTCGTCGAGCACGCAGAAAGGGCTCGGCTTGTACTTGAAGATCGCGAACATCAGCGCGATGGCCGTGAGCGCCTTCTCACCGCCCGAGAGGAGCTGCACGCTCTGGAGACGCTTGCCGGGAGGCGAGGCGACCACCTCGATGCCGCTCTCGAGCACGTCGGTGTCGTCGAGCAGCGCCAGGCTCGCCCGCCCGCCTCCGAACAGCGTGCCGAAGGTGCCTTGAAAATTCTCGTTGATGGCCGCAAACGCCTCCCGGAACCGCTTCTTGCTCGTCTCGTCGATCGTCCGAATCGTATCGGTCGTGGATGCGATCGAGTCGGTGAGATCCTTCCGCTGCGAGGTGAGGAAGCCGTGGCGGGTGGAGAGTTCGTCGAACTGGTCGATCGCCATCATGTTGACCGGGCCGAGGCGCTCGATCTTCCTCCGGAGCGCCGCGATGTGTTCCTCGGGGCTCGCCGAGGCGGCGATCACGGGCTCCGGCGCCGCGCCGTCCTCGGAGTCTCCGCCGGCCTCGGCATCCGCGATCTCCTCGTCGGACTCGGCCGCCGCCGGGGCGCTGAAGGAATCTGCGCTGGAAATTTCCGCGAGCACGGCTTCGAGCGGCATGTCGAGCGCGTCCTGGCACGACTGGGCCAGATGACGCAGATTGCCGTCCTCGGTGGCATTCGCGATCTCGAGGCGGCCGACCTCGGCCTGAACCGCCTCGACCGTCCTCCGGGCGTCCTTGATGGCGCTTTCGCAGCGATCCGCCTCTTCCCTGAAGCGGTTGACTTCGTCCTCCGCCCCGCGGACGTCCGTGCGGAGCGCCTCGAGCCTGGAGATGGTGGCGTCGAGCAGCCGTTCACCGGCCGCAATCCCGTCGATCACCTGCTGGCGGTGCCGGCCGAGCGCGGCGATGCTCTCGGCGCCGGCGGCAATGCGGGCCTCGAGCTCCCGGTGCGTCTCGTCCAGGCGTGCCAGCTCGCTCTCGAGCCCGAGCGCCCGCTCCGACATCGCCGCATAGGAAGCCCTGGCTTCGGCCGACCGGCCCGCCAGCGACTGGGCCTCGTCGCGCGCGTCGGCCAGGCGGTGCTGCGCCTGCGACAGCCGCAGGTCGGCGTCGCGCTGTTCGTCCTGCAGGCGTGCAATGGAGGCACGGGCCTCCTGCTGCCGGGCTTCGAGGGCCTGGCGGCGCTCGTCGGCGCTTCTCCGCTCGGCGGCGAGCAGATCGCTCTTGTGCCGCACGCGCTGGAGCTCGTCTGCCGAGCGCTGGAGCTGCATCTCCAGCGCGACCATCGCCTTTTCCTCGCGATGAAGATCGGCGTTGACGGCTGCCAGCACGTTGGTCACCTGGGTGATCCTGGTTTCGAGCGCGGCCACCTCGGCGGCGTCCTGTTCGCGGGCGCCCGTCTCGGCCGAAATCCGGTCGCGCAGCTCCTTGATTTCGCGCTTGATTCCGAGAATGCCGCGCCCCTCGTCCTTGCTCCCGCCCGACACGAGCGCACGTCCCTTTACGACCTCGCCCGAAAGCGTGGCCACCGGTACGGCCAGGGATGCGGCGGCGGTCCTGGCACGGCTCAAATCCGGCGCGACCCAGGCGCTCCCCAGCGCTGCGGCAATGGCGGCGCGATGCGGCCCCGTGATCGTGAGGACGTCATGCAGCGAAGTCAGGGTGGGATCGGACGGTGCCTCCGACGCCTGCGGCGAGGCGCCCGACGCTCCACGCCGGCGCCTCGCGGCCGCCTTCGGTGGCTTCGAGCACGACGAAGCCGCAGCGGCCGGCGTTTTCCTGCCGCACGAGGTCGAGGCCGGCCTCCGCCTGCGCGTGCGTCGGGACGATCACGTGCTGCAGCAGATCGCCGAGGCACGCTTCCACCGCGCGCTCGTACTTCGGCTCCACCTCCAGGTAGTCGGCAACCGACCCCTGCTGGCCGACATGGCCGTTGGCCTGCGCCAGCACCATGCGGGCGGCGTCGGTGTAGCCGGCGCGCGCGGTTTCCAGATCGGTGAGCGATGCGAGACGCGCCGACAAGCCCGGCGAGCTCGCGCTCCTTCGCGCGCAGCCCGTTCGAGCGCCATTCAAGCTCGATTCGCGCCGCGGCGAGCTCCGTCTCGCGCGCGGTGCGCGCGTGCAGGGACTTCTCGGCGGCCTGCTGCGGCCCGGCGCAGGCCGTCGGCGGTGGCTGCGCGATCCGCTTCCAGCCGCTCCCGCTCTCCATGCGAGCTCGCCTTCTTCCGAGTCCAGTTTCGCGAGCTCCTCGGCGACGCGTCCGGCTGCCTCCTCGGCGTGCTCGATGGCGTGGCGCAGCGTCGTGGCGGCGTTCAGCGACGAAAACACCTCGGCGCGCGCCGCTTCGACGTCCCCTTCGAGACCTTCGATGCGATGATTGGCGTCGGCAGTACTCCAGCTCGAGTGCGCGAAGCGCCGCTGCGGCCTCCTGCTGTTCCTGCGCCGCCCTGGACGGCCGCCTCGCTGCCGCTCCGCCGAGCGCCGCGCGGCCCGGCTCGCGGCGCGCCTCGAGCGCGCCGAGCTCGGCCCGGCCTCCTCCGCCCGCGCGTGCCGATGGCTCGACCATCTGTTGCCGGTTGAACTCGATCTGCTGCTGCCGCGTGTTGATGTCCAGCTCGCACGCGTGCACCGCCTCGCGCGCGGCCGTCGCCGCTCGTCGGCACCGACCAGCGACATGCGCACGCGGCTGAAATCGGCCGTCGCGCCGCCAGCGGCGGCTGGCCGCGGCCGATTCCCGGGCGCGCGCGCGTCCTCGAGCTTCGCCCGGATGACCTCGATGGCCTGCGGGGCCTCGCGATAGCGTCCGGCGAACAGCACCTTCTCCCAGTGCCGCAGCTTCGTCGCGCAGCCGGCGGTAGCGGCGGGCTTTCGCAGACTGGCGCTTCAGCGATCCGAACTGCTTCTCGAGCTCGAAGATGATGTCGTCGAGCCGGGTGAGGTTCAGCTGGGCGGCCTCGAGCTTCAGCTCCGCCGCGCGCCGCCGGGCCTTGTACTTCGTGATGCCCGCGGCCTCCTCGATCAGCTGCCGCCGGTCGGCCGGACGCGTGCTCAGTATCATCCCGATCTTGCCCTGCTCGATGATGGCGTATGCCTTGGCTCCGAGGCCCGTGTCCATCAGGAACTCGTGCACGTCGCGCAGCCGGCAGATCTCGCCGTCCAGCAGATATTCGCTTTCGCCGGACCGATACAGCCGGCGCGTCACCTCGACCGTCCTTGCGACACGGGCGCCGTCGTCGTCGCGCTCGCATCCGGCTCCGGGAGATCGCCAGTCGCGCGGCAGCGACATGACATCGCTCAGCCGGAGCCGGACTTCCGCCGCGCCGGTGGGCTTGCGGGCGTCGCTGCCATTGAAGATGACGTCCTCCATGCGATCGCCGCGCAGGCTCTTGGCGCTCTGCTCGCCGAGCACCCAGGTGATGGCATCCGCCACGTTGCTCTTGCCGCACCCGTTCGGTCCCACGATCGCGGTGACGCCGCGATCGAACGAGAGGTGCATGCGATCGGAGAAGGACTTGAAGCCGGAGATTTCGAGTTGCTGCAGATGCATAAGCTGGGGTCAGACCCTCTTTCCCGCTTCCAACAAAAAAAGCCGCGCGCAGGCCCTGGAATACACCAGAACCGGCGAGCGGCTGGGACGCTCGAACCCGAAACGAAACCGTGTGAGCTGCGCAAAGGCGACCGCAAGAGATTCGCAGCACCCGCGAGCGGGTGCGCCCCGTGGGACCCCGACGGCGGCCAGTGTAACAAGCCCCAAATGTTGGGGCAAGAGACAAACTACGGGCGCTAAGGGTAGTGCCCTAACGGATTTCCGCCCTCGACGAGACCGGGGCACGCCTTCGAGGAGCGATTCGGCCTCGCCGAACAGACCCAGGGCGTACTGCGCCTGCGGATCCCTGTCGAGCAGGTGCCGCCGCGCCGTGGCCGCGTCGAAGAGCTGGATGTCGATCTCGTAGCGGATCATCGCCCTGATGAACTCCGCGTCGGCCGTTGAAGCCCGCCTCGTCATAAGCCGCGTGGGCATCTGCGCCTTCAGGAAGTCCTTGAACTCCTGCATCATCGCATCGTCGACGATGAAGTCGCTGGTGATGCTGTGGCGCGATGGCGGCGGCCGCCGGCGGTGCCGAACGTGCGTATCGCCCGCGCGATCGAACCGGCGCGCGAAGTTCGCGAACATCGTCGGATACAGCCGCCGGCCGAACTTGCCGGGGTTGAATCCCTCGATCGGGCCGTCGAGCCGGTGATCCGGCTCGATGCCGCCGCCGCTGTACACCTTGCGGCCCAGCCGCACGCGTGTACTTCAAATCCGAGGCCGCATGCTGCTTGTTCGGATCCTGGTCGCGCATCGTGTACGACAGGTACTCGTCGAAGGTCTCGTCCCATGGGCGCTGAATCAGGCGTCCGCTCGGCGTGAAGTAATGCGCGGTGGTCAGCGCCAGGCCCGCGCCTTCCGAGAGCCGGTAGATGGACTGCACGAGCGCCTTGCCCCAGGTCGTCTCGCCGACGACGAGCGCGCGGTCGTGATCCTGCAGCGCGCCGGTGACGATCTCCGACGCGCTGGCGCTGCGCCGGTTGGCGAGCATGACCATCGGGATGTTCGGTGTAATCGCTGTTCTCGACCGCGCGGTAGTCCTGATCCGAGTTCGGAATCCTGCCGCGCGTGTAGACGATCAGATCGCCCTTCGGCAGGAACCGGTTCGAAACCTTGATGGCCTGGTCGAGCGGCCCGCCCGGATTCTCCCGGATGTCGAGCAGCAGCCGCTTCATGCCCTTGTCGGTGAGCATCCTTCAGCGCCTGCGCCCAGCTCGCGGTCGGTGGTCTCGGAGAAATCGTGCAGCTGGATGTAGCCGCCTCGGGCGTCGAGCATGAAGCTCGACGGCACGCTCGGGATGTTGATCTCGTCGCGCACCACTTCGACGTCGATCAGCTTGTCGTAGCCGGCGCGGCGGATCGAGACCTGCACCGGCGTGCCGCGCGGGCCGCGCAGCTTCGCGACCGCCTGGTCGCTCGTCCATCCCTTGGCGTCCTCGCCGCTGATCCTGGCGATGATGTCGCCGCGCCGGATGCCTTTCTTGTAGGCGGGCGAGCCCTCGAACAGCGCCACCACGGTGATGTCGCCGTCCACCACGTTGATGCTGATGCCGAGGCCGTAGTAGTGGCCTTCCTGGCGCTCCCGGAGCTGGGCGTAGGCCTTGGGATCCATGAAGCTGGAATGCGGATCCAGCGTCTGCAGCATGCCGTTGATGGCGCCGTACACCAGCCGGTCCGATTCGACCTTTTCGACGTAGCGCGCGTCGATGGCCGAGAGCGCCGCGCCGAACACCTTGTAGTGCTCGATCACTCCATCCTGGGTGGCCAGGACGCGCCCGCCGAACAAGCCGCCGACCAGTGCAGAAACGAGCACGGCGAAAGCGGCCACTGAGACAGAGCGATAGGTCCGCATAGATGACGAAATAGTTACTACAAAAGGGGTATAATGGACGACTCGGAAATCATTAAGGAGTGCGCGTTTATGGGTTCCATTGGCATGCCGGAAATGCTCGTGATTCTGGTGATCGCGCTGATCATCTTCGGCCCCCGGAAGCTGCCTGAGCTCGGGCAAGTCGCTCGGCAAGAGCCTGGCCGAGTTCAAGCGCGCCAGCAACGATCTGAAGAATACGCTGGAGGAAGAGATCAGAATCGAAGAGCAGCAGACATCCCGGCGCGCCACTCCGCCCGCCGTGCCCGCCACGGCGCCGCCGGCGCCGGCCGAGGAGCAGGCGCCCCGCGTCGACCACGGCGCGTAGGAGCCGAGGTCATGGCCGTGGTGCCCTTTCCCGATCCCCAGAGCAGCAAGGACTCGTCCGCCCGCGACGAGTCGGACGTGGCTCGACGACGGCCCGGAACACGCCGGCGCCAAGATGTCCTTCCTGGAGCACCTGGACGAGCTCCGGAAGCGGCTGATTTACTCCCTGATTTCCCTCGGCGTCGGCGTCGGGATGGCGGCCTGTTCCTCGAGCGGATCTACGAGTTCGTGATGCGCCCGATGCAGGCGATGCTGCCCCCCGGCGGGCAAGCTCATCTACACCGAGCCGTCCGAAGCCTTCATGCTGTACCTCGCGGATTGCCATCATCGCAGGCCTGGTGATCGCGGCCCCGCTCATCATCATCCAGCTCTGGTTGTTCATCTCGCCGGCGCTGTACTCGCACGAGCGGCGGTTCGCCATTCCCTTCGTCTTCTTCGCCAGTGCCGGGTTCATCGGCGGTGCGGCGTTCTCGCACTACGTGGTCTTCCCGGTGATGTGGAAGTTCTTCGCGAGCTTCTCGAACGATTCATCGACGTTCATGCCCGAGCTCGAGACCGCGTTCGGGCTGTACATCAAGATGGTTCTTGCGATGGCGCTGGTGTTCCAGATGCCGACGCTCGTGTTCTTCCTGGCGAGATTCGGTCTGATCACGGCCCGCATCATGCTGCAGCTATTTCAAGTACGCGGTGCTCGCCATCTTCATCATCGCCGCGGTGATCACCCCCAGCCAGGACATGGCGAGCCAGCTGATCGTCGGGGTGCCCATGCTGGGTCTCTACCTGCTCAGCATTCTGGTGGCGCTGGTGTTCGGAGAAGAAGAGAACCGCCGAAGCGTAGCCGAGGGAGTGACCCTCCCGCTTACGTTTTCGTAAGCGGGAGGGTCAGACCCCACTGCCGCCGGCGAACCGGTCGCGGGCGGCGGCGACAGCAGCCACGGCGTCCTCGGGCTTCACCTTCTGCACCTCTTTGGTCCGCCGATCGCGCAGCTCGACGACACCGTCCTTCAGCCCTTTCGCACCGACCGTCAGCCTCAGCGGCATGCCAATGAGGTCCGCGTCCTTGAACTTCACGCCCGGGCTGAGGCCCTCGCGATCGTCGTGCAGCACCTCAAACGCCGCCGCCTCGAGCTCGCCTTCGAGCCGGTCGGCCACCGACGCAATCTCCGGCTTGCCTGCATCCAGACTGACCAGGTGGACGTGGTACGGCGCGACCGGCCATGGCCAGATGATGCCGTCGCCATCGTAGTTCTGCTCGATCACCGCCGCGATGGTGCGGGTAATCCCGATGCCGTAGCATCCCATCACCATCGGCCGCTCGGCGCCCGTCTCATCGAGGAACACGCAGTTCATCGCCCGCGAATACTTGGTGCCCAGCTTGAAGACCTGCCCGACCTCGATGCCGCGGAATGCCTGATAACGCCCCTCGCCGCACCGGGCGCAGAGGTCGCCTTCGTGCGCCATGCGCAGGTCGTGGTAGCCCGCCAGCTGCTCGAGATCGCGGTCCGGCTTGAACCCGAAGTGATGGTAGCCCTCGCGGTTGGCGCCGCAGGTCAGGTTGTACGCTCCCCGCAGGCTGGCGTCGACGTACATGGGCACCACGATCTCGACGGGGCCGATGAAGCCGGAGCGCGTGCCCGCGCGCCGCTCGGCCTCCTCGACGGGCACCAGCTCCAGGCTGTCGGCGCCGATCGCGTTCTTGAGCTTCACCGGATTCGGCTCGTGATCGCTCCTGCAGCACCAGCCCGACCTCCCAGACCGCATCGCCCCGGGTGGCGCGGTACAGATAGAACTTCGACGCGTGATCGAGCGGGAGCCCGTCGTGATCCGCATCTCTGAAGGCTTTCGCCTGCTCGTCCATCGCACACGATCCCGGGCGTGTGAAAATGGGCGGGCATCAAATCGAGCACGGGCTCGGAGCTGTACGGGAAACGGCAGCGCCGGCGCTTCGGTCTTCTCCGCGTTCGACGTGTACTCGCAGCGATCGCAGCTCAGAATCGCGTCTTCACCGCTGCCGGCGAGCACGTGGAACTCGTGCGTGAAGCTGCCGCCGATGGCGCCGCTGTCGGCTTCCACGGGCCTGAACCTGACGCCGAGCCGCTGGAAGATGCGCCTGTACGCCTCGAACATCCGCCAGTACTCGCGGTCGGCATCCGGATCGTCCACGTGAAACGAATAGCCGTCCTTCATGATGAACTCCCGGCCGCGCATCAGCCCGAAGCGCGGACGGATCTCGTCGCGGAACTTGGTCTGGATCTGGTAGAGGTTCACCGGCAGCTGCTTGTAGCTCTTCACGTGCCTGCGCACGATGTCGGTGACGACCTCTTCGTGCGTGGGACCGAGGCAGAAGCCGGCATCCTTGCGGTCCTTCAGCCGCAGCAATTCCCTCCCGTAGAACTGCCAGCGGCCGCTCTCCTCCCAGAGCTCGCGCGGCTGCACGACTGGCATCAGGAGCTCCTGACAGCCGTCGCGGTTCAGCTCCTCGCGCACGATGTTCTCGAACTTGCGGATGCTGCGGAGCGCCAGCGGCAGGTAGTCGTAGATCCCGGCGGCGACCTTCTGGATCATGCCGGCGCGCATCATGAGCTGCTGGCTGATGACGTCGGCGTCGCGCGGCGCCTCGCGGTAGGTCTGGAACAGAAGACGGGACTGTTTCATGAGCGGCGAATCGAATCGGACACGTGCGTGTGCCAGCGCAGGTCGTCATGCGCCGGGAAATCGGTCCGGAAATGCGCGCCGCGGCTTTCCTGCCGGCGGAGCGCGGCCCGCGCGATGAGCCAGGCGACCGTAATGATACTCGCGCGGCGCCAGCCGGCATGGCCGCCACCAGGCGCGGCGCCTGCGGCGATGGTCGAAGCCGCGCAGGCCAGCTGCTGCACGGCCTCTTCGAGGCCTTCCCGATTGCGAAACAATCCGACCGAGGTCCACATCAGACGCCGCACGTCGTCGGCATCGAGACTCGGTGCGGCCGGGGGACGGACAGCCTCCAGCGCGAAGGGCGGAACTGCGTCCCGGTAGACGGCGGGCGCAAGATCCGCATTCGGCGCGAGCCCCCGAGCCATGGCCCTTCCGGCCCTGGCACCGAACACGAGCCCTTCCAGGAGTGAGTTGCTGGCCAGCCGATTGGCACCGTGCACGCGCGTGCACGACACCTCGCCCGCGGCGAACAGCCCGGGAATCGACGTGCGGCCGTCGAGATCCGTCTCGACCCCTCCCATCAGGTAATGTGCGGCGGGCCCGACCGGCAGCAGATCGCGCGCCAGGTCCAACCCCGCCTTGCGCACGGTCGCGGCGATCATCGGAAAGCGCCGGCGCACGTCCTCGGCCGCCAGGTGGCGCAGGCTCAAGTACACCGCCCCTCCGCTCCGCTCGGATTCCCGCACGATGCTGCGCGCCACCACATCGCGCGGAGCGAGGTCTCCAGCGGGATGGTAGCCGCGCATGAACGCCTCTCCCACGCTGTTCACCAGCCGAGCTCCCTCGCCGCGCAGCGCCTCGGAGAGCAGGAACCGGGGCGCGCCCGGCAGGTCGAGCACGGTGGGATGGAACTGAACGAATTCCATGTCGGCCACGCGAGCGCCCGCGCGGTAGGCCAGCGCCACGCCGTCGCCGGTTGCGACCGCGGGGTTCGTGGTCTCGCAGAAGACCTGGCCTGCGCCGCCCGTGGCCAGGAGCGTCGTGCCCGCCCGGACGCGTCCCGGACGCCCCTCTTTGTCCAGGAACCGCACTCCGGCGCACCGGCCTTCCTCGATCAGGGCGTCGGTCGCCAGCGTGTTCTCGAGCACGCGTATGCCGGTGCCGGCCGACGCGCGCTCCCACAGCACCCGTCCGATCTCGCGCCCGGTCGCGTCGCTGGCGTGGAGCACCCGACGCACACTGTGCGCCCCCTCGGAGGCCAGCGAGGGACGCCCGCGCGCGTCGCGATCGAACCGCGCACCCCAGTCGATCAGCTCCCGCGTATAGCGCGGGCCTTCCCCGGTGAGCACACGCACCGCCTCAGGATCGCACAAGCCGTCGCCCGCCGCGATCGTGTCGCGCGCGTGCAGCGCAGCGGAATCGTCGGGGCCGATTGCTGCCGCAATGCCGCCCTGCGCGTATTCGGTGTTGCTCTCGCTGGGATCGGCCTTGGTGATGATGACGATGCTGCCGGCGGGTGCGAGCTCGACGGCGGCGCGTAGTCCCGCGATGCCGCTGCCGACGATGACGAAATCGCCGCCCACATCCACTGGGTGTATGCTACTCCATCGAAACTGCCTGAATGCTTCGCATCGACGTCACTGCAGGGGCACACCGGTATCCGATCTACATCGAGCGCGGATTGATGGCCCAGCTGGGCCGCCTGGTCGAGGCGGCGAGGCCGGGGGGGCGCCACTTCTTCATCTCCAATCCCATCGTCTGGAAGCTGCACGGCAAGGCCATCGCCGGCGCGGTGCCGGACGCCGAACCGATTCTGCTTCCCGACGGCGAGCGCCACAAGCAACTCGCGACCGTGTCGCGCGCGTACGAGTCGCTCATCCGGCTGCAGGCGGATCGCGGGGCCACGATCATCGCAGTGGGCGGCGGCGTGATCGGAGACATGGCCGGATTCATCGCGGCGACCTATCTGCGCGGTATCGGCCTCATCCAGGTGCCCACGACGCTCCTCGCACAGGTCGACAGCGCCATCGGCGGCAAAGTAGGCGTGAACCATCCGCTCGGCAAGAATCTGATCGGCGCGTTTCACCATCCCGCCTTCGTCGCCGCCGATCCGCTGCTGCTCGAAACGCTGCCGCGGCGGGAGTTCCGGGCCGGCCTGTACGAGATCGTGAAATACGGCATGACCTCGAGCCGCGATCTGTTCGACCGGATCGGCAGCAGCATCGATCGGATCTTCGCCCGCGAGCCGGACGTGCTGGAGCCGATCATCGCCGAAGCCTGCGGCATCAAGGCTGCGGTGGTCTCAGCGGACGAGCGCGAGCGGGGTCCGCGGCGCATGCTGAACTTCGGGCACACCGCCGGGCACGCGCTCGAGGCGGTCACCAGATACCGCAGATTCCGCCACGGCGAGGCGGTCGCCTACGGCATGCTCGTCGCCGCCGAGATCGCCGTCGCCCGCGGGCTGATGCCCAAGGAGGATCGGGAGGCGCTCGGTGCGCTCATCATGAAGCTGGGCCCGCTCCCGCCCATCGGCGATCTGTCGGCGCAGGAGCTGGTCGAGACGATGCGCCACGACAAGAAGGTCGTCGACGGAACCCTGCACTACGTGCTGTGCACGAAGATCGGTGCGTGGACGACGGTGAGCGATGTCTCGGAAGAGGAAATCCGGCGCGCGCTGAGGAAGCTCGCGGTCAAGGCCTGACCCGCCGCTACTCGAGCCCGTGCTCCTTGAGCTTCCAGAGCAGCGCCTTCAGGCCCACCTGCAGGAGCTCCGCCGCGCGCGGCTTGCTGCCCGCGGCCTCCTTCAGCGCAAGCTGGATCTTGCGCTTCTCCACTTCCGCCGTGGCTCTGCGGGTGACAGCCCCAAGCGATCCCGAAAAATCGAAACCGGCCCAGGGGTCCGGCACCTCCGCGACGGCGGCTGCGTGATAGGTGAGATTGAGATGCCGCGGCAGAATCGTGTCGCCGTCGGCCAGGATGACGGTGCGCTCCATGGAATTCTGCAGCTCGCGCACGTTCCCGGGCCACGGATATCGCTGCAGCTCGGCGACAGCCTCGGGTGAGATCGCCGCCACCTTCTTCTTCATCTCCCGGCAGAAACGCTCGACGAAGTGGCGCGCGAGCACCGGAATATCTTCGGGCCGATCCCGCAAGGGCGGGATCGTGATCGGAAACACCGAGAGCCGGAAGTACAGGTCTTCGCGAAACTGCCGCGCCGCGACGCCGGCCCGCAACGACTTGTTGGTGGCCGCCACGATGCGCACGTCGACCTGGAGCGAGGCGGTGCCCCCCACCCGCTCGAACCGGCGCTCCTCGAGCGCCCGCAGGATCTTCGGCTGGAGCGCGAACGGCATCTCCCCGATTTCGTCGAGGAACAGCGTGCCGCGATGAGCCATCTCGAAGCGGCCCGGCTTCCGCGCCACCGCTCCCGTGAACGCCCCCTTCTCGTGACCGAAGAGCTCCGACTCGAGAAGGTTGTCGGGAATGGCCGCACAGTTGATCGCCACGAAAGGACCGTCGCAGCGCCCGCTCAGCGCGTGCAGCGCACGCGCGAAGAGCTCCTTGCCGGTGCCGCTCTCTCCTTCCAGCAGCACGGTGGCGTCGGTACGGGCCGCGCGCTGCAGCTGCGCGATGACCTGCCGGAGCACCGCCGCCTCGCCGACGATCTGCGGCGCCCCGCGCCGGACGCCGAGCTCCTCCTTCAGGATGAGATTTTCCGTGACGAGCCGGCGCTGGGCCAGCGCGCGCTGGAGCAGCAGGAGCAGATGGTCGGGATCGATGGGCTTGGCGAGGAAGTCGAACGCGCTTTCCTTCATCGCGGCGACCGCGTCCTGGATGCTGCCGTAGGCCGTCATCACGATGACGGGCAGGTCGCCGTCGAACTCCTTGGCGGCCCGGAGGACGCCGAACCCGTCCCCCTGCGGCAGGCGGAGGTCGGTGAGCACGACCGCCGGCCGGCACTGCTGCAGCTTCTCGACCGCTTCCGGCTGATCGCCGGCCTCGACCACGAGATGGCCCTGGCCCTCCATGGCCACCCGCAGCATCGTCCGCAGCGAGTCCTTGTCCTCGACGAGGAGAATCGGCGCAGGCACCAGCTATCGCAGCCAGCCGGGAGGCACGCCCGCCTTGCGGGCTTCCTCCTCGATGTCGCCAATCGCCTTGGTCTGTGTGTCGATGTCGGCGCGCGTGCGATCCAGCTCTGCCAGCGCGGTCTTGCGGTTGGTCTCCACCACGGCGCGCCGGGCGGGATCGTCGGTGTTCGCGAAGTCGGTGGTGAGGGCGTTGATGCGGCTCTGCAGCGCGTCGGCGAGCACCTGGCTGCGGGCGAGCGTCTCTCGCGCGCGGGTGATCCGATCGCGCCAATACTTCTCGTCCTTCTTCGGCTCCGCCTCTTTAGCGCTGGCGTCGCCGTCGGTCTTCCCGGGCTCTGCGGGGGTCGCCACCGGGCCCGAGGCGGAGCTGGCCGCCGCGGGAGCCGGCGCGCTGGCGCGCCCGCCGTCCTTGAGGTCGTCGTTCGTGTAGACCTTGGCCGGCTCCTGGACCGTCTTGCGGCGGGCCGCCTCGGCCTTGGCCACGTCGGCCAGGGACTGCCCGCGCAGGATGGCAGTCCCGGAGAGCACGACGGCGCACGAAAGGAGAACTACGAGGAGTCGCATGCTTGATGGGTGCTGCTCGGGTTATCGGCCGGTTGGAGGCGCTGGTTTAACCGGGGCGACGGCGAGCTGCGGCGCAGAGTAGCTAGCCGGCCCGGATCGTCCGCCAGGAAAGAATGCGCACCCTGCCGTGAGTATCGGGTGCTTCGTCATCGCCGGGAGCGCTCTTTCGAGATACGGTGGCTTCGACCACCCTGCGCGCGCCCTGGACTCCGTAGGCCTCGGCATGCAGTACTACGAGGTCGCGGCCCGGATTGTCGCCGCCGGCACCGTCGACCGTCGGGTCGTTGTCGTTCTCAGCCTGGTCGTCCCCGATCCAGACGACGACATAGGTGCGCGCCCCGTTCGTGCTGATGCCGGTCAGACGCTCCAGAGGCGCGTAGATCCACAACCGCCAGCGAGGATTGTTCACGCCCCACGGGCGTTCCGGGGTACTGGCGTCCATCTCCCCCGGGCTGCAGGCCTGCGGATGTCCGCAGTTGAGCAGGTTGGTTGCGGCGGTGAGATCGAGGCTGGAGCCGTCGGGCAGCATTCGAGCGCCGCCGGGCGACCCATCGATGAACGGGGACGTGCCGGCGCCGCGCAACATCGCCGTCCAGTCGCCGTTCGCCACCAGATCGAGGAAGGCGCGGTCGATGCCGGCATCCGAGGCATAGAGCGCGTCCTCGCTGTACTGAAAGTTGCCCGTCACGATCGTCTCGGCGGACGTGTTCAGCACGAGTCCGAGTCCCACGGTGCCGAGCAGAGCGAGCGCTAGCAGCGCGAGAATCAGTGCAGCGCCGCGCGTGCCGGGCGTTCGAGGCACAGGTCAGCGTTCCAGGCTCAGGTTGCGCGGCGCGACGTCGAAGGCAATCTGCCGATCGGGCACCCATTGCCCGCCTCCCCGAGACGCGCCCGCGTGCAGGAACCAGCTTCCGGCCAGACCGCGAAAGGCCTTCCTGCCAGCCTGCACACGGATGATGACGCGGATGGCGCGGATGCGCAGCAGGTCGGCATCGTAGCGCCCGGCGGCGGCGGCATCCGGGCACCAGGGACCGTCCGTAAGCCGGCCGGAGGCAAGCGGAACGAGATCAGCGGAGACACCCAGCCAGTCGAGCCGCGGCACCTGCTGATCACCGGCAGTCGTGAAGACGCAGTTTTCGCCCGGCCCCCATGAATCCGACGGATTGTCGATACCGATCTCCGGGGGCGGCGGTCCGTACGTCGTCTCGCGTGCTTCCGCTTCCGGCCTCAGCTGCGGAGGAACCGGATCGCCCAGGTACTCGAACCTCAGGCCCACCACGTTGTCGGCGACCGGCAGATCGGTGGAGCTCCCGTCGTAGCGCATCAGTTGATACGTATCGGTGCGCATATCGGTCTTCAACCAGTAGGTCGCCATCGTCGCGTGAAAGACAGGCGCGCCTGCAGGGGACGCCGCGAACGGACTGCCGCGCGGCCGGAGCGCGAGCGTTGCGCCGAGCACGTCGTCTACAGTGAAGGTATTCAGCGCGCCGGCGGCGTCGGTGATGGCAGCGCCCATCCCCGCCCTGAAACCGCACGAGGAATCGCCAGCGGGACAACCGGGCTCTGCGGCAATCGTCACCTGCGTTCCTCCGATCGACAAGTCACTGGCCGTCAGCGTTTGCGCGGCGGTCCGGGGCACGTAGATGACGCTCAGCCGGTCGTCGTAGACTGTGCCGGCCGGATCGGGTCTGGATGCACCCACGCGAAACGGCAGCACGGCGGCCGTCAATGCATTGAGCGGCCCCGCGCGCGGTCCGCTGTATGAACCGGCGCCCGCCATGAGCAGGTCGTTCCTGATCTCGTCGACCGCCACGCGGAGCCGCTGCTGCACGTCGATGGCCTCGGTCTGGCTCTCGAAGACCACCTGTGCCGGAGAGACGAGCGACAGCGTCGCACCCGTGACGACGAGCATGATCATGAGCGCGATCAGCAGCTCGATCAGCGTGAACCCGCGTGCACGGCGCATCATCGGGACCTCTTCGATCTGACGGCCACCAGGCTCGCCATTCCCGGCCCGCGGCCCGCGGCGGACACCGAGCGCGTCGACAATGCGCGCGCCGAGACGACGTGGACCTGAATGACGAAGAGGCTCTCGGGATCGTCTCGTGCACTGCGGATCGTCCACTGCCGCACGAACGCCGCCGCCGCGGACGACGCACCGCCGGCGAGCAGAGCTCCGGAAGGGTCGAGGGTACTCGATGTATCCTGGTTCGGCCCTATCCAGTGAACCTCCCGGCTGCAAGCGCTCCCACGCCTCCGCGCGGAGCTGTTCCACTTTGGCAAAGGCGAGTATCTGTACGAACGTGGCCTCTCTGGCGCGGAGGTTGGCAGCCGTGCCGGCCGCCAGCAGCTCCGCGAGCGCCGCAAGCGCCACCGCCAGAAGCCCGGCGGCGATCAAGACTTCGATGAGAGTGAATCCGGAATCGGCTGAATCGACGCCAGATCGTGCGCGGGTGAAGACCACGATGCGAGTGGTGCAACCACCGCGCCACGGGTATCCCTCCTGAAATGCAGGCGCATGCGCGACTCTCGAGCAGAGTGCATCAGCGGCTGCACTGCGCCGGCGTGCCCGTGATGGCAGAAAGTTCGTACCCGGCCGATCGAGCCGGGCCGTCAGAGGCCAACCGAGGAGACGGTCGATCAGGCGGGATGCTTCAGCGCCTGGATGCGCGCCTTCACCCGATCGGCATCGGGGGCATCCGAGGCGAGCGCGAGGTACTGTTCGTATGCTTCGACCGCGGAAGCCGGCTGCTGGAGACGTTCATAGCTCAGCCCCAGCGCCACCAAGAAGCTGGGCTCGCCGGGCGCAAGCTCTATCGCCTTCTTGAACTCCACCACGGCGGCCGCATCGTCTCCCGTCTGGTGGAGCGCATGGCCGAGGTTGTAGCGCGTCGCGTAATCTTCCGGGAACACCGCCGCTGCCTGACGATATGCGTCGACGGCCTTTGGCCAGTCATTCATCACCTCGTAGGCGTGCGCCAGGTTGAAGCGCGGAGACCATTCCGTGGGGTTCAGCTCCATCGCGCGCTGAAAATATGGCACCGCCTCGGCGGCGCGATCGAGTCTGACCAGCGTCTGCCCAAAGTTGTTCAGCGACTGGAGATCGTCCGGGTTCTTCCGCACGGCTTCCTCGAAGTCGTGCAGCGCGCCCGTGAAGTCGCCGCGCATGTAGGCCGCGCCGCCGGCCCGGCCCGGCTCCAGAAACGCGGGCCCCCCGACGGGCTGCACGGCCGCGGCCGGCCCGGGGGTGGCTGACGGCGCTGCCGGCTTCGTCGAGACGGCCGCCTGCGCGGGCTCCGACCCTCCGGGCGCCGCCGCACGTGGCCACAGCGCGGCGGCAAGAATGGCCGCCGTCAGAAAGAGCGCTCCGACGAGAAGGGCGCCGTGCGGGAGGCGACCCGCCGCCGCGCCTGGTTCCATCGGCGCGCTCACCGAACCTCTTGCGAGGTCGGCGCCGCAGCGCAGACACCTGAGGCGGCCGCCCTTGAGCTTGCCGCCGCACGCGGGACAGATGATCGCCCGCGTCGCTAGCGAAGCTCGCGCCATGACATGATCCGGACGCCCGCCTGCCCCACGCCGTTGTTGTACGCTTCGGGGTCTCCCAAGAATCTGCGTGTCGGTGCCGGTGCCGAAGACCAGATGGCGGTCGCCCACAAAGGGTGCTGTCGCTCGCGTGTTCGCGATCGTCGTCACCAGCGTGCTGTCGGAGCCGGTGATGCGTCCGTCGCCGGTCGTGTCATAGGCCGGTCCGCCCAGGAACGTCAGCGCGTACAGCTTGGCGCTCGGCAGGATGCACGGGGTCGCCGGGTTGAACGTGGTGGTCGTGAAGAACACGATGTCGCCGGCCACTGCCGGAAACGCCGTGACCTTCTCGTCGCCCGCCAGCCCGTCGACTTTCGTCAGCGCCTGACTGAACGTCTGCGTCCCGGAGCTGCCGTTGTCGAGCACGGCGACGAGCTTGTACTGCAGCGATACCCCGTTCGAGGGCAGCAGGTCACTGCCGGTGCCGAAGAAGATGTACTGCTGCGTGTTGCCGACGTTGACGGTCGCCATCGACGAAAAGATCGGATGGGACGCGCCGCCGTCCCACAGCTTGGTCTTCGTCTTGACGTACGGCAGGCCCGACACGCTGCTGGTTCCCACGTCGAACCGCCAGACCCGTCCGTCGAGATCGCCGACGTAGACCATGGTGATATAGCGCGAGTTCGGCGGTCCGGTGGCGACGGGATCGGCCTGGAGCGCGTTCTTGATCTTCGTGCAATCGTTCGCCGTCACGCAGTTGTCGGTGGTCTCGGCGATGCCGTCGCTGCCCGCCGACATGCTGTCGTAGAGACTTCCCGTCTCCACGTTCGCGATGTAGAAGGTGGTGCCGGCCGCGATGCCGCCGCGGTTCGCCTGCTGCTGCACGCTGTATGGCAGGAAGCCCGATCCGAACACGATCGCGTACGCGCCGGTGGTGCTCTCGATCTGGCCCACGGCGGGATCGGCCCACGTGGTCCCGACCGTCTTCATCGTGTTCGACGCCGTGCTCTTGATATCGCCCCACGGACTCGAGCTGTAGGAGAGCGTGTAGTCGAAGTTGGAGAAGCTCGGGAACGCCCATTTGAAGGCGATCTTGCTCGGATCGGAGAAGTACGACAGCACGGCCGATGCAGAGTCGCTCGTCGGGGCGACGCTGGAGCTCATGTCGGCCATGGTGACGTCGAACGCCTGATAGAACGTCCCGCCCGGCCCCTCCCCGAAGAACAGGTAGGTGCGCCAGCACGAGGAGGCACCGTCGGTGCACGGGGCGCTCACCCTCACGTCGGCCACCTTCGGGGAACCGTCGGCGAAGTAGTTGAAACTGCCGATCGACTGGCCGTACGGCAGCTCCTTCAGCTTCGGCAGCAGGTTGAACGGGATGTACGCCCACACCTCCACGCCCAGCCGCGCGTCGATGCCGTGCAGCATCCCGTCGTTCGCCCCCACCCAGATAATCGTTCGGCGGTTGGCGTTCGCGGACGAGAAGCCGGGATAGGACTCGTCGGGCGGCGGATCGAGCGACGGCGGATCCATGACGGCCGGCGTGGAATCGACCACCGCGCCGAGCGGCTGCGCGCGCACGTAGGTGATCAGCGAGCTGGCGGTCGAGGCGCTCACGTTCATGTAGGTCGCCAGCGTGGAGGCGTTCGCGGCCGTGAACGCCGTCACGGTGCCGTCCGGCAGTACCGTGTAGATGTTCCGGCTGCCGGCGGCGGGAGCCACGGCCACCCACAGGCGCGTGGCATCGTTGACGAACTTGTAGCCGGACGCCTGGCTGCTGTCGACCTGCGGCTTGTACGTGCGGAACGCCCTCAGCTTGCCGTCGAAGCCCGGCAGGCTGAACCCCGACACGAGCAGCAGGTTTCCGCGCTGCGGGATCTTCGTGCCCGCCGTGTCGTTCACGATCGTGTTCGGCAGCGCCGTGCCGGTGATGTCGGCCGCGCTCTCCAGGTTCACCGTTCCGACGATCGGGCTCCCGGTCGGAAATTCAGTCGACGGCCCGTACGGGAGCGAGCCGCTCGGAGCCGTATTGAAGTCGCCGTAGCTCCGGAACGTGTCCTGCACCGCCATGTTCACCGCACGCACGACCTCCGGAACGACGGCCGTGCCGGTGGGCACCGCGCTCGTCAGGCCCGGCTTCGACGAGGCGGCCAGCGCCGCGTCGATCATCGCTTTCGTGATCTCGAAGTACCGCCCGCCGCTGTTCGTCGCGATGCTCTGCAGCTGGGCCACCTCGGCCGCCGGCGGTGCGATCGCAATCACGTAGACCGGCACGCGCCGGCTGTTCACGTTGAGGAAGGTCGACGCGGTGGTGGCTGGATTGGCGCCGGCCGTGGTGGTCCCCTCGCCGCCCCCGACGATCAGCACGACGATCGTGTTCCGGCATACCGTGTCGGCGGTGATAAGCCGCACGGCTTCCGCGCGCGCGTCATCGAGCATCAGCTTGACCGGCGTGTCGGCGGTGCTGGCATCGTCGTTGCCGGCGGGAAGAAGCGCCCCGGCGGTCCTGGCGTCTTTCGTCAGAATCGAAAGAACGCTCGTGTTCGCGTTCGCAGCATCGGAGGCGACGAGCACTCCCGACGCGGCGGAGGCGCCGTTGTTCGAGCTCACCGTCGGGCGCGACAGGCCCCACTTCGCCACTCCCGGCAGGTCCCCCACGCCCTGGTTCACCGAATCGAGATCGTTCACGGGCCCCGCGTTCAATTTCGACGCGAGCGACAGGTTGCTGCCCTGCCGCATCTTGATGAGGCCGAATCTCGCCACACTCTGGTTCAGCTTGATCGCCTGGTCGAGAGCGGCCCGCGCGATCGACAGCCGGGTCGCGGCTTCGAACGAGGCGAAGCCGGCGTCCCGGTCGCCCACCCCCGCAATCGTGTTGACGTTGAACTTGTCGCCGGAGCCGCTGCTGGCGTAGTCCAGTCCGACGTACTTCCGCCGGTACTGGGTGTTGGCGTTGGCGGCACTGACGCCGATCTCCGCCTCCTGCGTGGTCCCCTGGCGCGTGTAGATGTACGGGTCGTAATACGTGCTCGTCGTCCTCGGATTCGCCGGGTCGCTGGGCGCGTCGCGCTGCATGCGGTTGCCGACGTCTACCGCGACGATGACATTCGGCTGCGTGGCCTTGAGGAAGAGCAGCGGATCGAGCTGCGCCGCGGCGGGCCGAGGCGCGCCGAGCACGGCCGCCCCGAGCAGGAGAACCGCGCGACGAACGGTGGTCTTCGTCATGATAGGAGTCCTGGCTGACATATGAGCGCTAGTTGATCGCGCCGGTGCTGTTGGTCAGCGTCTTGCGCGTCAAGCCGGTTCCGGGCGTCTGCACGGCCGCCTTGCGCGCACGCCGGTTCTGCTCGTCCTGCCCGCGCTGGCCGGTGTAGCCCCGCTCGAGCTGCGACGAGTTCGTCTTGGCGACCGTGACTTCGATCACCTTGTGCGCCCCCTGCGGGCCGAACGCTTCGACGTGCATCGCCAGCACGCCGCTGCCGGGATTGGTCTGGCTGTTGCCGTCGGTCGTCGGATCGTTGTCGTTCTCGGACTGGTCGTCGCCGATCCAAATGATGACGTAGAGATTCGAGTTGACGCTCCCGCTCGGGATAATCTGGCTCAGCGGGCCGTAGGCGTAGAGATTCCACCGCGGGTTGTTGGTGCTCCAGGGGCGGGCCGCCGTGGACGTATTCATCTCGGCGATCGTGCACGTGGCGATGTGGCCGCAGTTCGCCATGTTGGTCGCCTGAGTGAGGTCGATGCTGGTCCCGTCCGGCAGCGTGCGCGTTCCGCTCGGAGAACCGTCGACGAAGGCCGACCGCACGGTCCCCTTGAGGATGTTGTTCCAGTCGGGGACGGTGAGCAGATCGTCCATGACGCGCTCGACCCCGGCATCAGCGGCGTAGAGCGTCTCCTGGCCGCTCCGGAAGTTGTAGGCAATCATCGACTCGGTGGTCGTGGACAGCACCAGCGCCAGCCCGAGCGCGGTGAGCAGCAGCAGCGCCATGAGCGCCGTGATGAGCGCCGCGCCGCGGTCTCCGCCGCCGCCCCCCGCCGGGTGGATGCCGGTTGGCCGAAGGGTCGTGTCCATCAGCGTCCCAGGTTCAGGTTGCGCGGGGCGACATCGAACTTGATCTCCTGGTCGGGCAGGAACATCTGCGCCGAGCGGGAGCGGCCCGCCCGCGTGAAGAGCGAACCGGAGCCGCCGCGGAACTTCGCGTCCGACGCCTGCACCCGGATCGTCACTCTCACCTTGCGGATACGCAGCAAATCGGCATCGTACCGTCCGGGGGCCGCCCCGTCCGGGCACCAGGGCCCATCGGTCAGCTGTGCCTGCGTCAGCCGCACCAGCCCGTCGCTGCCGCCGCCGAGCCAGCTCAGCCGCGGCACCTGGGCTCCGCCGGTGATCGTGAAGGCACAGTTCTCGCCGGCGCCCCACGAGTCGGCGGCGTTGTTGGTGCCGAGGGCGGGCGGCTTCGGACCGTAGGTCGTCGCCGGCACCAGTCCCGGCCGCAGCTGCGGCGGGGCGGGATCGCCGTAGTACTCGAACGAGAGTCCGACGACGTTGTCCACGATGGGGGAATCGGTGGCGTCGCCGTCGTAGCGCATCAGCTGATACAGCTGCGTCGAGGCATCGGCCTTGAGCCAGTACGTGAACATCGCGATCTGCGTGATGTACGCCCCGGCGTCGTACGGCTTGTTCAAATTCTGCCCCGCGGTGCTGCAGGTGGAGCGCCGACGACTGTACGCTGGTGATGTTGAAGGTATCCCACGACCCGGTGTCATCCATGATCAGCACCGTCATGCCGGTCTGGAACCCGCAGAGGTCGTCGTTGCTCGGGCATCCGGGCTGCTCGTTGACCTTGAGCTCGGCGGACACCGACGGCATCGAATCCCGGATGGACGTCTGCGCCGACGTGGGCGGCACGTACATGAGCGTCACCCGATCGCTGGCGAAGGTTCCGGGCGGGTCTGCCGAGAGGTTCCCGATCCGGAAGGGCAGGACCGGGCGCGAAATAGTGGCCGAGCGAGCCGGTCATCGACCCGGAATAGGCTCCGCCGCCTGCCATCAACAGATCCTTGCGCAGCACCTCCACGCCGACCCGCAGGCGCTGCTGCATGTCCATGAGCTCCGGCTGCGCGGCAAAGGTGCCCTGAGCCGGGTTCATGAGCTGGAAGATCGCGCCGGTGACGGTCAGCATGATCGCGGTCGCGATCAGCATCTCCATGATGGTGAAGCCGGCATCCCGTCGCTTCGCGGCCGGCACCGATCCCCCTGCGTCCCGGAGAAGAGCCGGCTTCCTCACAGTGATTTCCTCGTCTTGATCGTCACCAGCCTCGCCTCTTCGGGCAGCCGCCGCACCGACGTCGTGTCGTTGTCGGTCCGGTTCTGGCGCCTGGTCACGAGCACCTGGATGACCAGCGTGTTGTTGGGATTGGTCGGCAGCGGCTCGATGTACCAGCGCCTGATGTACGCGGTGTTGGCCGGCAGCACGGTGCCTCCGCCGAGCGACCTCCCGTTCGGGTCGAGATAGTCCACGTAGCCGGTGGTGTTGGTCCGAAGCGTATTGCTCGGCGATGGGGCGAGCCCCGTGCCTCCGGTCTGCGTCTCGGGCGACACCGCCGTATTGGTGCTCGTGTCGCTCACCGGCAGCCCGAGCGTGTCGAAGCCCCAGGTGAGCGCGCGCAGCTGCTCCATCTTCTGCTCGGCCAGAATCTGCGTGAAGGTGCCATTCTTCGCAACGGCGTTGGCCCTGGTGGAGATGGCAAACAGCTGTGCGAGCGAGGTCAGCGCCACGGCGAGCAGCGCCGTCGCCACCATCGTCTCGATCAGCGAGAAGCCCGCTTCGCCGCGCGGGCACGGCCTATTGAATCTGGATTTTGCCAACGCCATTCACCACGATGTTCTTCGTTTGGGTCCCCTTGGTCAGCGTGATCGTCGTTCCGGCGCCCGTGATGTTCGGCCAGGGGTTCGTGCTGCCCGAGCTGGTGTGCGCCGTGCCGTCCGGCCAGAATTCGATCGTGGTCGACGTCGTGAAGGTGACCTTCGGGTCCAGATACCGCACCGGGCCGTCGTGATTGGGCCGGGTCAGAGGGTTCTTGTCCGCATCGCCGGGATACGGATAGCTCGTCAGCGCACAACGCGAAGAAGACGAGTCGGCCGAGGCCGGCACGGCCGGCGTGCCGACCAGCTCGACGAGCCGGTACGCTCCGGTCGCCGGACAGTTGAACCGGAGGCGCATCACCTGGTTTGCAGACACCGCCGTCATGCGCGCGGTCTGCAGCTCCCGCTCCACTTCCCGGGTCGACTCGCCGAGCTTGATCGCATCGGCGGCGCCGGCCAGCAGCGGCAGGCCCACGCCCGCGACGATCGCCAGGACCGCTGCCGTCATCAATACTTCGAGCAGCGTGAACCCCGCCGCATCACTGGCCTTCGGCATGTCGGTGGGCGAGACCGCAATGCATATGCCACGAGCGACAGCGCAGATTTTTTCTGGCGTAAACGCCAGATGCTCAGGAGGTTAGGGCCAAACGATGGGGGGTGTGCCGAGGGATCGAGAACTGCCCGTGCACGACTTTGTCACATCAACTAACAATCCCGGTGGGCGTCATGGCGGGCTCGAACGGAAGTGTAATCTGCACGCTGGCTCCGCCCGCCGCCGACTCGCCGACGTGCACCCGGCCGTTGTGCGTGACGACGATCTTCTGTACCAGCGCGAGCCCCAGTCCCGTGCCCCGTCCGCGCGTCGTGAAGAAGGGCCGGAAGATCCGCTCCCGCTCCCCCGCCGGAATCCCGGGTCCGTTGTCGTCCACCGACACGCGGACCGCTCCCGCCTCCAGATGGCCATGGATGACCACACAGGGGTGGCGTGCGCTCGAGACGCACGCCTCCACCGCATTGCGCGCCAGGTTGCTGAGCGCCTGCCTGAGCAGCACCTCGTCTCCCTGGATCACGGGCAGCTCGCCGGTGACGGTCACGGCTCCGCCGTGCGCCCGCGCTTCGGCGCGCATCTCCTCGGCCACGCGGTCCGCGATGGTCCGCAGGTCCACGGGCGAGAGCGTCAATTGCGCCGGCCGCGCGAAATTGAGGAAGTTGGTGACGATCTCCCCGAGTGAGTCCGTCTCCTGTCTGATCCCCTCGACGTGCTGGCGGTAGGACGATGGAAGGGCATTCAGATCCAGCAGTCGGGCGTAGCCGTGGATCGTCGCCAGCCCGTTGCGAAATTCGTGAGCGATGCCTGCCGTGAGCTCGCCGACGCGCGCGAGGCTGTCCTTGAGACGGAGCTGCTCTTCCATCTCCATCACCGGCGTGAGATCGGTGAACAGGCAGATCGCGCCGTGCCGCGGACCATCCCCGTCGCCGAGCGCCGACACGCTCACGCCGAGGTGCGTCACCGGGCCGCCGGCATGGAGCTCGAGCTTGCGGCGCACGATCGCACGACCGGAGCGGAGGCACTCGCCGATTACCTGCGCCAGCGGCTCGTACCCGGCGAGGACCTGCAGGTAGCTCCGGCCGACAGCGGTCTCCTCCACATTCAGGGTCCGGCGCGCTGAAGGGTTCACGATTCTGACGAGCGTGTCACTGCCGACCACGACGAGCCCGGCCGTAAGGCTGTGCACGATCTCGCTGCTCAGCCGCTCCGACGCCTCCGCGCGCGCCGACATCTCGCGCTCTTGCGCCCTCAGCTTCGCCACGGCTTCCTGCAGGGCGGCAGTCATGAACGCCGACTCGGAGCGCTCCTGGTTCAGGAACCGCCGCGAGTCGCGTGCGGCGGAGGCAAAGCGCAGGACGGCGAACACCAGGATGCCGACGAGCCCCGCCACGAGCGCGGTCAGGCCTAGCAGCGCGTAAGCCGATGGGCTGAGAGTCATCGATAGAAGCTCAGGTACCAGCGCACGACGTCGTCGCCCACGATGCTGCCGAGCAGCCCTCCGATGGCGAGAAAGCATCCGAACGGCAGCGCCGTCTTCATGTTTCCCTTCTGCAGCGCGATGAGCCCGAGACCCAGCATGGAGCCGAGGATCGTGGAGAAGAAGAGCGTCGCGAGCATGACCTTCCAGCCCAGGAACGCCCCGATCATGGCCAGCATCTTGACGTCGCCGAAGCCCATGCCTTCCTCCTTGCGAAGGACGAGCCAGATCCAGCCGAGGAGCCAGAGCCCCCCGCCGCCGATCAGGATGCCGAGGAGCGAGTCGACCCAGCCCGGCGGAAGGAAGAAGCTCGACGCGAACCCGAGGGCGATCCCCGGCAGCGTGATCTCGTTCGGCAGCCGGTAGTGCTCGAAATCGACGAAGAAGAGGACGACCATCGCGCAGCCGAAGAGGATCCGCTGCGCCAGCAGAGCTCCGTCGAAGAGCGCGTAGCTCGCGACAAACAGCCCGGCGGTGAGCACCTCCACGAGGGGGTAGCGCGGCGCAATCGGCTCGCCGCACGAACGGCAGCGTCCCCTCAGCGCCAGGTAGCTGAGCACCGGGATGTTGTCGTACACCCTGAGCGGGGTGCGGCAGTGCGGACAGCGCGACGCGGGCCAGGCGAGCGACTCGCCGGCCGGCAGCCGGTGAATGCATACGTTGAGGAAGCTGCCCACGACGAGGCCGAGGAGCGCGGCGAGAGCCAGGCCGATCATCGCGGCGCTCCCGGCTCCGCTGGAGCCGCTCCCGCCGCCGCGGCTGGCAGCGGGTAGAGCGCCGACCAGCCCGACAGCGCCACGCGGCCGGTGGCGAAGTTGAGGTCATAGGGCGTGCCGGCGGGATCGATCGGGACCGCGCTCAGCGCTCCGGCGGCGATCATCTCAGGCCAGGTTTCGGGCGGACGTCCGTGCCGCGCCCCGTACTCGTTCACCTTCCGCTGCAGCAGGGCGATCTCGTCGAGCGCATCGAGCTGTTTCAGCCGCAGCTCGGCGGTGGCCTTGAGCCATTCGTTGTCCGCGGTCTCGCCGATGCTCCGCCATATCGCGCGCGACGTGTCCCGATCGCCGCCGCGGGTGAGCATCGCCGCGGCCCAGGTGCGCAGCCACCAGGGCGAGCCGGGCAGATCGCCGCCGCGGGTGAACCAGGCCGCCGCCGTCCGGTAATCGTGGAGATTCCAGTAGTAGACGAAGCCGATGTCCTGGAAGAGCTCCCACCGCCCGGGCAGCGCGCGGATGCCCTTCTCGAGGAGCTTCACCGCCAGGTCGGGGCGCCCCGCCCCGCCGGGGAACGGCTCGGCAAGGAAGATCGCGCCGAAGCGATAGGCGATCGTGAAGTGAGGATCGAGCGAGGTCGTCAGATCGAGATAGGGATAGAGCAGCCCGAATCGGTGTGCCGCGTCCGGGTGCAGCCGGCTCCCGCCGTAGTGCTGGAGCGCGCGGATCCAGTACACGTCCGCGAGCAGCGCGTCGTAGGAGAGCGCTATCCGCCGCATCGCGCCGCCGGAGCGCACGTAGACCAGTTCTTCCCCGACGGCGGGCGACGCCGCGTAGAGGCGCTCGCGGGCCACCTCCACTCCCACGGCGAACGAGAGCATGACGAGCGTCGCCGCCAGCAGCGCCGTGGTGCGCGGGCGGCGGCTCACTTGAAATCCCGCCGTACGAAGATGGCCGTCGCCGCGAGCAGGAGAGCGGTGACGTAGAGCAGCGCGTACGCCGAGTTCATCAGGAGCAATCCGGCCGGGACCGGAATCGCGTGCACCACGTCCGCTTTGACGTCGAGCGGCGACAGGTTCGGCAGCACGTAATAGAGGGCACGTGCGAGCCAGGCGGCCGCGCGGGAGTCGACCACGTCTTCGAAATGCCGCAGCTCGCCGTTGAAGTGGCCGGCCACGAACAGCCCGAACGTGAACGCGGCCGACAGCATCGGGCTGGAGAACGTGGAGAACAGGAGCGCGACGGCGGTCACGATCATCAGCTGCAGGAAGATCATCGCGATCGCCTCCAGCAGGGCGGGGTCGACCGCCGGCGCTTCCCAGCCGGCGAGCTGCCACCCTCCCGCGATGCGGGCCATTACCGCGAGCACGCCGAAGTAGGCTGCGGTCATGATCGAGACGTTCACCAGCAGCGTCAGCACCAGACCCAGGTACTTGCCGGCGATGAACTGCTGACGGCTGATGGGCTTGGCCAGCAGGGCGTAGATGCTCCGGCGCTCGACCTCCTTCGAGACGAGGCCGATGCCGATGAACACGGCGATGAACAGGCCGAAAATGGAGATCGCCGCCAGGCCGAGGTCCTTGATGATCTTGATGTCCTGTCCCGCCGTGAGCTGACCGATGAGATACGAGACGCCGATCAGCAGCAGCGCGAATCCCACGAGGTTGTAGAGCACCTTGTCGCGCACCGACTCCTTGAAGACATTCAGCGCGATGTAGCCGACGGCGCGCATCTAGCGCTGCTCCCGGCCGGGTGCGTTCCGCACCTGCTGCACGAAGAAGTCCTCGAGCGTCTCGCGGACCGGATTGAGCGACACGAGATGCGCCCCTTCGGCGATCAGATCGCGCAGCAGCAGCTCCGGTCCGGGTTCGAGCTCGAGCTCGAGCGTGTACCGCGCGCCGCCGATCGGCGTCACGCGCTTGACGCGGGGGCGGTGCCGCTCGAGCGCCTCGGGCGCCAGATCGCCGACGATCAGCTCCCAGCCCCGGATCTTGAACGCCTGCATGTCGGCGAGCGTTCCAGCGGCGGCCAGGCGCCCGCCGACGAGGATCGCCACCCGGCTGCACAGCGCCTCGGCGTCGGCCAGCACGTGCGAGCTGAAGAACACCGTGGCGCCGCGGTTCCGCAGGCGCAGGATGAGCTGCCGCACCTCGCGCCGCCCGAGCGGGTCGAGCCCCGACATCGGCTCGTCCAGAAACACCACCTCTGGATCGTTCAGGATCGCCTGCGCGATGCCGACCCGCTGCAGCATCCCTTTCGAGAACTTCCGGAGCGGCAGCCGCCGCTCGCCGGTGATGCCGACCTCGTCCAGTAGCGCGGCCACGCGGCGGCGGCGCTCCGCGGCCGCGTAGCCGAGCAGCGCGGCGAAGTACGTCAGGAGCTCTTCGGCGGTGAGGTAGTCGTAGAAATACGGGCTCTCCGGAAGGTAGCCAATCCGCCGCTTCACCGCTCGGTCGCCGACCGGGCGGCCGAGGATCTCCACGCGCCCGGAGGTCGGATAGATCAGCTGGAGCAGCAGCTTGAGCGTGGTGGTCTTTCCCGCGCCGTTGGGCCCGAGAAAGCCGAACACCTCCCCCTCGCTGACCTCGAGCGACAGCCGGTCCAGCGCGCGGTACGGCCGCGGGCGCCAGAAGCCGACCAGGAAATCCTTGCTGAGCTCTTCGGTTTGAATCGCCGGCATGCGGAAGTCCGGCTGCGTCCGGACGCTACCGGTATTATCGGCGGATCGAGCGGCTATTTGATGGGTATGCCGCCGGGAGAGGGGATGCCGGCCGCGCTGATGCCGGTGATCTGCGCCGTGTGCTGGAAGATGGTCTGCGCCTCGCTGCTCCCGAAGTAGTGCATGCCCGTGGTGCCCGCCGACACCGGCGCCGCCGAGGTGAAGTAGCTCGCCTTCGCCGACGTGCTTCCGGTGCAGGCCGGGGCCGTCACGTTGGTGCTGCCCGAGTACGTGAGATTGTAGCCGCTCTTGGTGACCGTGCCCGCCATGCCGAGATCCGGGCTGATGAACGGCTGACCGCCGCCGTGCGCCGCGTCAGGGGTCTTGCCCAGCTCCGCGAGGTCGTTCGCGTAGCCCAGACCGCTGGCGCAGTTGGTCATGTAGTTGACGTTTGCGCTGTTGATGGCGCGCAGGGAGCCGATCGTCGCGGCTTCGTTGCCCGAGATACGGGCGCGCAGGAGCCCGGGCACCGCGATGGCGGCGATGACGCCGATGATCGCCACGACGATCAACAGCTCGATGAGCGTGAAGCCGCCGTCGCGAGTTCGAGTCATGGTTGAAGCGGATGAGGAAGGGCGCTCCCGCTCGGAACGCCCTTCCTGAAGGTCGCTACTTGATCGGCGTCCCGCCGGGCGAGGGCGCGCCGGCCGCGCTGATCGCCGTGATGGCCGCCGTGTGCTGGAAGATCGTCTGGGCCTCGCTGGTGCCGAAGTACCGCGTGCCCGAAGTGCCCGCCGAGATCGGCGCCGCCGCCGCGAAGTAGTTGCCCTTCGCCGAGGTCGTGCCCGTGCACGCGTCCGTCGTCACGTTCGTGCTGCTCGAGTAGGTGATGTTGTACCCGCTCTTGGTGACCGTGCCCGTCACGCCGAGGTCGGGGCTGATGAACGGCTGACCGCCGCCGTGCGCCGCGTCAGGCGGCTTCCCGAGCTCTCCGAGGTCGTTCGCGTACCCGGTGCCGTTCGCGCAGTTGGTCATGTAGTTCACGTTCGCGCTGTTGATGGCGCGCAGCGAACCGATCGCCGATGCCTCGTTGCCCGCCATCCTGGCGCGCAACAGTCCCGGCACTGCAATCGCCGCGATGATCCCGATGATCGCCACGACGATCAGCAGCTCGATCAGGGTGAAACCCTTCGTTACTCCGAAGCTTCATCATTTTCTCCTTCACGGCGCTCAGCCGCTGATTAGTGCCCGACGGCCAAGCAGCCGTCGTGTCCGGCGGCTTGTTGAGCAACCCATGTGCCGAGGACGCCAGCCACCGCGGCTTACAAGCTATGACCTTTAGTTTCAATGCTTTGAGGGTGAGCCCGTCTTCTCATTATGTCAGAGCGAGCCGCTGTTTTGACAATGTTTGTCACATTCGCGCTGCCGTTTTTTGTCATGGACTTCCCCCGCGCGCAGCCCTCGCCTGACTGCCCGTTCCAGGGGTCGTATCGCTCGAGGCCCTTGAAGATGCCCGCGAGGATGCCCTCATCGAGATCCACCCGGCCGGACCAGCCCAGCCGCGCCGTCCGAAGGAGCACCGGCCAGAGCGCCGTCGGAGCCAGCGCGAACTCCACGCTGGGTTGCGCACGTCCGGTCGAGAACCCCAGCAGCGCCCCGATATCGATGAGCGAGATGGGATCGGCGCCGCAACGCGGCGGAAGCCCGAAGGTCGCCAGCGGGACATGGTGGTAAGCCGGGTCGCGGAACGTTCCGATCGTCAGTCCCGCCCGATCGCCATGATCGGAAAACACGATGAGCCGCCCGCCGCGCTCCAGATAGGCGGCCCCGTCGACCTCTTCGGCAATCACCCGATGCACGTGCTGCAGCTTCCACGGATGGAGCGGCAGCGGATCCGAGGGCCGGTCCCGGTCCTGCCAATCGAAGCTGCGGTCCTGCACGGCGGCGGCAGGGGCCGCGGCGACCCGCCGGATCTCCTCCCACGAGAGGTCCAGGGTCCCGGGAAACGCCGGCAGGTGCGTGTACGTGGAGTGCGCGGCGACGAGCGTCGGCCGTCCCGCTGCCCCCGCGTGCAGGATTCCACGCACCTCACGCCGCACGTCGTAGCTGAAGGTGCCCGCGAGATTCCATGGGGATGCCGACGGCCACAGCTCGGGCAGCCCGGGCTTGATCGCCGGAACCAGGAACGAGCTGTTGAGAACGATGGGCAGCAGTACCTGACGCCAGCCGACCGGACCGCTCCTGTCGAGGTCGAAGGGCGCCTCCGAGCCGATCGCGCAGGTCGCCTGGTCGGGGAACACCGAGACGGTGCGATACCCCCGGGCGTGCGCGGCCGAGAGCAGCGGCGCGTTGCCCTCCGGCAGGTGCTGGAACACGTGGTAGACGCCATGGACTCTCACCGGCGTCATCGTGATGATGCTCGTCCAGGTGGCGTTCGTGATCAGCCCTGGCGCGACGGCCCGGTCGTACCAGGTGCCGCCGCGGCGCTCGACCCACTGTTCGAATCCCGGATCGAGCGCATCGTACGAGACGGCGTCGACCCCGAGCACGACGATTTCCGGCGCGCGGCCGGTCACGCTCATGAGCGCCGTCTGCGCGCGCGAGAGGGCCGGTCCTGCCAGTCCGAACGCCAGCAGCGCCGCGGCCAGGGCGAAACGGCGCCCGGGCCTGGCGAGCGCGGCCGCGCCGAGCACCAGGGCGCCCAGGAAGAACAGCACCAGGGCAGCGGCAGGCATCCCCCCGAAGGGCATCAGGATAGGCTGGCTCAGCACCGCCGGATACCAGAGAGCGGCTCCCGTGAGCGCTGCGACGAGGGCGAGCAGCGGCTCCATCAGCAGCCTCACCGCGCCGAACCGCCGGTCCTGCTCCACCCCGCCCAGACGATTGAAGATCAGCGCCGACATCGAGAACGCAATCCCGCCAATCACGAGCAAATCGGGGAGGCTCATCAGCGCACCGGCCAGCGCACCCAGAAAAGCGACTCCGAGGGAGACCGGGAAATACGGGACGTTGATGAGCGCCACCGTCGCGCCGGCAATCGTGAGGGCGGGCCATACGAGCAGGGCGAACGCCGCGTGAGACGACCGGCGCGTGAGGAAGATCTCTCGCTGCCAGAACGGCCGCGCCGCGGGCTCGGGTGCCATGGCGCTACCTGAGGTTGTATTTCTTGGCGTAATAACGGAACGAGCGGAAGCTCATCCCCAGCAGCTCGGCGGCGCGAACCTGAACGCCCCCCGCGCGCTCCAGCGCCTGGGCAATGTACTCGCGCTCGATGCCTTTCATGTGCTCTTCCATGTCGAAGCCGGCTTCAGGGAGCCTGGCGCCGCCGGGCATCGGGCGTGCCGGCGGCGCACCGATGTATTCGGGCAGGCTTTCGGGCAGGATGACGGCGCTCTTCTCGAGCGCCACCGCCCGCTCGAGCACGTTCTCCAGCTCCCGGATGTTGCCCGGCCAGTCGTAGGCCTCCAGCCGCGTCATGGCCTCCTGCGAGAGGCCGCTCACGTCCTTGGCCATCCGATCGCGGTATTTCGACAGAAAGTGTTCCGCCAGCAGCGGAATGTCCTCCAGCCGCTCCCGCAGCGGCGGGAGGTGAATGGGGATCACGTTGATGCGATAGAACAAATCCTCGCGGAACCGCCCCTCGGACACCATGCGAGCCAGATCCTGGTTCGTGGCGGCGATCACCCGGAGGGTGCACTCCAGCTCGTCCACCCCGCCGAGCCGCCGGAACTTGCGCTCCTGCAGCACGCGCAGCAGCTTCACCTGCATCAGGGTGCTCATCTCGCCGATCTCGTCGAGAAAGAGCGTTCCCCGCTCCGCGGCCTCGATCAGCCCCTTCTTGTTCGCGGCGGCTCCGGTGAAGGCGCCCTTGACGTAGCCGAACAGCTCCGACTCGAGCAGGTTCTCCGGCAGCGCGCCGCAGTTGAGCGGCACGAACGGCCGGTCTCGCCGGAGTGAATAGTGATGAATCGCGCGGGCGACCCATTCCTTGCCGGTGCCCGATTCGCCCGTGACGAGCACCGTACTGTCGGTGCGCGCGATCTGCTCGATCAGCTTGAACACCGTCAGCATCTTCTCGCTGCGTCCGACGATGTTGCCGAACTGGTGGGAGGTGCCGAGCGTGCGCTTCAGGCGGACGTTTTCCTGCCGGAGCTGCCGCTGCTCGAGGGCATTCCGCACCTTGATCTTCAGCTCGTCGACGTCGAAGGGCTTGCTCACGTAGTCGTGAGCGCCGAGCCTCATGGCCTCGATCGCGGTGTCGGCGGAGGCGAAGGCGGTAATCATGATCCCCAGCGTGTCCTGGTCGAGGCGCTTGGCCGCCCGCAGCACCTCGACGCCGCTCATGTCGGGCATCTTGATATCCGAGATCAAAAGATCGAACCCGCCGCGCTCGAGCGCCCCGACGGCGGCCTGGCCGCTGTCGGCCACGATCACCTCGTACCCCTCCCGGCGCAGGACGATCGACAGCAGCTCGCGCATCGATCGCTCGTCGTCGACGACGAGCACACGGGCGGTGGCGGCGGGTGATTCGGCCGGTGCCGGAACGCCGACACCGGACTGGTGGCTCACCATCAGATCGCCACGGCCTCGACACGCACGGGCAGGCGGACGCTGACGGTCGTCCCCACCCCGGGCGTGCTGCTGATCCGGATCTCGCCGTTGTAGTCGCTCACGATGCGGTGCACGATGGCCAGTCCCAGACCGCTCCCCTTGCTGAACGTGCCGCGGAACGGCTGGAAGAGGCCGTCGATCTGATCGGGTGGAATACCGACGCCGCGATCGGACACCTCCATGATCGCGGTGTCGGTGTGGCCCCCGGGCGCGCCTTCGAGGCGCGCGGCCAGGCGCAGCGGTCCGCCGGTCTTCATCGCGCGCAGCCCGTTGGTCGCCAGGTTCCAGACGATCTGGCGAATCTGGTTCTCATCGGCCTCGAAGGCCACCTCCCCGTCCGGCACCTCCACCTCCACCACGTGTCCCTCGTGTAGCTCCGAGCTGTTCCTGAGGAGCCGGGCCGTGTCGTTCAGCACCCGGTTCAGATCGAGCCGGACGACGGACGACCGCTGCGGGCGCGCGTAGGCGAGGAAGGAGCGGATGGTGTCGTTGAGCCGCTCCGATTCCCGCAGCACGATATCCATGAGCTGCGACTGCTCTTCGGTCAGCGGGAGCTCCTGCCTCAGGATCTGGATCGAGCCCGACATCGAGGCCAGCGGATTCCTGATCTCGTGGGCGATGCCGGCCGCCATCTCCCCGACCGCCGCCAGCCGCTGGCGGAGGCGCGCGTCCCGTTCCAGCCGTTTGATATCGGTCACGTCCTGGAACGAGAACAGGAGGCCCGTGCGGCCGCCTGGCGTCTGGAGATAGCCTGCGGTGAAGCCGATGTCGATACGCCGCCCGTCCCCCGTCGTCGACGCGGTCTCCAGCCGGCGTCCTCGGTGCTCCTCTCCCGCTGCGAGCAGCTCGGCCGCGACGTCCGACGGCAGGTCCAGGACCTCCTTGATCCGCTTGCCGATCACCGACGCCGCGGGATGGCCCGTGATCGCCTCCGCGGTGCGGTTGAAGGTGAGAATCCGCCCCTGCAGGTCGGTCGTGGCCAGCCCGCTGGTCAGGCTGTCGATGACGTGCTGATTGAACGCCTGCAGATCGGCGAGCTCGGTCGACGTCCGCTCCAGCCGGGCGCCGGCGCGCTGCAGCCGATCGGCCAGCGACCCGCTGAGGAAGGCGATCGCGAAGCACAGGAAGACGTTCAGGCCGGTCATGTAGCCCGCGATGCGGGCCGGGGGAAGCACGACCTCGCGTGCGAGCCACGACAAACCGAGCAGCGGCGCGAGCTGCATGTACTGAATCAGGCCGATCCCCACCGACAGCAGCGCGCTGAGGACCGCGACGGTGAGACCGGCGCGCCGCGACTGCACGCTGCTGGCCCCGGCAATCGGCAGCACGTAGAGGCCGGAGAAGTAGCTCGTCACGCCGCCGGTGGCCGCCACGAATCCCGAGACGAGCAGCGCGTCCGAGGTCAGGTGGAGATCCACCAGCCAGGCGTGACGCTCGGCCCATCGCAGGGTCAGGGCCCACACGACATTCACGCCGAAGGTGAGCTCGATGAGGAGATACAGCGGATCGATCGGGAACGTGTCGGCAGAGGTGAGCTGCACGACCATGGCCGACCCGAGCAGGAGCGTGCTGATCCCGAGGCGGATGACGATCAGCCAGCCGAGCTTGCGCCGCAGATCCCGATCGGGCACGCGTGCTCCCACTTCACGCCAGCTTGCTGATCAAATCGAAGATGGGCAGGTACATGGCGATGACGATTCCGCCCACGACCACGCCGAGGAAGGCGATCATCACCGGCTCGAGCAGCGTCAGCAGCCCTGCGACGGCCGTGTCGACCTCGTCCTCGTAGAAATCGGCGATCTTGGCGAGCATCGTGTCGAGCGCGCCTGTGGTCTCCCCCACCGCGATCATCTGCGTCACCATCGAGGGGAACACGGCTGTCTCGCGCAGCGGCGCCGACACGGTCTCGCCGCGCTCGATGCTCTTCCGCGTCTTCAGAATCGCCTCCTCGATGATGGCGTTGCCCGATGTGTGGGCCGTGATCTCCAGGCCGTCGAGGATGGGCACGCCGGAGCTGAGCAGCGTCGCCAGCGTCCGGCAGAATCGCGCCACGGCGATCTTGCGGAGAATCTGTCCGAGCACCGGCGCCCGCAGCATCAGCCCGTCGATCACGTGGCGCCCCTTCTCGGTGGCGTAGTACTGCCTCACCGCGTAGACGATCGCGCCGAGCCCCACGAGGATGAACGGCATGAACCGCACGAGGAAGTTGCTCAGCGCGATCACGACCCGCGTGGGCAGCGGCAGCTCCGCGCCCAGTCCCTCGAACAGGGCCGCGAAGGTCGGGATGACCTTCCACAGGATGACGCCGACGACCAGCACCGCGATGACGATGACCGCGATCGGGTAGATCATCGCGGACTTCACCTGGCCCTTCAGCTTCACGGCCTTCTCGATGTAGGTGGCCAGGCGCTTCAGAATCGTGTCGAGAATGCCGCCCGCTTCGCCGGCCGCGATCATGTTCGTGAACAGGGGGTCGAAGACCTTCGGGTGCCGCTTCATCGCGTCGGCGAGCGAGGCCCCGCTCTCGACGTCCGACCTCGTCTGCAGGATCGTTTCGGCGAAGTTCTTGTCGTCTTCCTGGGTGCCGAGGATCTCGAGGCATTGCACGAGCGGCAGCCCGGCGTCGATCATCACCGAGAACTGCCGCGTGAACACCGCCACGTTCTTGGGGCTGACCTTCTTGCCGGCCTTGCCGCGCTTGCCCGCCGCGGCGGCCTTCTCCTTCGCGGCCGTGATGCGGGTGACCATGATCTGCTCGCGCCGGAGCGCGGCCACCGCGGCGTCCATCGAATCCGCCGCCCGCTCGCCGGTGACGTTCTCGCCCCCGCGCGTACGTCCTGAAAACGCAAAAGTTGGCATGTCGCCTCGTCTCTCGCCCTGCTACCGCCGCACGGTCGTTCCCGCCATGGGCCGCGGCGGCATTCCCGGACGCGGCCCGAGCCCGGCCCCCTGCACGACGCCGACCCCCCGCTGGATCATGTCGTTCAGCTCGTCCTTGAGCGAGGAGGCCGCCATGGCCGTTTCCAGCGTGATCTGGCGCGTCATGTAGAGCGTCGCCAGCGACTGATTGAACGTCTGCGTGCCGAGCTTCTCCTGCCCCGCCTGCATCGACGAGTAGACCTGATGGATCTTGTCTTCCCGGATCAGGTTCCGGATGGCCGGAGTCGGCGCCAGAATCTCGAGCGCCACGACGCGCCCGTCGCCCGACGCCTTCGGCAGCAGCGCCTGACAGACGATCCCCTCGAGCACCAGCGACAGCTGCGTGCGAATCTGGGGCTGCTGGTGGCCCGGAAACATGTCGATGATGCGGTTGATCGTCTGCGCCGCCGAGTTCGTGTGCAGCGTGCCGAAGGTCAGGTGCCCCGTTTCGGCGATGCGCAGCGCCGACTCGGTGGTCTCCAGATCCCGCAGCTCGCCGATCAGCACGATGTCCGGGTCCTCTCGGAGCGCGGCCCGGAGGGCGTCGGAGAACCCGTGCGTGTCGCTGTGCACCTCGCGCTGGTTCACCAGGCAGCCCTTGTGCTGGTGGATGTACTCGATCGGGTCCTCGATCGTGAGAATGTGCTCGCTTCGCTCGTGGTTGATCTTGTCGAGCATCGCGGCGAGCGTGGTCGACTTGCCGCTGCCGGTCGGCCCCGTCACGAGCACCAGCCCGCGCGGCCGCTCGGCGAGCGTCGCCAGCACGGGCGGCAGCCCGAGCTCCTTGAACGTCTTGATCTGCTCCGGGATCAGCCGGTACACGGCCCCGACCGCCCCCCGCTGGTTGAACACGTTGGACCGGAATCGCGCGAGCCCCTTGATGCCGAACGAGAAGTCGAGCTCGAGGTGCTCTTCAAACCGCTTCTTCTGGGCATCGGTCATGACGCTGTAGGCGAGCGCCTTGGTCTCGGCCGGCGTGAGTTCCGGCAGCGGCAGCCGCTGCAGCTTGCCGTTCACGCGCACCTGGGGCGGCGTGCTCGTGGCCAGGTGCAGATCCGAGCCCCCCATCTCGACCGTCGTCTTCAGCAGTTCCGGCAATGTCATGTGCGTCCCTTCGCCCCCTTACCCCTTACCCCTTGCCCCTGATCGTCTTCTCCCTACTTCACCGTCTCCCGCGCCACTTCTTCTATCGTCGTGAGGCCGTCCTTGACTTTACGCAGCCCGCTCTGGCGAAGGGTGAGCATCCCTTCGTCGACCGCCTTGCGGCGCAGCTCGAGCGCGGAGGCGCCCACGAGCACGAGCTCCCGGAGCTCGTCGGTGATCTCCATCACCTCGTAGAGACCGACACGCCCCTTGTAGCCGGTGTTGTTGCACTTCTCGCAGCCGCCGCCCTTCATCGGCACGACGTCCCTGGCCGCCTCCGCCGAGAAGCCGGCCTGCAGCAGCCCCTGCTGCGGCAGCGGCGATTCGACCTTGCAGTTGGTGCAGATGCGGCGGACCAGACGCTGCGCGCAGATCAGGTTCACCGAGCTCGCCACCAGGAACGGCTCGATCCCCATGTTCATCAGGCGGTTGATGGTGCTCGGCGCGTCGTTGGTGTGGAGCGTCGAGAGCACGAGGTGCCCGGTGAGCGCCGCCTTGACGGCGATCTCGGCCGTCTCGAAGTCGCGGATCTCGCCGACGAGGATGATGTTCGGGTCCTGCCGCAGGAACGAGCGGAGCGCCGCCGCGAAGTTCAGGCCGATGTTCTCGCGTACCTGCACCTGGTTGATGCCCGGCAGGTTGAACTCGACCGGGTCCTCGGCCGTCATGATGTTGGTCTCGGGCGTGTTGATGCGCGCGATGGACGAGTACAGCGTGTTCGTCTTGCCGCTGCCGGTGGGACCCGTGACGAGCACCATACCCCAGGGCTTCTGGATCGCCGCCTCGAACCTGGTCAGCGACTCGCTCTCGAAGCCGAGGCGCGTCATGTCGAGCATCAGCTTGTCCTTGTCGAGCAGGCGCATGACGATCTTCTCGCCGAACAGCGTGGGCAGGCACGACACGCGGAAGTCGATGTCCTTCGAGTGGCCGTTGTCGGCGAACCGGATCTTGATGCGCCCGTCCTGCGGCAGCCGCTTCTCGGCGATGTCGAGCTTCGCCATGATCTTGATGCGCGAAGTGATCGCGTCGCGCAGCTTCAGCGGCGGGCTCATGATGTTGTAGAGGATGCCGTCGATCCGGTAGCGGACGCGGAACTCCTTCTCGTAGGGCTCGATGTGAATGTCGCTCGCGCCCTTCTGGATGGCCGACATCAACACCACGTTGACGAGCTTGATGACCGGCGCCTCGCCGCCTTGGCGCTCGAGCGACTCGGCGCTGATCTCCTCCATCTCCTGGAGGACTTCCACTTCGTCGGCGCCGGAGATGGAGGTCATCTCCTCCAGCGACTTCGTCGCCAGCTCGAGCGCGCTGGCGCCGCCCGCCCCATTCGGGATCACCGTCAAGCCCTTGCCGTTGCCGTAGTACTGTGTGATGGCCTCGACCACCGCCGTCTCCGACGCCACGACCGGCTCCACGTTGTAGCCGGTCATGAACTTGATGTCGTCCATCGCGAAGACGTTGGTGGGATCCGTCATCGCGATCGTCAGCGACGCGCCGGAGCGGCTGAGCGGGATGATCTGGTACTTCTGCGCGGTCTCGGACGGAATCAGCTTGATGACGGCCGCGTCGATCTCGAACTCCGCCAGGTTGATCGACGGAACGCCGTACTGCTTGCTGAGCAGCGCGGTGATCTCCTCGTCCTTCACGAAGCCGAGCTTGACCAGGTTGTAGCCGACCTTGCCTCCATTGGCCTTCTGGTAGTTCAGGGCCTCCTGGAGCTGTTCGGGAGTGATGCGCTTCTCCTTGAGAAGCAGCTCGCCTATTCGGACCGCCATGGAAGTGTCACGATCGATTGCTGCACAGCCGTCTAGAATGCATAGCGAAGGCCCAGCCCCCACCCGTCGCGAGCGCTGCCGCGCGCGCCGGTCAGGTGGCCTTCGACCAGAACCGAGCCCGGAAGCCGGATGGTCATCCCGCCGGAGAGCGCCGGCTCCGCCTCGTCCACGACGCTCCAGCGCGTGCCCACCCGCGTCGCGAAGAGACCATGCGCCCACCACTTCTCGCCGCCGATGGCGGCCTCCCGGCGCCGCGCCGCCCCCTGGATGCGGGTCGTGAGGTCGAAATCGAAGGCGATCGTGTAAGGACCATTGACGCCGGACGGCGTCGATCGCGGCGCGAAAGCGACACCGGCGCGCGCCTGCCGCGCGACTCCGAGCGCCTGCCGGAGATTGCGCGCCGACACACCCACCCGCACCGCGCCTGCCGAGGCGAGGGCGCCGGCGTCCAGCTCGAACGCGGTAGACCCCCACCCACTCGTCGCCCTGAGAGTGGTGCCAACAACCAGTGTGTTTACAAGTGTTTGCACGAGTGTGACACCGAAATTGCGTGTGCCGTCCTGCGACACCCGCACCCCTCCCGATCCCTCAGTTTTTCGGCTCCCGGCCGCCTGAACTCCAGTACGGGTCCGGTAATACCCGATCCCGAGCGCCGGCATCGCCGCCCCGATCAACCCGGTTCGAAGGGTGCTGGACCCGGGCATGCGCCAGCTGCCCACTTCGGCGTGAGCATCGAAGGCGAAGACGCTCGCGACCCCGGCCGGATTCCAGTAGATGGCCGTGGCATCGTCAGCGACGGCGACAAAGGCCGTGCCCATGCCCAGGGGGCGTTCGCCGACGTCTCCGAAGGTCTGCGCCGAGACGGAGGCCGTCAGAAAGAGCGAGATCCAGGCGGCCAGGAAGGCCGTCTGGCTGGAAGATGAGATGATCCGCATCCGGAGATCTTACGTAGTCCGGTGCGGAAAAAGGGAACGGGAATGCCGCCGCCGGCGGCGGCGGTGATCAGCCGACCAGGACGGCCGCGGCCACGACCGTCGTCCAGAGCGCCTTCTTGTCGCCGACCGAGGTCTGCGTGACGTTCTGCGTTCTGACGATCTGGTTCGAAAGGCGGTAGACTTCCTTGTTTTCGTCCCAGCTCTTGTCGGGGTCGAATTCGAGGCCGAGGGTGGTGGCGAGCATCTCGGCGGCCAGCTCTTCGGCGTAATCGCCGGCCGTGTCTTCGTTCTCCCCGAAGCTGTGGTGCTCGGAAAGATAGCCGTACAGCTTGTTGTCACGGGGGATGGCCACCCCCACGGTGGCGGCAATCAACCGGTGCGGCTCGCGCGTGGCGGCCTCCGACATCACCACGAAGGTGACCTGGCCCGGTTTCAAGCGCTTGATGCCCTCGCTGCGGGAGAGAATGCGGCACCCCGGCGGAAAGATGCTCGAGACGCGGACGAGATTGCAGGCGGCGATTCCGGCCGAGCGGAGCGCCAGCTCGAACGAAGTCAGCTTTTCGCGGTGCTTGCCGACGCCCTTGGTGAAGAACATCTCTTTCGGAACCAGATTGAACACGGGTTGGGATCCTAATGAAGCGATCCGGCGGTGTCAACACAACACCGCCGTGCCGACGGGAACCAACGTCGATTTCCACTCGTCTTAATCTCGAGGCTGCTGGCCTTTCTTGCCCGACCCAACCCCCTCGGCCGCCAGACGTCTCATCGGGATGGTGAGATCGCCGCGCGTCACGCTGGCGGCAGTCGTCGCCGCGCCCCGTTCGATCGATCTGGCGGCTGTGATCGTGCTGATCTGCGCCGTGTTGACTGTCGGGTTCCTGATGACCCCGGTGGGCCGGCTCGCCGCGCTCGACCAGCAGGTGCGTCAGCTGGAGGCGTTCGGCGCCGACGTGAACGACCGTCTCTATGCGGAGCTTCGACGCTGGCTGCCGTACCGTCCGCTGGTGAGCGGCGCCGCGATCTGTTTCGGATGGCCCGCGGCGTGGGCGGCGGCTGCGGCGCTGATCCGCGCCGTCGGCGCCCGCCGCGCGACTCCATCCGGAGCGTCGCGGCCGACATATCGACAGGTCTTCGCCGTGCTCGTGCATGCCTCGTCGGTGCTCGTCGTCCGGGACGTGATCGCGACGCCCCTGAACTACGCCAGGGAGTCGCTCGGAGGCGCCACGACGGCGGCATCGCTCGTGCCTGGACTGGCGAGCAGCAGCTTTGCAGGACATTTGCTGGGGGCGGTGGATATGTTCGCTCTCTGGTGGATCGTGCTCGTGGCCATGGGGCTCGGCATGCTGTACGGCGTGCGCGCAGGGCGCATCGCCGGCTGGCTGTTCGGCAGTTATGCTGCGGCCGCCGCCGTGCTCGCCCTCGCGGAGTCTCTCAGCGGAGGTATCTAAACGTGAGCCGAACACGGAAGATCGTCATCGCGCTCGTGGCGCTGGTCATCGTGGCCGGTATCTCGGGAGCGGCTTTCTGGTTCCGCCGCTCGACCGCACCCACCGTGACGGTGGACACGATTCGCGTCCGGGATCTCGAGGCGATCGTGTCGGCTTCCGGCAAGATCCAGCCGAAGCGCTTCGTCAACATCAGCGCAGACACCTCGGGCCGCATCGTCAATCTCGCCGTGAACGAGGGCGATCGCGTCAAGATGGGGCAGTTCCTGATGCAGATCGATCCGCGGCTGCTGCAGACCCGGGTGCAGAGCGGGCAGGCGGCGCTTCGCGGGTCGGAGTCGGCGCTGGATCAGTCACGCCAGAGCGTCGAAACGGCGCGGGCGCAGCTGCTGACCGCCCAGCAGACGCTCGCGCGGCAGGAGGAGCTCTGGAAGGCCCAGCTCACCACCCGCGAGGCCCTCGAGCGGGCGCAGAACGACCTCAAGGTCGCCCGTTCGACGCTCGCCGAGCGTGAGAAGCAGGTCCGGACGCAGGAGGCGCGGCTCGGCCAGGACCGCGCCGCGCTCGCCAGCGCCCAGTACGACCTCAGCAAGGTCCGCATCGAGTCGCCCATCGACGGCATCGTCACGCGCAGAAACATCCAGGAAGGCGAAACCGCCGTCGTCGGCACGATGAACAATGCCGGCACGGTGCTGCTGACGGTCGCCGACATGTCGGTCATCCAGGCCGAAGTCGAGGTGGACGAGACGAACATCCCCCAGGTGGCGCTCGGGCAACCCGCCAAGATCACCATCGATGCCCTGCCCGACCGCAGTTTCCGCGGGCACGTCACCGAGATCGGCAACAGTCCGATTCAGGCGAGCGGGCAGAACGCGTCGACGTCCACCACGCAGGCGACGAACTTCAAGGTGGTGGTGGTGCTCGACGAAGACGTCCCTGACGTCCGCCCCGGCTTCACCTGCACGGCAGACATCACCACCGCCACGCGCAAGAACGTGGTGGCCGTTCCGATTCAGGCCGTGGCGGTTCGAGAGCTGATTTACGACGCCGAGGGCCGGCCGGTGAAGCAGCCGCGGCCCGCGAGATCACGGGGCGGCGCCGCCGTCCCGGCCACGCCCGTCGAGCTGCAGCCGGGCCAGACCCGCAAGGAAACCGAAGGGGTCTTCGTCGTCAGGAACGCCAAGGTGGAGTTCGTCACCGTGAAGCTCGGCATCGCCGGCGACCGGTATTTCGAAGCGCTCTCGGGCGTGAAGGCGGGCGACGAGGTGGTCACGGGTCCGTACAGCTCGGTCCGCGGGATGAACGACGGCGACCCGGTGAAGCTCGGTCCCGGAACCAGGAAGACACCGTGACGCCCGGCCACCCCGCCCGGCGGCGTCCCCCTCGGCGCGCCCTGAGCAAGTACGCAGATGCGGCGGGAGTGGCCTTGAGCGCCATCTGGGGCGCGAAGCTGCGCTCCTTCATGACCGTGCTCGGCAACATCGTCGCCGTGACGTCGATCGTCGCGGTGGTGTCGCTCATCCAGGGCCTGAACGCGTCGGTCAAGACGGCGATCGTGAACCAGGCCGGGGCCGAGTCCTTCAACATCCAGCAGTATCCCATCACCAGGAGCGACGAGGAGTTCGACAAGGTCCGGAGCAACCCCCGGATGGCAATCTCCGACATGCGGGCCATCGAGCGCTACGGCGACCTGGCGGCCGCCGTCATGGCGGACGCCAGCAGCAGCGGCAGGATCACGTATCGGGACAAGTCGATCGACCAGACGCGCATCCAGGGCGTGACCGAGGACTACGTGAACTTCTCGAGCTTCGACGCGGAGCGCGGGCGGCTGATGAGTCCGACCGAGGTCCGGTCGTCCCGGCCGGTGGCCGTCGTCGGGTGGGGCACGGCCGATCGCCTGTTCGGCGACGCGGACCCCATCGACAAGATCATCCAGGTACAGGGCGTCCATTTCCGCGTGGTCGGCGTCAGCGCCAAGCGGGGCACCCTCCTCGGCCGCTCCCAGGACGAATTCGCCGTGATCCCGCTCGGCCAGTTCCAGATGATGTTCGGGTCGCGCCCGCGGCTGTCGGTCTCGGTCATGCCGCGCGACGTTTCGCAGATGGACGGCCGCCAAGGACGAAGCCACGCTCGCGCTGCGGTCGGCCCGGCGGCTCAAGCCGCGTCAGCCCGATAATTTCGGCATCTTCACCTCGGACACCATCCTCGACATCTACCATCAGGCGACCAACGGCATCTTCGCCGTGCTGGTCGGCGTGGTCGGGCTGTCGCTCGTCGTCGGCGGCATCGTCATCATGAACATCATGCTGATGGTCGTGACCGAGCGGACGCGCGAAATCGGCCTGCGCAAGGCGCTCGGCGCCCGCCGGTCGGACATCACGTCCCAGGTGCTCACCGAATCGATCGTGCTCTCGCTGTTCGGGGGCGTGATCGGCACCCTGCTCGGCGGCGCGACGGCGAGGGTGATCGCCCGGTTCACGCCCATTCCGGCCTCCGTGGAGCTCTGGTCGGTGGCGCTCGGCATCGGCATCACGGCGGTCGTCGGGCTCTTCTTCGGGCTCTATCCCGCGATCCGGGCCGCACGGCTGGATCCCATCGAGGCGCTGCGACGGGAATGAGGGCGCGAGGCATCCGCTTCGGGCTGCTGCGCGAAGTGGTGGTCATGGCGTTCGACACGGTCCGCACCAACAAGATGCGGTCCGGCCTCACGGTGCTCGGGGTCGTCATCGGCATCACGTCGATCGTCGCGATGACCTCGCTCATCCGCGGCTTCGATCAGTCGCTGCGCGGCCTGATCCAGCAGCTCGGCCCCAACACGATCATCATTTCGCGCTTCAGTTTCACCAATTTCGTCAACGGCGACGAGGTCGCGACGCTCCTCAAGCGGCCGAACCTCACCATCGCGGACAGCCGCGCCCTCGAAGAACAGAGCGCGCTGCTGCAGACCGTCGACATCGAGCTCGGCGGCGGCGGGCCCGGCTCGGTCTCCGAGCGCGTCTTCTACCGCGACCAGAAGACCAAGCCGATCCTCGTGTTCGGCACGACCGAGAAGTTCCAGGAGGGCACCAACATCCCCTTCGTGGAAGGACGTTTCTTCAACGGAATTGAAGTGCAGTACCGGCGGAACGTGGTCGTGCTCGGCAACACGCCGTACACGCTGCTCTTCGAAGGCGCCGGCGTCGATCCCATCGGCAAGAAGGTGCGCGTCGGTTCGGAGCAGTTCGAGGTGGTCGGCGTGTACGGCAAGCGCGCAGCCGGCGGCTTCGGCTCCGGCGCCGACGACTTCGTCGTCATCCCGTACACGACCTACCAGCGCGTGTTCGGGCTTCGGGCGGTGCGCGTCATGCGCAACGCCGTGTTCGTGCCGATCCAGATCTCGGTGCAACCCCGCCCCGGCGTCTCCGTGGCGGATGCGATGGGAGACGTCGAGCGCATCATGCGCAGCCGCCATGGCCTCCGGATCGACGAACCCAACGACTTCAACATGGAGACCCAGGATCAGTTCCTGAAGCTGTGGGAGAGGATCAGCCAGGCGACCTTCTTCGCACTCGTGGTCATCTCCTCGATTGCGCTGATGGTCGGGGGCATCGGCGTCATGGCCATCATGTCCATCTCGGTGACCGAACGGACGCGCGAAATCGGCGTCCGGCGCGCCCTCGGAGCCCGCAAGCGCGAGGTGCTGTTCCAGTTCCTGACCGAGGCCACCGTGCTGACGCTCGTCGGCGGGGTGCTCGGCATCGCCCTGGGCAGCGCCATCGGCGTGGGCGTGCATTTCTTCACCGGCTTTCCCGTGTCCCTCCCCCTCTGGTCCTTCGCGCTCGGGCTCGGCTTCTCCGCCGCGGTGGGCATCTTCTTCGGCATGTACCCCGCCGTGCGTGCGGCCAGGCTCGACCCGATTGAAGCGCTCAGGTACGAATAGGTGTAGGTCACGCGGCGGGCGCGCTCCCGGCCGGAATTCGAAGCACGCCAGCTCCTCAGGATCCTCGGAACAGCGTTGAAGACCGCACGGCGCAATCACACCCGCTGACGGACCCGCGCGAAACTCCCTCTCCCACTTCTTGCTTCTTACTTCTTACTTGTTCCTTCTTGCCTGCCCTGCCCCTTGAGCCTCGTCCCCGGCCCTTATATGATCCTGGCTGATCCCAGCAGCCACGGAGGATACGCGTATGAAGGTCTACGATGCGGCGAACATCCGGAACATCGCTCTCGTGGGGCACAGCGGCTCCGGAAAGACGCAGCTCGCCTCCGCCCTCCTGTTCGATGCCGGCACGGTGAATCGCTTCGGGAAGGTCGACGAGGGCACCACCGTCACGGACTTCGACGAGGAAGAAGTGGCCCGCAAGCATACGCTCTCCGCCAGCCTCGCCCACGCGGAGTGGAACAAGACGAAGATCAACATCATCGATACGCCGGGCGTCGCCAACTTCTTCGCCGATGCACGGGCGGCCTGCGGGTTGCGGATGCCGCCGTGGTCGTCGTCGACGCGGTTGCCGGTACGCAGGTGCAGACCGAGAAGACCTGGCAGGCGGCCGCCGAGCTCGGGTTGCCGCGGCTCGTCGTGGTGAACCGCATGGATCGCGAGCGGGCGAGCCTGGAACGCACCCTCGCGTCGCTGCAGGGCGCGCTCGATCGGACCATCGTGCCGATTCAGGTGCCGATCGGCAGCGAGCGCGAGTTCCGGGGCGTCGTCGACCTCGTGTCGCAGAAGGCGTACGTCTATCAGCAGGACGGAAGCGGCAAGTTCGCCGAATCGGCCGTCCCGCCGGAGCTGGCCGAGATCGTTGCCGCCGCGCGGGAGACGCTCATCGAGATGGTCGCCGAGGCCGACGAGGCGCTCATGGAGAAGTTCTTCGAGGCGGGTACGCTGACCCAGGACGAGCTCACCACCGGCCTCAGGTCGGCTGCGGCGGCGGGGAAACTCTTCCCGCTCCTGTGCACGTCGGCCATTTTGAACATCGGCATCCAGCCGCTGCTCGACGCCATCCTCGCGTTCGTGCCCTCGCCCGCTGCCAGGCCGGCCGGGCAGGGGGCGGCGTCGGCCTTCGTCTGGAAGACCATCGCGGATCCGTTTGCCGGGCGCATCACCATGTTCCGGGTCATGTCGGGCGTCCTGAAGGCCGACTCGACCGTGCACAACCGCACCCGCGACCTGCCGGAGCGGCTGGGCCACCTGGTCCTGCTGCAGGGGAAGTCGCAGACCAACGTCCCGGAGCTGCACGCCGGCGATCTCGGCGCCGTCCCCAAGCTGAAGGACACACTGACCAACGACACCATCGGCGACAAAGGTGACGCGGCGATGTTCCCGGCCACGAAGTTCCCGGACCCGGTGCTCGCCTACGCCATCGAGCCCAAGACCCGCGGCGACGAAGACAAGATCAGCACGGCCATGCACCGGCTCGAAGAAGAAGATCCGTCCATCAGCTACAGCCGGGATCCGCAGACCAAGGAGCTCCTGCTGGCCGGCCAGGGCCAGCTCCACATCGAGGTCACCGTCGCCAAGCTCAAGCGCCGCTTCGGCGTCGACGTGAATCTCAAGCCGCCGCGGATCCCCTACCGCGAGACGATCAAGGCCTCCACCGAGGCGCACGGCCGCCACAAGAAGCAGACCGGCGGTCACGGACAGTTCGGCGACTGCAAGATCAAGGTGGAGCCGCTCCCCCGCGGCGCCGACTTCGAGTTCGTGGACGAGATCTTCGGCGGCGCGATCCCGCGCCAGTTCATCCCGGCCGTGGAAAAGGGCATTCAGGACGCCCGCACGCGGGGATACCTGGCCGGCTTCCCGATGGTGGACTTCCGCGTCACCGTCTTCGACGGCTCCTATCACGACGTGGACTCGAACGAGCTGTCGTTCAAGCTCGCGGGGTCGCTCGCCTTCAAGGACGCGATGACGCGGGCGCGCCCGACGATTCTCGAGCCGATCATGAACGTGGAGGTGTACGCCCCGTCCGATTTCGCCGGCGATCTGATGGGCGACCTCAACGGCCGCCGCGGACGGATCGCCGGCATGGATACGCGCGGCGCCATGACGATCATCAAGGCTCAGGTGCCCATGTCGGAGATGCTCACCTACGAGCAGCACCTCACGTCGGCCACCGGCGGCCGCGGCAGCTACCACATGGAGTACTCGCACTACGAAGAAGTACCGACGCCCCTCCAGTCGAAGATCATCGCCGCCTCCAAGTCCGAGCGGGGCGTCGAGGTGGAGGAGCACTAATCGTGTCGTTCCCAACAGGAGTGTCTATGAATCAGCGGCTCGCAGTTCTCACCATCGGCGTCGCGATGGGCCTGTCGCTCGTGATGCCCGTCCATGGCCAGGGCTCCGGCCCGGCGGCGCCCGCGTCTCAGGCGCCGTCCGGACGCGGTGGCGCCGCCCCGACGCCGGTGTGCGGACCGGGGGTCACCATGCCGAACGTCGCGAAGGACTCGCGCTGCTTCGAGTTGCGCACCTACACGGTGCAGCCGGGGAGCCCGGGCGACATCAACCTGCTGCACCGGCGGTTCCGGGAGCACACCAACAGAATCTTCCAGAAGCACGGGATGACGATTGTGGGGTTCTGGCAGCCGCTCACCAAGCCCGACACGCTGATCTATCTGCTCGCCTACCAGGACAACGCCGCCCGCGACGCGGCGTGGACCGCCTTCCGCACGGATCCGGAATGGATGAAGGTGGCCGCCGAGATGAACGTCCGCGTCCAGGTGGACTCGGTGTTCATGAACGCGACCGACTACTCGCCTATCAAGTAGCTACGCAGCCCTCTGCGAGTCGCCGCGGCCGTAGCCGCCCCGGCGGTTGAGCAGCGCGAGCACGGCCGCCTCCTCGGTCGACAGCCGCGGGCGGCGGCCGTCCGCACCCGGCAGCACGGAGGGGCGCGGGCCGGAGCCGGTGGGCCGGATCGTCACTCCTCTGCGGAACGCCTCGAACACGGCCGGGTGGATGTAGCACGTCCGGCACACCGCGCGGGTGTTGCCGAGCCTGGCCGCCACCGAATCGACGGCTCGCACGATGGTCCGCTTGAACGCCGCTTCGCTGGTCGGCCGCTCGCACTCGCACAGCGCGGCCGCCGCGAGCACCGTGCCTGCCCAGGTACGGAAGTCCTTGGCCGTGAAGGGACGCCCGGTGATGCCGCGCAGGTAACGATTCACGTCCGCCGATCCGACCCGTTGACGCGCCCCCTCGGCGTCGATGTACTGGAACAGCGTCTTGCCGGGCAGATCGCGGCATTGCTTCACGATCTTCGCGAGGCTCGGGTCGTTCAGCTCGACATCCTGCTCGATACCGCTCTTGGCGCGGAAGCGGAAGCGCACGGACCGACCCTCGATCCGCACGTGGCTGTCGAGCAGCGTCGTGAGGCCGAACGAGTGGTTGGCCCGCGCGTACTCCTTGTTGCCGATTCTGATCAGGGTCTTCTCGAGCAGTCTGACGATGGCGGCGAGCACGAAGGGGCGGGAGAGCGGCGGCTTCCGCAGGTCGCCCTCGACCCGCCGGCGGATCGACGGCAGGGCCGAGGCGAAATCGATCATGCGTTGATATTTGTCGTGGTCGCGCTCGGACCGCCAGTTCGCGTGATAGCGGTACTGCTTGCGGCCGCGCGCATCGCGGCCGGTGGCCTGCAGATGGCCGTTCTCCCGGGCGCAGATCCAGACGTCGGTCCAGGCCGGCGGAATCGCCAGCGCGCGGATGCGGTCGAGGGTCGTTCGATCGCGGACCAGCCGCCCGTGCTGATCCCGGTAGACGACGCGTGACCGCTCCTCGATTCGGGCGATTCCCGGCTCGGCGTCGGCCACATATCGAAGGCCTGCCGCCCGGGCCGACGCCGCGTTCTCCCGATCCAACCGTGCAGACACACGGCACGATGCTGCACGGCGAATGCCAGCAGTTCAGGCTGGATATCTGTCCGGAACGAGTACAGTCCTATCCAGCTTTTTGGGGCGTTGTCCGCTTCGCTGTGCGCCCCTTGGTCTGACCACCGCGAGCCGCCTTCTTCGCCTCGGCCTCGTCTTCGTCCTTCTTGCCTCGCAGCCGATCGGCCGCCGCGCGCAGGCGCCCGCCGACTCCCTTGCCCTTCGGCGCCGGCGCCGACTTCGTCTCCTTCGGCGCGGCCTTGGGGTCGTACTCGCTCCCGACGAGCTCCAGCTGAGCGATCTCGGCGCTGTCGCCCCGGCGGTATCCCAGACGGATGATGCGCGTGTAGCCGCCCGGCCTCCCGGCGAACCGCGGCGCGATCGAGTCGAACAGCTTGCCCACGACGGCCTGGTCGGGCAGATCCCTGAGCACGAGTCGGCGCGCGTGCAGCGCTCGCCCGTTGTCATCGCCGCCGGCGACGCCGCGCTTGGCGATCGTGATCAGACGCTCGACGAACGGCCGCAACTCCTTGGCCCTCGGCACGGTCGTCTCGATCCGCTCGTAGCGGATCAGCGCCTGCGCCTGGTTCCTGAACATCGCGATCCGGTGATCGGCGACCCTCCCCAGCTTTCGGTGGGCTCTTCGGTGACGCATGGCTCCCTCGCCTCTACTCCGTTCTGTGGGCCGCCGGCTGATCCAGGCGCATCCCGAGACCGAGCCCCATTCCGTGGAGGATCTCCTTGATCTCGTTCAGCGACTTTCGGCCGAAGTTCTTGGTCTTGAGCATCTCCCCCTCGGTCTTCTGCACGAGCTCGCGAATGGTCCTGATGTTCGCGTTCTTGAGGCAGTTGTACGACCGCACCGAGAGCTCCAGCTCCTCGACGCTCTTGTCGAGGTTCTCGTTGAGCGAGCCGGGCTGCTGCTGCTCCGCCTGGGCGTCGGCCTGCTCGTCGGATGTCTCGTCGAGGTTGATGAAGATGTTCAGATGATCGCGCACCAGCTTCGCAGAGAGCGAGATGCCGTCACGGGGGGTGACCGATCCGTTCGTCCAGATGTCCACCGTGAGCTTGTCGTAGTCGGTGGTCTGCCCGAGCCGCGCCGCCTCGACCAGGTAGTTCACCTTCTTGATCGGCGAGTGCACCGAGTCGATCGGAATCCAGCCGATGCCGAGATCCTCGTCGAAGTTCTTGTCGGCCGAGACGTAGCCGCGGCCGCGCTTGACGCGCATCTCCATGTGCAGCTTGCCCCCCTCCGACACCGTGGCGATGCGGGCGTCGGGCTCGAGGATCTCGACGTCGGCGTCCGCCTGAATGTCGCGTGCCTTCACCTCGCCTGCCCGGTCGACGCGCACGTACAGCGTCTTGGTGGCGTCGGTGTGCATCTTCAGCGGCACCTGCTTGAGGTTCAGAATGATGTCGGTCGCATCCTCCACCACCCCGGGAATCGGGGAGAACTCGTGGAGCACACCGTCGATCTTCACCGCCGTGATCGCCGCGCCCTCCACCGAGGAGAGCAGCACGCGCCGAAGCGCGTTGCCGATGGTCGTGCCGAAGCCCCGCTCGAAGGGCTGGGCGTAGAACCGCCCGAACCGATCCGTCAGGGTCTCACGCTCGAACTCGAGCCGCTTGGGTCGCTGAAAGCCTTTCCAGAGCATCTGTCCTCCCTACGCCCTTTCGCCCGTCCGGCGGATGCCGCACCTGCTCAGGGACCAGACCTGCGAGCAATGATCACCGGCCTCCCGCCGCAGGTCTGTAAGGCTGCGGGCCGGTGACTGGGGTTCCGGCTCATGCCGGAGCGTGACGGCCGCCGGCTGGTGCCGGACGGCCCGGATCTATTTCGAATACAGCTCGACGATGAGCTGCTCCTGAACGGGCAGGTTGATCTGCTCGCGGGTCGGGAGCGACGCAATCCGGCCCGAGAGCCCTGCGGCGTCGAACGCCAGCCACTCGGGGATGCCGCGTCCCTTCACCTCTTCCAGCGCGTGCTGGATGGAGGGCGTCTGGCGGCTCGACTCGCGCACCGTCACGACGTCGCCGGCCCGGGTCGAGTACGACGGCACGTCGACCTTCTTGCCGTTCACCAGGAAATGCCCGTGGCGCACGAGCTGCCGCGCCTGCGGCCGCGACGTCGCGAGGCCCAGCCGGTACACGACATTGTCCAGGCGGCGCTCCAGCAGTTGGAGGAGCGTCTCACCGGTGATGCCGCGCTGGCGCTCCGCCGACTCGAAGTACCGGCGGAACTGGTCCTCGAGCACGCCGTAGATGCGCTTGACCTTCTGCTTCTCGCGCAGCTGGACGCCGTAGCCCACCAGCTTCGCCCTGCGCGACTTGCCGTGCTGTCCCGGGGGGAAGTTGCGCTTCTCGATGGCGCACTTCTCCGTGTAGCAACGCTCTCCCTTGAGGAAGAGCTTCATCCCTTCCCGCCGGCAGAGCCGGCACACCGGACCTACGTATCGTGCCATCTCAAACCCTCCGCCGCTTCGGCGGCCGGCAGCCGTTGTGCGGAATCGGGGTGATGTCGCGAATCGACTTCACCTCGATCCCGATGGTCTGGAGCGCGCGAATGGCCGATTCGCGTCCGGATCCCGGTCCCTTGACGAGCACCTCCACCGAGCGCAGCCCCACGGTCTTGGCCGCGTTCCCCGCGGCAATCGCGGCCTGCGTGGCGGCGAACGGCGTCCCCTTGCGCGAGCCCTTGAAGCCGACGCCGCCGGCCGACGACCAGGCAATCACGTTGCCCTCGGTGTCGGTGATCGTGATCATCGTGTTGTTGAACGACGCGTGGATGTGCGCGTAGCCGCTGTGCACGACGCGCTTCTCGCCGCGCTTCTTGAACGTCTTGCGCGGCCTGCGCGCGCCCTTCTCGCCCTTTTCCGGTGTGGCGCCGCCGGGCGCCTCTGCGTCAGTCTTCGCCATGATTACTCAACCTTCTTCTTGGCAATGGCGCCCTTGCGCGGTCCCTTGCGGGTGCGTGCGTTGGTGCGCGTCCGCTGGCCGTGGACGGGCAGCGAGCGCCGGTGCCGGCTCCCGCGGTAGCTGCCGATCTCCATCAGCCGCTTGATGTTCATCGAGACCTCCTTCCGGAGGTCTCCCTCGACTCCGCCCTGCTCTTCGAGCACGCGGCTGATCTTCCGGACGTCGTCTTCGGAGAGATCCTTGACGCGCAGGTCCGGGCTCACGCCCGCCTCGCCCAGAATCACGTTCGAACGGTGGCGGCCTATGCCGAAGATATAGGTGAGCCCGATTTCCACGCGCTTGGTGCGCGGCAGATCGACGCCCGCGATACGTGCCATATGCTGAACTCCCCCTCGACTGACGGCTCGCGGCTCACGGCACCGGCATCAGCCGGGGCTCCGAGCCAGCCCATCTCATCCCTGCCGCTGCTTGTGCTTCTGATTCGTGCAGATCACCCGCACCACGCCGCGGCGGCGGATGATCTTGCACTTATCGCAGATGCGCTTGACTGACGCTCGTACCTTCATGCCCCTCTTCCTTCCCGGACCACTGCGAGAGCACCTCGACGCCCGATGCGGTCACCGCCACCGTGTGCTCGAAGTGCGCCGAAAGGCTGCGATCGCCGGTCACCGCCGTCCATCCGTCCTGCAGCACCGTCACACCCGCCGCGCCGGCGTTCACCATCGGCTCGATGGCGAGCACCATGCCCTCGGCGAGCCGCGGTCCGCGCCCCGGCTGACCGTAGTTGGGAATCTGCGGCTCCTCGTGCAGCTCGGCGCCGATGCCGTGCCCCACGAACTCCCGCACCACCGAGAACCCGAACTGCTCGACGTGCTGCTGCACGGCGTGGCCGATATCCGACACGCGCCCGCCCGGCCGCACGGCGCCGATCCCCTTCCACAGCGCTTCCTCGGTGACCCGCAGCAGCTCCGCCGCCCGCGGGCTGATTCTCCCCACGCCGACCGTCACGGCCGAGTCGCCGTAGAACCCGGCGAGCTTGGTTCCGAGATCGATCGAGATGATGTCCCCCTCCTGCAGCACGCGGGAGGCAGACGGAATCCCGTGCACCACCTGCTCGTTCACCGACGCGCAGATCGAGGCGGGATACCCCTTGTAGCCCTTGAACGCCGGCAGCGCGCCGGCCGCCCGAATCTCCCGCTCCGCCAGCGCGTCGAGATCGGCGGTCGTGACCCCCGGCGCCACGGCGTGGCGCAGCTGCTCGAGGATCATGCCGACCAGCTGGTTCGCCTCTCTCAGCCGGCGGAGCTCCTCCGGCGATCTGCACACAATCATCGGACCCGCCGCTTCTCCACGGGCTCGGCCAGCATCGCGTCGATGGCCTGCGCGAGCTCTCCGGCGACCGCGTCGGGCGCCTGCGCGCCGTTGACGGAGCGGAACGTCGGCCGGCCGCGGTAGTAGTCCAGCAGCGGCTTGCTCTCGCGCGCGTACACCTGGAGGCGATGCTGCCGCACGGACGCGTCGCTGTCGTCCGCCCGCACGATCATCGCCCCCCCGCAGTGGGCGCAGGCCTCCTGGGCCGGACCGCCCGGGTCCGCGTTCCGCGCGCATCGGCTGCACACGCGGCGATCCTCCATCCGGTGGATCAGCTCGGCATCCGGCACCGCGAGGTCGATGACGACCAGCGGGCGCCCGCCGAGCATGCGATCCAGCGTCTCGGCCTGCGACACGGTCCTCGGAAAGCCATCGAGGATGAAGCCGTCCGTCGCGTCCGGGCGGCTCAGCCGCTCCTTGACGATCTCCACCATGTCCTGGTCGCTGACGAGCTCCCCGCGATCCATCAGCGCCTTCGCCTTCGCACCGAACGGCGTGCCGGCCTGCACCTCGTCGCGCAGGATGTCGCCGGTGGAGATCTTCGGAATCCCGCGCGCCTGTGCGAGCCGGACGGCCTGGGTCCCCTTCCCCGAGGCCGGCGGGCCGAGCATGATCACGTTCAGCGCCATTTAGGCCCGGCGGCCGCGCACCCGCGTCTTCTTCATGAAGCCGTCGTAGTGCCTCATGATCAGCTGCGACTCGACCTGCTGAATCGTGTCCATGGCCACGCCGACGACGATCAGGAGCGAGGTGCCGCCGAAATAGAACGGCACGTTCATCCCCTCGGTGACCCAGCGCGGGATCATCGCGTCGAGCGAGGGGCCGATGAACGGAATCGGCTCCACCTTGAACCCGGTGATGAGGAACTCCGGCAGCACCGCGATCAGCGCGAGGTAGATCGCGCCCGCCAGCGTGATGCGGGTGAGGATCGTGTCGATGTACTCCGCCGTCCGCTTGCCCGGCCGGATGCCGGGCACGAAGCCGCCGTACTTCCGCATGTTCTCGGCGACATCGTCCGGATTGAAGATGATCGCCGTGTAGAAGTACGCGAAGAAGATGATTCCGGCCACGTACAGCAGGTTGTACAGCGGCATGCCGATGGCGAGCTGGGTCGTGATCCGGTCGCCCCACCCGCCCGGCTGCGGCCGCAGCATCCCGATGGCGGTGGCGGGAAACGCCAGAATCGACGAAGCGAAGATCACCGGGATGACGCCCCCCGTGTTCACCTTGAGCGGGATGTGGGTGCTCGCGCCGCCGTACATGCGGCGTCCGACCACGCGCTTGGCGTACTGCACCGTCACCCGCCTGCTGCCCCGCTCCACGAAGATGATCGCGGCGACGACCAGCACCATCACCACGATGAGAATCAACAGCCGGATCAGGCCCATCTGCCCGGTTCGAAGCTGCTCGAAGATCGCAATCACGGCGCGCGGCAGGCCCACCACGATGCCGGCATAGATGATGAGCGACATGCCGTTGCCGATGCCGCGCTCGGTGATCTGCTCGCCCAGCCACATGATCAGCGTCGTCCCGGTCGTCAGGGTCAGCACCGTCATGAGCCGGAAGGCCCAGCCCGGGTGGTAGACGAGCGGGTAGCCGCCGGCGATCTGGGTGTTGCGCTCCAGCCAGATCGCAATCCCGAGCGACTGGACGACGCTCAGGAGGATGGTGCCGTACCGCGTGTACTGCGTGATCTTGCGCCGCCCGAGCTCGCCTTCGTGCGAAATCCGCTCGAGGTACGGCCAGACCACCGTGAGCAGCTGCAGGATGATCGACGCGCTGATGTACGGCATGATGCCGAGCGCGAAGATCGTCATCTTCGACAGGTTCTGCCCGGAGAACATGTCGTAGAGGCCGAACATCGTGTTCTGAGCCTGGTCGGCGAGCACCGCCAGCGCGGAGATGTTCACGCCGGGAATCGTGATGTGGCCGCCGACGCGATAGACCACCAGCAGCCCGAGCGTGAACACGATCCGCTTGCGCAGCTCGGCGACGGCGAAGAGATTCTTGACGCTGTCAACAGCCATAGCTCATTCCGGCTCTGTCTAGAGCGTTTCCGCCGCCCCGCCGGCTGCCGCGATCTTCTCGGCCGCCCTGCCGCTGAACTTGTGCGCGCGCACGGTCAGCCCCTTGCCGACCTCGCCGCGCCCCAGCACCTTGATGGGCGCCGAGCCGCCGCGCACGATCCCCTGCTCTCTCAGCAGCTCCGGCGTCACGACCGTCCCCTGGTCGAAGCGCTGGCCGAGGGTATCCAGGTTCACCACAGCGTACTCGACCCGGAACGGGTTGTGGAAGCCGCGCTTCGGGACGCGCCGGTGGAGCGGCATCTGGCCGCCCTCGAATCCGCGCTTCATCTTGAACCCCGACCGCGACTTGGCGCCCTTGTGCCCGCGCCCGGCCTGGACGCCCTGTCCGGAGCCCTGTCCGCGGCCCACCCGCTTCTTCGCGTGCTTGGCCCCCTTCGGAGGACGGAGGTTGCTCAGACTCATATGTTCACCTGCACCAGGTGCCGCACCTTGTGGATCATGCCGCGCATCGCCGGCGTGTCCGCCACGTCAACCGTGTCGTTCAACCGCCGCAGGCCGAGCCCCTGCACCACGGCCGCCTGCTTCCTGTTGAAGCCGATCGTGCTCTTGACGAGCGTGATCGAAATGCGGGCCCGCTCCGGGGCGTTCTTCGCTGCTCGCTTCGCCATATGGCCTCGCAATCGGTTCATCTCCGGGGCGCCGCATCCCCGTAGAGCTCCGCGGCGTCCTTGCCGCGGAGGCGGGCGACGGCCAGCGGCTCCTTCAACGACATCAGCCCTTCGAAGGTCGCCCGCACCACGTTGTGCGGGTTGGCCGACCCGAGCGACTTCGTGAGCACGTTCTGCAGGCCGGCAGACTCGACCACCGCCCGCACGGCGCCGCCCGCAATGATGCCGGTGCCGTCGGGCGCGGGCTTGAGGAGCACGCTGCCAGCGCCGAACTGGCCGAGCACCGGATGGGGAATGGTGGTCCCCTGCAGCGGCACCCGGATCAGCGCTTTCTTGGCGGCCTCGATCCCCTTCTTGATGGCAGACGGCACTTCCTTCGCCTTGCCCACGCCGAACCCGACGACGCCGTGCCCGTCGCCGACCACCACGAGCGCGCTGAAGCTGAGGTTCTTGCCGCCCTTGACCACCTTCGTCACGCGGTTGATCGACACGACGGTGTCCTTGATGTCGAGCTGCGACGCGTCGATCTTCTCTCGAGTGCGTTCCATGGCTGTTGTCCTAGAATTCCAGGCCGGCTTCGCGCGCCGCGTCGGCCACCGCGCGAATACGGCCGTGGTACAGATAACCGTTGCGATCGAACACCACCTGCCGGATCCCCTTCTCGATCAGCCGCTCGGCAATGGTCTTGCCGATGAACGTCGCGCCCGCGAGATTGCCGCCGCGGGTGCTCGTCGAGAGCCCCTGCTTCAGGGACGGCTCGGTCGTCGCGGCCGACGCCACGGTCCGGCCGGTCATGTCGTCGATCACCTGCACGTAGATATGCGAGAGGCTCCGGTACACCGTGAGGCGCGGCCGCTCCGGCTTCCCCATGATGCGCTTGCGGAGACGGAGCTTGATCCGCTGGCGGCGATCCTCCCTGGTCTTGATGCGCACGGCTATTTCGCTCCTGTCTTGCCGGTCTTCTTCTTCAGCACCTCGCCGGTGTACCGCACGCCCTTCTGCTTGTACGGATCCGGCTTCCGCAGCCTGCGGATGTTCGCGGCCACCTGCCCCACGAGCTGCCGGTCCACGCCCGTGACGGTGACGTGCGTCTGCTTGTCGATCGCGATGTCGATTCCCGCCGGAACGTCGAACACCACGGGGTGCGAGTAGCCCAGCGCGAACACCACCTGTTTCCCCCGCAGCTCCGCGCGGTAGCCGACGCCGACGATGTCCAGCTCGCGCTTGAAGCCCTGGGTCACGCCGAGCACGCCGTTGGCCACGAGACTCCGGGCCAGGCCGTGGAATTTGCCGAGCTGCGGGTCCTCCCGGACCGTCCGGGCCTGCAGCTCTCCGTCCACGAGTTCGAACAGCACGCCAGGCGGAATGCGCTGGGTGAGCTTGCCCTTGGGCCCCTGCATGATCCACGGCCTCCGGGCTGATCGTGACGCTGACGCCTTTCGGCACGGGAATGGGTTTCTTGCCAATGCGTGACATGGATTCGTCCTACCAGACGTTGCAGAGCACTTCGCCGCCGACGCCGGCGCGGACCGCCGCACGGCCGGTCATGACCCCGCGCGAGGTCGTCAAGATGCTGGTGCCGAGCCCGCCCAGCACCGGCGGCACTTCCGTGCTCCGGAAGTAGACGCGGCGTCCCGGACGGCTGATGCGTTCGATGCCGGTGATGACCTTCTCTCCGCGCGGCCCGTACTTCAGGTTGATGCGGATGAGCTGCCGGGGCGCCTTGACCTTGGCGGGGGCTCTCTCGTCCACCAGCTTGAATCCCTGAATGTAGCCTTCGTCTTCGAGGATGCGCGCGATCTCGATCTTCAGCTTCGAGGCCGGGACGTCGACTCGGGCATGCTTCGCGATGACGGCATTCCGGAGGCGCGTGAGCATATCGGCGATGGGATCTGTCATAGTCCTCTTCTCACCTGCGTCGTCTTCGAAGGTTCACCAGCTGCTCTTCGTCACGCCGGCAATCTCGCCCTGCAGCGCCAGCTTGCGGAAGCAGAGGCGACACAGCGCGAACTTGCGCATGTAGGCACGCGGACGACCGCAGAGACGGCAGCGGTGCCGCAGGCGGACCTTGAACTTGGGCGACTTGTGTTCCTTGGCGATCTTTGCCGTGGTGGCCATATTCCTCAGCTCGCTCTGAAAGGCATCCCGATCAGCTGAAGCAGCTTGCGCGCCTCCTGATCGGTCTTGGCGGTCGTCACCACGGACACGTTCATGCCGCGTGACTTGTCGACCTTCAAGTAGTCGATTTCCGGAAACAGGAGCTGATCCTTCAGCCCCAGCGTGAAGTTGCCGCGCCCGTCGAACCCCTTCGGCGACACGCCGCGGAAGTCGCGCACGCGCGGCAGCGCAATCGTCACCAGCCGGTCGAGGAACTCGTACATGCGCTCGCCGCGGAGCGTGACGCTCGTCCCCACCGGCTGCCCCTTGCGCACCTTGAAGGCGGCGATGGACTTCTTCGCGCGCCGCGTGACCGGCTTCTGGCCGGTGATGCGCGCCAGCTCCTCCGAGCCCGTCTCGATGATCTTGATGTTCGCCGTGGCCTCGCCGAGGCCCATGTTCACGACGACCTTCCGGATCTTCGGCACCGCCATGACGTTGCGGTACCCGAACTCCTTCGTGAGGGCCGGAACGACCTCCTTGTCGTACCGTTCTCTCAGGCGGCTCATTTGTCCACCACTCCCTCGCACTTGCGGCAGACCCGCACCTTGCGCCCGTCGCCGAGAATCTTCCGGCCGACGCGCGTCTGGGCGCCGCACTCGGGGCACACGAGCTGCACGTTCGAGGCGTGCAGCGCCGCCTCGCGCTCGACAATGCCCCCTTTGATGTTCCGTCCGGGGTTCGGCTTGGTGTGGCGCTTGATCATGTTCACGCCCTCCACCACCAGCCGGTTCGTCCCCGGGACGACCTTCAACACCCGCCCGCGCTTGCCGCGATCCTTGCCGGCAATCACCAGGACGTTGTCGTTCTTCCGAATCGGACTTTGCAGTTGCGACATAAGCGTATGGGGCCGCTCGGACGGCCGCGCCTCAGAGCACCTCCGGCGCCAGCGAGATGATCTTCATGAACCGGCGCTCGCGCAGCTCGCGCGCCACGGGCCCGAACACGCGCGTGCCGATCGGCTCGCGCTGATCGTTGATGAGCACGGCCGCGTTCCGATCGAACCGGATGTAGCTGCCGTCCTTGCGCCGCTGCTCCTTGGCCGTGCGGACGATTACCGCCTTGACGACCTGCCCCTTCTTGACGGTGCCGTCCGGGATCGCCTCCTTCACCGACGCCGTCACGACGTCGCCGAGCCTGGCGTACCGGCCGGTCGAGCCGCCGATGGGGTTGATGATCGCGATCTTCCGGGCGCCGGAGTTGTCGGCGACGTCGAGAATCGATCGCATCTGAATCATGGTCGGTCTCCGTTCGGTCTCGGTCCGTTAGACTGCGAGCGCCTTGCGCACCACGCGCGTCACGACCCAGCGCTTGCGCCGGCTCAGCGGCCGGCTCTCCACGATGGCCACCCGGTCGCCCACCTTCGCGGCGTTCTCCTCGTCATGGGCCAGGAACTTCGACGTCCGGCGCTCGGTCTTGCCGTAGAGCCCGTGCCGCACCTGCCACTCCACGGCGACGACGCAGCTCTTCTGCATCTTGTCGCTGACGACCACGCCCACCTTCTCTGATTTCTCGGCCATGAGTTCCTCGGTCCGGTCCCGGCCGGACGCTGCGTGCTCCGGCGGCTGCCGGGGCGCGTGCCTGCTATCGCGGCTCCCTGGTCTTCTCGCTGATCACCGTCTTCACGCGCGCCAGATCGCGCCGCGCGAAGCGGAGCTTGACCGGCGCGTCCAGCTGCCCGAGCGACTGCTGCAGCCGCATCCGGAAGAGCTGATCCTCGAGATCGCGCACGCGCGTCTCCAGGTCCTCGACCGACAAATCGCGCAGTTCGGCGAGATCGATCATGACGCCGACTCCTCCGCGAACCGCTGCGCGAACTTCGTCAGGATGGGCAGCTTCGACGCCGCGAGCTTCAGCGCCTCGCGCGCCTCGGTCTCGGTGACGCCTTCCATCTCGAAGAGAATTCGACCCGGACGCACGACGCAGACCCACTGCTCGGGCGCGCCCTTCCCCTTGCCCATGCGCGTCTCCTGCGGCTTCTTGGTGATCGGCTTGTCCGGAAATACCCGCACCCAGATCTTGCCGCCGCGCTTGATGAAGCGGGTCATCGCGACGCGCGCCGCCTCGATCTGCCGATCGGTCAGCCAGCAGGGCTCGAGCGCGCGCAACCCGAAGTCGCCGAACGACACGTCGGAGCCGCGCCACGCCTTGCCGGCCATCCGGCCGCGCTGCTGCTTCCGGTACTTCACCTTCTTCGGCATCAACATGACTGAGTACCTCGCACAACCCTACCCGTGCTCGCCCGCTCCGCCGCGACGCCTACGGCCGTCCCGGCGCGCGCCGCGGAGCCCGCTCGCGGAACTCTTCCTCGCGCGCGGTCTTCGGGGTAATCCGTTCGCCCTTGTACAGCCAGGTCTTCACGCCGATCTGACCGTAGGTCGTGTTCGCCTCGGCGAATCCGTAATCGATGTCGGCCCTCAGCGTCTGGAGCGGCAGCTGCCCGTGCAGGTACCATTCCGAGCGCGCGATCTCGGCCCCGTTCAGCCGTCCCGACACCCGCACCTTGATGCCCCGGGCGCCGAACCGCAGCGCCGACTCGACGGCCTTGCGCATCGCGCGGCGGAACGCCACGCGCTTCTCGAGCTGCATCGCCACCGACTCGGCGATGAGCTGGGCGTCGAGCTCCGGCTTCTGGATCTCCTGGATGTTGATGAAGACCTCGCGGCTGGTGCGCTTCTGGATCTCGGCCTTCAGCTTCTCGACCTCGGTGCCTTTGCGGCCGATGATGATCCCCGGCCGCGACGTGTGGATGTCGATCTTCAGCTTGTTCGCCGCCCGCTCCGTCTCGATCTTCGAGACGCCGGCGTGGGAGAACCGCTTCTTCAGGCTCTCGCGCAGCGCCAGATCCTCGTGGAGCAGCTTGGCGTAGTCGCGATCGGCGAACCACCGCGACTTCCAGGTCTTGTTGAACCCGAGCCGGAATCCGTATGGATGTACTTTCTGTCCCACTGAAACCTCTTGGCCGAAAGCCGCTGTCGTTAATCGGGCCGCGCCGATCTACTCCGCGCGCGCCGCGCGCCTGCCGCCGCCCTTGCCCGCGCCCGCCGGGGCGCGCTTGGTCCCGCCCGTTCCGGCCGCCTTCGGCTTCGCCCGTCCGCGCCCGCGGGCCGGCGCCGGCGCTGCGGCCGTGGTCACCTTCACCGGCCGCTCCTCGACGTGGACGGTGAGATGCGCCGTCCGCTTCACGATGCGGAACGCCCGCCCCATCGGGGCCGGGCGGATCCGCTTCATCGAGGGGCCCTGGTTCGCGTAGCACGCGGCCACGAACAGCCGATCCACGTCGCCGCCGAAGCCTTCCTTCTGCTGCGCGTTCGCAATGGCGGACCGCAGCACCTTGGCGATGTCGTGGCTGATCCCCTTCCGCGTGAACTGCAGCGTCGCGAGCGCCCGATTGACGTCGCGGCCGCGGATCAGATCCATGACGAGGCCCGCCTTCTGGGCCGAGGTGCGCACGAAGCGCGCCGTCGCATGCGCCCGTATGGCCATCGCTAGCTCCCCGCTCCGGCCGGCTTCGCGCCGCCCCCGGCCGGCGCCGCGGCGGCGGCCATCTGGGCCGCCTTCTCCGTCTTCGTCGTGTGCCCCTTGAACTGGCGCGTCGGCGAGAACTCGCCGAGCTTCTGGCCGACCATGTTCTCGGTGATGTACACGGGGATGAACTTCCGGCCATTGTGGACCGCGAGCGTGTGGCCCACCATCTCGGGGATCACGGTCGAGCGGCGCGACCAGGTCTTGATCACCTTCTTGTCGCCCGCGCGGTTCATCTCCTCGATCTTCTCGAGGAGCGGGGTGTCGACGAACGGCCCCTTCTTCAGCGATCTGCTCATAAGTCGGTCCCGGCTACTTCTTTCGCCGCTGCACGATGAACTTGTCGGTGGCCTTGTTGTTGCGCGTCTTGTAACCCTTGGTCGGCAGCCCCCACGGCGAAACGGGGTGCCGGCCGCCGGAGGTCTTGCCCTCGCCGCCGCCGAGCGGGTGATCCACCGGATTCATGGCGACGCCGCGCACGTGCGGCCGCCATCCGAGCCACCGGCTCCGTCCGGCCTTGCCCACCGCGACATTCTCGTGATCCACGTTGCCCACCTGCCCGATGGTGGCGTAGCAGTCCATCGCGAGGCGGCGAATCTCGCCCGAGGGCATCTTCACCGAGGCGTACTCGCCTTCCTTGGCCACGAGCTGCACGGACGACCCGGCGCTCCGGGCGATCTGTCCACCTCGTCCCGGGCGCAGCTCGACGTTGTGCAGCGTCGTGCCGAGCGGAATGTTCTTCAGGGGCAGCGAGTTGCCCGGCAGGATGTCGACATTCTCGCCGGCCACGATCGTGTCGCCGACCTTCAGGCCGATCGGCTGCAGCACGTACCGCTTCTCGCCGTCGGCGTAGGTGATGAGGGCGATGCGGGCCGACCGGTTCGGATCGTACTCGACCGTCGCGACGGTGCCGGGGATGCCGCGCTTGTCGCGCTTGAAGTCGATCTGCCGGTAGAGCCGCTTGTGCCCGCCTCCGCGCCACCACGAGGTGAGCTCCCCATGGTTGTTGCGGCCGCCGGATCGCTGCAGCACCTCGACGAGCGGCTTGTGCGGCTTCGACGTGGTGATCTCGTCGAACACCTGCACGGTCTGAAAGCGCCGTCCCGCTGACGTCGGTTTGTAGGTCTTAATGGGCATCTCGCTCCTGCTCCGCGTGCGTCGAACCGTCCACGGCCCGCCTTACGCGCCCTCGAGGAACTCCGGGAGCTTCTGTCCCTCACGGAGCTTCACGTAGGCCTTCTTCCAGTCGGATCGCTGTCCCGCGAACCGACCCTGCCGCTTCACCTTGCCGTGCGTGATCGCGGTGCGCACCTGGGCCACCTTCGTTCCCAGGAGCGTCTCCACGGCGCGCTTGATTTCGGTCTTGTTCGCCCCGATGGCCACATGAAACACGATCGTCCGGCCGTCCTGCTCGCGGAGAACGGACGTCTTCTCGGTTATCAGCGGCCGGCGGATGACATCGGTCAGTTTCATCGCGTCCTCACACCGCCAGCGTCTGGAGCTTCTCGACGGCGGCCTTCGTCGCAATCACGCGGGAGGCCTGCATCACGTCGCGCGCGCCGACCTGCGAGGCGGCCACCAGGGCCACGCCGCGCAGGTTGCGGACGGCCCGGCCGAGCTGCTCGCTCGGCGCGACATCGACGAGCAGCGAGGAGCCGGTGACGCCGAGCCGCTTCAGCAGCTCCGCTCCGGCCTTGGTCCGCCCCTCGGACACCGCGAGCTCGTCCACGACGATCAGCGCGCCATCCTGAATCTTCTGCGCGAGCGCGGCCACGATCGCGCCGCGGCGCACCTTCTTCGGCAGGCGGTAGTCGTAGCTGCGCGGCTGCGGGCCGAACACCGTGCCCCCGTGGCGCCAGATCGGGTTGCGGATCGAGCCGATGCGCGCGCGGCCGGTGCCCTTCTGCTTCCACGGCTTGCGGCCGCTGCCGCTGACGAGCGCCCGGTTCTTCGTGGCGTGCGTGCCGCGGCGCGCCGCGGCCTGCGTGTGCACGACCGACTCCCAGATGAGCGCCGTCTTCACCCGCCCGCCGAACACGTCGTCGCTCAGCTCGAGCGTCCCGACCTTCTTGTTCTCTCCGTTGACGACATCAACGACCATTGCGCTTCGCCTCTCGCCTGCCGCCCATCGCCTACTTCTTGCCCTTGGGCTTTTCAACCTGCGCGACCTTGATCCGCTTGGCGGCCACGGCCTTGCGCACCAGCACGTACCCCGTCGGAGCGCCCGGCACCGCTCCACGAAGGATCAGCAGGTGGTTCTCGGGATCCACCTTCGCCACCCGGAGGTTCCGCACGGTCACGCGATCGCCGCCCATCCGCCCCGCGGCGCGCATGCCCTTGACCACCCTGGAGGGAAACGACGACGCCCCGATCGAGCCGGGCGCCCGATGGAACATCGACCCGTGCGTCGCCGCGCCCCCTCCGAAATGGTGGCGTTTGACGACCCCCTGGAACCCTTTGCCGCGGCTCGTGCCGATCACGTCCACCCGCTCGCCATCGGCGAACATCGAGACGAGCACCTGATCGCCCGGCTTCGGGTCGGCGTCGGCGGCGATCCGCACTTCGCGGCGGACGCGCGTCGGCGGGATGTTGGCCTTCTTGTAATGGCCGGCCAGCGGTTTGCGCACCTTCGCCGGCGGCCCGTCCACCAGCCCGATCTGCACCGACTCGTAGCCGTCGGCGGCGGCGGTCTTCCGCTGCACCACCACGCAGGGGCCGGCTTTGATCACCGTCGCCGGGATCACCGTGCCGTCCTCGGCGAACAGCTGCGTCATGCCGACCTTCTTGCCGATGATTCCGGTGACCATCTATTTCGTGTGCTCCTTGCCGAACGCCTTGATCTCGACGTCCACCCCGGCCGGGAGATCGAGCTTCATCAGCGCGTCCACCGTCTGGGGCGTCGGCTCGAAGATGTCGATCAACCGCTTGTGCGTGCGGATCTCGAACTGCTCCCGCGACTTCTTGTCGACGTGCGGAGAACGGAGCACGGTCCATTTGTTGATGCCCGTCGGCAGCGGAATCGGCCCCGCCAGCCGCGCGCCCGTCCGCTTGGCGGTGTCCACGATTTCGGTCGTCGACTGGTCGAGCACCCTTGAGTCGTACGCCTTCAGGCGGATTCTGATCTTGTCGCTGAACATTATTTAATCTCTCGCGGGGCCCCACCCCCGCTCGTTGCCGTCGCTCACGCTCCGGATCCTGCCGGACGCGTCCATCTGCTCAGTGGGTCATCCTCTTCGCGATGCCCCCCGCGGCTCGTTGCCGTCGCTCACGCTCCGGATCCTGCCGGAGCGCGGTCGGCGTCTACTTCCCCTGCGCCTTGGCGACCACCTCTTCGCTCACATTCGACGGCGCGGGCTCGTACCGATCGAAATGCATCGAGTAGGTCGCACGCCCCTGCGTGCGCGATCGGAGATCGGTCGCGTACCCGAACATTTCCGACAGCGGCACGCGCGACTGGATGATCTGGGTACCGCCGCGGTCCTCCTGCGACTGGATTTGGCCGCGCCGGCTCGACAGATTGCCCATGACGTCGCCCATGTATTCCTTGGGCACCACCACCTCGACGCGCATCATCGGCTCCAGCAGCACGGGCCTGGCCTTCTTCGCCGCGTCCTGGAACGCCATGGATCCGGCGATCTTGAACGCCATCTCCGAGCTGTCCACGTCGTGATACGACCCGTCGTAGAGCTCCACCCGCACGTCGTCGATCGGGTAGCCCGCGAGCACGCCGCGCGTGAGCGCCTCCTTGATGCCCTCGTCGATCGGCTTGATGTACTCCTTGGGGACCGCGCCGCCCACGATCTTGTTCTCGAACAGGTAGCCGGTGCCCGGCTCGCCCGGGAACACGTGGATCTTCGCATGCCCGTACTGACCGCGGCCGCCGGTCTGCTTCGCGTACTTCATCTCGCCGTCGGCGGGACGCGTGAGCGTCTCCTTGTAGGCCACCTGCGGCTTGCCGACCATGGCGTCCACGCCGAACTCGCGCTTCAGACGATCGACGATGATCTCGAGGTGCAGCTCGCCCATGCCCCCGATGATCACCTGCCCGGTCTGCTGATCGGTCTGCACGCGGAAGGTCGGATCCTCGGCCATCAGCTTCTGCAGGCCCTGCCCGAGCTTCTCCTGGTCGGCCTTGGTCTTCGGCTCGATCGCCAGATGGATCACCGGCTTCGGGAAGTCCATCGACTCGAGGACGATCGGCTGCTTCTCGTCGCAGATCGTGTCGCCGGTCGAGACGCTCTTCAGGCCGACGGCGGCCGCGATGTCGCCGGAGTAGACCTCCTTGATCTCCTCGCGCTTGTTCGCGTGCATCTTGAGCAGCCGGCCGATGCGCTCGGACTTCTGCTTGGTCGCGTTGTAGACCGTCGAGCCGGCCGTGAGCACGCCCGAGTAGACCCGGATGAACGTGAGCTGGCCGACGAAGGGGTCGGTCATGATCTTGAACGCCAGTGCGGCAAACGGCGCGTCGTCCTTCGCGGGGCGCTCGACGATCTTCTCCTCGGCGGAGCGGGGATCGAGCCCTGCGATCGGCGGCACGTCCAGCGGCGAGGGCAGGTAGTCGACGACGGCGTCCAGCAGCGGCTGCACGCCCTTGTTCTTGAACGCCGACCCGCACAGCACCGGCACGAACGGCGCCTCTCCCCTGCCGTGCACCGAGGTGAGGACGCGCCTGCGGATCGCCGCCTTGATCTCCGCTTCGGTCGGCTCCTCGCCATGGAGGTACTTCTCGAGAATCTTGTCGTCGGCCTCGCTGACCTTCTCGATGAGCTGCTCGCGGAAGTGCCGCGCATCCTCGGCGAGCTCGGCGGGAATCTCGCCGACAATGTAGTCGGCGCCCATGGTCTCGTCCTTATAGGTGATGGACTTCATCTTGACGAGGTCGACGACGCCGATGAACCGATCCTCGGAGCCGATGGGCAGCTGCACCGCGACCGGATTGGCCTCGAGCTTGGAGATGATCTGATCGAAGGTCCGCTTGAAGTCGGCCCCGATGCGGTCCATCTTGTTGACGAAGCAGATGCGCGGGACACGGTACTTGTCGGCCTGGCGCCAGACGGTCTCAGACTGCGGCTCCACTCCGGCGACCGAATCGAACACGGCGACGGCGCCGTCGAGCACGCGCAGCGACCGCTCGACTTCGGCCGTGAAGTCGACGTGGCCGGGCGTGTCGATGATGTTCACCCGGTGATCGCGCCAGAAGCAGGTGGTGGCGGCCGACGTGATCGTGATGCCGCGCTCCTGTTCCTGCTCCATCCAGTCCATGACGGCCGTGCCCTCGTGCACCTCGCCGATCTTGTACGTAATCCCGGTATAGAACAGGATCCGTTCCGTCGTCGTCGTCTTGCCGGCATCGATGTGCGCCATGATGCCGATGTTCCGTGTTCGTTCGAGCGAATGTGACCTGGGCATCTTCCTAATTACGCTGAAGGTTCAAGCGTGCTACCAGCGGTAGTGCGCGAATGCCTTGTTCGCCTCGGCCATGCGATGCGTATCCTCGCGCTTCTTCACGGCGCCGCCGCGAAGATTCGCCGCATCCAGCAGTTCATTGGCGAGCTTCTCCTGCATCGTCTTCCCGTCGCCGCGCGCGCGCGCGTAGCCGACCAGCCAGCGGATGCTCAGCGACAGCCGGCGGTTCGGGTTCACCTCGACCGGCACCTGGTAGTTCGAGCCGCCCACCCGGCGCGACTTCACCTCGAGGCTCGGCTTCACGTTGTCGACCGCCTTCTTGAAGACCTTGAGCGGGTCGTCACCGGTCTTTTCCTTGATGATGTCGAAGCTGTGGTAGAGGATGCTCTCCGCCGTGCTGCGCTTGCCCCCCCGCATCACCGTGTTGATGAAGCGGGTGACGAGCGCGCTGCTGTAGAGCGGATCGGCGGGCAGCTCCCGCTTGGCGATGAGTCGTCTGCGCGGCATGATTTAAGCCTTCGGCCTCTTGGCGCCGTACTTCGAGCGGCCCTGCTTGCGCCCCTGCACGCCGACCGCGTCGAGCGTGCCCCGCACGACGTGGTAGCGCACGCCGGGCAGATCCTTGACGCGGCCCCCGCGGATCAGCACGAGCGAGTGCTCCTGCAGGTTGTGCCCCACGCCGGGAATATAGGTCGTCACCTCGATGCCATTGGTCAGCCGCACGCGCGCCACCTTGCGGAGCGCGGAGTTCGGCTTCTTCGGCGTCTGCGTGAACACCCGCACGCAGACCCCCCGCTTCTGCGGGCTGTTCTGGAGCGCCGGGCTCTTCGTCTTGCTGACGATGGCCGTGCGCCCGTGGCGGACGAGCTGACTGATCGTGGGCACGGAAACCACTCCATACGGCCGCAGCTTCGCGCCCGCAGTGCGGACCAGCTGCAGCCAGATGTCGCGTCGGGCCTAGAAGCTCGAAGGCTTGGCGCCCGATGCAGTTACCCTATTCGTTGTTGATGTCGCGTCCCCGGCGGCCGGCGTTCGTCGTGCTGCAGCCACGGGTCATTCCAAAAGAGAAGGTCCTTCTCTTAAGTGCGGTTCGAAGTTAGATAGGGTTTCCTAGCTTCGATACAACCTGACGAATATATCACGCCGATTATCGCTCGTGCAACTTGGGGAAACGGCATCCGCGCCGATCCAAGGGATTGGATGGGCTCTGGTGCGCGTCCCTCACTCCTGCCAGTCCGCCACGAAGACGTTCGTCTCCCCTTCGACCCTGGCGCTCCGGTTCGACGCGAACACGAGCGTCCGCCCGTCCGGCGAGAACATCGGAAACCCGTCGAACGTGTCGTTGACGGTGACCTGCTCCAGCCCGCTCCCGTCCAGGTTCACGAGGTAGATATCGAAGTTCCTGTCCCGTGGATCGCGCGCATTCGAGGCGAAGATGATGCGCCGACCGTCGGGCGTCCATGCCGGCGCGAAGTTCGCCCCACCGAGGTGCGTGACCTGCCGCAGATGGCCGCCGTCGCGATCCATGACGTAAAGCTCGAGCGTCGTCGGCCGCCACAGCTCCTGTCCGAGCAGCGAGCGGTAGTCGGCGAGCTCGTCCGGCGCGGTGATCGGCCGCCCCCGGAAGACGATCTGCGTGCCGTCCGGCGAGAACCAGGGGCCGCCGTCGGGACCGGGCCGGTTCGTCAGCCGCTTCACATCGCCGCCGGCGCTGTTCATGGAATAGATCTCCATGTCGCCATCGCGCACGCTCGTGAAGACGATCCGGCCGTCCGGCCCGATCGTCGCTTCGGCATCATAGCCGGGCCTCGTCGTCAGACGCGCCAGCCCGCTGCCATCCGGCCGCGCACGGAAGATGTCATACGCGGCATAGATCGGCCAGACGTATCCGCGCTCGTAGCTCGGGCGCGGCGGGCACTCGGCCGAGGCGAGATGCGTCGACGCGTAGAGGATCGACCGCCCGTCCGGGTAGAAGTAGCCGCAGGTCGTTCGTCCTCCGCGGCTGATCTGGCGTCGATGCGATCCGTCGAGGTCCATGGTGAACATCTGATCGCAGGCCGAGGACGACGAGCCGCCGGGATTGGACTGAAAGATGAGCCGCTTGCCATCGGGCGCGAAATACGCTTCCGCGTTCTCGCCGCCCGTCGTCAACTGCCTCAGATTCCGCAGGTGGCGCTCGCCTGCGGCGCCGCTCGCACCGGCCTGCTCCGGCGGCGGTGATCCGCCCTGCGACCGGAGGACGGCGCCCGCGAGGGCGGCGGCGGCGACTGCGACGACGGCGCGCGACATCGACATGGGTATGATTCTCACATGGAAGAGGCCGCTCCGCTGGCGACCGTGATGCGGATCGCCGAGGCCGTCCGGCGCCACGGGGGGCGCGCGCTGGTGGTGGGAGGCTGGGTCCGCGACCGGCTGCTCGGCCTCGACTCGAAGGACATGGACCTGGAAGTGTTCGGCATCCCAGCCGAGGATCTCCCGGCCATTCTGGGAGGCTTCGGCCGCGTGGAACCTATTGGCCAGAGCTTCCCTGTCTACAAGATCGGCACCGTGGATGTCGGCCTTCCGCGCCGCGAATCCAAGTCGGGTCGCGGCCACAAAGCCTTCCTCGTCGAGGGCGACCCGCACATGTCGGTGCACGAAGCGGCGCAGAGGCGCGATTTCACGATCAACGCCATTTCATGGGACCCGCTGGGGATCGAGTACATCGACCCGGTCGGGGGGAGAGCCGATCTCGAACGCCGCACGCTTCGGGTGGTGGATCCGGCGACATTCGCCGACGACAGTCTGCGAGTACTTCGCGCCGTCCAGTTCGCGGCCCGCTTCGAGCTCGGCCTCGAGCCCGGGACCAGGACGATCTGCGCCTCGGTCCGGCTCGACGATCTGCCGCCGGAGCGGATTTGGGGCGAGCTCGAGAAGCTGCTGCTCCTGGCCGTTCGTCCGTCGATGGGATTCGCGCTCGCGCTCGAGCTGGGGGCCGTCGATCAGCTGTTTCCCGAGCTGAAGGCCCTGGTTGGCTGCGAGCAGGAGCCCGAGTGGCATCCCGAGGGAGATGTCTGGGTCCACACACTGATGGTGATTGACCAGGCCCGCACGCGAATCGACGACCTCGATCGGGCCGACAAGCTCGCCGTCATGCTCGCCGCCGTGACCCACGACTTCGGCAAACCGCGGACGACGGCCTTTATCGACGGACGCATCCGCTCGCTGAATCACGAGGAGGAGGGCGTTGCGCCGGCTGCGGCCTTTCTGGATCGCCTCAATATCCATTCGATCGACGGCAAGGACGTGCGCCGCCAGGTGCTCGCCCTCACGGCGCACCATCTCAAGCCCGGCATGCTCTACAAGGCGCGGCACGAGCTCACCGACGGCGCGTTTCGCCGCCTCTCGCAGAAGGTGGATCTGGAGCTGCTGGCGCGCGTGGCCAGGTCCGATTGTCTGGGCCGGACGGGATCCTTCGACTGCACGGCCATGGACTGGTTTCTGGAACGGGCGCGGCAGCTCGGGGTCGATCGAAGCCCGCCAAGGCCGCTGCTGCTGGGGCGCCATCTGCTCGAGCTCGGGATGAGACCGGGGCCGGCGATGGGCGCGCTGCTGAAGCAGATCTACGACCGCCAGCTCGACGGCGAGATCACGTCGCTCGACCAGGCGCTCGCGGCCGCCGCAGAGGTGCTCGGCCCGTCCGGCGAAGGGACTGCGCGCTAGAGAGCGGGTGAACTGACGGGGGGAAAAGACGGCCGATGCAGCCCTGTCAGGCCGCCCGCTCCCGGCCGCGGCGGAATTCCTCGAGCAGCCTCGGAACGTTGGCGCTCACCGAATGGAGCGATGGCGCCCACCCCAGCTCCCGCGCACGTCCGCTCCGGACCTTCTGATCCATCGCCAGCGTGTCGGCGTACGGCCCCAGCTTCTTGCGGGCCTCGTCGAGCGGGACGTGACGTACCGCAGGCGGCACGGAGAAGTGGCTGACGATACCCTCGACGATCGCATTGACGGTTTCGTCGGCTTCGTCGTTGGCGTGAAAGACGCCGCATGCCTCGCCATTGGCCGCAACGCGCACGTAGAGATCGGCCAGATCGCGGTCGTACACCAGCGGCCAGTGGTTCTCGCCGTCGCCGATTACACGGATCAGGCCATTGACTGCATGCTTCAGCATGTCGGAGACGATGCCGCGGGAACCGCCATAGACGATGCCCGCCCGGATCACAGCCGTCCTCAGCGCGCCCCCGGCGTCCAGCACGATCCGCTCGTGGTCGGCGCGCCAGGCGAAGGCCGCCGCCGGCGTCGGGTGCGCCGATTCGGTGAGCGGCGACGCATCTGATCCGAGGACCCATGTTCCGGAGGTGTAGACGAAGGCTGCCGGTGCGGTCCCGCGCCGTGCGCAGGCCGCTGCGAGCAGCGTCTCCAGCGCACACCGATCGACTTCATCCTTGCCGGGCGTGGAATCTGCGGCGGTGTGCAGGTAGGCATCGAACCCTTCGGCCGCCGCCTGGTACGATTTCGGGTTGCGCAGATCTCCGCGGATCGCACACGCCCCGCGCGCGGTGACGGCATCGGCCGCCTGCAGCGTACGCACCAGCGCCGTCACCTCATGGCTGCCGCGCAACAGCGCTTCGAACACGGCGGAGCCGATGTATCCTGTCGCGCCCGTGAGAAAGATACGCATGGGGGAACCGCCCAGTGAAGGCTACATCATAATTCAACGATGCGCCGGGAAACTTTACTGGATTTCTTCGCGGATTTTGACTCGAAGCGCGGAGAGTTCCTGGTTCACGACGACGGGTTCCGCGTGCGGAGGTTCACGTACCAGCAGACCGCCGCGGCGGCGCGGGCATTTGCCGGAAAACTGCAGTCGCACGGCATCGGCAAGGCGGACAAGATCCTGTTCTGGAGCGAAAACCGCCCCGAGTGGATCGTCGCGCTCTGGGGCTGCCTGCTCAACGGCTCGATCGCCGTGCCGATCGACTACCGCGCCTCTCCCCGCTTCCTGAGCTCCGTCAGACGAATCGTCGACGCCAGGCTGCTGCTCGTGGGAGACGACGTCGACGTCACGGGGATCCATTCGGCAGCAGCAGCGGGCAGCGCGGCAGAGGTCCAGCCGCATCCCGCACCGCTCGAGTGGCGGCTGAGCGAGCTCGAGTGGCACGACTCCGTCCCGTTCACGCCGGTGGCGGCCGCGCCCGACGATACGGCCGAAATCATCTTCACGTCGGGGGCCACGGCAGAACCGAAAGGCGTGGTGCTCACCCACCGCAACGTGCTGGCCAATATCGTGCCCGTGGAGCGGGAGGTGGCGAAGTATCGGCCCTACGGCAGACCGTTCTTTCCGCTCCGCTTCCTCAACCTGCTGCCGCTCAGCCACATGTTCGGCCAGTCGATGGCCACCTTCGTGCCGCCGATGCTGGCGGGCACGGTGGTGTTCATACGCGGCTTCAATCCGCAAGACATCGTCGGCCAGATACACCGGCGCCGCGTGTCGGTGCTGGTATCGGTTCCGAAGATTCTGGACGTGCTGAGCGACCACGCCGCCCGGCTCGATCCGGCGGTGCGCGACGCCCCGGCAGTCAAGTCGAGCCTCTGGAAGCGCTGGTGGCGCTACCGCCGCGTGCATCGCGCGTTCGGATGAAGTTCTGGGCCTTCGTCGTGGGCGCGGCGCCGCTGGACCCGTCGACCGAGACGTTCTGGTCGCGCCTCGGATTCCTGGTGGTGCAGGGCTATGGCCTGACAGAGACCGCCCCGATCGTGACGCTCAATCATCCATTCGGCACCAGCAAGGGCTCGGTCGGCAAACCGATTGCCGGTGTCGAGATCAAGGTGGCGCCCGACGGGGAGATTCTCGTGCGGGGCGAGAACGTGACGCAGGGCTACTACAAGGCGCCGGACGCGACCCGCGCCGCGTTCGATGGCGGCTGGTTCCACACAGGTGATGTCGGAGAGCTCGACGCCGCAGGACGCTTGTTCATCCGGGGCCGCAAGAAGGAGATGATCGTTACGCCCGAGGGCATGAACGTGTTTCCCGAGGACGTCGAGCGCGTCGTCAACGCCGTTCCCGGCGTGAGGGACTCGGCCGCCGTTGGCGTCACCCGCGACGGGGAAGAGCGCGTGCAGGTCGCCCTCGTGCTCGAGCCTGGTGTGAAGCTCGATGACGTGATCAGGGAGGCGAACGCACAGCTCGCGGACCATCAGCGCATCCGGGGCGGCGCCTTCTGGCCCGGCGACGAGCTGCCCCGCACCGAGGGCACCCGCAAGCTGAAGCGCCACGAAATACGCGCCTGGCTTCAGACCGGCGCCGCGCCGGCGGTGCGCAGCCACGCGACCGGCCTCGATCGGTGATCGCCCGCTACACGGGCGGCCGCACGCTCCAGCCGGGAGCGACCCTCGAGGAGCTCGGCCTGAGCTCGCTCGAACGGGTCGAGCTCATGGTGGCCCTGGAAGAGGCGCTCGACAGCCACATCGACGAATCCGCGTTCGCCGGGGCGAAGACGGTCGACGATCTCCGGCAGCTGGCAGTGGCGCCTGCGCAGGCCGAACGTCCGGCCGAACCGGTCGAGTTTCCTCGATGGACCCGTTCATGGCCGGTCCGGCTGGTGAGGAACCTGAGCCAGTCGGTGGTTCTCCTCCCGCTGGCGCGGCTCTTCGCCTGGATCGCGGTTCAGGGAGTCGAGAACCTCCGAGACCTGGATGGCCCCGTCATCTTCGCCTCGAACCACCAGAGCCACATGGACACGCCGGTGATCCTGGCCGCGCTCCCCCGGCGCATCCGCACGCACGTGTCGACGGCGATGGCCAAGGAGTTCTTCAAGGCGCACTTCTTCCCGCAGGGGTATTCGCGCCGGGAGTGGTTCACCAACAGCCTCAATTACTGGCTGTCGGCGGCGTTCTTCAACACGTTTCCTCTGCCGCAGCGCGAGGCCGGTGCCCGCCAGACGCTCAAGTACGCGGGCGAGCTCGTCAGCAGCGGCCACTCGGTCCTGATCTTTCCTGAAGGCAAGCGCACCGAGCACGGGCGAAATCAGTCCGTTCAAACCGGGAGTAGGGATGATGGCGTCGAAGCTTGGCGTCCCTGTCGTGCCGGTGCGGCTGGTCGGAGTCGATCGCGTCCTGCACCACACATGGAAGATGGCGAGGCCGGGCCGGGTGCAGGTGAAGTTCGGCGCGCCGATGCGTTTATCGGGTGACGACTATACGGATCTGGCGCGCCGTGTCGAAGACGCGGTGCGAAAACTGGGCGATTGATGCCGTTTGTGGCACAATCGTTGCGAGAGGATGGGTATTGAGCAAAGACGATCTGATTGATATGCAGGGCACGGTGGTCGCCGTGCACAGCGGCGGGCTGTACCGAGTGCAGTGCGATGCGGGGCACGAAGTCCTGGCGCAGCTCAGCGGGCGGATGCGGCGGTTTCGCATCAAGGTCGTTCCTGGCGACCGGGTGACCGTTGGCGTCTCGCCGTACGACCCTGTTCGAGGCATCATCACGTTCCGCGCCCGTTAGGCACCCAAACACTATGTTCGATGATTCCGGTTCCCCGTTTTCCCGTCCGACCGCCGCGCCGGTCGACACGCCGCCCGAGTCGCCGGCGGTCCAGCGGTACCACAGCTGCCGCTGGCGCAAGCCGCCCGAGGAGGGCAATCAGGCCGACTACTGCTCGCACCGCGACGTCCTGCCCATGGCCGGCACCGCCGGGTTCGATCCCGAAGCCTGGTGCCCCGACTGCGGGTTCTACAAAGTGCGGCGCGTGCCGAAGAAGCGGCACAACGACGACTCCCGCTACTGATCTATTCCGAGAACTCCTTGGCGAGCTCCACCCACTCGCCATTTGGTGAGAGCTGCTGGTACGCGCGCCAGTGCGGTTTGGCTTCAGCCGACTGCCCGAGCTTCTCGAGGGTGATGGCCAGATAGAAGTGCGTGTCGGCGTACTGGCTGTTGAGCCGCAGGGCCGTCTGATAGCAGGTCGATGCCTCCTGAAACCTGCCGAGGTCGTGATAGATGTTGCCCAGATTGAAGTGCGCCTCGAAGAAGTCGGCATCCAGCCCGATGGCGCGCTCGTAGAGCGCCTGGGCCTCCGCCAGCTCGTCCCTGCTGTAGTGGATGTTCGCCAGGTTGATCAGCGCCGGCACCAGGTACGGGTCTGCCTCCAGCGCGCGCCGGTACCAGTTCGCCGCAGCGTGATGGCGCGTCTCGTCGGCATCGAGCGCCGACCCCTTCAAGAAGTACTCTTCCGCCATCGTCAGCGGGGACGCTGCGCCGGCCGGCCGGCCCTCCTGCGGCTTCGATTTCGGGCGCCGCAGCTTGATGATGCGTGCGGGCTCGGCATCGATGCGGAAGTCGAAGGCGAGCTGCCCGCTGCGGGCCGCCTGCAGCGACCGCACGATTGCCCGGAAGGGCGCCGACTCCAGCTCCGCGCTCACCTGCCGGATCAGCACCAGGTCAGCGAAGGCATAGAAGACACCGCTGTTGGTGCGCATCACGGGGCGGATCAGCCCCCACTTCTGCAGATAGCGGAGATGATCCTCGCGCAGGCGCGGATACATGCTCAGGAGGTCGCGCTGCGCGTAGTACTGCTGCTTCGAGCTCCTCGGGCGGCTGGATGCCGGCGAGGCGGCAGAACTCGCTCTCGCTGAGGACCCGCAAATTGAGCTCCTCGGCCTTGCGAAGCTTCTGGCTCTTCTCGGCGGTCGCGAAGCCTTCCGCACCGAGGACCACCATGGTGGTTCTGGTCGTCACCTCGTCGGCGGCCGAGCCCCCCAGGCGGACCACCAGTGCCTGCGCGTCCTTGCGCCCCAGCGAGGAGAGCTTGCCGGTGAAGACGACGACCTGGTTGCTGAAAGGCTGCTCTGCGGCGGCGGGCATCTGAGCGCTTTCGCGTCAATGTGACGGAGACGAGCGGTGGATGTCAAGAACATCGCGAACTAGAATCGTCCGTGATGCTGCTTGCGGCCGACGTTGGAGGCACGAAGACGCTCGTGGGCCTGTTCCGGCGCGAGCCGCGGCGGCCGTCGCCGGTCGCGGTCGAAGCTTACCGCACGCTCGACTATCCCGATCTGGCGACGCTCGCGCGCGAGTTCCTGCGCGGAGCCGGCGTCAGCGCCGATCAGCTGGAAGGCGCCTGCGTCGGGGTCGCGGGGCCGATCGAAGAAGGGCGGGCGCGGCTCACGAACGTCCCATGGATCGTCGACGCCGCGGAACTGGCGGCGATGCTGCCGGTGCCCCGGTGCGACCTGCTGAACGATCTCGAGGCCCTCGCGTGGGGCGTCACGGTCCTGCGAGCTTCCGAGCTGACAGTGCTCTGGCCCGGCGAGCGCGACGATCGCGGGTCGGCCGCGCTTCTCGCCGCAGGCACGGGCCTCGGCGTCGCCCTGCTTCCCAGGATCGACGGGCGCTTCGTGCCGCGGCCCTCGGAGGGAGGCCATGCGAGCTTTGCGGCGAGAAACGCGGAGGAGCAGAGGCTCCAGACCGCCCTCATTCGCGAGCGCGGCCGCGCGGAGATCGAGCAGGTGTTGTCGGGGCCCGGCCTGGCGAACATCTATCGGCTCGTGTTCCCGCACGAGTGCCCCGCCGTGACCGGGGCTGATCCCGAAGACCTTCCTTCGCGGATCTCGCGGAGCGCGCTCGAGGGACGCTGCGACTGGTGCCGCCGGTCGCTCGAGATGTTCGTCTCCGCGTACGGAGCGGTTGCCGGTGATCTGGCCCTCACGGCGCTCGCGACCGGGGGCCTGTTCATCGGCGGGGGCATTGCCCCGCAAATCCTCGACGCGCTTCGCTGGCCGGTATTCCTCGACGCATTCTTTGCCAAAGCGCCGCTCGATCAGGTCATGCGCCGGATTCCGGTCGGTGTGATCCTCAATCCCGAGGCAGGCCTGCTCGGCGCAGCGACCTACGCCAGCCTCGCGCAGGCGGCGTAGCTCGCACCTGCACGAGCGCGGCGTAGCGTCCGGTCTGCTGGATCGGCGGCGATCGGCGCGCGGCGAAGATGCCGCTTCAGGAGGTGGCAGCGGCGAGCGCCGGCAGCCCCAATGCGTCGCGCACCCGCGGCTGCACGACCTCGCCCCCGGCCGCCACGAGCGTCTCCCGAGTGATCTCGTCGGACGTGTCGACGCGAACGGCCCCGTCCTTCGAAAGATGCAGCAGGAAGGTCGTGATGTTCCTCGCGAACATCTGGCTGGCATGGAAGGGAACGGTGGCCGGCAGATTGGTGGGCCCGAGGATCGTGACGCCCCGCTCCACCACGACCTCGTCTCCGCGCGTGAGCTCGCAGTTGCCGCCGCGCTCCGCCGCGAGATCGATCACCACCGATCCGGGCGCCATGCCTCGAACCATGTCCGCGGTCACCAGCACGGGCGCCTTCCTGCCGGGAATCGCCGCGGTGGTGATCACCACGTCGCTGGCGGCGACGACGCGCGCCATCATCTCGCGCTGGCGCCGATAGAACGACTCGTCCTGCGCGTTGGCGTACCCCCCTTTGTCCTCGGCCTGCGCGGTCTCCAGCGGCAGCTCGACGAACTTGGCGCCCACGCTGAGCACCTGCTCCTTGACGGCGGGGCGGACGTCGTAGGCTTCGACCACGGCGCCCAGCCGCCGTGCTGTCGAAATCGCCTGCAGCCCGGCGACGCCGACGCCGACGACGAACACGTGCGCAGGCGTGATCGTCCCGGCGGCCGTCGTCAGCAGCGGGAACATGCGCGGCAGCACGTTGGCGGCGAGCAGCACGCTCTTGTAGCCCGCGATGGTCGCCATCGACGACAGCACGTCCATGCTCTGGGCCCGGGTGATGCGCGGCATCAGCTCGAGGGCGAACGCGGTGACGCCCCGGCCCGCCACTTCGCGGATGCCGGCCGGAGCGCTCAAGGGATCGGCCATGCCGATGAGGATCTGTTCCCGGCGCAGCCGTTCGAGATCGGCCCGGCCGCGCTCGCCGGCCGCGCCGGCGATGCGAACCTGCAGGAGCACCTCGGCCGCGCCGAACACCTCGTCGCGGCTGCCGGCCAGCCTGGCGCCCTTCTCGGTGTACGCCGCGTCGGGGAAGCCCGCCTCCCGGCCCGCCCCGCTCTGGATCAGCAGGTCGAACCCCGCCTTTTTCAGTGCGGCAATCGACGCCGGCACGATCGCAACGCGGCGCTCGCCCGGAAACGCTTCTGCGACGACGCCAATGAGCATGGCCATATCTTTATCACGAGTGCAGTAGAATTTTTCCTGCATGCACCTGAGAATCGCCCTCGCGCAGCTGAACTCCACGGTGGGCGACATCGACGGCAACCTGGAGAAGATCCGGCGCGCGCGCGACCATGCCGCCGCCGAAAACGCCGATCTGGTCGTCTTCCCCGAGCTGTCGATCGTCGGATACCCGCCCGAGGATCTCGTCCTGCGTCCCTCGGTCGTCCGGACGTGCCGCGACGCCGTCGAGACGCTGGTTCAGGAAAGCCCTCACGCGCCCGCCGTCGTGGCGACGACGCCGTGGCGCGACGGGGGATTCGTGTACAACGCGGCGATTCTGGTGGACAACGGCGCGATGCAGGCGCGCTTCAAGTCGGACCTGCCCAACTACGGCGTCTTCGACGAGAAGCGCGTCTTCACGGCCGGCCCGCTGCCCGATCCGGTGCAGCTCCACGGCACCCGCTTCGGCATCCCCATTTGTGAAGACATCTGGACGCCCACGCTGACCGCCCATCTGGCACGAGCGGGCGCCGAGTTCCTCCTGGTGCCGAACGGCTCGCCGTTCGAGGCCGGCAAGTTCTCGACCAGGCTCGAGCTGGTGCGGGCGCGCGCGCTCGAAACCGGGCTGCCGCTCGCATACGTCAATCAGGTGGGAGGACAGGACGAGCTCGTGTTCGACGGCCGCTCGTTCGTAGTGAACGGTACGGGCGAACCGGCGGTGGCGCTCGAGGGGTGGACCGAAGCGGTGCGGGCCACCGACTGGTCGCGCGCGGCCGGCGGCTGGAGCTGCGCGCCCGGACCGGCGGCGCCGCTGGAGGACAGCCTTTCCGAGATCTACTCGGCGCTGGTGCTCGGCCTGCGCGACTACGTCGCCAAGAACGGCTTTCCGGGGCTGCTGATCGGGCTGTCGGGGGGCATCGACTCATCCTTGAGCCTGGCGGTGGCCGTGGATGCGCTCGGCCCCGATCGCGTCACCGGGGTGCGGCTGCCCTCGCCCTTCACGAGCGATCTCAGCATGGTGGAAGCGCAGCGCATCGCGGATCGTCTCGGCATCCGGCTGCTGACCGTTCCGATCGAAGGCGTCTTCCAGAGCGCGCAGGCCACGCTCGCGCCGGCGTTCGGCCCGCGGCCGGCGGACGTGACCGAGGAGAATCTGCAGGCGCGCATCCGCGGCCTGCTGCTGATGGGACTCTCGAACAAGTTCGGCTGGATGCTGCTGACCACCGGCAACAAGTCCGAGATGTCGGTCGGCTATGCCACGCTGTACGGCGACATGTGCGGCGGCTTCTCCGTGCTGAAGGACATCTACAAGACAGACGTCTACCGGCTCGCACGATGGCGGAACGACCACCGGCCGCCGGCGGCGCTGGGCCCGGAAGGGCCCGTCATCCCCGAACCGACGCTCACGCGCGCTCCCACGGCCGAGCTGCGCGCGAACCAGAGCGATCAGGACTCGCTCCCGCCGTACGAGCAGCTGGACGCGGTGCTCAGAGGCCTGATCGAGGAGGAACAGTCGGTCGACGCCCTCGCCGCCCGCGTGGCGCCCCGCGAGGTGGTGTCGCGCGTGCAGCAGATGCTCTACGTGGCGGAGTACAAGCGCCGGCAGGCGCCTCCCGGCGTGAAGGTGAGCCGCCGGAGCTTCGGGCGCGATCGCCGGTATCCGATCACGAACCGCTTCCGCGAGCGGACCGGAGAGCGGGAAGGCGAAAAAACGATAAGATGACGATCATGGTGAACGGCGATGCCGTCGACGTGAGCCCGCCGCTGACGGTGAGCGCGTTGCTCGCGCAGCTGGGCGTCGATCCGCGGCGGGTCGCCATCGAACACAACCTCATCGTCGTGAAGCGCGCCAGCTACGACACGACGGAGATTCGCGAAGGGGACCAGATCGAGATCGTGAACTTCGTGGGCGGAGGCGCGCACGGCCATGCCTGATCCTCTCGTGATTGCCGGGCGCACGTTCGCCTCCCGGCTGATCGTCGGCACCGGCAAATACGCCTCCTTCCCCCTCATGCGGCTGGCGCACGAGGCCTCCGGCGCGGAGATCGTCACCGTCGCCGTGCGGCGCGTGAACATCGCCGACCGCTCGCGCGAGTCGCTGCTCGACTACATCGATACGAGCCGCATCGCGCTCCTGCCGAACACGGCCGGCTGCTATTCGGCCGAGGACGCGGTGCGCACCGCCCGTCTCGGCCGCGAGGCGGGCCTGTCCGACTGGGTCAAGCTCGAGGTGATCGGCGACGAGCGCACGCTCTTTCCGGACAACGAGGAGCTGCTGAAGGCGACCCGGGTTCTCGTCAAGGAAGGGTTCGTGGTGCTCCCCTACACCACCGACGATCCGGTGGTCTGCCGCAAGCTCGAGGATGCGGGGGCGGCCGCCGTGATGCCGCTCGGAGCGCCGATCGGATCGGGCCTGGGCATCCAGAACGCCAACAACATCCGCATCATCCGGGAGTCCGCGCGCGTACCCGTGATCGTGGACGCGGGCGTGGGCACGGCCTCGGACGCGGCGATTGCGATGGAGCTGGGGGCCGACGGGGTGCTGATGAACACGGCCATTGCGGAGGCGCAGGATCCCGAGGCCATGGCCGAGGCGATGAAGCTCGCCGTGCGCGCCGGCCGCCTGGCGTATCGGGCCGGCCGGATGGCGCGGCGCATGTACGCCAGCGCGAGCAGTCCGGTGGGGGGAGGAATTGCGAGTCGATAGTCGCGAGTCGATGGTCTGGAGTCAATAGTCTGAAGTCGTGAAGTCGAGCGGGCGATTGGCGCGCCTCATGCTTGGACCCGTTCGGTGATTGCCAAACAGCTCGATGACGTCCTGATCTATCGAAAGGCGCTCGAGGCAGCCGACGCAGTCTCTGCCATCCCGGAACGCTCGCAGGTCAGCAGGGATTTCGACCTCAAAGATCAGCTGTCGCGATCGTCGGGCCGTATGGCACCGCTCATTGCCGGAGACTTCGGGCAGCTGACCGACCGACATATGGCGGCCTGCTACGCCAACGCGCGCGGATCGGCCCTCGAAACATGTGCGCGTTGGAGGAACGCGCTCGGACGGCGGTACCTCACGCTGCTGACGCCCTGGATCAACTATCTTCAGCGGTGTCAGTGGAAGGAGCGCGTCAGGCAACCCTGACGCCGGCGCGACTATCGACTATCGACCATCGACTATCGACTTACAACCTGAAGATCTTCTGGTCCTTCCTCCCCTTCAGCGCATTCCGCGAATCCACGAGCAGCGTCGAACCGGCGACCATCTGATCGTAGTCGAACGCAGAGTGGTCGGTGCAGATCACGCTGCAGTCCGGGTGTGACTTGAGGGCCGCCTCAGGGCTCATGGAATCGAAGCTGTGGGAGCCCGCTGCAGCGTCGGCACCCAGGGATCGGTGTAGCTGACGACCGCCCCGCGCTTGAGGAGCAGCTCGAGGACGTCGAGCGCCGGCGACTCGCGCATGTCGCCGACGTCCTTCTTGTAGGCCACGCCGAACACGTGGATGCGCGAGCCGTTGATCGGCTTGCTTCATGCGTGTTCAGCGCGTCGGCGACGCGCTCGACGACGTAGCCCGGCATCGCCGATTGACGTGGCCCGCGAGCTCGATGAAGCGGCACTCGAAGCCGTTCTGCCGCGCCTTCCACGACAGATAGAACGGATCGATCGGAATGCAGTGTCCGCCGAGGCCCGGGCCGGGATAGAACGGCATGAAGCCGAACGGCTTCGTCTTCGCGGCGTCGATCACCTCCCAGACGTCGATGCCCGAGGTTGTGCGACATCAGCGCGATCTCGTTCACGAGGCCGATGTTCACCGCGCGGAACGTGTTCTCGAGCAGCTTCACCATCTCGGCGACGCGCGTCGAGCTGACGGGCACCACCTGCTGACGATCTGGCCGTAGAGCGCCGCCGCCAGCTCCGTGCTCTTCGGGCCCACCCCGCCGACGATCTTCGGGATGTTCGCCGTCTTGAACTGCGGATTGCCCGGGTCGACGCGCTCGGGCGAGAACGCGAGGTAGAAGTCGTTGTCGGCCTTGAGCCCGCTCGCTCTCGAGCTTCGGCTGCACCACCTCGTCGGTCGTGCCCGGATAGGTCGTCGATTCGAGGATGACGAGCTTGCCGGCGTGCGGGACCGCCGCGACGGCGTCGACCGCCAGCACGACGTACGAGAGGTCCGGGTCCTTGGTCTTGCGCAGCGGCGTCGGCACGCAGATGTCGATCGCGTCCATGTCGCGCGAGGCGCGACATGTCGGTCGTCGCGCGCAGCCGTCCGGCGCGCACGACGGCCTCGATCTCGCCCGCCTCGACGTCGGGGATGTAGGTGTAGCCCGTGTTGACGTGCTCCACCTTCGCCGGATCGACGTCGAAGCCGGTCACGTCGAAGCCGGCTTTCGCGAACTCCACGGCGAGCGGCAGGCCGACGTAGCCGAGCCCGATGACGCCGATCCGCAGGCCTTTCGCGCGAATACGTATCGAGGAGGTCCTGGTTGTGTCATGGAAATGCTCCGCGGAGGCTAGCGGACCGCCGGTGCCGCGTGCGAAGCCCCGCGGCGCGAGCCGCTCGAGGTCGGCGTCCACCATCATCTCGACGAGCCGCGCGAAGTCGACCGCGGGCTTCCAGCCGAGCTCGCGCCGCGCCTTGGCCGCGTCGCCGATGAGATGATCGACTTCCGCCGGCCGAATGAGCGCCGGATCGAGCCGCACGTGCCTCTGCCAGTCGAGGCCGACGTGGCCGAACGCGATCTCGACGAGCTGCTGACCGAGTGCGTCGACGCCGGTCGCGATGACGTAGTCGTCCGGCTGCGTCCTGCTGCAGCATCAGCCACATCGCGCGGACGTAGTCGCCGGCGAAGCCCCAGTCGCGGCAGGCGTCGAGGTTGCCGAGCGACAGCGAATCGGCGAGCCCGAGCTTGATGCGCGCCACGCCGTCGGTGACCTTGCGCGTGACGAACTCGAGCCCGCGGCGCGGCGACTCGTGATTGAACAGAATGCCCGACACGGCGAACAGGTCGTAGCTCTCGCGGTAGTTGACCGTGATGTAGTGCGCCGAACACCTTCGAGACGCCGTACGGGCTCCGCGGGTAGAACGGCGTCAGCTCGGTCTGCGGCACCTCGCGCACCTTGCCGAACATCTCGCTCGACGACGCCTGATAGAGGCGGATGCCGTGTCGACCTGCCGGATCGCCTCGAGGACGCGCGTCACCCCCTGCGCGTTGAACTCGCCCGTGAGCATCGGCTGATCCCACGACGCGGGCACGAACGACATCGCCGCCAGGTTGTAGAACTCGTGGGGCCGGACGTCCTCCACGATGCGGATCAGCGAGAGCTGATCGAGCAGGTCGGCGGGCCGCAGCGTGATGCGATCGAGCAGGTGCTCGATGCGCCAGAGGTTCGGCGCGCTCGAGCGCCGGACGATGCCGGTGACCTCGTAGCCCTGGTCGAGCAGCAGCTCGGCGAGATACGAGCCGTCCTGCCCGGTGATGCCGGTGATAATCGCGCGTTTCGCCATGAAGAGATCGTCGAGGACAAACCCGCTTATTCTATGAGCCGCCTGGACTTCGGTCAAGCGATGCCCCCGCGAACTCGGCAATCGCGTCGACCACCCGGCTCAAGTGTGTATCGGTCAATTCGCGGTAGATCGGCAGCGCCAGCACCTCTCCTGCCGCCTGCTCGGCGTTCGGCAACGAGCCGGGCCTCCACCCCAGCGGCTCGAAGCACTTCTGCAGATGCAGCGGCACCGGGTAGTAGATTTCGCTGCCGATGCCGCGGGCGGCGAGGAACCGCCGCAGCTCGTCACGGTTCGGCGCACGTATGACGAACTGGTTGTAGACGTGGACCGACTCGGGCGGCTCGACGGGAAGCGTGATGAGCGAATCGAGGCCCGCATCCGCGATCAGCCGCCGGTACGCCGCGGCGTGGCGCCGGCGCCGCGCCGTCCAGCCTTCGAGGTGCCGCGCCTTGACGCGCAGCACGGCCGCCTGAAGCGCGTCGAGCCTGAAATTGCCGCCGAGCAGCTCGTGCAGGTATTTCGTGTCGGGGCCGGGCTCTGCGCCGTGGTTCCGCAGCCGCCGGAGCGTGCGCGCCAGCCCGGCGTCTGCCGTGGCGACCAGTCCCCCGTCGCCGAACGCGCCGAGATTCTTGCGTCGGAAAGAACGAGAAGCAGGCGGCGCGTCCCGACGTCCCGGCGGCCCTGCCGCCGCGCCGCGCCCCGATGGCCTGCGCGGCATCCTCGACGACAGGGACGCCGCGGCGTCCCGCGATGGTCCCGATCGCGTCCATGTCGGCGGGCAAACCGAACAGATGAACGGGCACGATGGCACGGGTCGCCGGCGTGAGGACGCGCTCGAGCGCGCCCGGGTCCAGGTTGAACGTGGCGGGATCGATGTCGACGAACACTGGACGGGCGCCGAGCCTCGCGATGCACCCGGCGGTGGCGAAAAAGGAGAACGCGCTGGTCGCCACCTCGTCGCCCGGACCGATGCCGAGCGCCATGAGCGCTCGCGAGCAGCGCGTCGGTACCCGATGACACGCCGACCGCGTGCGGCGTGCCGAGCATGGCCGCGAGCTCCCGCTCGAGCGCCTCGACCTCCGGCCCGTTGATGAAAACCTGCGACTCGCAGACGCGGGAGATCGCCGCGAGCACCTCGTCGCGAATCACCGCGTATTGCGCTCGGAGGTCGACGAACGGAACCGTGGCCACCCGTGCGTATGATATACCGCACGATGGTGACGGTTGACGCGGCGGTGATCGGCGGCGGTGTGGTCGGGCTCGCGGCGGCGCGCGCGCTCGCCGAGGGCGATCGGATCGTGTGCGTGCTGGAGCGCCATCCGCGGATGGGCATGGAAACCAGCACCCACAACTCGGGCGTGATACACGCGGGGATCTACTATCCGCCAGGCAGCCTGAAGGCGCGCCTCTGCGTCGAGGGGCGGCGGCTGCTCTACGACTACTGCGCCGCGCGGGGCGTGCCGCACGCCAGGACCGGCAAGCTGATTCTCGCCCAGCCCACCGAGCTCCAGCAGCTCGAAGCGCTCGCCGCACGCGGGCTGGAGAACGGCGCCCCCGGGCTCGAGGTGGTGTCGGCCGATTTCGTCAGACGCCGGGAACCGCACGTGAGAGCCCTGCCCGGCATCTTCTCCCCCGAGACGGGCGTGGTCGAAGCCGAGTCGCTCGTTCGTGCGCTGGCGGACGATTGCAGCGACCGCGGCGTGCTCATGCTGCCTGGCACGCGCCTCGAGGCCGGCGAATGGAAGGAGGGCGCGTTCGAGCTCAGAACCGAACGCGAGGCATTTCAGGCGAGGACGGTCGTCAACGCCGCCGGACTCTACGCCGACGACGTCTCGGCGCGGCTCGGCGGCGAGCCCTTTCGAATCTATCCCGTGCGGGGTGAATACGCGATGCTGGCGCCGACGAAGCGGCATCTCGTGAACGGCCCCGTGTATCCCCTTCCAGCGGCATCGGGGCACTCACTAGGCACGCACGTGACGACCACCACGCACGGCGAGGTGCTGATTGGCCCGAGCGCACGTTACCAGTCGCGCAAGGACGATTACGAATCCGATCGCCGCCCGCTCGAGCTCTTCGTGGAGGAGGTGAACGTTCTGCTGCCGGAGGTCACGATCCGGGACGTGCGCCTGGCGGGCACCGGAATCAGGCCGAAGATCCATCCGCCCGAGGACTCATTCGCCGACTTCGTCATCCGGCGCGACCGCAACCACCCGTCGCTCATCCAGCTCGTTGGTATCGAGTCTCCGGGACTGACGGCCTGCCTCGCAATTGGGAAGATGGTCGCCGGACTCGCCGCCCACTGATCGACCATCGGTTATCGACCGTCATCTCTCGTCCGGCGCGCCTCGATATACCGCCTGAGGCCGTCCTGCCAGGTGGGGATCGGCGCGACGGCCGCGAGCCTGGCGTTCGACAGCGCCGCGAACACCGGCCGCGAGGCACGCAGCGGTACGTCGGCGACCCGCGTGGGGATCAACCGCGCATCATCCGCCCGACCGAGCAGCCTCGCGGCTTCGAGCGCGAGCTCGTGCCATGTGCACGATCCGGAATTCACGCAGTGGTACAAGCCGGGCTCGCCCCGCTCGATCAACGCGCGCGTCGCCGCCGCGACGTCGACCACGTAGCTCGGAGACATCGTTCTGTCGGTGAACACCCGGGCCTCCCGTCCGTCGATGATGGCGCTCACGATGCGGTCCACCGAGCCCTTCGGCGGCGATCCGCCGAACAGGCTGGCAACCCGGAGCACGAATCCGCGCGGATGCTCGAGCGCGAACCACTCGCCCAGCAGCTTCGAGGCGGCATAGACGCTGTGCGGGTTGGGCGGGTCGCTCTCGACGTACGGCCGCGTCGTCGCGCCGTCGAACACGAAGTCGGTCGAGTAGTGCACGAGCGCGGCACCCGCCTCGGCTGCGGCCCGCGCGAGGGTGCGCACGCCGAACGCGTTGACGACGAGCGCCGCCGTGGGCTCGGTTTCCGCCGCGTCGACCAGGTTGTAGGCCGCGCAGTTGAGCACGACCGACGGGGCGAGCGCACCGATGGCCCGCGACACGCCGGCCGCATCCGTGATATCCAGGTCGGTCCGGCGCGCGAGGCGCAGATCCATATCGCGGAACCGCTCGGCCAGCGCCGACGCCAGCTGGCTGCCGGCGCCGGTGACGAGCACGCGGGAAGTGGCAGGAAGACCCGTCATCGCCGCTGCTTGATCGCCGCGCGTGCCTCTCGATCGGCCTCGCGACGCTTGATGGTCTCGCGCTTGTCGTGCTCCTTCTTGCCCCTGGCGAGCCCGAGCGCCAGCTTCACCCTGCCGTTCTTGAAGTACATGCGAAGCGGCACCAGCGTCATGCCGCGTTCGGTGACCTTGCCGACGAGCTTCCGGATCTCGGCGGCGTGCAGCAGCAGTTTCCGTGCCCGCAGCGGCTCGTGATCGGCATAGCCGCGATGCGTGTAGGGGTGAATATGGATGTTGTAGACGAACACCTCTCCGTGCTCGGCACGCGCGTAGCTGTCGCGAAGGTTCACGCGGCCTTCCCGGATCGATTTCACCTCCGTGCCGAGCAGCATCATGCCCGCCTCGAAGGTCTCGAGAATGTGGTAGTCGTGAAACGCCTTGCGGTTCTCGGCGACGTGCTTCTGCGCCGCCTCGCGGGCCGACTTCTCAGCCACGCGACGGCTCCGCCCGTGCGAGCCGGGCCGCCAGCAGCACCGCGTGCACGAGGCTCTCGGGATCGGCCACGCCTCGTCCGGCGATGTCGAATGCGGTGCCGTGATCGACCGATGTGCGGATGATCGGCAGTCCAAGAGTGACGTTGACCGCCGAGCCGAAGGCGAGCAGCTTGACGGGAATCAATCCCTGGTCGTGGTAGCAGGCGACCACGATGTCGAACTCGTTCCGGAGGGCGCGGACGAAGACCGTGTCCCCGGGCCACGGTCCCGTGATCTCGATCCCCTCGCGCCGGCTGCGCTCCACAGCCGGCCTCAGTATTTCTTCATCCTCGCGGCCGATGACGCCCTGCTCGCCGGCGTGCGGGTTGAGCCCGGCCATGGCCAGCCGCGGGCGGGGCCAGCCGAAACGCGGAGCCTCTCGCGCGGTGAGCCCGATCACGCCGTGAAGGAGCTCCGGCGTCAACGCCGCGGGCACTTCCGCGAGTGCGATGTGCACCGTGGCGAGCACCACGTTCAGCCGCTCGGAGTAGAACATCATGGCCACCGTCGAGGCGCCCGTGAGCGCCGCGAGCATGTCGGTGTGTCCGCGCCATGGAAGGCCGGCCAGCGACAGCGCCTTCTTGCTGATCGGCGCCGTCGCGATGCCGTCGATGCGCCGCGCTTGCGCGTCCTCGACGGCGCGGCGGATCGTCTCACAGGCCGCCTGTCCCGAGGCCGCGGACAGGCGCCCGGCGTCAAACGCTCCCGGCGATCGATACACCACCGGCTCGCAGGCCTGCACGACGCGCGGATCCGCCGCGGCCTTGGCCGCGATCTCGGGGCCGATCCCGGCGGGATCTCCCTCGGTGATGCCGATGCGGGGCCGCTTGGCGCTCATGGATCCCCTGCCCGCGCGAGCCGGTCGATGATGGCTGCGCCTCGCGGCGGTTCGTCGCTGAAGGCCCAGTGGGCGACCTGGACGCCCCGGGGGCGCTTGGCAGCCGCCTCCGGCGGTTGCCAGGTGCGGCCCGCCAGCACCTCGATCAGCACCATCCGATCGTCGTCCGGCAGTCGAATCCAGCGGACGATGGGAAAGGTGCCCCTGCGCTCCACCCGCAGCACCTCGACGCCGTCGATCCGCACGGTGACGCGAACCGGATTCGACCCCGCATCCGGGGCAGCCGCGCCCAGCTCCAGCCGCAGCCACCGCTTCTCGGCCCGAAGCACCTCCACCGCCCTGCCGGAGGTCCAGAGAAAGCGGGCATCGAGCGGATCCTGGCTGAAGCCGTACCGGTACGGCGCGTCGATGCGTCTGGCACGGACCGGCGGCCGGAGCTCCGTGGCCGCGGCATAGACCGTGCCGGTGAGGAAGGCGGTCAACACCGCCGCCGCTCCGGCCCAGAACCACGTCCGGGGTGGGGGTGTGCCGCTCGCTCTTGCGCGCGCCGTTCCTGTCTGCTTGAGACACCAGCAGGCGAACACCACGAAGGAGATCGAAGCGGCGGTGTCCTGGGTGGGCACTCCCAGGAGTGACGCCGCCGCGACCCCGGCGACCCCGCCCGCCGCGGCTCCGAGATAGAGAGGCACCCCGCGCGCGCGCCGGCGCAGCAGGATGCGGAGAAACGCGATCGTCCAGAGAATCCAGCCGACGCTTCCCAGCAGCCCGAGCTCGGCGAGCTGCTGGCGATACCAGTTCTGCGCGTTGTCCGGCGGCCGCTCGTTGACCTTCAGGCGGTACAGCGCTTCGCCGTACTGATAGTTGAACCCGCCGACGCCGACGCCCACCAGCGGATGGTCGGCGATCATCATCTCCGCGGCGGTCCCATACAGATCGCGCGACCAGAGCTGATACGCGGCGTTCCTGATCGCGGCCTTCGAGAACGATGGCAGCAGGTCCCGCATACGCACCCAGGGCCCCGTGGCGGCAGAGGGAAGCGCGATCACGAGACCGGCGGCCAGTACGACGGCGCAGCCGGCCGCCACGAGGTGGCTCGCCCGAATGAACGAGCGAATGGCGACTCCGAGCACCAGGAGACCGACCATGGCGGCGAGCAGCGCCGTGCGCGAGCCGGTTGTCCAGAGCGCAATCGCCAGCAGCGCCGCGAGCAGCGCGAGCAGCAGCGCCGTGGTGCCCCGCTTCCCGCGTGCCGCCACGAAGGCCGCCGCGGCCGCGGCCGGCACCCACATCGCGAGAACGCTGCCGAAGGCATTCGCGTCTCTCATGGTGCCGACGGTGCGGCCGATCACGCCGAACACGGTGCGGTTGAGAAAGGAGATGTCGACCATCGACTGGTAGACGGCGACGAGCGCGGCCATGGCCGCGCCCGCGAGCATCGGCCAGACGATTCGGGCCTGGAATCGTTCCGGCCCCTCCTCCGGAAACGCGAGCCCGAGCCAGTCGAGCAGCAGAAGGCCCGTCATGGCGATTGCCGCCACCGTCGCGACCCAGACCACGATCACGGCCGGCGGCAGCGGCAGCACCGAGGCCGACATCACGTCCGGGCGAAGCAGCGACGGCACGAAGTCGAGCTCCCGGAAGACGACGATCGGCCACGACAGCGCGAGCGTGAGCGCCCACAGCACCAGCGGGAACTCGACGCTCCTGGGATAGCCCCAGGCCGACCCGAGGCTGCGCGGCAGCATCGCCCCACAGAGCGCCGCCAGCCAGATCGCGTAGTAGGAGAAGATGAAATTGTTGAGGAGCAGCACGCACGCGGCCGGAAAGGCGTAGACCGTGCAGAGCACGACGGTGACGGCCAGCTCCCCCACCGCCAGCGCGGCGGCGAGCGCCAGCAGGAACGCCAGCGCGGCGGGCAGGAAGATCGGCGGAATAGCGCGGCTGACGAGCGACGCCACGATCCAGAGCGCGGCGAGGTTCGACGCGAACACGATCAGCTTGGTCGCTCGACTCATCCGGGAATGAAGCGGAGCCGTCCGAGCCTACGCGCGGGCGGCCGAACGCCCGCAGCCGTCCGAGCCGCAGGATCCGCAGCCCCCGGTGCCGCAGCCGGTGGGATTGCCGCAGCCGCCCTCGTCGCCGCAGCCGCCGCCCCGCACCCCCTTCGCGTTGGGCAGCTCGTACCGCAGGCAGCACTTCAAGCGGCCGCACAGGCCCGAGAGACGCGACGGGTTGAGGCTGAGGTCCTGCTGCTTGGCCATCTTGATCGAGACCGGCTCGAACGAGGTCAGCCAGGTCGTACAGCAGAGCGGGCGGCCGCAGGAGCCATATCCTCCCAGCATCTTCGCTTCGTCGCGCGCGCCAATCTGCCGCATCTCGATGCGTGTGTGGAACTCGGCCGCCAGCTCGCGCACCAGCTCGCGGAAGTCCACGCGGCCTTCGGCGGTGAAATAGAACACGAGACGGGATCCGTCGAACAGCTGTTCCACGCGCGTGAGCTTCATCTCGAGCGCCCGCTCGCGGATCTTGAGCAGCGCCATCCGATAGGCTTCCTGCTCTCGCTGCTGCCGCTTGAGCCGCACCAGCAGATCGTCGGGTGTGGCCTTTCTCAGGAGCTTTCTGGCCGGATCCGGAGGCGCGCGCCGCTCGTCGGTGCCGGGCACCGTGGGCACGACGTTTCCGAGGGCCGGCCCGTGATCGGTCTGGACGACAACCGGGTCGCCCGGGTCGGGCGCCGCCGGGAGGTCGGCGAGCAGGAAGGTCTGCGGACGCCCCATGACGCCGAACTTCACCGATACACGGCGGACTGGATCGGCCATCACACCTGGAGGGCCAGCCAGTCGGCGACGACCTTCGGGCTCACATTGCGATCGAGCGCATCCTGCGCCCGAGCCGCTGCGCCGTACACGGCGAGCGCACGCCGGCCGTCGAGGGTGCGCGCGAGCGCCTCGAGATCGGCTCGGAGGTCGGCATTGGCCAGCAGCACGTCATCGGCCCCGCTCGCGAGAATGCCGACGTCGCGCGCGAGCGATGCCAGCGCCTGGATTCTGAGGCCGAGATACTCGCGCTCGCTCGCGGCGGCTCCACCGCCGCGGACGAGCATCTTCGCGCGCTCGAGCCTGCCGCGTGCGTCGCCGCGGCTGCCGGAGGTCCGCAGCAGCTCCTGCGCGTCGCCGCGGGCGTCCGCGAACTCGTCGGCTCGCGCCTCGAGCGCGCGGCCGACGCTGCCGTCGGCGGCGGCCGCCACGGCCGCCGCCTCGCGCCTGCTGTAGCCATGTCCGGCCTCGAGGACGGCCGCCACGTCGCCGGCGGCGAGCCTGGAAAACCGGATCTCGGAACAGCGCGACGTCACCGTCGCCAGGAGCGCGTCCGGACGTGAGGTCACGAGGATGAAGCAGGATGACGAGGGCGGCTCCTCGAGCGTCTTGAGGAGCGCGTTCTGGGCCGCCGCCACGAGCGCATCGGCATCGTCGATGATCGTGACCCGGCGCCGCCCTTCGAAGGGGCGGTACATGGACCGGTCGATGGCGTCCCGGACCTGCTCGATCTTGATCGACCCGTTTTCACCGGGCTGGATCGCGAGCACGTCAGGATGCGAGCCGCGAAGAATCCGACGGCATGCCGCGCACTCTCCGCACGCATCGAACGCCGGTGCATCACGGCGCGCACCCGACAAGGCCGCCACGGCCGCGGTGCAGTTGAGCGCCTGCGCGACGGCGAGCGCCGTCCGGGACTTGCCCACGCCGGCTGGACCGGAAAAGATCAGGCTCGGGGGCAGCTGCCCGGCGGCAATCGATCGGGAGAGCAGACCGAGCACCCGCTGATGGCCGACGACGTCCCGGAATGCCATGATCGGCCGCATCCTACCACGGCGGGCTGCCGGCATCGCGGCGCCGGCATCGCATCGCCGCAGTCGCCAGGCGCTCAGGACGCGATGGTGACCGGTTTCAGGTTGAGCTGGATACGAACCAGCTCGATCTCGTGTTCGCGGCAGGCGCGATCGAGCTGCTGCAGGCGCTGGACGTCCACGGGGCGGGTGTTCAGCACGACGCACTCGAGCCGCCCCGCGTCGATCATGGAGAGCAGGCTCCGGAAATCGCCGATGACGGAATAGCCGGCGACGCGCCGGTTTCGCTGAAGAGGATCGTCGTCCACGAACCCGAGCACCTTGAGCGGGTGCTCGCCGAACGCCTCGCGGATAGTGGCCAGAGCCGCACCGCTGGTGCCGTAGATCACGCAGCGCCGTCCGGCCGGCCGCCGCCGATCGATGAACTCGCCCACCAGCCTGAACGACGCGCGGCTGCCGCCGAGCAGCAGCAGCAGGAGCGCAGCGTCGATGATGAACACCGAGCGCGAGTAGTCCTGGAACCGGTAGGCGAACAGGATGATCAGCACGGACGAGACCGTGCCCAGGACTACGCCCTTGGCAAAGACCACCGCGTCCATCATCCCGAACAGCCGCCAGGTTCCCCGGTACCCGCCGACGACGAACAAGGCGATGAGCTGCGACGCCAGCACCACCGGCAGCGAGCGGAGGAAGAGCTGGTAGTGAAACCTGAGCAGCTCCCCCTCGAAGCGGAGCCGGTAGGCGCTGTAGTACGCGATCGGAATCAGGCAGAGGTCGAGCAGCACCTCCGCGACGCGCCGCTTGTACATGAAATTGGCCAGGAGCGGTGTGAACGGCTGCCGGTGAAGCGTCGCCAGATCCGCATCGTCGTAGACGCGGATGCGCGCGAGATACACCGCGAAGATGATCATGGCGATGAAGAACACCGCCGCGGGCACCCCGAAGCCGGTGAGGTGATTGCGCTGCACGGCGAAGCCCAGCCCGCCCCCGCAGAGCGCCAGGACCCAGAGCACCGTCACCGCCGTCGACTCCGGCAGCCCGACGGCCACGAGCCGGTGCGAGCTGTGGTCGCGGCCGCCCTGGGACGGGCGGCGCCCCGAGAGGAGGCGCATCACCGTGACGAGGCTCGTGTCGAAGATAGGCACGAGCAGGAGGAGCACCGGCCCCGCCACGACCGAGAGGACGCCCGATGCGCCCTTGCCCGACTCGCGCGCGATCAACGTCAGCGCCGCGAGGTTCAGGCCCAGGAAGAGGCTGCCCGCATCGCCCATGAAAATCGAGGCCGGATTCACGTTGTAGACGAGGAACCCGGCGGTCGCGCCGAGCAGCGTGGCCAGGTAGAGCGCCGGCGCGGTGGGACCGCCGGCGTTGTACAGCCCCGCGAGGAGGAACCCGCCGGCGATGAGCGTGATGCCGGCGCACAGTCCGTCCATGTTGTCGAGCAGGTTCAGGCCGTTCGTGATGCCGACGACCCAGAACAGCGTGAACATGGCGTCGAAGATCAGCGAATCGGTCCAGTGGAGGCGATAGCCGAAGAAGAGCAGCGCCGACGCGACGGTGATCTGCGCGATGAGCTTCGTGGACGGCTTCACCGAGAGAACGTCGTCGACGAACCCGAAGCTCGCGAGCACGAGGCCGCAGCCCATCAGCTCCCAGAGGCGTACGTCGGGCGCAATCGACAACCCGACACCGAGCGTCGTGGCCGCTATCGCAACACCGCCGAAGAGCGCCGTCGGCCGCCGGTGCCAACGGTCTTCGGTCGGCCTGGCCACGAACCCGAACCGGTGTGCGATTGCGCGGCAGACCGGAGTCAGCGCAAGCGAGCAGACGAGCGCGATGAAGAAATGGAGCGCGAGCGACATCATTCCCGCCGAAGCATGGTAGTACGGAACTCCAGCAGCCGCCAGTACAAAGCGGTCACATCCGCGAGCAGACGTTGACGATCGAAGCGTTCGGCGACGAACGCTCGCGCGCGACGGCCGATCTGGTCGCGCCGTGTCGCCGAATTGGACAACTCCTCCACGGCTCTCACCAGTTTCTCGGCATTTCCAAACGGCACGAGTATGCCCAGGCTCTCGTCGGGAATCACGTCGCGCACGCCTCCCACATCGGTGCTGACGCCCGGCACCGCCGCCGCCATGGCTTCGATGAGCGCGACCGGAGTTCCTTCGCTGCGTGATGTGAGCACGAATACGTCGGTGGCGGCGTACAGAGCCGCCAGATCCGCGCGCCAGCCGAGGAACCGCACGTGCCCGCGGATCTTGAGTTCGTCCGCGCGCCGCTCGAGCGAATCTCGCAGCTCGCCGTCCCCGACGATCAGGAACAGGTAGCGGTCTGAACGCTCGAGCAGCCCGGCAGCCATCTCGAGAAACAGCGACTGCTGCTTGATGGCCGTCAACCGCCCCACCGTCGTGATCACCCGTGCGTGCTCGGGCACGCGCAGCGCTGTGCGCGCCGCATGGCGGTCGGCGGCGGTGATCCGCAGAAACGGGCCGAGGTCGAAGCCCAGCGGAATGACCACGGTCTTGCCGGCGTCTGCGAGGCGGTACGTGTCCAGCAGATCTCCCTGGACCCGCTTCGAAATCGCGATGAGCGCATCCGAGCGCCGGGCCAGCCAGCGTTCGATCGCGAGGAAGATCTGCGTCGAGCGCGGCCCGAAATATCCCTCGAACACATGGCCGTGGTAGGTGTGGACCAGCACGGCCCGGGGACGCCGTCCACGCGTCCCGTTGTACAGCAGCGCCGCCATGCGGCCGAGTGTGCCCGCCTTGGCCATATGGGTGTGCACGATGTCGGGACGGGCGCGCCGAAGCGTCCGATAGATGCGCCAGAGCGCCCGCAGATCGCGCAGCGGCGAGATCGGCCTGACCAGCGCCGGCACGTGGACGGCCTCGGTGCCGCCGAGCGAGAGCAGCGCGGTCATGTCGCCTTCGCCCTGGGAGATCCGGCCGTGGACGAGGCAGGTTTCGAACCCCTCGGCCCGCAGCTCGCGGCTGAGCTCGATGGCCTGGATGGCGGGCCCGCCGATGTTCAGACGGGTGATGATGCGCACGATGCGCCGGGACGCGCCGGTCACGTGGCGGACGCGGCCGGCGCTGCGCGTCGGGTCCATCGCGGGAGCAGCCGCAGCCAGGTTTCGAACGCCAGGATCGTCCAGAGCGGAAGTCCGAGGTCGGCCTCCCCGCGGTCGTGCCGTTCGACCAGCGCCCGGACGTACTCCGCCGAGAGATAGTCGCGGTAGCACGCGGTGCGCGACAGCAGAAGATCGCCGAGCGGTTCGCGCAGCGCTCCCCGGAACCAGGCTCCGAACGGCACTCCGAAGCCCATCTTGCCGCGCGTCTGAATCTCGTGCGGCACGAGATCGTCGAACGCCTCGCGCAGAATCACCTTGGTGCGGCCGCCTGCGAGCTTCAGGCCGTCGGGGAGGCGTGCCGCGTACTCCATCAGCGCGGTGTCGAGAAACGGCGAGCGCGCCTCGAGCGAGTTGGCCATCGTGCAGCGATCGGTCTTGACCAGCAGATCGTCGGGCAGATAGGTGTTGAAGTTGATCGCGAGCGCCTGGCTCAGGGGCGAGAGCCCGCGAAGACGATCTTCGAGTCCTCGGATGTTGCGCAGCGGATCCACCCCTCCGAGTCCGGCGCGCAGCTCCGGCGCCAGCAGCCGATCGAGATCGCCATGGAACAGACCCGCCCATCTGGCCAGACGGTCGGGCAGCGGCAGCGATGCCGCCGCACTGAACCGCTGGATCCGCGACCGCAGCGCGCGCGCGCTCGCGCCAGGCCGAAGATGGCCGCCGATCAAGCCGAGCGCCGTGCGGAGCACCCGCGGAGTGCGCTCGGCCACCACCGCCGCACGAAATCGCGCGTACCCGGCAAACAGCTCGTCTCCGCCGTCGCCGGTGAGGACCACCGTCACCTGCTCCCGGGTCAGCCGCGACACGAGATAGGTGGGCACCGCGGACGAGTCGCCGAACGGCCCGTCGTGGTGCCACACCAGCCGCTCGACGAGATCGAAGGCGCCCGGCTCCACGATGAACTCGGTGTGATCGGTCCCGAAGCGGCCGGCGGCGAGCCCGGCGTATCGGGTCTCGTCGTACCCGGGACTGTCCTTGAAGCCGATGCTGAATGTCTTGACGCGGCCGGCGAGGCGGCTCATCAGGCCGACGACGATCGTCGAATCGAGCCCGCCGCTGAGGAACGCGCCGAGCGGCACATCGGCCACCAGCCGGCGCTCCACCGCCTCGGTCATCAACCGGCGCAGTTCCCGCCTGGCCGAGGCACGGTCGGGACGGGACCGCGTCCCACCCCCTTCCGGTGCGGCACGGATATCGGCCTCGGTCGGAAACCTCAGGCTCCAGTAGCGCCGGGAGGTGAGGCGTCCGTCGAGCTCGAGTGAGAGAAACGTTCCAGGCTCGACCTGCCGGATGCCCTGATAGAACGTGTGCGGACCATCGACGTACCCGTACAGGAAATAGTACGGCACCGCCTCACGATCGATCGCGATCTCGACGTCGTCCCGCACGAAGAAGGCTTTGATCTCGGAGGCGAAGAGGACCGACTCGCCTGACGTCCGGTAGTACAGCGGCTTCTTGCCCGCGCGGTCGCGCGCGAGCACCAGCCGGCCGCGGCGCTCGTCCCAGATCGCGAGGGCGAACATGCCATCGAGCCGTTCGATGGCGTCGAGGCCCTGCTCCTCGTACAGATGGGCAATGACCTCGGTGTCGCTGCGGGAGCGGAAGCGATGGCCCTGGTTCTGGAGCTGCGCCCGGAGCGCTCGGAAGTTGTAGATTTCGCCGTTGAAGACCACCTGCACCGTGCCGTCCTCGTTCGGCATCGGCTGGTTGGCGCCGTCGCTGAGGTCGACAATCTTGAGGCGGCGGAATCCGAGTCCCGCCCGGCCGGAAGGAGACGTGTAGAGCCCGGAGGCGTCCGGACCGCGATGCGGCATCTGGTCACGCATGGCGGCAATCGCCTCCGGCACGATCACCCCGCCGTCGATCCTTACTTCGCCGCAGAAGCCGCACATGGACGATCCTGACGGACGGGCTATTTGACTCCGTCCGCGATCCAGCCGAACCGCGGGCGTACCTCGATCTGGCGGAGCCCGACCGACTCGAGCAGCGCGCGGACTTCGCCGGCCGAGTACCGCTTTTCGATCGGCGCCGAGAATCTGTCGAACTGATCGTTGTAGAGCACGTTGAACGGATATTTCGCATACACCGCGAGAGGCCAGCGGTCGCTCACCGTAATGCCGGCCCGCCGCAGGGCTTTGTACGGTCCGACCACACATGCGGCGAGCAGCACGCTCAGCGCCCAGCACAGCCCCCGAAGCAGGGGGAACGGCAGCCGGGTCGTGACGCGCCTGCCCAGCGTCACCGCCGCCAGTGCGAGGCCCACGGCGCCCCGCCGTTTCCAGTAGAGGTACACGCGAAGCCGGCCGCCTGGCTTCAGCGCCGCCACGAGCCGCCGCAGCGTGCCTTCCGTGTCGCCGATGTGATGCAGGACGCCCATCGAGTACACGAAGTCGAAGGCTTCATCGGCCACCGGGAGCTCGGTGAGATCGGCCTGCGCGCACTGCACGTTCGGGCGATCCGCCACGTTCCGGGCGGCCGCGTCGATCGCATCGGAGAAATCGAGCGCCAGCACGCCGGCGGCGAACGGCGCCACCTGCCGCGCGTGCCGCCCCATTCCGCAGCCGGCGTCGAGCACCAGGCGTCCGGCGAGCGAGTCCAGGTCCAGGCCGGCGAAGTAGTCGGCGAAGTTGGTCTCTCCTGACGGCCGCCAGTCGGCGAAGTGCGTCCACTCGTAGCCGAAGCTCGCGCGGGTGCCGGCGGCCGCCGCCGAGAGCGCGGCGTCGCGGACGAGGCGCGGAATCCCCGAGCGTACCGGCACCGGCCGCCCGCACCGCTGGCAGCGCAACTCGGAGGCGCCGTCCGGGCTCGAGGGATCGAACTCTCCGCCACACGCCGGACACCTCAGGGTCCCGAGGAGCTGGTCTCGCACGCCGTGAGCCTCGACCATCCTCACCGAAGCACGACCACTCGATCGCGGGGCACCTGCAGACGCTCGAGCTCCTGCAGGATGGGATCGGCTCGATCGAGCGTGGCCACCAGCAGGAGATCGAACGCGACCTGATGGTGATCAGCGATCGCCAGGACACGCTGTCCCAGGAACTGCCCTCCCCCGGTCGCCTCGAACACGGCGGCCATCTGGAATCCCAGCTCGTTGATCGAGACGTACGCCAGCTCAGCCGCCTCGCCGGTGCCGTAGACGGCGACCCGGCGGCAGCCGCCGCCGTTCATGTAGGGCTCGAGCGCGCTTCTCAACCGGCGGCGCACCTGGCTGTAGAGCGACAGTGAGGTACTGCATGAACTCGTACGTCAAACGCGTCTTCTCGGCGATCCCCTTGGGCGTCAGGAGATACCGGAGGCGGTTCGATTGCACGTTCACACACTTGATGTAGCCCTTGCGAACGAGCCGCCGCAGGTAGATGTTGGTGAGGCCCAGAGCGATGCCCAGGCGCGAGGACAGCGTGCGCTGGGTAATCCGGGAGTCTTCCGCAATGGCCTCGAGCGCCTGGAGGTTGCGATGATCCTCCACGCGCATGGCCTCGGGCCGTTCGTTCATGGCAGAGTGGCCGGGCGTCGGCTCACGAAGTCTCGTTCTGGAAGGGGGAACGGAACAGCACCCGTCGGATCCGCGCCGCGACGCCGCGCAGCTGTGCGTCGGGCACCACGCCGAGCTGCACGAAACCGAGGAGCAGCAGCGGCAGAACTGCCTGCCCGCGGAGCCGGACGAGACCTCCGAGATTCGGCTCGATCAGGCTGAGCAGCACGAGCATGGAGAGCGAAAAGAGGAGCAGCAGCGACGTGCCGAGAGCGGGCGCGGCGATCGAGCGCACAACGCCCAGCACGATGATCGGGCACGCCAGGATCATGAGCAGCGATTCGAGCACCGCGAGCGTCTTCATGAAACCGGTCGATTTACCGGGGCTGAGATCCCAGGGAAACGGCGCGAACAGCGCGTGCGCCAGTCCCTGTGGCAGAAAGGCGATCAGCGCCGGCCACGTCCTGATGTCGGCCGAAGGCTGGACGACGCTGTGGGATCCGACGGCGAGCTCCTGACGCTTCTGCTCGAAGAGCTTGGGAACGATGCGCAGCGCCGAGCCGAGCTCGGGCGCGTCCTCGTCCGGGCCGGCGCCCCCCTCGCCACGCATGGCACTGCGTCCGCCGCTGCGCGCCGTGCTCGAGCCCGAATTGCCGAGCGCGGTTTCATCCGGCGCCGCCGCGCCGGACGTGGCGGAGGCCCCGGATCGCGGGGGGAGAGCGTTGGCGATCGCAAAGTTCTCTGTGAACGTCCGCGCCAGCCTGCTGCCGGTACCGAGCACCGCCCCGGCCGAGGTCGCGACCAGGACGAAGACAATGGCCTGACCTCCGAGGCGGCGCACGCGAGGGGCGACCAGGCTCGCGCCGAGCCCGAGGGCGGCCAGCGCGAGCAGCCAGCCGGCGTACGGACGCACGGTCGTCACGGCCGCCGTCGACCCCGACAACAGGATGAACGTGGCGGCCCTGCCCTGCCGCCGAAGCCGCTCGAGCGAGGAGACGGCCAGGAGCAGGGCGAAGAACGTGAGCGCGAGCGCCAGGCTGTCGCGAAGCAGCTGGCTCGCCCAGATGAAGCCCGAAGGCCAGCAGCTGATCGCCAGGAACCCGCCAAGCGCAGCGGCGCCGCCGCCGCCCAGCTTCTTCACCAGGTCGTGCCCCGCCAGCCCTGCGGCCGTCACCAGCCAGCAGTTCACCACGATCGGCACCAGCGGAAGCACCCCGAAACACAGATACTGCAGCGCCACGAACAGCTCGTACGCGCCCGTCGGCGAGTCCGGCATCATCAGGTGCCCGCTCTCGAGGGCCGCGAGCACGCTCAGCGCGCGGAAATGGTAGCCATCCGAATCGCGCGAGAAAGCCCAGAATCCGCCGCCGAGCTGAAGCTCGCTGAGTACGGGCAGATGCCACGACGAGATGAAGAAGAGCGCCACCGCCAGAGCCACGTGCGTCAGGAACACGGCCGCCACGAGCGGCGCGCCCCATCGGCCCGCCACCCGGCGGGACCACCGGACGAACGCCCAGGCGCCCAGGACCGTCAGCACGATGAGCGACAGCCAGGGCCGAACGAGCAGAAGGAGCCTCATGATCTCAACGCGGGTCCGTGGCGGCACGCATCATCGTCTCGGCGAGCTCGAAGTCGTCGAGGGTGTCGATATTGACGAGCGGCTCGTCGATCACTACGCCCGCGGTGCGGGATCCCAGCAGCCGCTCCTGCTCGATCAGGCACTGGCGCGTCAGCGCGTACGCCGCGCCGTTGCGATAGGTACAGGGGCTCCAGCTGCTGCCTGGCCGTCACGTCCGCACCGCGCTCGTCGTAGTAGGAAAGCCCTATTCCGTCCAATCGCAGCTGTTTCAGGGGATGAAACTTGAGATCCGCCTGCGACACCGTCCACGCGGCGTCGCAGCGGCCGTCGATCACCGCGGAGACGACGCGCCTCACATGGTCGGCGGTCCGCAGCGGGCAGGTCGGCTGCAGCATCACCACGATATCGTACGGCCGGGCCTCCTGCCGTTCGGTTTCGAGCAGTGCATGGCGCAGCACTGGGAGATCGCCCACGGTGTCGGCGGCCAGCTCGGCTGGCCGCATGAAGGGGACCTCGAGGCCGCTTGCCCGTGCCACTTCCGCGATCCGCTCGTCGTCGGTGGACACGACCGTGCGATCCAGCCAGGAAGCTGCCGCGGCCACGGAGGCCACGTGCGCAATCAGCGGACGGCCGTTGAGCGGGCGAATGTTCTTCAAGGGCACTCCCTTGCTGCCCCCGCGCGCCGGGACGACCGCGAGAATCCTACGGCCGGCGAGCATGATGGAGCGCGGCGAGCATCGCCTCGAGCATGGAGAGATCGGCGATCCCGAGCGCCTCGGGCGGAAGCCCGGCCGGCAGCCCGCCGAATGCCACGAAGGGGCAGCCGACGATCGCGGCGGCATGTCGATCGCGGGGACTGTCGCCCACGAATGCGAGGCTCGATGGCGAGCATGCCTCTCGCAGCAGCACGGCCCGCAGATTGTCGACCTTCGAGCGCGGCCGCCCGAGCACGTCCTTGAAGAACGGCCGCCAGCCGCGGCGCACGACCACGCGGTGGAGCGGCTCCTCCGGCGTGGCCGAATTCACGTAGAGGTTGTACCTGGCGCGAGAGTCGCGACAGCACGGCGGACGCGCCGGCGCTCTCCGCCGCGGCCGCGACGCCCTCCTCGCAGATGCGGTTGTAGGCGTCGGTCCAGGTGCGCTGCGCTGCTTCGCTCGCGATCTCCGGTCCGCCGCAGCCGGCTGCAGCCAGACGCTGCGTGATCAGACGGATGATGTCGAAGCGATCGCCGTCCGGGTCATCGTTCAGTACGGCGCGCACGGCCTCTGCCGCGCCCGGAACGGCCTCGAACGCCTCGAAATACGCACTCCGCTTCACGTCGTTGGAGAGCACCAGCACTCCGTCGAAGTCGAAGACGATGCAGCGAACGTGTGAAAGGGCCGCGGAGCCCCTCAGATCTGGTAGCGGCCCCAATGATTCACCACCGTCTTGCGCGCCGATCGCTCCAGGCGGTTGATCGCCTTGTCCTCGTAGTACGAGTCGTCGTTGAAGTGCGTGGTCGAGATCTCCTCGAAGATCACGCCCGTGTCGGTCCGGAAGTCGTGCCACACACCCTGCTGGATCACCTGAATGTCCCCAGGGAGCAGCGTCCGTCTTCGCCCGTCGACCGTCATCTCGAGCGTGCCCCAGAGCACCTGGAACGTCTCTTCCTTGCGCTTGTGATAGTGGGACGGATGCCGCTGGCCCGGAATCTGGATGACCAGCTTCTTGCAGTAGCTGCGATTGACGCAGTCGATGATGGTCGCGCCGGTCGCCGGGAACCGGGCGAGGCCATAGTGGTGCGAGAACTCGGCGGAGAACTCGGTGTTGAGCGCGATGCGCGCCTCGTTCAGCATGCCTTTGATCGTGTGAATCGCCGTGAACAGCACCTGCTTGTCGCTGTCGCCCGGCACCTGCACCGCCGAGCGCTGCAGCGGCTCGTCCGGCTCCAGGTCGCGGAGCGCCACCACTGCGGCCTTCCACTCTGCGGAGGTGAGCTGCCCGTCGCCGCACGGCATGGCGAAGTAGACCCCGCGGTCTGGAATCTCGGTCGCCGCCTTCAGCCGCACGCGCGCGTACACGCCTCGGCGAAGCGACTGGAGCGACCCGAGCTCTTCGGCCGTGGGCTCCGGCCGGACGTCGGCCCCGGCCATGGTCCGGGCATGCTGAGCCGCACGCATCCACCGATCGATTTGCGCAGGCGTCGAGGAATAGGCGTTCAACCGTATCTGCTCGGTCTCCAGGCCGACGTGCCGCTCCAGGATGCGCGCGCCCTTGGCGACGGCCACCTGAACGGCCGACACGTTGTCGGGCACTTCATGGGTCGAGAACCCGACGACCTTCTCCGGATACCGGCGGCGCAGCACCTCGATTTGATTCAACTGCAGCTTGTCGTCCGGGGTCGGATAGATGGCCACGCAGTGCATGAGCGCATGCTCCACCCTGCGGTGATCGAAGAAGCTGACGAGGTCGTCGATCTGGCGGAGCGTGAGCCCGCCGGTCGAGAAGACGACCGGCCTGTCGGCCTCTGCCACCCGCTCCAGCAGCGGCCAGTCGGTCGCCGAGCAGCTCGCGATCTTGATCACCTCGACGCCGAGCTCGCCGATGAGATCCACCGACGGCTCGTCGAACGGCGTGGCCATCGTCGTGAGCCCGTGCGCGCGAACCTCACGGGTCAGCCGCTCCCAGTCGATCCGCGCCAGCCGCGTTCCGAGGAACCGGGGGATGTGCTTGTTGGCGCTCGAGGTCCGGTGCGCCGGATGAATGAAGCTGTCGAGCTCCCGGAACTGGAATTTCAGCGCCGCGCGCGCCTTGTTCGCGTGCGCCACCTCGGCCATGGCCTCAATCACCCGCGATGCGTGATCGGCCGAGCCCTGATGATTGTTCGCCAGGTCCAGAACGAACAGGTCGTCGAAATCGAAGCTCTTGCGCATGCCTGCTCTCACCGCGTCAACGTGTCATCGAAGGATATCGACGCTTCCGGCCGGGGCCAGGAGCCATATGCGAGCCGCTCGCGCCGGCCCTCCCGCTCCGCTTGGTGAGCAGCGGCGAGCACGAGCATGGTGTCGGCGCCCCGATCCAGACCGATGGGCGAGGGCGCCGAACCCGGTTCGAGGTGCGCTGCGACGTGCTTCAATTCCTCGATGAAGTCGTCGGCGCGGCGCTTCGGAAACCGCCGCGCTTCCTCCCCCTCGCCCTGGCGCCGCAGCAGCACGGCGTCCCCCTGAGCGTCGTACCCGTTGACCCACTCGAGCGCGCCGCGCGTGCCCTGGATCAGCGCCCGCTTGCGCGGCGGCAGCGTGACGACGTCCTGCACCACCCGGCCGGTGAGTCCGCGTTCGGTCCTGAGGGTCAGGAAGCACAAATCGTCGTACTCGGCCTCCCCGGCCGACACGTAGTGCAGCATCGCAGAGACCTCGGCCACCCGACCGCCGCCGGCCGCGTGCGCGAAATGCTGCCAGAGGTTCAGGGCGTGCGAGTGCTCGCCGCTCGCACCGCCGCCGCGGTTCGTGAATCCGAGATAGGTGTCCTCCGGCCCCCGAAGCCAGGGATGCGCCGTGAAGATGCCGGCCCAGTGCTCTCGAAATTCCACGTCCAGCGTCAGCACGTCCCCAATCGCGCCCTCACGCAGCAGGCGCTCGACCTCGCGCGCCGCCGAGCCGACCACGTGATCGTAGCCGACGAAGATCTTCGCGCCCGAGCGCGCGGCGGCCTCGCACAACGCGTCGAGTCCCTCGAGCGACGGCGGGCACAGCGGCTTCTCGATGAGGATCCCCCGTGGGCTCTGCGCCAGCGCCGTCAGGGCCAGCGGCAGATGATGGTCTGGCGGCGTTCCGATGATCACGAGATCGTGGTCCTCCGTGCCGCCCCCGAGCGTCTGGACGATCGCCTCGTCCCAGGCGCCATAGCGGGCGGGGTAGATCTCGTCCCGCATCCTCCTGAGCGCCTCCTCGCTGACGTCCGTGACGGTCACCTGCCACCCGAGGGTGCGCGAGGCGTGCGCCATATGGTTGCCGATCGAGCCCGCTCCTATCACCTTCACTCGCATGCGTCCTCACACCTCCGAGATGGCCGCCGCAATGCGCCGGGCGCTGCCGCCGTCGGCGAACGTCAGAAAGTCCGCCCGGGCCCGCTCCCGCAGGTCCCGATCAATCCCCCGGTCTTCGAGGTACACGTTCACGGCGGCATAGAACGCGTCGGGGTCGCGGGCCACCCGCACCGCCCGCGACTCGACGATCGGCTTGTAGTGCGAATAGTCGTAGAACCGCGCGGCCGAACGCTCGGGTGCGACGGGTTCGACGTCGAAGCAGATGTTCACGACCGGTGTATCGGCCGCGATGGCGTCGAGCGAGGTCGTCGATCCGATATTGACGACCACATCCGCGTACGAGAATCAGCGCACCGTAATGGACCACGTCGAGGGCCGTGGGTATGCACTCGTAGACGCTCGAGGGATCCGGCGTGCCGAGGGGGCGCTCGAGGTGCACGTTCGAGTACCGGCGCACGGTGTCCTCGTGGCTGCTGGTGCAATCCCAGGGGTGCATCCTGATCAGGACGTTCGGGGCGTGCCGGATGGCGCCGCGGCGGACGGCGTCGAGCAGAAACGCGACCAGTTGCCGGTTCTGGACGTTGAAGAGCGGGTTGTTCAGCGTGAACACGATGAGCGGCCGCGCCGGATCCAGCCGGAGCGACTCCAGGAAGGCGGACCGCGGCGGCAGCCGGTCCCTGGCGAAGAACACGTCGAACGGCGCGCCTCCCGTCACCGGCACGCGCGGCGGATCCAACCGGTAGAACTCCACGGCCTCGTCCCGCATTCTCCGGCTCCAGGCCGTCAGCGCATCAGGTGCGAGGTATGCCGGGCGCTTGGAGACGATGTTGTCCCACGTCGTGTCGACGCTGATGGTCGGCACGCGATGGGCGCGGGCGGCGCGAATCAACGCGAGGTCCTCGGGCTGGTACCCGGGCTTGGCCAGGACGACAGTGTCGATTCGAAGCTCGTCCAGCATTCGCTCGTAGTAGTCCTCGAAGGGCTGCCGCGCGCGCGCAATCCGCTCGTCCACCCATTCTTCCGAACAGAGCATCTCGGCGGCGCGCTCGATGACGCTGGCCGCCGCGTGCAGCAGGGGCCACTCGCGCCGGCGCCTCTGCCGCTTCACCTGAAACGACTCCAGCCCGGTGCGCTGGCCGTAGAGATGCTGCTTGATGAGCTTCAGGCACGTGAAGCTCCGCGAATGCTTCGCAGCCTTGAGCTCGCGCACCGCGATGCCGGGTGGGATCTCGCCGCCGATCCGCTGAGCGTCCGCCGGGCTGAGCTCGGGAATCAGCAGCGTCGCGCCGGCGCCCAGAGCCCGGCACGCATCGAGCACGCCGCAGCACACGATGTTGCGGAATCCGATGCCGTACGGCAGAGAGAACAGCAGCTGCCTCGGTTTCATCGCTGCTGTTTCGACGCGGGCGGCCGCCGGGCCACCGATTCGACCAGCGGAGCCATCCGCAGCGGGATCTCGACGGCCGCGGCAAGCGCCCTCGGCAGGAGCCGAACCGCCGTGCCGCCCTCGAAGTCGCGCATCGTCGCCAGGTGCTCGACCGCGAATCCGGCCGACTTCAGCAGGCGGCCGAGCGTCGAGGGGTTGAAGAAGAAGATGTGGCTGCTCGCCACCCGATACGGCTTGAGCAGTCCAAGCGCCCTGAGCATTCGAAACTGGAGGTTGTCGAACTCGTTCGGAACCTCGACGATCAACGCGCCTCCCGGCTTGAGCACGCGGTACACCTCCCGCAGATTCGCCGCCGGATCGACGAAATGCTCCAGCACATGACTCATATGGACGATGTCGAAATGTTCCGCCGGGAGCCGCGTCGTGAGGAGGGTGCCGCACCGGACTTCGAGGCCGTGGCGCGCTGCCGCCTGGTCGGCGGCCCAGCGGGACGCCTCCAGACCGAGGACATCCCAGCCCTGTTCGCTCGCGTACTTCAGGAACGCTCCGCTGCCGGGCCCGACGTCGAGCAGCCGTCCATGAGCGTCGTCGCGTGCCGCTCGCGAGAGCCTGGCGATGTAGCGCGTGGGCGGGCGCATCTGCTCCGCAGGCATCGCGATGCCGCGATCGCTGTACGCGCGAAAGTATTCCTCTTTGTAGACTTCTGCGATCTCCGAGGCGCTCGGCAGCGGGCTCAAGAAGCCGAGCCGGCACGCTCGGCACACGGCAACCGTCGCGCGCGCATAGACGCTGCGCAGGATGCGCCCGAGATCGCCTGTACGCGACCGTCCGGGAGGACCCGCAGAGCGGACACGGAACCGTGCCCGTCACTGGCGAGCCTCCGGTGCCCCCCGCAGCGCCCTGCGGAGCCCGCGTGCGGCATCGGCGCCGAGGATCGTGAACAGCGACCGTCTCGCCGCGGCGGCGAGCGGCCGCGCGATCGCGTGGCGCCGCAGGAACCCCCGCGTGCCCTCGGTACTCCTCTCTGGCCGTCCGCGGGGGCTCCGGTTCGACCGGGCGTGCGATGACCGACAGGTGCCGCCCCGCCCCGATCGGCTCGACCGAGACAGTCCGCCAGCCGGCTTTCGAGAGCACGGCGCCGAGCGTGCCCTGCGTGAAGTAGTGGCGGTGCGCAACCTCGGCGTACTGCCAGAGCGGCATGTGCCATGGCAGGCCCCTCAGATCCGGCACCTCCACGTACAAGAACCCTTCCGGCCGGACGAGACGGCGCGCGCTCGACAGGAAGTCCGTCGGGCTGCGGGCATGTTCGAGCACGTGCGACATCGTGATCAGATCGAACGATCCGGACTCCAGACGGGCCGCCTCGAAATCGGTGCACAACACCTTTGCCGCGGGCGAACGCTGCTGTACGAACGCCGCGTAATCGGGCGAGGGCTCAACCGCCGTCAAGCGCCAGCCGGCGCCGCCGAACGCGCGCAGAACCGACCCGGTGCCCGCGCCGATGTCGAGCAGGTCCCCGGGCTGGCCCACGACCGGAGCCACACGGCGCTGGATCAGCCGCGCGCGCCCGTCCAGCTTGGAGAGCAACGCGCCGGTGGGTGTCCTCGACTCCGCGGAGCTGTGCCCCTCCCAGTAATCGGAGCCGACAGGCGGCTCCACGGCCGGATCCAGGAACACAAGGCCGCAGGCGCGGCACAGCAGGAGCGCGGCCGGCAGCGGTTCGCGATGGGCGTTGGAGACGCTCGTCGAGACGACGTCCGCTGCCGTGCCGGCGCAGAGATCGCAGCGGCCCCGCATCACGCTCCCGCCCCCGCCCCCGCCGGGACGAAGCTTCGGATGAGCGCGTCGGTGGCATCGACCATCGCGGCCGAGCTGAAGCGGGCCCGCACGATGCTGCGGCCGGCGAGCCCCATCGCCCGTGCGCGCTCCGGATGTGCGGCCATCCAGCCGATCGCCTCCGCCAGCGCCCGGTCATCCCGGCAGGGAACGAGCAGGCCGGCGCCATCCACGACGATTTCTTCATTGCCCCCCGCACGCGACGCGATCACGGGCAGCGCGCAGGCGAGCGCTTCCAGGACGGCGCAGGGCAGCCCTTCGACATAGGACGACTGGACGTAGATATCGAGGCTCGAGTAGAACGCGCCGACGTCGGTGAGGTGGCCGAGAAACTCGACCGCCCCGTCCATGCCTTCCTCCGCGACCAGGCTGGCCAGCCGGGCGCGCTCGGGGCCGTCGCCTGCCAGCCGCAGACGGATCGCCGGAAACTCCCGCCGCGCGATCTTCACGGCCCTGATGAGCGTCGCATGATCCTTCTCGGGGGTAAGGCGCGCGCAGCATCCGACGACCGGCCCGTCCTCGGTCCAGCCGCTCGACCGCGGGGCGATGCGCTCGAACGGCCCCGGCTCGATCGCATTGTAGATGGTCACGAGCTTCGACCTCGGCAGACCGACGTTGCGAAAGAGGTAATCCTCGACGTTCTTCGACACGGCGACGACCGCGGCGCACCATCGCGCGGTGAGCCGGTTCGCCCATTCGAGGGCGCGGTTCTCGTACATCATCGTCTGTTGCGACGACAGGAGCACCGGCACTCGCGCGAGCCGCGCGGCGAGGCGGCCGACCAGATGAGGATGGATGAGGAACGTATAGACCACGTCGACGCGCTCTCGCCTCAACAACCGGAAGAGCCGCGCGAGCGCCCGGACGTCGAACCGGGATGCCACACCCAGGTCGACCATTTCCACGCCGTCCTGCGCGAGGTCTCTCGCGATCAGACCCGAGCGCCGCTGGAGGCAGGCGGCAATCACGCGGTACCCGCGCGCCGCGAGGCCGCGGGCGAGCTGTACGTAGACCCGTTCGGCTCCCCCCATGTCGAAGGTCGTGATCAGCAGCAGAACGGTACGGCCTCCGCTCACAGACGTGCCATCGCGGGCTGCCAGAACCGCCTGATGCTCGAAGCGGTGATCGCGCCGTAGAACAGAAACGTCGGCAGCAGCACGTAGAGCTGATGCCGCGCATCGATCAGCCAGATCCCCGCAATCGCCGGCAGGAAGAGGGCCGTCAGGCCGAGCATCTCGTGCCAGGACTTGATGTGCCCCTTCATCTTCGCCTCGAGCGCAGCGAGGGCGGCCAGGTTGGCGGCCGCCGCAATCGCCTGCGCGAGCGCAGCGCCCATTGCGCCTCCCGAGGGAACCAGCGCGAGCAGCGCGGCCACGAGCGCGACGGCGCTCACGGTGTTGGCGATCGATACCGCCTGCGGCGTGGACGAGTAGTAGAACCCCATCTGCCAGATCAGGCCGAATCCGCCGAGGAACTGCGCGAGGAGCAGCACGCTCACCAGGCGCTCCACTTCGACCCAGCGGCCCGCCCACGGGGTGAACTGGACGAACCATACGCACACCATCAACGCGCTTCCGACCGAGAGCATCGTCAACAGCAGCAGCCGGCTGAGGCTCGCATACAGGCTGGCTGAATCGGCGTCGCCGTTCTCGGCCCGCGAGAGCGCCGGAGCAATCGCGAGCTTGAAGCCGCCTGTGAGGAGCTTCAGCGACGTACTGAAGCGCGACGCCGCTCCGTAGATGCCGAGGCTGTCGAAGTCCGCCCACTTGAACAGAATCAGCCGATCGACGATCGCGAACAGACGATTGAAGACGAGCGACGGGAGAACGTGCCACGTGTAGGACCAGACCTGGCTCGTCAGGCGCCATCGTGGATGGCGCCACCTGAAGCCCGATCGGGCGGAATAGAGGAGCACGGCCGCGCTGAGGAGCGGGCCCAGCAGGTAGCCCGTCATGTAGCCCGCCGCGCCAAACCCGAGCGCGATCAGCGCGAGCTGCGACAGCCCCCTGCCGATCGCCGCGCCGAGCTCCGCCGACGCATAGGTCTTCATCTCCCCTTTGACCCGGACCACCGACAGCGGGATGTTCCTCAAGCCCAGCGCAAATCCCGCCCAGGCGCCCAGAACCAGCGCCAGGCGGTAGTCGACGCTGCCGAACAGCCGGACGGTTGCCACTGATACGCACGCGCCGACGGCCACCGACCAGGCCGTCGCCAGGTACAGCACTCCGGAAACCAGGCGCGGCCGCTCGTCGTCGGTCCAGACGTAGTACTGGCGCAGGAGTGTGAAGTCCAGGCCCATTGTGCTGACGAACATGGTCACCTGTGACACCACCACGGCCGTGGTGATCACGCCGAAGTCCTCGACCGTCAGAAAGAAGAAGAAGGCCGGCAGCAGCAGCATCGTCATGCCCTGCTGCGCCACCTCGACGAGCGCGTACACGCCGCCTTCGGCCAGCAGGACGCGTTCGGCGGTGAGCAGGGGCGGCCGGTCCTTGCGTGCCTCAGGCATGGAGCCACGCATACAGGTAATCGGCACGGCCGGCCTCTTCGAGCTCGACCCGCCAGAGCCGATCGAACCGGGACCCGAGCGGATGCTGCCGCTCGTCGCCGGTCGGCCGGCCATCAGCCAGCCACCCGATGAAGTTTCCGAATCCGTAGCGCTGTACGAACCGCGGCTCGAACGCGGCGAACCCCGCCTCGCGCGCGGCGGCGGCCAGCGACCGGCGATCGAAGTAATACGTATGGACGGCGCGATAGAAGAACTGTGCGTACCGATCGCAGCCGAGCGACAGCAGCATGTCGTCGGCATTCGGCGTGCTGAGGAGCAGCCGTCCGGCGGGCGACAGCAGCCGGCGGATCTCCCGCAGGAATTCCGTCGGCCGCTCCACGTGCTCGATCACGCTGAAGCAGACGGCGAGGTCGACCCGTCCGCTCCACTCCGAGGCAGCGGCAGACAGGTCGCCGAATGCCAGATGCCCGCGGCTCCTCAGAGAGTCGCGATAGGCGACGGCGGGCTCGATCCCGATCGTCGCGGCCGCGAAGCCGCGAACGCCGTCGAGGAAGGCGCCTCCGGCGCAGCCCACGTCGGCAACCACCCGTCCGCGAAGGGGGACCTGCTCGAGCATCGGATAGCGGCGGAATTGCTCATCGTCGTGCAGCCGGAAGAAGGCTTCCGCGTCGGCGCCCTCCCCGAGTGATTCCCGGTACTCACGTCCCTCGTAGTAGTGGGGTGAGAGCCCAACGGAGGTGGGCAGAAAGCCGACGCCGCAGGACGCGCACCTGAAGACGGTGGCGGGCGTCGTGCGCCCGAACGCGCCGTCGCGAATCGGTCCTCGATAGGCGATCTGCCATCGTCGATCGCCGCAGACACCGCAGGCCTCCTTGAAGACCGTAGTCGAGGCTTCGGCAGGCTCCGGTTGGAAGTTCATGCGCGCGTACAAGCTCCCGCTCTCTCGGTCACAATTCTGTCGGCCAGAACTGCGGCAGGATGCGGGCTAATATGGTGGGGGAACCGTGGTGTATTGCACGACAACCACAACCTATGGGGTCATCGTTCACTTACTGAACGAAGGTATCGTGTCGTAACCAGCAGCGGGTGTCAATCGCTTTCTGTAACATGCGCTGGTGTCCCGTCGGACGATCGCCTCCCTGCTTCTGCTGTGTCTGACATCCCCCGCCTGCCGGCGCGCCGCCACGCCACAGGTACAGCGCGATCAGGCGGTCCCGGTGCTCGCCGAGCCCGTTCATGTGGGCGACATCCACGGGGTCGTCAGCGCTACGGGGGTCGTCCAGGTGCTTCAGGACGCCGAATTCCTGCTGACCGCTCCTCAGCCCGCCCGCATCCTCGAGATCACCCGCCAGCCGGGCGACCAGGCAAAGGCCGGGGACCTGCTTGTCCGGTTCGAGTTTCCCGCCTTCGCGCCCGAAGCGGCCGCCCGGGCGGCCACCACGAGAGCGGCCGACCTCCGGCTGCAGGCGGCGCGGCTGAAGCAGACGCGCGTGCATGCGCTGATAGCCGGCGGTGCGGTATCGCGCGCCGAGGTCGCGGAGGCCGACCGCGAGCTCGAGTCGGCCGAAGCGGAAGCGGCTCAGGCGCGCGCCGCCGAGCGCGCCCTGCAGGAACGATCGACCGCCTCCGAGGCCCGCGCCCCGTTCGACGGCATCGTGACCGATCGCCTGCACGAGCCTGGCGAGTCGGTCGCCGCGAGCGCGAACGATCCGATCCTGCGCTTGATCGATCCGAAGCAGACCGAAGTCGTCGCGAGCGTCGGCACCGCCGATCTGGCCAGATTCACCGTGGGCGCCCGGGCTCGCGTGCTTCCCGTGAGCGGCAGGGCGCCGCTCGACATGCAGGTGGTCTCGAGGCCCGCGCCCGAGGCGCAGGCCTCGCAGGGTCAGGTCCGGCTCGCCTTCCTGGCGCCGACCGACCTCCCCGCCGGCACGGAGGTCGCCGTCGAGATCGACGCCGAGCAGCGTCCAGACGCCCTCCTCGTTCCCGCAACGTCGGTGCTGAAGAGCGAGGATGGATCCGCATCGGTGTTCATCGTGTCCGGAAGGCGCGCGGTGCGGCGGCAAGTGGTCACCGGCCTAGTGGACGCTGAGCGCGTCGAAATACAATCGGGCCTCCAGCCGAATGACCTCGTCATCACTCAGGGCCAGACGACCTTGAAAGACGGCTCCGAGATCACCATCGCTCGATGACTGCCTTTCCGCGGTGATATCCCTCCGTGCCTCGCCTCGCCGTCCGCGGTGCGGTTGCCTCGCAATCGTATTCGGCTCGGCCACGGGCCGATGAGGTCACAGCGCATCAGCGGCCGGACCTGCACGAGGCGGCGCCGCTCGGCGCCCTCCCGCTTTCCACGCCGGTGACACTGCTGGTCGTCCCGGGCTGTACGCGGGAATCAAAGGGCTCGCGGCGCGCTCCATGTTTTCTCACACCCCCGGAGCAGACCTGCGGTAGAGTTCTTCGCAAGTTTCCAGGGTTCGAGGTTCAAGGTTCGGGGTTCTGGTTCGGGGGCTGACACCATCGCCTTGTTCCAACGAGCAGCCGCCACCGCCATGTCCTCGAGCCGAAGGCAAAGGCGAACAAGCTGCGGGGTACCGCGCAGCAACGATGGAGCACTGAAGCAACGAGCCGCCGGCAGCATTGCCCTCGAGCCGAAGGCGAGAGGGTACAGGTCGCGAGGGTGGGGCCCCGCGACAAACCCAAACAAGGAGGATCTCCCGTGAAACGCCTGCTTTTCGCAGTCGCTCTGGTCGCCGCGGTCGGAGTGGCGAGCCATCACCTTTACGGTCAGAACGCGCCCGCCCGGCAGGGCGGCGCCGCGCAGCAGCCGGCGCCAAGTACGGCGGATCCGTACGCCAACAATGCTGCGGCGGGGGCGACGCAGTTTCCACTCGCGGCACCGGCCGGCCAGGATAGCGGCGCAATCATGAAGGCACCCGCCGGCGCCGTGAACCAGGGGCCGTTCACCCCTGAAGGCTGGAAGTACGGCACCTTCTGGAACCCCCCGGCCGGATCGAAGGTCTGGAATCCGGTGAAGCTCAAGCTGAAGCAGGGGGGCAAGGTCACCGGTGGCACCGTGTTCGCGTCGACCGACCCCACGATTTACTGCGCAATGGCCAACGCCGGGTACGACTTCATCTGGACCGAGATGCAGCACAACGACCGCGACTGGGCCGCTGCCGCCAAGATGTGGCGCACCTGCCCACACGCGAAAGCCGTGCCCGGGGTTCGCGTGGCGTACACCGACGAAAAGGAGATCCAGCACGCGGTGGACGCCGGCGCGCTCGTGGTGGTGGTTCCGACGGTCGATACGGTGGAAGAGGCCACGGCCGCCAGGAACTGGACGTACTTTCCGCCGCTCGGTCGCCGCAGCAACGGCGGCGGCCAGGCGTTCGATCCGGCGATGTTCGGGGGCGTCCCCGGAGGCTACCGGCAGACGATCAACGACAACATCGTGTTGATCCTGATGATCGAGACGCTCGAAGGGCTCAAGAACGCCGATGCCATCGCGAAGATTCCGGGCGTCGACGCGATCTTCGCCGCGAGCGGCGACCTCGGCAATTTCTCAGGCTTCCAGCAGGGATCACCCGATTACGAACGCGCCATCAACATCGTCCATGACGCGGCCCTGAAGGCCGGCAAGCGTGTGTGCGGGCCGTATGCCTGGCGCGATCGGCCGGACTTCACCTGCTTCCAGGCAGGCAGCGAGATGGCGGCAATCTCGGCGGGCGTGAAAGCCGAGCTCGGTCCGCTGGCGAATACTCAGCCGAAGCCGGAGGTCGGGCCCTGGGCGGGCAGGTAGTCTGGATTGTGAACGGTAGCGGCTTGCCGGAAGCCGCCGCCCTCGAGCTGAAGGCGAGAGGGTGACAGGTCGCGGGGGGGGTGGGGGCCGAGGACGGCACGTCCCACTAAGCAGGGACTTGCCGCAAGCCGCCGCCCTCGAGCTGAAGGCGAGAGGGTGACAGGTCGCGGGGGTGGGGCCCCGCGACCCACCAAAAAAGGTGTAGGGGCACCTCGACGAATCGCGGTGCCCCTACATTTGTCGTCAGCACGGCTCCCCCAGCTCACGGCAACCTGCCGTGTTTACGGGCCGACGATTGCCCGCTTTATCGCAAAGCATGTGCCGCACAGAAGTTCGCGGTTTCCGGGCGATCGGCGCGCAACGGCGCAGAATCTACCGAGTACTTTTTACGCGGCCCGGATACTTTTTGCCCGCCCCGCCCGCCCGAACGCTTGCTCCCCCTCACAACCACTGCCGGTTCCTGTATGCTGGGACAAATGCGCGTTCTGGTCGTTGAAGACGATGTCGCCGCCAGGCGAGGGCTGACGGAGCTCGTCCGCGCGTGGGGCTTCGAGGCCGAGGGGGCGGCCGACGGCGAGGAGGCCCTGTCCAAAATCGCGTCTTTTCACCCCTCGACGATCCTGGCGGACCTCGTCATGCCCCGGCTCGACGGGTTCGAGCTGCTCCGGCGCCTCAAGGACCAGCTCTCGGATCTCACCTTCATCCTGCTCACCGCCCAGGGAAGCGTCGACAGCGCCGTCGCGGCCATGAAAGAGGGGGCCTACGACTATCTCACCAAGCCGGTGGATCCACAGCGGCTCCGGGTGCTCCTTCAGAACGTGCTCGGGCGCCAGCAGGCTCTGCATGATTCGGCGGATCTCCGGCGGCAGCTGCACGAGCTCGGGCGCTTCGGGCGCATCGTGGGCAACGCGGCGGCCATCCGGAGCACGTACCGCCTGATCGAGCAGGCTGCCCCGACCGACGCCTCGGTGCTGGTGACGGGTGAATCGGGAACGGGCAAGGAGCTGGTCGCGCAGACCATCCACCAGCTCAGCGGCCGCCACGCGGAACCCTTCATCGGCATCAACTGCGCCGCGATTCCCGAGACGCTGCTCGAAAACGAGATCTTCGGTCACGAGCGCGGCGCCTTCACCGGGGCGGTCGAGCGGCGCCAGGGCTGCTTCGAGCTGGCGCACAAGGGGACGCTGTTCCTCGACGAAATCGCCGAGGTGGCGCCCGCGGTGCAGGTGAAGCTGCTGCGCGTACTGCAGGAACGCACGCTGCGCCGACTGGGCGGGCAAAAGGAGCAGCCGGTCGACGTGCGGCTGATCGCCGCGACCAACGTCGACCCCGCCAGGGCCGTCGAGCTGGGCAAGCTGCGCGAGGATCTCTACTACCGGATCAACGTGATCTCCATCGCCGTGCCGCCGCTGCGCGAGCGGGCCGAAGACATCCCGCTCCTGGCCCAGGCCTTCATCTCCGAGTTCAGCGAACGCCATGGCAAGGGAGTACGGGCGGTCGATCCCGAGGCGGCGCGGCTGCTGCAGCGCTATTCCTGGCCGGGCAACGTCCGCGAGCTCCGCAACGTCGTGGAGCGGGCGGTGATTCTGAGCCAGGGAGAATTCATCGAGCCCGCTCACCTGCCGGCGGATCTCTCCGGGCTGCCGCCCCCCAAGACGCCGGTTGTCGGGTTGACGCCCGGCATGACCGTGGACGAAGCGGAGCGCCGGCTGATCGAGCTGACGCTGGCGCACACGCGCGACAACAAGACGCGGGCGGCCGAGATTCTCGGCGTCACGGTGAAGACGCTCCACAACAAGCTCAAGCGGTTCCGCGAAGACGCGGACCGCAAGCGCGCCTCCGGCTGATCCCCATGCGCGTCAGTCTCAGCGCCAAGCAGACGGCGGCCGTCACGGCGCTGATCGCGCTGTCGATGACGGCGCTCGCCGCGGAGTACGTCGCCAACCTGGCGCGCGTCGGCCTGGAGAACAGCCGCCGGAGCGGCGAGCTCCTGGGGCTCATCATCTACCAGAAGGCACGCGACGCCACCGCCGCCGCGCCGGACCCGATCGACGCCCTTCGCACCGACCCGGGCATCCGGTCGATCCTCGAGTCGACGGCAGCCTACGGCCGCAACGTCACCTATGCCGCGATCGTGGATACCGGCGGGATGACCGTCGTGGGCCCCGGGCTGGAGGGGCGCCGCCTGGAACCGCAGACCTCGCTCGCCTCCGTGCTCGAGCGGGGCACCCTCGAGCAGATTCGCGCCATCTACGCCGACCGCACGCTGGAGATCGTGCTGCCGCTGCAGCTCGGCGACGCGCCGTTCGGCGCGATCCGCATCGGACTCTCCCCGCTCTTGATCCGCAACGATCTCACGCAGGCGCTCACGCCGATGATCTGGACGACGCTCGCGATTTCGATCGCGGCGATCGTGGTCGGCCTGATCCTGTCGCGCCGCGGGCTTCGGCCGATTCACGTGATCAACAGCGGGCTGATGCGGCTGGGCCGCGGCGAGACCGGCGTCACGATCGACCTGCCGCCGGAGGAGGAGCTCAAAGGACTCGGCGAGTCCTTCAAGGCCATCGGCAACCAGCTCGCGGCGCGCGCGCAGGGCGGCGCATTGGCGCGCGTCGAATCGTTCGTCGAGCAGCTCGAGGATGCCGTGGCGATCCTGAACGCCGAGGGAGGCGTCCTGTTCGCGAATTCGGCCATGCGCGCCACCTTGCCGCGCCAGCCCGACAGCGGCAGCATGCTCGAGGCCGTCCCCCCCGATCACCCCTACCGCCGGCTCATCGCGGAGGCGCTGCGATCCGGCCGCTCGCAGGGCCCGGTCACGGCCGCCGTACAGGCCTGGGGTGCGGCGGAGGGCGCCGAGCTCGACGACCGGCTCATCTCGGCGCACGTGATTGAAGACGAAGCCCGCGGCATCGTGGGCGTGATGCTCGTGTCGAGAAATCTCGCGTACCTGAGCCAGGTGCGCTCGACGATCGAGTACGCACGCAAGCTGGCCTCGCTCGGACGGTTGATGGTCGGCGTCACCCACGAGGTGAAGAACCCGCTCAATGCCATGACCATCCACCTGGAGCTCGTGCGCGAGCACCTCTCACGCGCCGTAGAGCGCCGCGAGGCGCGCGTCGGGGCCGTGCTCGGGCTGGCGGCCGCCGGCGGGGCCATGAGCACGACCATTGCCGCCGACGTCGACGCGACGCCGCCCCGCATCGACAGCGCCGTCAGCAGCCGAGCCATCGACGGCGCGCGCGAGCACATCGAGGTGATCGCCGCCGAGATCAAGCGCCTGGACGATGTCATCCAGGGATTCCTGCGCTTCATCCGTCCGCAGGAGCTGCAGCTCGAGACCGTCGACGCACATGGACTGATGGGCGAGGTGCTCGCGCTGGTGGAGCCGGAGGGCCGGCGGAGCGGCGTCACGTGCCGCATCCGCGAAGCGGGTCCCGTGCCGCCCCTGCGCGCCGATCCATCGCTGCTTCGTCAGGCGCTGCTCAACCTGGCGCTGAATGCCTGCCAGGCGATGCCGCGCGGCGGCGAGCTGGCGATGGGCGCACGGGTCGAGAAAGACGGACGCGTGAGTCTTGTCGTGGAGGACACGGGCGTGGGGATTCCGGCGGCGGACCTCGAGCGAATCTTCGACCTCTACTACACGACCAGGAGCGGCGGAAGCGGGATTGGCCTCTCGATGGTGTATCGCATCGTCCAGCTGCACGGCGGTGAGATCGCGGTCGAATCGATCGAAGGGCGGGGATCCACCTTCCGCATGCTTCTCCCCGCTGCCTGAGCGATACTGTTGGGCTGCATGAGCTGCTTCGTGCGAACGGCCACCCTGCTCGCGGCATCCGCCTGGATGGCGGGCTGCGCCTCGTCAGGCAAGGCCGCATCGGTGCCGCTCGACGTTCCCGCACCCCCGCCGCTCGCGGCGGTCGCGCCGGTCGCGCTCGTGGAAGAACCGCCGGCCGAGCGCCCTGCGGCCGCCGTCCCCCCGGAGCCTGCCGCGTCCGCCCCGGCGAGCGACAGCACTGCGGGACGCGCGAGAAGCTCCACGGCCTCGGCCGCGCCCGCCCCGGCGCCGGCCGCGCCGTCCGCCCAGCCGGCCGCAACGACACCAGCGCCCGCCATCGAGCTGCGCCCCAGCGGACCTGCCGGCGCCGGCAGCGCCTCGGCCCAGCAGGTACGCGACATCGTGACGCGGACGGTGCAGAAGCTGAATGGGCTCGACCGGCGCTCGCTGAGCGCCGGCAAGCAGAACGACTACGACGCTGCCCGTCGATTCCTGTCCCAGGCCGACAGCGCCGTGCGGTCCAACGATCTGCTGCTCGCGCAGAGCCTGGCCGAAAAGGCCGAAGCCCTCGCCGACGGCCTCCGCTGACGCGCACTCATTCAGACGACGCCAACAGCCGGCCGGCAGGACACGCGGAATTGACGAGCAGGAGGGACGCTCAGTCTTCGGGCGGCTGCCACCGGGCGATGAGCGATCGCCATTCGCCCGTCATCGCCTCGATGCCGGCGATCGTCGCACGGCGATCGAAGCGCTCGCCGGTGTGTGCCTGCGCCCGCTCGGGAATGAGCGTCTCGGTGACGAAGCGGTTGAGATCCGACCGCAGGCGATCTCCGGCTGGAACCGAGCCGGCGCGAATCCAGGCCGCCACAGCGGCATTCCACGCCGCGTCGAAGTCGCCGGCTCCACGCTCGGCGACGACCGACCAGTACATCGCCGCACGGGAAGGGACGACCGCAGCCCCCATCGGCTTGAGCGAGGCCAGCAGCTCGGTGAACTCCGCAGCGCGGCCGGCACCCGTCAGCGTCTCGGCGTACCGCGAGGCCGTTCCCGCCCACCAATCGATCAGCTTCTCCAGGTCCGAGGGCGGCAGGTGCGGCCGCGCGACGGCCAGCACGCTGCCGAAGATCTCCGACGCCGGACCGAGCTCGTCCTCGAGCACCAGCGCTTCGCCGATCCCGATCTGCCACTCGACGGTCTCCTGCGGCGACAGCGCCGCCGGCTGAAGCGCGACCAGCGCGCCTCGCGCCGCCGTGAGATCCTGCGGATCGCCTGCATGCCGGAATCGCTCGAGCCGCGCCCGCGCCGCGACGAGCGCAGCGGAGGCCGCGAGCCTGGGATTGCCCCGGAGCGCGTCCGCGGCGGCGATGGCCTGATCGAAAAGGCCCTGGTTGTAGAGCTGCCGCGCGCGATCGATCTCGCTCTCGGCCGCCGTTGCCTGCGCGGCGAAGAAGAAGAAGAAGAAGAAGAGCAATCCGCACAACGGAAGCGTCACGATGCGGTGTGACCGGCGGCGCGGCGAATCGATCGTCATGAGGATCTGTATTATTCCGCCAACCGCGCTCTTTCGTGAACCGCGCCGCCGGCCGCGGCCAAATTACCCGCCAGGGTAAAAATGACGCGGCCGGCGACTGGTGAAACAGGCGGGGCCGACGCCTCGTTCCGCACCGGCGCAGAGGACCGTAACGCATTGATCGAACGCGGGCGCCGCAGCGTCGAGCACGACCTGCAACGCGTCATGGGAGGCAGTACTGCAGCGGGCACTGGTCGTTGGTTGTGCAACCGATGTGCCGCCCTGCCGCGTGTCAGTTGGAATACAGCGGCCGAATCTGAAACAGCAGATAGAAGCCGATGAGCGCTCCGAAGATGCCTCCGACCACGGCGCCATGCATGACCGAAAATACCAGGCTGGCCATCTGAGACCAGAAGAGGAGCTGCCAGCCCGACATCTTCCGCGCGAACAGCCCCGGCAGCGCGGCAATCATCAGCCCGATCTCGATCGCCAGCACCACGGTCAAGTACGTGAAGGTCGTCGCGTAGAGCATGCCGCCGAACGGGATCAGCAGCGTGCCGAAGCCGAGCACGAAGAGCAGCGGCGGCAGCGTCAACACCAGCAGCACGATCGTGATCCAGGGCCCCCACTTCACGATCCACTCCTTGGCGTTCTCGGGCAGCTGGAATGGGGCCTTCTGGACGAAGTAGTAGTCCATGAAGCCGATGAGGTCCTTCGGGGGCTGAGCCGGCTCGGTCATGTGCGCCCATTAGACGCGCTCCGGGCGCGAGGGTCAAGACGCGTCACGGAGCCGGCGCCCTGCGGAACGTCTCGGCGGAGCCCTGCGCCGTGAAATCGAGCGCGCGCTCACCCGCCGTCCCGTGCACGCGATACCGGGCGCTCATCTGGAGGAAGTCGAACCCTCCCCCGAACAACCTTCCTCCCGTGCGCGTGCGCACGACCGCCTCCGGCGAGATTTCGACCGACAGGTTGACCGACGCGCTGCGCCCCACGACCTCAATCCGCTTCGGGTGGTCCTGCGCGGGATCGTCGATCTCCTGGATCGAGACCCGGCCGGCGTATCCCAGCGGGCCATCCGGACTGAGAACGGCCAGAAAACCCGGAATCCTCTCCGCATCGGCGGCGTCCGCGGGCGGTTGAATCCGGCCGTAGACGAGCGACAGATCACCGTGCTGTACCTGGCCCCAGCGCCAGGACACATCCTTCCAGAACCCCCAGTTGTGGTCGTGGTATCCGGTGCCGCCGTCGAACGAGATGCGGCGCGGCGGCGCGGCTGAGGCCGCGCGAGCGCTGCCGGCATCCTCGAGCGACAACGCCCCGTTCAAATGGCCTGACATGACTGGAACGACATAGCCCGAAAGCCACCCTCCGGCGCCTCGAATCGTCAGCGGCGGCAGCGCACGGCCGGCGGTGGCCTCGACCGACAGCTCGCCTCGCACGCGCGCCGCGCCGGCTGCGGCTCCCTCCCGTACGTCTCCTGTCGGTTCGACGGGCAGATCGATGGTGATTCGATACCGCATGCCTTCGAGGCGTACGCGAGTCGCACCGACGGTGAGATCGGGCGCATCATCGAGCACAGCGAGCACGGCGCGATCGTCGAGCTCCGTGCTGGCCGAGTACGCGCTTCGCTCACCACCGGCGTCCAGCTGCAGGCGGACGCCGGCGGTCCGGCGGCCGTCGGCGCGCGGCGGCCCCACCAGAAAGGTCAGGTAAAAGCGGCTGCTGCCGGACTGCCCGTTGAAGTAGAGCCACTCCGCCCAAGAGTCTGCCCGCGCGGGTACGTCGGGCACCGGGTGGAAGCGATCCAGATTCCGAAGCGCGGTCGCGGGATCCGGATCGGTCCACGCCGTGTCGGCCGGTGCATCGGTCCACGACGTCACGCCGGCCGCCTCCGGATCGCCGACGCGCCGTTCGAGGCTCGGAATCCCCCCGTGCGCGCGAACGGGCACGCTGCGGCCGTCGCGAAGCAGATAGATGGTTGCCCGGCGTGTCGGCGAGGCCGCGGCCACGCGATCGCCCAGCCTGCCGCTCCGCAGCACGCCCGAGAGCATCCAGTCCGCAGCGGGTATGGAGCCGGTGGCGCTCGAGACGACGACATCGCCCCCCCCGACGATGGCCGGCGACCGGGCCTGCTCGAGGATCACGTCTCCGACGCCGAGCAGGGTCGCCATCACGCCGACGCCCAGGCCGAAGCCGCACGCCAGGAGCAGCGTCCGGATCGGATGCACCATCAGCGAGCGGAGCGCCAGCCTGAAGATCACCGCCCCTCCAGACGCCCGTCGCGCATGTTCACCCGCCTGCGCGCGCGCTCTGCGATGGCCTGATCGTGGGTGACCACCACGACCGCGGTCCCGTCGAGCTGCACACGGTCGAACAGCTCGGCGATCTGGTCGCCCGTCGCGCGGTCGAGCTCGCCGGTCGGCTCGTCCGCCAGCAGCAGGGCGGGACGGTTGGCGAGCGCCCGCGCCACCGCGACGCGCTGCATCTCGCCGCCCGAGAGCTGCGGCGGCCGGTGCCGCGCCCGGTGCGGCAGGCCGACGTACTTCAGCAGCTCCGCCGTCCGGGCGGCGCGCTCGCCGCGGCCCGCGCCGGCCTCGGCCTGCGGCAGCTCGATGTTCTCCCAGGCGGTCAGCATCGGCAGCAGGAAGAAGCGCTGGAACACGAACCCGATCCGGCGCAGCCGCAGGTCGCTCCGCTCGTCGTCGCTCATCGCGGCCACGTCGCGCCCCTGGAAGCGGAGCATTCCGCTCGTCGGCGCATCCACGCACCCGAGCATGTGGAGCAGCGTGGACTTGCCGCAGCCGGACGGACCCCAGATGGCCACGTAGTCTCCGGCATCGATGCGGAGCGAGGCGTCGAGCACCGCTGTCACGGGTCCGGCCGGCATCGGGAAGATCCGGCCCACGCGCTCGGCCTCGACCAGCGGGCGCACGGGACCCGGCTGCGGCGCGCTCACCCGATCACCTCGTTCCTCAGCGTGCCCGCAATCGACAGCGTCGAGACGAGCCGCAGGGGATAGATCGCCGCCAGTGCCGTCGTGACGGCCATGAGCAGCGCGTGCAGCGCCAGCGTCCGCGGCTCGAAGACGAAGAAGTGCAGGCTGGCGGGAATGCCGGGCATCGAGAGCAGCAGCGCATCCAGCCGCGTCGCGAGCAGGAGCGCGAGCGGGATCGCGGCCGCCCCGCCCAGGCCGACCATCAGCGCCGACCGCCAGAGGACGTCGGCCACGACCCGGCGGCGCGAGAAGCCGATCGCGCGCAGCGCGGCGATCTCGCCGAGCCGCTGGTTCGTCGAGACCGACAGGAGCACGGTGATGAGCAGCAGTCCGAAGAACATGGTGATGGCGGCGAGCACGAACGAGATTCTGTCTGAAATAGGAGAACTGCACCCGCTCGAACCGCGCCACCAGCTCGTCGTTGGTGAGCGCGCGCAGCTCGGGGTGCCGGCGCCGGACGGCTGCCGCCGCCGCGCCCGCATCGGTGCCCGACCGCGACGACACCATCAGCATGTCGGCCTCGTCGCGTTGCTCGTCCCCGCACGCACGGGCGACCGCGGCCACAGTCGCGGCAGCCGTCAGCTCCCCTGCCTGATCGAACGGGAATTCGGCGACGCCGACAATGACGAACGTCACCGGCGGGACACTGGTCGACACGTCGCAGCTGCCGCGCAGCGCGAGACGCTCGCCGGGCTCGATCCCCGCGCGCCGGGCCAGTGCACGGTTCACCGCCATTTCCGGGATCCCGTCCGCCCCCGCCGGGCGCGGTTCGCGACCGCGGACGAGCGTCCAGGGCGGCTGCCCGATGACATCCGCGCCGAAGAGGTTCACGCGAAACCCGGAGCCGGCGGGTCCGCCGTCGGCCTCGCCGACCAGCACCGGCACGACGCCGCCGACCTCCGGCAGGGCGGCAATCGACGCGCCGACGCGACGCGCGTGCTCGATGCGCGGGCCATTGGGAGGAATGGCGTCGGTGGCCGTCACGCGGACGTCGAAGCCGGTGCCCTCGAGGAGGCGCTGCATCGACACGACCAGCCCCCGCGAGAGCATGAGCATGTCGAAGAGCAGCGCTCCGGTCGCGGCGATGCCCGCCACCCCGAGCAGGGCGCGGCCCGACTGCCGCGAGAGGCTGCGGACCGCAAACCGCAGGGCCCTCATCGCCGTGCGAGATCCAGCACGTTGCGGCGCAGCAGCGCCCAGGAAGCCCCGACGCTGGCCGCCGCGCCGAGCGGAACGGCAATGGCGCCCGAGCGCAGCACGATGGCTGGCGTGATGCGCACGAACAGGAGGGTCGTGTCGTAGCGCCACTGGAAGAAGGCGTTGATCGCTCCCTGAAGACCGGCGGCGAGCGCAATGCCGAACAGGGCGCCGGCGACGGCCACGAGCAGTCCCTCGGCGAGCACCTGCAGCAGCAGCCGCCTCTTGCGCAGCCCGATCAACCTGAGAATGCCGACCGCCTGCCGCCGTTCGTCCACCACCATCACCATCAGCGCGAGCAGGAACATCGTGCTCGCCGCGAGCGTGACGAGCGCGATCGCCAGGTGGAACCGATCCAGCACGACGAACACCGGGGCGCTGCCCTCCCCGCCACGCGCCGTCCTGACGATCAGCCCCGGTATTGGAACCGTCCGCAGCAGTTCGCGCGCAAACGACAGCGCGCTCGCGGGATCATGGAGGGCGATGTTGATGGACGTCGCTGCGATCAGCGGTGCCGGGCCGTCCGGTCCGGAGGGCTCGCTCGCGAGATCGGCCAGATCGCCCAGGTGGAGCCGTGCCTCGAACCGATCGGCCGCCAGCCGCATCGGATCCGGTGTCGGCTCGTAGATCCCGGCCACCCGAAACGCGCGCGCGCCGGCCCCGCCCGGATCGCCGGCGAGCTTGACGGTGTCGCCCACGTCGAGATGCTCCGCGCGCGAGAGCTGCCGCGAGATCAGAATCGACGGAGCGGAATCCGAAGTCCTCCCGAACAGCGTCGCGCCGGCAGCTGCAAAGGCCACCACCGAGGAGACGAGGCTGGCGATGAGGCGGCGGGACGGCACCAGAAAAGTATATCTACAGGCGACCGGCGATCAGCGGGAGCCGAACGCACTCTTGAGATCGGCGAGACCGGCCTTGAGCGTCGCCCGGGCGATCGGATCCAGATCCGCCTCGCGGCCGACGAGGTGGAACGTGCGGTGCACGTGGGTGTACCGCTCGCCGGAATCCAGTGCCAGCGCCGGCGAGGAGGTCTCGAGCTCGTAGAACGGTCCAAGGGGCGGCTGTCCCGGCGCCGGGGCTCCGTCGTTGTAGCTGTTGACGACGTCTCCCTTGTACGGATCGCGCTGGATCTCCCACATGGAGTTCACGTACTCCCGTGCCTGCGGCGGCCGCGTGTATTGCACGATCGTGAGAGTGCCGCTGCCCGCGTCGTAGCTCCCGGCCGCGGCCTCCGCACGCAGGGGCGGCAGACCAATCTTGCTCCGGGACCTGTCCGTCTCCGCGGAAGAAGACCACGGCGCCTCGCACGGCCAGCCGATCGTCCGGGACCTTCCCGAAATATGCGTCGTTCACGATCGGCCCGAGCTCGGCGGCGGCGCCGGCCCTGAACGGCAGCGCGATCGTCGTCTCGGGCGACGGGCTGAACATCCCGAGGATCCAGATCGACACCAGGCCCGAGGTCCGGTCCCACGCGGCGGCGCCGGCGTTCGTCACGGTGTTGGAGGACTCGAAGGCGACCGCCCGCACGCTCGCGGGCACCGCCACGCCGAGGGCCGTTGCCATGGCCGATCGGTCGAGGAGGCGCACCGACCGGCTCGCGTCAATCTCGAAGCGTGCGCCCGAGTAGTTCACGAGCGACATGCGGCGATGGAGCTGCGCGTCCGAGCTCGACTCCCGCACGAGGTCCCAGGAGCCCCAGTCGACCGGCTCCGGCACCTGCCAGTGATCCAGGTCGAACGGATCGCCGCCCTTGAAGAAGAGCGAGAACTGCCCGCCTTCGGGCCCGAGCCAGAACCGGTCTTCGCCGCCGAAGACATTCATGTGGGCCTGGCGCGTGCCCGAACCGATCGCGTTCCGGCCGATCCACCCGAAGCTCGGGCCGGCCTCGCCGCCCGTCGTGCTCGTCATCACGCGGCCCTGATACTCGGGCGCGATCGCCACCTGCGCGCCGCCAGCGCCCGTCAACAGCACGATCGCGGTGTGCTGGCGGAGGAACGCGAGGTCGCTCCCGAAGGTGGATTTCGCCGCCGGTTGTCCCGCGACGTCGGCCGCGACGGCAGCGAGCGCGCAGAGCACGAGAGCGCGTCCCGAGTGCTTCATCACGTGAGAATTACAAGTCTAGGACCTGCGCTATGAGGCTTGCAATCCGTTCCGGGGCGGGCGGCCCCGAAGAGCGCGGGAACCCGCTAAAAGCGGCGCGGCTGCCAAGGCACGACTCTTGACTGTCCGACCGCGTGTTTCATTTTGCGATTCTCGCAGCGGTGCTGCTCGGGGTCGCCGCATGGCTGATGAAGCCCGAGGAGCGCGCGCGCGTACGCGAGCGGATCATTTCGGTGGCCGCGCCCCTGTTGCGCCGCGCCTGCGCCGAGGCGACGCTCGAGAGCGTCGCGGGCGAACCCTATTGCGTCTCGCTGCGGGCGAGGACCGGGCGCGTATTCGTCACACCGGCGCTGTGCGCCGCCAACACCGTACTGTTCATGCTGATGCTTGCCGGCCGCGGCAGTTTCAGCGATCCTGCGACGCTGATCGGCTGGGGCGGCAACGCCTGGCCGCGCACCATCAACGGGGAGCCCTGGCGCCTGCTCACCGCGCTCTTCGTCCATCCCGGACCCGGCGCGCTGGTGATGAGCCTGCTGGGATTGCTGCAGGTGGGCCTGCTCACCGAACGCCTGCTGGGCCCGGTCGCATTCACCGCACTCTACTTCACCGCAGGGATCTCGGCGGGGCTCGTCGGCGCTGCCATCGCCCCGGACCAGATCCACGCCGGAGGCTCGTCCGCCCTGCTGGCGGTATATGCCTGCTTCGCCGTCCTCAGCGTCAGAGATCGCCTGCAGCGCTCCGGGCCCGCGATCTCTCTGAAGGTCGCCCTTCGCATCGCGCCGGCCGCGCTCGTGTATTTCCTCTACTGCGCCGCGACCGGAAGGCTGTCGACTGCTGCGGCCTGGGCCGGGATGCTGGTCGGCATCGGCGGGGCGCTCTTCACGGCGCGCGGCACGGCCGCGCAGAAACCGGCCGTCACGCGGGTCGTCGGCTCGGCGGTCGCCGGCCTTGGCGCCGCCGCCGTGCTCGCGGTGCTCGTGTACCGTCCTCCGGCGACGCCGCCGGACGTCCGGCCCGAGATCCAGCGGGTGATTGCCATGGAATCGCGAACGGCGCGCGCGTACGAGAGTGCGGTGCTGCGCTTCAAGAAAGGCCGCATGACCGCGGCGTCTCTTGCCGGGCTGATCGACGAGGCGATCGTTCCGGAGTTGGAGTGGGCGTCGGCCCGGTTGAGGAAGATCGATCAGGTTCCGCAGGAACAGCAGCCGCTCGTCGCCCGGACCGAAGACTATCTCACGCTGAGGGCGGCGAGCTGGCGCGCCCGATCGAAAGCGCTGCACACCAGCAATCTGTCCGGCCTGCAGGACGCCGACCGCCAGGAGCGGGTCTCGCTCCAGACCTTCCAGGACGTGCTCTCGAGGAACCGTTCGGCGAATTGACCGGCGCAGGAGCGGCGGCCGCCCGCTCCTGCTGCAGCGCCGCCCGCACGGCTACATCGATTTGTTGTAGACGACCTTCCGCGTCATCGTGCCGTTCGGCGTCGTGCGCGTCGTCTCCAGCGTCAGCATCCCGCCGTCCAGCGCGTAGACATCCTTGGACTCGATGGTCATCTGCCCGTTCGGTGTGTCAATCGACTGCGTGGTCGTGATGACGAGCTTCGAGCCCTCCCACGAAGCCTTCGACCGGGCCTCACCACCGCGGCCCATCGCGTTGGTGCTCTCGCTGCCGTCGAGCTTGTAGGCCAGGTTCTGGGTGCCCTGCCCCATCGCCCGCTCGATCGTCAGCTCCGACGGCGTCTGCTTGATCGTCATCTCGGCTGCCACGCCGCCGCCACGGCCGCCACGTCCCCCTCCGCGCCCGGCCGGCGCGGGATCGCTCTTGGATGCATCCATCGTCCAGCTTCCGGAAAAATCCGGCTTCGCCTGCGCCCATGCGACCGCCGTCAACGCCAATACCACCGCCGCACCCAGCGTCAACCGACGAAACTCTTTCATACGCCTCCTCCCATGGCGCATACGCGCGCCAGTGATCTCTACGACACGAACACGATCCGTACTTACGTTGACGCTCGCCGTGCGGCTGCGTCTCGTTCGCGCCGACTCTTGCCACTCGCTGTTTGGCCACCTGCTCAGCCCGGAGCCCCCGTCCGGCCTCACTTATGCATGTGCGTCAGTTCGCAATCCTGCCGCTCGGTGCGGCAGCGAAGACAGGAGGGCCCATGCCGCCACGTGGTGTGAAGAGTTCGAAACGCAAACGCCAGTACGAGCACATCAAGGAGTCGGAGAAGAAACAGGGGCGCAGCACGAAGCGGGCGAAGGAGATCGCCGCCCGCACGGTGAACAAGCAGCGCCGGAAGGCCGGGCAGACCAAATCGAGCAGCCGGAAGAAGCGGTGATGGAGACCCGCGCGATCAGAACAGCAGCTTGACGCCCAGCTGCGCGACGCGCGGGTCGAACGCTGCCGTGATCGTGCCGAAGCTGGCGGTCCCCAGCACCGTCCGGGGTGCGCCGAAGTTCGCGCTGTTCAAGGCGTTGAAGACTTCCGCGCGCAGCTCGAGGGTCGAACCGCCCGCCGAGGCGTACGCGCTTGATGACCGCGAGATCCAGGGCGCGATAGGCAGGGCCGCGAACCGGATTCCTGGAAGCCGATCCGAGGGTGAACTGCGGCGCCGTCGCAAATGCGCTCATGTCGAACCAGTGCGCCGGCGTCCGCTCGCTCGCCTGGCAGCCGCGGATCGCCGATCTGGTTCGGCCGCTGCACGCCGAATCCGGCGAACGCGTTGAAATTGGTGGCCTGCGTGACCGGAACCGGCGTGCCCGACTGCAGGGTGGCGACGGCCGTAACGGTCCACTCGTTCGCGAGCCATCCGAGCCAGCCCCCGGGGCGGTGGCTTCGCCCGTCCCCGGCCGGGAGGTCCCACACGGCCGAGGATACCAAGACATGGGGGATATCGCCCGTCGAGCGATCGCGCTCGCGGCGAAGGTTGAGGCTGTCGGCAATCGGATAGTTCGCGACCGGGCCCGTGAGCACCGACGCGTCGAACACCGAGGAGGCATCATCGACGAGCCTCGAACGGGTGTAGGAGGCCGAGAACGACAGGCCTTGCGAGAACCTGCGCTGCAGCCCGATTTCCAGGGCATCGAACCGCGACGTGCCGACGTTGTTCCGATACAGGCTCACGCTCGTGTATTTGGGATACGGCCTCAGCAGCTGCGCGCGCGGAATGGTGGGATCGCCGAGCGGCGACGTTCGCGGGATCATCGCCGTAGAACGGGTTGGGCACGCGCTGAAGGAGTTCGGTCCCCAGAGCGAGCTGTCCGGCGGTCAGCTGATTGAGATTGCTGTCGGGGATGCCGAGGTGCACGAGATGCGAGCCGGCATATGAGACTTCCAGCATGGTCGTGCCGGTCAGCTCGCGCTGCACGGAGACGTTCCACTGCTGGGCGTACCCCGACCCCAGGCTGGCATCCACCGCGAACACGCCCTGCCCGAGCCCGGCCGTCGGCGTCGGCGGGTCGGGCGTCACCTCGATGCCATCCGCCAGCCGAACGCCGGCGAGATCGTATCGAGCGCCGCGCGAGTCACCGTCTGCAGAAAGGGGAAGCTCGGCGTGGTGAACGGCGTCGTGATGCCCGCCATTTCGATCCACACCAGTCCGTATCCCGCTCCGACCCTCGTCCTCTCTCCGAGGCGGTACACCATGCCGAAGCGCGGTCCGAAGTTGTTCTTCTTCAAGGGACGCACCGGGTTCTTTCGCCCGGATATTCCAGCAGCGCCGTGTCGAGATTGAACACAGCCGTCTGCCCGTTGATCTCGGTGGACGGAAAGTTCAGCGTGTAGCGCACCCCCGGGGTGAGCGTGAGACGCTCGGCCGGCCGCCACTCGTCCTGGACGAAGTACTCCTGCGACGTGCGCGCGTTCCTGGATGGTCTTCTGCTGCACGTCGATCGAGAAGGTCTGCACCTGTCCCAGAAGAAAGCTCGCGAGCGACGCGCCGGTGTCGTCGAGTCGCCGGGCAGGTCGCTTCCCAGGGTGTTGAAGGCGTAGAGGCCCGCGGGCGAGGGCGGCTGCACGACGTTCGAGCCGCTCCCAGCGCCAGTCGAAGCCAGCCTTGAAAGTGTGGCGCCGCGCAGCCAGGTCAAGGTATCCGCCAGCTCGGTCACGCTCGTGCAGAACGACTGACGCGGTGTTGGGAGGCGAGCCGAGCTGCTGGTATCCGCAATCTGAAACGTCGGCAGCGTGTCGGCAAACGACGACGCCCCGGGAATTCCCGCCACGTGCGGCACCGTGTCCGCACCCGCCGGCCCGGCTGGCCGCTGTGCGCGACACCGCGCGCCGCGTGTCGCCCGCTCGAAGCTCGTTGAGCATCGACGCGCCGAGCATGCGCTGATAACTGGAGGCGAAGCCCCGCGACTCGTGTCGCTGAGGCCCCAGCGTCCCGCGTCGTCACGCCGCTGCCATCAGGGAGCGGCGTGACCGGGATGAACGCTTCGCCGAAGCGCGAGAGCCGGCCGAACAACTGGTCGCCCGCCGGTCGACACGCTGGTCCAGCGCGCACATCCCACTGGTTCTGGTCGTCGGTTTCGATTCCGGTCCGCCGGTAGTTGTTCGCCGTGCCCGCCGAGGTGGGAAGCGGGAAGCGCGTCCAGCAGCGCGCGCGCGACCGGATCCATGCGATTTGCCGGGATTTCGTTGCCCGCGAACGCCATGCGGGTGAAGCGCCCCCCGGCCAGCGCCGTTGTCGCCGGATCGTAGATGGCGGGCACCTGGCCACCGATGGGCTCGGTGAAACGCCCCTCGCGCTGCAGCAGCGTCGGCACCGTCGAGATCACCGTCCGCGCGATGGACCGCTGCTGTCCCTGGTAGTCGGCGAAGAAGAACGTCCGGTCGCGGACCAGCGGACCTCCGATGGTGCCGCCGAACTGGTTGCGTCGATACTCCGGCTTCGCCGTATCCTCCGCCTGGAACACGTTTCGCGCGTTCAGCGCCTCGTGGCGCATGAACTCGAACCCGGTTCCCCGCAGCGCATTGCTCCCCGACTTCGTCGTCAGATTGACGACTCCGCCGTTGAAGCGCCCGAACTCGGCCGGGGCGCTGTTGGTGTCGACCTTGAATTCCTGGATGGCGTCCACGACGGGGAAGAACGCCACCTGCCCCGGCTCGGGCTGCAACACCGAGATCCCGTCGAAGAGATATTCGTTCGTCCGCGGGCGGCCGCCGTTGATCCGCGGCAGCTGCGAGTTGGGAGGCAGCAGCACTCCGGGCGCGAGCGACGCCAGGGTCACGAACGTGCGGCCGTCGAGCGGAAGCTGCACCACCTGTTCGTGCGCGACAACGGACCCCAGCCCGGCCCCCGGGCCGCGGAGCGCCGCCGCATCGCCGCTCACGATGACGTGCTCGCTGAGATCGCCCACGGTCAGCTCGAGATCCAGCCGCGTCTGCTCGCCGACGGCGATGCGAATGCCCTCGCGCCGCAGCGTCTTGAAGCCCGCCAGCCTGACATCGACGCGATACAGGCCCGGCGCGAGCGCGCTCACCCGGTAGCCGCCGCTTCGATCCGAGAAAGCCGCACGCTGCCGGTTCGTCTGCACGCTCACCGCGACCACGCTGGCTCCCGGGACGGATGCGCCCGCCTGGTCGCGGATCACTCCGAAGAGGTCGCCCGTGCCGATCTGCGCGCGCGCCGGCGCGGCGGCCCCCAAGGCGCACGCCAGAATGAGAAGGCGAAGGAACCCACGCGCGCGGAAGGAGATGGGAAGCATTGAAATCGCCGAGCAGGACTCTATACCGGTGTGAGTCAAGACACAAATCGGGTTGAACCGGTACTAATTTACGATTCAGCGGCCGGCGCACCGCGGCACGGTATACACTCGCGCCACCACGGTCGACGGAACCGACGATCGGAGGGATCTGATGCTCGCGCAGGCGCTCGGCGAATATGGCGGCGTGTCCGCGCTCGCCGATACCATTCAGCAGGCGGCGTTCAGGACCGAGGACTACATCCGCAACCTCGACGGCCGCACGATTGCCGGCATCGCGGTGGGCGTGGTCGTGCTGGTGCTGCTTTTCCGGCGGCGATAGCGGACGCGGGCTAACTGCTGCTGCGTACCGTCACCACGGCGCAGGCCGCGGTGGCGACGACGCGCTGCGCGACGCTGCCGAGGAGGAGCCGGCGGAGTCCCGTACGTCCGTGGGTGCCGAGCACGATGAGCTCGGCGCGTTGCCTGCGCGCGGCGCGGACGAGCTCCGCCGCTGGCTCTCCCTCGAGTAGCAGGGTTGCAGCCCGTACGCCGCTCCTGCGCACCCTGGCCTGGAGCTTCTTCAGCCGCTGCTCGGACCAGGCGCGCACCTCCTGCCGCACATCCTCCCAAATAATCGACGCCCGATAGGGGTCGCTCGGCACCGGCGGCGTGGGCGTAATCACATGCGCCAGCGTGAGCGACGCACGGCTGCTGCGCGCGAGGGCGAGAGCCGTCGCCAGGGCGCGAGTGGACGCGCTCGAGAAATCAGCGGCGAAGAGAATCCGGCGGATGCGGGTCATGGATGACCTTTCAGGTTCAGTGAGAGGCGATGGGCACGTCCGGCTGCGAGGGCCGGACGGACGCCGCCGTGGACGTCGGGAAATCATCCGGCACCGGGATCGTCACCGGGCGGTGCGCGAGCCACTGCACCGCCCGCGGCAGGATGGTCTGCACGCCGGCGCAGCGCATCGATTCGGGCTGCGTGTCGCCCCGCCAGACATGGCCGTACGTGGAGACGTAGACGCGGCCCCGGCCGTACGTCACGGTCCACTCCACCGGCCACAGCAATCCCTGACCGGGTCTGGAATCACGAGCGTATGCGAGCACTTGCAGATTTTCCGCCGGCCCGCGCGCGTAGTAGTACACCTCCAGGTTCGGCGTCAGCCAGGCGCGCGGCATCCCCGCGTGTATGGGGTCCTCGCCGACGCGCGTCACGAGCACCGTCCCGCGCGGCCCATGTCCGGTATTGTCTCCTTCGCCGGCGGGAATTCGCATGGGGCGCCCGTCTTCCTGCAGGCGAATCGCCGTCCCGTAATCCTTCTTGCGCCAGCAGAGCCCCACCATCTCTTCGTAGGCCTTCCAGCCGACGAAGGCATTCTCGGCCGAGTGGAAGATGTAGACGCCGCCCCCGTCTCGCACGAAGCGCTCGAACCTATGCCGGACCGGCTCGGGCCACGCGGGGCCGCCTCCGTAATCGTTCGCGTTCTGCACGACGACGTCGTAGTCCGCAAACCGCGGGCGCCAGGACGCCCAAGCAGGGTCGTCCGCCTTTTCAGGCGAGGTGCTGACCGACACGTCGAAACCGCCTGCGCGTTCGAGGATGCCCCGTATGAGCATCGTCGTCTGCCGCCAGTCGTGGTTGCTGAAGCCATCCACGACCAGCACGCGGATGGGCCGTACGGCGGACTGGCCGCTCGAGTGGACCGACTGGATCGTGAGGCCGAGGATGATGCTGAATGCGGCTGTCAGACACGCGCGCGCGCGAGGGGTCATCGGATGAGTGTACAACTGCCCTCTCCCGGATTCGCCGGGTGACCTCGTGAAAGGACGCGCCGAACAGCATACTTCTGAAATACTTGTCATTTCGCGGCAGCGACGCGGCACAGTGGTTGCACTCTGCTGCCGCCGTGGACGATTCAAAGAGCACCAGGCGTGAGTTCTGCACGGCGGCGCTGTCGCTCGCCGCGATCGGGGCGCTGCTCGAGAGTTGCGGCGGCAGCCCGACATCGCCGAGCGGCGGCGGGAATTTTTCCGCACTCCCGATCATCAACGCGACGGCAGGCAACAACACGGTATCGGTCGCCGTCGACGCGTCCTCCCCGCTCGCCTCGGTGGGCGGTGCGGCGCTCGTCCAGAGCAGCGTTGGAACGCTGCTGGTCGCGCGCACGGCGCAGGACACCTTCTCGGCGCTGACCTCGGTCTGCACGCACGAAGTCTGCACGATCACGGGCTATCAGTCCGGCACGTTCCTGTGTCCCTGCCACGGGTCCGAGTTCAACACGAGCGGCAGAGTGGTGCGCGGGCCGGCCGTCGCGTCGCTCCGGCAGTTCGCGACGCAGTTCTCGGGCGACACTCTGACGATCACCATCGCATGAGACGCCTTCAGAGTTCTCTCGCGATGCTCGCGTCGGCCGCGGTGCTGTTTTCGACCGTCGCCGCAGCGGTCGAGCGCGGACAGTCGCAGCGTGTCGAGCGCGGGCAGGTGAAGGTCATCTGCACGATGACCGTCGGCGGGGCATTCGAGGCGAAGACGACGGCTCTGGCCGGGACGCTGACTCCGGCCGCGGATGCTTCGCCGATGGAGGGATCGCTGGCCCTCGACCTGCGCACGCTCGACACCGGCATCGGACTGCGCAACGACCATATGCGGAACGAGTACCTGGAAGTCGGCAAGGGCCCCGGCTATCAGACGGCTGTGCTTTCCGAAATCTCCCTCAGCGGCAAGAACCCCGATTCCGTCCAGGGACGCACGCCCTTCACCGCCATGCTCCTGCTTCACGGTGTCAGCAGGCCCGTGAGCGGCCAGGCGGAGATTCGCCGCGAAGGGGACTCCGCGACGCACGTGGAGGCCAGCTTCCCGGTCGCGCTCTCGGACTATGGCATCACGAAGCCGCAGTATCTCGGGATAGGCGTGCGCAACGACGTGCTGGTGAAGGTGGCCTTCACCGCAACGCCCGACGCGCTGAAGATGTCCACCCGATGAGCGGCGTGGTTCGTGCGCATCTCAGGGTGCTCGCCCTGTCACTGCTCCTGGCGCCATTTGCCGCGCCCGGTATCGCGGCCGGCGAGCCGCTCGCCCTTGCCAAGCAGTACGCCCGCTGTTCGACGTGCCACTACTCGCCGACCGGCGGCGGGCTGCTGACACCCTACGGGCGCGCGCTTTCGCAGGAGCTCTCGACGGTTGCCGCACACGGCGGCACGTCGTCCCCACCGGCGGCGACCACAACTTCCGTCACTGGCGAGCCGGCGTTTCTCTGGGGCGCGCTCGGCGATCGGCTCGGCCCGCTGAACCTCGGTGTCGATATCAGACCCTCCCGCCTCGAGCTCTCGTTTCCCGGCGGCAGCTCGGGAATGAACCTGCTGATGAACTTCGACGGGCTCGCGGCGTTCCGCCGGAACGGCTGGACCGTCTACGGCGAGCTCGGCCGGCGCCCGACGATCTCTGGCGGCGGCATCTATTCGTACGAGGTACTGGGCGAGCCGTGAGTCGGACACCGGATGGGGTGTCAGGGCGGGACGATTCCTGCCGGCGTACGGCGTTCATTTCGCCGACCACACCGCGTTCAACCGTTCGCCTCTCGGATTCGACAGCTACGACCAGGTGCTGGGCGTCGAAGTCAGCCACAGCTCCGAGAAGGCGTTGGTGCAGGTGTCGGCCGCGCCCGGCCGTGCCGACGCCATTCTCAACGCGCCGGAGGGGCCGAGTGGACGCGCGTTCACCGCGACGGGACGTGTGCAGCTCGATCTCACGCCTCGCGCCACGCTGGTCGCTTCCGGACTGGTGAGGGCGAGCTCCGAAATCGATCCGCGCACCGGCGCGGCGGGCGTAGCGCTGGGCTTCGCCCCGCTGCCGCGGCTCAGCATCTGGACCGAGGGGGACACCAGGATGCAGCAAGGCGTGGGAGGGCGCACGCTTATTCTCGTCAACGAGACCTCGGTGGAGGCCGTGCGAGGCATGTGGCTCAAGTTCTCGCCTCAGCTGCGGACCGCGCCGGCCGGCGGCGGGGTCGTCCGGCTGGTGTTCGAAGCCGACCTGCTGCCGCGCACTCACTGGAACGTCGACCTCTCACACTATCGCGATCGCGATTGCCAGAGCGGACTGGTGGCGCACACCACCCTTTTACAGCTGCACCTCTACCTGTAGATCTTCCCCGACGCCCACCCTGCCGCACCGGACGCCCGAACCGGTTGCCAGCCTGTCTTCAGAACGCCAAGAATAGTGGGATGAACATCGCATTCTTCGGCGCCGGACACATGGGTGTGCCGATGGCGCTCAACCTCGTCCGCGCCGGACACCATGTCAGCGCGTTCAACCGCACGGCGGCCAGGCTCGAGCCGCTGGCACACGCCGGCGCGACAATCGCCCGCTCGGCTGCAGATGCGGCGGCCGATGCGGACGTCGCCGTCACGATGCTCTCGAACGATGCCGCCGTACGCGCCGTCCTGCTGGAGTCGAACGCCGCCGGGCCGGCCGCGATCGACCGGCTCCCTCGCGGCGCCATTCACATGGGGATGAGCACGGTAAGCATCGCCCTCTCCACGGCCTTGGCTCGAGAACACGCCGCCCGCGGACAGGGCTATGTCGCAGCGCCAGTGCTCGGACGGCCGGAGGCCGCCGCCGAGAAGAAGCTGTGGGTGATCGCGGCCGGGCGCGCGGACGACATCGACCGCTGCCGGCCGGTGGCCGACGCGCTTGGCCGTGGTCTCAGCGTCATGGGCGAAGAGCCCTGGCAGGCGAACCTGGCCAAGATTGGCGTCAACTTCCTGATCGCCTCGATGATCGAAGCCCTGGGTGAGTCGTTCGTGCTGCTGCGCAAATCCGGAATGGACCCGCGTGCCTTTCTCGACGTCGTGAACGCGCTCTTCAATTCCGCGGTGTACGCCAACTACGGCCGTCTGCTCGCCGACCGGCGCTATCAGCCGGCTGCCTTCCAACTGGCGCTCGGGTTGAAGGACATCGGGCTCGCGCTCGAGGCCGCCCGGACCGTGGAGGCGCCCATGCCGCTTGCCGGGCTGCTCCACGATCACTTCCTCAGCGCGATGGCCCACGGCCGTGGAGGATGGGACTGGTCGGCGCTCGCCGAGGTCGCGGCGCAGCAGGCCGGACTGGACGCGCCGGATCAGCGCTGAAAACCCAACCGGCCGTCCGACACCACTGTAGGCTGTTCAACCAACCGTAACCGGTTGCGCATATTGTCACAGGAGCATTGACATTGTGCGGGGATGCCTCTACCCTCTGGCATCTTCCAGCCCACTCCTGAACACCCGTCCGTGCCTTTCCCCGCGTCTGATGCACGCGTCCGGAGGAACACAGCATGCCGCAGCTCTCGGTCATCGTCGCCCTGCTGATTGGCAGCCACACCGGACTGAGTGCCTCGGCGGTCGATCGGCTGAAGCGCGACGTCGCGGCGATCTACGCAGCGGCAGACGTCGAGGTGCGCTGGACCGAAGAAGCTGCGGCGGGCGCCGTTCCCGTCAGAGTCGTGGCAGCGATGCCCGCGATCGAGGGCTGCGAGTCGGCGTTCGGGTGCGCTGTCGCGGAATCGGGATCGGCGTCCTCGCGGCCGTCGGTCGCATTCGTGGCAAGCGGCGCCGTCTGGGACTACGAGCGGCCGAGGCCGCTGCTGCGCGGGAAGCTGCTCGGCTACGTCGTCGCGCACGAGATCGGGCATCTGCTCGGGTTGGGGCACTCGCGAGAGCGCGGTCTCATGTATCGCGAGCTGTACTGGCTCTCGCGGGCGCGTTGGACGCGGGAAGATCGAGCGGCGCTGTCGAGCCGGCTGCGAACCGGCACGGCCCTCGCCTCGAATCCGGCGCCGTTGGGCGCGACGTTGTCCCGACCGCAGGAAACGGGGCGCCGCGCCGAGCGCCGATAGCCGCCGGCTCAGCGGCCGATGGCGGGATTCAGGAGCGCGCGAGCCACGGTCTGATTTGCAGCCAGCGTGGTATTCGACCCGAGGTCGACAATCGGTTTGCCGCCATTCCCGTAGACGCGGTTGTTCGAAACGGTCGTACCTCTGGCGTCCGCCGCGATGAAGATCCCGTCGCTGGCATTCCCGTAGATCGTGTTTTCGATGATCTGGCTGTTGACCGGTGGACCGTACTGCACCTGGATGCCACCGCCCGCCCCGCCGTAGATCTGGTTGCCGGAGGCGATGTTGCCGGTCCCCGACCCGAGAATGATTTCGAAGCTGGGCCGAATCCGTCCGTTGTTGTGGATCCGGTTGTTCCGGAAGATATTGTTGTCCGGGCCGCCCCCCGCGTCATAGGTCTGAATCCCGTAGTAGGCGTTGTTGTAGATGTCGCACCCTTCCACGAGGTTGTTGTCGCCGGTGACGTACAGGCCGTGCTGGCCGGCGGAAGCATCGGTGCCATTGTCGTGAATCGAAGAATTCAGGATCTCCGAGTCGACCATGCCCAGCACGCCCTGCCGCCGGGCATTCCTGATCTCCCCGTTCTGAAACCGGATGTGATGGGCTCCGTTCTCGATGACGAGCCCTTCGTCGTTTCCCGAGTTCTTCGCGTCGATGACGATTCTGTCGAACACGAGGTACGCCACATCGCTGTACAAGACGATCATCTTGATGACGACGGTCTCGCCGGAAAACGCCGCGATGGTGATCGGATTCGACCACGACGTGCCGCTCCGCACCGTGTACTGGTCGGACTTGATCCGGTTCGCCTGGCCCGTGTACGTGCCGCCGCGAAGGTAGACGGTATCGCCGGCCGACGCGCACGCGACACCCGCCGAAACCGTGAGCTTGGGCGAGTCCGGGTTCTGCGCCTGCGCGCAGGTGTTGGCGTCGCTCCCGGTCGTGGCGATGTAGTAGGTGGCCGCCTCCGCGATGCGCGCCGGGGCACCGAAGACCGAGGACATGGTCGGTTCGGTCGGAGTGCTGCGGCCGCAGGCCGTAACGCAAAGGGCGAGGCAGAGCGCGGTCCAGCGTCGGTTCATTGGCGAGCAGTCCATTGTAGGCCGCAAGCGGTGGCGAGCGCCATTCCGGATCCGGACGCGCGCCGCGTCCGACTCCCCCGCCGAGGCGACAACCCACGGCAATCTGGGCTATTTTGTGCGGATGAGCGGGTGCCCCCCGGCCGGAGGAGCCCGATGAGGCGGATGGCCCTCGTAGCAGCCGTCTGCTGGTCGATCGTCCCGGGAACCGGGTCGGCGCAGACTCGTGCTCTGCCGTCTGCGCGCCTGCGGGCGTCGGTGGCCATCGACGCGCATGGTGTATTCGTCTACCGCTATACCGTCGAAAACGGGGCCGCAAGCACCGCGGCGATCCAGAAAGTAGGCATCGACATCTCACTGCCGGAAGGCGCCGCGAAGCCGTCGTCGGCCGGGCTGGTCAACGGACCTGGCTATTTCGCCGCCACATCGCCGCTCGCCACGAGCGGCATGGCCGTTGACGCGGTTCCAGTTGGCGTGTCCGCGCCTCAACCCGGCTGGAGGACGACGGTCGGCGCCGACGCGAAAGCACGCTGGATCGCGGACGGGAGCCGGAACGCCGTGCTCCCGGCCCGGGTGCGCGCCGGGTTTTCGATGACGAGTCATGGTCCACCGGGGCTGAGGCAGTTCACGCTGGCGCCGCTCATCAACCCGAACACCGCGCCGGTCATGCCCCCGGGGCCGGACCCCGGCGAGGCGGACCGCTACGCCCAGGAGTTGAGCGACTACGTCGAGTCGCGCAGCGTGGCCGGCACGACTCTCGGGCCCGCAGCGGCGATGACCCCCGACGCCCTGCTCGCGGAGCTCGCCGGTGAGATCGGAGAAGCGCGGTCGCTGCGGTGGATTTCGAGCGACAGCATCGCGCAATCGCTCGCGGCCCGGCTGCGGACCGCCCGCGAGGCGATGTCACGTCGCCAGCTCGAGGCGGCCGCAACCGCACTGCGCGCGCTCGGGGACGAAGCGGCGGCTCAATCCGGAAGAGGTCTCACGAGCGAAGCGGCGGCGCTGGTCGAGCTGAACGTTCAGTACATCCTCCGGACCGCTGCCAGGCCCGGCCCGGTCTCACGTTGATCGCAGCCGCTTCCAGGCTTCGTGCACAGGGAACCCGGCCGCCGCAATGCACAAACCGTAGGCCGGTGAATAGTTGCCTGCTTCGAGCTCGCCCCAGACGATGGCGGAGACGCCGACGGTCGTCCCGACAATGAAGACGAGTGGCACCCAGGGATAGCCCGGCGTGCGGAAAGGCCGGCGCACGTCCGGCAGCTTGCGGCGCAGGACGAAGATGGCGGCAACGGCGACGATCAGCGCGGCCCACTGCACGACGACGAAATAGGTCGTCAGGGTGTCGAAGTCTCTCAGAACGAGCACGAGCCCGACCGCCGCTGCACCCTGAACGACGATGGCCGGCCACGGCGTTCCCCAGCGAACGTGCGCCCGGCCCAGGAACGCGAACGTGAGCCCGTCGCGCGCCATGGCGTAGGCAATGCGCGGATAGGAGAGGAAGTTGCCGTTCAGCGCGCCGAAGACGCTCGTGATCATGGCCAGCATGATCAGCGCCCCTGCCGGCGGCCCGGCCACCGAGACCATGACCGTTCGCGCCACGGCCTCGCGCTGCCGCGCCATGACATCGACCGGCATCATGTACAGATAGGCGAGGTTCGCGCCTAGATAGAGCACGACGATGACCACCATGCCGGTGACGAGGATGCGCTTCATCAGCCGTTCGGGCGCCAGGACTTCGCCGCCGATCATGCTCACCGCCACCCAGCCGTCGTAGGTCCAGATCACCGACGCCGCGGCGCGTGCCAGCCCCTCGCCGCGCACCGCATGCACCGCGGTCAGGTTCGCGGCGCTGCCGTTGCCCAGCAGGAACGCGCCGAGGACGATTGCCGCCAGACCGGCCACCTTCACGAGCGTCGTGATCTCGCTCACCGCTGCGCCGACCCGCGCGCCGCGCACGTTGGCGAAGGTCAGGATCGCCAGCGCGAGAATGGCGATGGCCGAGACGGCAAGAGCCGACGGCTCGATGCCGATCAGATTGAGCAGGAATTCCGCGAATACCGTCGCGAGCGCAGCCATGCTCGCCGGCGTCGTGACGAGCACGTACAGCCAGCCGAAGACGAATGCGGCAGCGTCGCCGTACGCCTCGCGGAGAAAGACGTAGAGCCCGCCGCTGCGCGGCAGCATGGAGCTCAGCTCCGCCACCGACAGCGCCCCACAGATGGTGATCGCCCCGAACACGACCCAGAGCGCCATGATGAGCGCCGGGTTCGGCACGAAGCTGGCGATGATCGGCGGCGTTCGAAAGATGCCGCTGCCGATGGTGATGCCGATGATCAGGGCCGTGCCGCCCCAGAAGCCGATGACGCGGCGCAGGTCGCCTGCCGGCGCGGCATGGGCCGGGGCTCTCGCAATCATGCGCGCCCTTCGATCAGATCGCAGGTTTGCGCGATCGCGTCCGCCGAGCCGATCCGCTCCGCGTAGCGGCGACAGCTCTCGGCGGCACCGCGGCTGGAGAGAAGATGCTGCAGCGCATCTGCCACTCTGGCGCCGGTGAACCGCGATGGTGCAATCGCCGCACCCACGCCCAGGCGCGCGATTCGCAGCGCGTTGTCGGGCTGATCGAACCCGAGCGGCATGATCACCTGCGGCACGCCGGCCGCGAGCGCCTGCGCGCAGGTGCCGATGCCTCCGTGATGCACGACGGCGGCCGCTCGCGGAAACAGCCGGTCGAAGGGGGCATAGGCGGCGTGCCGGACGTGTTCGGGCAGCGACCGCGGAAGGTGCTCGCCGTACGGCGTCACCAGCAGGGCCCGGCGTCCGAGCGCGGCCGCCGCCTCGATCCCGGCCCGGAAGAACGGGGCGGCGTGGCGATTCGCCGATCCCGGAGTGAAGACGATCGCCGCCTCGTCCTCGCCAAGCCAGCCCGGCGGATCAGCCTCGACAGGCGCCGGCGCACATGCCGCGTCGCTCAACGCGAACCCCGTGAGGCGCAACTGCGGCGGCCAGTCCGGCTGCGGACCGCCGAACCAGTCTGGAAAGAGCCCGATCACGCGTTGCGGCGAGTGGAGCCACGACCTGAACACGCGGCTCACCGGTGGGAGCCCCAGCTCGGCGCGCCACCCGTTCAATGCCGGCGCGATCTGCGGGTCGATGAGAAACCGATCAATACCCCACCACAACGTCCGCTTGATCCACCGGGGCCACCTGGAGATATCGCGTCCGGAGGGCAGCGCTGGCTGGCGGAAGTCCGACCGGAAGACGCTCGGCGCGAGATGCAGCGTCGCCGCGGGTGTGCGGTGGACTTCTTCGAACACGCGCGTGAAGAACCCCAGCGTGTGCCCCACGAGCACCGTCCGATCGGGCTCGTACACCTGCGCGATGGCCGAGTAGGCACGGCGCAACTGCCCGGCGATGGTGCTCAAGACGATCGCGAGGCCGCGCTGCGGGTGCCACAGATCCGGATTGTCGATCGTCCGGCGGTAGTCGGCCTCGCTCCAGATGGAAACGAAGTTCAGGCCGGCTCGTCCCGCCGCCGCGGCGAAGACGTCGGAGGCGATGAGCGTCACCTCGTGACCCCGCCGCCGGAGCTCGCGGCCGATCACGAGGAACGGATTGACGTCGCCCGCCGACCCGACCGGTGTGAGAACGGCGTGCATGGGGGGAATCTTATCCGCCGTTCTCGATTCGAGAGACGAATTCGCCGAGGCTCCGGACGCGATCGCACTCATACGCGCCGTACAGATCCGCGGCGTCGAGCAGCGTCGCCCGGATCCCGGCGGCCCGGGCGCCGACGACGTCCACGTGATACAGGTCGCCGAGGTGGATCGCCTCGCGTGCATCCGCGCCGGCGCGCTCGAGCGCAATCCGGAAGAGCCGCGGATCCGGCTTCTCCACCCCCTCCCGGTGCGAATCGACGATCAGATCCACCGATGCGGCGAGCCCGAGCCGCTCGAACATGGCGGCCACGGTGCCGTTGGCGTTCGACACGACGACCAGTCGGACACCCAGCGCGCGCAGCCGGGCCAGCGCCGGAACGACATCGTCGGGCACGACGTCCCAGAGGTTGTGGAGGCGGTGGTACGCGCGCAGTTCCTCGATGGCGGTCGCCTTCGCGCGCGCGTCCGCCACGACGCCGGCGGCGGCGAACACCAGGTCGAAGTGCCGGAGCCAGCGATCGTCGTCCGTGCTCGAGCGGACGTAGAGGTCGCTGTCCATCTGGTGTTTCGCGTGATGATCGGCCGCGGCAAGCGCCGCCGGATCGGCGCGGATCCCCTGGCGCCCGAGCGCGCCGGCCACGAGCCGCCAGTTGGGAAATACCAGGACGCCTCCGGCATCGAGCAGCACCGTCGTGATCGACATGGCGTTTCAGAATAGTCGATTGCGCGAATCGCGCGTGATACCATCCCGCGGCATTGACTCACTTGAGGAGGAACGCCATGTCACACAGGGCTCTGAGCGTGCCGTCGCTGGTCGTGCTGCTCGCGCTGGTCGCTCCGGCGCCGGTCATGCGCGCCCAGCAGATGACGAACCCGTACGGGCCGTCCGTGACGCTGGAGACGGCGAAGCGGATCGGCCCCGCCGCGCTCGCCGAAGCGCGCAAGAACGGCTGGACGATGGCCGTCGCGGTCGTGGATACGGCCGGCGATCTCGTCTATTTCGAGCGGATGGACAACACGCAGCTCGGCAGCATCCAGATTTCGATGGAGAAGGCGCGCTCGGCCGCGCGCTTCAAGCGGCCCACCAGGGTGTTCGAGGACATGCTCGTGTCGGGCGGCTCGGGGCTGCGCGCGCTCGGGCTGATCGGTGCCATACCGGTGCAGGGCGGCATTCCGCTGATCATGGACGGTAAGATCATCGGCGCTGTCGGAGTATCGGGCGGCACCTCCGAGCAGGACGCGCAGTGCGCGAAGATCGCGGCCGACCTCGTGAAGTGAGCGCACGCGCCTCCGGGCCAGGCCGCGTTCCGGAGGCGCAATCCGGCGGGACTGGTGGCAAGATTGGAGGGTAGGAGTTGCTGAGCTGAGCTGTCACCAGGCTTCCAGGGGCCGCGGCGCGCTCCATGCAGCGCTGCTCGCCGCCGTGATGGTGCTTGCCGTCCCCGCGCCCCCCGCGGGGGCACAGGCGGACGCCACGCTCGAGGAGATCCTGGTGCGCGTCGGCGAACGGGTGGTGGACTTCTACAGGCGCGCGAAGAATGTCATCTGCCTGGAGGAATCCACCGTACAACCGATTGGATCCAACTACTCTCCCGCTGGATTCGGCCGGACCGTCGAGTCGGAGCTGCACGTCGAGGATGGCACGGGCCAGCCTCCAGGCGAAGCCGTCATCGTCCGTAGGATTCGCAGCGTCAACGGCCGGACGCCTCGCGAGCGGGACAAGAAGGAGCGTGCGGGCTGCACCGACCCCAATCCCCTCTCGCCCGAACCGCTCGGCTTTCTCCTGCCCGCTCACCGATCCGAGGTACGCATTCAAACTCGGCGGAACCGATCGCGACGGCGACCGCACGATCCTGACGATCGAGTTCGCGTCGGTGGATCGCCGCAGCAATCCGAGACTGATCGAGGATCCCGGCGGACACGACGACTGCTTCGATTGGTCGGGTCACGTCGCCGCGAGAGGACGCGTGTGGGTGGATGCGGCCACCTATGACGTGGTGCGCGTGGAGCGCGGCCTCCGTGGTCCGGTCGACATCGATGTCCCCGAGCGGATTCAGCGCCGCTATCAGCTGTCGGGCTGGGTCACCCTCGTGCGCGATGATGTGACGATCCGGTACAAGACGGTCGCCTTCGAGGACCCGGACGAGACTTTGCTGCTGCCCGAATCGATCGACTCGCTCACGATGATCCGAGGCGGCCTGCAGTCGACGCGGCGAACGCAGACGTTCTCGGATTATCGGCGCTTCGTCACGGCCGGACGGGTGCTGGAGTGAGGGACAGCCCATTCAGGCGGCCGGATTGAGCATAGAATCACCGCCGGGAGCGGCCCCAATTCTTGAGCGCCGGACCCGGCAGGTCGAGACCGAGGAGAGGAGTCCGTCATGGTTGTGATCCGCAACGTCTTTCGGCTGAAGTTCGGCAAGGCCCGCGAAGCAGTGGCTCTCATGAAGGAAGGCCGCGCCATCGAAAAGCGAGTGATGTCAGGCCTCGACTATTCGAGCCGTGTCCTCACCGACGTCACCGGCCCGTTCTACACGCTGGTCCTGGAATTGACGGTGCCGAATCTCGCGACCTTCGAGAGCAACGCACCGCGGCTCTTCAGTGATCCGGAATGGCAGGCGCACTACCGCAAGATGGAGACCCTGGTGGACTCGGGCTATCGCGAGGTGTTCTCGATCGTCGATTAGTCCCGACAGGTCCACGCAGCCCCGGCCCGCACGTCGTCCCGGTGTTCCGCCCGGCACCGCTCAGCCCGCCGCCGATCGGCGAGACGGGCGGAGCTGCGCCTTGATCAGGCTGCGGTACGGCAGATACGCCGTTGTCGGCGTGAGGCCATCTTCGAACTCGACGCGGTACTCGTCCTGACCCGGTCCCAACTCCGTGACGATGCCGGTGCGTCCGCGATACTCACCGGGAGCGTCGTCGCCGACGCGGACCGATTGTCCGATGGTGAACAGCCGCGCTGCAGTCTGGGTGGCCATGGCTTCCTCGTAACCCAGGACTTGCAACAGCAGGGCCACTCTCAGGCCGGCATCACCACATTCCCGCGGGACCGCGGGCAGGCGAGCGGCATCAGGCGGCTTCGATGCGCACGCGGAGCGACTGCAGCTCCGCCGCGGCGCTCCCGAGCTCGTTCTCGGCCCTGTCGAGCCTCTCGCCTTCGGCGCGCACGAATCGGCCGTAGGGAGCGATGCTTCCGCGAATCCGATCGGCGCTCTGCGCGATTTCCTTCCGGAACTGCGCCCGGAGGGCATCGCCGAGGCGCTGCCGCACTTCGCCGATCTTCTGACGCATCTCGTTCTTTCCACGCTTCCGCTTGGCGGGAATGACGAAGAAACCGATCGCGGCGATCACCGAAGCCATTACGAGACCGGTCACGTCGGCGGCAGCGGTCGAGGCGGCAATCGTGACGATCCCGCCCAGTCCGACGGCGCCGGCGCCCACGGCCGCGGCGGTTGCGACGGCGTTCCTCGCCCCGTCGGCCAGCTCGCTCGCTTCCCGCTGACGGTCGTACGCGTCGACTACGCGCCTCGCCTCGCGGCCGACCGACTCGAGCATCCGGCGGCGGTCGGCCTGGAACCGCTCGGTGTCGGCGCTGTCCATCATCGGCTGCGCCTGCTGCTGTCGCTGCTTCGACAATTGCACCGCGACGATCTGCCACTGGCGCAGGTTCGACTCGATCATCCAATCGATGAGCTCGCCCACCTTCCGTTCGATCTGCTGCGGCGCGTCGGCGACCACTTGACGCGTGAACGCCTCCTGCACCCGGCTGCGGTTGAGGAGGTCCATGACCCGCCCGATACGCATCGTATCGTCGAAGAACTGCTGCCCGCGGCGTTCCATCTCGAGGAGCACGTTCTCGACATCGGCCATGCGCAGCTCGAAATCGCGCTCCATGTCACTGGTGTAGAGCGTCAGCTGGCGCTCGACCTGGTCGAGTGCCGCGAAGTCTTCCTGCAGCAGCATCCGACGATCGCGGATCGACGCGAGCTGCCGATCGGCGACATTCGATCCGACACCGAGCGGATTGAGCAGCTTGAGCTTTGCCCGGTTCGACGCGTTGAGCGCGCTCGACACATACGCCTCCAGCGCGTCGAAGCCGCTCGCCGTCCACAGCGTGGGCTCTCCCCGCTTCGCGCGCAGGGCCAGCTTCGCGCTCACGAAGAAGATCTCCGGGCTGACGCCGAGGAGCGCTCGTGCGTTGTCGGCCACAAACGATCGTATTTCCGCGATCTGGGCCGGGCCCTCGAGAATATCGCTCTTGTTGACGACGATCACGATCTTCTTGCCCCACTCGCGGATGTGCGTCATGAAGAGCCGCTCGGTTTCGGTGAACGGTCGATCGGCCGACGTGACGAAGAACACGAGATCCGATCGCGGCATGAACTCCGCCGTCATCTGCTCGTGCTCGCGGATGATCGCATTGGTGCCAGGGGTATCGACGATGCGGATTTCCCTGAGCAGATCGATGGGCGCTTTGAGGACGAGCAGATTCGGCTGCCGCACGGTCTGATCGGGTCTCTCGCCGTACTCGAGCAGGGTGATCACCGCCGTAGTCGGCGTCACACCCTCCTTCATCAGCGGCTGGCCGACGAGGGCATTGATGAACGCGCTCTTGCCGGCATTGAACTCGCCGACCACGACGAGGAGAAACAGTTCGTCGAGCTGGCCGATGGACTCGTCCAGCGCCTCCTGCTGCTCGCGGCTGGCGTCGATGCGCGCCAGCGTCGTCCGCAGGCGCAGGAGGACCGCCCTCTCCTCGCGCAGAAGAGCATCCTGTCCCCATGTGAGAATCCGCGTCACGGCACACGCTGATGCATGAACCAGACCAGCAAACCTACTCCCCTCCCGGGTGGGCGGCCGGAGAGAGCCGGTCGAGACCACCGATACGGAACCATCGATAGCAGTATGGCGGCAGTTCCAGCACGTGCCGGCCGTTCTCGGCCGTGCTGTGGTTGTCGGACAGCAGATCCACGAGCGTGTCGGAGCCGACGTCGCGCTGCATGAGCGTGACCGCCCGCGGGTGCTCGCCGAAGTTGTGAACGGTCAGTATCGCGCGACCCACGAACTCGTGCCGCATGACGAGCACGTCGCTCACGTTGCTGCCGAGCAGCGTCCACTCGCCCCAGCCGATCTCGGGGCATTCCTTCCTGACCCGGATGACCCGCCCCATCCAGTTGAGCAGCGAGGCCGGGTCGCGGCGCTGCGCGGCGACGCTCACCCGGCGATAGCCGTAGATCGGATCGTCGATCACCGGGCGCACGGGACGTTTCGCCATCGAGAACCCCCCGTTGATCTGCTCGGACCACTGCATGGGGGTGCGGGCGCACTCCCGCTCGGGGAGACCGAGGTCGTCGCCGAGGCCAATCTCGTCTCCATATTGCAGCATGGGACTGCCGGGCAGGGCGAATAAGAGGCTGAACGCGAGCTCGAGCCGGCGTCTGTCGTTGTTGAGCATCGGAGCGAGACGCCGGCGGATGCCACGGCCGTAGAGCTGCATGTTCGGGGCGGGTCCGAATGCCGCAAAGGTCTGCCGGCGCTGTTTCTCCGTCAGGCGCCCCAGGTCGAGCTCATCGTGGCTCCGCAGGAAGTTGACCCACTGTGCGGCCTTGGGGATGTCGCGCGTGTCCTCGAGGGCCCTGATCAGCGGACGGAGGTCTCCGGTCGCCAGCGCGTAGAAGAGACGCTGGTTCACCGGGAAGTTGAGCATCATCTGCAGCCGGTCACCGCGCTCGCCGAAATACTCGAGGTTCTCCCGCGGTGGGACGTTGGCCTCGGCCAGCAGAATTGCGTCGCGACGGCGCCACTGGAGGAAGTCGCGCATCTCGTGCAGGAGCTCGTAATTCTTGCTCGGCTTCACGCCTGCGCCCTTGCGCGCGATCAGAAACGGTACGGCGTCCATGCGGAAGCCCGAGACGCCGAGCTCCAGCCAGTAGCCCATGATGCGCTGAATCTCCTCGCGCACGCGCGGGTTGTGTGTGTCGAGATCGGGCTGGAAGTCGTAAAAACGGTGGAAGTAGTACGCCTTGGCCTGCGCGTCGCGGGTCCAGGTGGTCTTCTGGACGCCCGGAAACACCATGCCCTGGTCGTAGTCCTTGGGCCGGCGCTTCGACCACACGTACCAGTCGCGAAACTCGGAAGACTCCGATCGCCGGGCGTCCTGGAACCACGGGTGGCTGGACGAGCTGTGATTGACGACCAGGTCGACGATCACGCGCAGCCCGAGCTGACGCGCGTAGTTCATGAACTCGACGAACTCTCCCGGGGAGCCGTACTTCGGGCCCACGCCGTAATAGTCACTGACGTCGTAGCCGTTGTCCTTGTTCGGCGAGGGGTAGAAAGGCTGGAGCCAGAGGCAGGTCACCCCGAGCCCGACGAGGTAGTCGAGCCTGTCGGTCAGGCCTTTGAAGTCGCCTATGCCGTCGCCGTTCGCGTCGAGGTACTTCTCGACGTCCAGGCAATAGATGACGGCGTTCTTGTACCAGAGGTCGTGAATCATCAGCTGTCGCTTCTTCCCTCGTTGACCGGAGTAGGCAGAGGTTCGGTGCGCACCAGTGCGCGCAGCAGCTCCGCCACGCCCCACGCTTGTGCGAAGCAGCCGCGCGGCGTGAACGGCGATTCGCCGTCGAAGATCTCCCCGACCGATCCGATGCACCCCTCGTCGAGCTGTTCGAGCATCGGCCCGAGGGCGCCCCGCGCTCCCTGCCTGTCTCCCGGATGCACGGCAAGCCAGGCGTCGACATACGGGCCGATCAGCCACGACCAGACCGTGCCCTGATGGTAGGCCGCGTCGCGGTCGCGAAGGCTGCCTACATAGTGCGGCTTGTAGTCGGGATGGCCGGGGGCGAGCGATCTGAGGCCGCGCGGCGTCAGGAGTCTGGTCCGCACCACGTCCAGCACCGCCGCCCACCTGGACTCGTCGAGCACCGGATGCGGGAGCGACAGCGCCAGGAGCTGGTTGGGCCGGCACGCCGGGTCGTCCCCATGCTCGCCGTCGACGACGTCGAAGAGGTGTCCGAGAGTGTCGCTCCAGAACCTGGCGTTGAACGAGGCACGCGCGCGGCAGGCCAGCGCCCGCGCGTGGCCGGCGTCCGCCTGCCGGCCGCATCGCGCGAGCCAGCCCTCGACGAGACAAAGAGCGTTGTACCAGAGCGCGTTGATCTCGACGGCCTTGCCCCGCCGCGGCGTGACGACCCAATCGTCCACTTTCGCGTCCATCCACGTGAGCGCATAGCCGGGCGCCCCCTGCATCAGCAGGCCGTCCGCCTCCGTCCGGATTCCGAAGCGGGTCCCGGCCACGTGATGCGAGACGATGTCCTGGAGCAGGGGCACCAGTCCGTCGGCGAGCGAGCGGTCGTGTGTCCACTCCTCGTAGCGCGCGATCGCATGGACGAACCACAGCGTGGCATCCGCCGTGTGGTACAGCCCCTGGTTCTCACCCTCGGGAAAGAGGTTGGGGATGAGCCCGTCGCGAACATGGCGCGAGAAGGTCAGCAGGATCTGCCGTGCGGCCTCGCGTCGCCCGGTGATCAGGGTCAGCCCCTCCAGACTGATCATCGTGTCGCGGCCCCAGTCGGTGAACCACGGGTACCCTGCGATGACCGTCCGGCCTCGGCCTCCCTGTCCCGCCGCATCTCCAGGACGAGTGGCCGGCTCGATGATGAACTGGTCGGCGGCCAGCACCAGGTCGCCGGGCGCGCCGCCACGCGCGGCCGAATCCGCGGCGCCGAGCAGCCTGTCGCGGCGCAGCCGCTCCTGCCGCTCGGCTTCGCCGGCGGTGACCGCCCGGACCGCTTCCCACGGCTCGGTGGAGGCGGTCAGAGCGACGGTGCAATCGGGACGCAGCGCGGCCCGGAAGTATCCAGGGCTTGCGAGACTGCCGATATGGTCGTAACCGCGCCGCGCCTCGGCTTCGTACACCACATTCTCCACCGTCGCGGCCTCGTCCGCGAACGCCGCATCGGAAACAACGAGGCGAAGCGTGGGCATGCCGGCGCTGGCGCGGATCTCGATGGCCTGATCGCGGCGCTCGACGGAGTACCGTCGCCCGGCCGCCTCGTCCAGCGGCGCGTTGTGTCCGCGAAAGGCGATGAGGGGACGAAGCGTGAGCCCCACCGGGCTGGCGCCCCGCAGCAGGCGGTAGATGACGTGGACGGTATTCTGGCCGTGCGGCATCACGACCGCGCGTTCGAGCACCGCGCCGGGGAGCGTGTACCGCCAGACGGGCAGGCCGGAGTCGAGTCTGAACCGGGAGAGATACGGGCTGCCTGCCGCCTGGCCGAGCGCGCCGTTCAGAACACGGGCGTTGAGCCACGCCGTCGAGCCGTCGGCGAAGCGGACCTCCTCTGTGAGGTAGTCCAGGAGCATCAGGCGGCCGAGCGGCGCCGGAAGCGCCGCGACCAGGAAGCCATGAAAGCGCCGGGTAATGGCGCCGGCAACGGTGCCGGACGCATAACCGCCCAGGCCATTCGTGACGAGCCACTCAGGCGGTGTCTCGGGGTCCGGCCGAGCCGGTCCACCATCGTCCATCCTCCGATGTTCTCACGATTGCCGGGGTGCCTTCAGGCGATGAGCGCCCGCCGTTCTCGTCGCGTTGTTCATTGACGGCCGCCGCAGCCGGGCAGAAAATGGCGCCGATGAGCCTGCGTCAGGACTTCCGCTACAGCTGGCGCATGTGGCGCAAGCATCCCGTTCCGGCGCTCCTGTCGATTACCACACTCGCGATCGGCATCGCCGCCGCCTCGGCGATCTTCACGATCGTCAACGCCATTCTCATCAAGCCGCTGCCCTACCGCGACCCGGACCGCCTGGTCATGATCTGGGGCGTCAACAATCGCCTCGGCATCGACGTCGAACGCCAGAAGACCCGTGCCGGATCGATCTCGCTGCTCGAGTATCAGGACTGGCTCGCTCGCTCGGGCATCTTCGAGAATATCGTCATCTGGGCGACCACCTTTCCTCGAATCACGCAGACCGACGATCCGGTCAACATTCAGGTATATCGCACGTCGCCAGGCGTATTTCCGCTCCTGGGCGTGACACCGCTCATCGGCCGGGGGTTCGGGCCGCAGGATGAGCGCATCGGCGCCGAACCGGTCGTCATCCTCCAGCACGAGATGTGGATGCGGCGGTACGGCCGCGATCCGGCCGTGATTGGCCGCAAGCTCTACCTGGGCGGCCAGCCGCACACGATCATCGGCGTGATGCGTCCCGACTTCGTCTTCTTCAACCGGCAGATGGATGCGCTGGCCACCTTGAACGTCCGCATGCCCGAGGATCAGTCCACACGCAGGCTCAGGGGATTCCGCGCGATGGCGCGGCTCAAGGAAGGCCTGACGCTCGGGCAGGCGCAGGCGAGGGCCGATGCGTTCGCGGCGGGCCTTGCCCGCGATTACCCCGAGACGAACCGCGATTGGAGAGTCTCGCTCGTGCCGGCCGCCGAAGACGCCTCTGCCGAGCTGCGGCCCGCGATGGGACTGCTGCTGGCTGCGGCCGGCTGCGTGTTGCTCATCACGTGCGCGAACGTGTCGAACCTTCTGCTGGTGCAGGCGACCGTGAGGAGCAAGGAGTTCGCGCTGCGGACGGCGGTCGGCGCCAGCCGCCTGCGGCTCGCCCGCCAGATGGTGGTCGAGGGGCTGCTGCTCGGCCTCGCCGGCGGCGCGGCCGGACTCGCCGTCGCTTGCGCCATTGTCTGGCTGCTCCAGAGCATGGTGCCCGACCGCACGACGCACGGAAAGTATCTGGTGCAGGCGGTTGCGATGCGGGTCGATCCGATCGTGGTGGCAGTCACCATCGGCATCACGCTTGCCGCCACGGTCGCCGTGGCCGTCATTCCGGCGTGGAGAGCGTCCAGGGCCGACGTCGGCGACGCGCTGAAAGACAGCAGCCGCGGCTCGTCGAGCGGTTCCCGTGGCCGCGCTGTTCGCACGGCGCTCGTCGTCGCCGAGGTGGCACTCGCCGCGCTGCTCGCCATCGGCGCCATGCTTCTGGTCCGCAGTCTGGCCGGCCTGTACCGATCGCGGGCCGGGATATCAGCCGGCCGGACTGGTGGCGTTTGGCGGCGTCTCGCTGTCACGTGAACAAATCGACGACCAGGTGCGCAGAGAACACCTTCAGCCGGCGGAGGCGGGGAAGTTGTACCGTGCGGCGGATCGATCGTTTCGCGACCGCCTGTACGGTCTGCTGGACCGGATCCCGGATCTCGCCGGGTACACGACGGCCACGATGCTGCCCTTGAACGGGACGTACGGACTCACGGGATTCGAAATCGAAGGACGCCCGCGACTGGCGCCTGGCGACGACGTGTCCGCGGTCGTGAACATCGTGCGGCCCGGTTACTTCGGCGTGATGGGGATTCCGCTGATCAGGGGGCGCGACTTCGGCCGCGGGGACAGACCGGACGCTCCGGGCGCCACCGTGGTGAGCGAAGAGTTCGTGAGGCGATACTTCGCGGGGATCGATCCGATTGGCAAGCGCATCAGGCCGGCGCAGAGCGCGCCCTGGACCACGATCGTCGGAGTCGTCGGCGCGATTCGCGAGGATGGGCTCGACCAGCCGCCGCAGGCCCATGTCTATCTGTCGGAGGAGCAGCTCGACTTCTTCGCGGGGCGCATCATCTTCCGCGCCCGCGCGGGCGATACGATGAAGCTCGTGCCGGCGGTGCGGGCGGCGGTCAAGTCCGCCGATCCTCAAGCGGGCATCTACCGCGTGCTGCGGCTGCAGGACGAAGCACGCGGATCCATCTGGAGGCTGCGGTATTCCACATTGCTGCTGACAGGCATGGCGCTCTTGGCGGTCTTCCTGGCCGTGTTGGGCGTGTACGGCGTCCTCAGCTACGTCATCCGCGAGCGGACGCTGGAAATTGGCGTCCGGATGGCGCTCGGCGCGGGCCGCTCCGAAGTGATCGCGCTCGTGGTTCGCCAGGGCTTGATGATGGTGGGCTCCGGCATCGCGATCGGCCTGATTGCCGCGGCCGCCCTGACACGGCTCTTGAACAGTCTGCTGGTCGGCGTCGCGCCGCTCGACCCCGTCAGTTTCGCCGCGGTCGTCGTCCTGTTGCTTGGCGCCGGGTGGCTGGCGAGCTACGTGCCCGCGCGGCGCGCGACGGCGGTCGATCCGCTCATCGCCCTCCGCGACCGGTGAGTCTTCCCGGATGTCAGGGAGCTGGACAGGATGGCGGGTCAACGGGCTCGGCGCTGGTTCGGCGAGCCGCCGCGAGCCGAAAAGCGCGGGAGCGCGCCGCCGGGTCAGCAGACCGAGCGACGCGAGGGATGATGGCGGGGTCGACGGGGCTCGAACCCGCGACCTCCGGCGTGACAGGCCGGCGTTCTAACCAACTGAACTACGACCCCGCGAGTCGTCGATCGATCACCACTATCTGGTGGGCGGTACAGGGATCGAACCTGTGACAGCCGGCGTGTAAAGCCGGTGCTCTACCGCTGAGCTAACCGCCCCATCGCGCCCGGCTTCGATCGCGCGCACTGTCCTGCGCGCGAAGGTTCCGTCAAACGTCCAATTATAGGTGCCGCCGAGCCTCGAATGCAAAGCGGCAGGCAGGCACCGCCGCCGGCCCTGGCCCGGTCCGGCGGCGTCGGAAGAGAAGAAGAAACGGAGGATGGCGTCAGGCTCGTGATGATGAACAGCCGCGCGAGGAACTTTCTCGTCTACCACTGGGAGCGAATCAGCGGGCGAATCGTGCGGCCTTGATTGCGAAGATCGCGGCTACGGCCAGGAGTCCCGCGATCGCGTGGTGCTCCCTGTTCCGGAGCGCCCGCTCGAGGCTGAAGCGGCGATCCACGCTGCTCGGCAGGTCCGCGGCGCCGCGTTCGCCGGCACGGGGGCGGGCGTATGCGTCATAACGGCCGCCGAATCGCGCGCGCATCCCCGCCTCCTCGTGGCGGATCGCGGCGGCAATCGTGACGCTCAGATATCCCAGGACGAGCGCGGCGACCGCTGCGCGATTCGAGGCGACGGCCACGCCCACCCCGATCACCGCGGAGCCGAGATAGAGAGGATGGCGCGTCAGGCGGTACGGGCCGGAGCTGGTCACTTCGCGGCCTTTCTCCAGGTGGCCGGCCGCCCACACGCGCAGCGTCTCGCCGGCGGCGGCGACGGCGCCGCCCACCGCGAGGGTGCGAACGTCGGGGTGGGCGAGCCAGACCGCGACGATGCCCACGACGAACCCCAGGGGCACCCGCGATCGCGCCAGCGCCGCCGCGGGATCGATTCTGTGCATGCGGAATTTTCCCCACTCCGGGGTCAGACCCCAGCCTCCACGCGACGGCCGACGGCGTCCACCACCTGACGCGGAGAGATGTCCAGCAAACACCAGCGCCCTTGACGGCACCGGCGCTGGTACGCGCACTCGCACCGGTCGAACGCCGACAGCGTGACGTCGCGCGACGCCCACGGCCCGTTGCGCACCGGATCGGTGGGACCGTACAGGCCGACGATCGGCGTGCCAACGGCGGCCGCCAGATGCAGAGGACCGGTGTCGCCCGACACCATCACCGCCGCCGCCCTCGCCAGCCCGATGAACTCCCCGAGGCTCGTCTGCGGCGAGACGGCGGCCGCCCCCTGGGCCGCGTCGACGACGTCCTGCGCGAGCTGCCGTTCGCGCGGTCCCCACGTGACGATCGACCGCAGCTGATACCGCGCTCTCAATCCGATGGCGACCTCGGCGAAGTACACCGGCGGCCATCGTTTGTTGGGCCAGGCGGCGCCCGGATTGAGAATCGCGAACGGACCGCGCTCGCCGAGGCCGAGGCTCGCCCTCGCTTCGGCCGCCAGATCCGAGCCCGCCGCTTCCAGCGGAAACTCGGGCGCGAAATGACCCACGCCGAGGGCCTGCAGGATCGACAGGTTCTTGTGCACGACGTGCGCAGCGGCCGCGCCGGCGGTCTCCGTGTACAGCAGGCGCGCTCCGCGCTCGCGCAGCAGCGGCGCGGGGAACCCGATCACCCGATCCGCGCCCGAGAGCCGCGCCAGCACGGCCGACTTCAGCAGCCCTTGCACGTCGAGGGCCGCCTCGTACCGGGCCGCACGCAGCTCGCGCACCCCGGCGACGATCGACACGGCCGCGGCGCTGTCGATCGCAATCCGCCGATCGATCACCGGCACGAGATCGAGCAGCTCGCGATGCCGTGCGTCGACCAGCCAGTCGATGCGGCACTGGGGAAAGGCCCGGCGGAGCGCCGCCGCCACCGGCAGGGCGTGCACCAGATCGCCCAGCGCACCCAGCCTGACGAGCAGAATCCTGTTCAAGTACGTGCGTCCGAGCGAACGCGGGCCACGAGATCGCGCGTCGAGTGATCCTTCGGATCGCCGACAATCGCCACCCGCCCGCCGTACGCGCGGACGGCCTCGCGCTCGGGGACCGTGTCGGGTGTGTAGTCGGTGCCCTTGCAGTGGACGTCCGGGCGCAGCAGGCCGATCAGCCTGGTCACATCGGGATCCGGAAAGATGACGACGTAGTCGACCGGGCTCAAGGCGGCCAGCATCTCCGCGCGGTCCGCCGCGGGAAGAAACGGGCGCCCTTCCCCCTTCAACCTCCGCACGGATCCATCGTCATTCACGGCCACGACCAGGCGATCGGCTTCGGCGCGGGCGCCGGCAAGGTACCGCACGTGCCCGACGTGGAGCAGGTCGAAGCAGCCGTTCGCAAGCGCGATCGATCGCCCGGCCGCCCGATCCGCGCGAAGCAGCTCGACCAGCTCGCGCTCGCCGACTAGCCTCCCCATCGGTCCGTGGGTTCCTCAATCACCGTCATCACCGATCACCCAATCACCACACGCCGCGCGGCTATCGCCGCCCCTGCGCCGGCCCTTCCTGCGACCAGTTCTCCACCGGGGCATAGTGGTCGCTCTGAATGGCGGTCCGCAGTTCGTCGGGCGACAACGTGGCCGTACCGCGCTTCATGACCACCAGACCGCCGGCGTAGTTCGCCAGACGCGCCGCCTCGTAGAAGGACGCCCCCGCAGCCATGGCCAGCGTCATGGTCGCGATCACCGTATCGCCGGCCCCAGTGACGTCCGCGACCTCGTCCGATCCGAAGATCGGAATGTGAATCGTCGGCCTCGACGGCTCGAAGAGCGCCATGCCGCGGCTGCCTCGCGTCACGAGCACGGCCTGCATACGGGTGCGCCTGAGCAGATCGCGCCCGGCGCGCTCGAGGCGTCTCAGGTTGTCGCCGATGCTCACACCGAACAGCTGCTCGACTTCCGATTCGTTCGGCGTGGAGGCGGTCAGTCCTTTGTACCGCAGAAGCCCGTAGCGCGAGTCCACGAGGATCGGAACGGGCCGCCTTCGCGACCGCGCCGCGACGCGACGCGCGACTGCCGTCGCCAGCGCGGGCGTCACGAGGCCCGTGCCGTAGTCCGACACGAGCACCGCATCGCACTCCGCCGCCGCGGCGAGCGCCGCGCGCTCGAAACGGGCGCGGCTCGCGGCATCCAGATCGCCGGCCACCACGCGATCGATCCGGACGATCTGCTGCTTGGCCGAATGGACGCCGCCGGCCAGAATGCGCGTCTTCACCGGCGTCTCGTAGCGGCGCGGGCGGATCAGCCCTCGGCCGTCGGCGCCGGCAAGCCGCGACAGCAGCCGCCGGCCCGCCTGATCTCGTCCCAGAGCGCCGACGATCAGCGGTCGTGCGCCGAGCGCCGCCACGTTGGCGGCGGCGTTGCCGGCGCCGCCCGGCACAACGTCGGTGGAGTCGTATTGCAGGATGAGAACCGGCGCCTCGCGCGAGACGCGCGCCACGCGGCCGTAGATGAACTCGTCGGCGATGAGGTCGCCGATGACGGCCACGCGGCGCGCCGGAAACGCGTCGAGCAGCGCCAGCAGGCGCGCCTCCCGCTCGCTGTCGCCCGGCAGCGGATGGACCGATCGCGCAAGCTTCATAGAGTGCGGCCGTCCCGGAGAATCCGCGACACGGCCTCGATGAGATTCGCCACCACCGGCACCGCCGGCATGCCGTCGGGCCGCCGCGCCGCCTGCGTCCTGCCGTAGCCGGTCTCGACGAGAATGCCCGCGGCGCCGGCCGCCTGCCCCATTTCCAGGTCGCGCCACCGGTCTCCCACGATGAACGAGCGGGCCGGATCGAGATCGAGGTCGCGCGCCGCGCTGTGTATCATACCGGGCTTCGGCTTGCGGCACTCGCACGAGGTCCTGTAGGCGGGCACCTCCGCCGCTGGGTGATGGGGACAATAGTAGAAGCCGTCGATGCGGGCGCCCGAGGCTTCCACCCTCCGCCCGATTTCCGCGTGCGCCTCTCGCACGAACTGCTCCGTGATCACGCCGTGCGCGATTCCCGCCTGGCTCGTGACCACCACCACTTTGAACCCCGCGCGGTTCAACAACCGGACGGCGTCTATCGTGTACGGAAACAGCTTCAGCCGCTCGAGCCGATCGAGATACCCGACATCCTCGATCATCGTGCCGTCGCGATCGAGAAACACCGCCTGGTTCACGCCGATACCTCCGTCGCATCGCCCAATTGCGCCCGCACCGCCTGGAACACCCGCTCGGTGGAAATCCGCCGCATGCAGCGGTGGTCGATCGGACAGTCGCGGAGCCCGCACGGCCGGCAGAACACCTGCGCGACCACGGCGCTGACGGCGCCCGAGGGCCCGCGCGAGCTGAGCGGCAGGCTGTACCGCTCGTCGGTGGGCCCATAGATCGCCGTGACCGGCACGCCCAGCGCGGCGGCCAGGTGCAGCGTCCCCGAATCGTTGGCCACCACCGCACGGCAGTGGCCGAGCACGCCCATCAACATCAGCAGGTCCGTCCGGCCCACGAGGTCGAGCCCCTCGATGCCGGCGGCCGCGTCTCGATCTTCGCTTCGCCCCAGCACGACGCACTCGGCGCCGAGCGCGGCGCGCAGGCGCGAAGCCAGCGCGGCGAAGCGGTCGCGAGGCCATCGCTTGGCGTGCCCGAACGCCGCCCCCGGAGCCACGCCGACGAGCGGCCGTCGCGCGTCCCAGCCGGCGTCCCGGAGCAGGCGGCCGGCCGTCTCGATTCTCGTCCCCGGCAATCGCAGCTCCGGCGTGAGCGGCCCCGTCGCCACCCCGAGCTCCCTCACCAGGTTCTGATAGTACTCGCCGAAGTGCAGCTTGACGCGCGGCCGCCGGATGGACCGCGTCAGCAGCGGCGTGCGGAAATCGGCCGCATAGCCCCAGCGTTCGGGGACGCCGGCCCTGGCCAGCAGCCAGGCGGCGCGGAACGAGTTCGGCAGCAGCACGCCGATATCCGCCCGCAGGCGCGCCGCCGGCGTGTCCGGCTCCAGCACCACGATTTCGTCCACGCCCGGAACGGCACGAAACAGCATGGCGACCGAGCCGCGCGCGGCCACGGCGAACCGGCTGCCGGCGAAGTGCGCCCGCAGATCGCGGATGGCCGGCAGCGCCATGACGGCATCGCCCAGCCAGTTCGGCGCGAGGACGAGAACGGTGTCGGGGGCAGGCGTCATTTCATTCGCTGAGCTCGTCAGTCGTCGCTTCGCGCAGACGGGAACATCCCCGGGGCGGCTGCGAGCGCGGGCGCGGCTGGCGCGTCGCGCCACCGCCGGTGCATCCACAGCCAGAGCTCGGGATGCCGCCGCACGTGCATCTCGAGCACGTCCGTGCAGCGCTGCGTGAGCTCGCGCACCGCGTCGGGCGAATCTTCGTCGGGCGGAGCCACCGGCGGCTCGTAGATCATCCGGTATCGCCCGCCCGGCAGGGGCTCCGCAAAGAGCGGGATGACCGGCGCGCCCGTGCGAATCGCGAGCGCGGCAAGCGTCGACGTGGTCGCAGCGGGCCGCCCGAAGAAATCGACGTAGATCGCGTCGGCGCTGGTCATGTGCTGATCGATCAGGATGCCGACGCCCTTCCCTTCGGCGAGCAGCCGCAGCGCCTTGCGGACCGCGCCGCGCCGGTACAGCACGCTGTTGCCGTCCGAGACCCGGATGCGCTCGAGCAGGTCGTGCAGCAGCGGGTTGTCGAGCGGCCGCGCCATCACCGCCATCGGCTCGAACTTGAGCGCGTGCGCCAGCGCCTGCTGCTCCCAGTACCCGAAATGCCCGGTGCAGAAGAGCACGCCCTTCCCCTGGGCGTACGCCAGACGGACGCGCTCCTCCCCTTCCCACTCCACGACCCCGAGCTTCTGTTCCGGCGAGAGCGAGGCGAACTTCAGCAGCTCGAACAGCAGCCGCCCGAAGTGCTCGAACATGGCCTGCGCGATGTCGCGGCGCTCCCGTGCCGTCCGGCCCGGGAACGCCAGCTCCAGGTTGGCCATCGCGATCCGCCGGTGCGGCCGGTCGAGCAGGTAGAACATCAGGCCGAGCCGCTCTCCCAGCCGGCGCACGAGACCGAGCGGCAGCGGCCGCACGGCGAGCTGGACCGCGCGCACGACGGCGTACTCCAGGGGCCGTCTCACGGCCGGCGCACCGCTCGGAGCCGCGCGAGCAGCCACTCGCCGAACGCGGGCTCGATCGACGTCCTGAGCGGGACCGCGATCAGCGCGCCGGGCGGCGCCTGGAGCGGTTCGAGCCGGACGTAATCCTTCTCGGTGGTCACCAGCAGGCGGGCGCCAGCCTGCGATGCCGAGCGCCGGAGCTCGTCGAGCTCCACGGCCCTGTAGTGATGATGATCCGCGAAGGCGCGCTGGCCGGCGACCTGCCAGCCGGCGCGGTGGAGCGCATCGAAGAACGCCGCCGGCTTGGCGATCCCGGCAAACGCGAACACCGGGTCCGTCCCGCCCGGCCCGCCGATCGAGCGCTGGAACGTGAACGCCGGCGTCACATGAAGACGCGTGGAAACCGCCAGCGCCGCAGCTTCGTCGGCATCCGGCACGAGCAGCGCATCGGCGCTCGCGGCCGCATCCAGCGGCTCGCGGAAGCGCCCGAAGGGAAGCGTCGCCACGTCGCCGAAGTCCTCGGGCGGCGTCACGAGCAGATCGACGTCGCGCATCAGCGCCAGATGCTGAAACCCGTCGTCGAGCAGGTGCACCGTGCAGCCGAACCGCGATTCGGCGAGCCGCCCGGCGACGTACCGGCTCGAGCCGACGAGCACGACGGCCCCGTCGACGGCACGGGCGAGCATCAGCGGCTCGTCGCCCGACTCTTCCACGCCGGCTCTGACCGTCTGCCCGTCGCTGACCACGACCACGCCGTCCGACGGTTTGAGCCGCCGGTAGCCGCGGCTCAGGATGGACGGCCGCTCTCCGGCATGCAGCAGCAGCCGCGCGATCTCGGCGACCGCTGGCGTCTTGCCGCTGCCGCCGACGGTGAGGTTGCCGACGCTGACGACCGGCCTGGCGAGGCGGCGCCGGCGGTCGGGACGCCGCTGGTAGTACCGCCGGCGCGCCCGCGCGAGATGAGTGTAGAGACGATCGAGCAAGGGTCAGTGCACGAGCCTGAAGGGACGCACCACTCCCATGGCGCCGGTCCGCACAGGAACGAGCTGCCCGATGACGGCGAGGCTCTTGTCCTTGGCGCCGCGGCTGGCCTCGACCAGCGCGCGCGCGGCGGCGCCGACCCGCGCCCGCCGGACCGGGTCCTCGAGCAGCGCCATCAGCGCCTGCTCGAGCTCGCGGGGCGTCGCCACCTGAATCGCCGCCTCCTGGGCGAGAAACGCGTCGGCGATCTCCCTGAAGTTCTGCATGTGCGGCCCGAACACGATCGGCTTGCCGAAGACGGCAGGCTCGAGGATGTTGTGGCCGCCATGGTCGACCAGGCTGCCGCCGACGAACACCGCCGTCGCAATCTGATAGACCTGCGCGAGCTCGCCGATCGTGTCGAGCACGACGACCTCGGCGCGCGGCTCGGCGTCGATCGGCAGATCGCTGCGCCGGACGGTGACGAAGGCGCGATCCCGGACGAGCTGCACCACTTCGCCGAACCGCTCGGGATTGCGCGGCGCCAGGACGAGCAGCGGATTGCCGGCGCCTCCTTTGATGCGCCTGAACGCCTGGAGCGCCATCTCCTCCTCGCCGCGCATCGTGCTGCCGGCGACGACCACCGGCCTGCCGGGCGCGATCCGGAAATACCGCAGCACCCGCTCGCGCCCCCGTCCCGGCGTCGCGGCGCCCGGAATGTCGAGCGAATCGAACTTCAGGCTGCCGGTCACCGTGATGCGCGCCGGATCGGCGCCGATGTCGATCAACCGCCGCGCCGACTCCTGGCTCTGCACGCAGAAGCGATCCACGTCGGCGAGCACGCGGCGGAAGAAGGGCCGCACCAGCTTGTAGCGCGGATAGGACCGGGCCGAGATCCGCCCGTTCACCAGCACCGTCGCGATTCCCTGGCGGCGGCACTCGCGCAGCAGATTCGGCCAGATCTCGGTCTCCATCATCACGAACAGGCGTGGGTTGACGAGCCGCACCGTGCGCCGGACCACCCAGGCCAGATCGAACGGGAAATAAAAGACGGCGTCGATGTCGCGCACGTTGCGCCGCGCCACCTGCTGCCCCGCGAGGGTCGTCGTCGAGAGAAAGATGCGGAAGCGCGGGTACAGGCGCTTCAGCTCCGTGACGAGCGCGCGCGCGGTGAGCACTTCTCCCACCGACACGGCGTGGATCCAGACCGACTCCTCGCCGTCCAGATTGAACGACACGGGCAGGTAGCCCATGCGCTGTCCCAGGCTTCCGATGTACTTCTTGTGCCGGATCGCCTGGTACGCCAGGTACGGCGAGGCGATCGCACCAAAGGCCAGAATCAGCAGGCTGTAGAGGAAGTACATGGATGTCGCGTTTCCGCGCCAGGGTGATCGTACATTAGAATTCCTCTTTTGGACGGTCGGCATTTTCTGGCCCGGACGGGGTGCTCGGAGGCGCGATGGCAGTGAAGGTAGGGATCAACGGCTTCGGACGAATCGGCCGCAACATCATGCGGGCGGCGCTCGGGGACAAGGAGATCGATTTCGTCGCGGTGAACGACCTCACCGACGCCGCCACCCTGGCCCACCTGCTCAAGTACGATTCGGTGCTGGGCAACCTCCACTCGACGGTGGAGGTGCAGGGGGACGGCATCGCCGTGGACGGCGACCAGTTCAGGGTGCTGTCGCTGCGCGATCCGGCCCAGCTGCCCTGGAAGGATCTGGGCGTCGACGTCGTGTTCGAGTCCACCGGTCTCTTCACCAACCGGGACGCGGCCGCCAAGCACCTGGCCGCGGGCGCCAAACGGGTGGTCATCACCGCGCCGGCCAAGGGCCCCGACATCACCATCGTGATGGGCGTGAACAACGAGAAGTACGATCCGGCCGCGCACCGCATCGTGTCGAACGCCTCGTGCACGACGAACTGCCTGGCGCCGATTGCGCGCGTGCTCCACGAGACCTTCGGAATCAGGAAGGGCTGGATGACCACCGTCCACTCCTACACCAACGACCAGCATCTGCTGGACCTGCCCCACAAGGACCTGCGGCGTGCGAGGGCGGCCGCGCTCTCGATCATTCCGACGACCACCGGGGCGGCCACCGCCGTCGGCGAAGTGCTGCCGGAGCTCAAGGGCCGGCTCGACGGCATCGCCATGCGGGTGCCGACGCCCAACGTATCGGTCGTAGACCTCGCCGCCATCGTGGAGAAGCGGACGTCGGGTGACGAGGTGAACGCGGCGTTCCAGCGGGCCGCCAGCGGCGCGCTCCAGGGCATCCTGCAGTACTCCACCGAGCCGCTCGTCTCGATCGACTTCAAGGGCAACGCCCACTCCTCGATTGTCGACGCGCCATACACCAAGGTGATGGACGGCGACTTCGTGAAGGTGCTCTCCTGGTACGACAACGAGTGGGGCTACTCGAACCGGTGCGTCGATCTTCTCCGCTTCATGGCGAAGAGAGGGCTCTGAGCGCGTTGCCCAAGCTGTCGATTCGCGACCTCGAGCTGGCGGGCCGGCGCGTCTTCATCCGCGTGGACTTCAACGTGCCGCTCGAGAACGGCGCGGTCTCGGACGACACGCGCATCCGCGCCTCGCTCGCGACCATCAGGTTCGCGCTCGAGCACGGCGCGTCCGCCGTGGTGCTGGCCTCCCATCTCGGACGCCCGAAAGGCCAGCCGGCGCCGAAGTACAGTCTCGAGCCGGTCGCCGGTGCGCTCTCGACGCTGCTGGGGCGCTCGGTGATCTTCGCCTCCGACTGCATCGGCGCACCGGCCGAGCGGGCGGTCGAGAGCGCCCGGGCCGCCGGCGGCGGCGTGGTGCTGCTCGAGAACCTCCGCTTCCATCCGGAAGAGGAGAAGAACGACGAGGGCTTCGCCGCGCGGCTCGCGGCGCTCGCCGACGCGTACGTGAACGACGCCTTCGGTGCGGCCCACCGGGCGCACGCCTCCGTGGCGGCCATCGTGCCGTTCTTTCCGCGCGCGGCGGCCGGCCTGCTGATGGAGAAGGAGCTGGAATATCTCGGACGGGTGCTCACGAATCCCGAACGGCCGCTCGTGGCCATCCTGGGCGGCGCGAAGGTGTCGGACAAGATCGACGTGATCCAGAACTTCATCAGCCGGGTCGACCGGCTGCTCGTCGGCGGCGCGATGGCCTACACCTTCTTCAAGGCCGACGGCCTGCCGGTCGGCCGCTCGCTGGTCGAGGACGACAAGCTCGACGCGGCACGCGCCATCGAAGCCGCGGCGTCCCGCCGCGGCCTGCAGCTGGCGCTGCCGGTGGATCACGTCGTCGCCGACAAGGTCGAACCGGGCGCCGCCTGCGAGACGCTGCGGGTCGGCGATGCCGCCATCGCCGGACGTATGGGCCTCGACATCGGGCCGGAGACGGTGCGGCGCTACGCCTCGCTCGTCGCCGATGCCGGCACGGTCGTCTGGAACGGCCCGATGGGCGTGTTCGAAATTCCGGAGTTCGCCAAAGGCACGGACGGAGTGGCGCGCGCCGTCGCCGCAGTCAAGGGCACGACCATCGTCGGCGGCGGCGACTCGATTGCCGCCGTGCACCATGCCGGGGTGGCCGATCGGATCACGCACATCTCCACCGGGGGCGGCGCGTCGCTCGAGTTCCTGGCGGGCCGCACGCTGCCGGGAGTGGCAGCGCTGACGGACCGCCCCGCGCCGGCGTGACGTCTTTGCCCGGGCCGCTGCCTATTCCACACTGATCAACCATGCGCATCCCGTTCATCGCCGGCAACTGGAAGATGTTCAAGACCGTGCACGAGGCCACGGTCTACACGAAGGAGCTTCGCAGCCTCGTGAAGGACGTCGACGACGTGCGCGTGGTGCTCGCGCCGCCGTTCACGGCGGTGCACGCGGTGAGCGAAGCGGCGCGCAGCTCGAACGTGAGCGTCGCCGCGCAGAACATCTACTGGGAGCGCGAGGGCGCGTTCACCGGCGAAGTGAGCGCCGCGATGATCAAGGAGGCGGGAGCCGAGTACGTGATCATCGGCCACTCCGAGCGGCGCACGCTGTTCGGCGAAACGGACGCGACGGTGCATCGCAAACTGCGCGCGGCGATGGCCGCGTCGCTGACGCCGATCGTCTGCATCGGCGAGACGCTGGCCGAGCGCGACCGGGGCGACACCACGGCGGTGCTCGACCGGCAGATCGAGGGCGCCCTCACCGGGCTCGCCGGCGAGCAGGTCGCCGCGATCGTCATCGCCTACGAGCCCGTCTGGGCCATCGGCACCGGGCGCAATGCGACGCCGGCGCAGGCGGGCGAGGCGCACGCTCACATCCGGCAGCGGCTGCGCGAGGGCTTCGGGGGCGGAGCCGCCGACACCTGCCTCGTGATCTATGGCGGCAGCGTGAAACCCGACAACATCGGGTCGCTCATCGCGCTCCCCGACGTGGATGGCGCCCTGGTCGGCGGCGCGAGCCTGGACGTCCAGGCGTTTCACCAGAATCGTCCTCAAGAGCCGTCCGTCGGCGTCCTAGCGCGACGGGACCCAGGCCCCGATCACGCCCCTAGCCCAGCGTCGGGGCGGCCCCCCTGCACAAGCGGGGAGGCCTGCGGCGCGTCTCATGCGATATCTGACGTTATAATGGACAGCTTATGTATTACCTGCTCGTGACCATTTACATCCTGGTCTGCTTCCTTCTGTCGCTCGTGATCCTGCTGCAGCAGGGGCGCGGAGGAGACATCGCGAGCGCGTTCGGCGGCAGCAGCAGCCAGGCCGCGTTCGGCGCACGCTCGGGCGCGACGCTGCTCACCAAGGCGACTTCGGTGGCCGCCGCGCTGTTCATGCTGCTGTCGCTGTTGCTGTCGTTCATCGGCCAGCAGGGCGCCGGCTCGCTCTTGAGCGGCACTCCCGCGCCTGCGCCGGTCAACGCCACGCCGACGCCGCTTCCCGCGCCCGGTCCGGCCGCCGCTCCGTCGCCGGCGCCCGCGCCGTCCACCGCCCCAGCCCCGGCCACACCCACGCCATCGAAGTAGCCCCATGCTGTGGTTCTTCGAACGCGAGGGGCAGCGAATCCAGTGCGAGATTCGGCCGAGCGTCGAATCCGCGGGCTACGAGCTGGAGTGGACCGAACAGGGTGAAGTGCACCTCGAGCGCTCCACTGACGTCTCGAAGCTGGCCGAACGCTGGCTCGAGCTCGAACAGCGCCTCAAACGCGAAGGCTGGAAGAAGCTCGGCTGATTGGCCGTCTGTTTGCACCTGATGGTGCAGCCATGGCCGAGGTGCTGACCGAGTTCGCCGATATTCTCACCGACGGGCGGGGCGCCTCATATCGCGCGCAGGCATGCGGCGCCGAGATGCCGGGCGGCACGTGGCAGGGCTGGATCGAGTTCGTGCCGCTCGACGGCGCCGAGCCGGTGCGGTCGGGCCGCGAAACCACCCAACCCAATCGAGCCGACACGCACTACTGGGCCACGGGATTGACACGCATCTACCTGGAGGGCGCGCTGCGGCGTGCTCTCGAGCCCTCCCCCTCGCCCACATCACCCGCGCGCGAAGAGCCGTTCTTCGATGCTCCCGCCCCACGCAGAGGAGAAGATGACCATGTGCCCGTCGATCCGGACGCCGCCGTCCTGGATCCATTCTCCGTGTATCAGAAAGGGGAGATGCTGCTGAGGAAGCAGCTGGGAGCGCTCGCCCGCTGGCACCTGGTGAACATCATCCGGACATTCCATCTCAGCGACAAAAGCGCCACCGTTCTGAGCGGACTGCCCTCGCCGGCTCTGATCGACATCATCGTGACCGCAGTGGCGGCGAAGTCGGAGCGCACCAGGGCCTGACTATCTTCGGGTCATCACCTGCCGCGCGATCTCCCGCAAGTCGCCGTTCGTCCAGCTGCCCCCGCCATAGTGAATATCGTCGAGCCCGATGCCGAACGTGGACTCCGGCACCGTTCGCGGGCTCCCGGGGCGGAGTGCTAGACTCGCCTCCACGTTCCGGCGTCCATCCGATGGAGGTGCCTATGAAGCGGCTCGGCACGATTCTCTGGTTCAGCACGGGATGGATCGTCGCGCTCGGCGTCTGGGCTCGCGCGCAGAACAGTCCGCCCGCCGCTCCGCCGCGGCCCGATCCGACGCACGTCGAGTTCCTGCTCCCCGCCGACATGAAATGGGAGGGCACCGGCGGCCAGCAGCACGTGAACCTCATCGGCGATCCGGCCAGGCCCGGGCTGTACATCCGGCTGGCCAAGTGGCTGCCGGGCAACTACAGCCGGCCGCATTTCCACGACATCGAGCGGTACTTCTACGTCGTGTCGGGCACGTGGTGGGTCAGCTCGAGCAAGACGTACGATCCCGCGACCACCTACCCGATGCGCGCAGGGACCTTCGTCACGCACCATGCGAACACCGTCCACTTCGACGGTGCGAACAAGGACGAGCCCGGCGTGATTCTCGAGATGGGCGTCGGGCCGATGAAGAGCACCTCCTGCTCGCAGGCTGGCGCGTGCCCGTGAAGCGGCCGTCACGATGCATGTGAATCCCGCGCTCGAGCGGTGGAACATCGGCGAAACCGTCATTCGGAAGATGACGCGCCTCGCGCACGAACATGGCGCCGTGAACCTGTCGCAGGGCCTGCCGGACTTCGATACGCCTGAGCCGGTGCGGGCGGCGGCCGTGGCGGCGATCGAGAGCGGCCATAACCAGTATTCGTATCCCTTCGGCATCCCGGAGCTGCGGCGCGCCGTCGCCGACAAGGTGAGGCGGTTCAATCAGCTCGACTGGGCCGACCCCGAGGACGTCGTCATCACGCTCGGCGCCTCCGAGGCGATCACCTCGGTGCTCGCCGCGATTGGTGCGCCCGGCCAGGAGGTGGTCTTTTTCGAGCCGTTTCACGAGGCCTACGTGTCGCAGGTCCGCCTCGCGGGCCTGACGCCGAAGCCGGTCGCGATCGATCCGCTGACCGCCCGGTACGACGCGCAAGCGTTCGAGCGTGCGGTCACGAAGCAGACGACAGCCGTTCTACTCAACACGCCCCACAACCCGAGCGGCAAGGTGTTCACGCGCGACGAGCTGACGCACATCGCCGGCGTGGCCGTCGAGCACGACGTCCTCGTGCTGACCGACGAAATTTACGAGCACATCACCTACGACGGCGCGCGCCATGTCAGCCTGGCGGCGCTTCCCGGCATGCGGGATCGGACGTTCACCATCAACGCGCTCTCGAAGACGTTCGCCGCCACGGGGTGGCGCGTGGGCTGGGCCATCTGTCCGCCGGCGTTCACGCGCTACGTCCGCGTGGTCCATGACGTCACGGTCATTCAGGCTCCGACGCCGCTGCAGCACGCCGCGATCGCGGCCCTCACGATGCCCGATGCGTACTTCGAGTCGCTCGCCGGCTATTACCTGGAGCGTCGCGATCTCCTGGTCGATGCGCTGCGCGCGGCCGGGTTCGCATGCCGAGCGCCGGAGGGGGCGTACTACGTGATGGCCGATTTCTCGGGCATCGCGCCCGGGATGAGCGCCGTGGACTTCACGATGAAGCTGCTCACCGAGGCGAAGGTGGCCGCCGTGCCCGGGTCGAACTTCTATCTCACGCCCGGGCTCGGACAGCGCGAAGTGCGGTTCGCCTTCTGCAAGCGGATCGAGACGCTCGAGGCGGCGGCCAGGAACCTCGAGAGAATCGGAGCGGTGTTGCGATACGAATAGCCCGTGCGCCCCTGCATCAGTGTTCGTGCACCCCGCCGCCGCTCGACGCGGCAGGCGCAGGCGGCTGGTGCGGGGCGCGCATATCGCGATCGACGTTGGTCTTGTACGTCCAGTAGATGTCGGTGGACCCGAGCGTGTTGCCGGGCCTCGCGCCGAACCAGCAGAACGTGCGATCGCCGGGACCGAGCGCCGGACACATGTCTGCGCCGGCCGTGTTCACGCGCGGCCCGAGATTCACCGCCGCTCCCCACCTGTTCGGCCCGAGACTGCGCGCCGCCCAGATATCCGCCCCGCCGTAGCCGCCCGGACGCGTCGACGTGAAGTACACCCACTGGCCGTCGCGGCTCTCCATGAAATGGAATTCGGCCGCCGCCGTGTTGACGTTCGGCCCCTGATTGATCGCCGCGGCCCAGCTGCCGTCCGCCTGCCGCACCGAGCACCAGATGTCGGAGCTGCCGTAGCCGCCCGCGCGCTCGGAGGCGAAGCAGAGCGTCCGGCCGTCCCTGAGCAGCATCGGGCAGTGTTCGTTGCCCTCGTTCGTGCTCACCGGCGCGGGCACCAGCTCGGGCGTGGACCAGACGCCGTTGACCTTGCGCGTGATGAAGATGTCGTTGAGGTTCCGCGGATTCGAAGTCGCGAGGCGATCCGACTTGAAGTAGATCGTGTTGCCGTCCGGAGTGATCCAGGGCTCCCGATCGTCGCCTTTCCTGAGGGGATCGACGCCGGTCGCGGGCGCCGCATTCACCGGCAACCCCATGTTCTTCGGCGTGTTCCAGGCGCCCGTTTCGGTGTTGAAGGTCGCGAGGTACAAGTCGCGCGGATCTCCCGGCGCCACCGCAAGATCCTCCCGTCCGCTCGTGAACACCATCGTCCCGTCATCGGCGAACGACAGCTCTCCCTCTCCCCACTGGGTGTTGATGGGCGCGCCGAAGTTCTGCACGGCGAGATCGGCCCATGACGCCTGCGCCGCCGCCGACCGCCCGCCGCCCGGCCGATCCTGCTGCGCCGGCCGCGGACTCTGCGCGGCAATCCCGGCGCCAATCAGGAACGCCATAACCACGCATCCGGCCGCCGGCGCCACTCCTCTGAACTCCATCGCAACTCCTCCTCTCGCCCGCGTCAGCGTTATACCGCAATCCTGCTCACTTCAGCGGCTTCCGCATGAAGTACCGCCCGAATCCTGGCGGATAGTCGTTGAGCTCGCCGAAACAGGTGTATCCGAGACGCTCGTAGAAGCCGCGTGCCTGGAACTCGAACGTGTCGAGCCACGCCTGCGCGCACCCCCGCGCGAGGGCCTCGGCCTCCGCGCGCCGCATGAGATCGGTGCCGACGCCCCGGCCGCGGAGCTGCTCAGGCACGAACAACAGCTCGACGAACAGCCAGTCGTACGCCGTGCGTCCCCACAGTCCGCCGATGACCTGCTGGTCGGAGTCTTCGATGGCCAGGATCAGCGGCCGGTGATCCGCTCGCCCCGTCCGCGTCCGGTTGTAGCGCATGAGCGGACCGGCGATCGCCGCACGGATGGACTCGTCGGGAACCTCGGCCGCGCGAATGGTGAAGCTCATACGGACGACAGCTTCATCCCGTGTTCCCCTCCATGCCTTCAATGTCGCCGAGATCCTTCGCGCGGCCCGTGGCCCGTTTGTTCTGAATGAAGGCGTCACGACCGATGAAGTCGACGTGCAGCTCCCCAAACGGACGGCGGATTCGACCTCGCCAGGCGTCTGTGAACTGAAGGCCGGTGAGATCGGTGAGGATGTCGATGCGTCCCGGAGGGACGCCTACCTGGTACGTGATGCCCGGCCGGGAGAAATCATCGAGCGAGATGTCCGCCAGCGGCGCCCCGACCTCGGCGAGTGCGCGCAGCACGCGAGACGCATTGGCCGACGTCGGATCTACCCACACGTCGAGGTCCCCCGTGGCCCGAGGGCGGCCGTGCAGCGCGAGCGCATACGCCCCGACGATCAGAAACCGGACGTCAGCGGCGGTGAACGCGCGCAACAGATCGATGAAGTCCTGGTTCATACGGCTCGCCGCGAAGCTGCCAGAGCTCCAGGCTGAGGCGCCAGACCTGGAGGATGCGCTCGGCCTCGGGAATCTGGAGCCAGTACTCGAGCTCGTGCTGGTCGGCCTCGGCCGCCGACCGGTACCGCCGAGCGCTGATCTGCGATTTCGGCGTTCGCATGAGGGCTACATTATCGCCGAAACCTCAGCCGGGGCGTTCTCATCGTAGCCGCGATCTTCTGAGGTCACCACGGCCCGGCTACTTGACTCGATACACGACAAACAGCTGCCGCGGAAGAAATGAATAGCTGGCGGCGAGCTGGTACCCGGCCTGGCTCAGCTCCGACGTAATCTGCTCGGGAGTCAACCGGAACTCTACCGGCGGACCGGACGGAGCGTCCTTCCGGAAGTCGATGATCGCCAGCCGCCCCCCGGGGCGGAGCTGACGCTGCAGCCGCCGGAAAATACTCGATGCGGCCGCCGATGTGGTGGTGGGTATCGACGACGAGAACGAGGTCCACGGGCGCGGGGAGCTGGGGTGCGTCTGCGGTCGCCTGGCTTCCGCGCGCCGCATGAGATCGGTGCCGACACCGCGGCCGCGGAGCAGTTCCGGCACGAACAACAGCTCGACGAACAGCCAGCCGTACGCCGTGCGCCCCCACAGTCCGCCGATCACCTCATTGTCAGTATCCTCGACCGCGAGCACGAGCGGACGGTGATCCGTCCGTCCGGTTCGTCCGGCGTTGTACGCCATCAGCGGCCCGGCGATCGCCTGCCGCATCGAATCGTCCGGGCGATCGATCGGGCGGATGGTGAAGGTCATGGCAGCGCCGCACGATACCACAGCGGTGCGCCGGCGTTCACAGCGTCGAGCGTCCCGCTTCGAGCGTTGGATACTGCAGCTCCGGAATGAGCTCCGCTCGAGCCCGCCCGGTGTCTCCCCAGTGAGGCACACGGCCGAGCCGAACGAAATCACGCGTGAAAGGCGTTTTCGTGCCGGCGATGACGGCGACGGCTTCGCAGGCCGCAGCCACGAGCTGAACGGACCAGAACGGGACCCGCACGGGCCGCGAACAACCCCAGACGCGGCACGCCTCATCCAGGAACTCCTGCAGCGTCACCGGCCGATCGTCGCCCACGTGATAGATCCCCTGGATGCCGGGCTTGATGAGCGCGGCTTCGGTCGCGCGGAGGTAATCGGCCACCGAGAGGAGTTGAAAGAGCGTGGGCTGGCGCCATACTCCGAGCAGACGCCGCTCCGCCAGCCAGCGGGCAAAGTCGATCATGAGGACACCCCGCCCGTACACCATTCCTAGCCGAAGCACGACGGGCGTCGTAACGGTGTCGCGAGTCCGCGCGAAGAGCAACCGCTCTTCTTCGAGGCGCGTCTGCGCATGCACGGAAACCGGCGTTCCATCCAGCCGGCCTGTCGCCGGCCGCTCCACCGAGGTCGGTCCTTCGACGTGCGGGAACGAGATGAGGACCACCCGTCCTGCGTGCGCCTCGAGCGCCGCCGTCAACAGATTCGAGAACCAGCGAGTATTGGTTTCCGGCAAGAAGCGCTCAGGGCGCGGCTTGAACAGGACCCCGGCGAAATGGACGATCACTCGCGCGCCAGCCACCGCCGCAGCCACGCTGTCGGGCTCGGCCAGGTCCGCGCGTACGCTTTCCACGCCGGGCGCACGTGTCAGATCCACGGGCAACGGCGTGCGGTGGTACATGAGGCGCACGCGATGCCGGCCTGCGACCAGATGGCGCGCCAGCAAGCCGCCGAGATTGCCTGCGGCGCCGGTAATGAGAATCGGCGCATCGGCTGAGCACATGCTGGACGAATACTACTTCCGGCCGGTCGTCCGGGCGCGGACGGCGTGGGCGTCCGCAAAAATGGCATGGCCGGGCGGAGGCCCTGGTTGATTCCACTATCCTGTCAGGAGATGTTCCTGATCGAGCGTCTCGCTCCCGGCGAGGGTCTGCGGCTGCGCACCATTAGGCTCCGAGCCCTTTGCGACTCGCCTGGCGCGTTTGGCACGACCCTCGATGAGGCCGCCGCGCGGACGATGGAATCCTGGACGCAGCAGCTGCTGACCATGGCGACGTTCGCCGCGGTGATCGATCGCATCGACGTGGGGCTCGTCCGCTGCGCGCGGGATGAACTGGATCCCACGAGGGCCTGGCTCATGTCGATGTGGGTGGCGCCAGAAGCGCGGCGCTGCGGGGTTGGCGGCGCGCTGGTCGACGCCGTGATAGAGTCGGCCCGATCGGGCCGCTTCACCCTGGAGCCTTCACATGAGCGGTATCTGGCAGGACCTCCGATTCGCATCCCGCACTCTGCGCCGGGAGCGCGGATACGCGGTCACCGTGATCGCGCTGATGGCGCTGGGCATCACGGCCATCACCACCCTGGTCAGCATCGTCTCGGGCGTCCTGCTCAAGCCGCTGCCGTGGCCCGAACCGGACCGCCTCGTCAGGCTGGAAGAAATGCGAGGCGGCCGCAGCGGCCGCGTGCCATGGACCATCAGCAATGCGACCTACCGAGCCTGGATCGACGGAACTTCGTCGACCATTGAAGCCATAGGCGGCTGGTTCAGCAGCGAGGCGACCTTGCGCGGGGCCGGTGATCCCCAGCGCATTCGCATCGCCCGAATCACGCCCAGCCTGCTTTCCGTCATACGAGCGCGACCGGCGATGGGCCGCCTCTTCCGGGAAGACGATGCCGGCAGCCCTGCCAACACGACGACGGCCATCGTATCCCATGACTTGTGGCGCCGCAGTCTCGCTGGCGGTGACGTGCTCGGCCGCAGGATTCAGCTCGACGACCGGTCGTACACGATTGTGGGCGTCATGCCCGCCGGGCTCGCCTTTCCCGATGACGACACGCACGTATGGATTCCACAACGCATACAGCCCGTCAGGAGCCCGGGCGAGAAGATGATTTCCGTCTCGATCTTCTCCGCGCTCGTTCGCATGCGTGCCGGAGTCACGCCGGAACAGGTCGCCGCCGAAGCCACCGCACGCGCCCGGGCAGGCGATGACCTCGGCCCGGCGGCGCTCGCCTTGTTCGGCACCCGCGCTGCGCCAACGGTGTTCGCCGTTCCCGCCCTCGACGTTCTCACCTCAGACGTACGACCCGCGCTCGAGATTCTGCTGGCGGCTGTCTTCCTCCTCTTGATGACCGCGATCGGAAGCGTCGCGATTCTGCAGCTGGCGCGCGCGGCGAGCCGCCGGCGCGAGACGACGGTTCGCGTGGCGCTCGGAGCAAAGCGGATCCACCTGACGCGCCAGTGGCTGGTCGAAAGTGCGCTGGTGGCCGGTATCGCCGGACTGGCGGGCATCGCCGGTACGGCGGCTCTCCTGCGCGGGCTTCCCACCCTGCTCCCGGCCGATTTCCCCCGGATGGCCGACGTCTCGCTCGATTGGCGTGCGGCTGTCTCGGCGGCGGCCGCGATCGCATTGACGACGCTCGTCGGCGCCAGTGTACCTGCGCTCCAATGGGACCGGAAGAACCTGGTGCAGTCTCTAACGGAAAACGGCCTGGCGGTCGCCGGGACCAGCAGGCATTCAGCGGCAGCGCGCTTTCGCGGCGCGATCATGATCGGGCAGGTGGCCGTCGCCTGCCTGCTCCTGATTGGCGCAGGCCTGCTGACGCGCAGCCTGCTGGGGCTCATCAACATCGATCGGGGCTACGACCCCCACAACGTGCTGACCGCGCGCCTGCCGCTGCCGCGCGGCACGAAGTTCGGCGAGATCGCCACACAACTCGAGTCCCTGGAAGAGCGGCTTCGGTCGATCGAGGGCGTCTCCGCGGCTGGCTTTGGCAACGCGCTGCCGTTCGTCACCACCGGAGGCACGGCCGGCTTCAGCATGCCCTCTCCTCGCGATCCGGGCGTGAGACTCCAGATACAAACCCTCAGCCGGACGGTCAGCCCGGCCTATTTCGAGGCGATGGGACTCCGCGTGATCGCGGGACGCCGCCTTGACGACCACGACACGGCTGGCGCGCCGGCGGCCGTCGTCGTCAACCGATCGTTCGCCGAGCAGTATCTTGGAGGGAACCCGGTCGGGCAGCGGCTGAATTTTCGAACGCCCGGCGCCGGCACGGCGGCTACGGTGGGCCTGGCCGACCGCGGCAGCTGGGACGTTGTCGGCGTCGTCGAAGACATGAGGCAGGGCGGCATCGCCGTCGGACGCACGGTGGCGACCGCCGATACGGAACAGCCGGAGATGTTCTTCTCGTACCGGCAGTTGCGCGAGTCGAGCCCCGAAAGCGTCTTCATCATTCTTCGAACGTCCACGGATCCCGCGGCTCTCGCCCCGACGCTGCGTGCCCTGCTCCGCGAGCACGCTCCCCGACTGGCCGTGGATTCTGTGATGACGATGGAGGACCGCGTGATGGCGAGCCTCGCACGTCCGCGGACATACGCTCTGGTGTTAGCGGGTTTCGCGCTGTTCGCGCTGACGATTGCGGGCACCGGCCTGTTCGGTGTGCTCTCCTATGGCGTGGCGCAACGTACTCGGGAGATCGGCATCAGAAGCGCCCTCGGCGCCGCGAGCACCGACATCATGAAGGTGGCGCTGAGGCAGGCGATCTTCATCATCGCGGCCGGCTGCATGACCGGCATCGTCGCCGCGGCGCTGCTCGCCAGCTCCGTTGCCCATGTGCTGTATGGGGTGAGCCGCTACGACACCGTCAGCTTTCTGGCCGGTCCGATCCTCGTCGTGCTGGCCGGCGTGGCCGCGTGCATCATGCCGGCCCGCCGCGCGATTCGCGTCGATCCGCTGGTCGCGCTGCGCGGGGAGTGACTACCGCGCGCAAACGCTGCGTGCGCGCAGACCTGGCCTACTTGACTCGGTAGACGAGGAACAGCTGCCGCGGAAGAAATGAATAGCTGGCCGCGAGCTGGTACCCGGCCTGGCTCAGCTCCGACGTAATCTGCTCCGGAGCAAAGCGGAACTCTACCGGCGGACCGGACGGAGCGTCCTTCCGGAAGTCGATGATCGCCAGCCGCCCCCCGGGGCGGAGCTGACGCTGCAGCCGCCGGAAGTACTCGATGCGGCCGCCGATGTGGTGGTAGGTATCGACGACGAGAACGAGATCCACCGGCGCGGGGAGCTGCGGTGCGTCTGCGGTCGCCTGGACGGCGACGACATTGGTCAGGCCTTCTTTCGCGGCGCGCGCTCTCAGGTACGCCACCATGGCCGGCTCGATGTCCACCGCGAACACGGTCGGCGCCGCCGGCGATTTCGCCAGCCGCATCGAAAAATATCCGGTGCCCGCGCCGATATCGGCGATGGCCTGCCCGCGCTTCAGACCCAGAACATCGATCACGCGCTCCGGCATCTGCCAGGCGTCCCTGGAGGGGTCATCGAACTCTTTCGCGTACCGCTCGGGATCGTCGAACCGGTGCTCCATGTGGTCGGGCGCATGGCCGGCCGGCATCTGGTGCTGTCGCGCCGACACAACCGTCGCAAGGACGAGGCCGATGACGACGAGGCCGACTCGAAACCATGGCTTCATACAGGAGCTCCTGCCGACAGTCTAGTCCGGCTCGCGTCTGTTCGTGGCGCGTGTGTCGCGCATCCGGGGCACCTACATGTTCACCCCAAAGGCGTTCGTGCGGGCCATCGGCCAGTACGTCTCGACCGACAGGACGCCGTCGCTCTACACCTTCCCGATCGCCGGGCGATCGGGCCAGTTCTCCGGCTCACTGCTCGTCGCGTACAAGATGAACTGGCAGTCGGTGCTGTTCGTCGGGTATGGGGACGATCGCGAGCTGTCTGAGCAGCACGCGCTCGAGCGGACGGCTCAGCAGTTCTTCGTCAAGATGTCATACGCGTTTCAACGATAGCCGCCGCGGAATCGAACACCGTTTCCGACAGGGTGCACGGGTGTCCCCGATGCCCCCGCCGGGAACGGGCCGTCAGAAATCGTAGCCGGCCAGCAGCCGAACGTTCGACACCCCGTACGCGGTGGCGTTCAACTCGAAGAAGAAGCCGTTCCTCTGGCGTGCACCGGCGATGAAATTGAACCCTCCTGTGAAGTCGGTGTCGCTGAAGTTGAAACGGCTCTTGTCGGTGTCGGCTTCGAATCCCTGGTGACTGAGCGTGAAGTTCGGGCCGGCACCCACGTAAGGGACCCACCGCATCTGATCGGCTGCGTCGGAAAACGCATAGAGCACGTCCAGATTGATCCCCAGCAGGGTCGTCACCTCGCCCACGCCGAACTCGATGCCGGGCCGGAACGCAATCTGGCGCCGGAATATCGGCCCGAAGGTGCCATGGGCGCCGAAATCGATCAGCTCGGGATCCAGACCGACGCCCCCCTGCACCCCGATGCCGAGGCGTTTGACCTGTACGCTCGACAGCGCCGGCGGCGTCTTGTGCGGCTGGCGGGACATTCGACGGCTGCTGAGCCGCCGCTACCGACGGCATGGCCAGAGCCGCAGCGGATATGAGAACGAAAAGAGCCTTGTTCACGTTGTTCACGTTACCTCCGGTTACTCCTGGTGCAACAGAGGTGCCGTGTTTGGAAGATGACGTGCGGCCATTCGGATCACGCGCGCGGTGGCGCAGCTGCATCCAAACGCGCACTCCGCGGCATCTCTTCTCTTAGAACAGCATTCAGCAAAGGAGAAGAGCCATGGCGGGAGCAGCATTCTGGGGCTTCATGGCGGTGGTGGTGGTGGCAGGAATCTGGCGCCAGATCGCCGCGCGGCGCGAGGCGGAGGAAACGATGCGGCTGGCGATCGAGAAGGGACAGCAGCTCGATCCGGCCCTGGTAGACAAGCTAATGAGGCCCCCGCAGAGACACGGACCGGAGGGGCTGCTGGTGGGCGGCGGCGTTATGCTGGCGTCCGGCATCGGCCTGCCGGTGATGGGATATTTCATCAGCATGGGCGGCAACTCCGAGGCCTTGTATCCTCTCATCGGCGTCGGGTGCCTCACGTCCCTCGTGGGTCTCTCGCTGCTGTGCTTCGGCGTTCTCTTCCGGAAATGGCGGGTCGGAAGATAGATCGACGCGATCTCCCGTGTAGGCGGAGTGCCGATTGGCTGATGGCTCGTTTCGAGATACCTCCGACGCCACGCTCGTGGTGTTGGCGCGCCAGGGACACGATGGGGCATTTGCGGAGCTCGTTCGGCGCAGGCATCGTGGCATTCGGCTCCTGCTCCGGCGTCTCGGCGCCGACCCTGAGCTCGCGGACGATCTCGCCCAGGAGGCGTTCCTTTCGAGCCTGGAAGAAGCTCGCCGGCCTTCGAGCGCCCGGAGCGTTTGGCCCATGGCTCCGCGAGATTGCCGTCAATTTCTGGCTGCAGCACGTGCGGCGGAAGAAGATTGTCTTTGATCAATTCCCGGCAGAGGACATGATGGCGCCGGGAGAGATGGACTCCGGCGCCAGGCTCGATGTCGCGGCCGCCCTGGAGCAGCTCCGCCCGGCCGAGCGCCTCTGCGTCGTGCTTGCACACGCGGAAGAGATGAGCCACAGCGAGATCGCCGCCGTCACCGGCTTACCATTGGGGACGGTAAAGTCTCATGTCACACGCGGCACCGTGAAGCTGCGCCGTTGGATGGGAGCCGACGCCGTGAGCACGGTGAGATGAAGATGATCAACGACGAGCTGTTTACCGGGGCAGGCGATTCCGAAGAACCGGCCGACGCGGCATTCGTGCTTCGCGTCACAACACGCATCGCACACGAGCGGCGGCGGCGGGCGGCGCTGCAGTGGGCAGCAACAGCGCTCATCGTCGTGGTTCTCGCCGCTCTGTCACCGATACTGATCGCGGCCGGTGACTATCTATCCGCCTTTCCGACGACAGTAGGAGACTCCCTGCAGTCGCTGGCGCCGTCTCACGCGTGGATCGTGCTGACGGTGGCTGGCGTGTTCCTGGTCGCCGGCCGCGCAGCTGTCTGGGCAGCACGATGACGCTCGCAGGGAGCACGATCGCCCGTCGCTCGTTCTTCGTCCGGCATCTCAAGCCGGCCCTTGCACTGGTCCCTGCCGTGTTCCTGCTGTCCTCGCGACATCCCGCGGCGCAGACGCTGGTTCGATCCCCGCAGGGGGGAAACACCGGCGAGGCGGTGTTCGAGCAGGCCTGCTCCACGTGTCACGGAGCGGCTGCATCGGCCGGGTCGCGGGCTCCGGGCATGGAGACCCTGCGTCTGCAGACACCTGAATCGGTTCTGGACGTCCTCACAACGGCCGCGGCGGCAACGTGCTGCTGGCGTTCGCGGTTGATTGAGGGCCCCGCCGAGTCCTAGCTCGCGACGAGAATGCCCTTGCGCACGAACGTCGGATCGCCCACCTGCTGGAGCAGCACGGCCGCCAGGTCGGCTCGCGATATGCGGGGGACACCCGACAGCGCCAGCCGCTCGCCCACCCGCACGCGGCCGGTGCGCGGACCATTCGTGAGGCCTGCCGGGTAGACGATCGTCCAGTCGAGTCCCGAGTGCACGATCGCTTCTTCCCCGGCGGCTTTGTCGGCGTACACGTCGCGCAGGAGGGTCCGTGCGAACAGTCGCGGCAGGAATGGCGTGTCCTGCCACGTCGGTCCGACCCCGAATGCCGACGTGAAGATCAGCCGCCGCACGCCCTGTTGCTGCATCGCCGAGACGATCAATGGAGCCGCCCGGCCGATGAGGCCGCGCGACTGAAACGACTGCCCGACGCCGAGGACGGAGATCACGGCATGCTGTCCTGCGTACGCGTTCCGGACGAGCGGCAAGTCGGCGAGCAGGTCGCCCATGATCACGTGTGGCGGCGGACTCAACTGCGGCAGCTTCTCCGGATTCCGGACGACCACGGTCACCTCGAGACCCATGGCCGCTGCCTGGGCGACGAGGTGGCGCCCCGTGCCGCCGGTGGCGCCGAGCACGAGGATGCGCGATCCCGGCCTCACGTCGGACATGGCCAGATGGTCTCACAAGGACGGATCGATCGCTAGAACACACGGATCAGCGTCACGCTCGACGTAACTTCTTACGCCCTTCGTAAACGCCGCGAGCGCGTCAGCGTGAATCTCCCAGCAAATCCGACCGCGCTCATCGAATAGCCGCGGCATCGCCCTTGCTCGAGCCTCCGCGTGAACGTTTTCAAAAGGAGCTCGGCATCATGAATCTCGTTCGTCTCAGTCTTCTTCTCTCCACGGTCTGTTTCGCGACGGCCTGCGGCGGGTACGCCGCCACTCCATCGTCGCCATCATCCACGCCCGATCCGGCACCGGCCGGCAGCACGACCATCACGGTGCCGGGCGGCGCCTCGACATTGACGACGACGGCTTTTGGAACCAACCCGCTCACGGTCCCGGCGGGCACGACGGTCAGCTGGCTGAACAACGACTCGACCACGCATACGGCGAACGATGACGGAGGGGCCTGGAACTCCGGCAACATCGCGCCTGGCAGCCGGTTCAACTTCACGCTCCAATCGGCCGGCCGGTTCACGTATCACTGTCAGATACATCCGGGCATGACCGGCACGATCGTCGTTCAGTAGCGGGTCGCGAAGGGCGGAGGAGGATCCGTCGCGGACGGACGGGCAGAACGCGGCGGGCGTCGCCGTCGCAAGAGAGCGATGGCGACGCCCGTCCGCGTCGAACGGTTGGCTAGCGCAGCGTCAGCTTCTGCACCCGCATGTTGGCGGCCTCGCCCACGAGCAGGCTCGTCTCGCTCCGGCAGTCGAGGGAGTTCACGCTGCCGAACTCCTTCGGCCGCTTCCCCGCTCTGCCGAACTTGCCGAGGAGCGTGCCGTCGAGCTTCAGCTTGTAGATCTCGCCGCCGCTGTCGAAGTCGTCGGGCGGATTCGAGTTCGAGACGTAGAGCACCTGATTCGGTCCGGGCGTGATACACATCGCGGCGGGCGCGCCGACGTTCGTGTACTGCGTCTTGAACACGCCGTTGTTGTCGAATACCTGGATGCGCTTGTTGCCGCCGTCGGCCGCGTACACGTTGCCCTGTGCGTCGACGGCGACCGCGTTCACGGTGGCGAACATGCCCGGCTCCGCGCCCTGCGATCCCCACGACTTGACGAACACGCCCTTGCTGTTGAACTTGGCGATGCGCGCGTTGCCCATCCCGTCGGCGACGAAGATGTTGCCCGCGGCGTCGAACGCGACGTCGGTCGGCCGGTTGAAGACGTCGCTCTGCGCGCCCGCCCCGGGCGCTCCGCCGCGTCCGCCCCGTCCTCCGCCGCCGCCGCGGCTCGCCGTGTTGGGCACGTTCACCGATTCCGGCTTGCGTCCGAGCAGCAGCGCGGGCCGGCCGTCGGCGCCGAGCCTGGTGACGAAGTTCGTCATCTGATCGACGATCCACACGTTGTCCTGCGGATCGACGCGGACCTGCTGCGCGTACATCATGCCGTAGCTGTCCTTGCCGATCTCCCGCTCGTACCTGCCGTTGCGATCGAACACGAACAGGCGCGAGCCGCCGTGCGCGAACGCGCGCGACGTGCCGATCGAAATCGTCGGATGCCCGGTGCGCGTGTAGACGAAGATCTCCCCCTTCGAGTTGGCCGCCACGCCCCCGATTTCGCCGAGATAGACGTCGTCTGGCAGCGTGAGCGGGTTCGGATTCGACTCGAAGGCAATCTCCGGCGCCGGCGCCTGCGCCTGCACCGCGAATGTCAACACGGCCGCCGCCAGCGCGCCGCCGGCCGCTGCGAGCATCGGTTTCATCGTGAGCCTCCCGTCCTGTTGGTCTGCGGCATCGCCCCCGGCTCCTGCAGCATGAGCTTCTGCACGCGCCACGACTCGATTTCGCCCACGATGACCTCGTTCGGGTCGCGGCAGTCCATCATGTGCACGACCTGGAAGCCGCCGAATTCCTTGCCGGGATGGCCGAACTTGCCGACGATCGTGCCGTCGAGCTCCATCTTGTAGATCTCGCCGGTGTTCGCCCACGGCGCCCGGCCCGTTGCCGTTGGGGTTGGAGTTCGACGCGAACACGTACTGATGCGGGCCGGGCGACACGCACACCGTCCAGCCGGTCCCGAGATTCGTGTACTGCTTGATCGGCTTCAGATTGTTGTCGAGCACCTGATACCGGTTGTTCGAGCGATCGGCCACCCACACATTGCCGCGGCCGTCCACCTGCAGCCCGTGCGGCAGGCTGAACTCCCCGGGCTCGTTCCCGGCCTTCTCGCTTCCCGCCTGCGCCAGGAAGCGTCCATCCTTGTCGAACTTCACGACGCGATTGTTGCAGTAGCCGTCAGACACGAAGATGTTGCCCTGCGGGTCCCAGCCGACGTCGGTCGGCCGGCAGAAGGTGTATTTCTGGGCGGGCGGGTTCGGCCCGAACGCGTCTCGACCGCGCCCTCGACCGCCGGCGGACGATGCCCGAGCACCATGAGGAACTTGCCGTCAGGACTGAACTTCGTGACGGTGTTGGTGCCCTCGTCCACCGTCCAGATGTTGTCCTGCGCGTCGACGCGCACCGAGTGCGCGAACTCGAAGCCGTAGTAGCCCTTGCCGATTTCCTTGACGAAGTTGCCGTTGGCGTCGAACTCCCACAGCCGCGTCAACGCGCTGCGGTGATAGACGAAGATGTGGCCCTTGGAATTGGTGGCGACGCCGATGGCTTCGCCGAGCGTCTCTCCGGGCGGCATCTTCAGGAAGTTCGGCACGGACGTATAGGAAATTTCGGGGACGTTCTGCGCCGTTGCCTTCTGCTGCGCGAAGGCGGGAGGCGCGAACGCGGCGCACACGGCGGCGAGACACGCGAGTAACCGCTTCATACCGGCACTCCTTGCTGATAGGCCGCGACATTCATCACGACGTTCCTGGGGCTGTTCGACGTGGCCGAGAGGCGGGTATTGTAGCGCATTCGGATGCCGTCACCAGTTCAGAAACAATCCGAGCTCGTCGAGGAAGCGCGGCCACGCGGGCTCCGCCTCGAGCATCAGGTGGTTCGTGCTCGGCAGCGAGACGTATCGAGCGCCCGGTATCCCGGCCGCGAGGAACTTGCCGCACTCGACGGACACGACGTGATCGCGATCGCAGTGAATCACGAGCGTCGGCACGGCAATCTGAGACAGCAGCGGCCTGACGTCGATGTCGTTGTCGCGTTCCATCAGGCGGGCGGCATTTTCGGGTGACGTCGAGACGCGCTGGAGCTCGTCGAACCACTCCTCGTGCGCGAGCCTCGCGTCGGGCAGGAACCGGGACGTGAACAGCTTGCAGAACGCCGGGTTCTTCAGTCCCCAGCCGAGCCGCGTGAGGCTGGCCATGGCGCGGCGCTCTCCCCGGCGATCGGGGGAACCGAAGTGGTTCACGCCTGCGGCAAACGCTCCGTGGAGCACCAGGTGGGAGACGCGCTCCGGATGCCGCCGGCATACGCGATCGCGATCGAACCTCCGCGGGATATCCCGAGGAGGGGAAATCGATCGAGCCCCGCCGCATCCACCACCGTTTCGAGATCGCGGACCCACGTCTCGAAGCTCACTCGTGGACGTCGCGCTGCGACATCCCGTTGCCCCGCTCGTCGTAGCGGACGACCCGGTGATGCCCGACAGCTCGGCATACCAATGCCGCCAGATCGGACTGCCCCACTCGAAATCCAGATGTGTCAGCCAGTTCGACGCTTTCACGAGCGGCGGTCCGCTGCCGCTGGTCGCATAGGCAAGCCGGACGCCGTCGCCAGTCGTGCAGTACCGATCTCCTGACGCGCCTTCGCGGCGGGCGATGGCGGCGGTGCGGCGGGGTGTGCAGATGAAGCGCTGGATTCGACGGGGGCGGCGAATCGATAGCCGATGCGCGGCACGGTCTCGATGTACCCTGGCCGGTTGCGCGTTCCCCGAGCGCCTTCCGCAGCACCGAGACGTTGTGGTTGAGATTGTTCTCCTCGACGGTCGTCTCGGGCCACACCGCGTCCAGCAGCTCCTGCTTGGTGAGCAGCCGTCCGGCGTTCTCGACGAGCACGAGCAGCGTGTCGAATACCTTCAGCCGCAGCGGGATCACCTCGCCGCCGCGTGACAGGCGGCGCTCCCGGGCGTCGAGCTGAAACGGCCCGAACTGATACTCGCGGTGGACGGCGGTGCCGGTCACGAGCGGTCCTCAGGAAAGTTTCAGAAATATGCCAGCGTTCTCAAAGGACGCCGCCGACGCGTCGATTCTTATCTCTCTCGACTGCGCCGATTGAAACGGCGAGGAGGGTGATAGAGGACACATGCCGAAACTGCTTCCCGATCAGACGTTCTACCCGTCGCCGACGATGGCGATGCAGGCGCGCGCGGAGACGCTGGCGTACGTGGCGCTGCTCAGTCCCGATCCCGCCGGGAACGATGCCCTTGCCGTGCTGGACGTCAACCCCGGATCTCCAGGCTACGGGGCTCAGATCGCCCGCGTGGACATGCCGCTGGCCGGCGACGAGCTGCACCACTTCGGGTGGAACGCGTGCAGCTCGTGCCTGTGCCCGTACGCGCCCCACCCGCATATGGAGCGCCGCTATCTCGTCGTGCCGGGCATGCGATCGTCGCGCATCCACATTCTCGACACCGTGCCCGATCCCGGCCGCCGCGCCTCGTCAAGGTGATCGAGCGCCGACGAAGTGATCCGCAAGACGGGCTACAGCCGTCCGCACACGGTCCACTGCGGGCCCGACGGCATCTACGTCAACGCGCTGGGCACGCGGACGGCGACGGCCCCGGCGGCATCTTCGTCCTCGACCCGGAGACCTTCGACATCAGGGCGCGCTGGGAGAAGGATCGCGGCCCGCAGTATCTCGCCTACGACTTCTGGTGGCACCTCGGCCACGACACGATGATCACGAGCGAGTGGGGCACGCCGAACATGGTGGAGAACGGCGTCAACCCGGAGCTGCTCCTGGCGGGCAAGTACGGCCATGCGCTGCACGTCTGGGATCTGCACAGCCGGCGTCACCTGCAGACGCTGGATCTCGGGCCGGAGCACCAGATGGTGCTCGAGCTTCGTCCGGCGCATGATCCGACCGAAACCTACGGCTTCGTCGGGCGTCGTCACCAGCCTCAACGATCTGTCGGCGTCGATCTGGACGTGGTTTCGCGACGGGCAGCAACGAACGGCACCTGGCGTCCGCAAGATGATCGACATCCCGCCGAGCCTGCCGACGCCGACGTCTGCCGCCCCTGCTCAAGGGCTTCGGTGCGGTGCCGCCGCTGGTCACCGACATCAACCTGTCGCTCGACGACCAGTTCCTCTATGTCTCGTGCTGGGGTACCGGCGAGCTGAAGCAGTACGACGTCTCCGATCCCTTCAACCCGGTCGAGACCGGCTCGGTGAAGATCGGCGGCATCGTCCGGCGGCAGCCGCACCCGCACGTCCTGCCAGCCGCTCAACGGCGCACCGCAGATGGTCGAGATCAGCCGCGACGGCAAGCGCGTCTATGTCACGAACTCGCTGTACGCACCTGGGACGAGCAGTTCTATCCCGACGGCATCCACGGCTGGCTGGCGAAGGTGGACGTGCGGCCCGGACGGCGGCATGAGGCTCGACCCGACGGTCTTCCTGGAGTTCGACGGCATGCGTCCGCACCAGGTGCACCTCGAAGGCGGCGACGCGAGTCCGATTCCTACTGCTACCCGTGAGGTGCACGATGCAGACGAAATGACGCGTCGTGGGCGATGCTGCTGGCGCTCGGCGCGTTTCACGGCATCAACCCGGGCATGGGGTGGCTCTTCGCCGTGGCGCTCGGGCATGCAGGAGGGCCGCCGGCGCGCCGTGCTCCGCGCGCTCCTGCCGCTCGCCGCCGGACATGCGCTGGCGGTGGCGGCGGCCGTTGCGTCGCGCTCGCGCATCGGCGTTTTGCGTGCCGCTCGCCTCTGCGCTGGCCGGTGGCCGGCGTGCTGGTCTCGCTCGGCGTCTCGCGGCTGTTCCGGCACCGCCATCCGCGCTGGGCCGGCATGCGCGTGGGCATGGGCGGGCTTACCTTCTGGTCGTTCCTCATGGCGACCGCGCACGGCGCGGGCCTGATGGTCGTGCCCGTGTTCATGGGGATGGCCATGCCAGCGGCGGGCGACGCGCACTACATGCACGCGGCGGGCGAGCGGATGGGCGCCGCCTTCTTGCCACCACGCTGCATGCCGCCGGGTATCTGGCGGTTACGGCGTTCGTCTCACTGCTGGTCTTCGAGAAGTTCGGCGTCGGCGCTGCGACGCTCGTGGCTCAATCTCGATCTCGTCTGGTCGGCCGCGCTTGTTGCGACGGGCGCACTGACGCTCATGCTGTGAGGGCATAAGCAGAGCCCTTCTGGCGCCGGTGACTCCCAGACAGCTGCCATGTGCCCGGGACGCGAATACTGGCGGAGGCTGGAGGAAAGGCGTTAGCTCAACAACAGGGTCCGGCTGGTCAAAGAGAGCTGGCTCACAAGTCGTCTTAGAGGAAGCGGTCGATGAGGGTGATGGCTTCTCTTCGTGGCGCCTGTTTCGCGAACGCATCTCCGATCTTCTGGCCGAGCGCAGACGTGTCCGCGTGCGCGATGTTGGACAGCACGGCGACGACGGTGCCGTCGTCGCCGTGCGTCATTAGTGACATCACCATCCCGCCCGCCAGCTCACCCTTGACGCTGTGACCGTTCGCCAGGCCGACCCGCACCAGATCAGACGCCGTGGAATAGGACGCCAGCGCCCCCGCGCAGCACGCCAGGTCGCGCATGTACATCAGACGCCTTCCGCGCCGGGGATTGTCATCCGATCGCGGGACGTAGAACGTCGCGCGATCGCCCGCCAATGGCTCCGCCGGAACTACCCCGATCGGCGTGAGGATGACGTGGCGGATGAGCGTGAAGAGCGGGAAGTCCTCTTCCGGCTGCCCGATGTGCTCCGGACTCCACTCCGCCGCCGAGTCAGCGCCGGTGTTGGCGAGCCCGAGCGACGTAATAGTGGCGGCAGTGACGACGGACGCCGCCGTGCCGATGTTGAACCGGGTACTCGGCGTGACCGGCGTCCGCGTTTCAACGTCCCTCCAGCCGAATCCTTCCGCCCAGACGATCGTCCCGCCGGCACCGACCGCCACCGACAGCCCAGGCAGGTTCTGCTCGTGTATGGCCGCGCGCACGAGCTCTTGCGCGCGCCCGACGGGCGCGGCATATTGCGGCGGCGGCGCCGATTCGACGATAGATGGCACGCTCTGCGACTGCGGGAAAAGAGGCGCGGCCACGGCGACCGTGTGAGTGAGAAACGCGGCGAACGCCGCCGCGAGGACGCCGACGGCCAGCGCCGTGCGTGCGGCCCAGGCCGGCAGCCGGTTCCGCGCGACCTTCACGCCGAGCACGACCGCGCCGATCATGAGCAGCAGCCCGATAACGGCGGCGCCGGGCGCGTCGTCGGCATCCGCAACGTAGATGCCCATCGCCCCGATTGCCAGGGCGAGGGCGATGAGGGCGGCGGCTTTCACGTTGCTCGTTACAGCGGATGTCATAGCGAGTCACCTCCGGGAAGGCGCACCGTCCGGCGCCGCGCCGGTGCATACTCTATAACACAAAGTCCTCTGTGCCAAGCCGGATGCGTCACTCAGCGAGCCGGATGGATGATCGTTGGTCCCGCTACGATCCGCGCGTCAATCCATTTGCCGTTCGCCTTGATGACGAGCGTGCCGACGAGGGTGCCGTTTTGCTCACCCACAACCCGGAAGCCAAAGTCATCACCCGAAACGACCTTTTCTGGAAGAGGATTGACTCCATACACCTGCGCCTTGACGACCATGGCGATGCGCGGGGAATCAATCGACGGAAACCATCTCTCGGAGCCTAGCCGAGAAGTCTCAACACCCACAGACCGAAGTCGGACCTCGCCAATACGGTGCCAGCCACAATGCCCAGCACAACGGAAGCACCACCGATCACGGTCGCCCGGTGCACGCGCCGGCGGGTGTTGAGGTCGAACCAGACCATGGCCAACAGAAGCAGCACCATCACGACAGGAACGAACGGCCCCAGATCGCCGCCCAGCCCCGGCCACCGTGAGATGCGGGCGATGGCAGGGGGAAGGATGCTGAGCGACGCGAGCATCATGAGGCGCCTGTGGACATCGCTCCGGTTGCGCATGAGCACCGCGCTTCCGAGCAGCACGGTGAAGGTCGCCAGGCTCGTCAGATTCCCCCATAACGCCGTCGCCGCCAGGCCGAGCAACGGTGCGTCGGCCCCGAAGCCCATCATCACGCTCAAGGTTATGTCCGTCTCCCCGGGCCTGTGCATGATGCGATCGACGAACCGAAACGTCACGATCGAGCTGGTCACGACGACGGCTACGCCCACGCACACACCGACGACTCCGAGTCGCCGGTGGGCCGTTACGCTCCTGCTCCGAATGAGTGCGGCCTGCGCCACCACGAGGACGAACCATGCTGTCAGCAGCGCGCCGTGCAAGTACAGGAACCCTGGAATCGGCGGCACGTCGAACAGCAGGCGCAGATAGAGCGTGGGGGTGAACCCAATCAGGACGATCGCGAGGATCGCCGCCGAGATCGCCACGAAGAAGCGCGCTCGAGGTCGGCGCGCTGGTGCTGTAAGTCGCGCCATAACTGCCCGTTCCAGGCAGTCGCCTGTCTCTCAACCACGCACCGCTCTGCCCGGCTCGGCACCTCCACGCCACAGGCGCTCGCGGATCCGGCGCGTAGACGCAATACGTACCAGAGCGGATCGTGCAGCGCAGGTGATTCCCCGGCGAGGCGTGCTGCTGCTCGATGCGGCCGATGGCTGAACGGATCGCACGCGTCACCCTCGCGCGCGCGCGCCCCGCGACGGATCCGCTGCGCCGGTCGCCGCCGCCCAGTCCCACGGCGCGGGCCAGCTCGCGCAATGCGACGTGCGCGAGCCAGTGACGTGTCGGCCAGAACTCAGGTGCCCGGCCAGCCGCCGAGTCCTTTGCGGAGCCGGATTTCGACCAGCTCAGTTCCACCAAGTTCGATCGTCTTCTCGATGCCGTCAACGACGAACCCATTCGAGCGGTAGAACGCCAGCGCTCTGACATTGTCCTGCAGCACCCAGAGGGTGACATCGGAGAAACCGGAGCGTCTCAGTTGATGCTCCGCCTCACCCCAGAGGCGTTGCCCCACACCTCGGCGCCAGTGCTTCGGATCGACGTAGATCGCCCAAAGCTCCCTCGTTGATGAGAGTGCGCCGGTATCTCGGCTCGGCCCGGTGCTGATCCAGCCAAGCACCCGACCATGTTCCTCTATCACCCACGTGCCTGGCGCCCCTTGCTCCAATCTCTCTCGCCACATACCCTCGCGCTGATCGATCGACATCGAAGCCAGGAACTGCGCTGGAACGATGCCCTCGTATGCCGCCTGCCATGACGTCACGTGGATCGTCGCGATCGCCCTCGAGTCCTCCGGTGCTGCGGGTCTAATGACCATGTTCTTCATGGATGGAGGGACAGCCTACGATGATATAAGGTCTCCTGCGTTTCTGGTCGAGGACTTGCCGAAGTTGATCGAGCCGCGTTAGGTCGACATAACAGCGGATCGGTGAAGACGGAGCAGGCATGACAGAGTGGTACGAGAACGACGAGTTCTGGCAAGACAACTACGACGTGCTGTTTTCGGAGGAAGCGTTCCGGCGGGCCGCCGAAGAGGTGGATAGGGTGCTGGCTCTCCTCGGGGCCGGGCCACGCCACGTACTCGACCTCTGCTGCGGTCCTGGACGCCATTCGATCCCACTAGCCCAGCGCGGCGTTGACGTGACAGCCGTGGACATGTCGCCATTCCTGCTCGAGAAGGCACGTGAGAACGCGCACAGCGCTGGCGTTTCGATGGAATTGGTTTGTGCGGACATGCGCGCGTTTGTTCGCCCAAGTGCATTTGACGCAGTCCTGAACCTGTGGACCTCCTTCGGCTATTTTCAGAGCCGAGACGACGATGTTCATGTACGGGCGAACATGTTCGCGAGTCTCCGTCCAGGCGGAGCAGTGATCATCGATGTGATCTCGACGTGCATCCAGCGCGTTGCGATCAGCCACGACTGGACCATGTTGGACAGCGAGTGGATTCTCATCCGCGCGGCTCCGCGCGTCACTATCGAATTGCCCACCGGCTCTACTCTGGGTTCGAGCTGCGCGAAATGATGGAGCGCGTCGGGTTCACGGTTGGGTTGTTCGGCGACTTGGCGGGAATGCCGTATGGTGCGAACGCTCTGCGGCTCGTGGCAGTCGGCCGCAAGCCGGCCGTTGCAGGCTGACATTGTCGGGCAGTCCCGCCGAACAATTCTCGATGAACTGCGGCTTGAAGGTGCCCTGATGACTGGTCTTATGCAGGACGCGGGAAATCTCCGGCGATAGACCGTCCTTGCGGTGGGTTGAAGGCCGACGATAGCATGGACACATGAACGCCGCGCGCATCCATCGTTTTGGTGCGCCCGATGTGATCCTGGTCGAGGACATACCTCCTCCCGTTCCGGCCATGAACGACGTGCTGGTTCGGGTGGCCGCGTCCGGAGTCGCGCCCTGGGATGCGCTGATTCGGCAGGGCAAGAGCAAACTGAGTCCGCAGCCGCCGCTGACGCTCGGCTCGGATTTCGCCGGTGTCGTGGAAGCAGTCGGATCGGGCGTCAGTCAGTTCAAGCGCGGTGACGAAGTCTACGGCGTCACGAACCCGCAGTTCGTTGGCGCGAATGCGGAATATGCAGTTGTCTCCGCAAGCATGATTGCCCCGAAGCCGTTGCGCCTGAGCAGCCTCGAAGCCGCGTCACTGCCGGTCGTCGCCGTGACCGCGTGGCAGATGTTGTTCGAGCATGCACGTCCAGAGGCCGGTGACACTGTTCTGATTCTCGGCGCGGCAGGCAACGTGGGCGCCTTCGCGGTCCAGTTCGCGGCGAACGCGGGGTTCCACGTGGTCGCCGTCGTCGGGACCAGGGACGTGGATTACGCCAGAAGTCTCGGCGCCACACGCGTGATCGACTATCGAACGACAGATTTCGCCGACGTTGTGCCCTCGGTTGACGTCGTGATTGACACAGTCGGCGGCGACAGTCGTGAGCGTGCGGTCACTATTCTGAAACCGGGCGGCATTCTCGTCACGGTCGTCTCCACAGACTTCGTGCCCGCGCGTTCGGATGTCCGCTCGGCATTCTTCTACGCCGATGTCACGACTGCACGGCTCAACACGATTTCGAGACTGCTCGAGAATGGCAAAGTCCTCCCACAGGTCGGGTCCGTCCTGCCGCTTGCGGAGGTGCGCACAGCTCACGACATGCTCGCCGGCGCTCCGCACCAGCGCGGAAAGATCGTGTTGCAGGTGGCGAGTTGAGTCCGGCGCGCTATTGACTCAGGCAGAGTGAGCTCGTACCGCGCCATCAGCCAACCAATCATGGTCGTCGTAGTGTTTCGCAATGTCCGAAGGCGCACTTCGGCGATCGCACCATGGCGGCGAGAGGACAACGTGACGACGAGTCGAATCAGCACCGTGGCCATCGCCCTGGGTATGGCGTTCGGATTCGTGGGCGGCGCCGGCTCGACGCGGAGTTCAGCGAAGGAGCAGAATCTCTCCGGCATCATCGCGTCTTCAGAACGGATGGCGGACGGCAAGGAGTGGACGACGGCCAATCTGCACGTGAACACGTCGCCATCCTTTTGTTACGACGATGCGGAATCGAACTGCCGTCGATATGGCCGCTTGTATACGTGGGAATCGGCGCAGCGAGGATGTCAGTTGCTAGGAGAGGGCTGGCGGTTGCCGACCGACGACGAATGGAGTCAGATGGCGAAGCACTATGGTGGACTTGGGAACGATTCGCCTGACAAGGGTAGAGCGGCGTTCACGGCACTCCTCAGCGGAGGAACGTCAGGCTTCAACGCCGTGCTGGGTGGCAATCGCGCCATTGATGGACAGTACGAGCGGCTGGAGGAACACGGATTCTACTGGACCGTATCCGAAAACGACCCGATCACCGCATCGTTCTATAACTTCGGCAAAGGCAGTCAAGCGCTCTATCGTCAGCCCCGGGGCGAGAAGCAGATGGCAGTGTCCGTGCGTTGCGTCAGGGAGTGACCGCTCACAATTCCTGACTCCACGCCCTCGGGTTCACTCTGCGTTGACTGAAAGTCGACTCCGTTAGCTTTTGGTTAGCTATTGCCTGTCGGTAGACTTAGCGGCGTCTATCGCGATTGGGAACGGCTTCCGATTGAGCGGAGGCGCCTCGACACCCGTATGGCCGTTGTTTCCGACGCGGCGCCGAGTAATGGGGCCTGGCCATGAACGTCATCCCTCCTATCTTTCGATCCGCCGGCGCAGCAGATGGAGCAGTTCCACGGACGCCTCAATCTCCTCCTTGCGAATGGAGACGCTTTCCACGTTCACACCAAGCGGAATACCCTTGTCCTCTGCGTAGTCCAGAACCTCTACGAAGATCTGCTCGCACAGCTCCAACGATTTCGGGAGGGGATCTCTGGCGGACTGGAGATCGTTCTCCAGCCCCCGCGGAAAGGCAACGCCGAGCCATTTCATAAAAGACAGCGTCTTCACAGACCCACACGGCGAGAACGTCAGGATTATCGGCAGAGGCATGCCGCCCTTCTCGGCAACTGCAAGAGCGTAGTCAGACAGCAACGACTTCGTCGACCTCACATCGTAAACAGCCTGCGTGACGAAAAACTGACAACCCATCTCCGTTTTGGCCAGGATACGCTGATGTTCATCTCGTGTCCGCGCGTGCCGCTCGGCGATTGCGATGCCGCCAAGGAGAATGTTCGAGGAATGTTGCCGCACCAACGCGTACGCGTCCGTCAATGGAACTCCGACTTGCGAGCGACGGCTGGGTGCGCCGACGAGTACCGATATTCGCGGCCCGGTGCCGCTTTTGAGCCAGCAGATGAATCCGTCGGGCGTATCTCGGTTGACGCATCGGTAAACGATTTTCGGGACCGCAAGGCTCCCAAGGTGCTCATGAGCGTAAACCTCGGGGTTCAGAGTCGGCAAAAACGGAAATGGTCGCGGCGCTGCGACACGTTCAGCTTCGTCTTGAATGTCATAGACAATGAGGCCATCGACCGGCAACGACCCAAAGCGCGCCAATTGTTGGGCCACGATTGGTTCCAGCTGTTCCGGTGGGGTCGCTTGCTTGGGCGGAGCGAACCCATAGAGACAGATCCCACCCCTCCGGGCGGCCAATTTCTCTGCAAGGGAACGATTCACTACGTCTCGCATTCGTGGTATGGGGTTAAATCGCAAAACAAGTCGTAGCGCAAGCTAGCGAATCCCAGGCTTGAACGACCGCCGCAATCTAACGTTACCGACGGTCATACGCCCCTGGGTACCAATTCGCTTCTGGGCGAAATTCTGGCGGGCTGCGGCGGTGGTTACCGGGGGTCATAACGCGATGCGAACACGACAGCGTTTCGGGTTGTCACCGATTGGTCCTGAGTAGTCGCCGACGGGCGAGGAAGAATCAGACGTCTTGCGCCGTCTGTGAGGCCCGAGTTCCGCGTTCTCGATGATTTGGTCAGCTATCCATTAGCTACTTTGCCCGTTGACACGAAAAAAGCCCAGCAAAAGCTGAGCTTTTCAATCAATGGTGCGGAAGCGGGGATTTGAACCCCGATGGTATTGCTACCGCCAGCCCCTCAAGCTGGTGCGTCTGCCAGTTCCGCCACTTCCGCGTTCAGAGGACGAATGAAATGTGCCTCGCAGCAGGCTCGCAAATGCCTCAGCCGAGTATATGGCAGACGCTGGAGTCAGACAAACGAGCCCGTCCCCCTCTGCGTGCAGACGAGCGGCGCCGCGGTCATGTCAACGACTTCAGCACGGCCAGCTTGAAGCCATCTGGGTCAGTGAGACGGAAGTAGCGTGCGCCCCACGGCGCATCGACGGGCTCGGAATCCAGTGTGCCGCCGCCGGCCTTGATGCGATTCGCAATGGCATCGATGTCCTCGGTGGTCCAGATGTTGATGGAGAGGCCGAGGCCCTTGACACGGTCCCATCCCTTGGCGCCGTCATCCTGGTTCAGGTTGATGCGGACGTCGCCAGCTTTGAGCGCGACGAGGACAAGCCGGCCGTCCCGCTCGAACGTTCGGTCAACACCGAAGCCCACAACATTCTTATACCAGGCGGCACTCTTCTGAATGTCTTTCACGGTGATCGAAACGGAGGTCGAGCCGTGGAACTTCTCTGACGCCGGCGACGGATTGGTCATGCGTGTCTCCTGGAATCGATAGGGCCTCTTGTCGGCGCTCGCAGCGCCGCTTACGCCTCGACGAGAATCACGAGTGTCTCGGGCGCCACGCCATCATGGGCCATCGCCTCGGCGGCCGCCGGGCTCTGCATGACGCCGTTCAATGCCTCCATGTCCGGCACATCCATCATCACGGCCACCCGCTTCGGGTTCTGGGGATCGACGAACGTCCGGATGTTGGTGATGCCAAGCGGTCCAAACAGCTCCTTCCGCTTCGGCGAGCGCAGCCAATGATCCTGACCCTTTGTAATGTCGTGATATCCAACGATCGTAGGCATGTTGTCTCCTTCGTGAGGATGCCCGGGCATGCTATCACCGTCTACGATGTGGGTGCGCTGCGGCTCCTGCAACAAGGTGCAGGATCGAGGGAAATCTTACGGAACGGACTCGTGCGGCAGTCCGTTGGACGGGTCGGGCCCTATTGGCAGAGCTGGATCCTCCTAGCCCCATTCCCCTGTCTCCTCCCACCAATCACAACGCCGCACAATTTGCCCCGGCGTCATCCGATCGCAAACGCAACGCAACACCAACCCGGTACAAGTGGTTCGTCCGCTTCGCGCCTGCCTGACGCGGCCGGATGCCACCCCAACGTTCGGGCCAGACTGGAGTTGCTCGATGCTCGACAAAATGAAGATGCCTCTGCACGCCACGCTCCTTGCGGCCGGCAGCGTCCTGCTGGCCGGCGCCGTCCTGACCGCCGACGGCACCCGCTTCTCCGACTTCACGCCTCTCTCGAGCTCGGCCGGCCCCACCGCCGACGAAAGCCTGCCCCTCACCCTCGGAAACCCCGAGTTCCAGCAGCGCTCCATCGCCGACCGCGCGACGCAGCTCGGCGCCAACATCCCGAATTCCGGCGACTGGGACATGAACACCGTCAACGAGACCGGACCGCACAAGGGCCGGTTCCTCTTCACGGTCTTCGAGAGCCATCAGTCCGGCGTCCAGCGGCACGATCTGCTCACCGGCGTCACCGACACGCTCTGGTACAGCCCCGCCGCCGAAGCCTACATCCGCTTCGACCCGTCATTCTGGACCCCCTGGGGCACGCTGATCACCGGCCAGGAGGAATGGTGCACCAACGCCACCGGCTGCACCACCAACATCTACGGCCGTCTGTTCGAGCTGAGGAACCCGATCGAGGCGCCGCCGATCTTCAACCCAGTCACCGGCACGAGCAACATCAACGCCGATTTCGTGCACCGGAACGTGATCCCGCGCACCGCGCACGAAGGCATCCAGTTCGACAGAAGCAGGAACATGTACTTCATCGACGAGCTCGACGGCGGCAACATCTACAAGTTCACCTCGGCCGCGAGCTGGGGCGAAGTGATGGCGGGCCGCGCCGACTACTTCGACGCAGGCCAGACGTTCGTGCTGCGGGTCGGAAACGGCGCCACGCCCGGCGCCACGGGTGCGTTCACCTGGGTCCCGTTCACCAACCAGACCGGCGCGCCGCTGCCAGGCGCGCTCACCATCACCGACCCGAACGGCATCACGTCGGTAGACGCCCGCAACAGCACCCACCTGCCGGCATTCAGGGGCACGGGCTACAACCGTCCAGAGGACATGCAGCGCCAGTCGCTGCGCGACGCCGACTACCTGTACTTCACGGCCACCGGCACGCACGAGGTCTACCGGGTCGACCTCGAGAACAACGTCATCTCGCTCTTCGCAGGCCGCAGCACCATCAACCTGGCCACCGGCCTGCCGGTCGGCACGGCGTTCTCCAGCCCCGACAATCTCGCGATGGACGCCGAGCACAACATCTACATCGTCGAGGACCAGGCGGGAGGCGTGAACGACGACATCTGGTTTGCGCGGGACTTGAACGGGGACGGCGACCTGACCGATCCCGGCGAAGGCGTTGGACGCTGGGCGTCGAACGGGACGCCGGGCTCGGAGTTCACGGGCCTCTATTTCGACCCGACCAACAAGCGGCGCGCCTGGGTGAACATCCAGCACCCGGACAGCGGAAACGATCGGACGATCGAGATCACGATTCCTTGAAGCTTTCCTAGGCGCGGCCCGGCGCATCCGCACATTGCGCGCGGATGTGCCGGGCGAGCGGACGTCGCGCGGGGGCTGCGTTACGCGTCCGGGCCCGACCAGTTGAACCCGATGTGCTTGCTCGAACGGCCGCTGCGATCCCACTTGAAGCCGAACGCGTCAGCCTTGTCCGCCGTCGACCGGCCGTAGGTCGCGACACCGCCCGGTCCGGTTTCACATCCGCCGGCGTTGTACACCTGCACTCGCTTGCCCGCCGGCGTCGTCGGCCCGCCGATCGCCTCCGCGCTCGACTGCAGCTTGCCGGGAATCTCCGCGCGCCACGAACCCAGGTCCGCTTCGACGTTGAAGTCGATGGGCGCGAACTCCATCCCACGCACCTCGCCGATGAAGTTCGCGAAGGTGCCCGGCCAGCCGCCGACGCGTCCGCCGAAGATCATCTGCAGCGCCTCCCGCTGACGCTCGTTCGCCCGTTCGTCGAGGAACATCGCCATTGTCGCCTTCGTCTGCCCTTCCCAGATGTTGCCCGCGAACGTGCCGAGCGCCATCACGTTCAGGCCGTCCAGCCGCACGTCCCCGTAGTGTCCCTGGTCGATGTGCCAGGCGAGGATGCCCTCGCAGTTCCCGTCGGTCGGCGGCTGCGCGAACGTGCAGGGGCATGGAATGCTGCAGCTGCAGGTGTCGAACCAGTCGCCCTGGACGTGCCATTTCTGAATCTCGCTCATAACACCTCCAATGCCCGCGATGAAGGCATAGTATCGGACTTCAGCGCACCAGGATCCAGAATCGCCGCGGCCACCAGCAGGACGCCGCTGAGCCTCGCCCCCTGCGCGCCGAGCGGCGCCAGCTTCTCGAACGCCACGAACGCGGTGAGCGCCGCGATGACGGTGAGATTCATCACGCCGCCCGCGAAGAGCAGCAGCATCAGCGCCCAGCAGCAGCCCACGCACTGCACGCCGTTCTCGAGCCCCATGCGGAACCCGCCGCCCGCCCCGCGGCGCCACCGGCTCATGAGGAATCCGAGCGGAGATCGGCACGTCCTCAGACAGGCGTGCTTGAGCGGCGTGAGCTGGTAGACGCCGGCGACGACGAGCAGCACCGCCGCGGCAGCCGGGGTCGTCACCTCCATCATCGACGACACCAGCAGCAGGTGGCCGAGCAGCCGCTGCAGGGCCGTGGCCGCAACGCTGAAGAGCGCCCAGACGGCCAGATAGCCGGCCGCCATCGCATACACCTGACGTGACGCCGCAGGCCCTTCGGACGCCGAGCGCCGCACGAGGGCGCCGTAGAGCAGCAGCGTCGGAGCGGCGGATGGCAGCATCATGCCGACCATCATCACGGCCCACATCGCCCAGAGCAGCGCGAGATGCCGGGCGTCCCAGACGCCGGCCATCATCCAGGCGCTGGCGCCGGTCATCGGCCCGTACATGTCGCGAGCCATCACCACGATCCACAGCCACGAGACCAGCGGCAGGAGAATCAGCAGCAACACCATCGACGCGCGATTGAATCGCAGCGCCGACTCGAGCAGCGTCGGCGGCTTTTCAGCAGGGCCCTCGGGAGGCTGAACGGCGTTCATGACGGAGTGGTCTGCATTCTGCATTTCGGATCGCGGGAGATCGATTTGAAGCAGGAGCGACTATGAACAAGACAATACACGTCCTGGCTGTCGTCACGCTGGCGATATCGACTCTGGGCCTTCCGGCCCGCCCCGCGGCGGCCGCGGACGAAGATGACGTCCCGCTGACGATTCGCGGGTGCGTCGTCCCCGGCGAGGCGAAGGACAGCTTTCTCCTCACCGACGTGGAGGTGCAGGGCCCGGCCGCACCCGCCAATGCGTTCTACCGCTTCGACACCACGAGCGGCCTCGCCAGCCAGGTCGGCTACCGGGTCGAGGTGAAGGGCCGCGCGGACCTCGACGACCCGGACAAGGGCAAGATGAAGATGGAGGTCGAGCACGGAAAGGTGGAGACCACGATCAGCACCGAGGGCAAGACGGTGAAGACCGAAGAGAACCTCTGGTTCGGCACCGAAGGGTCCGCGAAGATGAAGGCGGACATCGTAAGCTACAAGCTCCACGTCGATCACGTGCAGCGGATTGCCGGGGCCACCTGCGCGAATCCGGCGAAGTAGCCGCACACCACAACCGGCGGACGGCGGGAATCCCGAACAGCCCGCCGTTCTGCCGCGTCCGCGCCCGTGACAGAATGGGCCGCATGACGCGAAGCCACAGCATATCGCTCCCCACCGTGATTCTGCCATCGGCCGAGACGGTGCCCGCCCTCGGCCAGGGGACCTGGATGATGGGAGAGCGGGCCGGCCGCCGCGCCGAAGAGATCGAGGCGTTGCGCGCGGGCGTGGATCTCGGTCTTACTCTGATCGACACGGCAGAGATGTACGGCAGCGGCGCCGCCGAACGGCTCATCGCCGAAGCTCTCGGCGATCGGCGCGGCGATCTCTTCATCGTCGACAAGGTGATGCCGCAGAACGCCAGCAGGCGAGGCGCGGTTGCGGCCTGCGAGGCCAGTCTGCGGCGGCTCGGAACCGACCGCATCGATCTGTACCTGCTGCACTGGCGCGGCAGCGTGCCGCTGGCCGACACGCTGGCCGCCTTCGACGATCTGCTCGAAGCGGGCAAGATTCGACACTGGGGCGTGAGCAACTTCGACGTCTCGGACATGGAGGAGCTCGCGGCCATCGAGTCCGCCGCGCCGCCCGCCGTCAATCAGGTGCTCTACAACCTCACACGCCGCGGGATCGAATACAGCCTGATCCCGTGGTGCGAAAGCCGGCGGATTCCGATCATGGCCTACTCGCCGGTCGAGCAGGGCCGCCTGCTGAAGCACAAGGGTCTGATGCAGATGGCCGAACGTCTTGGCGCCACGCCGGCGCAGGTGGCGCTCGCCTGGGTGCTCCGCCTCCCATCCACAATCGCGATCCCGAAGGCCGCCAGCGCCGGGCACGTCCGGCAGAACCATGCAGCGCTGCACGTGCAGCTCGCGCCGGCCGACCTCGAAGAGCTGGATCGACTGTTTCCGCCTCCCCGGCGCGCCACACCGCTCGAAATGCTCTAGTGGCCTGGACGCGCCACCAGACAGCTTTTGGAGCGCACTCACAGGTTTGTAAACCGGCGCCGGGCGCCGCCGGCGCGTCCACGCGCAGGTTCCCGTCCAACTGCCAGCTCTCATGGCACTTACCGAGCCACCGGGTCACCGCCGGCTCATCGACAAAATTGGTACGTTTTCCGCACACCGGGCAGGCGAGCGACCCCCTATGGACACAGCCACAGCCCGCACCCCCGACGTTGCCGTCCTCGGTTTCGAAGACGGCCTCGGCAGGCGGTACCGCGTGCAGACCGGCGGCGAGCAGGACGCGCAGCTGGAGATCCTCTGCTTCCGCCCCGAGCTCACCGACATCCCGGCATTCGAATTCGCGCTCCGGGAGCGGGTCGTCCGGCTCGCCGGATTCCAGCACGCCGGCTACGCGCAGATTCGCCGCGTCGATCGCCTGAACGGCGGCACGCTCGCGCTGTTCTCTGAGAGCACCCCGGGCGTGCGGGTATCGGAACTGCTCGCCGGCGCCGATCGCCGCGGGCTCGTGCTCGACGTGAACGCGGCGCTCTGCATGGTGCGGCAGCTCGCACCGGCCGTGGCGCTCCTGCCCCAGACGGCGCACGTCGCGAACGGATCCATCGGACCCGAGCGGCTCATCCTCACGCCGCAGGGCCAGCTCGTGGTCGTCGAGTTCGCCGTGGGAGGCGCCCTCGAGCAGCTCCACTATTCGCGCGATCGCTACTGGCAGGATTTGAGGATCGCGCTGCCGCCCTCGGCGGGGCTGCCCCGCTTCGACGAGTGCGCCGACGTGACGCAGCTCGGCATGACGACGCTCTCGCTGCTGCTGGGCCGACCGGTGGGCGGCGAAGAATATCCCTCGCACGTCGAGGACCTCGTGGCGGCCGTCGAGGCGCGCTCCGCCAACGGAGACCGCGAGCCCATCGCTCCGGCGCTTCGTACCTGGCTTCGCCGCGCGCTCCAGCTCGACGTCCGCACGGCGTTTCAATCGCCCGCAGAAGCGCAGGCCGCGCTCGAGCAGCTTCTGGCGGCCGGTCCGTACACGGCGGAGTCCGAGGCGCTCTCCGAGTTCCTGGATCGTTACCTGGAGACACCCCGCGCCCGCACGGTTGAGCCCGAACCGGAGCACGATTCGATGCCGGCAGCGGTGGCTGCGATGGAACAGGCACTCGCCGCACCCGCGCCCGAGCCGCCTGCTCCCGCACCGGCGTTCGACCAGGTCCACCCGGAGCTCCGCACCTTGCCCGACGATATCTCCGACTGGCCCGCCGAGGATCCGGCAGACGCCCAGGCGGACGCCGACGAAGAATGGCACCCGATCGTGGATACGCGGCCGGTGCGTCGGAAGGCAGCCAAGGGCAGCAAACGGACGCTGATTCTCGGCGGCGTCGGGCTCGCTCTGCTGGCTGCCGTGATCTTCGGAGGGCAACGCTTCCTCGCCGCGCGCTCGGCGGCGGCGAGCACCGGGACGCTTGCAGTCAACAGCAATCCGCCCGGAGCGCTCGTACTCGTCGACGGCGTCCGGCGCGGACAGACGCCGTTCAGCGCATCGCTTCCCGCCGGGCCGCACAACCTCGTCGTGCAGGGCGATGGCGAGCCGCGAGCCATCCCGGTCACGATCCTGGCCGGCGCGACCTCATCTCAGTACATCGAGCTGCCCAAGGCCGCGGCCACGGTCGGCATGCTGCAGATCTGGACCGACCCGAGCGGCGCCCGCGTGATCGTGGACGGCGAGCCCAGGGGCACCAGCCCGCTGACGGTCACCGATCTCGCCACAGGGGAGCACACCGTGCGCCTCGAGAACGATCTCGGTGGCGTGACTCACAACGTGATGGTGGTGCCGGGCGTGCCCGCGTCGCTCGTGGTGCCGATGAGCGTGCCGCAGGGGGCGGTGGTGTCGGGATGGCTGGCGCTGAACGCGCCGGTCGAGATGCAGCTCTACGAGCAGGGGCGTCTGCTCGGCACGAGCGGGATGGATCGCATCATGCTGTCCGCCGGCCGGCACGACATCGACATCGTCAACGAGACGCTTGCATTCCGCGCGCGGCGGACGGTGCAGGTGACGCCGGGCCGCGTGACGTCGGTTGCGCTCGCGCTGCCGAAGGGCGTGGTGGCGCTGAACGCCGTGCCGTGGGCCAGCGTGTCGATCGACGGCGAGAGCGTCGGCGACACGCCCATCGGCAATCTCTCCGTTCCCATCGGGCCGCACGAAGTCGTCTTCCGCAATCCGCAGTTCCCGGAGCAGCGGCGCGTGATCAACGTCACGCTGGACGGCCCGGTGCGGCTCAGTCTGGATCTCACGAAGAAATGAGGCGCCACGTCATGAAGGCCTATATTCGCGCGCTCATCGGCTGGATCGCGTTGATGCTCACCGCGCGTGCGGGGTTCGCGCAGGACTCGCTCTCCACGGCGCGCGATCTCTACTCCGCCGCGGCGTACGAAGACGCGCTCGTGGTGCTCGATCATCTGGCGGCCGGCGAGACGCAGACGCCAGACCGCTTCGCCATCCATCAGTACCAGGCGTTCTGCCTGCTCGCGCTCGGCCGCACCGCCGACGCCGAGCGCGCGATCGAAGCCGTCGTCTCCGACAAGCCGATGTACCACCCGTCCGACACCGAAGCGTCGCCCAGGCTCCGCTCGGCGTTCGCCACGGTGCGGCAGCGGATGCTGCCCGGAATCATCCAGCAGAAGTACACGCTGGCGAAGGGAGCCTTCGACGTGAAGAACTTCGCCGCGGCCGAGAGCGGATTTGGAGAGGTGCTCCAGGCGCTCGGCGACCCGGATCTGGGCGACGCGTCGAACCGCCCGCCCCTGTCCGACCTGCGCACGCTCGCCACCGGCTTCCGGGATCTCAGCCGCGACGTGCTCGCCAGGGCCGCGGCCGAAGCAGCGGCCGCCGAGGCCAAAGCGCAGGCGGCCCGCGAAGCGGCGGCGCTCAAGGCGCCGCCGGCCGCCCCGCCGGCGGCGGCCTTGAAACAAATCTATTCGATGGCGGATACGGACGTGCGGCCGCCGGTCACGATCCGGCAGGAACTGCCCCCCTTCCCGCGCAACCTCGGGACGATGGGCGAAGGCACGCTCGACATTCTCATCGACGAGAACGGCACCGTGCAGTCGGCGACGATGCGATCGTCGACCAATCCCCGATACGACGCGATGGCGATCGCCGCGACCAAACAGTGGCGCTACAGGCCGGCCACGGTGAACGGCATGCCGGTCAAGTTCCGCAAGCTGATCACGATCACGCTCGCGCCGGGGGATTAGCGCACCGGCTGCGACACGGACCCACCGAGAGTCAGAACCTGACGCCGATACCGGCCACGAGCTGGTGGTTCGTGACGTCGCCGCCGCCGTTCAGCAGCGTCGTCACGAAGTCGCGCGCGAAGATCTTCTTGTAGCGATACCCGAGATCCACCGTGAGCGGACCGCTGTTCAGCATCACGCCGCCGCCGAGGCCGGCGAGAGGCGACGTGCGATTCACCGCACTGAGCCCGAGATCGATCAGATCGGAAGTGGTCGCGCCGACTCCCCCGATCTCCAGGCGCATCTGCGCCAGCCCGCCGGTCGCCTCCACGTAGGGTCTCACGGCCGCCCGTGAGCCGGCGTAGAGCCTCACGCCCCCCTCTTCGTAGAACGCCGGCGCGCGCACCGACAGCGGCGAGAACGACAGCACCGAGGTGACGAGCGGCGGCAGGGTATTTCCCAGGCGCCCGACCTCGCCGATCGCCTGGAAGCCGGGCGCGATCTCGAACGCCACGCGCCCGGCCCAGTTGATCCGCGTGCCGAGACCCGCGTCGGACACCGACGACAGCACGTTCTCGAAGGCCGATCCCCGGGCGATCGACACCCCCGTCACGAAGCTCGCCGACCCGCGGTCCTGCGCATTCGACGCGGACGCAGCCGAGAGCACGAGCAGCGCGGCCAGCGGGACCTTCAGTGTGCATCGCATGGAAACCTCACTTGGCGGAGCCGATCCGGAGCGCGATGCTCCCGCTGGCCCCGCTGAAACGGTTGTCGTCGAACGTGGAGCCGACGAAGCGGTATCCGGCACCGAGATCGACGTGCAGGTGACTCGTCAGCCTCACCGCCATTTCGACCTGCGGCTCGGCGACGAAGAAGTCGTTCGATAAACGCCGCGTTCCCTGAAACAGATCGCGGCGATTGCGTCCGCCGAAGGTGACCGCCTGCGTGAGCGTCCCCTGCCCGAATCCGACCAGGCTCCGCAGGTGGAGCGCGAGACGATCGCCGCCGACCGGCTGCCAGCCGACGACGCCACCGCCGTACGTCATGCCACGGCCGTCCGAGCCGTTCATGAGGGTGTACAGGCCCGCGCCGACCATGATCGCGTCGGTGAACATCACGCCGCCGTACCCGCCGAGGAACTGCGCCGAGACGTCATCGAACCGCGATACTTTCCATTCGGGCGCGATGAAGTACCGTGTCTGAACCTGCTCGAGCACCATCGGGCCGCCCTGCGGTGCTGCCGCCTGGGCTGCAGCCCTGGGAGATCCTGCCGGCGACGAGCCCTGCGCAAACGACAAAGACGGAACCGCGCAGGCGGCCGCCGCGACGGCCAGCACGCGCAGAGCAGTTGTGAGAGTCGCCATGCGATGCCTCCGCTATTCCGATGACAGGCTGACGTTCAGCGTCGTCGTCTCGCCCGTCGTGACGGCCACCTCGCTCGTGAAGCTCGTATACCCCGGCTTGCGGATCTCCACCTGATGCCGCCCGCCGGTGAGCTGCACCAGCAGCCGCTCGCCCGCCTGCGACGGGGTCCACCGCTCGCCGTCGATCAGCACCTCCGCGTCGTCGGGCTGCACGCGAAGCGCGAGCGTGCCGAATCTGGCGGCTGAGGCTGCGGCCACCGGCGGCGGCGCGAAGCCACCCGGCGCTGGCGCGCCCGCGCGCGGCGTGCGCGGCGGCATGGCGGTTCCGGGTGGCGGCGGCGGGACAGGCGGAACGGCCGGCGGCGGCTCGCTCTCTTCGCCGGCGCCGAGACGCTCCAGCGTGTAGCGCAGCTTGTAGCTCTTGTTCCTGGTGAGATAGAGGCTCTGATGAACGGTGCGGTAGCCATCGAGATACACGGCAATGTCGTGGCCCCCGGGCGTGAGCGGCAGACTCTGGAAGATGCCGTCGAAGTCGTCGACGACTCCTGCATAGTAGCCGTCGACGTAGACGGCGGCGTCCCTCGGCGTGATTTGGAGCCGCACCTGGGCGCGCTCGTCGTAGACCGGAAAGTACGGATACGGATAGGCCGCTGGCCCCCACCACGGGTACGGACCAAAGAACGGATCGTAGAAGTAGCCGCCGACGAAGACGACGCGGTGCGGCCCGCGCCTCTGGGCGAACGCGCTGCCGGGAGCGGCGGCGGTGATGACGGCGACGGCAAGAGCCGCTGCGACGAAGAGACCGGGGTTCCGCGACATGGTGTCCCTTGAGTCGAACATCCGAGGCAGGCTGGCGCTGCCACTCATTGCACAACTCTTGCCGGATGCAAAACCTCAGGAATGTCGTGGAATTCGGCGGAAACTGTGCGCCGCAGCGGACAGCGGCGTCAGCAAAGAGGGACGGCTGAGCTACTCGGGGGCTTCCCGGTCTTCGCGATCGATGATGACGCGTCCTCCGCGGGCCCGGAAGCCGCGCATGACGTTCCCGAACTCCTTCCGCAGATCGCCGACGAGCCACTCCATGTGCGTCACACGCACGCTCTCCATCTGACGGAGACGGTCGTCGAGATCGTCGAACACGAGCCGGATCGCTTCCTCGTCGAAGATCGCGCGCTCCAAATCGCCGTGCTCGGAGAGCTGGCGATCGAGGCACCTGTTGTACAGCCACTCGCACGACAGCACGTAGTGCCGGCCGCGCTGCTGCGGCCGGGGGCCGGCCGTCTTCAGCCCCTTCAATGTGAGGAAGTCGCGTCGGTTCACGCGCTCTACTTCTCTGGGTCGGGAGCGGGAGGTGCGGCGGCCGAGCCGGCCCGGGCGCCCCGAGATTCGAGGAACTGGACGACGGATGCGTATTTGAGCGAGCGGGCCGCATCCAGGGCGGTGCGGCCGTCGAGGCTCGCGGCGTTGACGTCCACGCCGAGCTCGACGGCGATCTGGACCGCCTCGAGCGCGAGGCCTTCCCTGCCCGCCTTCTCCGGCTCGATCCAGGCCGCGCCGCCGCCCATCCCGAGCGCGGCCATGAGGGCTGTCGTGGCCTCGCGCCTCGGCTCGTATCCCTTGCCGCCCTTCGACTCCACCATCTTCTCGCCGCGATGGACGACGAGCGGATCGGCGCCGTGTGCGGCGAGCAGCCGCATCACGCCAGGCTCGGCGAAGCGCGCCGCCAGCCAGAACGGCGTCGCCCCGACGAGCTCGGGCGCGAAGTTCCAGTCGTGCGACGATCGCCGGGTCGGCGTCCAGGTCTTCAGCGGCGTGTTCACGTCGGCGCCATGCCGGATCAGCGAGGCGGCCATCCGCTCGTCGCGGCGCATGACGGCCTCGTGCAGCGCGGTGAAGCCGTTGGGGGCGGCGTTCGGGTCGGCGCCCTTGTCGAGCAGGAGCTCGACGAGATCCGTGAACCCCGAGTGCACGGCCAGCGTGACGGCGCTGACGCCCCACGCGTCGGCATCGTTGACGTTGGCGCCGGCCGCCACGAGCGCCTTTGCCGACTCGAGATCGCCCACCCGCGCCGCGAACATGAGCGCCGTGTCGCCGCCGTGCGGAATCATCCGGTTGTATGGCAGGTAGCCGTGCGGCGGCACCGCCATCATCTGGCTCCAGACGTCTGATTTCAGGTGCACGCCGGCGCCGTGGGAGACGAGCACCTTCACGACGTCCGCATGGTGCTCGGCGGCGGCCCACATGAGCGCCGTCTGCCCGCGTGCGCCGCGGGCGTCCGCCTGTGCGCCGGCCGCGAGCAGCCGCTCGACGACGGCCGCATAGCCCGACCGGGCGGCCACCATGAGCGGCGTTTCTCCCGAGGCGAGCGGCGTGTCGGGATGCGCCCCGGCACGCAGAAGACGGCCGACCATCTGCTCGCTGCCGTTCTGGGCGGCGGCCCAGAGCGGCGTGGCGCCGAGATCGGTGGCGGCGTCGACCCCTGCGCCGGCACGGATCAGCAGATCGGCGGCATCGAGATCGTCGTGGTAGCTGGCCCACAGGAGCGCCGTGGCTCCGTCGGCATCGACCGCGTTGACGTCGGCTTTCTTCGTCACGAGCGCCCGAAGGGCGGCCAGGTCGCCGCTCCGCGCGGCCTCGACGACGGCCGGGCGGCCGGCCGCCAGCACCGACACCGCCGAGAACAGCAGGGCTATCCCGGCCGGCAGCACGCGCAGACGACGAGACATGGTTCTCTCCATCTTCCGCCTGCTACACGAGCGAGATCGTGTCGATGTCGAGCTTGCCGGTGCTGCCGCCGATGTGGTCCACCGGCACGTCCATCTTGTCCATCAGCGTCATCAGCAGATTCGCCATCGTCGGCTTGCCGCCGAAGTGGAGGTGCCGGCCGCCCTTCAGCCGGCCGTTGCCTCCTCCCACCACCAGCAGCGGCAGGTTGTCGCCCGAGTGCTGCGTGCTGTTCGAGATGCCCGAGCCGTAGAGAATCGTCATGTGGTCGAGCAGCGAGCCGTCGCCGTCCTGCGTGGCGCGCAGCTTGGCGAGATAGCCGGCGAACAGCTGCGCGTGGTAGCGGTTGATCTTCGACATCCGCTCGATCAGCTCGGGAATGTTGTTGTGGTGCGACAGCGGGTGGTGCGCCTCCGGCACGCCGATCTGCGGGTACGGCCGGGCGCTCTGCTCCTTGCTGAGCATGAACGAGATCACGCGCGTGAGATCCGACTGGAACGCGAGCAGCTGCAGGTCGAGCATCAGCGCAAGATGGTCCTCGAAGGACGCCGGCGCGCCGAGCGGCTGGTCCATCTGCGGCAGATCGAGGTCGATCTGCTCCTCGGCCTTCGAGATCCGGCGTTCGACGTCGCGAATGGCGTCGGTGTACTCGTCCATCTTCGACAGGTCCGACGGCCCCAGCTCGCGCCGGAGCGAGGCGAGCTTGTCGTTCACCGAGTCGAGAATGCTCTTGTGCTGGTGCAGGCGCTGCTCGCGGGCGGCGCGGTCGGTGCTGCCGCTGTCGCCGAAGAGCTTCTCGAACACCGCCCGCGGGTTCCACTCCATGGGCAGCGGCTGCGTCGGGCTCTTCCACGACAGCGTGTGCGTGTAGACGCAGCTGAGCTGGCCGGTGCAGGCGCCAGCGTTGGCCGGCGCGTCCATCGACATCTCGAGCGAGGCGAGCTGCGTCTCGCTGGCGAAGTGCTTCGCCAGCAGCTGATCCATCGAGACGTCGGCCACGATCTCGATCTCGTTGGTGCCCCCCTTCATCGTTCCGGTGAGGAAGGATCCCGAGGCGCCGGCGTGGATGTAGTTCCAGTTCGCCTTGATGCCGCTCAGCGCGATCATCCGATCCTTGAACGGCGCCAGCGGCTCCATGACGGGCGACAGGTCGAAGTCGGTGCCGACGCCTTTCGGCGTCCAGTACTCCATCGCCATGCCGTTGGGCGTGTAGAACGCCAGGAAGCGGTGGGCCGGCGCGGCGGACGCGCGTCCCCCGAGCGAGAACGGGGGCAGCATCGCCTCGAGGAACGGGAGGGCGAGCGAGGCGCCCATCCCGCGGAGAACGGTCCGGCGCGAGAGCGATCTGGTCAGGAATGCCATGGGCTCCTCTAATTCGACGCGGCCGCCGGCGAACGCATCTGGAACGCCGGGCTCTTCACGATTCCGACGATCAAGGACGACCAGCGGTACCCGCCCGGGGCGGCATCGCGGACGATCTGGCGGACCGCCGGCCGGTCGTAGTCCTGCAGCATCCGTCCGAGGCCGTAGGTCATGAGCTTCTCCGTCACGGTCCGGGCGAAGCGATCGGGCTCGCGCAGCAGGAGCGTGCGGAGGCCGGAGAGGCCGTCGATCTGGGCGCCGCTCACCGTCGTGCCACTCGCATCGATCGGCCGCCCACCCTCGTCTTGCGTGCGCCAGCCGCCGATGACGTCGAAGTTCTCGAGGGCAAACCCGAGAGGATCGATGACGCCGTGACAGCTGTTGCAGCTGGCGTTGGCGCGGTGGCGCGCGAGCCGCTCGCGAATCGACAGCGCGGCGGCGCCCGGCTTGTTGTCGATGTTCGTGTCCACGCCGGGAGGCGGCGAGGGCACCGGCAGCCCGAAGATGTTGTTCCAAAGCCACTTGCCGCGAAGCACCGGCGACGTGCGGTCGGGGTACGACGTCGTCGCCAGCAGCGCCCCCTGCGCCAGCAGGCCGCCGCGCTGGTCGTGGCTCGGCAGCGTCACCCGGCGGAAGCGGCTGCCGCTCACGCCGGGAATGCCGTAGTGGCGCGCGACCTTTTCGTTCACGAACGTGTAGTCGGCGTCGAGCAACTCCGTCACCGGGCGATCCTCGCGGATGTTGCTCGCGACGAACAGCTCGGTCTCCTTCTCGAATCCCTGCATCAGACTGAGGTCGTAGTTCGGATATTTGTACGGATCCACCACGACCTCGCCGACACGCCGCAGGTTGAGCCACTGGGCGGCGAAGTTGTCCACGAGCGCCGTCACCGCGCGCCGATCGGCCAGCATGCGGCGCGTCTCCTTCTCGAGCACGGCCGGATTCGAGAGCTGCCCGCGCTCGGCGAGCGCGAGGAGCCGGTCGTCCGGGATGCTGCTCCAGAGGAAGAACGACAGGCGCGACGCCAGATCGAGATCGCTCAGGTGGTACGGCCCGGCGCCCCCCGTACGAGCGCTCCGGCCGGCGGATGGATCACGATAGACGCGCAGCAGGAACTCCGGATCGACCAGCATTCGCTCGAGCGCGAACTGCACGCCTGCGTCGAAGCTCGCGCCCTCGCGGCGCCCTTCATCGAAGAACGTCAGCAGGCTCCCGGTGTCGGCGGCGCCCACGGGGCGCCGGTATGCCAGCCGCGCGAGACGGGCGAGAATCCGGCCGGCGCACGGGCGCTCCTCGGCTGCCGTCGACGGGCGACAGACGAAAATCGCGCGCTGGCTGGGAGTGAGCGCCGCCCGCGACGTAACCGTCGCCTTCGGCGCGCCATACGGACCGCCAATCTGGACCCAGCCGACATTGGCGTAGTCCATGTAGACCTGGTCGTCGGCGATCACGCGCGCGCGCTGGAGCGGCTGCGGCAGCCCCTCGGGCGCCCACATCGCCCGCACGAAGGACACCCCCACGACGCGCGGTCCCGCGGCGACCGGGATCCGCACCTCGAGACCCCTGTCGCCGCCAAGCTGCATGTACTCTTCCCACTGCGGGTCGCCGGCGAACCCCGGCTCGCCGTCGCCGGCATAGCTGGCCGCGGCCGGGCGCCCTTGCCCGCCGCCGCCCACCGTGAACCGTTTCACGAGCTTGTCGTCGAGCCGCACGTCGAGCTGCTGCGGCCATCCCATGCCCTTGAGATAGTCCTGGTACTGCCGCTGCAGCCTGACCTTGATGGTGTACTCGCCGTCCACGGGAAAGTTGTAGCGAACGGCGAGACCGCCCCGCGATCCGAGCGGCAGGTCTTCGCTCTGCCGGTCGTCCTGGATGACGTGCAGCGGAATCTCGAAGGTCTCGACCCTGGGCGCCTTCGGCGGCAGTCCGGTGGCGAGCCGCGTCACCTGGCGCGCCACCGAGAGATACCGCTCGAGATGCGCCGTGGAGATGGAGAGCGAGTCGGCGAAGTTGTCGAAGCTGCCGTCGGCGGTCTCGTCGCCCGGCAGCAGCGGCTTGACGTCGATGTCGAGGGCGAACAGGTCGCGGACGGCGTTGTTGTACTCGGCGCGGTTCAGGCGATGAACAGCGCCGATCCGGCCCGGGTTGGGGTGCGCGGCCCAGGCGCGATCGAGGGCCAGCTCGAGACCCGACGCCATGGCGCGGTAGGTGTCCTGATCGGGCCGCGGACGGCCGGGCGGCGGCATGGAGCCCTGCTCGAGGCGCGATACCACCTTCTCCCAGAGCTCGGCGTTGGCGCCGGGGTCGGCGGGGTCGACCGCGTCAAGCGCGAGGCCGGCGATGTGGGCGCGCTGGTTGTGGCACCCGACGCAGTACTTATCGAGCGTCGTCCGAACCAGGGCCGGGGCAGGGGTTGCCGGAATAGCCGGCGGCTGCGGGGCCTGGCGGGCCGCAAGATCAGCTCCGCCCCCGAGCGCTGCGGCCCATGCGAGCGCGAACAATGCGAATGTCGAACGGCGGCCCACTCTGCTCACCTCGTTCCCGTCCGCAATCAGAGCGCTTCCAGCCTGTTTCCTGGCGTCGCCGAAGGCCTCGAGCGGTATGGCTGTGATCGTTCATTTTAGACGCCATCCAGCGGCCGGGTCTACTGGAACAGGAGCGGCGACACCTCGTTCAAATAGCGCCGCCAGACCATCCAGGTGTGGGCGCCTCCGGTCTGCCGGAAGGTGTGTTTGACCTCGTGTTTCTCGAGAAATTCCGAGAAAGCCTTCGATGCCGGGAAGAGGCTGTCTTCGGTTCCACAGCCCACCCAGACCAGCCGGAGCCTGCGGTTGGCCCCCTGCGGATCCGCGATGAGGCCGGCGTAGGTGTGCGGAAATTCGTCCGGCCGCCCGACCGCCGGGCTGAATCCCGCCACGTAGCTGAACAGATCCAGGTGATTCAGGCCGATGCTCAGCGCCTCGCCGCCGCCCATCGACAGCCCCACGATGGCGCGATGGTCGCGATCCGCAGCCGTGCGGTAGTGCGCCTCCACGTACGGGATCACGTCGCTGATGAGATCGGCCGCGAAACGCGCGGTGTTGTCGCGCTGGCTCGGGCCGTTCGGATCGACGCCGTAGCCGAACGGCATGACGATGATGAAAGGCCTGGCCTTGTGTGCCGCGAGCAGGTTGTCGAGGATCAGGTTGGCGTGGCCCAGCCGCGACCACGCCGTTTCGTCGGCGTTGGCGCCGTGGAACAGATAGAGCACCGGATAGCGCGCGGCCTGGTCGCGGTCGTAGCCGGGCGGCACGTACACCGTCAGCCGCCGCAGCGTCTTGAGCGACGCCGAGTCGTACCAGTGCGTCCGGATCTCGCCGTGCGGCACCGGCTGCCCTTCGTAGAAGGCGGTGGCCGGGCCTGGCACTTCGAGGACGCTCGACAGCGTACTGGCCGTCGATCCCGTTTTGAGATTCGGGTTCAGCGGATCGATCGTCCGCACGCCGTCGATCGTGAAGTTGTAGTGGTAGGTCTCCGGCTCGATCGGCCCCACCGTGATGCTCCAGGTGCCGTCGGCGCCCTTCTCCAGATTCTTCCGGCCCTCCAGGAACTCGCCGGTGAGCACGACCTCCTGCGCCCGCGGCGCGACGAGCCGGAACGTGACACGTCGATCGGGAGCCACGTCAGGCGAGGTCACGCGCGCACGCGGCGGCTCCGGTGCCGCCCTCTCCTGCGCCCTCGGCGCCGCAGAGACCATGGCGAGGAGGGCAATGAGAGCGCCGAACATGAAGATCTTCATCGTGGAGGGCATCCGCATCGGGCGATTGTGCATGGACGGCGCGTCACAGGCAAGTCGGCGCACGGACGCCGAAGTCTCTGGACCCTTCGTGCCGGCACGGCATAACATGCGCGGTCTGACCATGCCACAGCGCGTTCGTTCGATTGCAGCGGCCATATCCCTGTTCGTGCCGTTTTTCCCAGCGCTGGTTTTGACGGGCGCCGGCGGTCTGCGGGACGCCGTTCCGCAGGAGACACGCGGCGGCCGCGAGCCGCTGCCGTTCATCTCGACGGCCTTTCCGGCCACCGAGGACGTCCGCGAGCCCGATCTCACCATCCGTCCGGATGCCGGCGTCCGGCTGGTGAGCTACGACGGGAACGGACGTCAGCTCGCGACCGTGAGTGGCGAGGCCACCATCCGCCTGTGGGACGCCCGGACCGGCGAACAGGGCACCGGTGCGCTGGTGCGTGCCTGGTCCGCCGGCGAGGACCGCATCGTGGACCTCGCGCCCGGCACCGACGCCACGAGTCTGATGTCGCTGGCGGCAGACGGGTCGATCGCCGTCTGGAACACGGCGACGGGCGAGCTGACGCGCCGGGCGGCCGCCCGGGTCGCCACCGACGGCCGGCACGCTCTTCTGCTGCCGGGCAAGACGATGCAGGTGGCGACCTGGAGTGGAGCGCGCGTGCGCCTGTGGAACCCGGAGACCGGCTCGCTCCTGCGGACGATCGATCTGCACCTCGGAGGCGGACGCGCGATCGAGCGTCTCGCGATCAGCCCGGACCAGCGGATGCTTGCCACCGGCTCGGACGATGGCACGGTCCGGATCTGGGAGTCGGGCACGGGCACGTTGGTGCGCGAGATCCCGGGCGGCCCAGGCGCTATCACCGCCATCGGCTTCGACCCCCGCGGTGAACAGATTGCCGCGGCCGGCGCCAGCGGCGCGATCGACGTGTGGGACACGGCCTCCGGTGCGCGGCTGTGCGTTCAGCGAGCCCACCGCGGCCGCGTCGCGTCGATGGCGTTCGCGTCAAACGGCCAGAAGATGGCCTCCGGCGGCGAAGACGGAACGGCCCGAACCTGGACGGTTCCGCTGCCGCCGCTTCCCCGACCCTCCATCGAGCGGATCGACGCCGCGGCGGCCCGGGCCACGGCGAGCGGCAGGCCGCGCGCACCACGGCGCGTGCTCGTCTTCTGGCGCGCAGACGCCATTCTGCACAAGAGCGGCGTCCCGGCGGTGAACCATGCGCTCGAACAGATGGGGCGCCTCACGGGCGCCTTCGAAGCCGATTTCAGCCGCGACTTCCGCGTGTTCGATCCCGCCGTGCTGGCCCGCTACGACGCCATCGTGCTCAACAGCACCGCGCACCTGGTCATGCCGGAGCCGGCGAAGCGCGCGTACCTGGACTACGTCGACCGCGGCGGCGGCGTGATGGCCGTCCATGCCGCCATCGACACGTTTCTGCCGTGGCCCGAAGGGGCGAAGGTCGTCGGGGCCACTTTTGGAGATCATCCCTGGGGCCCGAACGGCACGTGGGCGGTGAAGCTCGACCAGCCGGACCACCGGCTCCTGCGGGCCTTCCACGGCCGGAACTTCACGATTCGCGATGAGCTCTACGTGATGGGCGAGCCGTACACGCGCGCGGACCGGCGCGTACTGCTGTCGGTGGATCTGTCAGACCCGGCGACGGCAGCCGTCAACCTTGCCGGCAACCCGCAGCGGAGCGCCGACCACGATTTCGCGCTCGCCTGGATCAAGGATTACGGGCGCGGCCGCGTCTTCTACGCCGACTTCGGCCACATCGACGAGCCGTTCTGGCGTCCCGAGATTCTCCAGTTTTATCTGGACGGGCTTCAGTACGTGGTGGGGGATTTGGCGGTAGAGAGATAGTTCAAGGTTCGGGGTTCAAGGTTCGGGGTTCAGGTTCAACGAGGCGCGAGGCGAGGACGCCGGATTCTTCGTCTCACTTGCCCTCGCCCCACATCCCTCTCAGCTTCGCGGCGATATCGACCCGCGGCGACCCGGGTGCGGCAGACTGCTCGGGCCGGAGCGCCCCCTCGGGCCAGACGCCCGGCTCGAGGGTCGCCATCACGCGCTCGGTCAGAAACCGGCTGCGAGCGCCGTAGACGTGCCGATCGCCCGAGCCTCGGCTGCGACGTCACGTAGTACTTCAACGGGGCGATCAGATGCAAGTCGTTGCGGGCGCGCGTCATCGCGACGTAGAGCAGCCGCCGCTCCTCCTCTATCTGCTCCGCCTTGCCGGTCGAGAACTCCGACGGGAAACTCGCCGTCGGACGACGTTGAGAATGTAGACGGCGTCCCACTCCTGCCCCTTGGCCGAATGGACGGTCGAGAGCACGAGGTAGTCCTCGTCCAGGTACGGCGGTCCCGAGAAGTCGCCGGTTGCCTGCGGCGGATCGAGCGCCATCTCCGTCAGGAACTGCTCGCGTGTCGCGAACTGGGTCGCGATGCGCTCGAGCTGCTCCAGGTCACCGGCCCGGGCCGGCGCGTTGTCGTACAGCCGCTCGAGATGCGGCTGGTACCACTGGCGCACCACGGACATCTGTCCCTGCCACGGCGCGTCGGGCACCGTGAGCTGCATCATCATCGACGCGAACGGCCGCCACGCGTCCTCGACCGCGCCGCCCGCGCAGAGCCCGTCGAGCGAGTGCCACGCGCCCCCCTCCACGACGAACCTGGCGAGCATCCTGTCGGCGGTCGCCGGGCCCATGCCGGGCAGGAGCTGCAGCGCACGAAATGCGGCGATGCGATTCCTCGGGTTGTCGGCCCACCGCAGCACGCGCGAGCATGTCCTTGACGTGGGCCGCCTCGAGAAATTTCAGGCCGCCGTACTTCACGTAGGGAATGTTCCGCCGGCTCAGCTCCAGCTCGAGCACGTCGCTGTGGTGCGAGCTCCTGAACAGCACCGCCTGGTGCTTCAACGGGATGCCCCGCTCCCGCGCGTCGAGCACCCCGGCGACCACGTACTCGGCCTGCGCCTGATCGTCGGCGACCGTGACGTACCTGGGTCGCGCGCCGACACCCCGGCGCGCGTGCAACACCTTGCGATACTGGCGCGAACCTTCGCCGATGAGCGCGTTGGCCGCATCGAGCACGCCCTGCGTCGACCGATAGTTCTCCTCGAGCGTCACGACGGCCGCGCCGGAACCGCCGCCGCGGGAGGCGTACTGCGCCGGGAACCCGAGGATGTTCTCGACGGTCGCCGCCCTGAATGAATAGATGGCCTGCGCATCGTCGCCCACGACGGTGACGCCGTCGCCGCAGGGGCGAAGCTGCTTCAGGATTTCCGCCTGCAGGACGTTGGTGTCCTGGTACTCGTCCACCAGAATGTGGTCGAACTGCGCGCCCACTTCCCGCGCGATCCGATCGTTGGACATCATGGCGTGCCAGTACAGCAGGAGATCGTCGTAGTCGAGGGCCTGGTTCGTGAGCTTGCGCTCGACGTACGCGCGATACAGGCGCACGAGCTCCGTCTCCCACTCGGCGCACCACGGGAACGTCGCGTCGAGCGTCTCGGCCAGAGGCTGCTGCGTGTTGACGCGGTACGAATAGATCGCCAGGCACGTGTCTTTGCGGGGAAAGCGCTTCTTCGCGGCCGAGAGGCCCAGCTCGTGGCGCACGACGTCCATCAGATCCGCGGCATCGCCGCGATCGAGCACGGTGAAGCCGGGATCGAGCCCCACCGCGGCGCTGTGCCGGCGCAGGAGCCGATTGGCGACCGAGTGGAACGTGCCGGCCCACGGGAACCGGACGTCCTTGCGGACGTCGCCGACGATACGCTGCGTGCGGCGGATCATCTCGGCCGCCGCCCGGCGCGTGAACGTGAGCAGGAGCATCCGCTCGGCGCTCGCTCCCTCGATGACGAGGTGCGCGACGCGGTGGGCGAGCGTGTTCGTCTTGCCCGTGCCGGCGCCGGCGATGATGAGCAGCGGCGGCGCACCCGCCACGCCACCGAAGCAGGCGGCCTCGCGCTGGCGCGCGTTGAGGCCGTCGAAGGCCGCTGAAGCCACGATCCAGAACTATACAGGCAGCGAGCGCCGGGCGGACGCCCGCATCTCCGGTGAACACCGGAGCCGCCGCGGAAACATCCGGGAGCGGAGCGGCGCCTGCGCCGCGCCGTGCTATCGTCGCGCCTGAACAGCCCTCCAGCTCCACCCTTGACAAAGGAGATCGAGATGACGAGGACCTTCTACGTTCTTGCCGCGGCTGCAGCCGTGGCCGCCGGTGCGGGTCTGGCCGCGCAGAATCCGGCCGGCGCGCCGGCGCAGGGGCGCGGCGCGGCAGCCCCGCCACAGCCCATGAGCTTCTTCGTGACCAGCGTCGGCGTCGGGAATGGCGCGAACCTCGGCGGCCTCGCTGGCGCCGACGCGCACTGCCAGAAGCTGGCGTCCGAATCCGGACGCGAGGGGGCGGCCGGCAGGACCTGGCACGCGTACCTGAGCACGCAGGGCGCGAACGCGGTGAATGCGCGCGACCGGATCGGCAGCGGTCCCTGGTACAACGCCCGCGGCGCGCGGGTCGCCGCCAGCGTGGCCGATCTCCACGGCGACACCGCCGAACAGGCCCGGATGGGCAACAACCTGTCGCGGACGACGGTGTTGACGGAAAAGAACACGACCATCAACGGCGCCGGCGACAACCCGAATCAGCACGACATTCTGACGGGATCGCAGACCGACGGCCGCGCGTTCACCGACAGCATGGATCACACGTGCGGCAACTGGACGAGCGCGGCGGACGGATCCGGATCCGCGCAGTTGGGCCACTTCGACCGCACCGGTGGCGGGAACACATCGTGGAACTCGGCGCACCCGAGCCGCGGCTGCAGTCAGCCCAACCTCGTGTCCACCGGCGGCGCCGGCTTCCTCTACTGCTTCGCGACGAACTGAGAACTCGCCGGGGCCCCTTACCGGGGTCTGACCCTCCCGCTTACGGTTTCGTAAGCGGGAGGGTCAGACCCCTCAGCCGCGCCAGACCAGAAAGGGATCCAGAGCCGTGCCGCCCCACCAGTGGCGGTCGGGATCCAGCTTGGCGATCGCGAAGTGGAGGTGCGGCGTGTCCGGAGGGGCGTTGCCAGTCGTGCCGACGTAGCCGATCACGTCGCCGCGTGTGACGGAAAGCCCTTCGTGGACACCCGCGGCGTACCGGTCGAGATGGGCATAGTAGTAGACGAATCGCTCGTCTGCATCGAACTGGTAGATCGTCAGCCCACCGGCCGCGCTGGTGAACAGCTTCGCAATCGTCCCGTCCTCCACCGCGAGCACCTCGGTGCCGCGCGGCGCGAGAATGTCGATCGCCTCGTGGGTGTGTCCGCTGCGGGCGTCGCTGAAGCTCGACACGAGATCCGCCGCGGCCACTCCACGTACGGGAATCAGCAGAGAGCGTCCCCGCAGGTCCGCGAGGTCCGTATCGGTGACGATGCGGTCCGCCCCGATGGCGGGCTCGCCCGGACGCGGCGCCGCGGAGACTGCCGCTTCGCGCTTCGGCGTGTCGAGCGGACGGCGGACAGCCGCGGCGGACGCGTGCTCGGCGGATCGCCGCACCACCGGCGGCATCCCCGCGTGAGGCCGGAGCCACGACACCGCGCGTGCGCCGGCCCACCACATCAGCAGCACGAAGACGAGCGCCACCCAGGGTGCAATCGCCTCGGCATTGACCGATCGCCGATGGCTGGCGCTCATTCGGTGAAGATCACGGGGGTTCCGGGCGCTACGAGCCGCGCAAGACGCGTCGCATCCCAGTTCGTCAGGCGGATGCAGCCGTGCGATTCAGTGCGGCCGATGGCCGCAGGCTCGGGTGTGCCGTGGAGCCCGTAATGTTCCTTGTCGATGTCAATCCAGACGACACCCACCGGGTTGTTCGGGCCGGGCGCGATTCTGGTCTTCCCCTGCGACGCGTCCGCATCCCAGAACAACGCCGGGTTGTAGTTGAACACCGGCTCCCACGAGATGCCCCGCACCTTCCAGGACCCGATCGGCAGCGGGTCGTGCTCGCTGCCGGTCGTCACGGGCGCAAACAGGAGCGTCCGCCCGCCGCGATCGCGCACGACGAGCGTCCTGGTGGAGCCGGTGAGCACGATCTCGACCGGCGGCGCGGCAGGGGCGGGCGCTGCACCGGATCGTCCTTTGGCGATCTGCCCGGACCCTTCTCCTTCGATGGGCGGGGCGGGGACCTCGAACGGCTCGACGCCGGGCACCTGGATCGATTCTCCGGCGGACCATTGCGCCGCCGGGTTGAGCGTGCGCAGCAGCTTGGGGCTGCAGTGGAATCGCTCGCCCAGCATCTCGACGATGGAGGTGTAGCCGAGAGCGGGCAGCTTCGACTGCTCCATCAAGTCGCCGGGCAGCGCGCCGACGAACGGGCCGGACGCGTCCTCTTGGGTGATCACGTAGGCGACCAGCGGGTTCGCGGACACGTCGAGCGGCGTCTCGAACGCCGCGGCGTAGGCGTCGAGGGCGAGCCTCGTCCTGGGACCGAACCGGCCGTCAATCTCGCCGGGTGAGAAGCCGGCCCGATCCAGCGCCACCTGCGCGGCGAGCGCGCGGGGATCGACGCCGCCCTGCTGGCCGGCGGTCGGTGCCGGGGCCGTCAGTAGAAAGGCGGCGGCGGCCGCGGATGTGTATCTCCGCCGGACACGTTGCAGACGGCTCATGCCCCCAACGGAGCAAGTTCTACGCCACGGGCCGCAGCTCCGACGTGCAGTTCGGACACCGTGTGGCCCGGGTGGACACCATCGAGACGCAGTACGGGCACTCCCTGGCCACGGGCGGCTCGGGCGCCGGCGCGGGATGCCGCGAGATCCGGTTGACCTGCCGCACGACGAGGAACACGGCAAAGGCGATGATCAGGAAATCGATCGTGGCGTTGATGAAGAGACCGATGTTGATCGTCGGCGCGCCGCGCTCTTTGGCGATCTCCAGCGTCGCGGCATGGCCACCCGACAGATCGATGAAGAGGTTGCTGAAGTCGACTCCGCCGAGGAGCATGCCGAGCGGCGGCATGATGATGTCGTTCACCAGCGACGTGACGATCTTGCCGAAGGCCCCCCCGATGATGACGCCGATCGCCAGGTCGAGCACGTTGCCTCGGAGGGCGAATTCCTTGAAGTCCTTCAGCATGGGACCTCCATGTCACGCGGCGTGCGGACCGTTGACGGCAGGGAGCCGCCGCGACGCCGCCGCACGGCCACTATAATGTGCGCCTGCATGAGTGGCGCGCGCCAGGCCGGCGGTCGTATTGTGGACGAACTCGCGGCGACCGGGGACCTTCTTTTTCGTTGGAGAAGCTATTTTCCGCTGCTCCTCGTGCCGCTCTTCGTCCTCAGCGTCAGACCCGGCACGCCTCCGACGCCGTTCGCCTGGGAGCTCGCGGCCTTCGCCGTGGCGCTGGCCGGGCTGCTGCTGCGGGTGCTCGTCATCGGATTCGCGCCCGAGGGCACCTCGGCGCGCGGCACGCGCCGGCCGACGGCCGGCGTCCTCGCGACCACGGGAGCGTACTCGATCCTCCGCCATCCCTTGTACGTGGCCAACAGCGTGATGTGGATCGGCGCCGCCATGCTGTCGGGCACCTGGTTCCTGCCGGTCATCGTCGCCCTGCTGAGCTTCGTCTATCACGAGCGAATCGCCGCGCGGGAGGAGGCGTTTCTCGACGCCACGTTCGGGGAGGACTTTCGGGCGTGGGCGCGGCGGGTCCCGGCGGTGGTGCCCGGCTTCGGCGGGTATCGGCCCGGCTCGACGCCGTTCCAGATTCGCAAGGTCGTCGTCCAGGAGTCGCACGGCCTGTTCGCCATCGGCACCGCCTTTCTCGTGCTGGACACGCTCGAGGACTCGATCCGCCTGCGGCGGCTGCAGGTCGACGCCGTCTGGCTGCGCGTCTTCGCCGTCACGCTCGTGCCGTTCGCCTGCGTCATGCTGATGAAGGCACTCTCGCGGGGCGCGAAAAGAACATGACGACCGGCGGTCGCGTCACACTGGGATCGGAGCGGCTGCTCGCCTCGCGGCGGCTCGAGGGCCAGCGCGTGGGCGTCGTCTCGAATCCCGCCTCGGTGGACAGCCAGCTGCGGCACATCGTGACGCGGGTTGCCGAGAGCCCGGGCGTGCAGCTCGCGGCGATCTTCGGGCCGCAGCACGGGTTCAACGCCGACGTGCAGGACAACATGATCGAGACGGGCCACGGCCGCGACCCGGCGCGGCGGGTGCCCGTGTCTCGCTGTACAGCGAGACGCGCGAGCCGACGGCCGAGATGCTCGCCGGCCTCGACGCGCTGGTCGTGGATCTGCAGGACGTGGGCGCCCGCATCTACACCTTTATCTACACCATGGCCCACTGCCTCCGCGCCGGCAGCAAGCACGGCGTGCCGGTGATCGTCTGCGACCGTCCCAACCCGATCGGCGGCGCACGCATGGGCGGGCCCATGCTCGGGGCGGGGTTCGAGTCTTTCGTCGGGCAGTTTCCCATTCCGCTGCAGCACGGGATGACCATCGGCGAGCTCGCGCGGTTCTTCAACGACGCCTGCGGAATCGGCGCCAGCCTCTCCGTGGTTCCGATGGAGGGATGGCGCCGGGCGTTCTTCCACGACGACACGGGACACCCGTGGGTGATGCCCTCGCCCAACATGCCGACGCTCGACAGTGCGATTGTCTATCCCGGCACGGTGCTGTTCGAGGGGACGAACGTCTCGGAGGGGCGGGGCACGACGCGCCCGTTCGAGCTCGTCGGGGCGCCGTGGGTGGAGCCGGAGGCGTTGACCGCCCGGCTCGCCAGGTACGGGCTGGCGGGCGTGCACTTCCGGCCGGCGGTATTCGAGCCGACGTTTCAGAAGCACGCACGGACGGCCTGCGGCGGCGTGCAGATTCACGTCCTCGATCGCGATCGCTTCGATCCGGTGGCGGCGGCGGTGGCGCTGCTGATCGAGATACGGGCGGCCGGGCGTGCGACCTTCCAGTGGCGGCAGCCGCCGTATGAATATGAATCGGTCAAGCTGCCGATCGACATCCTGGCCGGCTCGACCGAGCTGCGCGATCGCATCGAAGCGGAAGCGCCGCTGGCCGCCATCGTGGCGGGCTGGCAGGAGGGCATCGAGCGGTTCCGCGCCGACCGCGGGCCCTACCTCCTGTACGACTGACGCGCCCGCCGGATCTGATCGGCATGGCCGTGCGCGTGCTCGGCGTAGATCTCGAGCCACTTCTCCACCCCGTAGGCGCCGTGCTCGGGATGCGTGCCGGTCTTGGCCCACTGCGCGCCGGTGAGCCGATCGAGCAGCTCGGCGCTCGAAGCGCGCGCCGCTTCGAACGCCCGCAGCGACGCGGCAATGGGGCGGTCGTAATGGAGCGTCCTGGCGAAGAGCTCCTGATGTCACGGGCGGATGGCGCTCCGCTCCTCCGCCACGAGAAGCCGCAGCCTGACGGCCGAGGTCATCTCGCTGTCGGCGAGATGGTGCACGATTTCGCGCGCCGTCCATTTGCCCGGCGCGGGCCGGGCGTCGAGCTCGGCGTCGGACGCGCCCGCAAGCGCCTCTGACACCGCACGGTAGCCGTCCTTGTACTTGGCGACCAGCTGCCGGCGTCGTTCGTCGTCCACCGCGGCCTCCTCACTCGAATCGCAGCACTTTGACGTAGTTCGCGTCCGCGCGCTCGAGATGCGCGTTCGCGCTCACGAACACCACCACGGCGCCGCTCGGCACGAGACCGCGCCGGCGCAGCTCCTCGCCGACGAGCGCACCGGTCGTGTCGAGATCCTTGCCGATGCCCGTCACGAGCGGCAGCACGCCGCGCAGCAGGGTCAGGTGCCGTGCGACGGCGGCCGTTTCAGTGGCGGCCAGAATCGGCGTGTGCGGCCGAAGCGCCGACAGCACGCGGGCGGTGTTGCCACGGTGCGTGATGGCGATGATGGCGAACGCGCCGGCATGGTCGGCGAGCGTGACACCGGCTTCGCAGAGCGGCTGTGCGTGCGGCGTGCCGGGAATCTCGACGACCGGCATGACGGCCGGCCGGCCGGCCGAAGGGAGGGCGGCGACGCGCTCGGCCTCGCGAATGATCGCGTCCAGCGTCTCGACGGTCTTCACGGGATAGGCGCCCACGGCCGTCTCGCCGGCCAGCATGATCGCGTCGACGCCATCGTCCACCGCATTGGCCGCATCGCTCACTTCCGCGCGCGTCGGGCGCGGCTCGGTGCGCATCGACTCGAGCACCTGCGTCGCGACGATCACCGGCACGCCGGCGTGCCGCGCCCGCCGCGTGATCTCCTTCTGGGAGGCCGGCACCTTCTCCAGGGGAATCTCCAGGCCGAGGTCGCCGCGCGCCACCATCACGCCGTCGGAGACCTTCAGAATCTCGTCGAGGCGGTCGATCGCCTCGGGCCGTTCGAGCTTGGCGACCAGGGGCGTCTCCCCCGCACCCGCGAGCGCCATCACTCGGCGGGCCTGCCGCACGTCCTCGGCGGTCCGGACGAAGCTGATGGCGACCATGTCGACGCCGAGCCGGGCGCCGAACTGCAGATCGTCCAGATCCTTGGGCGTCAATGCGGTCGGCCCGAGATCCACGCCCGGGGCGTTGATGCCCTTGTGCTCGCCGAGGGCCCCCGCGTTCACGACGCGCGCGGCGATCTCGCCGCCGCCAGCGCGCTCGACCGCCAGCTCGATCCGGCCGTCGTCGATGAGCAGACGGTCTCCGGGCCTGACCGCGGCCGCCAGAGGTGCGAAGGTCGTATAGATCCGGCCGGCGTCCCCTTCGCCCTCGCCGATCACGATGCGGACCGCCTGCCCCTGGTGCAGATCGATCGGTCCTCCGCCGCGGAGCCGGCCGGTGCGGATCTTCGGCCCGCTGACGTCCTGCAGGATAGCGACGATCTTTCCTGCGCGCTCCGCAGCGTCGCGAATCTGACGGAACAGCCCCTTGTGTGTCTCGTGAGTGCCGTGTGAAAAATTGAGCCGGCAGATGTCCACGCCGGCGCGGATCAGCTGCTCGACAGCGTCGGCCGTCGCGCTCGCCGGACCCAGCGTGGCCACGATCTTCGTACGCCGCATGAGCAGACAGCTTACATCGCGGGCACCCGCGGCATAGAATGCGCAGGAGTGGCATCCTCCGTTCCGTCCCTCACCGTATACGCCGCGCTCGAGCACATCGATCGGCTGAACCCATCGCTGAACGCGTTCATCAGCGTGCGGCGCGACGCTGCCCTCGCCGAAGCGCGCGCGCTCGACGAGGAACGGCGCCGCGGGCACCTGCGCGGTCCGCTGCACGGTCTTCCTATCTCTGTGAAGGATCTGATCGACGTCGAGGGGATGCCGACGACGGCCGCCTCGCGCATCCGCGAGCATCACATCGCATCAGCGGATGCGCCGCTGGTCGCCCGGCTCCGCCAGGCGGGCGCCGTGATCGTCGGCAAGTGCAACCTGCATGAGTTCGCGCTCGGCACCACCAACGACGAGTCGGCCTTCGGTCCCGCCCGCAACCCGTACGACCCGGCACGCTCGCCCGGCGGGTCGAGCGGCGGGTCGGCCATCGCGGTGGCGTGCTGCATGAGCTGGGGATCGATCGGCAGCGACACGGGCGGGTCGATCCGGATCCCGGCGGCGGCCTGCGGCGTGGTCGGGCTCAAACCGTCCATCCGCGAGATCACGACGATCGGGGTGGTGCCGCTCTCGCCCTCGCTCGACCACGTCGGCCCGCTCGCCGCCACCGTCGGCGATGCCTGGACCCTGTATGACGTGCTCCGCGGATCCGTGCCGCAGACACAAACCCCTGCAGCGCTCCCGGCGCTGCGGCTCGGCCGTCTCGGCGGCTATTTCCTGGAGCAGCTCGACGACGAAGTGCGGGCGCTGTTCGACGCGGCCCTCGGCCGACTCCAGGCGGCAGGAGTGAGCGTCGAGGACGTCACGATTCCAGACGCGCCTGCCATCCCCACCGTCTACGCCAACGTCGCCCTTCCGGAAGCGGCGGCGTACCACGCGGCGCTGGCCGCCGCGCGCGATCAGGTACTCACAGGGGGTCTGGTCGAGGCTGCAGGCCGGGCGGGAGATTTCGGCCGACGACTACGTCGCCGCGCAGCGGCAGCGCGCGATGCTCGCTGACGCGGTAAGCCGGGCTCTCGCGGCGTGTGACGCGCTGGTGCTGCCGACGATGCCGATCCCTGCGCCGGTCATCGGCGCGGCGAGCATTCGGGTGGGAGGGGTGGAGCAGCCGGTCCGGCCGCTGACGCTGCGGCTCACGCAGCTCTTCAACCTCACCGGTCATCCCGCGATCTCGCTGCCGTGCGGGTTCACGGGAGACGGCCTGCCGGTGGGATTGCAGCTGGTCGGGCGGCTGAACGGGACCTCTGCGCTCCTGTCGGTGGCGCTCGCCTCGGAGGCGTGCGTCAGAGTACGTCCGCCTCGATGCGCCGCTGACTCCTGACGAACAGCGACAGCGCCAGGCTGACGATCGTCACGACCAGGCCGCCGAGGAACGCGGCCCAGAACCCCGCGACGTGGAGTCCGAGCTGCAGGCGATCGGAAACCCAACCCGTCAGCCACAGCATGAACGCGTTGATCACGAGCGTGAACAGCCCGAGGGTGAGGATCAGCAGCGGCAGGGCGAGCAGCGTGAGCACCGGACGGACACCCGCGTTCAGCACGCCGAACACCAGCGCCACCAGCAGCAGCGCGCCCGGCGTGCCGGTGTAGGAAAGCCCCGGCACGATCTGCGTCGCCACCCAGAGCGCCGCGGCGTTGATCAGCAGCCGAATCGCAAAGTGCATCGCGCTGGTCCCTTATTATAGGGGCGGTGCTGGCCAGGGTGTTTCATGCATGGGAGCAGCGGCTTGCCGCCGTGACCAAGGACCGTGTCGTCCGGCCGTTCGACTGGGGCGTCGACTGGATCGAGCCGAACGGGCACGAGCCCGGCGCGGCTCCAGAGCTCGTGCTCGGCGACTGGATCGCGCACGCGCTGTCGGACAGCTCCAGGTTCTTCGACGCGCCCGAGACGTCCGAGTATCGCTTTACGGCGACCGGCGGCCACACGGCCGCGCTCGCGTTCCCGAGCGCGCTCACCACGCCGCACCCGGAGAACAACACCGTTCGCGCCGTGTATTTCCGGAGCGTCCGCGCCGACCGCGGGCGCCGCGCCGTGGTCGTGCTCCCGCAGTGGAACGCCGGACCCGACGGCCACGTGGGCTTGTGCCGGCTGCTCAACCGGTTTGGCTTGAGCGCTCTCCGGCTCAGCCTGCCCTATCACGACGAGCGCCGCCCGCCCGAGCTGCACCGGGCCGACTACATCGTGAGCGCGAACATCGCGCGGACCGTGCAGGTGTGCCGCCAGGCGGTGCTGGACGCCCGCCGCGCGGTGAGCTGGCTGGCACGCCAGGGCTACGGCCGGATCGGCATCCTCGGCACGAGCCTCGGGTCGTGCCTCTCGCTGCTGACCGCCGCTCACGAGCCGCGCATCCGCGCGCAGGCGCTCAACCACATCTCGCCGTACTTCGCGGATGTGGTCTGGCGCGGCCTCTCCACCCGCCACGTGCGCTCCGGGCTCGACGGCCACATAGACCTTCCCCGCCTTCGCGATTTGTGGATGCCCATCAGCCCGCAGACGTACCTGGAGCGGCTGCGCGACAAGAAGACGCTGCTGGTCTATGCCAGGTACGACCTCACCTTCCCCGTCGATCTCTCGCAGAGTCTCGTGGCGGAATTCCGCCGGCGCCAGATTCCGCACGAGGTCGCCGTGCTCCCCTGCGGCCACTATTCGACCGGCGTCACGCCGTTCAAGTATCTCGACGGATACCTGCTCGCGAGGTTCTTGGAGAGGAATTTATAGGTTCAAGGTTCAGGGTTCAGGGTCCGTCGGTCGGGGTCTGACCCTCTCGATTACAGATTTGCATGTACGGGTTCACGGGTTCAGGGTTGGGGGTTCGGGGCTCGGGGAGTCGGCTCGAAGGATGCAGGTGCCACGGCGTGGCCGGTGCGCGAACACCCCAGGATCTCATCGCCTGGCAACTCGCGTGAGAGTTGAAGCAACGGATCTACGCATTCACTTCCACGGTGCCGGCATCTCGCGATTTCAAGATTCTGCGAGGAGATCAGGGCGGCTGCCCGATCGGGTCCAGACAACCCGTCGGAAGGCTTCTATCGGCGCGAGCCGCGCCAGTTCAACCGATTCGTCGAGTTCGCGCGCGGCTCGCTGGGCGAGGTGAGGAATCAGCTGCTGCACGCGGTCGGCGTTCGCTACATCACCGAGGCAGACCGCGGAGTGTCTGCACCTGGCCGACCGCGCAATCGGCGCCACGACCCGCCTGCAACAGTACCTGCGGAACTGCGGGGACCGACCCGCATCACGGCCCCGGCGCAAGCCGCGCCCGAACCCGGAACCTTGAACCCCGAACCTTGAACCCGGAACCCCCGAACCCGTGAACCTACAAATACTCGAGCAACGCCAGGAGCGCCTTGTAGAGCACCTGGCCGATCGCGAGCACGAGCGAGGTCGTGCTGCTCTCGTTCACGGCGTCCGCGACGGTGACGGGATCGGAGAGGAGCAGCCAGATGAGCGCGCCGGCGAAGATCGCCGCGACGAGCGCGATGCCGGCCGAGAGGCTGACGCTGATGCGCGAGGAGCGCATGGCCCTCTTGAGTGTAACCTGACGGCCGGAGCGCGGCGGCTACAAACGGGGCAGCAGCGGCTCGGGTTCGCCGAGGCCGGCGGCTGTCAGCTGTTGTCCGACAGCGGCCGCATCGCCCACGATCGTCGTGGCGAACCTCGCCGGATCGAGATGCGCGGTTGCGGCGCGCGCAGTCTGATCCGTGTCCACCTCGCCGACCTTCGCGACGAACGTGTCGAAGTAATCGTCGGGCAGCCCGTACAGCGCGAGCTGCGACATCGCGCGCGCGACCTGCTCGACGGTCTCGAAATTGCGCGCATATCCACGCGTGAGCGCCGCCTTGGCGAGCTCGATCTCCTCGGCCGTCGGCGGCCGGCCCGTCCGGATGTCGTCCAGCTCGGCGAGGGCCGCCTCGACCGCCTGGCCCGTGCCGTCGCTCTGGACGCTGGTCTGCAGCAGGAAGGGGCCGCGGCCGCGGCGGAAGTCGAACGACGTCCGTGCGCCGTAGGTGAGCCCCTTCTCCTGCCGCAGCTTCATGTTGATCCGGCTGACGAACTGCCCGCCGAGCACCATGTTCAGCACGATGAGCCGGAAGTAGTCCGGCGTGCTCCGCGTCAGGCCCACCTGGCCGATCCGGATCTCGGACTGCGGCGCACCGGTCTTGTCGACGACGGCCAGCCGGTGTGCGGGCTCGGCGGGAGGCGGCGCGAGCGCCGGATCGGCGCCGGCCGGCGCCCCGGCCGTCCGCCATCCGCCGAACGCGTCGTCTGCGAGCTGCCGCGCCTGGAGCGTCGAGATGTCGCCGGCGGCCATCAGCGTGGCCGACGAGGAGCTGAAGGCATGCGCGTGGAACGCGCGCACGTTCTCGACGCGCATCTGGCGGAGCGCCTCCTCGGTGCCGAGCGCCGCGTGCGCGTAGGGATGCCCGCCGTAGAGCACCTGCATGATGGCGCGATCGGCAATCGCCGACGGCATGTCGCGCACCTGCACCAGCCGGTTAAGGCGCAGTTGCCTTACGCGCGCGAAGTCGGCCTCGGTCAGCCTTGGGGCCGTCACGCACTCGGCCAGGAGGTGCAGCACGGGGCTGGCGAACCGGCTGAGCGCCGTCACGGTGAGCAGCGTCGCGTCGGGCCAGACTTCGGTGTCCAGGTGCGCCCCCAGAGCCGCGAAGGCGCCATTCACGTCGATCGCCGACCGATCGCCGGTCCCCTCGTCGAGCATATCGGCCGTGATCGCGGCCAGCCCTTCGTAGCCCTCGAAGTCGGCGGCCGACCCGGCCGGCAGCAGCAGCGCGAAGGTGACGAGCGGCAGACCCCGGTGCTCGGTGGCCCAGACCGACAGCCCGTTTTGGAGCCGGCTCTTCTCGATCGAGGGAAAACGAACCGGCGGCGTGGGGCCGATTGATGGCAGGCGGGTGCGATCGACCGCGGTCATGACACGACCGCCGGCGCCGAGCCCTCGAGCGCGAGCGACGGCCGGCCCTCCGGCACGACGCTCAGCACGACGCGCCGATCGCGGCGGAGGTGCTGCTGGGCGGCCGCCTGCAGGTCGCGCGCGCTCGCATGCTCGTACCGGGCGAGATCGCGCGCGAAGAATCCAGGATCGCCGAGAAACACGGCATAGGCATTCAGCTGATCGGACTTGCCGCCAAAGCCGCCGAGGGTCTGGAGGCGGCCGATGAACTGCGCTTCGGCCTGCACCCGGCCGCGTTCGAGCTCGTCGGCGGTCGGGCCCCTCGTCGAGCAGGCCCGACAGCGCGGCGTCGATCTCGCGCTCGAGCTCGGCGAGCGCGTGCCCCGGCGCCGCCGTGGCCACGAGCTGCCAGAAGCTGGCCATCTCCCTGCGAGCTCTGCGCGGCCATGACTTCGGTGGCGATGCGCTTCTCGTACACGAGCGACCGGTAGAGCCGCGACACCTTTCCGTTGGCGAACAGATCGGCGAGGAGATCCATCTCGGCGTCGCCCGGCGCGAACATGGCAGGCGAATGCCAGGCCATGTACAGCCGCGGGAGCTCGACACGATCCTCGAGGACCAGACGCACCTCCGAGTCGAGCGCGGCGGGCGCCGCCACGGGCGAAGGCCGGGGCCCGGCGGGATGTCGCCGAAATGCGCGTTCACGCGCTCCAGCGCCGCCGCGGGCTCGATGTCGCCGGCGACGACCAGCGACGCGTTCGACGGGTGGTAATAGGTCTGAAAGAACGCGCGAACCTCGTCGAAGGTGGCGGCCTTCAGGTCCGCGCGCTCGCCGATGGTGAGCCAGTGATACGGATGCGCCGGCGGAAACAGCGCCGCCGCCAGCGCCATCCCCGCCAGACCGTAGGGCCGATTCTCGTAGTTCTGCCGCCGTTCGTTCAGCACCACCTCGCGCTGGTTCTCGAACTTGCGCTCGGTGAGCGCCGGCAGCAGGTAGCCCATCCGATCCGATTCCATCCACAGCGCGAGCTCGAGCGCCGTCGTCGGGACGACCTCCCAGTAGTTGGTGCGATCCGCGTTGGTGGAGCCGTTGAGCGAGGCGCCGGCCTCCTGCAGCGGATGGAAATAGCCCCGGTCGTAGTGCTGCGACCCCTCGAACATCAGGTGCTCGAACAGGTGGGCGAACCCCGTGCGGCCCGGCTGCTCGTTCTTCGAGCCGACGTGGTACCAGATGTTCACCGCAGCCATCGGCAGCCGGTGATCCTCGTGGAGGATCACCCTCAGGCCGTTCCCGAGCGTCGTCTGGGTGAAAGGGAGGTTCAAGTGGATCGGCGTGAGTGGAATGGGCGAGCGCTTGTAGCTGGCGATCGAGATCTCGGCGGCGATGCGCTCGGCCGCGGCCATGAAGGCGCGAGCCGCCGGCGACGAGGCTCGCTGACCATCAGCGGCACGCCCGGTGTCGCCTCCCTCCCGGATCGGCTGGTAGATGGGCATGCTCCCGATGAAGGGCACGCCCAGGTCGTGCGCCATCCGCTCGCCACCGCCGCGCCCGAAGATGTCCGCTTCGTGCTCGCAGTTCGGGCAGATGAAGTGGCTCATGTTCTCGATCACCCCGAGGGTCGGGATGTTCAGCTTCTGGTACATCCGCACCGCGCGGCGGCTGTCGGCGAGCGACACCTGCTGCGGCGTCGTCACCACGACCGCGCCGGCCACGGGCACGGTCTGGCTGAGGCTCAGCGCCACGTCGCCGGTTCCGGGCGGCATGTCGACGATCAGATAGTCGAGGTCGTTCCACGCGCACCTCGCGGAAGAACTGCTGGATGGCGCCGTGCAGCATCGGGCCTCGCCAGATGACGGGCGCATCGTCCGAGGTCATGAACCCCATGGAAATCACCTGGAGGCCGTATCGCTCGGCCGGCAGGATCTTCTTGCCGTCGGTCGTGAGCTGCGACTTCGATCGCCCAGCATGATCGGCACGTTCGGCCCGTAGATGTCGCCGTCGATCATGCCCACGCGGCCGCCGCACCGGGCGAGCGCAATGGCCAGGTTCACGGCCACGGTCGTCTTGCCCACGCCTCCCTTGCCGGCGCCGACGGCGATGATGTTCTTGACGCCCTCCACCGGCGCGCGGCCCGCCTCGGGCGACGTCGCCGCCCGCACGCTGGCGGTCATCTCGACGTCCACCGACGTTGACGCCCGGCACCGCCAGCACGGCCGCCCGGCGCCTGATCGCGCATCTGGTCCTTCACGGGGCAGGCGGGCGTGGTCAGCTCGATCGCGAACGAGACGCGGTCGCCGTCGATGCGCAGCTTCTTGATGAACCCGAGCGTGACGATGTCCTGGTGGAGGTCGGGATCCTTGACGGCCTGGAGCGCCTGGAGCACCGCGGCTTCAGAGGGCATATCCATACCTAACGGATGGCCACGCGCACCTCGATGCGGGTGGGCGAGGCCGAAGGGGCATGGACCGAGACCGAGAAGCGATCCCCGTCCTGGACGCGCGGCGGAACGATCAGCCGCACGGGGTGGCGGGCGAAGGCCTGCCCTCCGCCGGCGCAGGGGGCGCACGGCTCGGACCACACCTCGCCGCGGCCGCCGCAGGCGGTGCAGAGCTTCCGCACCGGCACGTCCACCGGCAGGGTGACGCCGTCGAATGCCTCGCGCGGCGAGAGCCGGAGCTCGGCCGACAGCCGGGGCCGCTCCTCTGCTTCGTCGAGCGGAGCGAGAAACGCGTCGCGCATCCGCTCCACGGCGGCATCCAGCGACGGAAAATCGATGGCGATCTCGTCTTCGAACCAGCCGCTCACGCGCGAGATCGGATGCGCGATCACGCGGCGCGCGGCGCGCCCGTCGTCGCGCGGGCGGGTGGAGGAATTCTTCATGGACCGTCCTATGTTAGCATCCAAACCGCGAGGCAAATGGCTTCGAAAGAATGTCCGTTGTGCGGCGCGATGATGCGCCTGCACGTGCGCGAGCGCACCGAGCGCGTCCCCGGTTCACGCGAGTCGCACACGCGGCGGACGGCCGAGTGGGTGTGCCCCGAGTGCGACTACTTCGAGGAATCCGAAGAGTCCTGAGCCGCGAACGGTGTGAGTGGGGTATGGCCGGACCGGGCCGAAGAGAGGCGCGTCAGCGCGCGCCGAGCGTCAGCAGCACTTCCTTGCGCAGCGCGTCCTCGAACTCCTCGAAGTTGAGCGCTGTCTCGCACTCGTCGCAGAGCACTTCGAACACTGCCGGACGGCTCTCCTCGGACACTTCGACGCGAGAATCCTCGAGGTGCACCACGTGCATCTGAAGCGTCTTCACGAGAAAGTTCTGGCTGTTACCGCAACTGGGACACGTCAGGGTCAACGGATCTCGCTCCTTCTGAAACGGCGCCGTGCGGTCGAGCCCGGTACGGGTACGGATCGGACCTCTCGTCCGGCAGGGCCGTCGTTGGCGTGGATTGTACGAGATGGATTCCGGAGAAGGCAACGAAAACTTGCATAGGAAAAACTGCGCGATTCAGGCCGGAAAACAGTTGTAGAATCCGCACACATGGCCCAGATGGTCACGACCCGGGACGGCGCTTTCGAGATCCGCAGCGAGGCGCACGGCCCACACTGGATAGCCTGGCTCGCCCGCGCCGGCGACGAGACGCCCGACCGGGCGGTCGTGCTGGTCGGCGAAACGCAGGAAGAAGCCGAGCAGCGCGCCCGCCTCTGGGCCGAGCGTCGCTGACCGCCGGGCCGCGAGCCGGGTCAGGGCGCCACCCTCAATCCTCGTCCAGATCGTCCTCGAATCCGATGTCGGTGGTGGCGGCGGAGGGGACCGCCATCAGCCTGCCGGCCACATGCCGCAAATCCGCGCAGTAGGGTCCCTTCGCCTCGAGCGAGACCACCGCCAGACCAGGATCGATCGTCCGGTGCTTGGCCGCCACACATCCGCAGGGCAGAGGCTTGAAGGCCTCGAACTCCAGCTGCGGGGGGAACGCCGCGTGCGACTCTCTGGCCGTGATAGGCATTTGTACGTTTAGACTCCCTTCGACGGCCGGCGGTTTCGCCACGAAGAAAGAATTGTTGTCCTCGCGCCACTAGCCGTAGATCAGCCTGGCTTCGATCGCGCGTCCCGGAAAGAGCGCCCGTGCGGCACTCAGATAAGACGCGAGCTGCTGCCGGTGCGCTTCGTTGGGGGCGCCCGTCTTCAGCTCGAGGAGGGTGAGACCCCCGTCGCGCCGCTCCACGAGGCAGTCGAACGTGCCGCGAAGAACGAGGTCGGCGCCGGCAGGCCGGAGGGAGAACGGCACCTCGAAGAGCGCCTCGCCGTCTGCGAGCGCCTCCCGCAGCTCCGGACGCGCGCAGAGCGCGAGGTACGCATCGGCCGCATCGCGAACGGCTCGCTCCAGCTCGACGCCGACGAGCTCCATCCTCCTGGACGAGCCGCTCCAGCTCGACGCAAATCCGGCCGCGATCCGCTTCGCCGGCGAGCGCCGCGCCGCGGTGCTCGAACAGCCGGTGAACGAGCGTCCCGACCAGCGCTCGACGGGCGAATCGCCATCGCCGGCCCGCGCGGCGAGCGGCCGCGCCTCGGAGGCGGCCGCAGCCGTGACCGCTACGCGCGGAAGACTCGGTCCGGGCGGCAGCGGCCACGTGCCGGGCTCGTCGGGCCGCCAGGGCTCGTCCGACGGGGCGCCATCAACTGCCGCCTCTGCCGGGGCGCGTTCCATCGGGCGGCACAAACGGATCGGGTGGCGCAACCCCGAGGCTGCCTGCCATTCGAACGGCTCCTGACTGAGGGGGACCGCGCTCAGCCGCGCGGCAAGAGTGGCCGGAAGCACCTCTCCGAGGCTGCCCGGCGCCGGCCGGAACGTCCCCGACTTCAGCTCGGAGGCCAGATACAGACGATCGCGCGCGCGCGTGAGGGCGACGTACAGCAGACGCTTGGTTTCTTCCTGTTCGCGCTCTCTCGCGTCCTCGTCGGCCTCCGACTGAAACTCGCCGACGCTGATCCACGCGCGCTCGGCATCGCCTTCGGCGGCCACCCGGATCGCCGGCCGGCGGCTGCCGGTGCCCTTCGAGAGGTTCACGACGAACACCACCGGAAACTCCAGACCCTTGGCGGCGTGCACCGTCATCAGGCTGACGGCATCGCCGGCATCGATCACGGCATTCGACTCGTCTCCGGCGCTGAGCCGCTCCAGGTGGTCTGCGATGCGGGACATCGTCGCGTAGCCGCTGTTCTGGATGCGCCGCAGCATCGCGCGGATCTTCTTCAGGTTCTCGCGGGCCTGCCGCGCCCTGGGACCCCTGGTCTCGAAGGCGTACGCGCTCTCGTCGAGCGCCAGCTCCAGCAGATCGGCCGGCGGAAGGCGATCGACCAACGCGAGCCATCGCGCCATGGCGTCTCGGACGAGCGCGAGCGTCCGGCGATCTTCGGCGTCGAGCCGGCTCACGTCGGGCTCTTCATGCGCGGAGAGGGCGTGCGCGAGCCGAGGCGCCAGCGCCTGCAGCCCGGCATCCGACAGCCTCACGAACCGGGATCGCAGGAAGGCCGCCGCGCGGATGTTCGAATGGGGCGAGGCCCAGTACCGCAGCAGCGCAATCACGTCCTGGATTTCGTCGGCCTCGAAGAAGCCGAGGCCCTTGTAGACGTAGGAGGGGAGCCGCAGCCGCGTCAGCGCCTGCTCGAACACGCTGGTGGCTTTCCTTGGTGCGGAACAGGATGGCGATATCGCGCGGGGTGATCGCCCTGGACTCGCGGGTTCTCGGGTCGCGAACGAGCGCCCGGCCGGCGATCAAGCCGTCGATCTCCGCGGCGACCGAGCTCGGCGCAGGCCGTCGCCGTCGGCGCGGCGATCATGCCGAGCGCCGGCACCTGCGGCCTCGTCGAACTCCCCCAGGGGGAACCGATCGTCGGCCGTGAACTCGAACGCGTCGCGGCGCGAGTCGATGCTACTCGATCTCGCCGAACAGGTCGTTGATGAAGGCGAGCAGATCCGGAACGGCCCGGAAGCTTTTCGAGATCGCCCGGCGCGACGCTCGCGTTGGGCCGAAGGCGATCGACGAAGCCGACGGCATCCTTCATCACGGCGACGTCGGCGTCGCGGAAGCCGTAGATCGACTGCTTGCGGTCTCCGACGAGGAAGATCGTCGGCTCCAGCGGCGCGCCGGCGGCGACGCCGCTGCCCTCGGCCCACGACCGCACCAGCAGGGCCACGAGCTCCCACTGCGCCCGGCTCGTGTCCTGGAACTCGTCCACCAGCACGTGGTGGTAGCGCGCCTCCAGCCGGTACCGGCTGCGCGCGAACTCCTCCATCTGCGACGAGGAGGAGGAGCGCCCGCGACAACGCCTCCGAGAAGTCGAGCACGCCGTACGCGTCGAGAGCCCGCCGGTACTGATCCAGCGCGATGCGGTACATCCGCTGCACGCCCCGCGACAACACGGCGTTGAGGTCGCGCCTGAAGGCCCACATCACCTCCGCCACCGAGGGTGCCAGACGCTGCACGTCGGACAAATGGTGCTTCCAGGCTGCCGGAGCATTCGCAGTCCGCCGCCTTGTAGCTGCTGAACCGCTGCCGCGGCTTGCCGTTGGCGGTGACGAAGTGCGCCTGGATCCGCTCGAGCACGGCGCGTGCGGCACCCGGCGAGGCCGGCAGGCGCCCCGAGACCACGCCCCGCACGTCTGCGGCCAGCAGGCGATAGCGAGGATGCCGCACGGGCCGGAGTCGAGGAACGCCTCGACGCCGCCTCGGAAGACGGCGAACAGGTCGCGGAGACGCGCGAGCGCCTGATCGCAGGCGTCCGCCGCGGTGAGATCGTGCGGGCTCATCCGCAACGCCCGCTCGAGCGCCCCTTCCACGACCAGGCGGTGCTCGAGCATCGCGGCCAGACCCTCGCGAATCCGCGGCTCGCGGAGCTCCGCGAGCAGCAGCCGGACGTGCTCGTCGGACCCCGCCAGACCGCGGCCCACGTCGAGGGCGCGATCGAGCGCCTCTTCGATCAGGCGAGGCAGCTGGGTCTCGTCGGCCATCTCGAACCCGGGTTCGAGATCGGCCTCCAGCGGGAACTCGTGCAGGAGGGAGAGGCAGAAGGCGTCGATCGTGCTGATCGCGATGTCGGCAGCCCGGTCCCGGACGGCGGCCCACAAGGCCTGGTCTCCGACCGTGCGTCCGGCGCGCTCCTGCAGCGCGTCGAGGATCCGCGACCGCATTTCGGCCGCCGCCTTGCGCGTGAACGTGATGGCGAGGATGTTCGCCGGATCGACCCCGTGCCGCAGCAGATTGAGATAGCGATCGACCAGGACGTGCGTCTTGCCGGTGCCCGCCGAGGCCTCGAGCACCACGTGGTGCTGCGGGTCGACGGCGCGCTGGCGCGCTTCGGCATCGGCATCCACATCTGCCTCGTCGAACGGAAGCCGATCAGACGTCGCCGACATAGTCCTTCCGGCAGACGGCGGCATACGCGCAGCGCAGGCAGTAAGAGGTGTCGGACGGCGTCGGAGGAAATGCGCCCCGCTCGATGCCGTCCACCGCCGCCAGCAGGCGCGCCTGCGCCTGCTCCAGCGCCTCGGCGCGGGTGCCGCCCCTGGGCAGCATCGACACGAACGTCCGCTCGCGGCCGAACGCGATGTAGCCGGCCTCGCCGGCGCGATCAGGCCGCCCCAGCCGTTCGAAGTGCTGCTCGGCGCACATCGCTGTAGATGGGCAGCTGCAGCGCCTGCCGCCGGTCGGGCGCCGAGCCGAGCTTGTAGTCCACGATGCGCAGCGTCCCGTCGGCGAGCACGTCTATGCGATCCGCCTTGCCCCGCAGTCCGATACGCCGAGGGCCGGCCTCCGACTGAATCTCGAACTCCCCTTCCAGCGGATGCTCGAGAAACCGCTCCACCACCGGCTGCGTCCACCCCAGCTCGATCTGGAAGACCGTCTCGGCCAACCCCTCGTCGGCCGGTGAGCCCAGGAGCCGCGCCCGCTGCACGGACGCCTCGTCCTCGGGGAGCCCGCCGAGCTCCTTCTCGAGTACTTCATGGAAGATCGCGCGGGCGTCGGCGATGTTCTCCAGCGTGATGGCCCCGTACCCGCGCGATTGCCAGACGCCGAAGAACCGCTCGAACACCTGGTGCACGAAAATCCCCTGATCCTTGGCCGACAGCGTGCGCTCCTCCGACGGATCCTCTTCGACCTTCAGCACCCGTTCGGCAAAAAACAGGAACGGACACCGCAGGTATCGTTCCAGCGCGCTGATCGCGTAGGTGGGCGGAACGAATGGCTGCGCCCCGCCGTGGAACCGCGCCTCCGAAGCTGCCGACCGTGAGAGCCGCAGCTCCAGCCAGCGGCGCGCCTCGTCCGATAGCGCGGCGGGATTCATGCCGAATCGCGCATCCGCGCCGGCAAGGTCCTGCTCACCGGCCGCCAGTCCGCTCTCCACAGCATCGCCCTGATGCCGCAGCGGCTGGCCGATGTCCTGGAGGAACACGCTCGGACCGACAATCGAGTCGTTCTCCAGCTCGAAGCGTCGAGAGCACCAGCGAGCGGCCCGGCAATGCCAGGAAATCCTCGAATGCGGCGCGCTCGGCCGCGATGGATGCACGCGGCCCCACCGATCCCGGCTCGTCGGCGGCCGACTCGAACCTTGCGAGGAGCGACTGGGGATAGAAGATGTTTCCGGGGACGCGCTCCGGCCATTCCCCCTCGATGAGGCCGACGAGCGTCACTTCGTCGAACTCGCCGTATCGAGCGGCCTGCGCGTCGAGCAGTTGCACGCCCGGGGCGCCGCTGGGAGGAGCAAAGGTCTGCCCTTCCATCCAGCGCCGCAGCGTCGCAGCGAGTCCGGCCATGTCGACCTCGGCGTTGCCGAACTGCTCGTGCGCTCGCGCGAGCCGCCGGATCGCCCCCTGGATGGCGCTCCGCGCCCGCAGGTGGCGCTCTGCCGCCGTCCCGGACGGCATCCGTTCGTGAGCCTCGAGAAAGGCGAGGATGCGCCCGAGCTGCTCCGAAGCGGGGGCCGGGGCCCGCAGCGGATCGAGTCGATCCACGGCCAGGAGCGCCGCCGACGCCGCCTGCCGGACCCGCGGATCGCGGTCGGCCGCGAACCGCCCAAGCTGATCTCGGCCGCCGAAGTACCTGCCATCGCAGAGCGCGCGGTCGAGCTCGTAAGCTTCCAGCGGCCCCACGGCACAGCCGCCGCCTTCGAACCGGAAGAAGGGCGAGGACAGCAATGCCACGAGCGGCTCGCGTGCAAAGTCGGCGAGCACCGCCTCGAACAGCAGATCCAGCGCGGCCGCGTACGGCTCGGACGCCAGGGGAAGGGCATCGCGGGTCTGGTAGGGAACCCCGGCCCTGGCGAGCACGTCGCGCGCCAGATACACGTAAGGCAGCGGCCGCTTGAAGATCACGGCGCACCGATCGAGTGCCTCCGGCCGGGACCGTCTCAGCCGGCGAGCGACCGCGGCGAGCTCTTCTTCACGATCGCGGACGACGACCACCGCTGGGACGATCGGCGCGCGATGCTCCTCTGTGACGGCAATCGCCGATCCTGGCACCGTCTCGTCCTCGAAGCCGGGCAGGAGATCGTGGAGCCGGTCCAGCAGCCCGCTCGAGAGCGCCGCGCGCGTGGCGACCACGTCGATCCGCTCCAGTGCGGGCAGCCGCGTGAGCAGGTCGAAGTCGGCCTTCCAGAGCCCCGCGGGGTCGCCGACACGATCGCCGACGGTGACGACCACCTGCCGGAGCGGCCGAGCGGCAGCCGTCCGCACCAGCAGCTCGCGCAGGCCGTGCTCATCGATGGCGCCGCTGTCCAGCACGGTGGCTTCATAACCGCGAAAGCTCGCCGCGAGGAATTTCGTCTGCCGCAGCAGGCGCTCGGCGCCTCGATCGTGGTCGACATCCCGCGACAGGTCGTCGATCATCGCCGCCTCGAAGCGATCAACCGTCACGCTGCGGCGGCGCAGATCGTCGTAGAAGCTCAGCATCGCGACCAGGAGCCCCGCCCGGAGTCGAAACGGTGCCGGAGTGCAGGCATCCGCGGCTCTGGCCGCTGATGCCAGAATCACCTCCCGCTCGAGTTCGCTCAAGCGCCGCGGCCCGAACGCCAGGCGCTCGTGCATGAGGCCGTACCAGCCCGCGCGCGTGACGATGAGCGGCAGGGCGACGGCTGCCGCCTCGTCGCGGCGCTCGCCCAGCGCGGCGTCCTCGAAGCCGCGCCTGAGCTGATCGGCCGCCGCCGAGCTCGGTACGATGACGGCGCAGTCGCGCAATCTGGAGAGTTCCCGGTGGTCGGTGAGACGGCGAATCGCCTCGTTGAAGGCGCGGAGATCGGCCGCCCGGTGGAGGCGGGTCGTGCGCGGAGTAATCACCTGAGCTGCGGAAGCTTCGTGGCGGCTTCCATCTCCTCCCTCGCTCGTGCCAGGAGCATCATCGACCCGGCGGCAGCCGAGGACGCCGTCCATGCCGCGCTCATGGCGCCCGCCAGCACCGCCTGACGCCGCCTGCTCACGGCCGTCTGTGCGAGAGAGGTGGCGCTCAACAGCAGCCCGTGAGCCTCCTTCAGCTCGTCGGGCACGGCCAGCACGGCCAGGCGCTTCGCCGTTTCGCTCAGCCGATCGGCCAGCTCCTGCAGCGTCACGGCGTCGCCGCCGGCGAGCCTCTTGATGTCGTCGAGCCCCGGCTGCGCGCGGCCGAGCAATGCCAGCATGGGCTCCACGGCGTGCTGGTAGGCCCGGAAGGCCCCTGCCCGCTCGTTCCACCGATCCCTGGCCAGACGCAGGCGGCGCGCGGCGTCGAGCCTGACGCGAATGCCGGCGACGAGGCCGCGGATGACGTCCGGCCGGCGGCGGCCGAGAGACACGTCGCGGCGATCGATATTGGCCAGCGTCCCCTCGACGGTCCGCACGTCCCCGCGTTCAGCGGCCGCTTCTGCCTTCCGCACCGAACCGGAAACCAGCCGAGCGTACGCCGCGTCGGTGCGCCGCTCGGTCTTGATCTCCGACAGCGCCCAGCGGCGGATTGTCTGCGTGCCCGCGGTCGCAGGACCGCTCGCGGGATCTTCGATGGCCGCCACCACGGCACCCAGGAGCGTGAGCCGATCGGCCGGAACGTCGCTCGCCCTGGCCACGGCCGCTGCCTGCAGGATCGACTCGGCCGCCGTGGGAACCGGCAGGATGGGAACCGCCGGCGGGGGCGCGGTCTCCGCCAGGAGATCGATCGAGAACGCGGTTTCGCCGGCCGCCGCGCGGAGCTCGGCGATGGCCTCGTCCAGCATGCCGAGAACCTGCCGGACGTCATCCGCCCGGTAGCCATAATGCTCGCGCGGCCAGCTGGCGAGCCGCTGGCGTGCCTGCATGGCGAGATCCAGCCGCGCGCGCGCATCCTTCGCGAACATGACCGAGTTCAGAACCGATGCCACCTCGCCCGTGAGCGCCGCATAGTCGTCTTCGGCCGTCGTCGCGACGTAGTGTGCGAAGCGCGCCGACTGCGCGTACTCGGTGGTGGCCGTCCAGTTCACTGCAGCGGCGGGAAGATTCACCGGATGCAGTCGCGGCGGCGAAACGCCGGGCGAGACTGCGCCGATCGGCATGGAAAACACCACTCGATCGCCCACCCGCGCGTACTCTCCGTAGCTCACGACGGCCGTCCCGTCCTTCAGAAAGACCCGAAAGAGCGTGACCTCGTCGGCCGAGGCGGCCGAAACGGCAAGCAGCAGCGACGCGAGCACGAGAGGGATGGCAGCTGATGTCGGGCGCAAACCGAGTTCAGCGTACGGCGCGCGTGCGCGGGCGTCAAGGTCACGGGGTTCGAGGTTCAAGGTTCGGGGTTCGGTGTGCAAAAGCTGTGGATGAATGGTGAATATCCTGTGCACCGATCGACAGCGCAAATTTTTTTCCGGCTGATTCGGCGCGAATTCGGCGTCCGGCGTTCTCGAGGCCGCGCCTTCGTACTTCGTTTCGCTTGATCGATCCGTTGAGGTACGTAGAATTCACAAGGTTCCTTTCCTCCACTTTCTTTCTTACGAACCAGAGCAGGACGTGCGGCATAGCATCGAGCGAGTGATTGCCGGCCGGAGCTATCTCATCGAGATCGCCCGGATCGAAGAGAAGCGCTGGCGCGCAAACATCATGAAGCTTCCCGGCATTCCGGCGGCGATGATGCCGTTCTACGGCGAAACGCCGGACGAGGCCGCCGCGCACCTGACGAAATGGCTCGACCGGGCGCATCAGAACAACAAACCACGGCCAGTTTCCGAGTCGTAGTCACGACGCGGATCGCCCCCGCGGCGGCGGGCCGGCGGCGCGCCCACGTGTGCGCCCGACCATGTGTACAGGCCGGACCGGACGGGGCGGATACGGTATAGTACAAGGCGCGCCTACGCGCATGCTTCGCCGCGCCCTCAATCCCCCGGTTCTCGCCTGTCTTCTCGCGGCCCTGGCGGTCGGTGTCATCAGCGGCATTCGCACCTGGGCCGAGAGCGATCTGCCACGTGTGCATTTCCTCGCAACCGGCGGCACCATCGCCACGCGCGGGGGAACGCGACTCACGGCCGAGGACCTGCTGCAGCTCGTACCGGGACTCGACCGCTACGCCCGTCCGGAGCCGGAGCAGTTCGCCAACGTGGCGAGCACCGCCCTCACCCTCGACCAGTGGCTCCAGCTCGCGCGCCGCGTCAACAGTCTGTTCGCTGACGATGGCGGCCTGGCCGGCGCGGTGATCACGTCCGGCACGGATTCGCTCGAGGAGCTCGCCTATTTTCTCCACCTCACGGTGAAGTCGGCCAAGCCGGTGGCGCTCGTGGGAGCCATGCGCAGCGCTGGCGCCCCAGGCTACGAGGGGCCCGCGAATCTGCTCGACGCGTTTCGCGTGGCCGCCTCCCCCGAGTCGCGCGGCAAGGGCGTGCTGGTGGTGCTGAACGACGAGATCAACTCGGCGCGCGAGGTGTCGAAGACCGACGCGCTGCGCCTGCAGACGTTTCAGAGCCGCTCGTACGGCGTGCTCGGCGTGGTCGATCCGGATCGCGTCGTCTACTATCGCGAGCCGCTGAAGCGGCACACGGCGAAGACGGAGTTCGACGTCGCGTCGATCGACGCCCTGCCGCGCGTCGACATCCTCATGTTCTACCAGGGCGCGTCGAGCGATCTGCTGCGGGCCGCGGTGGACGCCGGCGCCAAAGGTCTGATCATCGCGGTCGCCGGCGCGGACCTCACCGGCGGGACGCTTGCCTCCGGCATCGCCTACGCCGAGCAGCACGGGGTCATCGTGGTCGCAGCCACCCGCACCGGCAGCGGGCGGATCGCCGCGCTCTCGGGCAGCCTCCTCCGCGAGGGAATGATCGGCGGCGAAGATCTGACGCCGCTGAAGGCGCGCATCCTGCTGATGCTCGCGCTCACCAGGACCCATTCCCCCGCGGACATCCAGCGGATGTTCACGGAGTACCGATCGCCGCCGGCGCGCGCACCCCGAACCTCTCACCCCAGGGCAGCAGCGCAGGCATGGTGCCCTCGTACAGATCCACTCCCTCCCGAATCTGACGACGACGGAGCGCGAGCGCGCGTTCGCCAGGCAGGCGGACGGGCGGCTGGCCGGGCGGCACTGCCGCCTTTCTGCAGAGCTCCGCGACAGCCTGCGCCTCACGCACGAAGGTCTCGCGCCCGCCGAACGCGTCGGGATCGATCAGCTGGAGGAAGATCGAAGCCGTCCACTCGGTCGGCTTCTCGGCGCGGCCGTAGCCGCCCAGCCCCGACGTCAGCGCCTCCACCAGCAGGCCGAGCGCGAACCCCTTGTGACCGGCGTCGAGTCCGCCCAGCGGAAGCATCGGCTTCGGCGCGCCGGCAGGGCCCGGGCTGGGATCGTCGGTCGCACGGCCGGCCTCGTCGATCAGCCAGGCAGCCGGCAGACGCTCGCCGCGCGCGGCTGCCCGCTTCACGGCGCTGTTGCTCGTGGGAGACATGCTGACGTCGATCAGCACGGGATCGCCGGCCGTCGGAAATCCCGCCGCAATGGGATTGGGCGTCAGCACTGATGCGACGCCGCCGTATGGCGCGACGCCGCCGGTGGAAGGGTCTGACGACATCAGCAGGATGATGCGGCCCGCGTCGGTGACCGGCTTGAGGTACGCCTGAAGGCACGCGATATGGTGACTGCGGCGGATCGCGACCGTCACGACCGGGTGTGCCGCCAGCCGGTTCAGCGCGTCGGCAATCGTCAGCTTCACCACCCACGGCCCGGGCAGCCGCTGCGCGTCGAGGGTGAGCGCGGCGCCGGCGTCGAAAACGACGGCCGGTTCCCCGGTGCGGGCCATTCCGCCCGATTCCAGCGCGCGCAGGTACGCCGGCAGCAGGTCGAGGCCGTGCGTCGTGCGGCCGAGCAGATCTGCTTCGACGAGCACGTCCGCCACCACGCGCGCGCGGTCACGCGCGAGACCCGTACGTTCGAGCAGCGCCGAGGCGAACATCGCGAGATCGCCGGCGCGGTAGCGATCGGGCATGGTTGCGTCAGTCTATCTGGAGTTGGCCGTCCGGCGCGTCTGCGGGATGATACGGACATGCGCGCTTCTCAGGCGCTTGCCGAGGGCCGCGCCGCGTACGATGCAGGATCGTGGTCGAAGGCGGCCGCCCGACTGGCGGAGGCGGACCGGGATGCGCCGCTGGGGCCGGAGGACCTCGACCGTCTCGCGGTGGCCGCGTACCTGACGGGCGACGACTCCGCCGGCGTCGACGCGCGGGCGCGTGCGCATGCCGGCTTTCTCGAGCGCGGCGAGCCGGTGCGGGCCGCGGCCAGCGCCTTCTGGCTTGCGTTTTCCATCCTGGACCAGCCGCAGCAGCGCTCCCAGGCGGCGGGCTGGCTCGCGCGGGCCAGGCGTCTCGTCGAGGATGCCGGCGTGGACTGCGTCGAACAGGGATGGCTGCTCTGCGCGTCCGCGTTTCAGCAGGCGGCCGCGGGCGACCCCGAGTCGGCTCGCGTCACGTTTGCCGAGGCGGCGGCCATCGGCGAGCGGTTCCGATGCCGCGAGTTGGTCACGCTCGCGCGCCATGGCCAGGGACGCGCGCTCGTGTACCTCACCAGGATCGCCGAGGGGCTCGCGCTGCTCGATGAGGTGATGCTCGCCGTCACCAGCGGCGAAGTGGGCCCCATGGTGGCCGGCGTGGTGTATTGCAGCGTGATCAGCGCCTGCCACGACGTGTTCGACGTGCGGCGTGCGCAGGAGTGGACCGGCGCGCTCAGCCGATGGTGTGCCGCCCAGCCCGACCTCGTGCCGTTCCGGGGTCAATGTCTGGTGCGGCGCTCAGAGGTGATGCAGCTGAAAGGCGCCTGGCAGGACGCCGCCGCCGAGGCGTCTCGCGCCTGCGAGCGCCTCGCGGAGGCAGGCGGCCGCGAGGGCGCCGGCGCGGCGCGCTACCAGCTCGCCGAGATGCACCGATTGCTCGGGCACTTTGCCGAAGCCGACGAAGGCTATCGCCTCGCCAGCCAGGCCGGCCGCAGGCCGTACCCGGGCATGGCGCTGCTGCGACTCGCGCAGGGACAGATCGGGGCGGCGGTCGCCGCGATCCGGAGCGCGCTGCAGGAGGCGCGCGACCGGCGCACGCGCGTGCGCCTGCTCCCGGCGGCCGTCGAGATTCTGCTTGCCAGCCACGATCGCGACGCGGCGCGTGCCACCGCCGACGAGCTCGCCCGGATTGCCGGGGCGCTCGACACACCGTTTCTCCGCGCCGTCTCGTCGCAGGCGCGCGGGGCCGTCACGCTGGAGGCCGGCGACGCCGCCGGGGCGCTCGTCCCGCTGCGCGCAGCATGCACCGCGTGGGAGGAGCTCGAGGCTCCCTATGAGATGGCGCGCGTCCGGGTGCTCGTGGGACTGGCGTACAGACAGCTCGGCGATCACGACGGGGCCGAGCTCGAGCTCGATGCCGCGCACGAGATCTTCGACAGGATCGGCGCCGCGGTGGATGCCGCACGAGCCGCGGCGCTCGCGGCGAGCGGGGCCTCACGCGCCGCCAGCGGGCTCACCGGGCGCGAGGTGGAGGTACTCCGCCTGATCGCCACCGGCGCCACCAACCGCGCCATCGCCGCCCGGCTCGCGATCAGCGAGAAGACCGTCGCGCGGCACGTGAGCAACATCTTCACCAAGCTCGATTTGCCCTCCCGTGCCGCGGCGACCGCCTACGCCTACGAGCACAAACTCCTGTAAGACACGGCATCCACAGAAATACTCACGCACGCGGCGAGCACGCTGCGCAGTTCGCCCGATGCGGCGCGAGCGCGGATTGGCTATTGTGCCGACTCGGAGGACTTCCATGACAGACACACACATCACCGAGCGCGTGGACACGGTCGTCATCGGCGGTGGAGATGATTCACGGCGTCGGCCGTGACGCCGGCAGGATCGCGGATGCGATCGCGCATGGAACCGCACGGCGCGCGCAGGCGGTGTGAGCGGGCGGTGAGGGAGCGCGAATTGACCGTGCTCACCCCGTGGGTTACCATTTTCCGAGGTCCTTCCTCCCCACAGTGGGCCAGTAGCGCAGTTGGGAGCGCGCATGAATGGCATTCATGAGGTCACCGGTTCGATCCCGGTCTGGTCCACCAAACCTTCATTTTCATCCTCGATCGTCTGCAATCCAAACTGGTCGTCAGCGACGGCACAAATTGCCAGGGACCGGTAAGGTGTACGGTCAGCGGCATGGCTGACAGGCCCTCGGGGGCTGCCCTCACCGGCCGGCCGATGAGGATGGCTGCACTGCTCGTCGCCCTCTTCACTGTTGTTGTCGGCGTGGTCGGCCTCGTTTCGCCCGCGAGCCTGACCGCAGTTCGCGGACAGTACTTCGCGACGCCGACGGGACTCTACACGGCCGGCGCTGTCCGTTTGGCGATGGGACTTGTGGTGATCCTGTCCGCCAGGACCTCTCGTGCACCAAAGACTCTGCGCCTGTTGGGCGCCCTGATGTGCATGCAAGGACTTTCAGCAACGATCCTTGGGCCTGAACACGCGCGGACGGTCCTTGAATGGGAGACCATGCATCCTGCATTTCTGTGTGTGGGGGCCATCGCGGCCCTCGCTAGCGGTGCATTCATGGGGTTTGCGGTGACAACTGGCCGCCGGACGGCTTCAGGTGCCGGATTCTGACGCAACATTTCTCCGCGCGGGCCAACGTCTGCCGATTTCAGACCGCTTTCTGAAAAGCATGGATCGGCCGAGGCAGCCCGCGATCCGATTCCAACCGGCGCCCGTCTGTTCCACCAAACCTTCATTTCCGGTCTGGATTTCCTGCAAGTAGCTGAACGCCGGTGCGGTTGCGCTCATCTTCGATTAGGTCGGGGCGAGGGCTCGGCGTCAAGATCACCGATCGGCAGGCGCTTTGATCGCCCCATTCGCGCCGCATAGGCAGAAAGCGATTATCGCGATCTGCACCGACGATCGCCCTCTCGATGAGCTTCACTTCGGGGCCGCGTGAGATCTTGGCTATGAATCCAGCGGCGGCGTGTTGCCGGCACAGACGCGTGATCGCGCGCTGAGCGGAAAAGATCGGCCGCTTGTCCGTCTACTTCCTCGCCCAGGTCTCGACGACCTTCTGACTGCTACCTGCGAGTGTGTCTTCGACCGTCATGCGTCGTCCATCCGCCGAGAGCGTGGCCCTGTTCGTGAGGTAGGGCCGTCCGTTCTGCTTCACGACGCCGGTGTAGTGGTGGTCGTCCACGCGTGTGGCGGACATCGTCTGCCCGGTCGGTTTGCCGGCACTCAGAGTCGGCGCCTCGGTTCCATCCATGGGCAAATCGATCGTCAGGATCAACGGAGGCTGTCCCTTGCCGATGGGAACGTGGTAGGTCAGGCGATAGCCTCCCCGGCAGCACGCCGCGACGGTCATCGTCATACCCCCGCCCGCGGCGTCGGTCCTGACCCACTCGCCGACGCCGAGTTGCGCGTGAGCCGGGCTGCTCCAGCCGAGTGTCCACAGGAAGGCCGCGCCGGAGATGAATCGTGTGACGGCTGTCGCAGACCTCATGGTGATCTCCACGAAAGGCCCAAGGCCGGGAGCGCGCGGAGCGGCAATTGTACTCGATTGCCTGGACCCTCCGCTCAGGAAGCTTGCCCGCAAGGCCACGCCTTCCTTCCTGGCTCGCACCGCGGGCCGCGAGCGGGCGACTGCGAGGCGACGCCGCACGCATCGGCTCATGTCGTCTTCAGGCCGGAAAGATCAGCGGCACCAGCGTCGGGTCCTCACCGAAGAACCGTCTCTGAAGGCGATGTCCGATCATCCGCGCGCGACCGATCTGCGGGAGCGTCGCGCGGACTCCGGCCCAGATCCGGTGCCAGGCCCGATCGACGTTGTGTGGTCCGTCGCGGTCGGCAACCTCGTCCAGGTACCGCCTGATGGCGTTCATCGCCCACGCGGAATGTCCCACCGACACGTTGTCCGCCGCGTTGTGGACGTCGACGAACAACGTGGGATAGCGGAAGCGGCGGAGCGTGTCCCGGGCCTCCATGTACGGCCCACCGACGCCTGCCAGCTCGACCGCAAGGTTCAAACCCAGAATCTCCGGCAGAAAATGCCTGGGAAAGCAGGAGATGCTGAGCCACAGCGTCGGCACATCGAATGACGCGTCGAGCAGCCGTGGCCAGCGCGCGAACTCCCAGGAATCGACCGGCGGCGGATCCTCGCCCATCGCCTTCAGCAGATCGCGATAGACGTTGGCGTGGTGCTCCTTCTGGCTGCCCTCGCCGAGCTCCTCGACGAGCACGTGGAAGAGCATCCGCCCGACTGGTGTGTGGATGAGGGCCGGCGACGCCATTCCCTGAAGCCACCCGCCGTCGATCAGAATCAGAGGGGCAAGCTGAACCGTCGCTTCGATGAACGCCGCCCTCGGCGCCTCGGGACGCACATCGGGCGGGCGGTAGGAGTCCACCTGCTCGCGATGCTTCCTGTAGACCCATTGCTCGAGCGCCGCGGGGTCGTAGCGGCGCGAGGGAATGGGCCGTTCTCCCTTCCAGATCATGGCCAGCGATCGTTCGAGGCGTTCGTGCGCGAAGCGCTCCGCCATGGGCAGGACGTCCGGGAAGAACTCGACGTTGATCAGGTAGTGATAGAGCTCTCTGACGCCAATCTTCCCGTAGCGGCGTTCGCTGCTCCGGCGGAGCTGGATTGCATCCCAGGTCCGGCCCTCCACGTACTCCTCTTCCCGGGCAGCCGGCCTGGACGCAGCGCTCTCTGCCGGAACATCCGTGGAGAGGCTGTCGATCCATTTCTGGACGATCTCCTGCTCGACCGGGGAGAACACGGCCAGCATCGGGCCGCCGAACCCCGTGAGACGGCTCAGGAAGACGCTCTTGCCCGATTTGCCGGTCTTGACCCAGGGCGATGCGGCCAGCGCATCCAGAACTGCCGGCCCGTTGAACACGGCGGGGTCGAGCATCTCATCGATCCGCCGGGCACCAAGCCTCCGATCGCCGTGATAACCGAACGCGTGCGGCGACTTGCGCCGCAGCAGATCGATCATCTCCTGCCTCGGATCGGGGGGGCCCGACGGCGCCGACTCCCGCAGCTCATTCAGCCATCTGGTCCACAGCTCGACACCCGACGACACGCCACGGAGCAACCCGCTCCAGGCCTCGCCCGACCTCGAGCCGTCCACGCGCTCGAGAGACCCCAGCGCGGCCGCGCGCGCCATGTGGCGGCCGGTTTCGAGGTGATCGGGGGCGTTGAGGTCGTCGCCCAACGGCGGCAGAGCGTACGCCTGACATGCGTCGCGAACCAGATCGGGGCCAAATGCGGAAAGATCCAGGAATTGCCACGCCAGGTTGAGCCCCAGAATCTCGAGGGGGAAGCTGCGCGTGACCTGAGCGATGGCGAGCGCAAAGATCGGAACCGCGAAACTCGAAGACTGGAAGTCGGCGCGCTCCGCGAACGAAAGAGACGACACCTCCTCGACTGGCGCGCCGAGGCGCCGGTACACCTCGCGATAGTCGGCCACGAAGTGCCTGCCCGGATCGGCAACGAAGGCCCGGACCTGATGCTGGTACAGCCCCGTGAGAGAAGCGCCGATCGCCGTATGGGCGGTGGCGACCCTGAGGCCGCACTGCAGCCAGCAGCCGTCCACCAGCGCCATGGGCATGTACTGCACGAAGTAGTGCAGAACCTGCCGGCGGGTCAGGTCGTCGTTGTCTTGTCTCCATGGCCGCGCAAACCTGTCGCGCAGGGCGTCCAGTCTCTCGATGACATCCGCGAGGCGCGCCTCCAGGCCGCCGGCGTCTCCTGGCGGAATGCCGCCGGGTAAGAAGGACGGAGCCTCGGCCAGCCGCCGCGTGACGAGGTCGTAGGCGAGAGGCAGGACGTCCGGGTATTCGTGGACGTTGACCAGACGGTAATACGCCTTGCGGCAGCTCAGCTTGGTGAGGGCCGGGCGCGGGGCCGATTCATCCCCTTCGAACGAGGGAGTGAGCGCGTCCCGGTTGAGCTCGGTCGCGAGCATTCCGCAACTACCTGGAGGCCCGGGATTGCCGGTCCGAATTGAGGGCTGGGATCAGCACACCGAGGGCATCTGCGACGAATTTCGACGCGCCGGCCAGGGTGTAGTGTGACGAATCGTTGAAATATCGGCTGACTCCCGCCATGAGGCGCGCCTGGTCGACGAAGAGCACGTTCTTGTGTGCGGCCGCCAGCCCGCGCACGATGTCGTTATGGAGAGCGAGTGTGGCCGTCACATCTCCGGGCCGGCCGATGAGCTCGACAGGCGCTGGATGGAACGCGTGGAACCCATAGTCCAAACGCCGCTCCTTGAATGCCTGAAAGGAGTAGTCCGACGGTATGAATCCTGCGAAGCTCATCAGCATCAGCCGGTCGCCGCGCTCGGCCGCAAGGCCGATGATGCGCTCCAGATTGGCCTTGAAGGGCTCCGCGCTGCGAGGAGTTGCTCCGTATCGAAGCCAGTCTTCACGCAGTGAATCGCCGATGTACTCATCCTTCCTCACGGACTCCCGGATTCGGTCGGCGAGGTACACGAGGCTGTAGGGCAGGGCGAAGAACGCGTGCCGGTGATACGGGGCCAGGTGATTGACGGCCTCGTAATAGGCAAGATGACCGTAGTCGTCGCGAAACACCTCCGGAGGAGCGTTGTTCATGCGGGCATCGTTCATCCCGTCGTAGACGATCACCAGATCGAAGCGCGCCTCGCCGGCGGCGGAGTACTTCAACACACTGTCCAATGACGTGTCGCCGGGATATGCCAGGTTGAAGACCCGGACGTTCTTCCTGTAGCCATCGAAGGCGAACTGCTCGAGAAAGGCCTGCTCGACTTCGCTGTACTCGCGGCTGATGCTGGATCCGCCGAGGAACAGCACGTCGAAAAATTCATCCTCATGGCGCGGCGCGCTCTCATCGATGGTCCGCAGCCCCGGATAGATGCCGTAGAGAACAAGCCCCGGGTCGTAGATCGGCACGTGGCGGTCGGTTCCGGTGCGGTCCCTGAAGCGCCAGTACCACGCGCGCCGACACTTCGGCCGCAGCGAGCCAGACGATGAGGACGAGCAGCGACACGCCTACCTTCCGGACCATGATGGATTCAGAAGATGGTGTAGATGAACGGCGCCAGCGCGGAACCCTGGGCAAAGACCAGCAGGACTCCAACCACCCAGATGAACATCAGGATCGGCAGCAGCCACCACTTCTTTCGAACCTTGAGGTACGCCCACATCTGCCCAGCCGCGCTTGCCACGTCATCCCCTCCTAGAATTGGTTGTCGAGATTGCTGCGGCCACCCGGCGATGCCGCAACCCAGAAGCTCCCGTCGCGCGCACGGTGTCGCACCGGGTTCCGTCCAAGGATCCGCATCAGCCAGCCGATCGGGCTGATCACCCCGAAGTACACCGCCGCCGATCATGATTGGCGTCGTCACTTTCGAGAGGGCGAGCGCCAGCCCCATCCACGCGCGGTGCACGCGGCTGAGCCGGCCGGGAACGACCAGCCCTGCCAGCAGCAGCGCACCGCCCAGGGCGCCAAGCACGCGGGGCGGCAGCGTGTGGCCGCGCCAGGCGGAGATCGCGGCGAGCACGAGAAATGCGGTCCCGACGGTGAACGCGAACCGGCGCCCCTCCCGGGCCGTCAGTCGAGCTGGAATTCCCACTGCCACTCTGAGGTCTCCTTCCACTCGTCCTGCTCCTCCTTCTGGAGCAGGTACGGACCGAGCACCAGGGCATCGAGGTTCGTCCGCATGAAGCAGGTATGTGCGTCCCGGGGGGTGCACACGATCGGCTCGCCGCGCACGTTGAACGACGTGTTGACGAGAACCGCGCAACCGGTGAGCGCCTCGAACTCCCGGAGCAGATCGTAATAGTCCGGGTTCACATCGCGGCTCACGGTCTGGACGCGTGCCGAGTAGTCGACGTGGGTGACCGCCGGGATATCGGAGCGGGCCACGTTGAGCTGGTCGATCCCCCAGAGCTCGCGCTCGTGGTCGCTTATGGGGATTCTCCGCTCGCGCTTCACCGGCGCCACCAGGAGCATGTACGGAGAATCCCCCTCCAGCTCGAAGTAGTCGGACACGCATTCCCGCAGCACGCTCGGCGCGAACGGCCTGAACCCTTCGCGGAACTTGATCTTGAGGTTCATCTGCGCCTGCATCCGGGGGCTGCGGGGATCGCCGAGGATGATCGCGGCGCCGAGCGCCCGCGGCCCGAATTCCATCCGGCCGTTGAACCAGCCGACGACCTTCTCCGCGGCGAGCAGCCTGGCCGTGGTGGCCAGCAGGCTGCCGCGGTCGAGCCGCTGGTAGCTCGCACCCACATCGTCGAGAAACGCGGCGATCTCCTCGTCGCTGAACCCGGGGCCGAGATAGGCGCCGCGCATCCGGTCGTTCCGGCCGTCACCGGCCCGCGTCCCGTTGAACCGCCGGTGCCAGATCAGCTGCGCCACACCCAGCGCCCCGCCGGCATCTCCCGCCGCGGGCTGGATCCAGAGGCGTTTGAACGGTCCTTCCCGGAGCAGACGGCCGTTGCCGACACAGTTCAGGGCTACTCCGCCGGCGAGGCAGAGATTCTCCGAGCCCGTCTCCCGGTGCACGGCGCGGGCCATTCGCAACATCACTTCCTCGCAGACCTCCTGCACCGATCGCGCGAGATCCATCTCCTTCTGCGTGAGCTTGGATTCCGGCTGCCTCGGCGGTCCACCGAAGAGCCGGTCGAAGCGCTCGTTCGTCATGGTGAGGCCGTCGAGGTACCCGAAATAGTCCTGGTTCAACCGGAACGAGCCGTCCTCCCTGAGATCTATGAGGTGCTCGTAGATCGCCTTGACGTACTTCGGCTTGCCGTACGGCGCAAGGCCCATGACCTTGTACTCGCCCGAATTCACCTTGAAGCCGGTGTAGTACGTGAAGGCCGAATACAGCAGTCCCAGCGAGTCTGGCCAATGCAGCTCCTTCAGGAGCTGTATGTCGGCGCCGCGCCCCACTCCAGACGACGCCGTGGCCCACTCTCCGACGCCGTCGATCGTCAGGATGGCGGCTTCCTGAAATGGCGAGGGGAAGAACGCGCTCGCGGCGTGTGACTCGTGGTGTTCGGCGTACAGCAGCTCGCCTTTGTAGCCGCCCAGCTCCGCGCGGAGGTTCTTGTCCATCCACAGCTTGTCCTTGATCCAGAGCGGGCCCGCGATCAGGAACTGGCGGAATCCGTGCGGCGCGACGCCGAGATACGATTCGAGGATCCGCTCGAACTTCAAGAGCGGCTTGTCATAGAAACCGACGGCCGCGAGCTGCTCGATCGCGAGGCCGGCTTCATCGAGACAGTAGGCGACGGCACTGGCGGGGAATGCTGGATCGCCCTTCTTCCGGCTGAATCGCTCTTCTGAGGCTGCTGCGACGATTTCGCCGTCCATAACCAGGGCGGCCGCACTGTCGTGGTAGTACGCGGAAATACCAAGGATCGCAACCGGCGCCATTCAAACGACCTCGAGAAAAAGAGGAGAGCGAGGCGGGCATGAGCACTGCCTGCTGGCCTGCGACAAGCAAATTCTGTGCAACAGGCGCGCGGCGTCTTTCTCCAGTGGAAAACCCGCAAGAAGTCCATCAGTTTCGGGGATGTCGCCCGGATGTGAGACTTTCTTAATCGATACTTCGGATAAGTTTGCGATTTGTCCGATTCCGAATCACTCCGCTCGGGCAGCCAAAACCTTCCCGGACGCGCAAACGGCTACGAGTGATTTGCCGCGCGGGCGAGAACTCGATTACCGTGAGCCATGAACATCCAGCAAAACGGCTCGCAGCCCTCCGGCAGAGGACCGGCCGAGTACTTCACCGGCACGGTGCGCCTCGATCCGCTGTTCCAGGCACCAGATCCGGCGCGCGCGGTCGGCGTCAGCGTCACCTTCGAGCCCGGCGCCCGGACGGCGTGGCACACGCACCCGCTCGGCCAGACGCTCGTCGTGACGGCCGGTTGCGGGCTGGCGCAAAGATGGGAAGGTCCGATCCAGCAGATCCGGCCCGGCGACGTCGTCTGGTTCGCTCCCGGCGAGAAGCACTGGCATGGCGCAGCGCCCTCGACGGCGATGACGCACATCGCCATCCAGGAGCGGCTCGATGGAAGATCCGTGGACTGGCTGGAACAGGTCAGCGACGATCAGTACCAGCCCCGCTGACCGGCGGCGCGGCCCTGGAGCGGTCGAGCTGCGTCTCGCGCAGCTTCACGAGCGCGACGAGCGCCTGATTGATCGGCGCCGGCACGCCCAGCTCGGCGCCCCGGCGCGCCACGTACCCGTTCAGCGCGTCGATCTCGGTCCGCTTCCCGCGCTCGAGGTCCTGCGCCGTCGACGAGTACACCGTGCCGGCTCTCTCCGCGAAGCTCCAGACCATCTGCACAAAGTCGGCCGGAGGCAGCGACACGCCTGCAGCCCCGGCGACGGCAAGACACTCCTCCACCAGGCCACGAACCAGCTGACGGGAATCCGGCAACGCGACGATCTCGCCATATGTGGCATTCGCCACGGCGGAGACCGCATTCAGCGCGGCGTTCATGATCAGCTTGGTCCAGAGGTCGGCGGCGATGTCGCGGGACATCGTGCACGGCACGCCAGCGGCCTCGAACCATGACGACACCTGTGCAATCGCATCCGCTCGCGCCGGCCCGGGCCGGCCGGGCAGGTCGCCAATCACGAGGTCGCCCCTCCCGCTGTGTTTCACGCGTCCGGCCGCCGGCATCGACGCGGCGACATACACGACGGCCGCGACCGGGTCGAGGCCGGCCGCGGCTCTGAGGCGATCCACGTTGTCCACGCCGTTCTGCAGGCTCACGAGCACCGCATCGCCGCGCAGGTGCGGCGCGAGCTGCCGCCCCGCGTCCTCGGTGTCCTGGCTCTTGACGCTGAAGAGGACGAGCCCGGCGTCGCGTGCGGACGCGATGTCGGTGGAGGCGGCAATCGGAAGGCGCTCCTGGACGTGCAGGCCGTCGATGAACAGGCCTTCACGCTCCCAGATTTCGACGTGTACGGACCGCCCGATGAGCGTCACGTCGGCGCCGGCCCGCGCCAGCATGCCGCCGAAATAGGCCCCCACCGCGCCCGCCCCGACCACGGCGACACGCGGCCATCCGACCGCCTGCCGCACCGTCACCAGCCGACCGCCTCGCCGTCCTTGCGATGATCCGATCCCGCCCGGTAGACGCCGTTCACCGGCCGATCTTCGGTCGGCGGCGCGCCGATCGAACGACCGGCGCCGGCAGCCGCGGATCGCGCGTGAACAGGATGCCCTGATAGCCGCCGACCGCTCCGCCGTTCACCGCGCGCACCTTGTGGCCCTTGGCCTTCGAGCGCCGCGCCGACCAGATTGAACAGGTTGGTCTCGAGCGACAGCACGTTGGAGCTCTGGTTGTGCGTGAAGCGCGCCGCGTCCGTCGTCATCTGCACGTTCATCCCGAGATCGATCATGTTCACCATGTGCTGCGCGTGCGTTTCGGGCTGCACGCTGCCGCCCATGTTGCCGAACGTCATCAGCGGCTGGCCGTCCTGCATCACGAACCCCGCGATGATCGTGTGGAACGGCCGCTTGTGCGGCGCGACGATGTTTGGGCTGGTCGGATCGAGCGAGAAGCGCGCGCCGCGGTTGTGGAGCACGAAGCCGTAGGGCGGGACGGTGGCGCGGCTGCCGTACACGCCGAACACGCTGTGGATCAGCGACACCATGTTGCCCCATCGATCCGCCGTCGTCAGGTAGATGGTCCCGCCGTCCAGCCCGCCCGCGACGGCCGGCCTGGACGCCGTGGTCCGGGTCGATCCGGCCGCACAGCGATCGCCGCATGCGACTTCGAGAGCAGCTCCTTGACCGGCACCTGCACGAACTTCGGGTCGGCGTTCTTCGCCTGCAGATCCGAGTAGGCGAGCTTCTTCGCCTCCACCATGAAGTGCCAGTACTGCGGGTTGGCCGGTCCGAGCGCCGCGAGCGCTGATGCCGAACTTCGGCACGCACACTTCGAGGATGTTCAGCATCTCGAGCGCGGCGAACCCCTGCCCGGGCGGCGGCAGCTCGAAGACGTCGTAGCCGTGGTAGTTCGTGGAGATCGGCTCGACCCACTCCGACTGGAACTCCGCGAGGTCGGCCTTCGTCATGACGCCGCCGTTCGCCTGCACCTTCGCGACGATCGCGTCGGCGATGGCGCCTTCGTAGAAGGCGTCGCGCCCCTCGCGCTTGAATGCAGACGCAGTGCCCTGGCGAGGCCGGGATTGCGAATGATGCTGTAGAGCGCCGGCGCCTGGCCGTCGTCGAGGAACGTCGCCGCCGAGTCGGGATCGGCGCGCAGGCCGGGCACGGCGCCGCGCAGATCGGAGTGGCGCCGCTCTGCCAGCCCCCAGCCCTTCCTCGGCCAGCCGTGCCGCGCGCTCGAACGTCTCCTTGAATGCCGAGCGTGCCGAACCGCTTCAGCAGCGCGTCGTATCCCGAGACGGCGCCCGGCACGGTGGCGGCGTTCACGCCGGCGCCAGGCACGCTCCTCACGCCCGAGCGTCTTCGTGAAGAACTCAGGCGTCCAGCCGGCAGGCGCCCACCCGCCCGAGTTCAGCGCGTACAGCTTCTTGTCCTTCGCGACATACACCAGCGCGAAGAGATCGCCGCCGATGCCCGTGTCGTTCTGCGAGGTGACGTCGAGCACGGCGCCGGTCGCGACGGCGGCGTCGATCGCGTTCCCGCCCCGGCGCAGGATCTCGAGCCCGGCCTCGGCGGCGAGCGGATCGCTCGTTGCGACCATGCCATGGCGGGCGAGCACCTCGGACCGGCCCTTGCGCGCAGCCAGCCCTGCGCACGGGATCCGGAGACGGCCGTGATCGTCGAGCCCGGCTGCGGCTGATCGGGCGAAGGCGCGCCGAAGGCGTTCGGCGACTGTGCCGCCGGCCTCGCGAGGCTCACCGCCACACCGAGCAAGATGGCGGCGGGCACGGCGCTGCGCAGTCGCACCATGCGCGAGATTCTACCTTTTGCGGGCCAGGAGCACGATTCCGATCGCGATGGCGGCGAGCGCCGCCAGATGCGCGACCGTGAGACCGTCGAGCACGCGCACGTTCACACGGAGGAACTCGATGCCGAATCTCACGACACCCGCGAGCACGAGATACGCGCCGAGCACCGTGCCGTCCGATCGCCGCTGGCGGCGCAGACGCACGAGCAGGATCGCGACCGGAACCAGCGCCGCAGCTTCGTAGAGCTGAGTCGGGTGCACGGGCACCGTGGTGGGGGGCAGCCCCTGGGGGAATGCCACTCCCCAGGGGAGTGCCGTGGGCCGGCCGTAGTCATCGCCGACGAGGAAGCAGCCGATGCGGCCGATGGCCTGGCCGAGGGCAAGTGCGGGCGCGGCGGCGGCGAGGACGGCCAGCTTCGGCAGATGCTTGACCTGCATCACCACCAGCCCGGCCAGCAGGCCTCCAGCGAAGCCGCCGAACCAGCTCAGCCCGCCCCGGCTGAGAAGCAGGTCGGCGGCGGGGGCTTCGCCCGCATGCTCGATCACCCAGAGGATCTTCGCGCCGGCCATTCCGCCGAGCACGCCTGCGACCGCGGCATAGAGCGCATCGTCCGGCAGGCCCGAACGCCGAAGCTCACGGGCGAACACGCGGAGTCCGACCAGCGCTCCGGCTGCGACAAGAACCCCGAAGCTGGTGATCTCGAGCGAACCGATGCGGAAGAAGACCGGATACATGTCGTCCACCTCGTGAGCGGGCGCCGCCCGCCCGCAGCCGGGCATGCTTGACGCTCCCGCGCAACGGAGGCTAGTCTGCGAGCGTGACGCTTTCGTTTCTGCTCTCGAGCACCGCGGCGCGCCTTGCGGCGCCCGCAGCCGGCATCCTGGGCGCCGCTGTCATTCTGTCGGCGCAGAGCCCCATCGCCATGCCTGACGTGCACCTGATGATCGTCGATCCCGGACACTTTCACGCGGCCCTGCTCCAGAAGGAGATGTATGCCGGTGTGGCCCCGCGCGTCGACGTGTACGCGCCGCTCGGCTTCGACCTGTTCGAGCACTTGAAGCGGGTCGACGCGTTCAACCGGCGGGCCGATCGGCCCACGAGCTGGGAAACCGAGGTGCATGCGAGCCCGGAGTACTTCGATCGGATGCTGCGCGAACGTCCCGGCAACGTGGTCGTGCTGTCGGGACGCAATCGCGGAAAGATCGATCGCATTCTCGCGTCCGTCCGCGCCCGGCTCAACGTGCTCGCCGACAAGCCGTGGATCCTGTCGCCGCAGGATCTCCCGAAGCTCGAGACTGCGCTCGCCGAGGCCGACCGCCAGGGCGTCGTCGCCTACGACATCATGACCGAGCGCTTCGAGATCACGTCGATGCTCCAGCGCGAGCTCGTGAACGAGCCGGCCGTCGCCGGCGAGATTCAGCACGGCACCGCGGAGGCCCCGGCCGTCTACATGGAGAGCGTCCACAACCTGCTCAAGACCGTGGCCGGCGCGCCCAACCTCCGGCCCGCCTGGTTCTTCGACACCGCCGAACAGGGGGAGGGGCTGAACGACATCGGCACGCACCTGGTCGATCTCGTGCAGTGGACGCTCTTCCCCGGCCAGGCGGTGGATTACCGGTCCGACATCCAGGTCCTCTCGGCCCAGCGCTGGCCCACCTGGATCCCCGAGTCCGATTTCCGTCGCGTCACCGGTGAGCCGCAGTTCCCCGCGGCCCTCTCGCCCGCCGTCAAGAACGGCAGGCTCGAGTATTACTGCAACACGCTGGTGTCATATGTCGCTGCGGGGGATCCATGCGAGGTTGAACGTCATCTGGGACTGGGAAGCGCCCGCTGGCGCCGACACCCACTTCGCATATTACAAGGGAAGCAGGGCGCGGGTCGAAGTGCGGCAGACCAGAGCGGACGGGTACCAGCCGGAGCTGTACGTCATTCCCGGCATCGCCCGATCTGAAGCCTCAGCTCCTGAAAGCGGTCGCGGCCAAAATCGCGGCGCTGCAGGCACAGTATCCCGGAATCGGAGTCGAGGAGCACGGCGACGGGATCCACGTCACGATTCCGGCGGCGCTGCGAGTCGGACACGAAGCGCATTTCGGTCAGGTGGCGACTCACTTCCTGGACTATCTGCGCCACCGGTCGAGCCTGCCGTCGTGGGAGCGCCCGAACATGCTGGCCAAGTACTTCGTGACGACGACCGGCGCGGAGCTCAGCCGCGAGGCGCCGCCGCGTCCGGCGCCCCGCGTCGCCCCGGAGTAGCCCACAAACCGATTCCGCCTGCCCGGTGTCTAATCGAGGTGCCACGCTTGCTGCCGCATGGCTGCTTGCCGCTGACGCATCTCGCGCGCGGCCGCAGCCAGGAGAAGACCGCCATGCGCACGCCGCTCGCACGTTCGCTCGGCCTCAGCCTGCTTCTCGCCACAGTTCTCATCGCTTTCGGACATGCCCAGTCCGCTCGGGGCTCGCTGCGAGGCGTCGTGACCGACGCAGGGGGCGTCGTGCTCCCCGGCGTCCGCGTGTCCCTCTCGGGACCGGCGCGAAGCGTCGCCATGAGCAATGCACGCGGCGAGTTCGAGTTCCAGAACCTCGCCGCAGGGGCATACGAGCTGAGGTTCGAGCTCGCCGGGTTCGCCACCGCGATCCGGCGCGTGTCGCTGGCGTCAGGAAGCCTCCAGCGTATCGACGTAAGGATGGAAGCGGCCGCCGCCGCTGATCAATCCAAGGCAGCGGCCTCGCCGGGGGCGGTCAACGGCGTCGGCGGCGGGATCCCGAGGCAGAGCGCGGCCGAACGCGTGAACGGGGCCCCGTTCTTCCCCGCCCCGAGCCCGAGCGGCTCGTTCAACACCGAGGCATACGACAGCTTCGAGGAGAACCGGTTCCGCCGGGTGGCCGACCAGCCGCTGTCCACGTTCTCGGTGGACGTGGACACGGCGTCGTACGCGAACGTTCGCCGCTTCCTCAACGAAGGACGCCTGCCACCGCCGGGCGCCGTGCGAATCGAGGAGCTCGTCAACTACTTCCATTTCAGCTATCCACAGCCGGCCGGAGACGCGCCCTTCTCCGTCACGACGGAGCTGGCGGCGTGCCCCTGGAGCCCCACGCACCAGCTCGCCCTCATCGGACTGCAGGGCCGAGCGCCGGCCCGGGCCCGACAGCTGCCGAGAAACCTGGTCTTCCTGATCGACGTCTCGGGTTCGATGAACGCGCCCGACAAGCTGCCGCTGGTGCAGAACGCGATGCAGATGCTCGCCGACACGCTCACCGCGGCGGACCGGGTGGCGATCGTGGTGTACGCGGGCGCCAGCGGGCTGGTGCTCCCCCCGACTCGCGGCGACCAGAAGCTCGCCATCCGGCGCGCCGTCGCGGATCTCCGGCCCGGCGGCTCGACCAACGGCGCGGCCGGCATCAAGCTGGCCTATCGCATCGCACGCGAGCAGTTCGTCCGGGAGGGCGTGAATCGCGTCATGCTCGCCACCGACGGCGACTTCAACGTGGGCGTGACCAGCCAGGACGAACTGGTCCGGCTCATCGAGGAGGAGCGCGAGAGCGGCGTCTTCCTCTCCGTGCTCGGCGTCGGCACCGGCAACCTGAAAGACTCGACGATGGAGAAGCTCGCCGACAAGGGCAACGGAAACTACTCGTACCTCGATTCCCTGCACGAAGCGCGGCGGGTGCTCGTCCACGAGGCCGGCGGCACGCTGGTCACCATCGCGAAGGACGTCAAGATCCAGATCGAGTTCAATCCTCGAACGGTGGCGGGCTACCGCCTGATCGGCTACGAGAACCGCGTGATGCGGAACGAAGACTTCAATGACGACAGAAAGGATGCCGGCGACATCGGCGCCGGCCACTCGGTGACGGCGCTGTACGAGATCGTGCCGGCGGGTGTGCCGTTCGACGATGGCGCCGTCGATCCGTTGAAGTATCAGCAGCCGCCGCAGCCGAGCGCCGCGGCGTCCCCGCGCGAGCTGGCGACGATCAAGCTGCGCTACAAGCGGCCGGATGCGGATGAGAGCAAGCTGATCAGCGTGGTGCTCGGCCGGGACGTGCGGCCGATGCCGGAGAACCTCGGGTTTGCGTCGGCGGTGGCGGAGTTCGGCATGGTGCTCCGCGGCTCGACCCTGGCGGGGTCGGCGAGCCTCGCCTCCGCCCTCGCGCGCGCGGAGCGGTACCGCGGCGTCGATCCCGACGGGTATCGCGCCGAGTTCGTCCGTATGGTCGATCTGGCGTCCGGGCTGAGCAGCATCGCCACGAAATAGCCAGAGGCCCCGGCCTCAGAGAGGGCCGACCCAGCGCGCGTAGTCGTCGGGCGTATCGATGTCGACGAATGCGCCTGGGTCGTCCACCTCGACGTTCAACGGCGAGTGGCGGCGCACGACGCCCTTGGCTCCCTCGCGCGGGTCCGCCCGGCGGAATTCGTCGAACAGCACGCGATCGAACACCACCGGGTGGCCGTGCTGCGCACCCCGCGCGGGACGAACGATCTGCGCGCTGCCGGCCTCATATGCCTCGAGCATGCGCCGCACGGTGGCAGCCGATACGAGCGGAACATCGATGAGCGTCACGATCGCGGCGCGCACGTCTGGCCGCTCGACCTCGGCTATGCCGACCAGGAGCGAGGAAAGCTGGCCACGCTCGCAGTCCGGGTTCTCGACGACCCGCGCCGGCAGCGCCCGCTCGGCGACGGCCGCGCGAATCGGGGCCGCATCCGCGCCGGCGACCACGACAATCTCCTCGACCCCGGCCGATCGCAGTGTGCCCACGATTCGGCTCAGGAAGGTCTCCCCGGCGCCGAGCGGCAGGAGCGCCTTGGGGCGCCCCATCCGCGACGACCGGCCGGCCGCCAGCACGATAGCGGGAATCATCCCGCGCCATCTTATAATCTGCGCATGAGCGCAGCTGGAGTGACGATGCGGTGTCAGCGATGCGGGCAGCAGATGGAGCTGAGAGATCCCGCTCCGGGCACGCCATGGCAGCCGAATCAGTTCTGGGTCTGCCCGAGCTGCGGCCGTCACTACTGGACGACGTATCCCTCGCAGCCCGGCGCGCCCGCTGCCGCTCCGGCCGCCGCCGCGGCACCCGCAGCCGCCAAGCCCCCCGCGGCCGGTCAGTAGCGCCAGACCGCCATGCCCATGCGCCTGCCCCCCGCCGACGACGACGAAATCGTGGAAGACGATGATTTCGATGAGGATTCGGATCAGGACGACGATGGGGAGGAGACCGGGGACGAGGACGACGAGGAAGAGGAGGAAACCTGGCAGGTCATCTTCGCGCCTTGACTTCTGTAGGGTGAAGCACCTACACTTCCCCCGTTCTTGACCGGAAACAGCAAGTGCCGCGTCGTGTGCACTTTGCGGCCGGTCTGAACATCGGAGGACACGGGCATGCCGACCGGCACAATCGCACGGCTCCTGATCGACAAGGGTTTTGGCTTCATCCGGGACGAAGGTGGCATCGAGCACTTCTTTCACCGCAGCGCAGTCCGCGGTGCGGTGTTCGAGCTGCTGCGCGAAGGACAGCGCGTGGAGTTCACTCCCGAAGAATCACAGAAGGGACCGCGCGCTGGCGACGTTCGATTGATCGAAGGGTAAAGCACCAGCCTGCCCCGGGCGTTCTCCCTGCGGGCTTCCGTCCCGCTCCCCGGACCTCGGCCTCCGTCGGTCAGCTCTTCCGACACCGGTCGCGATACTTGATGTGTGCCACGACGCTGTCGGTGTCGGCCAGATCCTCGAACACCGCGTCCGCGCCGCACTGCCGAAGCGCGTCGACGCTCGAGGAGCCGGTCGCCACCGCCAGCGAACGGACGCCGGCGGCGATCGCGCACGCCACGTCGAGCTCCGTGTCCCCCACCACGACCACGTCCTCGGGCTGCGGCGCCGGCACTCCGGATTCGCGCACGCGCACCATCGCCGCGCCGAAGAGGTGATGACGATCGGCGGCGGCGTCGCCGAAGCCTCCGCACGAGAAGAACCGCCACAGGTCGAAGTGCTCGAGCTTGAGCCTGGCGCCCTCCTCGGTGTTGCCGGTCAGCAGAGCGAGATGCGTGTCGTCGAGCGCCGTGAGCCGCTCGAGGAGCGGCCGCACGCCAGGGAGCACCTGGCCGCCATGAGCGGGATCGGCGAGCGCCTCGCGCAGACGATTGACGTAGCGGCTGCGGAAGCGGGCGATCGAGGCGGAAGTCAGGCCGACGCCGGCACGGGCTGCGGCGTCCTGGAGAATCCGGTGATCCGGTACGCCCCGCCATCGGAATGCCGTCGAATGCACCGGAGACGCCGAACTCGTCGTCGAACGCGCGGGCCATCGCGCGGCTGCCCGCGCCGCCCGTGCGGACGAGCGTGCCGTCGATGTCGAACAGGACGATCGTCAGGATTCGCTTCGCACGTTCGCCGCGCGCGGGCCCTTCGGAGACGCCTCTTCCTCGAATGCGACGCGCTGCCCTTCAGCGAGCTGATCGAAGCTCCCCTGCACGCCGCTGCGATGGAAGAACCACTCCTGGCCTCCATCGTCGCGAATGAATCCGAACCCGCGATCGCGAACCAGTCGTTTGATAGTGCCCCTTGGCATTGCCGCCACTCCTTGCGAAGCCGCCTCGCGATCGCGCCGAACCGACCGCCTTGCTCTACAATAGCAGCAAACTTCTGCCGTCATCCAGCGACGTACGGCACCTTTGTCCGGTGCGCCCCGCCTTTCGAAGGGGGTGTACAATTCGCAAACTCAAGGAGCGACTCATGCACATTGACAAGCGTTTGACCCTGGCCCTGCCGCTCGCCGCTCTCCTGGCCGCCGCTGCATGCGGGGGATCCGAGCCCGCGCCCGCCCAGCCGCCTGCCGAGACCCCCGGCGCAGCTGCGGCGCCCGCCAGCATGCCGAGCGCCGCCCAGCGGGTGTATTTCGTGGAGCCGAAGGACGGCGCAACCGTGAAGAGCCCGGTGCACCTGGTCTTCGGTGTCGAGGGCTATGAGATTTCACCCGTCCCGGCGGGAGAGGTGACGACGGCGCGTCCCGGCATGGGGCACTATCACGTCGGAGTGGATCAGGACTGCCTGCCGGCAGGGACCGAAATCGTGAAGGGCACCGCCTCCTGGGTGCACTTCGGCAAGGGCGACAACTCGATCGACATGCAGTTGACGCCCGGACCGCACAAGCTGACGCTTCAGCTCGGCGACGACCTTCACCGCACGGTGGACAGCTTCTGCCAGACGATCAACGTGAACGTCGAGCAATAGCGCGCGCTCAGAACCAGCGGCGCCGCCGCTCGCGCAACTCTCCGGTGGCCGGCTGCCATGTGAGCAGCCGGCCGCCAAACGCCTCCGCGAATCGCTCGTCCACCGTGAGCGCCGCAGCCGTCAGGGCGCGGCGCTCGACGATCTCCCGCAGCAGCGCCGCGTAGCGCCGGCTGTCGCCGGATGACAAGCCCGCCGTCGGGTGCTCGACGAGCAGCATCTCCGGGCCGAGCGCGAGGGCGCGGGCGAGCGTCACGCGGGCGCGCAGCAGCGGATCAGCCCGGGCCGCCGCGACGCCGAGCGCCTCCCGCGGAATCGCCGCTTCGTCGGCCAGGCCGCGCACTCGCGGCACGACGTCGGCGGGGACCGGCTCCAGCTCGAGGCCGAACGGCAGCGCGAGGTTCTGCTCGATCGTCATCGACTCGAGCAGCACGACGCGGGCGCTGACGAACCCGAAGCGCTCGACGAACCTCAGCCAGGCGTCACCCTCCGCGATCGAGGCGGTCGCCATGCCCAGCGCGCGCACTTCTCCGGCGTCCGGCAGCGCCGCGCCCGTGGCGAGATTCACGAAGACCTCGGCCGCAGGCTGATCGAAGCCGATCAGTGAGGCGCGGCTGCGGTAAGGGATCGCCAGCGCCCGGACGCGCAGCGGGCGCAGGCCGCCGTAGTGTTTTTCGACAGATTGGAACTCGAGCGCCGGGGGCGCGTCAGGCATTCAACAGGCGATCGACTTCCGAGACCACGCGGCCGCTCTCCGAGAGCGCGTGCACCTCCACGCGCAGGGCGAACAGGTTCACGGCCAGGCACGAATATGCCACCACGCCGTGAATGCCGGCCGGCAGCATGCCGGTGTCGACGCTGGCGCCAAGGAGCGCCGCGACGATCGTCAGCACCATGGCCAGGGTGCCGATCGAGAAGACCGGCCTGCGCAGCACCGCTATACGGCGCTCGAAGTCCTTCGGCAGGCCGCCTTCGGCCGCCGCCTCGCGCACCGCCTTTCCCTTGCCCAGGAAGTAGAACATCATCATCGAGTGCGAGAGCAGGCACACCATGGTGCTGAAGATGCCCACCGTGATGTGCCGCGAGAGCATCGCCCCAGTCGCGGCGGTGAGCCCCAGGTAGATGGCCATCCCGATGCCGGAAACCGAGGCGATGACGGCGGTGAGAAGGGCGGCCGCCATCAGTGACTCGCCGCCAGCGCCGACAGCCGCTCGAAATGCTCGGCGGGAAGGCCGAGCATGCCGAAAGCCGATCGGCGGCGCACCGGCTCACCGTGGTAGTCGGAGCCGCCGGAGACGCCGAGACCGTGGCGCTCAGCGAGATTCGAGATAACGTCTGGTGGTGTCGGGGTCGTGCTCGCTGTGGTACGCCTCCAGCGCCGCCAGGCCGGCCTCAGCGAGCCCCGGGATGAGATCATCGCGCTTGAGCAGCCCCGGGTGCGCGAGGGAGACGATGCCGCCGGCGCTCGCGAGGGTGCCGATCGCCTCGGCCGGCGTGGGACCGACACGCGGCACGAAGACGGGCCGGCCGTGCCCGAGGTACTCGTCGAAGGCCTGCCGCATGTCCACGACATGGCCGGCGCGGACCAGGGCGCGCGCGATGACGGGACGACCGAGCGAGGCGCCTCCCGGCTTGCGCGCGAGCACGCGCGCGCGGTCGATCGGCTTTCCGAGCTCCGCGAGGCGATCGGCCATGGCCGCGAGGCGGCGCAGGCGGTCGCTCCGCTGGCGGTCGAGAAACGCCGCCAGCGTCTCGCTCGACGCGTCGAAGAAATACCCGAGCATGTGGACGTCGCGTCCGTCGTGGACGGCCGTCACCTCCACGCCGTTCACGAAGACGATTCCGGCGCTCCGCGCCAGCGCCGAGGCCTCGCCGAGCCCGGCCACGGTGTCGTGATCGGTGATGCTCATGGTGCGGATGCCGGCCCGCCAGGCCTGATCGACGAGCTCGGGCGGGCTCCAGAGACCATCCGACGCGCTGGTGTGAAGATGGAGATCAATCAGGGTGGGCACCGCTCGATCGAAGCCGCGGCGGATCGCCGCCTGATCCGCCGCAGCGCGCGAGCCGGGCCGGCAACGACGCCCGGGTATTAATGACCGTGACCGTGGCCGGCCGCAGCGCCCTCTTCGGTCGTGAACGACGAGCCGCAGCCGCAGGTCGAGGTGGCGTTGGGGTTCTTGATCGTGAAGCCCCCGCCGGTGACGGTGTCGACGAAATCGACCTCCGCGCCCTTCAAATACCGGATGCTGATGGGATCCACGAAGAGCCGGATGCCGTTGGACTCGAAGATCTGATCGCCCGAGCCCTCGGTCTCCTCGATCATCAGACCGTACTGGAAACCCGAACAGCCGCCGCCCTGAACGAAGACCCGAAGGCCGCTGTTCTGCTTCTGCTCTTCGGCGAGCAGCTCGGTGATCTTCGCAGCCGCATTGGGCGAGACATTGATCATGAAATTCTCCTGACAAATTATACAATATCGGTGGTTTGACCTCGACCCGTCCGGACGTGCTCTGGCAGCTCGCCCTTCGAAAATCCGCGGAAATCAAGGCCAGAAACGCCGACCTGGAGCCCGCGCTCGCGCTCCAGCGGCAGATCCTCCGCCTCTTGATAGACGCGCGTGCGGCGATCCCGGATTCGGACCCCGGGCTGCCCGCCGCGGAGCCGTCGCAGGTGCTCGCGAAGTGGCGAGGCGGCATCCCCGCGATGCGGGGAGAACCGTTCGGCTCCTCTCCGGCGGTCGACGGCCTGCCGGCGGCCCTGTGCCGTCTGCTGGCCGCCGGCGGCGCCGGCGAGAGCGCGGATCACCTGGGCCAGGCCATTGCCCGGGCGGAGGTCGATCCCCGCTCGCTCGTCGCGCTCTCGCTCGCGCGCGACCGCAAGGCGCTGCGGTCGAGCTCGCTGTACCACGGATTCGCGCCGGACCTCGTATGGCTCGTCGGAGAGCTCGCCAGCGCGCCACTCGCCCATGCGTACCAGAGCAGGCTGTTCGCAGCGCCGCAGCTGGGCGGGCAGGCGGCCGGGTGGGATCGGGGGTACTGCCCGTGCTGCGGATCCTGGCCTGCGCTCGTCGAGGTGCTCGACGGAGCGCGCTTCCTGCGGTGCTCGTACTGCGCGGCGGCGTGGCAGCTCTCCCGTCCGCGGTGTGTGTACTGCGGAGCCGCCGACGCGCGCTATGTCGTTGCGGCGGCGGATGGCGATCGGCACGAACGGCTGGTCGAGCTCTGCACAGGCTGCAGCGGCTACACCAAGGCTATCGTGGTCGGCGGGCTGACGCCCTTCCCGCTCTCTGCAATCGACGATCTCGGCACGATGGACCTGGACCGGGCGGCGCTGGATCGCGGGTACCATCGTCCGGAGCTGATCGATCTCGACCGCATCGACCCACAGACGCCCTCCTGCTGAACGGCTCGCCTACCGGGGCGCGGCCAGCGCCTCGAGCCGCTCGCCTGACGCCGACTCGAGATCCTTGTGCAGGCTGTTGCCATGGGCGTCCATCGTGACGATGGCCGGGAAGTCGCGGACCATGAGGTGCCACATAGCCTCCGGCGTGCCGAACTCGGTGAGCGACACGCCGTCGACGCGTTCGATGCACCGGGCGTAGAATTGCGCCGCGCCTCCGACGGCGTTGAGGTACACGGCGCCTCGCTCCTTCAGGGCCTGCAGCGTCCTGCCGGCCATGCCCCCCTTGCCGACGACCGCCCGTACGCCGTAGCGCGCGATGACATCCGCCTGATAGGGCTCTTCACGGATGCTCGTGGTGGGGCCGGCGGCGGTGATTCGCCACCCCTCGCCTTCCTTCTTCACCACGGGGCCGCAGTGGTACAAGACGGAGCCGTGCAGGTCCACCGGCGGGTCGTGCTTCATCAGGTACGCGTGAACGGCATCGCGTCCGGTGTACATGCGCCCGGACACGAGCACCACGTCCCCCACCTTGAGCGAGCGCACCGTCGCCTCGTCGAGCGGCGGCGCCAGCCGCACCTCGCGGCCGGTTCGGGCGAAGCCCTCCTGGTCCATCATCGGGATCGCCGGCGTCGACGGGTCGCGATAGAGCCAGCGGCGGATCGACCCTTCCCGCGCATCGAGCAGGACGCCCAGCCGGCGAAACGCCCAGCAGTCGTATGCGACCGACACGAAGAAGCTCGCCGGCAGCCGGTTGAGCGCGCCGATCTTGCAGCCGATCAGGCTGACGCCGCCGCCGAAACCCATGGTGCCGATGCCGAGCGAGTTCACCGTGCCCATGATTGCGGCCTCGAGCTCCGCGAGCCGGGGATCGGGATTGACGTCGTCGAGGGTCCTGAAGAGCTGTTCCTTGGCGTGCAGGTAGCCCGAGGTGCGATCGCCCCCGATGCAGACGCCCACGGCGCCCGGACTGCATCCCTTCCCCTGCGCCTGCCAGACCGCGTGGAGGATGCACTTGCGCACCCCCTCGAGCGTGCGATCGGCCCGTCCGAGGTGCGGCAGCTCGGCCGGCAGCGAGTATTGCCCGTTCATGTTCTCGCAGCCGCCGCCCTTGAGGATCAGCTTGATCTCGATGCCGTCCTCTTCCCACTGATCGAAGTGAATGATGGGCGTACCGGGACCGAGGTTGTTCCCGGAATTCTCGCCCGTGATCGAATCCACGGAGTTGGGCCGCAGCTTGCCGCGCTCGGTGGCGGCGGCCACCGCCTGCCGGATCTGCTGGCGCATCCAGATCTGATCGGCCCCGCGCGGCACGCGCACCTCGAACGTGGCCATGCCGGTGTCCTGACAGATGGCACCCTCGCCGGCCTCGGCCTGGTCGATGTTCTGGGCGATGATGGTGAGCGCCTGTCCGGAGCGGCTCTCACGCGGCTCCGCCGCGGCCGCTCCGCGCATCGCGGCGCGGACGTCGGGCGGCAAATCCGTGGAGGTCCTGACAATCAGATCAACGACGCTGTCGAAGAACTTCGGGAGCATGCCGTAGTATAACCATAGCTAATCGATGCACCGTCTCGAACGCGACCCGCTGGGCGAGCATCGCGTGCCTGCTGATGCCTACTACGGCATCCAGACCCAGCGCGCGGCCGAGAACTTCCCCATCAGCGGATTCCGCGCACCCGGCGCGCTCGTCACCGCCACGATCCTGATCAAGAAGGCCGCAGCGGCCGCCAACATGGAGGCCGGCAGACTGCAGCCGGCAATCGGACACGCGATCATCAGGGCCGCCGACGAGGTCCTCGGCGGCGCGCTGCGCGATCAGTTCGTCGTCGACGTGTACCAGGCCGGCGCCGGCACCTCGCACAACATGAACGCCAATGAGGTGCTCGCCAACCGCGCGGCCGAGCTCCTCGGCGGCAGCCGCGGCACCTACGACATCGTCCATCCGAACGACCACGTGAACATGGCGCAGTCCACCAACGACGTGTTCCCGGCGGCGACGCGGCTCGCCCTGCTGCTCGAGCACCCGGGGCTCGTCGCCGGCGCGCGGCACCTTTCGGAGGCCCTCTCCCGCAAGGCCGGCGAGTTCGCCGGCCTGCTCAAGGTCGGACGGACGCATCTGCAGGACGCGGTGCCCATGACGCTCGGCCAGGAGTTCGGCGGCTATGCCGCCTGCATCTCGCGCGGCGCCGATCACGTGGAGCGCGCGGGTGCCGAGCTCCTCGAGCTCAATCTCGGCGGAACCGCCGTCGGCACCGGCCTCAACGCTCCGCGAGGCTACGCGGCGGCCGTGACGGCGCGCCTGAAGACGTACACCGGCATCGACGTTCGGCCGGCAGGAAACTTCTTTCGCGTGACGCAGAGCATGGGTGACATCGCCGCCTATTCCGGCGCGATGCGCCGCCTCGCGATCGAGCTCGGAAAGGTCGCAAGCGATCTCCGCCTGCTCAGCATGGGCCCGCGCGCCGGGATCGCGGAAATCGGCCTCCCGGCCGTGCAGCCAGGCTCCTCCATCATGCCGGGCAAGGTGAACCCCTCGATGCCGGAGATGACCAATCAGGTCTGTTTCCAGGTGATCGGCTGCGACACCGCCGTGGCCGTCGCCTGCGAGGCCGGGCAGCTCGAGCTCAACGTCATGATGCCGGTGATTGCCTGGAATGCCCTGTTGTCGTCGCGCATCCTGCGCAATGCGATGTCGGCGCTCCAGTCCAGGTGCGTGGAGGGCATCACGGCCGATGCCGGGCGGCTGAGGGAGCTGATGGATCGCAGCACGGCCGTGGCCACCGCGCTCAGCCCGCACATCGGCTACGCCGCCACGGCCGAAATCGCAAAAGAGGCAATCCGCACCGGCAAGTCGGTGCGGCAGGTCGCCAGCGAACGCGGCGTGTTGAGCGAGGCGGAGCTCGACGCGCTGCTCGCGCCCGAGCGGATGACCTCGCCGGAGGAGCGCTGATGCGGAGCTGCGCCGCCCTGCTCCTGCTCTTCGCGGCCTGCGCAAGCCCCCACGGCTCGCCGGCGCAGGAGGCGCAGCAGTCGCCGCCAGTCGTGGAGCCGCCGGCGCAGCCGCAGACCGCGTCCAGACCTCACCGCCCCGAGCACATCTTTTCGCCGCTCGACCTGGGGCTGCTCGAGCCGCCCGACCGCGAGGCCTGGCAGAAACCCGATCAGGTGATGGATGCCCTCCAGATCGCCGAGGGCAGCGTCGTCGCCGACCTGGGCGCCGGCGGCGGCTGGTTCACGATCCGTCTCGCGCGCCGCGTCGGCCCCTACGGCCTCGTGTACGCGGAGGACGTGCAGCGTCTCATGATCGAGGCCATCGAGCGCCGCATGCAGCGCGAGGGGCTCACGAACGTGAAGACCGTCATGGGCGAATACGACAACCCCTTCCCCGGCCTCGCCCCCGGCACGCTCGACGCCGTGCTCATCGTGGATGCCTTCCACGAGATGGAGCACCCGGTCGAAGTGCTCCGGAACGTCGCCCGGTGCCTCAAGCCGACCGGGCAGATCGGGATCGTGGGCTACCGCGAGGGGGAGGGCGGCCCCGGGCCCGATCGGGAAGATCGTGTGCCTCCGGCGGAGATTGTCGAAAGCGCGAATGCGGCCGGGCTCATTTCGATCGGCGAGGAGCACTTCCTTCCGTATCAGTACTTCCTGCGGTTCAGCAAGTGACCGCGCTCACCATCGCCGGCAGCGACTCGAGCGGCGGCGCCGGGCTCCAGGCCGACATCAAGACGTTTGCAGCCTTCGGCGTGCACGGACTGACGGCGGTCACCGCGGTCACCGCGCAGACCACTGATCGCGTGGCCGAGGTTCTGCCGATGCCTGCCGCTCTCGTGCGCGCGCAGATCGAGGCGGCCGCCACCGAAGGCCCGATACGCGCCCTCAAGACGGGCATGCTCGCCACCCGCGAGATCGTGGAAACGGTGTGCGATGCGATCCCCCTCCTGCGGGTTCCCTTCGTCGTCGTCGATCCGGTGCTGAGGGCAACCGCGCCGGGCGGACCGGATCTGCTGGAGGCCGGAGCTGTCGACGTGCTGAAACGCCGGCTGCTGCCGCTCGCCGCCGTGGTGACCCCGAACGCGCTCGAGGCCTCGGTGCTTTCGGGGATCGAGGTCACGTCGATGGCATCGGCGAGGCAGGCCGCGCAGGAGATTCTGCGGCTCGGCCCGCGGGTCGTGGTGGTCAAAGGCGGACATCTTCCCGGGGAGGAGTCGGTGGACGTGGTGTTCGACGGCAGCCGCTTCCAGGAGCTCAGCGCGCCGCGGTTGCCTGGCCCGGCGGTGCGCGGCACCGGCTGCGCGTTCTCGGCGGCGATCGCGGCGGCGGCGGCGCTCGGGCACGACCTGGAGTCGGCGGTGCGGGAAGCAAAGCAGTACATCACCGGCGCGATCGCCCATGCGGAAGCGTCCTCGAGCGGCGCGCGGCGGCTCGCGCATTTCTGGCCGGGCCGGCCTGCGCCGCGCCGGACCGGCTGAGCGCGGCTATACTTCGCGATGATGGAGGCGATTGCCGTGACCGCGGCTCCGCTCCGGCTCGACGATCTGCTCCCGCTCGTCGCGGGCGCGGGAGGCTTCGGCGCCATCGCGTGCTTCGTCGGGATCGTGCGCCGGACGAACCAGGGACGGGTCGTCACTCATCTCGAGTACGAGGCATACGAGCCGATGGCCGCCAGGATGCTCGATCGCATCAGGTCGGAAGCCGCGGGAGCATGGCCGGGCGCGGCCCTCGCGGTGCACCACCGCATCGGCCGCCTCGCCATCGGCGAGGCGAGCGTCGCCATCGCCGCGGCCAGCCCGCATCGTGCCGACGCCTTCGCGGTCTGCCGGTACACGATCGAGCGGGTGAAGCAGATCGTGCCGATCTGGAAGCACGAGTTCTTCGAAGGCGGCGAGGTGTGGGTGGAGGGCGCCACCGCCGATCCGGACGATGACGCGGCCAGGGCCGAGGCGATGCGGCGCGCATGCGGGTGACGGTCCGCCTCTTCGCGCGGCTTCGCGACATCGCCGGCCGGGGCGAACTCGTCCGGGAGATCCCCTCGGGCAGCACCGCCGCGGACCTGTGGCGGACCCTTGTCACGGACTTTCCGGAAATGCACCGGTACGAATCGGCCGTCTCCACCGCCGTGAACGCCGATTACGCGCGGATGCACACCGTCCTCGGCGACGGCGACGAAGTGGCCTTCCTGCCGCCGGTGTCGGGCGGCTGAGCGGGTCCCGCGGCCGTCCGGCCGGGTGCGGACGTACAATAATGACAGCGCCAGCTGCATGCCTGGCCGAACCCTATGCTCGACAAACTCACCGCAATTGAATCGACCTACAAGGAGCTGACGGCGCTCCTGCAGAACCCGTCCGTCCAGTCGAATCCCGCGGAGTACAAGAAGCACTCCAAGGCGCTGAGCGAGATTCAGCCGCTGGTCGAGCGGTTCGGCGAATACAAGGACGTGATGCAGAAGGTGGCGGAGGCGGAGGAGCTGTCGAAGAGCGGCGACGCCGACATGCGCGAGCTCGCGGCCGAGGAGCTGCGGAGCCTCGAAGCGCGGCGCGATGCGCTTTTGGCGGACATCCGGCAGCTGCTCATTCCCAAAGACCCCAACGACCAGAAGAACGTCATGCTCGAGATCCGCGCGGGCACCGGCGGGGACGAGGCCGCGCTGTTCGCGTACGAGCTGTTCAGGATGTACAGCAAGTTCGCCGAAAAGCAGGGCTGGCGCGTCGAGGTGCTGTCGACCAGCGACAGCGGCGCCGGCGGCGTCAAGGAAGTCATCGCGACGGTCGAGGGCAGGGGCGCCTACAGCCGCCTGAAGTACGAGAGCGGCGTCCATCGCGTGCAGCGGGTGCCGGCGACCGAGGCCAAGGGCCGCATCCATACCTCCACCGCCACGGTCGCGGTGCTGCCCGAGGCCGAGGAAGTGGACATCCAGATCGAGCCCAAGGACCTCCGCATCGACACGTTCTGCTCGAGCGGACCTGGCGGCCAGAGCGTGAACACCACTTACTCGGCCGTGCGCATCACGCACATCCCGACCAATACCGTCGTCTCGCAGCAGGACGAGAAATCGCAGATCAAGAATCGCGCGAAGGCGATGAAGGTGCTGCGCTCCCGGCTCTACGAGATGGAGCTCCGGAAGCAGCAGGAGGCGATCGCGAAGGACCGGCGCAGCCAGGTCGGATCGGGCGACCGGTCCGAGAAGATTCGGACGTACAACTTCCCGCAGAACCGCATCACCGATCATCGCGTGAACTTCACGACCCATCGGCTCGAGGAAGTCCTCGACGGCGATCTCAGCGAGATCCTCGAGAACGTCATCACGCACTATCAGTCGGAGAAGCTCAAGGAAGCCACGACGATCGGCTCATGACGATCCACGAGCTCGTCAGGGGAGCGCGCGACCGGCTCGTGCAGGCGGGCATCAGCGCCGACCTGGCCGCGCGCGACGCCGAGGTGCTGGCGCGCCAGGTGCTGGGCTGGGACCCGGCGCGGTTCCTCTCCTACCGCAACGACCCTGCGTCCTCCGCCTTTCTGCTGGGGTACGAGCAGGTCGTCGCCCGGCGCCTCCGGCGCGAGCCCATCTCGTACATTCTCGGGGTTCGGGAATTCTGGGGGCTCGATTTCGAGGTGACGCCCGAGGTGCTCATTCCTCGTCCGGAGACGGAGCTGGTGATCGAAGAAGCGCTGTCGCTCCGCGAGCAGCTGGCCGCCGTGGCGCCCGGAGCAGGGCGGCTGTTCTATGACATCGGCACCGGAAGCGGCATTCTGGCCGTCGTGCTGGCGCGGGAGTTTCCGGACGCGCGCGTGATCGCGACCGACATCGCTCCCGGCGCGCTGCAGGTGGCCGCCCGCAATGCCGCGCGCCACGGGACTGCCGGGCGCATCCGCTTCGTCGAGACGAGCTTCTTCGACGGACTCGACGAGCGGGCCGACCTGATCGTCTCCAATCCTCCCTACGTGCCGGCTTCGGCCGCGCCCGCCCTCACGCCGGAAGTCGTCGACTACGAGCCGCACGTCGCGGTGTTCTCCGGCGCGGACGGGCTCGACGGCGTGCGCACGGTCGTGGCCGGCTCGGTCGAACGCCTGCGTCCGGGCGGACTGCTGATCGTCGAGTTCGGCTACGGGCAGGACGAAGACGTCGCTCGCCTCGTTGCCGCGCAGCCGGAGCTCAGACTGGTCGGCATCCGCGAAGACCTGCAGGGAATTCCACGCACCGCGACGGCGAGGAGAGCGGCATGAGCGAATGTCTGTTCTGCAGAATCGTGAGGGGAGAGCTTCCGTCGACCCGCGTGTACGAGGATGACACGCTCGTCGCAATCGAGGATCTCAATCCGCAGGCGCCGCTCCATGTGCTCGTCATTCCAAGAAAGCACATCCCGACCCTGAACGATCTCGGACCCGCCGACGATGCGATCGTCGGCGCACTGACGCGGCAGGCGGCCGCCATTGCACGAGAGCGCGGGTACGGCGATCGCGGCTTCCGCACCGTGTTCAACACCAACCGCGAAGCCGGCCAGACCGTCTTTCACATTCACCTGCACCTCCTCGCGGGCCGCCACCTGACCTGGCCGCCCGGCTGATCCCCACGGCACCGCGGTTGCATCCTGTACGGTACGGAGGTGCATCGATGCCGGACAGAGACATCGCGACCTTTGGCCTGTTCCCCAGTCAGGAGAGCCTCGAACGCGCGGTCGCCGACCTGCGCCATGAGGGCTTTCGGAACAGTGACGTGTCGATCCTGATGGCCGAAACGCCGGGCAACAAGGCCCTCGCGCACGAAGCCCACACCAAAGCGCCCGAGGGGGCGACCACGGGAGCCGGCACCGGCGCCATCGTCGGCGGCGTGCTCGGCTGGCTGCTCGGTGTCGGAGCGCTGACGATTCCGGGCATCGGTCCATTTATCGCCGCCGGTCCCATCGTGGCGGCGCTGGCCGGCATGGGCGCGGCGGGAACCGCGGGCGGCCTCATCGGGGCGCTCGTGGGCGCTGGACTGCCCGAGTACCGAAGCGAAGCAGTACGAAGGACGTCTTCGCCGCGGGCACCTGCTCGTATCGGTGCACGCGGACGATTCGAAGTGGGCCCGCCGGGCGGAGCAGATCCTGAAAAAGGCGGGAGCCGATCACGTCAGCAGCACCGCAGAGGCGTCCGCCGACTACCATCCGTAGCGCGGGCTAGCTGTGAATGTCAAAGAGGTTGTTCATTAGGCAGCCTCTTGGAAACGCATCCACGGCGACCGACGACCTAGGCTCGCGTGTGGACGCCGGTGGTTATAGAAGCGCAGATACGGCCGCAGCGCGGCCGTGCGACCGGCCGAGCTGCGATAGGGCACGCGATAGGCCCACTCGCGTAACAGCGTTTGAATCAAGCGTTCGGCTTTCCCGTTGGTCTGCGGGCGATAGGGTCGGGTGAAACGATGGCGCACGGCCCAGTGCTGACAGGCGCGCGTGAAGCTGCCGGCCCGATACGCCATCGCATTGTCGGTCAGGAGCCGGCGCATGCGGAGTCCGCGTCGCCGATACCAGGTCAGCGCCCGACGGAGAAACGCGGTGCACGCGACGGCATCGTCGGCCGCCAAGATCTCGACGTAGGCGATCCGCGTGGCGTCATCGACGGCGACGTGCAGGTATTCCCACCCGACGCCGCGCGCGCGCCGGCTTCGATTCCCATGCATGCGATGGCCAACGCCGGCAATGCGGCCGAGTCGCTTGAGATCGATGTGGAGCAGATCGCCGGCGTGCGGCCACTCGTAGCGCTGCACCGGCTCCGTGGGCGCCAGCAGGCTCACCCGATTCAGCCCGACGCGCGCTAAGACGCGCGTCACCGTCGAGCGGGGCACGCCGAGGGCCGTACTGATCTGCCAGGCGGTGGCACGGGTGCGCCGCAGGGAGACGATGGCCGCTTCCACGGTCACACTGGTGCGCTGGGGCTGCTGCCGCGGTCGCGACGAGCGATCCGCCAAGGCCGCGCGATCGCGGGCGAGCCACTTGGCGACGGTGCGGACACTCACGCCGACGGCCTCCGCCGCTTGCCGCTGTGTCCACCCTTGGTGGCGAACCCGGCGGATGAGCAATCGACGCTGATACACATTGGTCTTCGCGTTACCATGAGACGTCATTCGGGGGGCCCTCCAGAGGCAACGGGTTGGTGTGGTAACCCCCATTGTTTCCAGAGTCTCCCGAATGAACAACGTGTTTAGCATTCACAGCTAGCGCTGGTACGGTCCCGCGATGACGACGGCGGCGCGGCCGGGATCCAGCGTTCGACGCGCCGCCGCATTCACCTGCTCGAGCGTGACCGAGTCGAGCAGCGCAGGCAGGCGCAGGTCGTGGTCGAGGCCGAGGCCGAAGAACTCCGCCGTCTGGAGAAAGATCGCGATCGCGTGGTTCGTCTCGAGCTGCCGCGGGATCGATCCGATCAGATATTCCTTGCAGTCGGCCAGTTCACGCGGCGTCAGTCCTTCGGCTGCCATCTGCTGGATTTCGTGATCGATGGCCGCGACGGCGCGCTCCACGTTCGCGGGGCTCACGCCGGCGCGCACGAACAGCGGGCCGGCGACGACATTGGCGTCGAACGAGCTGAAGACGTAGTACGCCATTCCCTGCTTTTCGCGGATGTTGTCCCCCAGCCGCCCGCCGATGCCGTACTGGCCCAACGCGTTGTTCATCAACGTGTAGGCGTAATAGCTGGGATCGCTGCGCTCGATCGTGGTGAAGCCGTAGGCGATGTCGGCCTGCACCTTGTTCATCATCGGAATCACCCGCTCGCGGCGGTCGCTCGCCGCCCGCGGATTCGCCGGCAGCACCTCGGGTGAGGCGTCCTTCCGCCAGGCGCCGAATACGTCCTCGCACGCCGCGGGCACACGCACGCGGTCGATGTCGCCGACGATCACCGCGGTGAGCCGCGAAGGAGCGAAGCGGGAGGCATGGAACCGCTCCAGGGCGGCGCGGTCGAGACGAGCCACCGTCTCCGCACGGCCCTTGGGAGGCCTCCCGTACGGATGGCCCCCCGGGTACAGCAGGTCGAACATGGCGTACACGGCGCGGGCGGCGGGGCTGTCGTCGTCCTGACGGATGGCATTGAGGAGCTCGCCCTTGCGTTTTTCGACCTCGTCGGCGGGAAAGGACGGGCGCATCACGACGTCGCCGACGAGGGCCAGCATGGCATCGAAGTCCTCGGCCAGGCAGCTGCAGGTGACCGTGAGCACGTGCCGGTTCGCCGCGATCGCCAGCGAGACGCCGCGGGCGTCCAGCGCCTCGGCGATGTCGTCGCTCGTCAAGGCCGCCGTGCCGCGATCGAGCGTGCGCGCGGCCAGCGCGCTCAGCCCCAGCTCCTCGTCGCGTTCGTACATGCTGCCGGCGCGCACCGACACCTGGATCGTCACGGCGGGAACCGTGTGAGCCGCCTTGGCGATCGCGACGGCGCCATTGGAGAGCACCTGCCGGGACGCGCCCAGTCCGCGCGCGAGCGTGGTCGTCATGCGGCCTCCGCGCCGGACGGGCGGAACCAGCCGACCGTCCGGCGGTCGCGGCGCAAATACTTTCGGGCGACCCGATGCACGTCCTCGGCGGTCACCCCCGCGATCATCCGCGCGGCCGTCTGATAGGTGTCCACGGTCGCCACGGTCTGGAAGAAGCCAAGCTGATGGGCCAGGTTCGTGACGCTGTCGTTTTCGAAGACCAGCCTGGCACGGAGCTGGTACTGCGCCTTCTGGAGCTCCTGCCCCGTGATGCCGTCGCGCGCGGCCGCGTCGAGCGCCTCGCTCGCCGCCCCCTCGAGCTCGTCGGCGGGAACTCCATCGATGGCTGTCGCGGAGATGAGGTAGAGAAAGGGATCCTGAGTCGGCAGCAGCGATCCGCTCACGCTCGAGGCGAGCCGCTGCTCCACGAGGGCCCGATACAGCCTGGCGCTTCGCTGCGGCGCGGGCGTCCTGAAGCTCGACCAGAGATTGATGCCCTTGGCCCCGGTCAGCACGGCATCGAGCACGAGCATGGGGAAGAAGTCGGGGTCGTTCACGCCAGGCGCGTGATATCCGACCTTGAAGTAGCCGGTCGTCCCCTCGCGCAGCACCTCCACCCGGCGCTCCCCGAGCTGCTCGGGCTCGACCGCGCGCACGCGCGGAAGCGGACTGCCGGCGGGAATGCCGCCAAACTGCTTCTCGATCCGGCGGAGCACGTCGTCGGACTCGACGTCGCCGACGACGACGAGCGTCGCGTTGTTGGGAACGTAGTTGCGGCGGTAGTAGCCGTAGAGATCGTCCCGGCTCATGGCTTCGAGATCCGCGAGCCAGCCGATGGTCGGGTGCCGATACGGATGCACCTTGAAGGCCGCCGCGATCAGCTCCTGCTCGAGCAGGTTGTCCGGATCGTTCTCGCCCCCCTGGAGCTCGGCGATAATCACGGTGCGTTCGGACTCGCAGTCGTCAGGCTCGTACAGACAGTTGGACATCCGCTCCGCTTCGATGAAGAGCATCCGATCCAGGCCGGCGGTGGAGGCGGTCTCCATGTAGGTGGTCTGGTCGATCCAGGTGTAGCCGTTCCAGCTGCCGCCGAACTTCTCGACCATCCCCTTGATCTGCTCGCGCGGGATGTTCGTCGTGCCCTTGAAGTTCATGTGCTCGACCCAGTGCGAGATGCCGGTGAGCCCCGTGGTTTCGTTCTTGGAACCGACCTTGTACCAGCACCACACGGAAACGAGCGGGGCTGTGCGCACTTCGTCGACGAGCACGTGCAGCCCGTTGTCCAGCACCTTCGATGTCATGACGATGTTCATTATAAAGGTCGGCCCGGACGCCTCCTTTCCCGTACGCGCCCGAATGCCAGGAAAACCGCATCCTGTCCAGCGCCATACCTGGCGAGCTCTTTGCATCCTTTTCCATGCACAGTTGAGATTGCATCTGGAGGAAACCATGCGCAGACCTCTCTTTATCGTCCCGGCCCTGCTGCTGGGGGTTCTCGCGTTCGGCGCGGCACAGGCATTCGCCCAGGCGGCCACGGTCGTCATGCGCAACGGCGATCGCGTGCGCGCGGACGTCGTGGATATGGGAGCCAATTTCACGTTTCGCATCAACGGCTCCGATCAGCAGATCCCCATCAATGACGTTGCGGTGATCGACTTCACCGGAGACGGCCGGAACCTGCCGTCCGACGAAGTGAACCGGGCGAACGATGCCAGCGGAAACGGGTTCGTCGTGCTCAAGAACGGCGAGACGTTCAACGGCCGGCTCCAGGACCTTCATGGTGCCCCGCTGCAGGCGGCTTTTGCCGGCGGCCGCGACGTGCCGCTGTCGGACGTCTCGAGGATCTATCTGGGGTCGGTCAACAACATTCCGGACATCGTCTCGACGTCGGGGCAGACCTCCAGCGATCGTCAGTCGCTCGCGCCGGCGCGGGCGCGCACGGTGACGGTCCCCGCGAACGTCCAGTGGACGAACACGGGCATCACCGTACGCCGCGGCCAGCCGGTGCGATTCGAGCCCTCGGGTGACGCCCGGCTCAGCACGAGCGCCGATGACGTGGCGAATGCGGCCGGCGCGAGGAACGGACGGATGGCCGCGGGCGCGCCGATCCCGTCCATTCCGGCGGGCGCCCTGATCGGGCGCGTGGACAATGGACAGCCGTTCTCGATCGGCGACACGACCCAGGAATTCCGAATGCCGGCGAACGGCCGGCTCTTCCTCGGCATCAACGACGATCATGTCGAGGACAACAGCGGCAACTACGTCGTGAGAGTCTGGCAGCCGTAGCGGCGCCGAGTCCGTTCAGGGAGGGGGCGCCAGCCCCTTCCCTGCCGTCGCGGTGAAGTACAATTCCAGTCTCAATGCGGGACTGGAAAGACACGCTGAATCTCCCCCGGACCGACTTTCCGATGAAGGCCAATCTCCCGACCACCGAGCCGGAGATGCTCGCCCGCTGGTCGGCGATGGATCTCTACGGAGAGATCCGGAAGGCACGACGGGGAGCGCCCAAATTCGTGCTCCACGACGGCCCTCCGTACACCAGCGGACACATCCATCTCGGAACGGCGCTCAACAAGATCCTGAAGGAAATCGTCGTGAAGTCGCGGTCGATGGCGGGCTACGACGCGCCGTATGTGGTGGGATACGACTGCCACGGTCTGCCCATCGAGCTGAAGGTCGACCGCGAGCTCGGGCCGAAGAAGCGCGAGATGACGGCCGGGGAATTCTGCCGCGCGTGCCGGGCGTACGCGCAGCGGTTCATCGGCACGATGACCGCACAGTTCCAGCGCCTCGGGATCCTCGGCACATGGGACAACCCCTACCTGACGATGGACTACCGGTACGAGGCGGCCATCGCGAGGATCTTCGGGCGGTTCGTCGAGAAGGGGCTCGTCTACAAGGGAAAGAAGCCGGTGCACTGGTGCATTCACTGCCGCACGGCGCTGGCCGAAGCGGAGGTGGAGTACCAGCCGCACACGTCCCCCTCCATCTACGTGGAGTTCCCGATCGCGCCCGAAAGCGGTGCGGAGCTGGCGGCCCGCGTGCCTGCGCTGTCCGGGCGCGACGTGTCCGTGTTGATCTGGACGACCACACCCTGGACGATTCCCTCCAATCTTGCGGTGGCGTTTCACCCGGAGTTCGACTACGGGGCGTACGAGATCGACGGACGGGCCGTGATCGTGGCGGAGGCGCTCGCGGCGAAGGTCGCGCAGGAGACGGGGCGGACCTTCGATCGCGCCGTCGCGCGCATGAAGGGCACCGACCTCGAGTACATCCGCTTCAGGCATCCGCTGTTCGATCGCGATTCGCTGGGCGTCCTCGGTGCGTACGTCACGCTCGAGGCCGGCACGGGTGTGGTGCATACGGCCCCCGGTCACGGCGCCGACGATTTCGCGACCGGGCAGAAGTACGGGCTGGAGGTGCTGGCGCCGGTCGGTCCGGGCGGGCGCTTCCTCGACTCGGTCGAGCTCTTCGCCGGCCAGCGCGTGTTCGACGCGAATGCGAACGTGGAGGAGGAGCTCAAGAAGCGGGCGAAACTCTGGCAACGCGCCGAGCTCTCGCATCAGTACCCGCACTGCTGGCGCTGCCACAATCCGGTGATCTTTCTCGCCACGTCGCAGTGGTTCATTCGCATGGACGGCGAGCCGGCCGTGGGAACGGCCCCGGCGCGCACGCTGCGGGAGGCCGCCCTCCAGGCGATCGACCACGAAGTGCGGTGGGTGCCGGCGTGGGGGCGGGATCGGATCGCGAACATGGTGGCAGGCCGTCCGGACTGGTGCATCTCGCGCCAGCGCGTCTGGGGTGTGCCCATCCCCGCCGTCGACTGCGCCGGCTGCGGAGAGGCGATCACGTCGCCCGAGCTCGTGGCGCGCAGCGCCGACGTGTTCGAACGCGAGGGCGCCGACTCCTGGTACGAGCGCCCGGTCGAAGAGTTCCTCCCGCCCGGCATGACCTGCCCCGCCTGCGGCGGCTCGGCATTCGAGAAGGAGATGAACATTCTCGACGTCTGGTTCGATTCCGGCTCCAGCCATGAGGCCGTGCTGTCGGTCAGGCCCGAGCTGACGTGGCCGTCGGATCTGTACCTGGAAGGGAGCGATCAGCACCGCGGGTGGTTCCAGAGCTCCCTCCTGCTCGGACTCGTGACGCGCGGCCATCCTCCCTACCGGCAGGTGCTGACGCACGGATTCCTGCTCGACACCGACGGCCAGAAGATGTCCAAGTCGCTGGGCAATGCCATCGCCCCGCAGGACGTGATCAACCAGAGCGGCGCAGACATCCTCCGGCTCTGGGTCGCCATGAGCGACTATCAGGAGGAGACGCGCGTCAGCAAGGAGATCCTCGCACGGGTGGTCGAGGCGTATCGGAAGATTCGCAACACGCTCCGCTATCTCGTGATGAATCTGTACGACTTCGACCCGCGGATCGATGCGCTCGATCGCAGGAAGCTCCAGGACGTCGACCGGTACGTGCTGGCTCGCTACGCCTCGGTCGCCGAGCGTGTGCTGACCGCCTACGAGCAGTACGACTACAGCACGATCTTCCAGCTCGTGAATGCGTTCACCACGGTCGACGTGAGCGCGTTCTACGCCGACGTCTCGAAAGACAGGCTCTACACGTTCGCACCCGGATCTCCCGAGCGGCGGTCCGCGCAGACGGCGATGTTCGTGATGCTCGACGGCCTCGCGAGGCTCCTCGCCCCGATTCTGTCGTTCACCGCGGACGAGCTCTGGCGCTACCTTCCCGGGAGCCGCGAACCCTCGGTGCATCTCGCCCTGTTCCCCTCACGGGCCGACCTCCACGCGCTGGCGGATCCGGAGCTGCTCGGAGTCTGGACGCGGTTGATCGAGATCCGCGACGCGGTGCTCGCCGAGATCGAGCCGCTCCGCAAGAGCAAGGCCGTCGGAAGCTCGCTCCAGGCCCGGGCGGTCATCTCGGCCTCCGGCGCCGATCTGGCGCTGCTGCAGGTCCACGCGAGCCAGCTCGCCATGCTGTTCATCGTGTCGGAGGTGGAGGTGCGTCCCTCGCCGGACGGGGCGCTCCAGGTGGCGATCGAGCGGGCGGCGGGCCCCAAATGCGCGCGCTGCTGGCGGTACGTGCCTTCGGTGTCGGAGGACGGCGGCATCTGCGAGCGGTGCCGGCACGCCCTGGCCGCCTCGGCTCCGGACGCGCTGGGCTCGTCGAAGGCTGCCGCTCCGTGAGCATTCTGCAGCGGCGACGTGCGACCCAGCTGTGGATATCGGGCGCGGTCGTCGTCGCGGATCAGATCACCAAGGCCATCGTCCGGCACACGCTGCCGCTCTACGAGAGCGTGAACGTGATTCCCGGCATGCTCGACATCACACACGCCACCAACAGCGGCGCGGCGTTCGGCATCCTGAGCGGCATCGACTTCCCGTACAAGGCGGGCGTCATGGTGCTGGTGGCGCTGGTGGCGCTGGCCGCCGTCGGCTTGTATGCGCTCTCGCTCCCCATCCACCAGCGCGTCGCACGCCTCGGGCTCGCGCTGGTACTGGGGGGGGCCGTTGGCAACCTGATCGACCGCGCGCGTGCGGGCGTGGTGGTGGATTTCATGGACGTGTACTGGCGCGAGTACCATTTCTGGGCTTTCAACGTCGCCGATTCGGCCATCACCATCGGGGTCATCCTGATGCTGCTCGACGTCCTGGGGGTTGCACGTGCACCCAAAACTGTTTGACATCGGTCCGCTGACGATCCTCGGGCATACCGTCGGCCCGTTCACCGTTTACACGTACGGCGTCCTGCTCGCGGCCGCCTACCTGGCCGGGCTGCAGCTGGCCATCCACCGGGCGAGAAAGGCCGGCCTCGACTCGGCACGGGTGCTGGATCTCGGCGTGTACCTCGTCATTGCCGCCCTGGTCGGGGCCAAGCTGCTCCTCGTCTTCACGGATGCGAGCTACTTTCTCGGCAATCCGGCCGAGATGCTCGCGCTCGCCCGTTCTGGAGGCGTCTTCTACGGCGGGCTCATCGCCGCGACGCTCGTGGCGATCTGGTACATCAGGCGTCATCGCATGCCGTTGTGGACGACCTGCGACATGTTCGCGCCCGGAATCGCGCTGGGACATGTCATCGGGCGGCTCGGCTGTCTCGCGGCCGGCTGCTGCTACGGCCTGCCGACGTCGAAGCCCTGGGGCATCACCTTCACCAACCCGTTCGCCGCGATGAACGTCGGCACGCCGCTGAACGTCCCGCTCCATCCGACCCAGCTCTATGAAGCCGGCGCGGAGCTGGCGATCTTCCTGTTGATCATCTTCACGGAGCGCAAGGGCCGTCCGTTCCCGGGCCGCACGTTCTGGGGGTACATGCTGCTCTACGCACTCTCGCGGTTCATCATCGAGTTCTACCGCGGCGACGAGCGCGGCATCATCATGGGCGTGTCGACCTCCCAGTTCATCTCGCTGATCCTGGCGCCGCTCAGCGTCGTCATGCTCGTCCTGCTGAGCCGGCGCGCCGGCTCCCCGGAGACGGTCAGGGCCGTCCGCTCAGCGGCCTGAGCGGCATGCCAGACGCTGCCCCCCCAGCCGTCGAGACGCGCCGTCTCACGGTGGCCCCGGAAGAAGCCGGGATTAGGCTCGACCGGTACCTGGCGGGGATGCTGGCCGGGCGGTCACGCTCCCAGATCCAGCGGCTCATCAAGGAGGGCAAGGTGCAGGTCGCCGGGCACGAGGCGAAGGCGAACCGCCTCGTACGCGGCGGCGAGGATGTCGTGGTCACGCTCGAGCCGGCCGTGGTCGCGCAGCCTCGCCCCCAGCCGCTCGACCTCGACGTGTTCTACGAGGACGCCGATCTGGTCGTGGTGGACAAACCGGCGGGAATGGTCGTGCACCCCGGCGCGGGCCATGCGGAGGGCACGCTGGTCAACGCGCTGCTGCACCGGGTGAAGGATTTGAGCGGCATCGGCGGCGAGCTCCGTCCGGGCATCGTCCATCGGCTCGATCGCGGCACGTCCGGCCTCATGGTCGTGGCGAAGAACGACGCGGGCCCATGCCGAGCTCGCGCGCCAGTTTCACGATCGCGAGGTCGAGAAGGAGTACATCGCGCTGGTCTGGGGCGTCGTCCAGGCCGGACGCCGGATCGACGCTGCCGATTGGACGCGACCCGCGCAGACCGCAAGAAGATGTCGGCGCGCGCGAGGCGCGCGCGATCCGCGACGACGCGGATCACCAAAGCGCTGCAGCTGCCGGGCGTGACGCTCATCCATGTCGCGATCGCCACCGGGCGCACGCACCAGATCCGGGTGCACCTGAGCGCCATCGGGCATCCCGTGGTCGGTGATCCCGTGTACGGCGGCGCCCGCCGGCGTGTGCCGGGCGACCTGCGGCCGTGCTCGGCTGGAGCGGCCGTTCCTGCACGCCTTCGCGCCTGATGTTCCATCACCCGACCGACGGCCGTCAGATGGAGTTCGAATCGCCGCTGCCGGCCGACCTGCAGACGGGTACTGGACGCGATTCTGCCCGATGACTATGAGCGATCTCAGAGTATGAGCGATCATCCGCGCGCAGAGTCGGTCGTCTTCAAGGGGCGGATCTTCAGCGTCAGCGTGGACCGCGTGACGCTATCCAGACGGCCGGACGGTGAACATGGAAGTCGTGCGGCATCCAGGTTCGGTCGTGCTCCTGGCGATGCCGGCCCCGGCGCGCATCATCCTCGTGCGCCAGTACCGGTACGTCGTGGATCGATGGCTGTGGGAGCTTCCCGCCGGAACGCTCGAGCCCGACGAACGGCCGGAAGCGGCCGCGCTCCGGGAATGCCATGAGGAGATCGAGCCGCATCGCCGAGCACGCGCAGTACACCGGCACCTTCTATCCGACGCCGGGTTTCTGCGACGAGGAGATGAACTATTTCGTGTTGACAGGCCTGCGCCAGCCGCGCCCCGATGAGGCACCGGCGGCGCAGGACCCGGACGAGCTGCTCAGCGTCAAGGAGTTCTCCGTGGCCGAGGCACGCCAGATGGTGCGCAAGGGAGAGATCGTCGACCTGAAGACGGCGTTCGGGCTGACGCTCATCTAACTCAGTTGACCACGCTTTGCACCCGGCTGGCGCTGCGCCGCTCGCGGTGCGCCGTCGACGGCGGCGTCAGCGCGAGCAGCAGCACCTCGTCGATGGTCGAGACGAGGTGGATCGTCAGGTCCTTCCGCAGCTCCTCGCGTGAGATCCTCCTTCACGTCCTTGTCGTTCTGGCGCGGCAGCATCGACTTCCTTGATGCCGAGCCGGCGAGCCGCCAGCACCTTCTCCTTGATGCCGCCGACCGGCAGCACGCGCCCCGACAGCGTGATCTCACCCGTCATCGCCAGGTCGCCGCGCACGGGCCGGCCGGTGAGCTCCGACGCCAGCGCGACCGCCATGGTGACGCCGGCCGACGGGCCGTCCTTCGGAATGGCGCCCGACGGCACGTGGATGTGGATCTCCGAGCTCTTGAAGAAGTCGGGATCCACCTGGTACTGGCTCGCATGCGCCCGGAACCACGAGAGCGCCGCGCGCGCCGACTCCTTCATGACGTCGCCAAGGTGACCGGTGAGCGTCAGCGTGCCGGATCCCTGCCATGCGCGACGCCTCGATGAACAGCACCTCGCCGCCCACCGGCGTCCAGGCCATGCCGATCGCCACGCCGGGGTTCTTCGTCCGCTCCTCCATCTCCTCGTCGAGAAAGCGCGGCGCGCCGAGCAGCTCGACGACCACATCGCGCGTGATCGTGACGCGGCGTCGTCGCCCTTCGGCGCGGCGGCGCGCGATCTTGCGGCAGAGCGACGCAATCTCCCGCTCGAGGTTCCGGACGCCCGCCTCGCGGGTGTAGCCGCGGATGACCAGGCGCAGCCCCTCGTCGGTGAAGGTGACGGCGTCCGGCGTCAGGCCGTGGTTCGCGATCTGCTTCGCCACCAGGTGCTCCCGCGCGATCTTGAGCTTCTCCTCCTCCGTGTATCCCGGCAGCTCGAGCACTTCCATGCGGTCGCGCAGCGGCGGCGGGATCGGTGTCGAGCACGTTGGCCGTGGTGATGAACAGCACCTCCGACAGATCGAACGGCACGTCCAGGTAGTGATCGCGGAACGAGTTGTTCTGCTCCGGATCCAGCACCTCGAGCAGCGCCGAGCTGGGATCGCCGCGGAAATCGGAGCCCAGCTTGTCGATCTCGTCGAGGATGAACACCGGGTTCTTCGACTCCGCGCGGCGCAGCCCCTGGATGATCTGCCCCGGCAACGCGCCGATGTAGGTCCGGCGATGGCCGCGGATCTCGGCCTCGTCGCGCATGCCGCCGAGCGACACGCGCACGAACTTCCGCTCGAGCGAGCTGCGCGATCGACTTGCGCCAGCGACGTCTTGCCCACGCCCGGAGGGCCGACGAAGCAGAGGATCGGCCCCTTCATCGTCGGGTTCAGCTTGCGGACGGCGAGGTACTCCAGGATGCGGTCCTTCGCCTTCTCGAGGCCCGAGTGATCCGCGTCGAGCACGCTCTTGGTGCGGCAGGAGATCGATGACCTCGTCGGTGCGCTTCGCCCACGGCAGCGCGATCAGCCAGTCGAGGTAGGTGCGCGAGACCGTGTACTCGGCCGCGGCGACGGGCATCTTCGAGAGCCGGTCCAGCTCGCGGCGCGCCTCCTTCTTCACCGTCGTCGGGCATGCCGGCGGCTTCGATCTTCTCGCGCAGCTCCTCGATTTCCTTGGTCTGGTCGTCGCCCTCGCCGAGCTCCTTCTGAATCGCCTTCATCTGCTCGCGCAGGAAGTACTCGCGCTGGTTCTTGCCCACCTCGGACTGCACCTGCGACTGGATCTTCGACCCGAGCTCCAGCACTTCGGCTTCCTTGATCAGCAGCCGGTTGAGCAGATCGAGCCGCGCGCGCACGTCCACCGTCTCGAGCACCTCCTGTTTGACCTGCGTGCTCAGGGTCGCCAGGCTCGAGGCGATGAAATCCGCCAGCCGTCCCGGCTCGGTGATGTTCATCGCCAGCGCCTGGAGATCGTCGGACAGCAGCGGCGACAGCGACACGACCTGCTGGAAGTTGGTCTTGATGTTCCGCTGCAGCGCGTCGATCTCCAGCCGATCCCCGTCCGGATGACGTCGTCGGCCGCGCTCACCCGCGCGCGCAGGAAGGGCCGGGCGGCCGTGATGGCGTCGAGCTTCAGGCGGGAGAGCCCCTGCACGATCAGCCGCAGGCTGCCGTCGGGCAGCTTGAACATCTTGTGGATGTGGGTGGCCGTGCCCACGGTGTGCAGGTCTTCCTGCGCGGGCTCCTCGACGGCCGCATCGCGCTGCGTGAACACGCCGACGAGCTTGCTGCCGGCAATCGCCTCCTCGATGAGGCGCACCGAGCTCTCGCGCGCGACGGCGAGCGGAAGAAACGAGTTGGGGAACAGCACGGTGTCGCGAAGCGGCAGCACCGGCAGCTCGTTCGGGAATCGGTACCGGATGCTCCAGCGGCGTCTCGCCGCCCATCAGGCGTTCGTCGTCACGGCTCATGACAGCAACCTCGCTTCAGCAGCGGAACCCGGCTCCGCCCAACGCCGCCGGACGGTCCACTGCCTGGACTCCCACGGGCGGCAGCTCCTGCATATCTACTAGGACTCTGAAGATCGAGGCGGGACGCAGGCCCCGCCCCCGGCGAAGCCTGCGAAGGAACGCCGGTCGGCTCAGCTTGACATGTCGAGGAAGAACGACGGGCCGTTGCGCCGCTGGGCGGCCGCCCGCTCGCGCTCCGCGGCAACTTCGCGCGCCTCCTCGCATTCCTTGCACCGCACCGCGAAGGGCAGCGCCCGGAGCCGCTGCTCCGAGACCTCGCCGCCGCACTCGCTGCAGTACCCGTAGCTGCCCTCTTCCAGCCTGTTCAGCGCCTCGTTGATCTTCGTGAGCGTCTCGGCCTTCATCTGGATGAGGGCGAACTCGATGTCCTCCTGGATGTCGACCTCCGAGCTCTCGCCCGCGTCGAGCACCTCGTTGAGGCGGCTCCAGGCATTCTCATCGCGCTGGTCGCGGATCTTGCCCTGCACCTCGTTCAAGATCTCCCGGCGGCGGTCCTCGAGCATCTTCTTCAGATCAGAGTAGCGCCCCTCGTGCATCGCCCGGGAAGCCTGCTTCTTTGTAGTTTTCATTGCTCCGACTCCTTCCGCCGTTTTGTCGATCGATCGTCCCACTGGGGACGATGCTTTCCGCGTAGATGCAAACAGGGTGCCGCCATCTGAAGCCTCTCCCAACGGTTTCGGCCCCCCTCCTGGTCACGCCATGGCCGGCAGATCAGCGCAACCCGCCGGGAGCACGGCAACGTGGGTTGGGCCCGGAACCGCATCAGGTCCCTGCCGGTAAAGCTCTTTCCCACGCCGTTTAGCCAGCGGGCCCCCAGCCGGGCTCTCCACCAGGCTTGCTCGATGAAGGTTAGACGCCGGGCATACCCCGGCGGTTCGCTTCGGAGACAGCGCCGTGACCGGCCGTGGCCAATTGAGGACAATGTGGTAATTTTCACCGGTGACCTGCCCGCTGTGTGGCGTCAGGAAGGCCAAGCGCGCCTGCCCGGCTCTTGGCCGCGAGATCTGCGCCGTCTGCTGCGGCACGAAGCGGCTGGTCGAGATCCGGTGCCCGGCCGCCTGCGTGTACCTCGCATCTGCGCGGGCCCATCCGCCTGCCGTGGCGCAGCGGCAGGAGCACGCGGACCGATCGCAGTTCTTGCCTCTCCTGGCCGGCCTCTCGGAACGGGAGGCGCGCGTGCTCCTGGCCTTCACCGCCGTGATCGCCCGCCACAAGCCGGAGCCGTTCCAGCCGCTGCTCGACGTGGACATCCAGCAGGCTGCAGGAGCGATCGCCGCAACCTTCGAGACAGCGGCGCGCGGCATCGTCTACGAACATCGTCCCGCATCATTGCCAGCGGAACGGCTGGGCTCGGACATGAAGACGATGATGGCTGAGCTTTCGGAAGCGAGCGGAGGGCGCGCACCTGAACGTCAGGCGGCCGTCGCCCTGCGGCGTCTCGAGGCGGCCGCCCGCGAGCACGCGAAGGATGATCCGCGGAGCACCGCGTTTCGAGACCTGCTGGGGCGCATGCTCGCGGACCGGGCCGGCCATTCCAGTGAGGAGACGCCCGCCCAGTCTCCGGCGGGCCAGCTGATCCTCCCCTGAGGTGCCCGAGCTTCTGCCCGGCGCCGCCGCTTGGCGGACCGAGCGCGGACCGGTATAATGAGGGGTTTTCCGGGAGGACCAATGGCAAAGCAGTGCGAAATCTGCGGCCGCAAGCCCGTGGTTGGCCGTACCGTCAGCCACGCCCACAACGTACGGGCACGCCGCTTCGAACCGAATCTTCAGAGCGTCCGGGCGATGATCAACGGCGGCGTGCGCCGGATCCGCGTCTGCACCCGCTGCCTCCGCTCGAATCGAGTCACCAAGGCCGCCTGAGGAAGGCCGGGCGGCTCATGCTCTCAGGCGTCTCGACCGGAAAGGCCCCACAGGCCCTCGGCCCCTACTCCCAGGCGATTCGCGCCGGCGATTTTCTCTTCGTCTCAGGCCAGGTTCCCATTGATCCGGCGACAGGGGAGCTCGTCGGCGGCGGCATCGCCGAGCAGACGCGCCGGGCGCTCGAGAACGTGCGGGAGATCCTGGCCGCCGGTGGCGCGTCGTTCGAGCGGGTCGTTCGCACGACGGTGTACCTGGCGGATCTCGGCGATTTCCCGGAGATGAACGCGGCATACGGCGCCTTCTTCCGCCCGCCGCAGCCGGCGCGCTCCACGATTCAGGCGGCGCGCCTCCCCAGGGACGCACGGCTGGAGATCGACGTCATCGCATTCCTCGGGTAAGTCCCGCACTGCTACTATAAGGGTTCACATTCAAAGCCATGGGGCGCCGTATTCACCGGGCGGCCGCGCTGGCCTGCGCCCTGTCGCTGCCGGGCGCTGTCGTCTCCTGCACCCGGCCGGCAGAGCCGCCGCCGCGTCCGCGCACGGTCATCCGGTTCACGACCGGACCGCTCGGCGGCGGGTTCTATCCAATGGGCAGGGGCATTGCGCTCGCGTATGCGCGGTCGCTCCCCGACGTCACCGTGCAGACCTACGTCAGTTCCGGAGCCGTCGCCAACGTCGAGTCGATTCAGCGCGGCGAAGCCGATCTGGGGTTTACCTTCGCCGACGTGGCCTATGTAGCCTCGATCGGCGAGCTGAACGGCCTGTCGCAGCCGTCCGATCGCGTGCGGGGGATCGCGGTGCTGCAGCTCACCCCGCTCCACTTCGTGGCGCGGAGGGGTTCGGGCATCCGCACGGTCTCCGACCTGCGCGGGCGCCGCATCAGCATGGGGGCGCCCGGCACCGGCACGTCGCTCATGGTGAAGCTGCTGCTCGAAGCGTTCGGTGTCCCGGTCTCGTCGGTGCACGTGGAACCGCTTCCGTTCAATGAGGCCGCACATCAGCTTGCCGCCGGCGGGCTCGACGCCATGTTCGACGACGCGATCTATCCGGCCGACTCGGTGGGAGTGGCGCTGCGGTCCGGCGCGACCCTGATGCCGATCACCGGGGAGCCGGTGGCGCGGCTGCATCACGAATACCCGTTCTTCCAGGCCGCCGTCATTCCGCCGAATTCCTATCCCGGCCTGGTGGGTGCGGTGCACACCATCGGCGTCGACAGCCTCCTGGTGTGCCGGCGCGACCTGGACGAAGGGCTCGTGTACCGGCTGACGAAGGGGTTCTTCGACGCGCTCCCGAGCTGTCCTCCTCCATCGACGCGCTTCGGTTCATGGATCTCGATCAGTCCCCCGCGACGCCGATTCCCCTCCACGACGGTGCGGCCCGCTATTACCGCGAGCGCGAGCTGGTACAATGATTCGCGACTGGCTGACACGGCAGTGCGGCGTCGCCGGCTGGCTGGTGGCCGGCATCTGCGTCTCGATCTCGGTGATCACCTGGTTCGGCTACCGCGGGGTCAGGGAGTGGCAGCGCAGCTCCGTGCTCCTGGTGGAGCGCCGCACCGACGAAGCGGCGGATCTGCTCGTCACGGCGCTGACGCATGACATGCGCGCCGTGCAGAAGCTCGGTGCTCTCGTCGGCGGAGTGGGACGTGTTCATGCTGGATCCGCCCTACGACGTCGCCAATGTGGTCGCCAGCACGTTCGCACGCTACCCGTACCCGGAGTCGTTCTTCGCGGCGCACGGCGCCCTGACGCCGGCCCAGGTGAAGTTCTTCACCCGCGCGAACCGGCCGCCGCCTGGTGGTCAGAGCCCGAAGAAGGCGCGGGCCGCTTTCCCGTGCGCGGTGCAGATCGACCGGCAGTCGCACAGCGATCCTCGAGCACATCTCGCGCGACGCGATCACCGGCCGGCGGTTCTCCGTATTCGAGCTGCGGCTCGACGGCGAGCCGTATCAGATCGTGACGCGGCTCCTGTATGCGGACCCGATGCGCGAGCAGCTCGACGGCGTGTTCGGGTTCATGGTCAATCTGGCCTGGGTGCGGCTGCACTACTTCCCGGAGCTGGCCGGCCAGGTCGCGCGCATGGGCGAGAAGAACAGCGGTCTGGCGCTGGCGGTGCTCGACGAGAACGGCGTGCCGATCAGCGGCTCGCAGCCGAAGGGCGCCGGGCCGACGAGCCGCCGATCGTTCCCGTTGATGTTCTTCGATCCGCTGCTCGTGGGCGTGAGCCAGCACGCCGAGCCTCTCCCGCCAGTCCTGGGCCGTCGAGGTGGCCGGCACCCGCGATCCCACGCTCGTCGCGGCGATCCGCGGCTCCAATCGCACGCTCATCGTGGCCGGCCTTGCCGCCTCGGCCCTCGCGCTCGGGCTGTTGATGAGCATGCGCGCCGTGCGCGCGGCCGCGAGCCTGGCCGAGCTGCGATCGGAGTTCGTCGCCACGGTGACGCACGAGCTCAAGACGCCGATCGCCACCATTCGCGCGGTCGGCGACACGCTCGTCTCCGGCCGCATCGCGACCCCGTGCCAGCCAGCGCGAGTACGCGCAGCTCGTGGTGCAGGAGTCGAGAAGCCTGACCCGGCTGGTCGACAACCTGCTGGCGGTCTCCCGCATCACCGACGTGACCGAGATCTACTCGTTCGAGCCGCAGGCGCTCGACGCGCTGGTGGACGACACGCTCAAGGGCTTCGAGCCGCAGCTGGACGCGGCCGATTTCGAGACGATCGTCGAAGATGCCGGCGGACCTGCCGCCCGTCAGGGCCGACCGCACCGCGATGGGGCTGCTGCTCGACAATCTGATTGATAATGCGATCCGCTACTCGCCGCACGGCGCGCCATCTGCACGTGGGCGCGCACCGGCAGGATGGGTACGTGGTGCTGGAAGTCAGCGACAAGGGGCGCGGTATTCCGGAGGACGAGATCGAACACGTGACGCGCAAGTTCTTCAGCGGGCCGCCACCTCGTCCCGCACGGCGGCGGACTCGGCCTCTCCATCGTCAAGCGAATTGTCACCGATCACGGCGGGCAGCTGTCGATTCGAAGCGCAGTGGACGTCGGCACGACCGTGGCCGTGATGCTGCCGATCGCGAGTGAACATGAAGAAGCGGATACTCATCGTTGAAGACGACGCGGCGCTGGCCCGTATTCTGAGGACAACCTCACGTTCGACGGGTTCGAGGTCGCGTGCGCAGGCGACGGCCACACGGCGCTGGCGAAGGCTCGCGCGCTGCCGCCCGATCTCATCGTGCTCGATCTGATGCTGCCGGGAATGGGCGGGTTCGACCTCTGCAGCGTCCTCCGGCAGGGCGGCCACACGCCGATCATCATCCTCACCGCACGAGGCCAGAAGGCCGACAAGGTGCGCGGCCTGAACCTCGGCGCCGACGATTACGTGACCAAGCCGTTCGACCTCGAGGAGTTCCTCGCGCGCGTGCGGGCCGTGCTGCGCCGCGCCAGGCCGCTGGTGGAAGAGCTCGCGCTCGGGCCGGTGACCATCGATTTCAGGGCTCGCCGCGCCACCAAGGACAGCCGGCCGCTCCATCTCACCTATCGTGAGTTCGAACTGCTCCAGTACCTCGCCGAGCGGCAGAAGCACGCCGTCTATCGCGACGAGCTGCTGCGGGAGATCTGGGGTTACGCGAATGCGCCGACCACGCGGTCGGTCGACCATGCCATCGCCCGGCTGCGGAAGAAGATCGAGCCCGATCCGCACCATCCGACCTTCATCCATACGGTGCACGGCGACGGATACTGCCTCTCCCCGGAGGGGGGAGCTTCCGCGATTCCGGCCGGCGAGTAGCTCCGGGCGCGAAGGGCAGGCGAAGCAGCCCCGCGACAACTTGAGACATCCCCGGGGCTCCCGCGCGCGGTAATCTCCACTTCATAAGGCATATTCGCGGAGGAGCCGTTCTCCGCGTCCAGGAGGTTGACCGCGAGCCGTCATTCCGGTGCGTGAATGATTGTGCGTGGATCGGTGAGCGCCAATCTTTACGAAGGGAGTCTCGGACATGACGACGCAAGGATTCTTTCCGCGCTGGCGCATTGTCAGCGCCACGGCGTGGGTGTGGCTCGCCTGTCTCGCAACTGCGTTTGGACAGAGCGTGTCGTCCGGCACCATTCAGGGGACGATCAAGGACGCATCGAACGCGGTGCTGCCCGGCGTCACGGTGACGCTGACGAGCCCGTCCCTGCAGGTGCCGCAGATCGTGCAGGTGTCGGACGCGGCGGGCGCGTATAAGTTCGTCGACCTGCCGGCGGGCACCTACGCACTCAAGGCGGAGCTCCCGGGCTTCGCGACCGCGATCCGCGACCAACTGCGGCTGACGGTCGGCTTCGTCGCGACGGTGGACCTCACGCTGAAGGTCGGCGCGATGGAAGAGACGGTGACCGTCAGCGGGCAGAGCCCGATCGTGGACGTCACCAGCACGAGCGCCGCCGTGGCGTTCACGAAGGAAACCCTCGACGCCGTGCCCCGGGGGCGCGATCTGCAGAACATCATCGCCATGGCCCCCGGCGTCACGCCGGAGACGCCCGATGTCGGCGGGAGCACAATGGCCCAGCGGCAGGACGTCTCGAGCTACGGCGTCGCCTCGCAGCCGAAGCTGCAGGTGGAAGGGATGAACATCGCGATGGGCGCCGACATGAACACGCCCATCTACTTCAACGACAACACGCTCGAAGAAGTGCAGATCAAGACCTCGGGCAACGACGCGGAGGTCTCGACGCCCGGCATCTCGATGGTGGCGATCCTCAAGTCGGGCGGCAACACCTTCCACGGCGCCTATGCCGTGGCATCCGAATCGCCCGACCTGCAGTCGTCCAACATCACGCCGGACCTCGAAGCGCAGGGGCTGAGCGACACCCAGCCGTTGAAGAGCTTCTACGACGTCTCGGCGGATCTGGGCGGCCGCATCATCCGGGACAAGCTGTGGTTCTACGGGGCGTTCAGCCGGCAGGCGAAGAAGCAGGGCGTCGTCGGCTTCGTGGCCGATCCCGGCGCCGACGGCGTGTATCTGACCGGAGACGAGCCGATCGCGTACTTCGGCACGTCACTCACGCAGTACACGGCCAAGCTGTCGTACCAGATGGCGAAGAACAACCGGCTCGTGTACGCCTGGCAGCGGGGCACGAAGGCGCAGCCGCAGAACGGCGCCAGCCGGTTCGTACCGCTGGAATCGACGCGCGATTACAAGAATCCGACGGCGATCCAGAAGGCCGAATTGCAAAGCGCGATCACACCGCGGGTGCTGTTGAATGCCGTCGGCGGGTTCTCCGGTTACATCACCGACTACAACGCCGCGCGCTCCTACGCCCGGGCGGACGCTCCGGCCCGGCGGGATCTCGCGACCGACCTGAGGACCGGCTCGCATCCGCTCCATCAGAACAAGACGCGGGATCGGTATCAGACCGAGGACAGCATCAGCTTCTTCCCGTCCGGTTCGTTCGGCGGTCAGCACGAGCTGAAGACCGGCGTCATGATCTACCTCGACCGGAGCTCGGACGGGTACTCGAACAACCTGGCCTGCAACTGCATTCTGTGGACGGATAACGCGGGCGCCACCGCCGCGCGCATTCAGATCTACAACACGCCGGTGGTACCTTCGGATCACGAGGACACCTACGCGTGGTACCTCAAGGACAGCTGGCGCCCAACGGGAGCGCTGACGTTCAACCTCGGGCTCCGGTGGGAGCGGCAGCACTCGTTTCTGCCGGCGCAGACCTACGGCGGCGCGCGAGACTTCCCGCAGGTGTTCCCGGCCGGCTCGTTCCCGAAGATCGACGTCCAGACGTTCAGCCGTGTCGTCCCCCGGCTCGGCATGGCCTGGGATCTGGGGGATCAGACCGTCGTGAAGGCGACATTCGGCGAGTACAACTACATCCTCGGAGACACCTACGCGGACGCGTTCAACAACAACGCCACCGCCAATGCGACCTTCCGCTGGCACGACAACAACAGCGACTTCCTGTGGCAGCCCGGCGAAACGAATCTGTCTCTCGAAGCCGGGAACCCGGACTTCATCAGCATCACCGCCGCCAAGAACAGCGCGTTGAACCCGGACCTGAAGCAGCCGCGGACGTGGGAGTCGACGGTGAGCTTCGAGCGGGAGCTGGTCCCGAGCCTCGCGTTCCGGTCGATGTACATCTATCGGCGCCTGGTGAATTATCTGAGCACGGTCAACACCCTCCGGCCCTACGATGCGTACAACAGTCCGATTACGGCTGTCGATCCAGGCCCGGATGGCGTGAAGGGTACGGGCGACGATGGCGGCAACATCACCTTCTACGACTACGACCCGGCGTACAAAGGCGCCGCGTTCGTCAACAGCACGCGAGTGAACAACACCAACACCGATACATTCCAGTCGCTCGAGTTTACGATGACCAAGCGCACCACGGGCCGGTGGATGGCGCAGGCCTCGTACTTCGTCGTGAGGAACCACGACTGGCAGGTCGGCGTGTTCCAGAGTCCCAACGACCGGTTCTTTCCGCTGGACAACACCTGGTCGTGGGCGGGCAACGTCACGGGCAGCTATCGCTTTCCGTGGGACGTGCAGGTCTCCGGATTCTTGCAGAGCCGGAGCGGGATCAAAGGCCAGCGGACGAACCGCTTCACCGGACTGCCTCAGCTCAGCAACGTGACCATCCGCCTGGAGCCGGCGGGCACCCGTCAGCTCGAAGCGCTCAACAACCTGAACATCCGCGCGAGCAAGACCTTCCATCTCGGGGGCTCGCGCCAGTTCGGTGTGGACTTCGATGTGTTCAATGCGCTCAACGTCGCGACACCGATCGACGCCACATGGGCGTCAGGGCCAACGTTCGGATATGTGACGGACGTGGTTCCGGGTCGCATCGCCCGCTTCGGCGCCAGGTTCCTCTTCTGATCTGACCTCAAGACGCCTCTCCCGTCCCGCGCGCTCGCGGGGCGGGGAGGCGCCCTCAGGGCTCGACCTGGCCGGCCGTTCGCGCCTCCGCGAGCCCACGGGCGGCCGCACTCGACGACGGATCGAGCGCCATGGCCAGGGAGAAGCTTTCAACCGCAGCCGCCGGATCCTCCCCTTGCAGGTGGAACACTCCCAGATTCACGTAGGTCGTGGCGTCGCGCGGATCCGCCTGGAGCGCAGCGGTGAAGGCGGCCAGCGCGCAGGCGCGATCGCCGGCCGTGCCGCAGGCCACGCCGAGCAGATTCTGTGCGGCCGCATCGTGGGGCGTGGCGGCGGCAAGGGCGCTCGCCTCCTCGACCGCGGTCGACACCCGGCCGAGCAGGAGCTGCGCCGTCGCATGGTAATAGCGCGCCTTCGGACGCTCGGGGAAGCGGGCGGCGAGCACCTCCGCCACGGGCGCGAGCCGCGCCCCATCGCCGGCGTCGGCCAGGACCGACGCGAACTGTTCGATCGGACGTGGATCATCGGGGGCCAGCCGCATGGCCTCCGCGGCGACCGCCGCGGCCGCTGCCATGTCGCCGGAGGCGGCGAGCAGCCGCGAGAGCTCCGCGCGCACGGCCGCATTCGCCGGCTCGGCCTCGGCCATCGACTTGAGCAGCTCCCGCTCCTCGTTCTCGCGGTGGGCCGAGGCTGCCGCCTCCGAGAGCTGTCCGAGCGCATCGGCGTTGCGGCTGTCGAGCCGCACGGCATTCATCAGCGACTCGTACGCGGCGCTGGCGGCCCCCGCCTTCAGCTGCATCGCACCCGCGACGGTCCAGTCATCCGAGCTCGCCTGTTCGAGCGCGCGCCGGACAGCCACGTTCGCGCGCGCCCCCTTGTCCGCGAGCGCCCGGATCGCGGTGGCGTTCTCGTCGGCGGTGGCGTTGTAGATCGCCCGGGGCGCCGAGAACTCGAGCGCCATGCGATCGTCGCGCTGAACGGCGGCGCCGGCGGCATATCGTTTCAACTCCGCCGGCCCGCCGGCGAACAGTGAGAGCAGGGCGAACGGCGCCGCCTCCGGCTCGATCGCGACGTCCTTCAGCAGTGCGGGAACCCCGGCCTCCGGACAGTGCTCGCCAATGCGCGCGAGATCGATGGCCGCTCCGGTGCTGCCGATGAGCAGCACGTCGCTGTCGCCGACGAGCCACATCGTCGACTCCGGGAACACCGAGGTAAAGGTTCTGACGATCGACCGCAGATCGTCCGGGCTCATGTCGTAGGTGTGCGCCCACTGGCACATGAGTCCGTCGGGGTTGAGGCGCCCACGCGCATCCTGGAAGAACTCCTGCGTGAAGAGCGCCGCGATGCCGGCCATCCAGGGGTTGGACGGTTCGGAGACGATCACGTCGTAGCGCTGGCGGGTGAGCCGGAGATGCGACCGGCCGTCACCGGTGATCAGGCGCACGGCCGGGTTCGCGAGCACGTCCCCGTTCTCCCGGTCGAAGAAGCGCGCGGCTTTCACCACCTCCGGCGAGATTTCGACGATGTCGGCGCGCTGCACGCTGCCGCGCGCGAGCGTCGACGCCGCCGTCACGCCGCTGCCCAGTCCGATGACGCAGACCTGGTGCGGATCGGGATGGAGGAGCACCGGCAGCAGCCCGAGCATGCGCTGCGTGAGCATGTCTCCCATGTTCGACGCGTCGACCTTGCCGTCCACCACGAGCGAGCGCATGGTCGCCAGCTCGCGGACGCTGACGGTGGCCGCCGCGCCATCCTGGTAGAAGAGCATTCGCCATGCACGATAGGCCCGGGCGGCCTCGGCGCCCGTCAATCCCGGCGTGTACTTGTATGCCCCGCTCGTGAGGACGTTGAGATCCCAGGCGGGCATCGCGATCAGGAGTCCCACGCCGGCGACGAAGACCGCCGCGGGAGCCGCGCGCCTGCGCCCCTGTCCCCCGCCGAGCGCCGCATACCAGACAGCCGCCGCCGCGACGACACCGACGAAGGCCGCCGTACGAAACGCGTTGAACAGGCCGAGAGCGGGCAGCAGCACGAAGCCCGCCGCGAGCGCCCCCGCGATCGCCCCGAGAGTGTTAGACGCGTAGATCCGTGCGACGTCGCGGCCGGTATGACGCCGATCGATACCAGCCGTGGCCAGCGCCAATGGAAAGACGGCTCCAAGGGCCACCGTCGTGGGCAGGAGCAGCAGCGCGATCGATGAGACTTCCTGCAGGAGAATCGTGTGGAATTCCGCATGCGCGGAGGCTACACGCGAGGCGACCATCAGCGGCAGACGGGAGGCCGCGAACCAGGCGGCGGCGCTGGCGGCCAGCGCCGTGATCCCCAGCATGGTACCGAGCCAGATCGCCGGCCGTCCCACCCGGCGCACGAGACGCGCGCCGCCAGCCGATCCCAGCGTGATGCCCAGCACGAAGCACGCCAGGACGATGCTGAAGGCGTATGTCGTGGGACCCACGACGAGCGCCAGCAACCGGGTCCATGCAACCTCATAGGTGAGGGCAACGAGGCCGCTGACCCCGGCCGCAAGACAGGCAATCACCGGGAGCGGCTGTTCGCGCAGCGCCATCGCGCGTGCGGCAGGCGGACGCCGTTGACGCGCCAGGACCGGGGCGTCGCCCGGCGCGGGCCGGGTGGACTCCACGGCCGAGAGCAGCACCGCTCCGGCCGCGGCGAGACCATTCAGGGCGGCCGCAGCCAGGACCGTCCGCTGCAGACCGAGCGCCGGGATCAGCCAGAACCCCGCGGCGACGGCACCCGCGGCAGCCCCCGCCGAATTGATCGCGTAGAGCCAGCCGACGTCGGCGGCCGCACGGCCGTCAGCGGGCAGCTGCCGGGCGTTCGCGAACCACCCGGCCGCGATCGGAAAGGTGGCGCCCATGGCGAGGGTCGGGATCGCGAGCGCCGCCGCCGACAGCAGCACGTTGATCAGATGGAACCGGCCGGAGGAGAGTCCGTCGTTGTAGGCCCAGGCCAGCAGCGGCACGAACGAGGACAGCAGCAGCGGGAGAATGAACGCGTAGAGGCCGGCGGCCGCCTCCAGGGCGCCGTACGCCCGGAGACGGTATGCCCCCGGCGCGCGGGACGCCGAGGCCCGCTCGTCGACACGGCCACCCAGCCAGGCGCCGCCGGCGAGCCCGCCCATGAACGCGGCGAGCACCGTGGCCGCCGCGGCCACGGTGTGCCCCATCGTGAGCGTGAAGAGCCGCGTCCAGGCGACCTCGTAGATGAGCGCCGCGCCGCCCGAGGCGGCGTACAGGAGCGCGAAGAGCGTGCGTCGAGGGAGAGTGCCCGTGCCCCGATCCGTCCCTATTTGACCGCCATGCTCATGGTGGGCGCGTTCAGCCAGACCGGCTGCACGAACGCGCCGTTGCCCGCCGAATCCCATACTGCGAATCGTACCCACGATTTCCCCGTCGAGTCGAATGGAATGGCGTACCGCCGGGTTCCGTGCGCCCCCATGTCGGTGGCAGAGAGGATCTGCCGGTCGATCTTCTTGCCGTCGCCCCAGACGACTTCGACGAACGACAGCGGGAACGTCCAGTCGACGTCCGCGGTGACCGTGCGCTTCGGGCCCGTGCCTTCCACGGCGTAGTTCCGGATGAGGATCTCGCCGGTGGTCGCGAAGAACTCTCCGTTCCGGAGCGCGCGCAGAATCGGGCTCCAGTCCTCGGTCGGACCCGGTGTCCTGTCGAGCTTCAGGTAATTGACCGGAAACGCCGCGTAGAGATCGTCCTCCGGTCCCTTTCGATAGGTGTCGATGTCCGCGATGACGTACTTCGGGCGCAGGCCGGAGCTCGCGTAGAGGTTGTTCATCGTGTCGACCGCGTCGAAGCACCGCCACTCGCAGAGACGGGCCTCGGAGTTGTCCTGCCCCATGCCCGGCTTGAATGCCACGCCGAGGTAGCGATCGTTCTTGACGTACGGCTTGTCGAAGATCAGGTCGGGATAGCCGGTCGTGCCCTTGGTGCGCGGGTGGGCGTGGTACCGGTACGCGCCCTCCGCATCCATCATCTGCTGCACCTCTCCGGCATCTCCCGTGTGGTACACCTTGCCGTAGACCGGGTCGTTCTCGACGAACGACTGCCCCGGCTGCCGCACCTTCGACCAGAACACCGGCTTGGGGAACATGATGTTGTAGTGCCCGCCGAAATAGGCGCTCGGCTCCTCCCACGGCGTCACCAGGAAGTCGGTATCCGAGGCGCGCCTGGTCGCTTCGAAGTAATCCTTCTCGTCCTGGAACCGCAGCGGGCCGGGATCGCTGGGATGCATGTCGCCGTGGAAATCGCTCAAGCCGATGATGTTCAGGCCGAGCGCCCGCATGGCGACGAGGTCCTGCAGCGGCGTGTCGAAGCCGCCGGCGCGGGTCCGGTCCGTGAACCGCAGATGGAAGTGGTTCACGAAGGTCTTGTACCCGGCGAGCGGCTTGAACATGTCACCGTGAGTGAAGGCCATCACGGCATTGCGTGTCGGCTCGGCGCCGTTCGGGCTCGCCAGGAAGTACACGGCCATCTTCTGCACGGTGCCGGGCGGCGCGTTGTAGAGCGCGAAGTTGTCCTTGTACTGCGCGACTTCTTCCTCCTCCGGCTGGCGGATGCCGATGCCGAAGCTTGCCGGGGCGTCCTTCCGATACCACACGTAGCCGAGATTCGTGTCGACCTCGCGTGTCCAGAAGAACGTGTGAGGCGGAGTGAACACGGCCAGCGATCCACCCTTTCCCTCTGCCACCAGCACGCGGTTGGCGGCCTTGAGCCCCACGATGGTGTTGTTGACGACGCCTCCGAACAGATACTGCTGCGGGTGGCCGCCGGTGTCGTGCCAGCCGACGCGCGGCGTCAGCGCGGTCGAGAGGCCTTTCAGTCCGGCATCATACTTATAGGCAATCCATTCCTCATTGGTCTTCGCCAGCGCTTCCATGCGCAGCAGGCTCGACCCGCGATACGCCGTGAAGCGTAGATCGCCCGAGAAGATGCCCATCGACAGCCCGGGAAAGGTCACCTCGAGCGCAGCGCCGTCGGTCTTGACGCTGCACGAGGCGGTCTTGAAGGACGCGGTGGCTCGCTTGATATCGGAGGCGTTCCGCGGTCCGCCGATGATCTCCCGGCCCGGGTTGAGCACGAGCGGCGCGTCCCAGAACGCGTACCAGCGGTTCTTCGCGATCACCTCCGGGGTCAGCTGCACGCCGGCCGCCTCGAGCGGCTGGGCCTGCTGCACCGACATCCGGCGAATGCCGCTGACGACGTGGTATTCCGGGGTGAGGTTCTGGCCCAGCGACGCCCACTGGCCGCCGGATTTTCTGACCGACAGCTCCCGGATCACCGGCTGCCCGCCGTCGACGGCGTAGCGCGCCCTCAGCTCCGACCCCGCCTCGCCGGGCCAGGAGACCGTCAGCGTGTTCTGCGCCATAGCGGCAGTGGGACCGGTACCCGCCTTGTACTGACTCAGGTCGCAGTTGAGCGAGTCCGCATGGACCGTGGTGTTGACGGCTACTCCGGCCTCTCCCCCGGCCAGCCAGACGACCGCGGCGAGAGCGGCCGCGGGTACGAGCGCCAGCAGCGAGTTGCGAGTGAGAAGTCTCATGGTTTTCCTCAGTTGGTCGCGTTCGGGGCGTTGAGCCAGACCGGCTGCACGAAGGCGCCGTTCCCCGCCGAATCCCAGACGGCGAAGCGCACCCACACCTTGCCGGTCGCATCGAACGGAATCGCGAAGCGCTTGGTGCCGAACGCCCCCAGATCGGTCGCACGGACGATCTGTCGATCGACCTTCTTGCCGTCGCCCGAGACGATCTCGATGAAATTCAGCGGGAAGGTCCACTCGACGTCGGCCGTGACGGTGCGCTTGGGTCCGGTGCCGGCCACCTTGTAGTTCTGGATCAGGATCTCGCCCGTGGTGACGAAGAAGTCGCCGTCTCGAAGCGACTTGAGAATGGGACTGTAGTCCTCGTCCGCCAGCGGTGTGTGGTCGATCTTCAGGTAGTTGACCGGGAAGTTCGCGTAGAGATCGTCTTCAGGACCCTTGCGGTACGTATCGATGTCCGCAATGGCGTACTTCGGCTTGATGCCGAGACCGGCGTACATGTTGTTCATCGTGTCGATGGCGTCGAAGCAGCGCCAGTCGCACATCCGGTCCTCGGAATTGTCCTGTCCCATGCCCGGCTTGAACGCGAGGCCGAGGTACCGATCGTTCTTCATGTACGGCTTGTCCCAGATCATGTCGGGATAGCCTGTCGTGCTCTTCGTGCGCGGGTGCGCGTGATACCAGTAGGCGCCCTCGGCGTCCATCATCCGCTGCACGTCCTCGGCGCTGCCGGTGTGATACACCTTTCCGTAGGTCGGGTCGTTCTCTTCGAACGGCTGACCGGGCTGGCGCACTTTCGACCAATACACGTTCTTGGGCCAGAGGATGTTGTAGTGTCCGCCGAAGTAGGCGCTGGGCTCCTCCCACGCCGTCACGAGGAAGTCTCGATCCGAAGCGCGCCGCGTCGCCTCGAAGTAGTCCTTCTGATCCTTGAAGCGCAGCGGGCCCGGATCCCTCGGCGTCAGCTCGAAGTGGAAATCGCTGAGGCCGATGACGTTCAACCCGAGCGAACGCATGGCGGCGAGGTCCTGCATCGGCGTGTCGAACGAGCCCGAGGCGCGCGTCCGCCCGGTGAAGTCCAGATGAAAATGATTCACGAAGGTCTTGTAGCCCGGCAGCGGCTTGAACTCGTCGCCGTGCGTGTACGCCAGCGCGGCGTCGCGCGCGGCCTCGCCCGTCTCCGTGCTCGCGAGGAAATACATGCCCATCCGCTGGACCGTGCCGGGGGGCGCGTTGTACAGCGCGAAGTTCTCGACGTACTGCGCATCCTCTTCGCGCTCGGGCATGCCGACGCCCATGCCGAATCGGCCGTCCGCATCCTTGCGGTACCAGACGTAGCCGAGGTTGGTGTCCTTCTCCCGCGTGAAGAAGAAGGTGTGCGGCGGCGGGAAGGCGGCTAGCGAGGCCCCGCGGCCTTCGGCGACGATCAGCCGGTTCTGCGCCCTGACGCGCGCCAGCGAAGGGTTGACGACCCCGCCGAACTGGTTCATCTGCGGGTGTCCCCCTGTGTCACGCCAGGCGACCCGCGGCGTGAGATCGGTCGTGAAGCCCTTGAGCCCCGCGTCGTACTTGTAAGCAATCCACTCCTCGCTGGTCTTGGCGAGCGCGTCCATGCGCAGCAGGTTCGTGCCCTTGTAGGCCGTGAACCGGAGGTCGCCGGCGAAGATGCCCATGCTCAGGCCCGGGAAGGTGACGGCCAGGCTTTGCCCGTCGGTCTTGACACTGCAAGCCGCGGCGTGGAACGTCGCGTCCATGCGCCTGATTTCCGATGCCGTACGAGGCGGGCCGAACGCGCGGCTCGGCTGGAGCAATGCCTCCGGGTCGGTGCCCCGGCCGCCTCGCCCTCCGCGGCCGCCGCGGCCTTCGCCGCGGCCACCGCCCGCGGCGCCACGGGCCGCGGCCAGCGCACGCATGCGCGCCGCCGAGTCCTGCATTTCGGGTCCGCCCGGGAGCACCAGCGGCGCGTCCCAGAACGCGTACCACCGCTGTTTGTTCACTTCCTCGGGCGTCAGCTCGACGCCGGCCGCGCGGAGCGGGGCCGCCTGATCCTGGCCCATGCGGCGGATGCCGCTGACCACGTGGTACTCGGGAGTGAGATTGCTACCAAGCGTCGTCCATTGCCCGCCGGTCTTCCGGATGGCGAGCTCGCGCACGACAGGCTGCCCGGCGTCGATCGCGTAGCGCGCCCGCACCTCGTTGCCCGCCCGTCCGCTCCACGTCACGGCGAGCACGTCGTTCTCCATGGCCGCGGTCAAGCCACTGGCCGCCTTGTAGCCGGAGAGGTCGCAAGTCAACGCGTCGGCGAGGAGCGCAGGCGCGGGACCGATGGACGCGCGGCTCGGCAGCAGTGAGGGCGCCGCCAGCGCGACGCAGGTCGCGATGGCGAACCCGACAGATCTCTTCACACCCATCGTACCCCTCCACATGAACGCCAGCGCCCCCGGACTGCGCGGCCGCAGTCCGGGGGCGTGATGACGATCGAACACGATCGAATCAGAACAGGAACCGGGCGCCTGCGCGTGCGATGCGCCCTGGGACAACGTCGGTGACGTAGCCGAAGGTAGGACCGGACGCCCAGTTCGCCGCCGTCGGCGTGGCCACGTTGAGCGCGTTGAACACGTCGAAGTCTATCCCGACCCGGCGGGCGCCGCCGATCGAGAAGGTCTTGCTGGCACGAAGGTTCAGGATGTTCAGCGCCGACAGCTGGCGCGTGCCATACGGCTCCAGCCGCAGCGTGATGTTGTTCGATTGCGCGAGCGGCGTCCCGCCGTCGGGATCCGCCTGCCGGAACTGATACGTCCGCTGCCCCTGGATGCCGCTCCGGCTCTGGAGGAATCCGGACACCTGCACGTCGTAGGGCAGCCGGTAGCTCGCGGTGGCATTGCCCGCCCACGACCAGGTGTCGTTGAGCGGGAAGAACTGGTCGTTCGGGCTCTGGAACACGCCGACCTGCCAGTCGCGGTTCTTGACGAAGAAATACGACGCCTGCGCCATCCAGCGGTTGCTCGTGCGCTTGGTCACCGTGAACTCGAGCGAGTGGTACGTATCGGTCGTCGTGTTGTTCACGGTCTTGCTGTTCACGAACGTGGCGCCGCGGTACGCGGCATCGTAGTCGAAGAACGAGACATTGCCGGCGTCGTCTGCGGTGTTGAGGAGCCCGTCCGGTCCCGGATCCCTGCGGGTGATCGGGATGTCGTAGGCCTCATAGGGACGCAGGGTGTTGATCGTGCTCAGATAGTCGCCCAGCCGGCGATACACGTACATCGACCGAAAGGCCAGGCTCGGCATCAGCTCGCGCTCGAAGCTCGCCGTCGTCTCCCAGGTCTTCGGCTGCTTCAGATCCGGGTTCAGCACCCTGTTGCTGGCCGCGGTAATCGTGACGAAATCCGGATTGCCGCTCCCGAGCGACAGATTCGACTCGCCCGGCTGCCAGAGCAGGTCGTTGTTGTTGTCGTGCCACCGGAAGGTGGCATTCGCCGTCGCGTTCCTGTTGAACGCATCGGCGTACGTGTCGCCGAGGATGTAGTTGTACTCGCCGAAGGTCGCTTTCACGACGGTCTGGTTGCCGAGGTCCCACGCGACGCCCAGCCTCGGAACGACGCGGCTGAACGTCTGCACGTCGATCTTGTCGAAGGAACCCGCCGGGAACACGCTGGCGAAGTCGCGCGCGCCTCCATAGGTCTGCGCCGGGAGATATGAGTGCTGACGCTCCCAGCGCAGGCCCAGGTTGAAGGTGAGGGCCTTGGTCGGACGCCAGCTGTCCTTCAGGTACCACGCGTAGGTGTCCTCGTGATCGGAGGGCACCACCGGCGTGTTGTAAATCTGAATCTGCGACGGCGTGTTCGGCACGCCGCCGATCGTGTCGGTGATGAGCACGCAGTTGCAGGCCAGATTGTTCGAGTAACCGTCCGAGCTCCGGTCGAGGTAGATCATCACGCCGCTCTTCAGCTCGTGCTGCCCCAGGAACGAGGTCGCCGGGAAGAACGTGAGGCTGTCCTCCGTCTGATAGCGATCGCGGGTCTTGTTCTGGTGCAGTGGATGCGAACCGGTCCTCAGCGTGGTGTTGAGGTCGCGGCGCGCCGGCGCGTCGGCGCGGGCGTATGAGCGCGCGGCGTCGTAGTCCGTGATGTAACCGGCGAATCCGCCGACGGCGTTCAGCAGCAGCCGCGGGTTGATGGCGCTCTGCAGCTCCGCTTTCTGAATGGCGGTCGGGTTCTTGTAGTCGCGCGTCGATTCCAGTGGCACGAACCGGCCGGCGCCGTTCTGCGGCTGTGCCTTCGTGCCACGCTGCCACGCATACACCAGCCGGTTGTTCTTCGAGATCTGATAGGACATCTTGGCCGAGTACTGTGTGAGCGACGTGCCGAAGTACGCGATGGGTTCGTCTCCGGTCAGGTAGGCCCCGTCCGGACCGGGATCGGCCACGAAGCCGACCACGCCCTGCTTCTTCGCCTGGCGGCTGAAGGCTCCGTAGAACCACAGCTTGTCGCGGATGATCCGCCCGCCCAGATCCGCCGAGACGTCGTAGAAGCTCTTCAACGGCTGCGTGTTGCTCAGCCCCTGCGCTTCGAGCTCCGGCGTGATATTGGAAGACTGCAGGTCCGGAGACTCGGAGGCGACGGCGTACGTGCCGTGGAAGGTGTTGCCGCCCGACTTGAGGATCGCGACCATCGAAATGCCGGGCGTGGAGACCTCCGCGTCGTTGCCCGAGGTCTTGATCTGCACTTCTTCGAGGGTGTTGTCGTTGAAGTAGATGGGCGTGTTCATGTCGGCGCCCATCGCGATGTTCATCCCTTCCACCTGGAGCTTCGGCTGCGAGGCCACACCGTAGCTCGAGACGTCCTGGCGCTGGGCCATCGTGCTCCCGCCGACGTCGGGCGTCTCCGGCGTGACGCCGGGAGCCATGGCGATGATGTTCTGCAGGTCGCGGCCGCGAGGCACCGCGTCGAGCGTCTCCTTCGTGAAGGCGACGCTGGCGCTCGTGCTGGTGACGTCCACGATCGGGCTCTGCCCGCTGACCGTCACCGTCTCTTCCATCGCGCCGACCTTCAGCGCGAGATCGATGGTCGCGACGAAGCCGACGGTCAGGCGCAGTTCGTCGCGCACGACGCTGGCGAACCCCGGAAGCTCGGCTTTCAGCTTGTAGGTGCCGGCCGGCAGGTCCACGAACTTGTACCCGCCCGTCGCGTCCGACACCTGCACGACCTGCGGCACCTGCAGGGATGGGCTCGTCAGCGTCACCGTGACGCCGGGCAGCACCGCGTTCGATTCATCTTTGATCGTGCCTTGAATAGTGCCGGACGAGACGCTCTGCGCGAACGCCACGCCCACAGAAGTGCACACCATGCAAGCGATCGCACCGACGACGAGCCATTGCGGCCTCAATAGTCGCGCTCTCATATCCAGGCTCCTCCCAGGGAAGTTTGTGTCACGCCACACGCGTGGATGAAACCACGTCCGCGGCAGATGAGCTGCAGAACAGGAGATTACTGCGCGCGAGGGGGGGGAACGTGTCTCAAGTTGTCGCGAAGGACACGCCCGGCCTGGCGGGACTCAGAACAAATAATTGGATGCCGGCGGACAAGCCGTTGGATGCCTGCAGCACCCGCGGGCCTGCCCGCCGCCGACCGCCGTACTTAGTTAGTCGCCTTTGCCGCGTTCAGCCAGATAGGCTGGACGAACGCGCCGTTCCCGGCCGAATCCCAGACGGCGAACCGCACCCATGCCTTGTTGCTGGCGTCGAACGGGATGGAGAACAGCTTGCTCCCGAAGACGGCCTGGTCGGTCGCCGAGATCACCTGGCGATCGATCTTCTTGCCGTCGCCCCAGACCACTTCCACGAACGAGAGCGGGTAGGTCCACTCCACGTCGGCGGTGACCGTGCGCTTCGCGCCCGTGCCTTCCACGCGATAGTTCCGGATCAGAATCTCGCCGTTGGTGACGAAGTAGTTCCCGTCACGCAGCGCCTTCAGCACCGGCGTCTCATCGTCGTCTGGTCCCGGCACCTTGTCGATCTTCAGATAGTTCACCGGGAAGTTCGCGTAGGTGTCGTCCTCCGGGCCTTTCCGGTACGTGTCGATGTCCGCGATGATGTACTTCGGGCGCAGACCTGAGCCCGCGTACAGGTTGTTCATCGTATCGACGGCGTCGAAGCACCGCCACTCGCACATCCGGGCCTCGGAGTTGTCCTGGCCCATGCCCGGCTTGAAGGCCACACCCAGGTAGCGATCGTTCTTGACGTACGGCTTCTCGAAGATCGAATCGGGATAGCCGGTCGTGCCCTTGGTGCGCGGGTGCGCGTGGTACCGGTACGCGCCTTCCGCGTCCATCATCTGCTGGACGTCCTCGGCGCTCCCGGTGTGGTAGACCTTTCCGTACACCGGGTCGTTCTCGGTGAAGGGCTGCCCCGGCTGCCGCACCTTGGACCAGTACACGTTCCGCTTCGGGAACATGATGTTGTAGTGCCCGCCGAAATACGCGCTCGGCTCCTCCCAGGGCGTGACCAGGAAGTCCGCATCCGAGGCCCGGCGCGTCGCCTCGAAGTAGTCCTTCTGATCCCTGAAGCGCTCCGGCCCCGGATCGTTGGCGTGCAGCTCGAAGTGGAAGTCGCTGAGGCCGATGATGTTCAGCCCGAGCGCCCGCATCGCCATCAGATCCTGGAACTGGCTGTCGAACGACCCGCTGACACGCTGGCGTCCGGTGAAATCCAGATGGAAGTGATTGACGAACGTCTTGTACCCGGGAACCGGCTTGAACGCGTCGCCGTGCGTGAACGCCATCACCGAATCCCGCGTCGCCTCGCCCTGGTCGGGGCTCACGTAGTAGTAGACGGGCATCCGCTGAATCGTGCCGGGGGGCGCGTTGTAGAGCGCGAAGTTCTCGACGTACTGCGGCTCCTCCTCGCGGTCCGGCGTGCGCACGCCCATGCCGAAGCTCGTCGGCGCATCCTTGCGGTACCGCGCGTAGCCCAGGTTCGTGTCTTTCTCACGCGTGAAGAAGAAGGTGTGGGGCGGCGTGAACGTCGCGATCGCGCCAGACTTGCCTTCCGCCACCAGCACGCGGTTGCGCGCCTTCACCGTCACGACGGTCTGATTCACCACGCCGCCCAGGTTGTTGTACCTGCCGCTCGCCGCCGGTGTCGTGCCACGTGAGCCGCGAGAGCGTATCGGTGGTGAAGCCCTTCAGTCCGGCGTCGTACTTGTACGCAATCCACTGCTCCTTGGTGGAGGCGAGCGCCTCCATCCTCAGCAGGTTCGTGCCCTTGTACACGGTGAAGCGCAGGTCGCCGTTGAAGATGCCCATGGCGAGGCCGGGGAACGTCACCTCCAGGCTCTGCCCGTCGGTCTTGACACTGCAGGAGCTGGTGTTGAAGGTCGCGCTGGCCCGCTTGATGTCCTTCTCGCTCCGCGGCTCGCCGATGTTCCGGCCGGCCAGCGGCAGCGACGGCAGCCCGCCGCCCGGATCGAACGTGGTGGCGGGACCACGCCCGCGCGCCTGCCCATTGGCGAACCCCCGCCCGACCGGTCCGCGGGCGGCCGGCCCGGTGCCGCGCCCTCTCGCCGCCGCCGCGGGATCGACCGCCGCGCGCGGCGCGGACTGCGCCCGGTTCTCGCGCATCTCGGGGCCGTCGGGCAGCACCAGCGGCGCATCCCAGAACGCGTACCACCGGTTCTTCTCGATGACCTCCGGCGTGAGCGTCACTCCCGCCGCGCGCAGCGGCTGCGCCTGCTGCGTCGACAGACGCCGGATGCCGCTCACCACCCGAAACTCGGGGCTGAGGTTCTGCCCGAGCACGCCCCACTCCCCACCGCTCTTGCGCACGGCGAGATCGCGCACGACCGGTTTGCCGCCGTCGATGCCGTACCGGGCGCGAACCTCGGTGCCCCCCTGTCCAGCCCAGGTGACCACCAGGAGGTCCTGATCGATGGCGGCCGTGAGACCGGTCATCGACTTGTACTGGCTCAGATCGCAACGCACGGCATCGGCGAGCACCGGCGACCGCGAGTGCAGGCCGAAGCTCACCGCGCCGGTGACGGCCACCACCGCGGCGCCGAGGACCCACATGCTGTTGACTCTCATCTCATGCTCCCATCTTTGTTACGCATCGGCCGCCGGAACACCCACCACGATCGGCTCGCCGGCGGGCTCCCGTTCGGCCACCGCGCCGCCGTTCAAGACACATCTCGCGCGCTCCAGATCGAGCGCGCCTTCCCACCGCGCCACCGCCATGGTCGCCACGCCGTTGCCGATGAGGTTGGTGATCGCCCGCGCCTCCGACATGAACCGGTCGACGCCGAGCAGCAGCGCCAGCCCGCCGATCGGCTACCATCGGGAAGGCGGACAGCGTCGCCGCGAGGGTCACGAACCCGCTGCCGGTCACCGCCGCCGCCCCCTTGGAGGTGAGCAGCAGCACCGCGAGCATCGCGAGCTCCTGCCCGAGCGACAGATGCACGCCGCTCACCTGCGCGACGAACATGGCCGCCATCGTCATGTAGATCGAGGTGCCGTCCAGGTTGAAGGAGTACCCGGTGGGAATCACGAGGCCGACGACCGACTTCGAACAGCCGAGGCGCTCGAGCTTCTGCATCATCCGCGGCAGCACCGACTCGGATGAGGACGTGCCGAGGACGATCAGAATCTCCTCGCGGATGTAAGCGAGGAACTTGAACAGGCTGAAGCCGGTCGCCGCGGCAATCGCTCCGAGCACGAAGACGATGAACAGCACGCACGTCAGGTACACGTTCGCCATCAGCTTGCCCAGCACCATCAGGCTGCCGAGTCCGTAGCGCCCCACGGTGAACGCCATCGCGCCGAATGCCCCGAGCGGCGCCAGGCGCATGATGATGCCCACCACCGCGAACAGTCCCGTCGAGAGCTGCTCGATGAGCTCCACCAGCAGTTCGGCCCGCGGGCCGACGCTCAGGAGCGCCATGCCGAACATCACCGAGACGAGCAGCACCTGCAGAATCTCTCCCTTCGCGAACGCGTCGACGAAGGTCGTCGGGATGACGTTCAGCAGGAAATCGGTGACGCTGAGCGACTTGGACGCCGCGGTGTACGACGCCACGGCGCTGGCGTCCACCGACGCCATGTCCACGGTCAGGCCGCTTCCGGGCTTGAGGACCGAGACCACGATGAGCCCGATGACGAGCGCCACCGTGGAGACCACCTCGAAGTACACGAGCGCGCGCAGACCGATCCGTCCGACCTCCCGCATCGCGCCGGCGCGCGCGATGCCCACCACGACCGTCGAGAAGACGATCGGCGCGATGAGCATCCGGATGAGCTTGATGAAACCGTCGCCGAAGGGTTTCATGGCTGCGCCATAGTGCGGCGAGACGTATCCAAGCAGCACGCCGAGGGCGATGCCCGTCAGCACCTGCACGTAGAGACTCTTGTAGAGACGCTGTTTGGCCATACCGAGTGTTGCTCCGCCAGAGGGTCGGCCGGTCGAGAAACCGGCAAAACAGCCGGAGTATATCTGCAGAGATCCGGCCCCGATGTCTCAAGTTGTCGCGGTCGGCGGATGTCCGGGAATGGCGGCCTAACACGTTACCGGAGCACGTCTTCCAGCCGCCGTGCGGGTTCGAGAGCAGGATCGCGCTTGAGCGCTTCCGCGACGTGGAGTCGGGCCCCTGCCCGGTCCCCCATGGCGGCTTCGGCCGCAGCCAGGTCGAAATGAGCCATGGCGATGTCCGGGCGAATGTCGATCGCTCTGGCAAAGAACGTCGCCGCCCGTGCCGGCTCGCGCAGCTGCATCGCGAGCGAGCCCAGCTCGAGCCATTGCTCAGCAGTCCAGTCGTTCTCGCCTCGGACCCTCGAAAGGACGCTCGCCGCGCCCGCCCGGTCGCCCGAGGCGCCCAGCGCGCGCACGAGGTCGGCCGTGGTCCGCGCCGGCCACAGTCCCGCTTCCTGCGCATTTCTGAGATGGGGAACCGCCTCGCCCGGCCGCGACTGCTCGAGCAACGCGGAGCCCAGGACGAACTCCACTTCCGGGCGGTGAGGATCCAACGCCAGCGCCCGCTCCAGATGTGGAATGGCCGCAGAAGTCCTCCCGGCGGCGATCAGGCGTTGCGCCATGCGGAACTGGACGAGCCCCGGCTTCGCGTGGGCCGCCTCGGCACGCGCCGCCCAGCCCTCCGCCTCGTCGAATCGTCCGAGGGTGATCAGCCGTTCCGCCATGCGGACCCGGGTTTCACCAACGCCGTCGTCGACCGCCGGCGCCCGGTTCGCGAGCAGGCCGACAGCCAGGCAGATCCCGAGCATGGCGGCGAGCGGCTTCCATTGCCTGGCCGCGCGCAGCCGCAAACCGGCGTCGACGGCCGCTCCGGCGCCCACGCACAAGGGCACGAGGAGCGGAAGCGTGTAACGATCGGCCACGAAGAAGGCCGCGACGGCGATGCCGTACAAGGGCACGAAAGAGGCCCAGACGAGATAGGCGCGCCGCTCCGGCGATCGAGCTGGGTCGGGCGGTGTTGGCGAGGGCGCGGCGATCACCAGACCAGCAATCCCGAGCGGCATGAGTATCCAGGGCCCGATGAAGAAGGCGGGTAACAGCGTCGATGCGTCGTGCAGGAAGAACCGATAGCTGTAGTTCAGCCACGGGCTCGCTGAACTGAACGTCAGCCACAGCTTGCGAAGAAACAGGCGAGAGGCCGCGCGCGGCTGGGCTCGAATCCAGTTCCAGGCGAATCGGTAGAAGTAATCGGACGCCTCCCGATCAGTGACCGGGCGGCCGAGCGCCTGCTCAGCCGCGCGCCGGACGTCGTCCTGCTGTCCTTCCAGGTTCGCACTGATGCCCGATACCGGAGTGTAGGTGCCGTCGGCAGAAGGGTTGTTCCCTACGTAGAAGTTCAGCCCCCCGTGCGATGCGGCGGGCGACCAGTCGTCCGCCACGGCGAGATTCCGCACCGAGACGGGGACGAGCGCCAGCGCCAGCCCGGCCGCGAAAAACAGCGTCGATCGCGGGCGGCGGAGCGCCGCCATCAGCAGCACGAGCCCGACGGCGGGGATCACCATGTTGGGACGATTGAGAGAAGCAATCCCGAACAGGACACCGGCCGCGCCGCACCAGCGGCTGCTGCCCCTCCGGAGCCCGAACGCCAGAGAGGCCAACGCCGCGGCCGAGAGGCAGGGGTCGAGGGCAGACTGGATGAGGAGTGATTCGTAGAACGTGAAGAGGCCCGTCAGGCCGGCGAGCACCGCGGCGAACAGGCCGGCCCTGACGCCGAACCACTCGCGCGCGGCGGCGTACACGAGCGCCACCGCCCCTGCCCCGAGCGCGATCTGGACGAACCGCACGAGCGTGAACGAACCCGAGGCTCCCCACAGCAGCGCCAGGAAATATGCGTAAAGCGGGGAGACGAAGTACAACCCGGGACCAAGGCTCACATTTCCGTTGAGCACGCGGCTCGCAAGAGCCACATACGCGGTCGTGTCGAGGCCTGCGTCGGCCTGCGTCAACACGTGGCCACTCAGCTGGAGCATGACGACGAGCTTCGCGGCGAAGACGAGCGCAATGACGCCCGCCACGAGCCAGCGCTCGCGCGCTCGTGGCGGCGAAGTCGTGAGCGTCCGGCCGCGGGTGGAGTGCCGGTGTGCGGAATGATGGGATGGCATGGCGCCAGCGCGCCTGGCCGCGGCGACCGGCCGCTCGAGCACGAGCTCGAGCGGCCGGTCGCGATGGTTGATGGCTCAGAAGCTGAAACGCACGCCCACTCGGCCGATGCGCGGCGGAATGATCCCGCCGTTCACACCGGTGGAGTAGCCGTAGGTCGGCCCCGAGGCGAACACGAGCTGGTTCGGTGCGTTGGTGTTCAGCAGATTGAAGATGTCGAAGTCCAGCCCGACGCGGCGGCTACCGCCAATCCGCAGGTCTTTCGCAAAGCGCAGATTCATGACATTGAGCGCCGACCCCTTGACCGAGCCGTATTCGTTCATGCGCACCGTCACCGTGCTGAGCTGGCTGATCGGCGTGCCGCCATCCGGATCCTGCGTGCGGAACAGCACCGTCCGCGATCCTCTGGCGCCCTGCTTCGACTGCAGCGACAGCGCCATCAGGACGTCGTAGGGAAGGTGATAGCTGACGTTGAAGTTGGCGCCCCAGAACCAGGTCTCGTCCTTCGGGAAGTAGTAGTCCTGCGGCGAGTTGAACACCCGGTTGATCCAGCGATCGTTCTTGCCGAACCAGTACGACGCCTCACCCTGCCACTTGTGCGACGGCCGCTTCACGACGGTGAGCTCCATCGTGTGATAGTGGTCGGTGTTGGGACTGTTCGACGTCACGGTTCTCACGAACGCCGCCCCGCGGTATGCCGGATCGTAGTCGTAGAAGGTGACGGTCCCGCCGTCATCCGCATTGTTCAGCACGCCGTCCGGTCCGGGGTCGCGCCGCGTGATCGGGATGTTGTACGCCTCGATCGGCCGCAGCACGTTCGGGCCGTTGGTGTCGTACAGGTTCTTCTGATACCTGAAGATGTACGACGAACGGAATCCGACGTCCGTGACGATCCCGTGCTCCCAGCTGGCCGTGTACTCGAGCGTGGTCGGCTGTTTGAGGTTCGGGTCGACGTAGTTGGAGATCCCCCCGCTCACGGACACGAAGTCCGAGCCCGCGCCGTTCAGCGCGAGATTGACCTCGCCCGGCTGATATTCCTTGTCGTTGTTCAGATCGTGCCAGGTGAATGTGGCATACGCGCCGGCATTGGGGTTGTAATTGCCGCCGCGCTGCGAGCCGAACATGTACCCGAACAGGCCCGCGGTCGTCTTGAACACGCCGAACTTCTGCGCGTCCCAGGCCATGCCGAGTCGCGGGAACAGGGCCGTCCACTTTACGAGGTTCACGTACTGGAACGTGCCGTCGGGAAAGACCGTGGGGAACTCTTTGCTCGCCTGCTTGGTCTGTTCCGGGAGATACGCGTGCTGATACTCCGCCCGGATCCCCATATTCAGTGTGAGGCGGTCGGTCACCCTGTAGGAGTCCTTCAGGTACCACGCGTAGGTCTGCTCCATGTCCGAAGGGTGCACGGGATCGTTCGCGACCTGGATCTGCGTCGGTGTCATCGAGACGCCGCCGATCTTGTCGAAGACGCGGATGTAGTTGCCGTAATCCACGTTGCCCGGGTAGTACCACGCCTCGTGGTCGTAGTAGTACGTGAACCCTGTCTTGAACTCGTGCCGGCCGCCGAGGAAGCTCTTGGGGAAGAAGCTGTAGCCGGCATCCACCATCCAGCGATCCTGCGGCCGCAACATGAATTCGCGGTTGCTGGCGCCAGCGGTGAGCCCGGTCTCCCGATCGAGATAAGGCTGGATGTACGCGAATCCGTATTTCTCCTGCTGCCGCTGGGCGCTGTAGTCGGACCACCAGCCCACATAGCCGGCAACCACGTCGAAGAGGGACGAGTTGCCCATGGTGCTCTGGTACTCGCCTCGCGCGATCGCGGCCGGATTCGTGTAGTCGCGCGTGTGCTCGAGCGGACTCAACTGGCCGGCGCCGTCTTCGCCGACGAACTTCGTGCCGCGCTGCCACACGTAGTTGAACCGGTTGTTCTTGCTGATCTGATACGAATATTTCATCGCGAACTGCTTGATGCCGGTGGTCGCGATCGCAATGGGCTCGTCGCCGGTCAGGAACCGCCCATCGGCACCCGGATCCTGGACGAAGCCGGTGATGCCGGTCTTCTTCAGCTGCCGGCTGTACGCGCCGTAGAACCAGAGGCGGTCCCGAAGCAGCCGTCCGCCGAGATCCATCTGGTAGTCGTGGAAGTCGTCGACGGGCTGGGTGGCCGTGAGCCCCTGCGAGCGCAGGTGATCGTCCAGGTTGCTGCTCTGCAGGCTTGAGGGCTCCTTGGCGTAGCTGTAGCGGCCGTGAAAATCGTTGCCGCCCGATTTGATCACCGCGACCATCGAGACGCCAGGCACCATCGTTTCCGCGTCGTTGCCCGAGGTCTTGAGCTGAATCTCTTCGAGCGTGTCGTTGTTCATGTACACGCCGGAGTTCTGATCGTCGCTGAGGACGATGTTCATGCCCTCGAGCAGCAGCTTCGGCTGCAATGCCACGCCGCCATCGCCGATGTTCTGGCGATTGGCCATGTTGCTGCCGCCGACATCCGGCGTGCCGGCGAGCGTCACCCCCGGCGCCGTGCTGTAGATCATCGCGAGGTCCCGGCCGCGCGGCACCTCGTTGAGCGTCTCGGCAGTGAGCGTGACGCTGGTCGTCGTCGACGTCACGTCGATCACGGGGCTCTGACCGGTGACCGTGACCGATTCGCTCAGTCCTCCCACCTTGAGCGCGATGTCCACGCGTGCGTTGAAGCCGACGTTCAGCCGCAGGTCTTCGCGAATCGACGTGGAGAAGCCGGAGAGCTCCACCTGCAGGCGGTACACGCCCAGCGGCAGATCGACGAATTGATAGTTTCCGGAGGCGTCCGTCGTCTGCACCAGCTGCTTGAGCTGCAGAGCCGGACTGGACAGCGTCACGGTGGCTCCGGGAAGCGCACCGCCTTGTTCATCGCGAACGGTTCCATCGATTCTGCCCGAAGCGCCGCTCTGAGCCCTCGCGGTTCCGGGCAGCAGCCCGGCGAGGAGAACGACGATCGCACCTGCACACACCCACCCACGCCGGACGTACTGCCGGTTCATACACTGACCTCCCTTGGACTCCCAAGTGACCACCACACGTGCTGCACACGTATGCCCCGTCCAGCCGGGCCGGATGCCGAGGCTCTACTTCAACGCAAACACCCAGATCACGCCGCCTTCCGGCACGTCCGGAAAGCCGATACGCGACTCCATCGATCGCGCGTCCTGCCCCCATCCCGACACGACGGCGATGTACTGGCGCCCGTCGACCATGAAGCTCGAGGGGGGCGCGTAGACGCCTGAATTGGTCGGAAATTCCCACAGCACTTCGCCCGTGGTGGCATCGAACGCGCGGAACAGCCGGTCGTTCGTGCCGCCGCTGAAGACCAGGCCGCCGCCGGTCGTCAGAATCGGGCCCCAGTTCGGCGAATCCTTGAAGTTGTGACTCCACGCCTTCTTGCCGGTGTCGACGTTCCACGCCTGCACTTCGCTGACGTGGTCCGCGCCCGGAGCGATGTACATCTGGTTCGTCGTTCCGGCCCGGCGTCCGCCGGTGGCCGTCTCGATCGTGCGCGCCATCATCACGGCACAGAGGTTTTCCTGCGTCGGCACGTAGACCATCCGCGTCTTGGGGTTGAACGCGCCCGGCTCCCAGTTCTTGCCGCCGTGCCAGGACGGGCAGAAGCTGGCGGGCTTGCCAATCGCCGACTTGTGATCGAGATCGACCACGGGACGCCCGGTCTTCGGATCGAGGCTCTTGAAGACGTTCTGCTTCACATACGGCTTGCCGTCGACGAACTTGATGGGACCGCCGGTGGTGCGCTCGAGAAAATAGAGGTACCCGCTGCGCGCGAAGTCGACGAGCCCCTTGATCGTGCGGCCGTTTCGCGTGAAGTCGATGAGCAGCGGCGGCGACACTTCGTCCCAGTCCCACGCCTCGTTCGGCGTGTACTGGAAGTAGCCCTTGATCGTTCCGGTCGCGGCGTCGATCGCGAGCGTGGAGGCGGTATAGAGGTTGTCGCCTTCCCGCTCCGAGGCCACCCATGGACTGGCGTTGCCGACGCCCCAATACAGCAGGTTGGTCGCGGGGTCGTAGTTTCCCGTCACCCAGGTGGCGCCGCCGCCGGTCTTCCACTGGTCTCCGGTCGGCCAGGTCTCGCTGCCGGGTTCGCCGGGCGCGGGAATCGTGAAGCACCGCCAGACTTCCTTGCCCGTCTCGGGATCGAACGCGGCGACGAACCCGCGCGTCGGGCCATCGCCGCCCGAGATGCCGACGACAACCTTGCCGTCGGCGATGAGCGGCGCAGCGGTGAGGTAATAGCCCCGCTTGTTGTCTTCGACCGGTGTTCTCCACACCTCGCTTCCGGTCCGCGCGTCGAGCGCGACGAGGACGCCCTGTCCGAGGCCGACGAAGACCTTCTCGCCATAGAGCGCCACGCCGCGGTTCACCGGCTTGGAGACGCGCGCGCCCGCCGGGATGGGGCTCGAATACCTCCAGAGCTCCCGTCCGGATTTCGCCTCGATCGCAATCACCTGATTGAACGGCGTCGACACGAACATCACCCCGCCGTTCACGATCGGCGGCGCCTGATGGCCGTCCTTCACACCGGTCGACATCAGCCACACCGGCTGAAGCTGCTTCACGTTCGCGCGGGTGATCTGATCGAGCGGGCTGTAGCCCCACCCGTCGTAGGTGCGCCGCACCATCAGCCATCCGGCGTCGTCGGGATGCCGCAGCCTGTCGGCGGTCACCGGCTCGTAGCTCTGGAGAACCGCCGGCGGAGGAGGCGGTGCGGGCTGAACCGGCACGAGCAGACCGGAGGGCGACGGCTCGACCTTGGTCCCCGGGGGCAGGCCCGTGGGCACCTGCTGGGCCGCACCGGGCGGCAACTGTCCGCGCTGCGGCTGCTGCCCAGCTCCGACAACGCACCAGGTAGCTACCGCGGCGGCTCCGACAAGAGCCGCGCAGCGGTTTCGAAATGTCATGACTCTTCCTGTCTCGCTCTTCGTCCGGTTGAGAGCGGGTAATCTACCCTTGTTTGGAGGCCTCCCGATGTCGCAATTTGTCGCGGAGGGCCCGTGGCGGTGGTGGAGCGTGGTACAACCTGGAGCTCGAAGCGACGATCAGGTCCGGGCGGCGGCGCGCTCCACGTCGAGGACGCCGTCGACGCCCCGCAGCAGCTTGATCACCTTCTCGAGGTGTTTGAGATCCCGGATCTCGACGGCCATGTTGATGCGCCCGCGGTGCTCGTCGTCGGTCGTCGCTTCCACGGTGGTAATGTTGGTATTGATGTCGGCGATCTTGGAGCTGACGTCCGCAAGGATGCCCTTGCGATCCTCGACCTGCATCGTCAGCCGCACGATGTACCTGGAGGCATCGGCCTCTTGATCCCACTCGACGTCGATGCGCCGCTCGGGGTCGTAGAGCAGGTTCGTCACGTTCGGGCACGACGAGGAGTGCACCGAGACGCCCTTGCCGCGCGTGATGTACCCCACGATGGCTTCGCCGCGGATGGGGTTGCAGCACCGCGCGCGCACCACCATCAGGTCGTCGATGCCGCGCACCTTGATCTTGTCTTCGCCGGAGGCTGCCGGCCGGCGCACAGCGACCACGGGCGGCTCGGCCGGCTTGTCGAGCTGGTCCTGGGGCACCAGACGCGCCACGATCTTGCGCGCCTGCACCTTGCCGTAGCCGATCTCCGCGAACAGCTCGTCGCCGGGGCCGTAGTCGGCCGAGAGCTTTCGAAACGCGTCGCTCTCCAGAACGGCTCCCGGATTCAGCTCGACCCGGCGAAGCTCCTTCTCCAGGAGCCGGCGCCCGAGCTCGACGCTGCGGGCCCGCTCCTCCTCCTGGACGAAATGCTTGATCTTGTTGCGCGCCCGGGCGGTGACCACGTTGTTCAGCCAGTCGCGGCTCGGCTTGTGCCCCGCGTTGGTGATGATCTCGACGATGTCGCCGTTGCGCAGGCGCGTGCGCAGCGGCACCATCTTGCCGTTCACACGCGCCCCGACGCACTGGTGGCCGATGTCGGTGTGAATGGCGTAGGCGAAATCGATCGGCGTCGCGCCGCGCGGGAACGCCTTCACCTGCCCCTTCGGCGTGAAAATGTAGACCTCCTCGGGGTACAGGTCCACCTTCAGGTTCTGGATGAACTCGTGCGGGTCGCGAACCTCCTGCTGCACCTCGAGCAGCTGCCGGATCCACTGGAAATGGCGCTCGTCGCGGTGATCGCCGATCCGCCCCTCCTTGTACTTCCAGTGTGCCGCGATGCCCTCCTCTGCGTGCCGGTGCATCTCCTCGGTGCGGATCTGGACCTCGAAGGGCACGCCGCGTTCGCTGATCACCGAGGTGTGCAGCGACTGGTACCCGTTGGGCCGCGGCATGGCGATGAAGTCCTTGATGCGCCCCGGCACCGGAGACCACGTCTGATGGATGATGCCCAGCGTCGCGTAGCAGTCCTTGACGCTGTCGGTGATGACGCGCAGCGCGACGAAATCGTAGACCTGGTCGAGCTCGATCCGCTGCCGTTTGAGCTTCTGGTTGATGCTGTAGAGGCGCTTGAGCCTCCCTTCGACGCTCCGGACCGGCACCTGCGCCTCCCGCAGCTTGGCGAGAATCGTCTTCTTGAGATCCTCGATCTCGATCTCCGCGGCCGCGCGCCGGCTCTCGACCTTGGCGGTGAGCGTCTCATAGCCGATGGGATCCAGGTGCTTGAACGAGAGCTCCTCGAGCTCGTTCTTGATCTTGCTCATCCCGAGCCGGTTGGCGATCGGAGCGTAGATGTCGAGCGTCTCCTGAGCCGTCCGCAGACGGCGATCCTCCGGCATGTGCTCCAGCGTCCGCATGTTGTGGAGCCGGTCGGCGAGCTTGACCAGGATGACCCGGATGTCGTCGACCATCGCCAGGAGCATCTTCCGGAAGTTCTCGGCCTGCCGCTCCTCGCTCGACGAGAACGGAATGGCGCCAATCTTGGTGACCCCCTCGACGACGTGGGCCACCTCCGGGCCGAAGTGCTCCTCGATGCGTTCGATGGTGGTCAGTGTGTCTTCCACGACGTCATGGAGCAGCCCGGCGGCAATCGCGACCGGGTCGAGCCGCATGTCGGCCAGGATGCTCGCCACCTCGAGCGGATGCACCAGGTAGGGCTCCCCCGAGTGGCGGACCTGCCCCTTGTGCTCGAGCGCCGAGAACACATACGCCCGGCGCAGGAACTCCCGTTCCTCGTCGGTCGTATAGCTTCGGACCCGCTCGAGCAGATCTTCGAATCGAATCATCGGGATTGTCGGACCACCCTCGGCCGATTCGGACGAAATGGTGTCTAAATCCAATATCGGCGGCTGGTTACACCATGATACAGGATGCCTTGACTTGGCTTGCGGGGCGTCCATATACTTGCCGGGCTTTTCACCCAAATTCCGGCGGTTCTGATCTGCCCACCGTAGGGCTTTGTGGATACTTTTAAGGGGGAACTGATGCGTGTGCGAAGCAAGGCACTTCTGGCCGCCGCGGCCATTCTCGTGGCTGTCGCCGCGACCGCGTGCAGCAAGGTGGGCAACCTCCAGGCTCGCAAGTCTTTCAAGGAGGCCAATGGACTGTACCAGGCGCAGAACTACAAGGACGCGATAGCCAAGTACGAGGAGGTCCTCTCCCTCGACCCGGAGTTCAGGGTCGGCGAGGGCGTGACCCCGTATTTCTTCATCGCGAACAGCTACGACAACCTCTACAAACCGGCGCGCAAGGGCGAGCCCGAGAACGACGCCTACCTGACCAAGGCCATTGAGAACTACAAGCTGGCGGCCGAGAAAGACACCGACCCGACGATGAAGAAGCGGGCGATGGAATACCTCGTGTCGGCCTACGGCCCCGACAAGCTCAACGACCCGACGCAGCAGGAGCCGCTCATCCAGCAGATGATCCAGACCGATCCCAGCGACACGTCGAACTACTTCGCCCTGGCCAAGATTTACGAGGACAACGGCAGCCTGGACGAGGCCGAGACGATGTACAACAAAGCGCGCGACATGAAGCCCAACGACTCGGCGGTCTACCAGCAGCTCGCCGGCTTCTATCAGCGGCAGGGAGAGTTCGACAAGCTGATCAGCGCCGTCCAGCGCCGGGCCGAGCTGGAGCCGAAGAACCCCGAGGCGCACTACTCCATCGCGAGCTACTACTGGGACGAGGCCTATCGCAACACGCGGTTGACCGACGCCCAGAAGCGCGAGTATGTGCAGAAGGGGCTCGAAGAGGACGAGAAGGCGATCGAGCTTCGGCCCGATTACATCGAGGCGATCGTCTACAAGGGGCTCCTGCTGCGCCTGCAGGCGAACCTGGAGAAAGATCCGAAGAAGCAGCAGGACCTGCTCAAGGAAGCCACTGCGCTGCAGGAGAAGGCCGCGGAGCTGCGCAAGAAGCAGTCGGGAGGCAGGGGCTAGCAATCGGCATTGCCGATTGGCGATTGCCGATTGGCGATTGCTCGACAGGCGATTCGGCAGGGCGGCTCGCGTCCATCGCGCGAGCCGCCCTTTTCTGTCTCGCGAGTTCTTGCCCGACCATGGCCGGAGCCGCGGGTCTGACCCACGAAAAAAAGGGCGGCGCCCATGATGCGCGCCGCCCTCCATTGGCCCGAGAGACTGTGTCTTCTAGTTCGCCGGATTGACGCCCGCGGCGCGCTTCATGCCCTCGGTGACGATACCCACCTTCTCCACGCCGGCACCCTTGGCGGCGTCGATCACCGTCACGATTTCGCCGTAGCGGAGAGCCCCGGCGGCCGAGAGGAACATGGTCTTCTCCTTGCGCTCCTCGAAGATCGTGCGCAGCTTCGATTCGAGCTCGCCCATCGTCACCGGCTGCTTGTTGATCGATATCTGCCGATCGGCCGTGAAATCGAGCACGATCTGGCTGCTGTCGACCTGCTGCTGCTGGGCGGTCTTGGTCTCGGCTGGCAGATTGATGTCGAGGCCCTTCTGCGTGAGCGGCAGAGACGCCATGAAGATGACGAGCAGCACGAGCAGCACGTCGATCATCGGCGTGATGTTCATGTCGGCGCTGACGTGCAGGGCCTTGCCCTTGTAGTTTTCGTCGGCGCCGAAGTGCTTGTGTGCGTGTCCGCCAGCCATTAGTTGCCTCCCGCGGCCCTGCGCGTCACCTTTGGATCGGTAATGAGGCCCATGTCTTCGACGCCGGCGGCGCGCAGGCTGTCGAGCGTCTCCATCACCGTGCCGTAGTCGACGTCCTGGTCGGCGCGAATGATGACGACCTTGTTCGCCTTGTTCCCGATCGCATCGGTGACCCGGCTGGCCAGATCAGAGGGGCGCACCGGCACGGTGTTCAGATACACGTGCTTGGCCGCGTCGATGGCGACCACGGTCTGATCCTGCGTGTCCGGCTTCGACTGGCTGAAGGCGGCGCCCGGCAGCTTGACGTCGACGCCCTTCTGCAGCATCGGGGCGACCAGCATCATGATGATCAGCAGCACCAGCATGACGTCCACGAGCGGCGTCACGTTGATATCGGATTTGACGCCACCCTTGGCGCCGCCAATATCCATTGCCATGTTCGTACTCTCCTGAGGCTCGACCTATGAACGCTGGAACCGGTGAACTCGAGGACCGACAGTCCGGGCGGCGTCCGCCGCCAGGCGGTCAGCCCTCACATTCCCTGATTCCCGGTTCTCCAGTTTACGCCGTCTTCTTGATGAAGTAGTCGACGAGCTCCGACGACGAGTTGTCCATCTCGACGTTGAAGTACTCGATCCGGCCCGTCAGGTAATTGTAGAACCAGACGGCCGGGATGGCCACGAGCAGCCCGAGCGCCGTCTCGACGAGCGCCTCGGCGATACCGGCCGAGACCGCGCCGATGCCGCCCGACCCCGTCGAAGCGATGCCGACGAACGCGTTGATGACGCCGACGACCGTCCCGAGCAGCCCGACGAACGGCGCCGTAGCGCCGATGGTGGCCAGGGCGCTGACGCCCTTCTTGAGGTCGTTCGCGGTGAGCGCGGACGCGCGCTGAATCGAGCGCCGCACGGTGTCCAGGAGCTCCTCACGGCTGAGCCCGCCTGCGTTCTCCTGCTGGAACTGGTATTCCTGCAGCCCTGCCAGGACCACCTTCGCCAGGTGGCTGTAGCGGTAGTTCTTGTTGGTCGAGATCGCGATGGCGTCCTTGAGGCGCCCGTCCTTGAGGTGCTTGGCCACCTGCGGGGCGTAGATCTTCGACTGGTTCTTCGCCTGCATGAACGTATAGATCCGCTCCACCGCAACGCCGATTGACCACATGGACATGATGAAGAGCACGATTGCAATCGCCTTGGCGACGATGGTCATCGTCCCCCACATGTCTATCAGATTCAGCCCGCCTTCCATCGTCCGTCTCCTTGAATAATGTGCCGGGGTTATGTTCGAGATCTCAGCCTTCTACCGCAGCGTGAAGTTCACGGTGACCGTCATGATGACGGGCACCGGTACGCCGTTCAGGAGGGTGGGGGTGTACTGCCACTGCTTGACGGCGTCGATTGCCGCCTGATCGAGCAGCGGAATCGAACGCAGCACCCGCACGTCCTGCACGCGCCCGTCGGGACCGATCGTCGCTTCGAGAATCACCACGCCCTGCACGCGCGCCGACTGCGCGATCGGCGGGTACACCGGCGCCGTGTCCTTCACCTTCTTCGGCGCCTGAATCTGACCGCCGACGCGCACCGGGGCCGGCGGAGGAGGCGGCGGAGGCGGCGGCGCTTCCGGTACGCCACCGGGAATTCCGCCGACGACACCGCCGATGTCGCCGACCACGCTGGCCGGCCGCTCTTCGATCAGCCCCGTCTCGGGCTTGATCTCCGAGGGCGCCTGCACCGGAGCCGCCGACGGATTCACATCCATCACCGGCTTGGGTGGCGCGGCCGCCTGAGGCGGCGGGGGTGGCGGGGGCGGGGGCGGCGGCGGCGGCGGGGCCGCCACGAATGCATCCATCATTCCAGGGGGGGTCGGCAGCACGTCGGCTGCCATCAGGGGAATTACAATCAACGCGCCGATGACGACGACGTGAATCAGGATCGACAGTGGAAGCGTGTACCATTGCTTGCTCCCAACCGTGATCGACGGCTTCACGACGTCGACGAACATATCGCCTGCCACGTGTACTCCTCCTGCCGCTCTATAGGGGTCGGCGACTTCTGCCGAAAACCCGAGACAGCACCAGCACTCGGATTAGACACCGCCGATCGAAAACCGGCCGAGCGCCGCAGCCCCCACGGCGGGATCACCCGCCGCTGTCGGTCAAACCACTTCCGTTAGGGAAAACCCGCGTAGTCTATGGCTCGGTCCAGGCAAAGTCAACCCGCAAGAACCGCAGAAAATCTCCCAAATTCGCGATTTCTCGTCCCTGGTCCGCCTTCAGGCGCGCTGCTGCGCGCGGATCCGCATCGTATAGAATGACCGCCACACGAAGACCGTCGAGGCGGCGAAAAATATCAGCGCCAACCCGCGCGATACCGCCAATCCCTGCTCCGCCGTGAGCCTCACGGCGAGCTCCACGGCCAGCAGCCCGAACAGCGTCGTGAATTTGATGACCGGATTCATCGCCACCGACGAGGTGTCCTTGAAGGGATCGCCCACGGTGTCGCCGATGACGGTGGCGGCGTGCAGGGCCGTACCCTTTTCCTTCAGCTCGACTTCGACGACTTTCTTGGCATTATCCCAGGCACCGCCGGCGTTGGCCATGAAAATCGCCTGCATCAACCCGAACAGCGCGATCGAAATCAGGTAACCGATGAAGAAATACGGCTCGACGAACGCAAACGCAAGAGTCGAGAAGAAGACGGCCAGGAAGATGTTGAACATGCCGCGCTGCGCGTACTGCGTGCAGATCTCGACCACGCGCTTGCTGTCGGCCACTGAGGCCTTCTCCACCCCCTCCAGCTTGATGTTCGCCTTGATGAACTCCACGGCCCGGTAGGCGCCCGTCGTCACCGCCTGCGTGGAGGCGCCCGTGAACCAGTAGATCACCGAGCCCCCCGCGATCATGCCGAGCAGGAACGGGGCGTGCAGCACCGAGAGATTCTCCAGGTTCTCCGTGAGGCCCGCGGTCAGCACCACGATGATCGAGAAGATCATCGTCGTCGCGCCCACGACCGCCGTGCCGATCAGCACGGGCTTGGCCGTGGCCTTGAACGTGTTCCCCGCCCCGTCGTTCTCCTCGAGCAGGTCTTTGGCGTTCCCGAAGTCCGGCGTGAATCCGTACGACGCGCGCACCTCCTCGGACACTCCGGGGATCTGCTCGATCACCGAGAGCTCGAACACCGACTGCGCGTTGTCGGTGACCGGGCCGTAGGAGTCGACCGCGATCGTCACGGGCCCCATTCCGAGAAATCCGAACGCCACCAGGCCGAAGGCGAACACGGGAGCGGCCTGCATCAGCGGCTCGAAGGCGCCGCTGATCCCGTAGGCGATCCCCATCAGCGCCGCGATCACCAGCCCGAGCCAGTACGCGCTGAAATTGCCGGCGACGAAGCCGGCGAGGATGTTCAGCGACGCCCCCCCTTCCCGCGACGACGCCACCACCTCGCGCACGTGCGACGACTCGGTCGAGGTGAAGATCTTCACCAGCTCCGGGATGATGGCGCCGGCCAGCGTGCCGCAGGTGATGACCGTGGACAGCTTCCACCAGAGCGTGCCGTCGCCGAGCCCGGGAATCAGCAGGTACGACATCGAGGTACGTCATGGCCACCGACACGATGGAGGTCAGCCAGACCAGCACCGTGAGCGGCGTCTCGAAGTTCAGCCGCGCGACATCGCGGTACCGCGCCGCGGTGATCGCGTGGTTGACCAGATACGAGAGGCCGCTCGCCACGATCATCATGACGCGCATCATGAAGATCCAGACGAGAAGCTGCACCTGCACCGTGCTGTCGGGCACGGCGAGCAGGATGAACGAGATCAGCGCGACGCCGGTGACGCCGTAGGTCTCGAAGCCGTCAGCGCTCGGCCCCACCGAGTCGCCGGCGTTGTCGCCCGTGCAGTCCGCGATGACGCCGGGGTTCCTCGCATCGTCCTCCTTGATATTGAAGACGATCTTCATCAGGTCGGAGCCGATGTCCGCGATCTTCGTGAAGATGCCGCCGGCGATCCGCAGCGCCGCGGCGCCGAGCGACTCGCCGATCGCGAATCCGATGAAGCACGGCCCGGCGTAGTCGCCGGGAATGAACAGCAGGATGCACAGCATGATCAGGAGCTCGACGCTGATGAGCAGCATGCCGATGCTCATGCCTGCCTCGAGCGGGATCGCATGGAGCGGGTACGGCTTTCGCCCGGAGGCTCGCAAACGCCATCCGCGAGTTCGCGAACGTATTCACGCGGATCCCGAACCAGGCCACGCCGACGCTGCCGCAGATGCCGATGATGCTGAAGAGCAGGATGATGCCGACCGTGCCCCAGCCCATGTGGTCGCCGGCCGCGTCGGTCGCGAGGAACTTGAAGTACACGACCATGATCGCGCCGATGAACAGCCACAGGATCCCGATGAACCGCACCTGCGTCGTCAGGTAGGTCTTGCAGGTCTCGTAGATCAGCTCCGAGACCTCCAGCATCGAGCGGTGGACCGGCAGGTGCTTGAGCCGCGAGAAGGTGACCAGCCCGAAGAGCAGCCCCAGCACGCAGACGCCCAGCCCTCCCTCCAGCAGCGTCCGCGCGTTCACGCCCAGGAAGCTCACCGTGCCCAAGTCGGGCAGCACGAGGTGTGCTTCGCCTCCCGCGCGCGCGGCCGGCGCCGGCTGCGCCTGCCGCATGGCGTGCGCGGTGGCGCCGCTCATCATGACCCACAGCACCACCAGGCCCGCGATCCGCGGCGCCCATCCGAACTTCACGAACGATTGACTCATGATCGCCCCGTCACCTTATCAGAAGAGCTCTGTTTGAGATCAGTTCCGACCTGCGTGACCTGCTGCGGCAGACGTCATGCCGCCGGTCAGGAACATCCGGATGCCCTCCTCCACCGACAGAGCGGGGAAGAAGACGTCCTCGCGCGGCACGATGACGACGTCGCCCAGGTAGAGATGATTGGTCGGCACGAACACCGCCACCAGCGGCTCGATGCGCTCCGGCGTCCGCACCGAGAACTCCTTCGTGAGGAACCCCAGCACATAGCCCCGCGAGGGCGAGCGCACCATCACGACGCGCTTGAACCCGTATTCGTTGTCGGGCGAGAACGCCAGCACGAGCTGCTTGACCGGCGCAGTACACCGTCCGGAAGACCGGCACGCGGAGCAGATAGCCTTCGAGCCGCTGAAGCAGCTGCTTGCCGAAGACGTTGGTCGCGACGATGCCCACGAGCAGGATCGGCGATCGCCGTGGTCAGGATTCCCAGACCCGGCGGCGGCACCTTCGGCGCGAAGACGTTGCGGTAGAGCGGCGCGGTCGCCGCCGTCGATCACCCTGAAGATCCACACCAGCGCGAGAAGGCTGACGATGAGCGGGACCATGACGAAGAAGCCGGCGACGAATCGACGTCGAAGCCAGTGCATCACCCGCGCATCCATCCCGCGGCGATGGCCGCCGAGGAGCGCCACGCCGAGCGCAATGCGGTACCAGGCGAACGGCGCGAACCCCGACCGGCGGACGAACGCCAGGAACGGCCTGATCACCAGCAACGAGGAGAGAAACGCCATCACCAGCCCCACGCCGATCTCGACGCCGCGCCCGATCGAGAGCTGATCGCGCAGTCCGATCAGGTCGTGCGCGAATGCCGCGCGTCATGGTGGGCATCGCCAGGAAGAACGAGAACTCGGCGGCCGCCGGCCGATCGAGCCCCAGCAGCATGCCGCCGACGATGGTCGCGCCGGACCGCGACACGCCGGGCACGAGCGCCAGCGTCTGGCAGACGCCCACGCCGAGCGCGCGTCCGACCGGCGTCTGCTCCGCGTCGATGCACGTGCGGACGCGGACGCTGCCGCTCGACGACCAGCATCACGATCCCGCCGGCGATGAACGCCACGGCGAACACGGCGGGACTCGCGTAGAGCACGCGCTTGATGAAGCCCGCGAAGAGCGCGCCGGCGACGAGCGCCGGGATCGTGGCGACCACGATCGCGGCGGCGAACCGGCGCGCCGCCGGATCGGAGCCCAGCCCCGCGACGACGGCCGCAATCTTCACGCGGTAGAGCCACATCACGGCGAGAATCGAGCCGAGCTGGATCATGACGGTGAAGACGCCGTCAGGGTCGCTGCTGTCCCAACAGACGCTCGCCGATGAGGAGATGGGCGGTGGACGACACGGGCAGGAACTCCGTGACGCCCTGGACGACCCCGAGCACCGCTGCAGCAAGGAGGCTCACGCGACGAAGGAAGGGCTAGGAAGCGCGCGCTTTCCGCGTTCTTCGACCGGCGTGCGGCCGGCTGCGCCGCGGCCGCCGCCGGCGCGGCGGCCCCCGGCGCGTGGGCGGCCGCCCGGGCCGGCCCCTTGCCCCGCCAGAAGCTCACGATCGCCGCCGCGATGAACACGCTGGAGTAGGTGCCGGTGATGATGCCGACGATCATCGTGAAGGCGAAGCCGTGGAGCACCTCGCCGCCGAAGAAGAAGAGCGCGAGCGCCGTCAGGAGCGCGGTGCCCGAGGTGATCACCGTCCGCCCGAGGGTCTGGTTGATCGACGACATTGATGATGTTGTTGAGGTTGTCGCGCCGCATCGTCCGCAGGTTCTCGCGGATCCGGTCGAAGATGACAATCGTGTCGTTGGTGGAGAAGCCGGTGATCGTCAGGATCGCCGCGATCACGTTGAGGCTCATGTCGTACCGGAAGAACGCCAGGAACGCGAGCGTGATCAGCAGGTCGTGGATGGTCGCGACCACCGCGCCGACGCCGAAGCTCAGCTGGAACCGGAACCCGAGATAAATCAACAGACCGATGAGCGACAGCACCGTCGCGTAGATGCCCTTGGTCTCCAGCTCGCGGCCCACCGTCGCGCTGACAATCTCGGCCCCCTGTCGCCTGAAGCCGCCGAGGTTCCCCTTCTTCAGCGCCTGTTCGACCTCCGTGGCGATGGTGCTCAGAGACGCCCCCGATTCGGCGCCGACCTGCGGCACGCGAATCATCACCTGCCGTTGCGACGGATCCCCGTAGGCCTGCACCACGGAATTCTGGCCGCCGGCCGGATAGTTTCGGTCCAGCGCCGAGCGAACCTGCTCGACCGACACGGCCTGGTCGAATTGCTCGATGACCACGGTGCCGCCCGCGAACTCCACACCCAGCGGAATGCCCTTCGTGAGGATCGCGAAGACGCCGGCCAGGATGAACACCCACGAAACGGCGATGGCCTGCCAGCGCCAGCGGAGGAAGTCGAAGCTGGTGTTCTTGAAGATATGCATGACTCAGATCGAGATCTCCGCGACCTTCCGCTGCGACAGCTCGAATTCGAAGAGCGTCCGCGACACGAAGATCGAGGTGAACAGGTTGGAGACAAGGCCGAAGAAGAGCGTGACCGCGAAGCCGCGGATCGGGCCCGTGCCGAACTGGAACAGGAACGCCGCCGAGATCAGCGCCGCGGTGTGCGTGTCCACCAGCGTCCAGAACACCCGGCTGAAGCCCGCGTTGATCGAGGCCCGCACGCCCCGCTGCGCCTCGAGCTCCTCCTTGATCCGCTCGAAGATCAGCACGTTCGAATCGACGCCGATGCCCATCGTGAGCACGAAACCGGCGATGCCCGGGAGCGTCATCACCGCGCCCACGTACGCCATCAGCCCGAGCAGGATGACCAGGTTGAAGACCAGCGCGACGATCGCGTTCACGCCCGAGAGCTTGTAGTAGACGAGCATGAACACGGTGATCGAGAACAGCCCGATCGCCGACGCGAGCACGCCGTCGCGAATCGAGTCGGCACCCAGGCTCGGCCCGATCGTCAGCTCGTCGAGATAGGTCAGCGTCGCCGGCAGCGCGCCCGAACGGAGGATCAGCGACAGATCCTGCGCCTCCTGCTGCGTGAAGCTGCCGTGGATGCGCCCCGAGTCGTTGATCCGCGTCTCGATGCGCGGAGCCGACTGCACGCTGTGGTCGAGCACGATCGCCAGCTGCTTGCCCACGTTCTCGCCCGTTACGCGGCCGAAGGCCGCCGCGCCCTGGCGATTGAGCGTGAAGCCCACCGCCGGCTGATTGTTCTCGTCCAGCTCCGGCCGCGCGCTGCGCAGGTCGTGTCCCGTCACCGACGCGACGCGGCGCACCAGGTAGTACAGCGCCGACGCTCCTGACCCCTGGTCCGGCGCGCCGGTGATCACCTCCATGTCCGACGGCACCTGGCCGCCGTAGGCACGGAGCAGATCGTCCTTCGTCGACGCGGGCCCCGCCTCGACGAGCTTGAACTCCAGCATGCCGGGCGATCCGATGATCTCCTTCGCGCGATCGACGTCGCTCAGGCCGGGCAGCTGCACCAGGATCTGATCGTCCCCCTGCTGCGCGATGCTGGGCTCGGTGACGCCGAGCTCGTTGACGCGCCGCTCGATCGTCTCGCGCGCCTGCACCACCGCCTCCTGCCGCAGCGTCAGCGCCACGTTCGGCTTCATCGCAAAGGTGTAGCTGCCGTTGGTGCCCGAGCTGCGGTCGAAGTTCACCGCTTCCTGCGCCGCGGCCTGCCGGAAGCTCTGATCCTGCGCCGGCGGCACGCCCTCGACCTTGAAATGCGTCGGGTCCACGTAGCTCGCCGTGGCCGGAACGTTGCGCGTCTTCAATTCCTGCTGGAGACGCGAGAGCTCCTGCTCGGTCTCGACGCGCAGGGCATCGTCGGTCTGGACGCGCAGCACCAGGTGCACACCGCCCTTGAGGTCGAGCCCCAGCCTGAGCTGATGCGCGGCCAGCCACGCCGGCTCCGGCAGGCGATAACGGGCGGCGAGGATCGGATAGATCCCGATCGCAAAGAACACGACGAAGACCGCGAGGACGGTGATGAGCTTGGTGCGGAGACTCATGAGTGGCTTTCGGTGAGCGGTTCCTGTCCCTGATAACCGCCGATGGCGTGTTTGGCGACCTCGATGCGCACGTTATTGGCAATCTGAAGCTGCACGGAGCGCTCGTTCACCTTCGTGACCGACCCGTAGATGCCGCCGGTCGTGATCACCCGGTCGCCGACCTTCAGGGCTCCCAGGAAGGCGTCGATCTTCTTCTGCTTCTGCCGGGCCGGCAGCAGAATGATGAAATAGAAGATCGCGAACACCGCCGCGATCGGAAGGAGCTGCACGTAGGGACTCACGCCGGGTCCCGGCGGCACCCCCATGGCCAGAACGAGGCTAGACACGCGGTCGCTCCAGGTCATTCTGGATCATCTCCTCGCGGGGCATCCGCCTGCCGGGCGGGAAAGATCCGGCGGTAACTCTGCCTGAGCTCCTCCAGAGTGGCAAACACTATAGCCTCCCTGATCCGTTTCATGGTGTCAAGGTAAAAGGACAGATTATGCAACGTGTTAAGGGTGTACGCGGCGATCTCGCCGGCGCCGTGCAGGTGCCGGAGGTAGGCCCGTGAAAAGCGCCGGCAGGTCGGGCAGCCGCACGCCGGATCGGGCGGCCGCTCGTCGTCGGCGTACGTCGCGTTCCGGATGTTCAGCCGCCCTTCGCTCGTGAACAGCTGGCCGTTGCGCGCGTTGCGCGTCGGCATGACGCAGTCGAACAGGTCGATGCCGCGGGCGGCGCACTCGACGAGATCGGCGGGCGTCCCGACGCCCATCAGGTAGCGCGGCCGATCGGCCGGCAGCATCGCCGCCGTCGCCTCGGTGACGTCGTACATCGCTGCAATCGGTTCGCCGACGCTCAGGCCGCCGATGGCGTAGGCGTCGAACCCGATGCCGACGGTTTCCTCCACACTGATGCGCCGCAGCCCGCCGAAGGTGCCCCCCTGAATGATCCCGAACTGCACCTGCCCGGGGTTGGCGTACGGGTAGGGCACCCGCTGTTTCATCGCCAGGAAGTGCTCCCGCCCCCGGCGGGCCCACCGGACCGTCCGCTCGAGCGACTCGCGTGCGCGGCGCTCCTCCGCCGGGTGCTCGAGGCACTCGTCGAGCACCATCGCGATGTCCGAGCCCAGCTGCGCCTGGATGTCCACCGCCAGCTCGGGCGTGAGCAGGTGCTGGCTGCCGTCGAGATGCGACCGGAACAGCGCGCCCTCTTCGCGCACGGTCCTGCGCGAGGCAAGGCTGAACACCTGGTAGCCGCCGCTGTCGGTGAGGATCGGCCCCGGCCAGCCGATGAAGCGATGGAGCCCGCCGAGCCGCGCGATCCGGTCGGCGCCCGGGCGGAGGAACAGATGATAGGTGTTGGCGAGGACGATCTGCGCGCCCGCCGCTTCGAGCTGGTCATGCGTGAGCGCTTTCACCGCGCCCTGCGTGCCGACCGGCATGAACGCCGGCGTCTGCACAGCGCCGTGCGGGGTGTGCAGCTCGCCGCGGCGCGCCGCGCCGCACGAGCCGGTGATCGTGAACTGGAAAGCCATGGCGAGCCTGTATATTAATCAGCGGTGCGAAAACTTCGGGTGGGCGTCATCTACGGCGGCAGGTCCGGCGAGCACGAGGTCTCGATCGCCTCTGCGGCGGCCGTCCTACAGCATCTCGACAGACAGCGGTACGAGGCGATTCCCATCCGCATCGAAAAAGACGGCCGGTGGGTCATCGCCGATCGGCTGCCCACCACCGCCTCGGCCGCCGAGGTGATCGCGCAGGCCAGGACCCACACCGGCCGCGTGTCTCGCGGCCGGGAGGCGCACCTGCTGGCGCACCCGAGCGACGAACCGCTGATGACGATCGCCGAGGGGGAGCACCTGCAGATCACCGGCATGGCGCTCGACGTGATGTTTCCGGTGCTGCACGGCCCGTACGGCGAGGACGGCACCGTGCAGGGGCTGCTCGAGCTCGCCGACGTGGCCTACGTAGGCGCCGGCGTCCTCGCGTCCGCGGTCGGCATGGACAAGGCGGCCGCCAAGCTCGCGTTCGCCGCCAGCGGCCTGCCGCTCGTGCCCTATGTCGTCTCGCGCAAGCACGACTGGCTCGCCGATCCGGATGCCGAGGAAGGGCGGGTCGGAGCCGCGCTCGGCTTTCCGTCGTTCGTGAAGCCCGCGAACCTCGGATCGAGTGTTGGAATCTCCAAGGTGAAGAGCGCCGCGGACCTGCACGAGGCGATGGCGCTCGCATTTCAATACGATCGGAAGGTGGTGGCGGAGGCAGCCGTTCCCCGCGCGCGGGAAATCGAGTGCGCGGTGCTCGGCAACGAGACGCCCGAAGCCTCCGTGCCAGGCGAGATCCTGCCCTCGCGCGAGTTCTACGACTACCAGGCGAAGTATCTGGACGAGGCGTCGCAGGTCGTCATCCCGGCTCCGCTCGAGGCCGAACAGACCGCGGAGATCCAGCGGCTGGCCGTCGCGGCGTTCCGCGCCGTCGACGCGGCGGGCATGGCGCGCGTGGACTTCCTGATGGACGGCGGCGCCAGCCGGATCTACCTGAACGAAATCAACACGATTCCCGGTTTCACGACGATCAGCATGTTCTCCAAGATGTGGGCGGCCAGCGGGCTCTCCTATCCCGCGCTGCTCGACCGGCTCATCACCCTTGCGCAGGAACGCCACGCCGAAAAACAGCAGCTTCGCACCAGCGTGTAGGCGACGACGACCGCGGAGGCGCGCCCTGCACCGTCTGCTGCTGCTCGCCGCGGTGCTCGTCCTCGCCGCCGCGCCCCCGCGCCTGGAGGCCGCGGGGCTGACCGCCGCCGAGCCGCTCGCGCGCATCTACGATCTGATTCTCGACGCCCGGTTCGACGAGGCCCGCCGCCAGCTCGCCGGCGCGTGCGGCGCGGCACCGCCCACGGCATGTCTCGTCCTCGATGCCGTTGCCGATTACTGGCGGGTGCTCTTCGATCCGGCCGATACCAGCCGCGATCCCGCGGTGCTGACGGAATCCGACGCGGCCATCGCATCGGCCGAAGCCTGGCGCGCGCGGGAGCCGCAGCGCGCCGAGGCGTGGTTCTATGTCGGCGCGGCCTACGGCACGCGCGTGCTGCTTCGCGGCATGCTGCGCGACGAGCTGCTCGCCGCGGCGCGCGACGGCCGGCGCATCCACGACGCGCTCCAGCAGGCCGTCGACCTGGACCCGACGCTGCAGGATGCCTACTTCGGGCTCGGGCTGTACCACTACTACGCCGCGGTCGCCCCGCTCGGAGCGCGCATTCTGCGATTTCTCCTGCTGCTGCCTGGCGGCGACCGCGCCGGCGGCCTGCGCGAGATGCAGCAGACCCGGAGCGCGGGGATCGTCCTGCGCGGCGAAGCCGACTACCAGCTGCATCTGATCTATCTCTGGTACGAACACCAGCCCGCCACCGCGCTGCAACTGATCGACGGGCTCCGCCGGCGGCATCCCAACAACCCGCTGTTCCCGCTCAGGGCGGCGGCCATCCAGAGCGAGTACCTGCACGACAGTTCGGCGAGCATGCAGATCTACACGAGGGTGCTCGAGGCCGCGCGCGCGCGGCGCGTCGCGTTCCCCGCCATCGCCGAAGTGCGCGCGCGACTCGGGCTCGCCTCCGAGCTCGACCGACAGTGCGACGACCGCGCGCTCGAACATCTCGGTGCGATCGTCGCACTGCGGCCGCCGGCGCCGTACGCGTCGCTCGCCCGCGCTCTCTACCAGACCGGTCTCGTGCACGATCGCCACGGCCGCCGTGACGACGCGATCGACGCCTACCGGCGCGCGCTCGCCGCCGTGCCGGCCGACGATCGACTCGATCTGCGATCGGAAGTGAGAGCGCGACTCAGGAGAGCGCCGCGCGCGCGTGCCTGCGGCGATCGGCGATGAAAAAAGTGGCCATATAGATCACTTTCCCCTTGACTTCAAGGTTTTCTCATCCATAATCTACATCTTGTATGAGGGTGGGCGGCTCAGACCACCCGTTGTGAGACCTCGGTTCCGGGCTTTTCAGCTGAGCGTTCTAACTTCAAGGAGGAAGAATGGCGAAGAAGGGTGGAAAGAAAAAGGGCGGCAAGAAGCGGTAAGACGCCGTCCCACCGGTACCGGGGGTGCTCAGCAACGCACCCCCTCTTTTTTTTAGATCGCTCTCTCCATCGCTGCGTAGGCCGGCGCCGCCGGCGTCCTGAACGACAGAAGGGCCTTCGCAGGTGCCTGGCCGGTGATGGAGCGAGCAGCAGGGCGACCGCTCGGCGACCCGCGAGCCGACGTGCCAGGCGGCAGGTGCTCAGGGCTGCGCGAGCGGGTATCGCAACGTCATGGATGAGAGGGGGGATTTCCGAATGGCGAAAAAAGGCGGAAAGAAAAAGGGCGGAAAGAAACGCTAACCGTTCCGCTTGGTTAGAAGGGGGCCATCGGTTGGCCCCCTCGTTTCCTCCCTGCGCACGTACCTCCTGCGGCGTTCACTCCCCCGTCCACACCCTCACACGCCGCATCACATCCCACTGCGTGAGTTTGTCGGCGACATCCATCCCCGAGACCACGCGGCCGAGCACCGTGTAGCGGGCGTCGAGCTGCGGCTGCGGACCGTAGGCGATGAAGAACTGGCTCCCGCCGGTGTCGCGCCAATCGAGCGCCATGCCCACGGTGCCGCGCAGGTAGGGTTCTTCGCTGAGCTCGTCCCGCAGCGTGTAGCCCGGCCCGCCTTCGCCGTCCCCGCGCGGATCGCCTCCCTGCACCACGAAATCGGGCACGAGGCGGTGAAAGGGCACTCCTTGAAAGAACCCCTTGGCCGCGAGCGCCGCAAAGCTGTCGGCGTTGAGCGGCGCGTTCAGCACGTCGAGCTCGATCTCGATCATTCCCTTGTCGGTCTCGACGAACACGTGCGGCGAGACCGCCGGGCTCACCAGCGACGGCGCATCGTAGGCGACGCTGCGTCCGATCGGCGCGGGGCGGATCATCTGGAAGGCATCGAGGGCGGGATCGAGCGACCTGACCAGCTCGGCCGCCTTGACCCGAACGGCCCAGTTCTTGTCGGCGAGCGCCGCGCGGAGCGTGGGCAGCGCGGGCTGCGCGCCGAGCTTTGCCAGCGCCGTGAGCGCGGCCGCACGGGCGGTGTACGTGCTGTCGGCCTCGCCGCGCTTGTACGCGGCCGCCAGCGCCTCGGCGGAGCCCGGCGGCTTCAGTTCTCCGAGATTCGCCGCCGCCGCGGTCCTCACCACGGCGTCGTCGTGTCCCAGGTGCTCGAGCAGGATCTTGCCGGCATCGGGCGACTTGAGCCTGGTGAGAGCCGTCAGCACCGCTGGAATCACGCGCTCGTCGGAGTCTTCCAGCATCCGCGTGAGGCGCGGCAGCACCCGATCGGCGGGCTTCATGCCCAGGACGGTCGCGAGCTGCGCCCGGACGCTCCAATGCGGATCCGGGTCGAGGCCCGACAACACCGCCATGAACCGGTCGTCGTCTGCGCCGGCGAGCGCAATGAGCGCCGCGGAACGCACGGCGGGGGACGGATCCGCCAGCGCATCGAGGAATAGGTCCGCGGTCGTGTCGGCTCCGACGGCGGCGGCGGCCTCGATCGCCTCCGCCCGGAGCATCGGATGGACCTCCGTGTCGCGGATGACCTTCAGGAGTGCTTCGGTGGCGGCGGGATCGCCGATCTGGCCGAGCGCGCGGATCGCCTCCACGGCCGGCCCGCTCACCTCGCGTGCCGGGACCGCCAGCGCGATGAGCGCAGGTACGGCCGCGCGCTCCTTCAACGTGCCGAGGCCGCGGGCGGCAAATCCGCGAGCGTACACTCCGCCGCTCTTGAGCACGGCGAGCAGGGCCGGTGCAGCCCGCTTGTCTTCCACCCGCTGGAGCGCATACGCGACCGGCCACCACCGGACCCGTGGCTGGCCGCCGCCGTCCAGCACCGCTCCGGCGAGCGGATCGTAGGCCTTCAGGCGGGCGAGCGCGTACACGGCGAGCCTGAATGCTTCGACGCCGGGGTCCAGCGGGTAGCCGCTCTCATCAGGCGCCACGGCCGAGGCAGCCGCGAGGTTGGCGGCCGCGAGCTTCGCGATGGCCGGGGCGGACGCGGCGTCGCCGATCAGTCCCAGCGCCTCGGCGGCGCGCCCGCTCACGAGCGGTGAGGCATCCGAGAGCGACTGCTGCAGCGCCTGCAGCGTGGCGGGCGACGCGTCGCCGATGAGCCCGAGTGCAAATGCCGCCATCTGACGCACTTCGGGATCGGGGTCACCGTGAAGCAGGGACAGCAGGCCCGGCGCAGCCTCGGTCAGGCCGACGCGTCCCACCGCGAGCGCGGCGCGCCGGCGGACGCGCGCCTCGCCGTCGCTCAGCAGCCTGATCAGATCCGGCGGCGGCGGAGGCGGCGGCAGCGCGCGTCTTCCCTTGACGGGCGACGGCGGCTCGGGCGCCGGCGGCTCGGCCTCGCGAAGCACGCGATGATCCTCGAGGCGGAGAATCCAGCTCATCTTCGTCTCGAACGACACCGCTGGAGGCGCCGGCGGCGGCGCGCTCGCGCACGCGGAGCCGAGAGCGGCGACGAGGAGGAGAAGGCTGAGCACGCGGCGCATGAAAGCCGAATATACTTCCCGGGAGCATTGGAGTTCCACTACATCGCGATCGATGGTCCGGTGGGCGCAGGCAAGACCGCGCTCGCCGAGCGGCTCGCATCGCGGTTCGACGCCTCGCTGGTCCGCGAGAGCCCGGAGAATCCCTTTCTCGCCGATTTCTACGCCGATCGTCCCGGTGCCGCGCTCCAGGCGCAGCTGTTCTTCCTGCTCAACCGCCATCGGCAGCTCGTCGAGCGCCGCCAGGCGGACCTCTTCGCGCAGGTTGCCGTCTGCGACTACATCTTCGAGAAGGACCGCATCTACGCGTACCTGAACCTCGACGACAACGAGCTCTTCATCTATCAGCGCCTGTACGATCTCCTGGCGCAGGACGTGCCGGCGCCCGACCTGGTCATCTACCTCCAGACGCCGACCGACGTACTCATCAAGCGGCTTCGCGCCCGGGAGGTCGATCCCGATCGCCCGTTTCTCACGCTCGACGAGGACTACCTGCGCGAGCTCAACGAGGCCTACCACCACTTCTTCTTCCACTACACCGCCACGTCGCTCCTCGTGCTCGAAGGCTCGCAGTTCCGCCCCCAGGACGACGAGGAAGCGCTCGACGCGCTGGTGAAGCAGATCAGGACGATGGGGCGCGGCACGCGGTATTACGTGCCGAGAACGGGCAAATAGTTCCCCAGTTCACCAGTTCACCAGTTGATCTTTCCTCCCCCCTCCCCTACAGTTCCGCTATGGCGTGGTTCAAGAAGGCGCGCAAGCCGATTGCGGCCGATCCCTCCAAGCCGAGCCGGGTGCCCGAAGGGCTGTGGGTCAAGTGCACCGGCTGCTCGCAGGTGCTCTACAACAAGGATCTCGCGCAGAACCTCAGCGTGTGCCCCAAGTGCGGCCACCACTTCCGGATGAACGCCACCGATCGCCTGAAGTCGCTCTTCGATGCTGACTGGACGGAATACGACGCCGGGCTGAGGTCCACCGACCCGCTCCACTTCTCCGACACCAAGCCCTACGCGAAGCGGCTGCAGGCGGCGGCCGAGGCCACCGGGCTGAACGACGCGGTCATCGTGGCGACCGGACGGATCGAAGGCTACGACGCGATCGTGGCCGCCATGGAGTACGGGTTCATCGGGGGGAGTATGGGGGTCGTGGTCGGCGAAAAGCTCACGCGCGCCATCGAGCGCGGGGTCACGACGCGCCGGCCGGTGATCATCGTCTCGTGCTCGGGCGGCGCGCGCATGATGGAAGGGGCGCTCTCGCTGATGCAGATGGCGAAAATCTGCGGCGCCCTGGCGCGGCTCGACCAGGAGCGGATTCCGTACATCTCGATCATGACCGATCCCACCACCGGCGGGGTCACCGCCAGCTTCGCGATGCTGGGCGATCTGAACATCGCCGAGCCGGGCGCGCTCATCGGATTCGCCGGTCCCCGCGTGATCGAACAGACGATCCGGCAGAAGCTGCCCGACGGGTTCCAGCGCAGCGAGTTCCTGCTCGAGCACGGCATGCTCGACCTCATCGTGGATCGCCGCGAGATGAAGGGAACCGTGGCGCGCGCGCTTCGCTTCATGGGGCAGCACCGCGCCAGCACCGTCGACACGGTCCCTGCGCTCCAGGCCGAGCCCTGAACGAACCCCTGAACCCCGTGAAACCTTGAACCCGTGGTGACCTCCGGGACGCCGGCGCTCGACTACCTCCTTCGCCTCGAGCAGTTCGGAATCAAGTTCGGCCTCGCCAACATCCGCGCGCTGTGCCGCGCGCTCGGCGAGCCGCAGACGGCCTATCGCACGCTGCTCGTCGCCGGCACCAACGGCAAAGGCTCCGTGACGGCGATGCTCGACTGCGGCCTGCGTGCGGCGGGCCTCAAGGTGGGACGCTACACCTCCCCGCACCTGGTCAGGCTGGAGGAGCGGTTCGTCATCGACGGGCGTCCCGTCGATTCACGAGCGTTGGAGGCGGGAGCTGAGCTGGTACGCGCGCAGATCGGCCGACTGCTCGAGAGCGGCGAGCTCGAGGCGCCCCCGACGTTCTTCGAGGCGGCCACGGCGGTCGCCTTCGAGCTCTTCCGCGAGGCCCGCGTGGCCGTGGCGGTGCTCGAGGTCGGCATGGGGGGACGGCTCGACTCCACCAACTGCGTCGAGCCGACGGCCGCGGCGATCACCTCGATCGCGCTCGATCACGAGCAGTATCTCGGGCACACCCTCGGGGCGATCGCCGCGGAGAAAGCCGGGATCGTGCGGGCCGGCATCCCGGTCGTCCTGGGACCGGTCGAGGCAGAGGCGCACAGCGAAATCGCCGCGGCGTGCCAGCGGGCCGGGGCATGCCTGATCGATGCGGCGGAGGGCGTCGAGCTCCATTCGGCGGTCGAAGGCGGCCGCACCTGGATCGATCTTCGTACGCCCGCGGCCGACTACGGACGGATCGGCCTGGGTCTCCCGGGCGTCCACCAGGTGGCCAATGCGCTCGTGGCCGTGCGGCTGCTGGAGGCGATCGCCCCGGTGTTCGGCCTGAAGCGCGATGCGATCGTGTCGGCGCTCCGCGACGTCCGGTGGCCCGGCCGGCTCCAGACGATCGAGGCCGGGACGGGACGCCATCTGCTGCTCGACGCGGCTCACAACCCGGCCGGGGCGGCCGCACTGGCGGCGTATCTCGGCGCCGCATTTCCAGGCGGGCTCCCGATCATCTTCGGCGCCATGCGCGACAAGGACGCCGCCACGATGCTCGCAACGCTCCGGCCCCACGCCACGTTGTTCATCATGACCGAACCGGGCAATCCTCGCGCCCGCCCGGCCGCCGAGCTCGCCGAGATCATCGGTCGCATCGATCCCGCCTGTCGGGTCGCGGTGGAGCGGGACCCGCAGGCGGCGGCGACGCGCGCCTGGCTCGAGGGGAACATCGTCTGTGCCGCCGGGTCGATCTTTCTCATCGGCGAGCTGCTGCAGGCGCTGGCCGATCGCGGCGCGGCAGCCGGGTGACCGTGTTATTCTCGGGCTTGCCTGTCTCCCCCGCGCCGTTCCGCATGAAGGACACCATCCTGCGAGCGCTTCTGCTCGCCGTCCTCGTTCTGGGCATCGCGCGCACCGCCGGCGCGCAGATCCCGGCATTCGACGACATCAAGGCGGGGACCTTCGAGTACCTCGGCGAAGATCATTTCCGCTGGACGGGAGACTTCGTCGGCTCGCAGCCGGGCATGAAGCTGTTCGCCGACCAGGTGGATTTCTACCGCGACACGCACCGCCTGATCGCGACCGGCAACGTGCTGCTGCAGCAGTCCGATCACCAGATCGCGGCCGACCGGGCCGATTTCGACACCGAGACCGAGCTCGGCACCTTCTACAATGCCCGCGGGTTCGCGGCGCTGGGCGCCCGCGCCGACCTCAGCCAGTTCGGCACGCTGCAGCCCGACGTGCAGTTCTACGGCGAGACGATCGAGAAGATCGGGCCGCAGACGTATCTGATCTCGCACGGCGGCTTCACCACGTGCGCCCAGGCCAACCCGCGCTGGGAGATGACGTCGGGATCGATCAAGCTCCGCGTCGACCACTACGCGCTGCTGCGCAACTTGCTGCTCAAGGCCAAGGGGGTGCCGGTGCTCTTCCTGCCGGCGCTGTACTACCCGATCAGCAACGACAACCGGCAGACCGGCTTCCTCATGCCGAGCTACGGCAGCTCGTCGTACCGCGGGCAGGTCATCAGCAACGGTTTCTTCTGGGCGATTGGCCGCAGCCAGGACGCCACCATCCTGCACGACTGGTACTCGCATACGGGCCAGGCCATCAGCACGGAGTACCGCTACATGGCGGTGCACGGGAGCGGCGGCATCAACATGGGCTTCCTCAACGAGAAGGCGACCACCTTCACCACCAACGGCGTGGACGAGGCGTTTCCGGGCCAGCGGAGCACCAGCCTCACGGGGTCGGTCAGCCAGCAGCTCGGCTCGTCCTGGTTCGCGCAGGGGCGGGCGAACTACTTCTCGAACTTCGCCGTCCACCAGCGCTCGACCGCCGACCTCTATCAGAACTCGTCGCACAACCGGCTGCTGGGCGGCTCGACGACGGGCACGCTGAAGGGCTATCGCATCACCGGCACCTACGACTCGAACGAGGTCTTCAGCGGAAGTTCGTCCTCCTCGCTCCGCGGCAGCGCGCCGCGCATCGCCGTGCAGCGTCCGGAGCGGGTGGTCAGCCGCCGGTTCCCCGCCTATGCCTCGGTGACGAACGAGTACGTGCACCTGCGCCAGCAGGACCGCCTCGTGCAGGACGACGCCAGCGAGATCGTGACCAGCCGGGACATCGATCGCTTCGACATCCAGTCGCTCCTGCGGTATCCGTTCAACCGCCTCTCGTTCCTGACGATGAACACCTCGCTCCTGTGGCGGAACACGTTCTGGTCCGACAGCCTCGATCCGGTGGATCTGCGGACGCGCATCAACACACCGATCGCGCGGAGCTTCTTCGAGATGTCGGCCGACGTGAACGGCCCGACGTTCGTCAAGATCTGGGACGCGCCGAGGAGCCGCTACAAGCACACGATCGAGCCGCTCGTGCAGGTGCTGCACCGCACCCCCATCGACGACGCCAGGCGCATCGTGCAGAACGAGTACGTGGACAGCATCGTGGGCAGCATGACGTCGTTCGCCTACGGCGCGTCCACGCGCATCTACCGGAAGCCGGCGGAGGGCGGTCCTGCGGCCGTGGCGCGCGAGATCCTCAGCGCGACGATCCGGCAGCAGGTACTCGACCGACGCCAACGCGATCCTGAACGACCAGCAGAGCCGCAACAACAACCTGGCCGTGCCGAGCCACTTCACGCCCGTGCGCGTGGACGTGCGCGCATCGCCCACGCCCGAGATGACCGCCACCTTCAGGACCGACTTCGACGGGCGTTACAACCGGTTCCGGAGCTTCGGCGCCGACACGTCCTGGACGAGCGACCGCCTCTCGCTCCTGGTGGGCTGGAGCGAGGTGCGCTTCGTGCCCGATCTCAACGGCAACAACATCACCGGGTACCTCAGCCACTACCTGAACAGCGACACCACGGTGCGGTTCAAGCACAACCGCTTCGGCGTCCTGCACTCGTTCAACTGGGACGTGCGCCAGGGGGAGATCCTGCAGCAGCGGATCGCCGGCTACTACAACGCGCAGTGCTGCGGGTTCACGGGCGAGTGGGAGACGTTCGACTTCACGCGGCTCGGCGCAAACGCGCTCGTGCCGCAGGACCACCGCCTTCACTTCTCGGTTACACTAGCCGGCATCGGGAACATCTCGAACATCTTCGGTGCGCTGGCCGGCACGCCCAACCGATAGGACGTCCGGCAGCGGACCACATCACGCGATGAAGGGGCTCATCCTGAGCGGCGGGAAGGGTACGCGGCTGAGACCGCTCACCTACACGAGCGCCAAGCAGCTCGTGCCCGTGGCCAACAAGCCGGTGCTGTTCTACGGCATCGAGGCGATGGCGGCCGCCGGGATCACCGACATCGGCATCGTGCTCGGCGACACGGGGCCGGAGGTGCGGGCGGCCGTTGGCGACGGGTCCGCGTTCCAGGTTCGCATCACCTACATCGCCCAGGAGGCGCCGCTCGGCCTGGCGCACGCGGTGCTCATCAGCCGCGAGTTCCTCGGCGACGAACCGTTCGTCATGTACCTGGGAGACAACCTCCTGAACAAGGGGATCACGCCCCTGGTCGAAGCCTTCGCCGCCAGGCGTCCCGCCGCGCAGATTCTGCTGGCCCGGGTGCCCGACCCGTCGAAGTTCGGCGTCGCCGAGCTCGCGGGCGATCGCGTCGTCAGGCTCGAGGAGAAACCGAAGCATCCGACGAGCGACCTCGCGCTGGTCGGCGTGTACATGTTCAGCCCGGCGGTCCATGACGCGGTGCGGCGCATCTCGCCCAGCCTACGCAACGAGCTGGAGATTACCGATGCGATTCAGACGCTCATCGACAGCGGCCTCACCGTGATCCCGCATATCGTGGACGGCTGGTGGAAGGACACCGGCAAACCCGAGGATATGCTCGAGGCGAACCGGCTGATCCTCGAGACGTTCGAGCGGCGGATCGACGGAAGCGTGGACGGCGACTCGCGTGTGGAGGGGAAGGTCGTGATCGAAGCCGGGGCGGTGATCGAGCAGTCGGTGGTGCGGGGACCGGTGATCATCGGCGCGCGCGCGCGCATCTGCCACGCCTACATCGGCCCGTACACGTCGATCATGCACGATGTCGAGATTCGCGACGCCGAGATCGAGCACAGCATCGTCCTCGCCGGCGCCGCCATCACTGGTCTGAGCACCCGCATCGAGGACAGCCTCATCGGGAAGAATTCGAAGATTTACCGCCTCCCGCTGAAGCCAACGGCCTACCGTTTCATCGTCGGCGACAACTCGGAGGTCGGCATCCGCTGGTGAGCCGCGTCCTGGTCACCGGGGCCGCGGGGTTCGCGGGCGGTCACCTCCTCGACCTGCTCGCCGGGTCCGGGGACGAGATGTTCGCCTGGCGCCGGCCATCCGCCAGCGCCCGCACGGGCGGAAGGCACCAGGCCGTGCGATGGGACGAGATCGAGCTGCTCGATGCGGCGGCGGTCGCCCGCGCCCTCGAACGCACTCGTCCCGACATCGTCTATCACCTCGCGGGCGCCGCCCACGTCGCCGCCTCCTGGGGCGGCGCCGTGTCGACCTATGCCGTCAACGTGCTGGGCACGCACCACCTCCTGGCGGGCCTCCGCGCAGCCCGCCTGTCGGCGCGCGTGCTCGTACCGGGAAGCGCCTACGTCTACCGCCCCTCAGACCGGCCGTTCGAGGAAGACGACCCGGTGGAGCCGGCCAGCCCGTACGCGCTGAGCAAGCTCGCGCAGGAAGTCCTCGCGCGGCGCGCGATCGAAGAGGACGGCCAGCAGGTCTTCCTCACGCGATCGTTCAACCATACGGGGCCCCGCCAGGAGCCGGTGTACGCCGCGCCGGCATTTGCCAGACAAATCGCCCTCATCGAAGCGGGCCGGCTGGCTCCGGTCATCGAGGTCGGCAATCTCCAGGCGGCGCGCGATATCACAGACGTCCGGGATACGGTGCGTGCCTATGCCGCCATCGTGGCGCGGGGGCGGGCGGGCGTCGTCTACAACGTGTGTTCGGGCAAGGCGTGGACCATGCGGGAGATTCTCGAACGCCTGATGTCGATGGCGCGGGTGCCCGTGAGCGTCCGGGTCGATCCCTCGAGGTACCGTCCAAACGACGCACCGCGGCTCGTCGGCAGCCCAGCCCGGCTCGAGCACGAAACCGGGTGGGTCCCCCTGCACACGATCGGGGAAACGCTCTCCGATCTGCTGGACTATTGGCGAAAGGAGTTACAATAGAAGAAAAAGCGAAACACGAGAGATGCCCACCCACCCCCTGCTCTTCGACCTCGGACCGCACAAACCGACCACCCGCGAAGTGGCAGACCGCGTCAAGGCGCAGGGGCTCGCGCGGGCGCTCCCCGACGCTTCGCACCTCGCCGATGGCGCCACCTATCAGGAGGTCTCCTGCCGGTCGGCCCTCAACCCCGTCAGGGGGATGCCGTTCAACTGGACGCTCAACCCGTACCGCGGCTGCACCCACGGCTGCCACTACTGCTTCGCACGGCGGTATCACACACAGTTCGAGCTCGGGGCCGGCGATGAGTTCTCGTCCGTGATCCTGGTCAAGACGAACTTCGCCGAGGTGCTCCGCCGCGAGCTGGATCGAGCGTCATGGAAGCGGGAGTACGTCGCCTTCGGAACCGCCACCGACCCGTACCAGCCGATCGAGGGACACTACAAGCTGACGCGGCGGTGCCTGGAGGCGCTGGCGGAAGCCAGAACGCCGGTGGGTCTCATCACGAAGGGCCCGATGGCGGTTCGCGACAAGGATCTGTTCCTGGAGCTCGGACGGCTGGCAAAGTGCACCGTGTACTTCAGCGTGCCGACCGTCGACGAGGAGGCATGGCGCATGCTCGAGCCGGGCACGGCGCACCCGCTGCAGCGTCTGCGCGCCGTCCGCGAGCTCATGGATGCCGGAGTCCGCGCGGGCGTGCTGATGGCTCCGATCGTGCCCGGCATCACCTCTCACCCCGCCAAGCTGGAGGCGACGATCAAGGCGATCGCCGATCATGGGGCCGCGTTCATGGGCGCCAACCTGCTCTACCTCAAGGACGGCACGCGCACTCACTTCATGCGCTTCCTCGAAGACCACTTCCCCGCTCTGACGAGCAAGTACCTGCGTCAGTATCGCGGCGCCTACGCACCGAAGCCGTACGTCCGGGAGGTGCAGGGGATCGTCAGGGTTCTTCAGGAGCGCCACGGGCTGAAGAGGCGCTCGGACATGGACGCGCCCGGCGCCTCCGAGGAAGCGTCGGGCGTTCTGGAGCAGAGCTCGCTGGACTACTAAACTTCGCGCCGGTTCAGCAGCGCCTCGATGCGCCGCTCGGTCGGCGGGTGGGTGCTGAACAGGCCGAACAGCGCCTGGGCGGAGAACGGCTTCACGATGAACATGTGCGCGGTGGCGGGGTTCGCGTCGAGCGGCACCTGCTTCGAGGCGCTCTCCAGCTTCCGGAGGGCGTCCACCAGCCCATAGGGCGCGCCGGCGATGCGGGCGCCGCCCGCGTCCGCCGCAAACTCGCGCGAGCGCGAGATGGCGGCCTGCACCAGCAGCGCCGCGATCGGCGCGAGGATGATCGTGGCGAGCAGCGCGATCGGGTTCGCCCCTTCCCTGTCGCGGCGGTCGCCCATGCCGCCGAAGAAGGCGGCGAACTGCGCCATGCGCGCGGCGAACATGATCGCGGCGGCGATCGTCGCGGCGACCGAGCTGATCAGGATGTCGCGGTGCTTGACGTGCGCCAGCTCGTGGGCGATCACTCCTTCGAGCTCCCGATCATCGAGGAGCCGGAGCACCCCCTCGGTGGCCGCGACCGCGGCGTGCTGCGGGTTCCGGCCCGTCGCGAAGGCGTTCGGCGACATGGTCGGGATCACGTAGACCTTCGGCATCGGCAGGCCGGCCTGCGTGGCCAGCCGCCGGACCACGACCGAGAGCCGGTGCTCGGGTCCGACCTCCTGCGCCCGGTACATCTTGAGGACGATCTTGTCGGAGAACCAGTACGAGACGAAGTTCATCACCACCGCGAACCCGAACGCGATGACGAGCCCCTGGCTTCCGCCGAACATCTCCCCAATCGCCAGCAGGATGCCGCTGAGGAGACCGAGCAGCAACACCGTCTTCAAAGAGTTGTTCATATCGCTTTAGACGTAGCGCCCAGGGCCGCGGTTGCGGCACGCCTCCGCTCGTCCCCCACCCACCATTATAATGAGCGGATGCGGGCCGCCGCTTCCCTGCTCATCGCTCTCGCTGTCCTGCCGGCGCTGGCGTCGGCACAGGTACCACAGCCTTTCCCGCGCCCGCAGACGCCCCAGACTCCGGAGCGCCCTTCTTCGCCGGCCCCCCGGCAGCCTGGCGGCGAGCCGCCACCCGCCCCGGCGCCGGCCGCGCGGCCGGCCGAAGCCGCTCCCGACGAGCAGACGCTCGGGTTCACGCTGTACCCGAATTCCCAGTTCATCACGTCCTACGACGCAGGACGCGGGCAGCGGTACTACCTGTTCGGCTCCCAGGCCAGCTTCGCCACGCTGGTGAAGTACTACCAGACGCTGCTCAGGACGCGGGGCAATCTCGTGTTCGAGGCTCCGGCGACGCACATTTTCGAGATGGGCAGGTTCGACGACAAGACAATGGCGTACCCGCCGGGCGTGACGCTCAAGGACTACACGTGGAACGGAGCGGCCGGATATCTGAATCCCGACCCCGCCGGACAGCCGCAGCGGTTTCCGACCGTCATCCAGATTGTGCCGCTGACGCCGGCCGCTGCCCGGTAGGCCTCCTGCTCATTCCTTGACGACGTAGATCTCCCGGACCTTCCTGAACTCCGCGGACTTCTCCTGCATGCCCGCCCGGAGGGCATCGCGGTCGGCGACGCCTTGCGCGGCTGCGTAGTCGCGCACCTGCTGCGTCAGCTCCATGCTGCAGAATTTCGGGCCGCACATCGAGCAGAAGTGCGCGAGCTTGGCCCCCTCGGCCGGGAGCGTTTCGTCGTGGTACGCGCGCGCCGTGACCGGATCGAGCGACAGGTTGAACTGATCCTCCCAGCGGAACTCGAACCGCGCCTTCGACAGCGCATCGTCCCAGGCCTGGGCGCGCGGGTGGCCCTTGGCGAGGTCGGCCGCATGCGCGGCGATTTTGTAGGCGATGACGCCCGCTTTCACGTCGTCTCGATTGGGAAGCCCGAGATGCTCCTTGGGCGTGACGTAGCAGAGCATCGCCGTCCCGTACCAGCCGATCATGGCCGCCCCGATGGCGGAGGTGATGTGGTCGTAGCCCGGCGCGATGTCGGTCGTGAGCGGGCCCAGCGTGTAGAAGGGCGCCTCGCCGCACCAGTCGAGCTGCTTCTCCATGTTCTCGCGGATGAGGTGCATGGGAACATGGCCGGGCCCCTCGTTCATCACCTGGACGTCGTGCTCCCAGGCGATCTTCGTGAGCTCGCCCTGAGTGCGCAGCTCGGCGAACTGCGCCTCGTCGTTGGCGTCGGCGATGGAGCCCGGGCGGAGGCCGTCGCCGAGGGAGAAGGACACGTCGTAGGCCTGCATGATCTCGCAGATCTCACGGAAGTGCGTATACGTGAAGTTCTCCTGGTGGTGCGCCAGGCACCACTTGGCGATGATGGAGCCGCCGCGCGAGACGATGCCGGTCACGCGCCTGGCCGTCATGGGCACGTAGCGCAGCAGCACGCCGGCGTGCACCGTGAAGTAGTCCACCCCCTGCTCCGCCTGCTCGATGAGCGTATCGCGATAGATCTCCCACGTGAGATCCTCAGGCCGGCCGCCGACCTTCTCCAGCGCCTGGTAGATCGGCACCGTGCCGATCGGGACCGGCGAGTTCCGCAGGATCCATTCACGGGTCTCGTGGATGTTCCGCCCCGTCGACAGGTCCATCACCGTGTCGGCGCCCCAGAGCGTCGCCCAGCGCAGCTTCTCCACCTCTTCCTCGATCGACGAGCTGACGGCGGAGTTGCCGATGTTGGCGTTGATCTTCACCAGGAAGTGCCGCCCGATAATCATCGGCTCGAGCTCGGGGTGATTGATGTTCGCCGGAATGATCGCCCGTCCGCGCGCCACCTCGGCGCGGACGAACTCCGGGTCGAGCCCTTCGCGCACCGCGATGAACTCCATCTCCGGCGTGACCGTGCCCCGCCGCGCATAGTGAAGCTGCGTCACCGCGCGCGTGCCGCGCAGCACCGGGCGGAAGAACGTGGCGGGCAACCCGGCGTGGAGGTTCAGCTCAGGGACGAGCGATCGCGGAACGGACTCCACGCCGCCGCGATCCAGGATCCACTGCTCGCGCCTGCGCGGCAGCCCTTCCCGCACGTCCGGCGCCTCCGGGCCGCTGGTGTCGTACACCTGGAGCGGCGGCTCAACGGCGGAAAGGGCGATTTCGCGCATCGGCACCTCGAGAGGCCCGAGGGTGACTTTTCGCGAGTTCGGGTGCGTGTCGTTCAGGGGCATGAGCTAACTATAACAAAGGCCCGGGGCTGCAGGCCGTCGGCGCCGCCGAGGCCTAGGAGAGCTTTCGCGTGATGAAGCACTTCAGGTAGTACGTCTCCGGCACGCCCAGCAGCACGGGGTGGTCGCGCGACTGCATCCGCTTCTCGGCCACGCTGACAGCGGCATGCGCGTCCAGCGCGGCGTCGAGCAGGACCTCCGCGAACGCCGCCTCGCTGACGTGGTACGAGCAGCTGCAGGTGACGAGCACGCCTCCCGGCCCGAGCAGCTTCAACGCCCGGAGATTGATCTCCTTGTAGCCGCCGAGGGCCTTGGGCAGCGCCGCCCTGGTTTTCGCGAACGCCGGCGGATCGAGCACGATCGCGTCGAACCGCTCGCCCATGCGATCGAGCGCCCGCAGCTCGTCGAAGACGTTGGTGGTGCGGACGCTCACGTTCCTCAGGTGGTTCCGGGCGGCGTTCTCGGCCAGCATCGACGTGGCCTGCTCCGAGACGTCCAGGGCCGTCACCTCGGCCGCATGCGCCGCCAGCTGCAGCGCGAATCCCCCGGCATAGCTGAAGCAGTCGAGCACACGGCCGCGGACATAGCCCGCCGCGGCTCTGCGGTTCTCGCGCTGATCCAGGAAGGCGCCCGTCTTCTGGCCGCTCCGCAGGTCGACGTCGTACTCGATCTTCCCCTCGGTCACCGTCACACGCTCGGGCACCGTCCCGTGGAGCACCTCCACCTTCTGTTCGAGCCGCTCGAGCAGACGGACGCGCGGATCATTGCGCGCGAGCACGCCGTCCGCCGGCTCGATCTCGAGCAGGAGCGCCACCAGCTCCGCCTGCAGCCGGTCGGTCCCCTGCGAGAGCGACTGCACGACGAGGTGCCCGCCGTACCGGTCCACGACGAAGGACGGCACCAGGTCCGCCTCGCCGTTCACCAGCCGATAGGCGGTGGCGTCGATGCCCATCCCGCGGCGGAACTCGACGGCCCTCGCCAGCCGTCCGCGCCAGAAGGCGGCGTCGATCGGCTCGTCGCGCTCGGTGAGCATCCGCAGCGCGATCTGCGACGCGTCGCTGTACAGCGCTCTGCCCACCAGCCGGCCGCGCGGGCTCAGCACGCGCACGACCGCGCCGGGCGGCGCCGATCCGTCCGCGACGTCGGTGCGATAGATCCACGGATGGCCGTTGCGAACGCGATCCTCGCCGCGCGCCGAGACGGTGATTGCGGGCTCCATCTGCTATATCATCCTTCAATGCGCATCGCGATTGGCGCCGACCACGCCGGTTTCGCGCTGAAGGAGCACTTCAAGTCCACGCTCGCCAAGCTCGGCCACCACGTGGACGATCACGGAACCCACAGTCACGCATCGGTCGACTACCCGCCAATCTGCGCGATGGTCGGCCGCGCGGTGGCCGAGGGGCGCGCCGACCGCGGCATCGTGCTCGGCGGCAGCGGGCAGGGAGAGCAGATCGCCGCCAACAAGGTCCACGGGATCCGGGCGGCGCTCTGCCACGATCTCTACACGGCTCGTCTGTCGCGGCAGCACAACGACGCCAACGTCCTCTCGATGGGCGGCCGCATCGTCGCCTTCGATCTCGCCGACGAGATCCTCGCCGTCTGGCTGAACACCCCGTTCGACGGCGGGCGCCATTTGAACCGCCTCAAACAGATTGCGGAGATTGAGAACTCATGAGCGTACAGCACCGACGCACCGGCACGCTGGCGCAGCCTCGCCGAGGCCGACCAGGACGTCGCCGCCGCCGTCCGCAGCGAGCGCCGGCGCCAGAACGACGGCCTCGAGCTCATCGCTTCGGAGAACTTCGTCAGCCGCGCGGTGCTCGAGGCCGCGGGCTCGGTGCTCACCAACAAGTACGCGGAAGGCTATCCCGGCAAACGCTATTACGGCGGCTGCGAGTACGTGGACGTGGTCGAGATGCTGGCGATCGACCGGGCGAAGGCGCTCTTCGGCGCCGATCATGCCAACGTGCAGCCGCACTCGGGCGCGCAGGCAAACATGGCGGTGTACTTCACCCTGTTGAAGCCGGGCGGCACCGTGCTCGGCATGAACCTGGCGCACGGCGGCCATCTCACCCACGGACACCCGCTGAACTTCTCCGGAAAGCTGTACACGATCGTGCCCTACGGCGTCCGCAAGGACGACGAGCGGATCGACTATGACGAGCTGGCGCGTCTGGCCGACGAGCACAAGCCGCAGATGATCATGGTGGGGGCCAGCGCCTACCCTCGCGTGATTGATTTCGCGCGCATCAGCGCGGTCGCCGCCCGCGTCGGTGCGGCGATGGTCACCGACATGGCGCACATCGCCGGCCTCGTGGCCGCGGGGCAGCACCCGAGCCCGGTTCCGCACTCCGACTTCGTGACCACGACCACGCACAAGACGCTCCGGGGGCCGCGTGCGGGCATGGTGCTCTGCCGCGAGCGGTATGCGAAGGATCTGGACCGCAGCGTGTTCCCCGGAATTCAGGGCGGCCCGCTGATGCACATCATCGCGGCGAAGGCGGTCTGCCTGAAGGAGGCCGCGGAGCCCGCGTTCGTGGAGTACCAGAAGCAGATCGTCGCCAATGCGAGCAGGCTCGCTGCGGCGCTCGTGGCGGCGGGCTTCAGGCTGGTCAGCGGCGGCACCGACAACCACCTGATGCTCGTGGACGTCTTCTCGCGGGGCCTGACCGGCAAGGCGGCCGAAGCCGCGCTCGGCAAGGCGGGAATCACGGTGAACAAGAATGCCATTCCGTTCGACCCGAACCCGCCGATGGTGGCGAGCGGCATCCGCATCGGCACGCCCGCGGTCACCACGCGGGGGATGGGCGAGCGCGAAATGGATCATGTGGGCGAACTCATCGCCCGCGCGCTGAAGACGCCGGATGACGATGCGGCGCTCGGGATAGTGAAGGACGAAGTCGAGAAGCTGTGCCGGATGTTCCCGCTGTATCCCGAACGGGAAAGCTGAGCGAACGCGTCGCGCGGGTGTTCGACTCCGGCCGCCTCGAGCAGTCGCTCGACGCCTTCGAGGTCCGGCCGGCGCAGCGCGCGATGGCCGACGCCGTGGCGCGCACCCTCGAGGACGGCGGCGTGCTCCTCGCGGAGGCGGGCACCGGCACGGGCAAGACTCTCGCCTATCTCATCCCGGCCATCCTGAGCGGCCGCCGCGTGCTGCTCTCCACCGGTACCAAGAACCTCCAGGAGCAGATCTATTTCAAGGATCTGGCGCTGCTGCGCGAGGCGGTGGGCGTCCCGTTCACCGCCACCTGCATGAAGGGGCGCGGCAATTATCTGTGCCTGCATCGCTTCGAGTCGCTCAAGGCGGCCGCCGCCGGCGCGGGCGATGCGCGGCTCTTCGGCGAATCGGCGGTGGAGACGTTTCTGCCGATCGTCGAGGCGTGGGCGGCCGAGACCGGCACCGGCGACCGCGCCGAGCTGGCCGACCTGCCCGAAGACCTCCCCTTCTGGAGCGAGATCGCCGCGACCTCCGAGAACTGCATCGGGACCGAGTGCCCGCGGCACGAGGCCTGTTTCGTCACGCGCATGCGGCAGCGCGCGGCGGATTCCAACCTGATCGTCGTCAACCACCATCTCCTCTGCGCGGACGCCGCGGTCCGGCAGAGCGCGTACGGCGAAGTGATTCCGGAATGCGACCTCGCCGTCGTGGACGAGGCGCATCAGCTCGAAGACGTGGCCACGCAGTACTTCGGCCTCGCCGTGAGCACCTATCGCGTCGCCGATCTGCTGCGCGACGCCAGCCGCCTGATCGGGGCGCGACCCTGGGCCGGCGTCGATTGAGCTCGGGCGCGTGCGGGACCTGGTGGAACAGCGCTCGGAGTCGTTCTTCTCCGCGCTCGCCCGCGCCGTGCCCATGTCGAGCCGCGCCTCGGAGGCGCGCGTGCGGATCGTCACGGGGTCGCTGGATGCCGTGGAGGATCAGGCCGCGGCGCTGGCCCTCGCGCTCGAAAACCTCGGCGCCACGGCGGCGCTGATCAGGCCGCCTGCCGAACGCGAAGGGCCGGCATCGCCCGCCGGCGGTCCGGATGCGCAGAGCGTCGCGCGCCGCGCCGGCGAGATGGCGGACCAGCTCCGCTTCATCGTCAAGGCCGACGACCCGGATTATGTGTACTTCCTGGAGGCGCGCGGGCGCGCGATCTTTCTGCGCGCGGCGCCCATCGACGTGTCGGGCATCGTCCGGGAGATTCTGTTCGACCGGATGCACGCCACCGTGCTCACCTCCGCGACGCTCACCGTGGAAGGCTCCTTCGACTACGTGAGGAGCCGCCTCGGGCTCGACCGCCCGGGCGCCGCCACGCTGCTCACCCTCGCATCGGAGTTCGACTTCGCCCGGCAGGCGATCCTCTACCTGCCGGGCCGGATGCCCGATCCCCGCTCCGCCGAGTTCACCGGGGCCGCCGCACGCCAGATGATGCAGAGCTCGTCGAACGCAGCCGGGGGCGCGCCTTCGTGCTCTTCACCAGCTACGCCGCCATGCGCGCCGTTCAGAGCCTGGTGGAGTTCGACATCGCGTACCCGGTGCTCGTGCAGGGCACGGCGCCGCGGTCGAAGCTGCTCGACCAGTTCCGGACGGCCGGCAACGCGGTGCTGTTCGCCACCTCCAGCTTCTGGCAGGGGGTGGACGTCATGGGCGACGCCCTCAGCCTCGTGATCATCGACAAGCTGCCGTTCGCCTCTCCGGGCGACCCTATCACCGCCGCCCGTATCGAATCCATCGCCGCGCGCGGGGGGCAGCCGTTCGGCGAGTATCAGGTGCCCCTGGCCATCCTGACCCTTCTGCAGGGCCTGGGACGGCTCATCCGGCATCGGGACGATCGGGGCGTGCTCGCGGTGCTGGATCCCCGCCTGGAGACCATGGCGTACGGCCGCCGGTTCCTCGCGTCGCTTCCGCCGGCGGCGGTGACCCGGTCCCTCGACGACGTCGACCGGTTCTTCGGGGGCCGGTAGCCGGCGCGCAAGAGGCCGTCCGCGCGGGCTGATGTAAACTAGAAGCCGCATCAACCCGTAAATTGCTGTACGCAACACGTCCGTCTTTTGTGGAGGATTGACATGTTTTCCGGAAACTTCTGCCGGCGGTCGCTCACCGGCGTGGTGACGGCGCTCGCGGTCGCCCTGCTTGCCGTGCCCGCCTTCGCGCAGACCGCACGCGTTCAGGGCAAGGTGGTCGACGAGGCCGGCAAGCCGGTGCAGGGGGCCAAGGTCACCGTGACGACGATCCCCGAGAGCAGCCAGAAGTGGGAGACCACCACCAACAAGAACGGTGACTACATCATCGGCACGCTTCCCAAGAGCGGTCAGGACGTCGTCCTGGCCGACAAGGACGGCGTCGGCGCGGACGAGCAGACGGCCGCGGCGAAGCTGGGCACCTTCACCTCGGTGAACCTGAAGCTCTCCAACAAGGTCCGCGTGAGCGAGGAAGAGGTCAAGCGCAACGCGCAGATCAAGAAGCTCTCCGACCAGGGCATGGCCGCGGCAAGCTCCGGCAACCACCAGGCCGCCATCGATGCCTACACGAAGGCAGCGACGCTGGTGCCCGACTGCGCCGAGTGTTACTACAACATCGGCCTCTCGCAGATGCAGATGAAGAACTACGATGCGGCCGAGGCGGCATACAAGAAGGCGATCGAGCTGAAGGCGGACTATCCCGAAGCGTACAACGCGCTCGCCTCGCTCTATACGGCTCAGAAGAAGATTGACCTCGCCGCGGCGGCGTCCACGAAGGCGGCCGAGCTGAGCGCCTCCGGCCCCGGCGGCGGCAACGCCGATGCGATGTTCAGCGCCGGCGTCGGCCTCTGGAACGCGAACAAGTTCCCCGAGGCGCAGCAGGCGTTCGAGGCCGCGATCAAAGCGGACCCGAACTACGCCGACGCCCACTTCATGCTCGCCAAGGCGTATCTGAACGGCGGCAAGCTGCCGGAAGCGGCGGCGGAATTCCAGGCGTACCTGAAGCTGGCGCCGACGGGGAAGAACGCGGCCGAAGCGCAGACCACCTACGACGCGCTGAAGCCGATGCTGAAGTAGCCGTCCGCTTCGTCTAGTTCAGGCCGGCTCGACCGGGCCGATCGCCGTCAGCGCCTTCGGCCGACGTCGCACCGCGCGCATCGGCGAGGCCGCGCGGGCCGCCGGCCGTGCAGGCCCGGCGACGTCCGCCTCCTCGCTGTTTCGAAGACCTTCGGCCTGGACCACGTCACGGGCCGCCGCGCGCGCCGGCCAGGACGACTTCGGCGAGAACCGCATGCAGGAAGCCCTACAGAAAATCGACGGATCGGCCGACCTTAAGATCAGATGGCATCTCATCGGGACGCTGCAGACCAACAAGGTCCGGAAAGCGGTTTCCCGGTTCAGGCCATCCATTCCGTCGACAGCCTGCGGCTGCTGCGAGCTGATCGATCAGGCGGCCGTCGATGCCGCGACGGCAGCCGGATCTGCTGGTCCAGGTCGATCTGGCGGGCGAAGCCACCAAACACGGGGCGCCGCCGCGACGCTCGCGCGCGAGATCGTCGAGGCGGCCGGCTCGCTGCCGGGCGGCGCGGCTGGCCGGTCTGATGACCATCCCGCCGTACTTCGACGACCCGGAGCGCACGCGGCCGTATTTCGCCGAGCTGCCGGACGCTCCGCGCGACGCTGCTGCAGCAGGCTTCGATCCGGTTCGGCTGAGGGAACTGTCGATGGGAATGAGCCACGATTTCGAAATCGCCGTGCAGGAAGGAGCCACCATGGTGCAGGCTCGGCACGGCCATCTTCGGGACGCGCCATGTTTGATCCGGAGCTCGTCCGCGCCCCGCACGAGCGGGCGCCGCTGGAGTCCGCCGCATGAAGGTCAGTCCCCTCGATCTTGCGACAGCTGCGCTTCCGCACCGCCTTCCGCGGCTTCGACCGCGCCGAAGTGCTCGCGCTGATGGCCGAGGTCGCCGACGATTACGAGAACGCGCTGCGGGAGGTCGACAAGCTCCGGCAGGAGATGGCCAAGATGGAAGCGCTGCTGCAACAGCACCGCGAGCACGAGCGGGAGCTGCGCAACACGCTGCTCACGGCGCAGCGCGTGTCCGACGACATCGCGCACGACGGCCGAGGCACAGGCCAGCCAGATCATGCGCGAGGCCGAAGGCGCGCTCGGACCTCCTGCTGCAGAAGACGCAGGCGCGCCTGGAAGACGTGCAGCGCGAGATCGACGGCATGAAGCTCAAGCGCCGTGAGGTGGAGAACTCGCTCGAGTCGTCCATCACGGCGCTCCGCAGCACTCTCGAGTTCATCCGGGAGCAGGAACTGCGCGAGCGCGAGGAGAAGATTCTCCTGCACCGCCCACGCCAGGTCGATCAAATCGCCACGCACAGGCTGGACGAGGGACAGGTCGCGAATGGGTGAAAGGGTTCACCTCACCAGGCTGCCCGTGAGCGCGTCCACGTGCGCCTTGAATTCCCACGGATAGAACCTGGTCGGGATGAACTCGATGCGATCCTGGTACGAGGCGTCGATCTTCGTGCGGTAGGCGTCGCGGGTGACGATCACGCGCTCCGGCTCGAGGGCAATGCCCTGTTCCTGCGCGAGCGCCACGACCCTCGACTGCACCTCGGCGTCCGACTTGTTGTTCGAGCCGACCGCGACCGCCTGCATGCCGTCCTGGAGCTGATAGAAGCGCCAGTAGGCGGCGGTGGCCCGCCAGCAGGCATGAACGACCAGCGCGGCGATCACGAGCTTGACGATCGTCTTCACCGCGGCTCCAGCTGCGGATGCCCCTGCACTACCGTACCTGGTGCAGAATCCGGCCCCAGCGAGTGCCGCCGAAGCCGGCATCGGGTGCGAACGACCAGTAGATGAAGAGCGCCCGCCCCTTGATGTTCTCGCGGGGGAGAAATCCCCAGTACCGGCTGTCCTGCGAGTTGTCTCGGTTGTCGCCCATCACGAAGTACTGATCCTGCGGCACGGTGCACCGGGTCCGTAATCGACGCGCGGATCTCTCACCGCGCTCACTTCCGACCCCATGTCCATTTCCTGCGGCGTCGCGGGAGGATTGTCGAGGAAGTAGACGAACGGCTCGTCGAGCTGCCGGCCATTGATGTAGATGTGCTTGTTCCTGAGCTCGACCGACTCGCCGGGGAGGCCGATGACGCGCTTGATGAAATCGCGCTCGGGATCCTCCGGATACTTGAAGACGATCACGTCGAGGCGGCGGACGTCGCGCACCGGCAGCAGCAGCCGTTCGAACCGCGAGGCCGTCGGGCCGAATGCCATCTTGTTGACGAGCAGGTGATCGCCGATGAGCAGGTTCTGCTCCATCGAGCCGGTCGGGATCTTGAACGCCTGGACGACGAAGGTCCGGATGAAGAGCGCCAGGATCACCGCGATCACCAGCGACTCGAAGTACTCGCGGACGACCGACTTCTTGAACTCGAGGGCGGCCATGCTCAGCCCTCGGCGCCCACTTTGAGGACGGCCAGGAACGCCTCCTGCGGAATCTCCACCCGGCCCACCCGCTTCATCCGCTTCTTTCCTTCCTTCTGCTTCTCGAGCAGCTTGCGCTTGCGCGTGATGTCGCCGCCATAGCACTTGGCCAGCACGTTCTTCCGCAGCGCCTTGACCGACTCGCGGGCGATGACCCGGCTCCCGATGGCGGCCTGGATGGCGATCTCGAACATCTGCCGCGGAATCAGCTCGCGCATCTTGCTCGCCAGCGCCCGGCCGCGCCCGTAGGCGCTGTCGCGGTGCACGATGATCGACAGCGCGTCCACCGGCTCGCCGTTCACCAGGATGTCCAGCTTGACGAGCGGCGAGGCCCAGTAGCCGGTTACATGATAGTCGAGCGACGCGTAGCCCCGGGACATCGTCTTCAGCCGGTCGTAGAAATCGAGCACGACCTCGTTGAAGGGCAGCTCGTAGGTGACGAGCACCCGGCTCGAGCTCGAGGTACTCGAGCGACTTCTGCACGCCGCGCTTCTCCTGGCAGAGCTGCAGAATGCCCCCGACGTACTCGGCGGGCGTCAGGATCATCGCCGTGATGACCGGCTCCTCGATGGTGGCGATGCTGCCGGCGTCCGGCAGCTTGGACGGGCTGTCGATCTCGCGCACCTCTCCGTCGGTGGTCGTCACGCGGTACAGCACGCCCGGCGCGGTGGTGACGAGGTCCATGTTGAACTCGCGCTCGAGCCGCTCCTGCACGATCTCCATGTGCAGCAGCCCGAGAAACCCGCACCGGAAGCCGAAGCCGAGCGCCGCGGACGTCTCTGGCTCGAAGAAGAACGACGCGTCATTCAGCCGCAGCTTTTCGAGCGCCTCGCGCAGCTCGGGATACTGGTGCCCCTCCACCGGGTACAGCCCGGCGAACACCATCGGCTTGAGCTCCTTGAACCCCGGAAACGGCGTTTCGGCCGGCCGGCTGGCCTCGGTGATGGTGTCGCCGATCTTCGCGTCGCCCACGTTCTTGATGTTGGCCACCAGAAAGCCGACCTCGCCGGCCGCGAGCTCGCCAATCGGCTCCGGCTTGGGCGAGAACACGCCGACCTGCTCGACCTCGAACTCCTGTCCCCTGGCCATCAGCCGGATTCTGGTGCCCGCCTTCAGGACGCCGTCGATCACGCGCGCGACGATGACCACGCCGCGATACGAGTCGTACCAGGAGTCGAAGATCAGCGCCTTGAGCGGCGCCGAGGCGTCGCCGGCCGGCGGCGGCAGGCGGTGGATCACCGCTTCGAGCACATCCGCGATGCCGATTCCCTCCTTGGCGCTCGTCAGGATGGCGCGTGGAGCCGTCGAGCCCCATAATCTCCTCGATCTGGCGCCTGCGCCTCCTCCGGCTGGGCGCCCGGCAGGTCTATCTTGTTGATGACCGGAATGATTTCCAGGTTGTGCTCGACGGCGAGATAGGCGTTCGCGAGCGTCTGCGCCTCGACCCCCTGCGACGCGTCGATCAGCAGCACGGCTCCCTCGCAGGCCGCCAGCGAGCGCGTGACCTCGTACGAGAAGTCCACGTGCCCCGGCGTGTCGATCAGGTTGAGCACGTAGCTCTGGCCGTCACGGGCGTGGTAGCGGAGCCTGACGGGATGCGCCTTGATCGTGATGCCGCGCTCGCGCTCGAGATCCATCGTGTCGAGCACCTGCGCCTCCATCTCGCGCGCCTGGAGGGCGCCGGTGAGCTCGAGAAACCGGTCGGCCAGCGTCGACTTCCCGTGATCGATGTGGGCGATGATGGCGAAGTTGCGGACGCGCTGGGGATCCATCGAAAGGCTCGTGGCCGCAGGCCCCGGCCCTACCTCCGGTCCAGCGGCACGTAGGCTTGGGGATACGCCGGGCCGATGTACTCCGCGCGCGGCCGGATGAGCCGGTTGTTCGCGTACTGTTCGAGCACGTGCGCGGTCCAGCCGGAGATACGGCTGACGGCGAAGACGGGCGTGAAGAGCTCCGGCGCGATGCCGAGCGCGTAGTACGTGGACGCAGAGTAGAAGTCGACGTTCGCGTACAGCTTCTTCTCGGACCTGACCATGGCCTCGATGCGCTGCGACATCTCGAACCATCGCGGGTTCCCCGACTGCTGTCCAAGCTCCTGCGACATCCGGCGCAGGTGGGTCGCCCGGGGATCCTCCGTCTTGTACACCCGGTGCCCGAATCCGGGGATCTTCTCCTTCCGGGCCAGCTTCGCGCGGATCGTGTCCTCGATCCTCCGCTCCGAAGCATCCTGTCCCAACTCCAGCAGCATGTGCATCACATCGGTGTTGGCGCCGCCGTGAAGCGGCCCCTTCAGCGCACCGATCGCGCCGGTGATCGCCGAGTACACGTCGGTGAGGGTCGCGGCCGCCACGCGCGCCACGAACGTGGACGCGTTGAACTCGTGGTCGGCGTGCAGCACCAGCGCGACGTCGAGGGCCCGGGTCGCCAGCGGGCCCGGGCGGCTCCCCGTGAGCATGTAGAGAAAATTGGCGGCGTGTCCAAGAACGGGGTCGGGCGCGACGATGCCGCCTCCGGCCGCGACTCTGGCGGCGGTGGCGACCGCCGAGGCGAGCTGGGCCGTCAGCCTCACGCTGGTGCGGTACCGGGCCTCCGGCGACGGGCTGTTCGCATCAGGATCGTAGTGGGACAGCGCCGAGACGAGCGTGCGGAGCGTGTCCATCGCGTTGTCCGGCGGCAGGCTGCGAAGAAGCCGCAGCACACCTTCCGGCAGGGGCCGCGCGGCGGCCAGCTGCGTCTGCAGGTCTCCCAGCTCGCCACGGGCCGGCAGGCGGCCGTGCCAGAGCAGATGACAGACCTCCTCGAAGCTCGCGTTCGCCGCGAGATCGTGGATGTCGTATCCGCGATAGGCGAGAATGCCGCGCTGTCCGTCCAGATAGCAGATCGCGGAAGGCGCCGCGACGACGTCTTCGAGACCAGCCTTGGAGGGAGTGGCGGTGGACATGGAACACTAGATAGTAGCGTACCACTGCCTGGTGGGCAGGCAACGCCGAGAGGCGATGGCGGGTGGAGTCGGGCGCTATTCGCCGGCTGGAACCTGCGCAATGCCCTCGCGTACGCCGTCGAAGGTGTAGCTCCCCGTCGGTGAATCCAGCGGAGCCACGCCTTTGAGCACGCTGTCGTCGCCGATCCAGGAGCGCACCTGCTCGGGCGTGGCAGTCGGGTACTGCTGGTAGCTCCGTGCGGCGATTCCGGCCACGTGCGGCGCGGCCATGCTCGTGCCGCTCAGCCTCGTCGTGCCGCCGCCCAGCCGCGTCGAGAGAATGCCGACCGAGGTGATCAGGCACCCTCGACTGACGTCTTCCTTGTCCTCTCCCGGAGCCGAGACGGTGATGCCGGGCCCATCGGTCGTGAAGTACGAGGCGGTGTCGCGCGCGATAGGATGCGACAGCAACCGGCACTGGTTCGCGCCGTCCAGGGCGGTCGGACTGGCGACCGAAATCACCGTCGGATAGGCCGCCGGGATCTGCGTGCTCACGTCGGCCGACGGCGAGTTGCCGGCCGCCACGACCACCGACACGCCTGCCGCGTCGAGCGCCTGTACCAGGTCGCGCATCGGCGGATTGTCGTCCACGGTTCCCGTCCGACCGAGGCTCATGTTGACGACTCTGATGGACGGGGAGACCGCGTCGCGATTGAGGAGCACCCATTCCAGCCCCGCCATCACATCTGCGTCGGTGCCGCTGCCGGTCTGGTCGAGCACCTTCACGCAGTAGAGCTGCGCCTCCGGAGCCACGCCGACGACGTCCACGCTGTTGTCGCGGGCGCCGACAATGCCCGCCACGTGCGTCCCGTGCCCTTGATCGTCCCGACAGCTCGGTCCAAAAGCGCTGAAGCCGTCGACCGTGCCTGCCAGATCGGGATGCGTCAGGTCGACGCCCGTGTCCACGATCGCCACACCGACGCCGTCGCCGTTCGCCGCCGCCGTCGGGGCACCGACGCGCGCCACACCCGCCGGCGTGACCTGAGACGACCCGCCGCCACCACCGCCACCGCCCGGCCTGGACGGCTTGGCGTTGACGTTGACGCCCTGCACGGCAAAGATCTGGCGATTGGGGACGATTGAGATGACCGATGGATTGCTCTGGAGAGCCGCGAGCGCCTGATCGTTGGGTACCCGCACCGCCGCCGCGGCCACGCCTCGATAGATGTTGCGCACCGCCGCGCCGGCATTGACAGCCGCCGCCGCTCGCACCGCCGCGGGCGTGCCGTTCTGGAACTGCACGATGAACTCCCGCGGTCCCTGGGCAAGAGCCTCCGTCGCGCTCGCCAGCACGACCATGGCGGTGAACGCCGTCCACGAGACGCACGCCTGAGCCCGTGAGCCAGCCATCGCACTCTCCTTCAAGATCCGACGGCCAGCTGAACGACCGCGTCCGTGGGGAGAGGGATGATAGCACGCGCCGCGGCAGGCGCACGGCCGCTCCTGCGGCCTGTGCGCAATTCCGTGCAGCCCCAGAGCTCGTCGGCGCCGTTAGGGCCTGGCGAGATTCCGCTATGGTAGTATGGCAGTATGGTGAAGGCGACGTTCACGCTCGACGACGAGACGATGCGGGCGATCCGGATCATGGCCGAGCGCCGGAAGAAGCCGCAGAGCCTGGTCGTCCGCGAGGCGGTCGCCGCCTACGCGGCCCGCGAACCCAAGCTCGGACACGACGAACGCGCCCGGAGGCTGCGGGTCCTCGACGAACTGGCGGAGCGCCCGCGGACGCGTCCCCAGGCGGAGGTTGACGCCGAACTGCGCGAGATTCGCCGGGCGCGACGCGCCGGCTGGCGCGGGCCGGCCGAGTAATGCTGGTGCACCTCGACACGTCGCTGCTCGTCGACGCCTTCACGGGCGGCCGGCGATCGATGTCGAGCGTTCGTGCTGCCACCGCAAGGCGCGACGTCATCACCTTCTCGACAATCGTCTGGTACGAATGGCTCCGGGGGCCGCGCTCCGAGCGCGAGGCGCAGGCCGTGGACGAGCTCTTCGAGCCGGATCTGCTCCCGGTCTTCGGCCCGCGCGAGGCGGAGCGGGCGGCGGCGCTGTACCGCCAGGTGAAAGGGGCACGGCAGCGGCAGGCCGATCTGGCCATTGCCGCGTGCGCCCTGGAGTACGGCGCGCGACTGTGGACCCTCAATCGTTCCGACTTCTCCGATATCCCCGGTCTCACCCTCTATCAGGATTGAATAAGACCGGTTCGGCCGCGCCGGATGAGTACTTCGGAGACGATCTATTCGGTTTCCGTCTGCGTGTTGAGCACCACGCCGTCGCCCGCGAACTGCTGCGCGATCGAGAGCAGGCCGGTGTAGAGGAAGCCGATCTGGAAGAGGACGAGGAACGGGAGCGTGCCGTAGATGCCGTTGGCCAGCGCGTAGAACACGGTGGCCGTGAAGTAGAAGCCGAGCGCCAGTTCGACGAGCGGCTGCACGGTGACCGATTGCCGGTACTTCTTCGTGGCCCACTCGTCGGCGTTGCCTTCGATGCGGTACTTCGGCGTCCGCGCGAAGTCGGTCTTCTTGTCGAAGAGCGCCTCGAAGACCGCGCGCGTGTTGTTCACCGAGAGCCCGATCCCGATCGACATCAGGAACGGCATGTAGCGCAGCCGCGCCACCCAGTCCCGGTGGATCTCGCGCTGGCACACGACATAGAAGTTGCACACCGACATCGTCGCGGCGAGGAACAGCGGGATGTCGATGAGCAGCATCTCGTACCAGCCCATGTTGTAGCGGATGACCATCGACGGGAACATCAGGATCGACAGCAGCGACATCAACACGTAGTTGAAGTTCGCGGTCAGGTGGAAGAAGGCCTCGGCCTTCACCTTGAGCGGGAGCGGCGCCTGCAGGATCTGCGGCAGCAGCTTGCGGCAGGTCTGGATCGAGCCCTTGGCCCAGCGGTGCTGCTGCGACTTGAACGCGTTCATCTCGACCGGCACCTCGGCCGGCGCGACCACCTGGGGCAGGAACACGAAGCGCCAGCCGCGCATCTGTGCGCGGTAGCTGAGGTCGAGATCTTCGGTGAGCGTGTCGTGCTGCCAGCCGCCGGCGTCGTCGATCGCCGCGCGCCGCCAGACCCCGGCCGTGCCGTTGAAATTGAAGAACACGCCGGCGCGGTGGCGGGCGCCGTGCTCGAGCACGAAATGCCCGTCGAGCAGAATCGCCTGGATCTTCGTCAGCAGCGAGTAGTCCTGGTTGATGTGCCCCCAGCGCGCCTGTACCATGCCGACGCGGGCATCGCCGAAGTGCGGCAGCAGCCGGCGGAGGAAGTCGGACGCGGGCAGGAAATCGGCATCGAAAATCGCCACGAATTCGCCGCGCGCGCTGCGCAGCCCGGCCTCGAGCGCGCCGGCCTTGTAGCCGGTGCGATCCTCACGGTGGAAGTACTTGATGTCGATGCCCTGCGCCGCGTGGCGCTGCACGGCCAGCTCCGCGATCTGCCGGGTCTCATCGCTGGAGTCGTCCAGCACCTGGATCTCGAGCAGCTCGCGCGGGTAGTCGAGCCGGCAGACCGCGTCGATCAGCCGATCGGCGACGTACATCTCGTTGTAGATGGGCAGCTGGACGGTGACGGGCGGGAGGGGATCGGGCGCGGGCGGCTCCGCCGGTTGGGAATCCTTGTGCCTCATGTAAAGATACACGAGGTAGTAGCGGTGCCAGCCGTAGACGGCCAGAATGCTCAATATGAAGAAGTAACTGACGAGGATGAGCGTGTCGGACGGTGTCATTCAGTGAGTAGGCCCGGCCGGGAAGAGCCCCGCGATTATACTTCGGTGTCCTCGAACGCGACAAGCACGACCGCTTCCATGACCGCGTCCGAACTCCAGCAATTGCTGGACCAGCTGCTTGACGGGCGAACCTCGCCCGGCGAGGCGCTCGACCGCATCACGGCGGCGTTGAGCGCCCCTGCTTTTCAGGATCTCGCCTTCGCGAGAGTCGACCACCAGCGCGAGCTCCGGCAGGGATTCCCCGAGGTTGTATTCGGTTTGGGCAAGACCCCCGCGCACATAGCATCGATCGCGGAACACATCGTCGCCCGGGGCCATACGCTGCTGGTGACCCGTGCCAGCGAGGAGGCGTTCGCCGCCGTGCGGGAGGTGGTGCCGGCGGCCGAGTTCCATTCGACCGCTCGAACCATTACGCTCCGGCAGGAGGACGCGCAGCCTGGCAAGGGCGTGATCCTCGTGGCCGCCGCGGGCACCTCGGATCTGCCCGTCGCGGAAGAGGCGTGCGTGACGGCCGAGGTGATGGGCAACCAGATCGATCGGCTCTATGACGTGGGCGTGGCCGGGCTCCATCGCCTGCTGGCCGATCACGCCCGTCTCATCGCCGCCCGCGTGATCATCGTGGTCGCCGGCATGGAAGGCGCGCTGCCGAGCGTGGTCGGCGGCCTCGTCAAAGTGCCGGTCATCGCGGTGCCGACCAGCGTCGGCTACGGCGCGAGCTTCGGCGGCGTGGCCGCGCTGCTGGGCATGCTCAACAGCTGCGCCTCGGGCGTGTCGGTGGTCAACATCGACAACGGCTTCGGCGCCGCCGCCATCGCGAGCCGCATCAACCACCTCTGACGATGCAGGCCGTCACGCTGCGGGCGCTGGAATGGGATCGCATCGTCGATCTCGTCCGCGGCTTTGCGGTGACGCCGCTCGGCGCCGGGCGGCTGTCGGCGCTCGTGCCGCAGAACGATCCGCACCGCGTCGCGCAGATGCTCTCCGCCACCGCCGAAGCGGTGGACTACCTGGGAACGGGTCAGCCGTTCGCGCTCCACGCGCCCGACGATCTCGCCAGCCTGCTCGACGCACTGGCGGTCGAGGGGCGGGCGCTCGAGCCGCTCGCGCTCCTGGCATTCGCCGAGTTCCTCGACTCGGTCGGGCAGACCTCGGCAGCCATCCGGAAGAGCGGTCCGGCGTATCCCGCGCTCAAAGCGCTGGCCGAGCAGGGGGGCGACTTCAGGGCGCAGATTGCCGCCGTCCGCCGCCAAATCGACCCCTCGGGCGAGGTCAATGACGATGCGAGTCCCGCGCTCGCGCGGGTGCGCAATCAGATCCGCAAGCAGCGCGGGCGGCTGCGATCCACGCTGGAGTCGTATCTGCGCGGCAAGGACACCTCGCGATACCTGCAGGATCAGGTCATCAGCGATCGCGACGGCAGATACGTGCTCGTCATCAAGGCCGAACACCGCACCTCGATTCCGGGCATCATTCACGGGTCCTCGGCGAGCGGCGCCAGCCTGTATCTGGAGCCGCTGAGCACGGTGGAGATCAACAACGAGATCGTCGCGCTCGAACAGCAGGAGCGGGAAGAGATCTTCCGCGTGCTGAAGGCGCTCAGCGACGGCTTCCGATCGAAGCCGATCGAGCTCCGGCAGGCGGTGGAGGCCGCCGCGGAGCTCGACGTGCTCCAGGCCAAGGCGCGCGCCGCCCACCTGGTGTCGGGCGTCGCGCCTGCGGTGTCTCACGACGGGCGGCTCGAATTGCGCGCCGCGCGGCATCCCCTGCTGATTCCCTCGGTGGTCTCCCGCCTCGAGGACGGGGCGCCGACGCCGGCACACGATCCGGTGCCGGTGGACGTGCTCGTCATTCCCCCCACGACCGCGCTCATCATCACGGGCCCCAACACCGGGGGGAAGACGGTGGCCCTCAAGACGGCCGGCCTCTGCGCGCTGATGGCGCAGGCGGGACTCTTCGTGCCGGCGGCCGTCGCGACGCTGCCGATCTTCCGGTCCATCTATGCCGACATCGGCGACGAGCAGTCGATTGCGGCGAACCTGAGCACCTTCTCCTGGCACATCTCCAACATCTCGGCGATGGACGAGACGCTCGCGCTGCCCGCGCTCGTGCTGCTGGACGAGCTGGGCGCCGGCACGGATCCGCTCGAAGGCGGCGCGCTCGGCGTCGCGATCGTCGAGCACTTCCGTCAGCGCGGCGCCACGGTGGTCGCGACCACCCACTACGAGGCGCTGAAGACCTATGCCGCCACCACGGCTGGCGTGATGGCCGCGGGCTTCGGGTTCACGCCGGATACGTTCGCGCCGACCTATCAGATTCAATATGGCGCTCCTGGCAGGAGCCTGGCGCTCGAGATGGCGGGCCGGCTCGGCCTGAACGGCAGCATCATCGAGGGCGCCCGCCGCAACCTGTCGGCGCGCGAAGTGCAGCTCGCCGAGCACCTTGCCCGGATGGACGCCGAGCTCCGGGACCTGGAGCACGAGCGGCGGCTGGTGAAGCGGGAGCGGGAATCGCTCGGCGAGGCCGATGCGCGGGCGCGCGCGCGCGAGGAATCGCTGCGGCAGCGCGAGGAGGTCTTCAAACAGCGGCTCAACGCCAAGCTCGACGAGCGCGTGCGCGAGGCGCGCCTCGAGATCGATGCCGTTGTCGCCGGGCTGAGGAAGCGATCGGCGGCGGCCGCTTCGGCCTCGACCGGCGACGCGGGGCGTCTGAGGGCCGAGGCGCGAGCCGCCATCGAGCAGATCGCCGACACCCGGCGGAACGACGAAGGCACCGCGCCGCCACCGCCTTCGCCGGCCGCCCATCAGCGTCCGGCGGTCCCCGGCGACCGCGTCCTCATCGCCTCGCTCGGCCTCGAGGGCACCGTCGTGCTCGTACACGAGCGCGAGGCGGAGGTGGATGTGCGCGGCAAGCGCTTCCGCGCGAACACGGCCGACCTGCGCGTGCTCGTCGGCGCCGGCCGCGCAGCGCCGCCGCCGGTGCGGGTGAACCTGCAGGTGGCCGAACGCGAGGCCCTCTCGGGCGAGCTGCTGCTGGTCGGGCAGACTGTGGAGCAGGCGATCGATCGCCTGGAGAAATTCCTGGACGAGAGCCTGCTCTCGGACCAGCGGACGGTTCGCCTGATCCACGGTTTCGGAACCGGACGGCTGCGCGAGGCGATCGTTCAGTTCCTGAACCGGCATCCGCTGGTCACCAGCGTCAGAACCGCGTCGCCGCAGGAAGGCGGCGGCGGCGTTACTATTGCTGAGCTCAAGGATTGAAGTCGGGCCTCGGCCTCTCCGATCAGGGCTGACAGTCCAGTGGCGTTTCCGCAGCAGTTCATCGACGACCTTCGCATGCACGCCGACATCGTGCAGGTGATCCAGGAATACGTGTCGCTCCGCAAGAGCGGTGCGACCTACAAGGGCCTCTGCCCGTTCCACGCGGAAAAGACCCCGTCATTCCACGTGAACCGCGACAAGGGATTCTTCAATGTTTTGGCTGCGGCGCTGGCGGCGACGTGTTCAAGTTCGTCGAGATGCAGGAGAAGCTCGCGTTCCACGACGCGGTACGGCACCTGGCGGCCAAGTTCGGCCTGCCGCTGCCGGAGCTGGTCAGCGGACCAGACGCGGGCGCGGAGGCGGTGGAGCGCGAGGCGCTGCTGAAGGTCCACGAGCTGGCCGCACGCTATTTCCGGGCGCAGCTCGAGACGCCGGCCGGCGTCCGGGCGCGAACGCTGCTGGCGGCGCGCGGAATCACGCGCCGCCACCGCCGCGAAGCTGGGCTTGGGTTACGCGCCGCCGGGATACGAAGGCGTGAAGGCGGCGCTCATGAAGGAGGGCATCAGCCTGCCGCTCCTGCTCCGCAGCGGGCTCGTCCTCGAGCGCGACAACGGGCGGGCGATCGACCGCTTCCGCGGGCGGCTGATGATTCCGATCGCGCGCGACTCCGGCTCGATCGTGGCGTTCGGCGGCCGCGCGATGGACGCCGATCAGCAGCCGAAGTACCTGAATTCGCCTGAGACGCCCGATCTACACGAAGAGCCGAACGCTGTACGGCTTGAACCTCACCAAGCACGATATCCGGCGGCTGGGCTACGCGATTCTGGTGGAGGGGTATTTCGATTTCGCCCAGCTCGTTCAGGCGGGCATTGCGCCGGTGGTCGCTTCCTGCGGGACCGCGCTGACGCCGGCACAAGCCCACCTGCTGCGGCGGTTCACCTCGAAAGTGCTCATCAGCTTCGATCCGGACGCCGCGGGCCAGGGAGCCGCCGCGCGCTCGTGCGAGCTGCTCGTGGCGGAGGGGTTCGAGGTGAACGTGGCCGTGCTCCCGGCCGGCGAGGACCCGGATACCCTGGTCCAGAAGCGCGGGCGGGACGCCTATGTGGAGATTGCTCAAGCAATCGCGCCCGTATCTGGAATATCTGCTGGATCGATCGGCCCGTGATCACGATCTCAACAAGGACGAGGGGCGCCGGCAGTTCCTGACGGCCATGCTCGCCATCGCGGCGCGTATCCCCGACCCGGCCCTTCGGGATCAGTTCGCCGATCGCCTGGCACACAAGGCGCGGATTACCGAGGAGGTGGTTCGGGCGGACATCCGGAAGGCGGCCGTGGAGCGCCGGACGGAGCTGACGGCGCGCGACCTGCCGGCCTTCGGGCAGCTGAAACAGGCCGAAAAAGGGCTGATCTGGGCGCTCGTCCACGAGCCCGAAATGGGGATGACGGCGCTCAAGGATCTGCAGGATAATGACTTGAATGGGCTGGCCAGCCGCGCCGGTGCTCGAGGCGGCCCGGGAACTGGCCGGCCGCCCCCCAGCCGTGGTGCCTTCTGCGCTGTTCGAGCGTCTAAACGAAATAGAGGCCCAGCTCGTAACCAGTATTGCCGCCGAGGCCACGTCGCCCGCCCCCGCCGGTGACTGCGTGCGGGCCCTCCGGCGGCTCCGGTGCGAGCGCGAGCAGGCGGAGCTGCAGCGGGAGATCGACCGGCTGCAGGAGTCGGGCGGCGCAGACAACTCTGAAATCACCGTCCTGTGGCAGAAGAAACGGACTTTGCTCGAGCAGATCGAGGCGCTCCGCCGCGCATGAGAGCGATCTTCGGTTATGATGTCGGGTTCCAGCCAGGGTAGGAGGAACGCTTGTCCATTGAAGAAAAATACGACGAAGTCCGGCAGCTGATCTCCATCGGCAAGGAGAAGGGCTACCTGCTGTACGACGAAGTCAACGAGCTGCTGCCGGCCGAGATCACCTCGTCGGACGAGCTCGACGACCTGTTCAACACGTTCGGCAGCGCCGGCATCGAGGTCGTCGATTCCGAGAAGACCTACCTGCAGGAGAAGCAGTTCGACCGCACGGCCGAGGGCAGCGAGGAGCTGGAGCTCGACCTCACGCCCGGCGCGCTCGACAAGACCAACGACCCGGTGCGCATGTACCTGCGCGAGATGGGCACCGTGCCCCTGCTCACGCGCGAGGGCGAGGTGGAGATCGCGCGGCGGATCGAGCGCGGCAAGCTGGCCGTGATCAAGTCGATCTCGCGCACGCCCACCGTCGCCAAGATGCATCATCGCCATGGGCGACCAGCTGCGCGCCGGCACCCGCACGATTCGCGAGCTCGTCATCTTCCAGGACGAGGAGATCACCGACGAGCGCGTGGACGAGCGCGCCAAGGAGGTGCTGAAGCAGATCGAGGCGATCCGCAAGGCAGCGCGCGGTCGTGCAGAAGCTCGAGGAGAAGCTCAACGAGACTCCGAAGGGGGTCACCACGCGCGAGAAGCGCAAGTACCGCCGGGCGCGCTGGGCCGTCATGCGCGCGCAGGTGGAACTCTCGCAGCTCATCCGCCAGGTCGAGTTCACCGAGCTCGGTCAAGCGGCGCCTCATCGAGCAGATCAAGGACGAGGTGGAGTCGGTCCGCACGCATCGAGCGCGAGGCCGAGGGGCTCGAGCGGCAGCTCAACCCGAAGGAGGCCAAGAAGCCGAAGCTCAAGGACGAGGAGAAGAAGAACCTCCAGCGCCGGATCAAGGAGCTGAAGACGGCCGTGAAGGCGCGCACCGACGAGCTCGAGCAGAGCACCGAGCACCTGCGGGCCACTCTCGACACGATCTCATCGCGGCGAGGTGCAGGCCGAGCAGGCGAAGAAGGAGCTGGTCGAGGCCAACCTCCGCCTGGTCGTCTCGATCGCCAAGAAGTACACGAACCGCGGGCTGCAGTTCCTCGATCTGATCCAGGAAGGCAACATCGGCCTGATGAAGGCCGTCGACAAGTTCGAGTACCGGCGCGGCTACAAGTTCTCGACCTACGCCACGTGGTGGATCCGCCAGGCGATCACGCGCGCGATCGCCGACCAGGCGCGCACGATCCGCATCCCGGTGCACATGATCGAGACGATCAACAAGCTGATCCGCACGTCGCGGGCGCTGGTGCAGGAGCTCGGCCGCGAGCCGACCTCCGAAGAGATCGCCAAGCGCATGGACATTCCGGTGTCCAAGGTGCGCAAGGTGCTGAAGATCGCGCAGGAGCCGATCTCGCTCGAGACGCCGATCGGCGAGGAGGAAGATTCGCATCTCGGCGACTTCATCGAGGACCGTCAGGTCGTCTCGCCGGCCGAGGCGGTGATCAACCTGAACCTCAAGGAGCAGACCGAGTCGGTGCTGAAGACGCTGACGCCGCGCGAGGAGAAGGTCATCAAGATGCGCTTCGGCGTGGGCGACGGCAGCGAGCACACGCTGGAAGAGGTCGGCCAGAACTTCGCGGTCACCCGCGAGCGCATCCGCCAGATCGAGGCCAAGGCGCTGCGCAAGCTGCGCCACCCGTCGCGCAGCCGCAAGCTGCGCGCGTTCCTCGAGGGGCGCACGGGCTAGACGCGGACGAGCGGTCGGTCGACCGGGCCCATAGCTCAGCGGTCAGAGCCGCCGGCTCATAACCGGCCTGTCCCAGGTTCGAATCCTGGTGGGCCCACCATTTGCTCATGCATCATGCATCCTGACCTCGAACGTCTCATCCGCCTCCAGCAGCTCGAAACCGCTGCAGAGGAGGCGCGCCGCGCGATTGCCGATCACCCGCGGCGCCAGCAGGAGGTGGAGGATCGGCTCTCCGGGGCGCGCGACAAGCTGAACGGCGTCAAGGCCGCCCTGGCCGACGCCCTGACGAAACGCCGCGCCGAAGAGAAAGACGTCTCCACCGTCCAGGCCCGCCTCGCCAAATACAAAGACCAGCTCCTCGAAGTCAAGACCAACCGCGAATACCAGGCCATGCTCCACGAGATCGAAGCCGCCCAGAACGAGATCAAGGCGCGCGAGGATCGCATCCTCGAGTCGATGATGGAGTCTGACGAGCTCGCCGCCAACCTGAAGCAGGCCGAAGCCGAGATGACGCAGACCGAGGCCGAGGCCGAGGCCGAGCGGACGGCGCTCGAACAGGAGCTCGCCGGCAGGCAGGCAGAGATCGACCGGACGACCGAGGCTCGCACCGCGCTGACCGCCGGCATGGATCGCCGGCGCCTGGCCACCTTCGAGCAGGTGGCGCGGAGCCGCAAGGGCCTGGCCGTGGCGGAGGCGCGCGACGGCTTGTGCACGGTCTGCCACGTGCGGCTCCGGCCCCAGGTGTTCAACGAGATCCGCCGCAACGAGTCGATCATCCAGTGCGAGAGCTGCCAGCGCATCCTCTTCTTCGCCGGCGCGCCAGCTCCCGTCCCCCACGCGTGAGCGCCATCGTCGCCTACATCGATGGCGGCGCCAGGGGCAATCCCGGCCCGGCCGGCTACGGCGTACGCGTCGAAGACGAGCGCGGCGGTCTCCTCGCCGAGCTCAGCGGGTTTCTGGGCACCGCCACCAATAACGTCGCCGAATACAACGGGCTGCTCGCGGCCCTCGCCTACGCGCAGCAGCACGGGCACCGCGCGGTGCGCATCAAGTCGGACTCCGAGCTGCTCGTCAAGCAGATGAAGGGACTCTATCGCGTCAAGAACGCCGGCCTGCAGCCGCTGTACCGGCGGGCGTGCGCGCTGGCCGGCGAGTTCGATCGCGTCTCGTACGAGCACGTGCGGCGGGAGCAGAACAAGGACGCGGATCGGCTCGCGAATCTGGCGATGGATCAGGGGAAGGGGCTCGAGGCTTAGGGCTTAGGGCTCAGGGCTTACGGAGCTCGGGAGGGAGCACGAGATGCGCTCCGGGTTGATCGGACTTCTTTCGAGCGGCGTCCTGCTGTCGCTGCTGATGGGCCAATCGGGCAGCACGCAAGGCGCGACGGCCGCGCCGGCCTCCGCAGAGTGGCCGATGTACAGGCACGACCTGGCCGGCACCGGCTATTCCCCGCTCACCGAGATCGATACACGGAACGTCGCGACCCTCACGCGGGCATGGACGTACACGATGTCGGCAGACGCGGCGGCGTCACGTCCGGCGCGCGGGGGCGGTCCCGGACCCGGCTCTCAGGCCACGCCCATCGTCGTCGGAGGTGTGATGTACCTGCCGGCGGTCGACAAGGTCGTGGCCCTCGACCCCCAAAACGGAAGAGAGATCTGGCGGCACACCATTGCGGGCGGCGCGCCGTCCAGGCGCGGGGTTGCGTACTGGCCCGGCGATGGAAGCTCGGGACCGCGGATCTTCGTGACGGCCGGCCGGCGGCTGATCGCCCTCGACAGCAGGAGCGGAGCGCCCGACACGCGATTCGGACAGCAGGGCGAAGTGGATCTCGTCATTCCCTACAATTCCGTCCCGCTGATCTTCCGGAACACGATCGTCGTCGGAGGCAATACTCCGCCCGGCAGCTCGGGCGTGCCCGGCAATGCGCGCGCCTACGACGCCCGCACGGGCGAGAAGCTCTGGGAGTTCCAGACCATCGCGCAGCCGGGCGACGCGGGTCATGATTCCTGGGCGGACGAGAGCTGGAAGGATCGCGGCGGCGTGAATGCCTGGCCCTTCTATTTCACGCTCGACGAGCAGCGCGGGCTCGTGTACATCCCCACGGGCGCTCCGGCCTTCGGTGCGTATGGCGGCGACCGGAAGGGAGCCAATCTCTACGCGAATTCCGTCATTGCGGTCGATGTGCGGACGGGACAGCGCAAGTGGCACTTCCAGACGATTCACCACGATATCTGGGACGCGGATCCCGGCGCGCCGCCGGGCTTGATGGACATCGTGCAGAGCGGCAGGACGATCCCCGCACTGTCTCTCACGACCAAGTCGGGTTATCTGTACGTTCTCAATCGCGAGACGGGTCGGCCGGTGTTTGGCGTGGAAGAGCGTCCCGTTCCGAAGAGCGATGTCCCCGGCGAAGAGACCTCGCCCACGCAACCCATTCCCGTCAAGCCGCCGCCCGTCGCGAGGAATGCCTATCGTCGATCGGATCTGGTCACGGCGGCCGACACCAGCGAGGAGCACGTGCGCGCGTGTGAGGCGCTCATCGAGCGGGCTGGAGGCGCGTTCAACGCCGGACCTTTCACACCGTGGGCCTATCATGCAGACGGCACACCGCTGAAGAGCACTGTGGTGTTTCCGGGGATGGCAGGCGGCTCGAATTGGGGAGGCACGGCCTTCGATCCGAAATCGGGCCTGGTGCTGTTCGCCACGCAGGACGAAGGACTGATGGGCCTGATCGAGAAGATGCCGCCCGGCGCGCCCGTGCCGTACGACAGGCCCGCCGCCAGCAGGCGCAATTTCGAGGTCACGCTCGGCGGAACGGTGATGCCGTGCCAGCGGCCGCCGTGGAGCCGCCTCATGGCTGTCGATCTCGCGACGGGCGCGATCGCCTGGCAGGTGCCTCTCGGCATCACCGAACAGCTCCCGGTCGACAAACAAAAGACCGGCCGGCCGCTCGTGGCGGGTCCAATCGCCACCGCCGGCGGCGTGGTCTTCATCGCCGGGACCGACGACAATCGATTCCGTGCGCTCGATGCGCGCACCGGCGCGCCGCTCTGGGCCGCCAGGCTGGAGAGCCGAGGCAACGCCAATCCCATCACCTATCGAGCCGGCAACGGCAGGCAGTACGTCACCATCGTCGCGACCGACACCGTCGTGACGTATGCTCTGCCATGAACAATCCGAGCAACGGAGATTCCATGCCCCTGTCCATCCGATCCTTCGCGGTTGCGGCGCCGATCACCATCGCGGCGGTCTTCGCCGTCGCCGCCGCCCGGTCCGCAGTCGCCCAATCGCCCGCCGCCGAACCACCGGCCGCCCCGCCGTCGATGTCGCTGCCGGGCCGCGGCCTGGCCCAGCACCCGTTTCTCTACTGCGGTGAATGGGAGAACCGCGGCAAGTCCGAGCAGCACATGAAGATCGTGCGCGGCGGAAAGGTCGTCTGGGAGTACGCCATTCCCGGCAACCAGGAGTACGGCGACTGCACGCGCCTGTCGAACGGCAACATCGTCTTTTCGCGCCGGCTCGGCGCCAGCGAGATCACGCCCGACAAGAAGATCGTCTGGAACTACGACGCCCCGCCGAAGACCGAAATCCACACCACACAGCCGATCGGCAGGGACCGCGTGCTGATCATGCAGAACGGCGATCCCGCGAAAGCGATGATCATCAACAAGCATACGAACGCGGTCGAACGCGAATGGACGATCCAGGTGCGCCGGCCGGAGAACGTCCACGGACAGGTGCGGCACATCCGCTGGACGAAGGCCGGCACGCTGCTGGTCGCGCACCTCGACCTCGGCAAGGTGGTGGAATACGACAAGGACGGGAAGGAGCTCTGGTCGGTGGACGCCCCATCGGCCTGGGCGGCCGTCCGGCTGAAGAACGGCAACACGCTCATCAGCGGCAACCAGCACGGGTGGGTACGCGAGGTCAATCCCAAGGGCGACGTGGTGTGGGAGATCAACAAGGGCGATCTCCCGGGCATCACCCTCGAGACGGTCCAGGAAGCCACGCGCCTGACGAACGGCAACACGCTGATCAACAACTGGGCCGGCAGCCGTCCGTTCGAGGAGTGGCAGGGCGTGGTGCAGCTCATCGAAGTGACGCCAGACAAGAGGGTGGTCTGGGCGCTTCGCGACTGGCAGACGTTCGGGCCTGCCTCATCCACCCAGCTGCTGGATGAGCCCGGCGCGCCGGAAAACGGCGACCAGCAGCGTTAGTGGCCTGTCCTCGCTGAAGCAGTACCTGGATTCCGGAGCGCGGCGCCCGGATGGCAAGGCGCGACGACCGAGAATACCGGGAGTATTTGAGGGAGACGCAACGCAGCCAGCCGGGATGCCCCGCCCGGAAGGCGGTAGTGCTTCAGCGAGGACAGGCCACTAAATTAGTCTGCCAGCCGATTGGCGCCGTTGTCAGGCGAAGCGCCGCTCACCGGCGGTCCGGCCGGCTGCGGCTTTGTCAACCGGGCCAGCGCCGCCGCCCCGAACCCCATCGTCCAGGCGACGTATTCCACGAGCATGCCGGCCCCGACGAAGATGGCTCCGAAGAATCCCACGAAGCCCAGGACGCCGAGCAGCCGCCCGAGCAGCAGCGGTGAGACGATCGCGACAATCCCGAGCGCGGTCGCCACGAAAGGCCGTTCGTGCAGTCCTGTCAGCCGCTCTTCCAGCAGGCGGCCGACCTGATAGGCGACGCCGGTGAACCCGACCAGTCCGACCACCAGAATCGCCACAATCGCAACGGGCACCAGCACCAGCAGCGGGATGCCGACGAGCGAGACGGCGAGCACCACGACGGTCAGCACGAGAACCGGGAGGAACAGCAGTTCGGCGAGGAACCCGACCACCCACGACTTGAACGGTTCGGCTGCGGCGCGCTCGGCGATCTGCTGGACCGGCCGCCGGGCCACCAGCAGCACGATCCCAGCGAGCAGAATCACGAGCCCCACCCGCACGAGCGTGCCGGCGAGCCCGATATAGGGCCCGAGCGCGAAACCGAACCACGGACCGTATCGCCACGCCCGGCGTCCGCTGCGCGAGCGGAGGGCGTCGCCGACGCCCACTTCAGAGAGCTTGCCCCCGATGCTCGCGCCGGGATCCCGGTCCAGCCGTCCGCCTATGACCGTGACGTCCTTCTGCACGTCGGCGTGAGGACCGAGCCGCAGCGAGCCGCCGATCACGGCGACGTCACCCTGCACCTCCCCATCGATGTCGCCGTTCCCGCCGAAGACGGCGACGTCGCCGTCCACGATTTCACCCTCCGGGATTGTGACGTTGCCACCGAAGCGTACGACCTGGTCGCGGTGCACGCGCCCGGTCTCCCTCTGCCGCCCGGAAGGCGGGGCCGGGGGTTCGGGCGATACCGGCGCTCCCTGCAGGACCGGCTGCGGCGTCGCAGGCTGCGGGGCAGACAGCCCCAGGACCTCCCGCTGCGCATCGGCCGACATGTACGAGAGGGCAAGGACTGCGCCGGCGTCGGCACCGAGGCGATCGCGCAGCTCGGCGCCGGTGACGGGCGCGCCATCAATCGCGATCGCGCCGCCGCTCAACTCGACAGACCGGATGCTGCTCCTGAATTTGGGCGTCAGCACCACGCCTTGAGCAATCGGAAGCGCCGTGAAGCGGCTCTGCAGCCGTGCCTGCAGGTCGCGCGCCTCTGCGGAGGCGGCCGTGGACGCCGCCGTTCCCTGCGCCCCCGCCACACGGCTTCCCGGTCCGAGCAGCGCCGCCAGCAACATCCCCGCGACGAAGATCCTCATCATGTCAACGACTCCTTGCTTGGATACAGCAGACGGTTCAGCATCGCGAGCGAAGTCGCCGCGGCACAGGCGGACAGCAGCAGGCCGGCGGCCGCTTCCCGGGTATACATGGCCTGGGACACCGCCCGGCTGACGACGTCCATGGCATCGAAGAAGCTCGACGCCACGTGAACGCTCTGGACGAGCTGCGCGCCGAGCCGCACCCCCAGGGCGAGCAGCCACAGCGCCCGAGCGACCGCGGGCGGCTGTGCGGCCACAGCCGCCACCGCGACCACCGCCGCGAACACGAGTGCAGCCCACCCTGCCGGCCGCGTCCACGCACGATGCAGCGGCAGGCGGCCGTGTGGTAGGGAGGCCCGCCGCACGGCTTTCATCGTCTGCGACGTGAAGCCGCCAGACGGAGCCGGGGCGCCCGCGGCGCGGAACAGCGCGGCCAGCCGCTGCTCCATCTCGGCGTCTCTCTCCTCGTCCCAGGCGTCGTCGGTCATCATCTCCACTCCGTCAGTCGCATCACCGCCCCCAGCCGTCGAGCATCATCGCCAGCTCCTTGCGCGCACGGTACAGCGAGCTCTTCACCGTCCCGAGCGGAAGCCCCGTGATGCCGGCGATTTCGTCGAGATCCATCTCCTGCTCGTATCGCAGCGACATGACCGCGCGGTATTCGGGACGGAGCCTGGCGATGGCGGCCTGCAGCGCCTCTGCCAGCTCCGCGCGCTCGGCCAGCGCGGCCGGCGTCGGCGACACATCATCGCGCAATTCCCGGGAGCCCAGATCCGCGTCGAGAGCGTCGACCGACACCATCTCTGGAACCCTTCTGCGCACCTCGTCGATGGCGACGCGATGCGCGATCGTGAGCAGCCAGGTCGCGAGGCGCCGCTGCGGATCGTAGGTGTGAAGCGCCCGGAAGGCCTTCACGAACGCGTCCTGTGCCAGCTCTTCTGCTCGTGCCCGATCGCGCACGACGCGCGCGATGACGCCGAACACGGCCCGCTGGTAGCGTCCGACGATTTCATGGAACGCGGCCTCGGAACCGTCGAGGGCCCCACGAACCAGCTGTGCGTCGGTGGCAGCCACTCTCTCCTCTGCTCTACGAGCGCGTCGGGGTCGGGGTTGCAGGCTCCTGGCAGGCGCCGGTCCGCGCCGTCGAATTCCGCGGTCAGCGCGAAACCGGCCGTGAATATGCGATCGCCGCGGCCAGCCGGCCGGCCGCCGAGCCGTCGCGCCGGTAGGACGGGAACAGGTCTGCGTGTGCGGCCGTGCACAGCCCGGCGACGTGCACCTGGTCTTCCGGCACCCCGGCCAAGACGAGCTGATCGCGGTTGGCCGCCCACAAGTTCAGGATCAGCTTGTCGGCCAGACGGTAGAACCAGCGCCGGCCGTCCTGTCCAAACCCGTCCAGCAGCTCGCCGCCCACTTCGTAGCAGCACGGCCCGATGCCCGGCCCGAGCGCCACGACAAGATCGGCCGCCTTGGTGCCGAATCGCTTCGTCATCGCCTCGACCGTCGCGCGCGAGACGCCGGCAGCAGAGCCGCGCCACCCCGCGTGGGCGGCCGCCACGGCACCGGTGCGCCGATCCTGGAACAACATCGGCACGCAGTCGGCCGCCTGCACCGCGATAGCGGCGCCGGAGCTGACTGTGGCGACGATATCGGCCTGCGCGCAGACGTCCTCTTCCTCCGCGGGCGAATCGACGATGGCGACGGCCGTGCCATGAACCTGGCGCGGACGGACCACCCGGGACGCGCCGATCGAGCGGGCAAGCGTCTGCCATCCCGGCTGGCTGTCAAGATTCAGCGCGCGGGTCGTGAACAGGTGGGGCGCCGCGATGGCACGACAGCGCAGTGCGGCGCCCCACTCCGCTTGCGTCCACTCGAAGGGGTCGTTAGGCTGTGGCAGGGACATGCGGCTCCATTCATGAATATCATCGGCATCGGCATGGACGCCACCGAGATCGACCGTATCGAGGCCGCCGTCGCCCGGTTCGGCGACAGGTTTCTGCGGCGGGTGTTCACCACCGGAGAGATTGCCTACTCAACGCGCGCGCCGGAACGCGGCCCCACACCTGGCGGGCCGGTTCGCGGCGAAGGAAGCGGCCATGAAGGCGCTGGGCACCGGCCACTCCCGCGGCGTGCTCTGGCGCGACATCGAAATCGTCAGGGCTCCGGGTGGCCCACCGCAACTCCGGTTTCACGGCGGGGCAGCCGCCCGATTCTCGCATTTGGGGGCTGCACGGTCGCTTTTGACGATCACTCACGCCCGGACGCTCGCGATCGCTCAGGTCATCCTGCCCCCCTAGTTGTCATCCTGATCCGGCCCGGCACGCCCTCCTCGAGTGCGCCGGCCCTCGCCACCTGCAACCGGCGTGGCATCAATCACTTCAACAGACGGCTGGCGGCGGCTGTTTCCGGCAGCCTCCTTGCGAGGCCGTACAAAGCAAGGGGCCCGCAAAGGCCGCTCCCACTGAAGGCCGGTGGGTGCGCCGGCAAAGGACCCGCGCACCTCCAACGAAAGGACCACACCGATGACGACCGTCAAGATCACCGCCAATGACAAGGGCACGCCTCCCGGAAAGCTCGCCGACGCGGAACTGCTGTTCGACGATGGTCACCTGGCCGGTTTGAAGCTGGTGGGCTTCGGCATCTGGGAGCGCCGGGACGGCAAGGGCCGCAACGTCACCTTTCCCGCACGGCAGTACTCCGTCAACGGGGAGCGCCGCAGTTTCGCGCTGCTTCGGCCCATCGTGGATGCGACCGCGCAGGATCGGGTGCGCGATCTGATCCTCGCGGCGTACCGGGAGCACGAAGAGAAACTGGCGATCGCCGAATAGATAGGGGCCGGAATGAGCGACGGAGAGTCAGCGGTCGGTGAGCGCGAGCCTGTCGGCCCGCCGCCTCTGGGGGAGCGTCCATTCCTCCCGGTAGCTCTTCTCGAGCTCGCTCTCGAAGAACGTCTGCTTCATGCCGCCGTCGATGATGCTCCACGGCAGCAGTTCATCGGCCGCTTTGCGGCGGAACACGAAGAAATCGGCGTCAACGCCGGTCTCGGCCACCGCCCGGCGCCAGTCGCCGCCATTGGCTTCGGCGGCCTCGATGGCGGGAGCGACGCGCCGATCGCCGAGAGAGAGGAGCGCCTGATAGAACGAATGACGCTCGGATTTGATGTTGAAGTACACGTTGTCGATGCCCGCCGTGAGCGACCGGAGCCGTTGAATCCTCCGCTCGATCTCGCGGGGATCCTCCATCGGGAGCCACTGGTAGGTGGTGGAGGGCTTCGGAATCAGCGGGTTCACGCTGCCGATGATGCGCCCCAGCTGCCCCTTGCTCCTGGCGTAGCGCAGCATGATCTCGCGCAGCTGCAGGGTCAGCTCGCGAATCGCGATCAGGTCCTCGTCCGTTTCGGTCGGCAGGCCGATCATGTAGTACAACTTCAAGTTCTCGATGCCGTTCGAGAAGATGAGTTCCGCGCGCGCCAGGATCTCGTCGTTGGTCACCGTCTTGTTGATCACGCGGCGCAGCCGGTCCGATCCGGTCTCCGGGGCGATGGTCAGCGTCCGTTCGCCGCTGTCGCGCAGGCGTTTCACGATGTTATCGGTGAGGTCGTCCAGGCGCAGCGACGCCGGCCTGATCGAGTAGCCCATCTCGGCGAGCCCGGTGAGGATGCGATCGATCTCCGGATGATCGCACAGGGCAATCGAGACCAGTCCCGCCTGCCCCGCGTGCGCGCGCGCATCGCGGGCGCGCGACAGGATCCGGTCGGCCGGGAACGCCCGGACCGGCAGGTAGTTGTAGCCTGCCCAGCAGAACCGGCAGAGATTGGCGCACCCTCGGACGACCTCGACCAGGAACCGCGATCCGAATTCCGTATCGGGCGTGAAGATGTGCGTGCAGGGCGGTTCCACCGTCTCGGTCGCAGACAGGGCGGCCTTCCGGACGGGCACCGGCGCGCCCGTACCCGCGCGAGGCATGAACCGGGCGATGGTGCCGTCGGGCGCGTACTCGACATCGTAGAAGCCCGGCACGTAGAAGCCGCGCCGGCCGGCGAGCCACCGGAGCACGTCGGGGCGCGCATCGGCGTTCCTGAACGCCTCGGCGACATCCGGCACGAGCGCCTCGCCTTCCCCGGCGGCCACGACGTCGGCGAACGGCGCCAGCGGCTCGGGATTGACGAAGGTGATTGCGCCTCCGATCATCACCAGCGGATCCCGGTCAGTACGGTCGGCGGCCCGGACCGGAACGCCCGCGAGCCGCAGCATCGTGAGAATGTTCGTATAGTCCCATTCGAACGACACCGAAAAGGCCATGATGTCGAACTCGCGCACGGGTGTCTGCGATTCCAGCGTGATCAGCGGGCTGCGCGATGCCAGCTGCTCTTTCAGCTGCTGTTTCGGAGGCAGGAATACCCGCTCGCACACCACGTCGTCCAGGTCGTTGAAGAGCTGGTACACCGTCTGGAAGCCGAGATTCGACATGCCGACGTAGTACGTATTCGGAAACGCGAGCGCCACGCGGAGACGGCCGGCGTGCGGCTTGCGCACGAATCCAACCTCTCTCGCGAGCACGGCGCGCGCCTGCTCGACGTACGGCCACGACGTCATGGATCGGGATTTCATCGATGTTGAGGAACGACTGTGCGGGCGTTCGGCAGCTGTCGCTCCGCCGCCGGCGCTCTCGTCTTCCGTGGGTCTACCAAGTCTATCAGGAGCGGAGGGCGTCAGAATTCAGGGTTTTGGGGGCGCTGGTTCAAGGTTCCAAGGTTCCAAGGTTCAGGGTTGGGGGTTCAATACCAGCTGCTCCCGCAGGGCGATCGAACCCCCGAACCCCGAACCCTTTAACCTTGAACCTCCCAACCCCTATCCTTCCCGCCTCAAGAAGGCCGGCACGTCGAATCCCGAGAGCGCCTCCAGCGCCGGATCGGCCTGGAGCGAGGCGGCTGGCGCGGCCAGGTCGAGCGCAGGCCGGCGGGCCACCGACAGCCGAGGACCGTCGAGGCTGATACGGCCGCTCTCGACCGCCGGGGCATCCGCCCGCGTCTGCAGCTGAGCGGTGTAGTGTTGCAGGTCGATCGGCGTCTGGCTGACCGGGGCGGCGGGCTGGCGCGCAGGCGCGGCGTCGAACCCGGTGGCGATGACGGTCACCTTCACGCGACCCTCGAGCGTCGGATCGACCACGGCGCCGAAGATGATATTGGCGTCTTCGTCGGCCGCCTCCTGGATGAGGAGCGAGGCCTCGTTCACCTCCATGAGCGACAGATCGTGCCCGCCGGTCACGTTGATGATCACACCCCGGGCGCCGTTCACCTGCGCCCCTTCGAGCAGCGGGCTCGAAATGGCGGCCTTGGCGGCCTCGATGGTCCTGTGTTCGCCCGACATGATCCCGGTGCCCATCATCGCCATGCCCATGCCCGACATGATCGTCTTCACGTCGGCGAAGTCGAGGTTGATGAGCCCTGGCACGAGGATCAGGTCGGAGATCCCCTGAATGGCCTGCCGCAGCACGTCGTCGGCCGTGGCGAACGCGGCGCTGAGGGGCGTGTTGTGATCGATGATCGTCAGCAGCCGCTCGTTGGGAATCGTGATCACCGTGTCGACGCACTCGCGCAGGGCGGCCAGCCCGCGTTCTGCCTGCGCCAGCCGTTTCTTGCCTTCGAACTTGAAGGGCTTCGTGACCACGGCGACCGTCAACGCGCCCAGTTCGCTCGCGAGGCTGGCGATCACCGGTGCGGCGCCGGTGCCGGTGCCGCCGCCCAGGCCGGTGGTCACGAACACCATGTCGGCGCCGGTAAGCGCCTGGATCAGCATGTCGGTGTCTTCGAGAGCCGCCTCGCGCCCGACATTCGGGTCCGCGCCGGCGCCGAGCCCCTTGGTCAGCTTGCTGCCGATCTGGATCCGGTTCGGCGCCGCGTTGCCGGCGAGCGCCTGGACGTCGGTGTTCGCCACCAGGAACTCGACGCCGTCGAGCCCGACCTGCACCATGCGGTTGACGGCATTGCTGCCGCCTCCGCCCACGCCAATCACCTTGATGCGGGCGCCGGTGCGCACGTCGTCGGCCAGCGTCAACCGGAGCGGGGCCTGATGCTGCTCTGTCATGCGGATCCTCCCAGTGAAATCGTCAGAAAAATTCCTTGAACAGCCCGCGGATCCTCACGGCCACCCGGCCGAAAGCGCCCGCGCCGACCATCCGGTTTGCTTCGCTCATCTGATGACGCTGCGCGTAGAGCACGAGTCCCACGGCGGTCGCGAACTCGGGGCTGCCGACGTGGTCGGCCAGCCCGCCCACGCCGCCCGGGTAGCCGCGCCGGATCGGCAGATCGAAGATCTGCTCGGCGATTTCCGGCATCCCCTCGAGAATGGCGCCGCCCCCCGTGAGCACGATGCCGGAATTGAGCGACTTCTCGCAGCCGGCGCGCCTGATCTCGTCCCACACCTGGTGAAAGATTTCTTCGGCGCGCGGCTGGAGGATCTCCGACAGCACTCGCCGCGCCATGAGCCTCGGCTGCCGCCCCCCCACGCTGGCGACCTCCATGGTCTCATCCTCGTCCACCAGCGACGAGAGCGCGCAGCCCGACTTCCGCTTGAGCTTTTCCGCGTCGGGAATCGGTGCCCGCAATCCTACCGCAACGTCGTTGGTGAAATGATCCCCCCCGATGCCGATCACGCCCGTGTGCCAGAGGCTGCCACGCTCGAAGATCGCGACATCCGTCGTGCCGCCTCCGATGTCGAGGAGCGCCACGCCCAGCTCCTTCTCGTCGGGTGTCAGCACGGCTTCGCTTGCCGCCAGCTGCTCGATGACCGTGTCGGCCACGGCGATCCCGGCGCGGTTCACGCAGGCGACGACGTTCTGCGTCGCCGTCGACCCCCCGGTCACGATGTGGACGTTGACCTCGAGGCGGGCGCCGGTCATCCCCACGGGGGCGCCGATGCCGTCCTGGTCGTCGACGACGAAGTCCTGGGGCAGGACGTGCAGGATCTCCCGGCCGCTCGGCAGCGCCACCGCCTTGGCCGCGTCGATGGCCCGCCGCACGTCGTCGCGCGTGATTTCCCGGTTCTTGCCGGCGACGGCGATCACGCCGCGGCTGTTGAACCCCTTGATGTGGGGGCCCGAAATGGCGACGTGCACCGAGTCCACCTCGACGCCGGCCATGAGCTCCGCCTCGTCCACGGCGCGCTTGATCGACTCGACCGCCGCCTCCAGGTTCACGACCGCCCCGCGGCGGATCCCCTTCGCCTCGGCGGCCCCGATCCCGATGATCTCGAGGCTGCCATCGTCGGTCGCCTCCGCCACGAGCGCGGCGATCTTGGAGGTGCCGATGTCGAGCCCTACCAGGTATCGTTCTCTACTGCCCACGAATCCTCCGGTTCTGCTGCTCAGCCCGCCTGCGTCTTGCGCTTCGCCGCCGGGTCCAGCGCGCGGCGGCCCTGGCCGCGCGCCGGCTTCACGTACACGCGCTCGTCGAACCGCATGTCGACGTAATCGATATCGGAGATCTGCTCCCGCAGCGCGGGCGCGAGGTCGAAGTACGACTGCAGCCGCTCGACGAACCGCTCGTGCCCGAGCTGCACGAGGGTCGGATCCTCGTCCACGAGCACGATGGCGTTGCGCGAGTCGGTGACGTCCACCTGCGAGACCCGCGCCGCCATGTCGCGCGCGCGGAGCGCGTCGAGCAGCCGGCGCGCCAGTGCGGCCCGTGGGGCGTCGGGATCGCCGCCGCCGGGGGTCGGGGCGAGACCGTCGATGATTGGCAGATCGAGATCGGAGTACTTGGGCCCGTATTCGTCGATGATCCCGCCCCCCTGGTCGACCAGGTACAGCAGGCCGTTGACGCGGCCGATGCCCAGCGGCACGCGCTCTTCCATGGCAATCTCGACCGTGGCGGGCAGCGTGCGGCGCAGCAGCGCATCCGCGACCCAGGGCGAATTGAGCAGCGCGCCGCGCCAGCGCTCGAGATCCACGGTCAGAATGCTTTCTCCCTTCAGGCCATCGACCAGCGCGAGCACCTCGCCGCTCGACAGGCGATGGTTGCCCTGCACGACGATCCGCTGCACGCGGAAGATCGGCAGCTCGGCGATCCATTGCATGGAGCGGTGCGCAGCATACGCGGCACCCAGCAAGAGCACGGCGGCGCCCGCGGCGCGCCATCTCCACGACTGCCATCGCGGGCGTTTGCGCGCCGGCTTCAGGTGCGCACGGCGGAACCGCTTGTCGGAAGGGGCTGTGACCGGCACGGCTATTCCGGCGCCCCCTCGCGCGTGCGGCGCCGAAGCTCCTCGAGCAGGCTGCGCCAGAGCCCCCCAATCGAGCCCGCACCGAGCAGCAGGATCACGTCCCCGGAACGTGCGCGGCTGGCAAGGGCCGCCGGTACGCCGTCCAGCTCCTTCACCACCGTCAGCTCGCCGGCGAATCCCGCGCGCATGTCGGCGGCGAGCGCCTCCACATCCACGCCGGGGATCGGCTCTTCGCCGGCGGGATAGATGTCGGTGAGCACGAGCGCGTCGACGTCCTTGAACCCCGCGGCGAACTCGTGCATCAGCTGCTGGGTGCGCGAATATCGATGAGGCTGAAAAGCCGCGAGCAGACGCCCCTCTGCGAGCGGGCGCGCCGCCGCGATCACCGCGGCAATCTCGGTGGGATGGTGCCCGTAGTCGTCGATCACCGCCACGCCGTCGACCTCGCCGCGCCGCTGGAAGCGCCGCTCGACGCCGGAAAAGCTCCGCAGCCCCCGCGCGACATCGGGCCAGGGGATGCCCAGCTCGCGAGCGACCGCGACGGCGGCCAGCGCGTTGAGCACGTTGTGCCGGCCGGGCACCGACAGCCTCAGCTCCCCGTCCACCTGGCCGGCACCGGCCGCGCCGAGCACCGTCGAGGTCGACCCGAATCCCTGCAGCCGAAGGCCGACGGCCCTGATATCCGCCTCGCTGTCGATGCCATAGGTCACGACACGGCGGCGGATGCGGGGCCGGAGCTGCCTCGAGACCTCATCGTCGGCGCACAGCACGACGGCGCCGGCCTCCGGGACGCTGTTCGCGAACTGCACGAACGCGCTCTGGAGGTCGGTGAAGTCCCGGTATGCTTCCATGTGCTCCTGATCGATGTTCGTGACGACGGCGATCTCCGGCGACAGGCGCAGGAATGAGCGATCGCTCTCGTCCGCCTCGGCCACGAAGTACCGGCCCGCCCCCAGCCGCGCATTGCTGCCGAAGTTGCCGGCCAGTCCTCCTATCACCGCGGTGGGATCGAGACCGGCCGCATCCAGAACCACGGCGATCATCGAGGTGGTCGTCGTCTTGCCGTGCGCCCCGGCCACGGCGATGGCGCGGCGCGCCCGCATGAGCGCCGCCAGCAGCTCGGCGCGCGGCACGGCCGGTATCTCGTGCTCGCGCGCGGCACGCAGCTCGGGATTGGTCTGCTTCACCGCCGACGAGTACACGACGACCTCGGCATCCCCCACGTTGACCGCCGCATGCCCTTCCGCCACGGAGGCGCCGAGCGACTCCAGGCGGTCGGTGATCTCGCTCCGCTGGACGTCCGAGCCGGTGATGTCGTAGCCGAGCCGCAGCAGGAGCTCGGCCAGCGCGCTCATGCCGATGCCGCCGATACCGACGAAATGGAAGCGGCGCGCCTCGTCCAGGACGCTCACGACGCCCGCCGCCCCGCGAGCGTCAGCACCACGTCGGTGATCCGATCGGCGGCATCGGGCCGGGCGAGGCGCCGCGCGGCCGCCGACATCGCCTTTCGGGCCGCGCGATCCGCGGCGAGGGCCATGATGCGGTCGGCCAGCAGCTCGCCCGTCAGGTCGCGTTGATCCAGCAGCTCGGCGGCGCCCGCCGCCGCGAGCGCCTCGGCGTTCCGGCGCTGGTGATCGTCAGTGGCCGTCGGCAGCGGAATCAGGATGGCCGGCCGGCCGGCCGCGGTGAGCTCGGCGAGCGTCGTGGCGCCGGCCCGCGATACGACCAGCCCGGCCTGGCCCATCTCGCGATCCATGGCGTCGATGAATCGCTCCACGCGGCCCGGCACGCCGCTCGTCCGGAACGCGTCGGCCACCATGTCGAAGTCGCGCGGCCCCGTCTGGCACACGATGCTGAGCGAGGAGGCACGCGCCAGCCGCGGCGCCGCGTCCACGAGCGCCAGGTTGATGGCATGCGCACCCTGAGACCCGCCGAAGATCAGCACCCGCACCGGAGTGGCGTCGATCGCGCGCTCGTCGGCATCCAGGAATTCCCTCCGCACCGGGTTTCCGCTCACGAACGCCTTCGCACCGAAGAGCGCCAGCGACGACTCGTAGGTGACCGCCGCAGCGCTCACCAGCGGGGCGAGCAGGCGGTTGGTCATCCCCGGCGTCGCGTTCTGCTCCATGAGAAGCGCCGGCATCCGGCGCAGCACCGCCAGCGCCAGCACCGGTCCCGAGCTGTACCCGCCGACGCCCACCACCACGTCAGGCCTCCTCCGCGACAGCAGACGCCAGGCATCGACGGCGCTCAGTGGCAGCAGCATGAGCCCGCGCAGCAGCGCCCCCAGCGATTTGCCCTTCAGGCCGCCGCTGCGAATCACGTCGAGCTCGAACCCGGCGGGCGGAATCACCCGGGCCTCGATGCCCGCCGCCGTCCCCGCGAACGTAATCTGCGCGTCCGGCACGCGCGTCTTGAGCGTGCGCGCCACCGCGAGTCCGGGGAACAGATGTCCCCCGGTGCCGCCGCCGGCTATCACCACGCGCATGGCGCCCTCCCGGCGTCACGACCCGGAGGCCGCGTGCTGCGACACATTCAGCAGGATGCCCATTCCGACCAGACTGATGACCAGCGACGATCCCCCGGCGCTCACGAACGGCAGCGGAATGCCCTTGGTCGGCATCAGCCCGAGCACCACGCTGATATTGACGAGCGCCTGGACCGCCACCATGGCCGTCAATCCGATCGCGAGGAACGCGCCGAACCGATCCGGCGCGTGCATCGCCACGTGCAGCCCCCGCCACGCGATCACGACGAAGCACATCAGCACGATAGTGGTGCCGATGAGCCCGAACTCCTCGCCGATCACGGCATAGATGAAGTCCGTATGCGGCTCCGGCAGATAGAAGAGCTTCTGGACGCCGGCCATGAATCCGCGCCCGGCAATGCCGCCCGCGCCAACGGCGATGAGCGACTGCAGAATCTGATAGCCGTCGCCCAGCGGATCGCTCTCCGGATTCCAGAAGGCGAGCAGCCGCCGCCGGCGGTACGCGGCGCTCATCAGCACGGCGTACATCGCGGGCAGTCCGATCAGCAACGCACCGGCGAGATACCGGTAGTTCAGCCCCGCCGCGAACACCATCGCGCCGGCAATGAGCAGCAGCGTGAGCGCCGTCCCCAGGTCGGGCTCCGCCAGGATGAGCGCGGTCAGCACGGCGACGACCAGCGCGATGGGGACGAGCGCGTAGCCCACCTCGTCGATGCGGTCCATCCGACGCTCGAGCAGCGCGGCAATGAAGAAGATGGCGCTCAGCTTCGCCAGCTCCGAGGGCTGGACCCCGATGCCGCCCACGCCGAACCACCGGCTGCTCCCGTTGATGGGGCGGCTGAACAGCACCGCCAGGAGGCCGAGCACGACGATGCCGAGAGACATCCAGATGAACGATGGTTCCCGGTAGTTCCGGTAGTCGAATCGCATCGCGACGCTCATGGCGGCGAGGCCGAGCGCGGCCCACATCGCCTGCTTGATCAGGAAGAAATACGGCTGATTGAAGCGCTGCGTGGCCAGCACCGCCGATGCGCTGTAGACCATCACGACGCTGGCGCAGACCAGCAGCAGAGTCGTGAGAAACAGTACCTTGTCGGACTTGAGCTTTCGGGCCATACTCCTCGCTCCGCCGGGCGGACGGGCCGGGCGCCGTGCGCGAGCGGTCAGCAGTCATCAGTCAGCTCACGGGGGGGGACACCAGCCTCACAGGCCGGGGCAGCCTGTGTTCCCAGCGACTGGCTCCTCTCCGCGAAAGCCGACTGACGACTGCTCACTGCTCGCGAGCGGCGCTCGACTCGTGCGCCAATCTCGCCACCTCTGACTTGAACGACCGGCCGCGCTCGGCGTAGTCGCGAAACATGTCGAAGCTCGCGCAGGCCGGCGCCAGCAGCACGGTGCCTCCTGCCGGGGCCAGCGTGAACGCCTGGCGCACGGCACCGGCCATGTCGGAGGCCCGGTGCACGGGCACCGCGCCGTCCAGCGCCTTCTCCACGAGCGGCCGCGCTTCTCCGATTGCGATCACGGCCGCACCGCGCGACCGCAGCGGCCCGGCGAGGACGCCGAACTCGCCTCCTTTGTAGCGGCCGCCGAGAATCACCACCAGGCCCGCATCGAAGCTCTCGATCGCGCGCAGGGCCGCCTCGACGTTGGTGGCCTTGGAGTCGTTCACGAACCGGACGCCCTGCACCTCGGCCACCGGCTCCAGGGCGTGCTCCAGTCCCGTGAACGACTCGACGGCACTCGTCATCGCCTCTGGCGACACGCCGGCCAGCCGCGCGACCGCCGCCGCGGCCATGACGTCGCCGAGCAGATGCCGGCCGATCAGCCGGACCGACGCGACCGGCACGAGGGGGACCCGTTCGCCCCCGCGCACCTCGGCGATGGCGCCCGACCTGATCAGCACCCCCTCCTCGATCGTGCCGGCGACCGAGAACGCGAGCCGCCGCGATCTGGACTCGCGCGCGAGCGCCAGCGTCGCGGGATCGTCGGCGTTGACCACTGCCCAGTCCGCCGGAGTCTGATTCGCAAAGATCCGCGCCTTCGCACGGCCGTACTCGTCCACCGTCGCGTGGCGATCGAGGTGGTCAGGCGAGAAATTCGAGGAACACCGCGATCCAGGGGTGGAACGTCTCGGTGGTCTCCAGCTGGAAGCTGCTCACCTCGACGATGTGAAACGTCTCCGGCGTGGAGCTGGCGACCTGGGAGCTCAACGGCACGCCGATGTTCCCACCGACGGCGACGGTCAATCCGCCGGCATCGAACATGCGGCCCGCCAGCGTCGTCGTGGTCGACTTTCCCTTGGTCCCCGTGATGGCGATGATGGGGCCTCTGACCCACCGGGAGGCGAGTTCGAGCTCGCCGATGACCGGCACGCCGTTCGCGCGGGCGGCGGCGAGCCGCGGCTGGTCCGGCGGCACGCCCGGGCTCACCACGATGAGATCCGCCTTCATGAACGTGTCCTCGCGGTGCTCGCCCATTTCCAGGCTCACGCCTCTGGCGCCGAGCGCGCTCGCGTCCGCGCCGCGCTCGAGCGTGGCGCGGAGGTCCGTCAGTGTCACGCGCGCGCCGCGCTCTGCGAGGAGGATCGCCGCCGCGACGCCGCTTCGGGCCGCTCCGACCACCGTCACCACTCGTCCGTCCACGGAGAAGTCGGGCATGGGCGTCACCGCAGCTTCAGCGTGGTGAGGCTGAACAGGGCGAAGATGATCGCCAGGATGATGAACCTGGTGATGACCTTGGGCTCGCTCCAGCCGATGAGCTCGAAGTGGTGGTGCAGCGGCGCCATCCGGAAGACGCGCCTGCCGGTGGTCTTGAACGAGACCACCTGGATGATCACCGACGCCGCTTCGAGGACGAAGATGCCGCCGACGATATGCAGCAGGATCTCCTGCTTCACGAGAAGAGCGACGGTCGCGAGCGCTCCCCCCAGCGCCAGCGATCCCACGTCGCCCATGAAGATGTCCGCGGGGTACGAGTTGTACCAGAGGAATCCCAGGCTGGCGCCGACCAGCGACCCGCAGAAGATCGTCAGCTCGGCGGCCGGCTCGAAGTGCACGAGCGAGAGATACTGCGCGAGCACCCGATGACCGGTGACGTACGCGAGCGCCGTGAAGGTGGCCGCAGAGATGGCGAACGTGCTGATGGCGAGGCCGTCCAGGCCGTCGGTGAGGTTCACGGCGTTCGACCACCCCACGAGAATCAGAACCGTGAGCGGCACGTACCACCATCCGAGGTCCGGGATCAGCCGTTTGAAGAACGGGAAGATCAGCCTGGTCGAGTAGAGCTGATGGTGCGACAGCGCGATCAGCGTCAGCCCGACCGCGAGCGCGACGACGAGCTGGCAGGCAAGCTTGTATCTCGGCAGGAGGCCGTGGTGCGACCGCCGCACGATCTTCAGGTAGTCGTCGGCGAACCCGATGGCGCCGAACGCCGCCGTCGCGAGGACGGCGATCCAGATGTAGACGTTCGTCAGGTCGGCCCACAGGAGCGTCGGCACGAGAGCGCCGGTCAGAATCAGCAGCCCGCCCATCGTCGGCGTGCCCGCCTTGGGCGCGTGCGTCGCCGGCCCCTCGTGGCGGATCACCTGTCCGATCTGGAACTCGCGGAGCGTCTTGATCAGCCAGGGGCCGAGCGCGAGGCTGATCGCCAGGGCCGTCAGGCTTGCCGCAGCCGTCCTGAACGTGATGTACCCGGTGACATTCAACACGGATACCGACGTGCGGAGCGGGTACAGCAGATGGAACAGCATCAGACATGCTCCGCCTTCAGCCGGTCCGCCACCACGTCGGTGCGAATGCCTCTCGAGCCCTTGACGAGGACCAGGTCGCCGGGCCGGACCATCGATGCGGCGAGGTCGGCCGCGCGTGCGCTGTCGGGCACGTAGTGAACAGCCGCCGCCGGCATCCCCGCCTCGATGGCGGCCTCCGCCAGCCGCCGCGCGGGCGCGCCACCCACCGCAATCATCACGTCGAGAGCGGCGGCGGCTTCGCGCCCCGAGAGCGCGTGCAAATCGCCGCTGGCAGGGCCCAGCTCCAGCATCTCGCCGAGAACACCGATGCGCCGGGCATACCGCCGCTCGCCGGCAATCGTGGCCAGGGCCCTGGACAGCGCCGCCGGGTTCGAGTTGTAGGAATCGTCCAGAATGGCGATACCACGCCGCCCTGATCACTTCGCCGCGCCGGGCGACCGGGGCGAACCCGGCCGCGCGCTCGGCGATGGCCTCGAGCGGCACGTCGTAGCGGAGCGCGACGCACGTCGCCGCGAGCAGGTTCGCCAGGTTGGCCCGCCCGGGCAATGTCGTCCGCACGTCCATCTCACCCACGGGCGTCGTGACCCGCGCGGCGGTGCCGTCGATGCCGGCATCGCGCACGTCTCGTGCCATGACGTCGGCATGGCGTTCGAGCCGAAGGTCCGCACGGTTCCTTCAAATCTCCCCACGCGGCGCATCACGCGGTCGTCATCGGCGTTCGCGACCAGCAGGTCGTCCGCACGCCCATCCTCCAGATCTCCGCCTTCGCGTCGGCAATCGCCTCCAGCGTGCCGAAGAACTCCAGGTGCGCCGGACCGACGTTGGTCCACACGCGGACATCCGGCGCCGCGATCTTCACGAGCGCGCTGATCTCTCCGGCGTGGCTCATGCCCAGCTCGACCACGGCGATGTCAGGCTCGTGCCTCAGCTCCAGGAGTGACAACGGCAGCCCGATGTGATTGTTCAAGTTCCCCCTGTTCCGAAAGACGCTGTGCTTCACCGACAGCAGGTCCGCCGCGATTTCCTTCGTCGTCGACTTGCCGGCGCTGCCCGTCACCGCGACGACCGACGCGTGCCCGACCGTCGGCGCACGTCCACGCGGCGAGCCGCTGAGAGCGCTGCCACGGTGTCGTCGACGACGAGCACTGGAATCGCGGGCGCCGCGGAGCGCGCCGTCCCACCACCGCCCCCGACGGCGCCGGCGCGCTCCGCATCGCCGACGAACCGCTGGCCGTCGAAGCGTCGGCCGCGGATCGCGAAGAACAGATCGCCCGGCTGCAACGTCCGCGTGTCGATCGAAAACCCATGCAACCACCGCGGCCGCCGCCCGCCGGCGGCGACGCTCCGCCCACCGCGGCGGCGATCGTCCCCGAGCGTCATCAATGCACGCGCGATCCGGCGCGCCGCCGCTCGAGCGCGCTCGCGCGATTGCCACCTCGTCGAACGGCAGTTCCGGCCGCCGATCACCTGCGTCTTCTCGTGCCCCTTGCCCGCCAGCAGCACCAGATCCCCTGGCTCCGCCATGCCGATCGCCTGCACGATGGCGTCGGCGCGATCGACGATGGCCAAGAGGGCGCCCGCCGTGCGCTCGGCGCCCGGCATCCCCAGCTTGACTTCCTCGATGATCCGCGCGGGATCCTCGCTGCGCGGATTGTCCGAGGTCACGACGACGACGTCGCTCAGCCGGGACGCCACCGCGCCCATCAGCGGCCGCTTGCGTGCGGTCGCGATCGCCCGCCGCATCCGAACACGGTGATCACGCGGCCCTGGGCCAGCGGTCGCGCCGTCTCGAGCAGGTTCCTCAACGCGTCGTCGGTATGGGCGTAGTCGATCGACGACGGTCACATTCGTCGCGCGGGTCGGAGACCACGCTGGAACCGGCCGGGCACGCCCTGGAGTTCCGCCATCCCCTTCTCGATCGCCGCCGCCGGCACATCGAGCGCTGTCGCTGCCGCAACCGCCGCCAGGATGTTGGACACGTTCGGCCGCCCGACCAGCCGCGAGCGCACATGGACCTGCTCCGCGCGGCGCCCTCACGTCGAACGTCGAGCCCTCCCACGTCGAGCGACAGCGGGCCCGGCGTGACGTCCGCGCGCTTGTTGATGGCGTACGTCACCGGGCCTGGCGGCGGCCCTTGCCAGGCCTCGCCGCGCGGATCGTCCAGGTTCATCACGGCGGGTGCGCCCGCCGGCAGCATCTCGAACAGCCGCCGCTTCGCCGCGAAGTAGCTCTCCATGTCGCGGTGGTAGTCGAGGTGATCTCTCGTGAGGTTCGTGAATACGCCGGCGGCGAACTTCGTCCCGTCCACGCGGAAGAGCGCCAGCGCGTGTGAGGAGACTTCCATGACGCACGCGCGGCAGCCCCGCTCGACCATCAGGCGGAACATCCGCTGTACATCGGGCGCCTCGGGCGTCGTGCGCGACGCCGCTCATTTCCTCGTCGCCCACCATGTACGTCACCGTTCCCAGCAGACCCCGATTTCACGCCCGCCGCCTCGAACATCGACCGCAGCAGGTAGGCCGTCGTCGTCTTGCCGTTCGTGCCCGTGATGCCGACCACGCGCATGGCCTGGCTCGGGTGCCCGTAGAGCGCCGTCCGCGATGGCGGCCATCGCGCGGCGCGCGTCGTCCACGACAATCCAGGGTGCCGTCACGTCGGAGCTCGGAGCCGTGTCGGCAATCACGACGCACCGGCCCCGCGCGCCAATCGCCTCCTGCCGCGAAGTCCGCCCCTGCCGCCTTCAGACCCTTTCAGCGCGACGAACGAGATCGCCCTGCCGGACCTGGCGCGAGTCGTAGGCGATGCCCGTCGAACCGCCGTCCGGCCGTCCTGGTCCTCCAGCGCCGCGGACGCTCCCGCGAAGCCGGCGGCGTTCAGCAGCTCGCGAGTGTCATCGGCGGACGGTCTTCGGGCGCCTGCCCGGCGAGGACTGCGATCTCGAAGGCGTCCGGTCGAGCCACAGCTCGCAGCCCGCGGTCTCGTCGATGGCGGCGCCCGCCGCGGGCTTCTGCGCCACCACCACGCCGCTGCCGCGCACGTGCGCCGGCAAGCCCAGCCTCGTCAGGACCCGCACCGCTTCACGCGCGCTGAGCCCCCGGAGATCGGGCACGGCCTGCGCACTCCGGAAGGCGCCGGCCGGGACAATGGCCGCCGTGCCCTTCGTGGCGGCGGGCGAAACGGCTCCGATTGGTCTGCCGCGCCACGAGCACAGGCGGCGGCGCGTTGAGCGTCGGCACGATGCCGAGATGGCGCAGCGCCGCCTGCGCGATGCGCTGGAACACCGGACCGGAGACCGGCCCGCCCGTATAGGGGCCCGCGTGTGGCGAATCGATGACCACGATGATGGCGACGCGCGGCTCGCGCGACGGCAGGAACCCGACGAACGACGCGTTGTAGTCCGACGGCGCGTAGCGTCCGTTCACCAGCTTGTGAGCCGTGCCGGTCTTGCCCGCGATCGTGTATCCGTCGATCCGGGCGGTACGTGGCGGTGCCGCGCTCGACCACCTGTTCCATGATGCCGGTCAGCGTTGCGGCGGTCTCGCTGGAGATCGCCCGGCCGAGCACGACCGGCTTGACGTCATTGCGCCGGCCGCCGCGCATCGAGCGCTCGCACGACCCGGGGCTGGATCAGCAGGCCGCCGTTGGCCACCGCGCTCACGGCCGACACCATCTGGAGCGCCGTCACGCCGACCTGATAGCCCATGGACATCGAGGCCAGGGCGCTGGCGTCGAGCCGGGCCGGGTCCCAGAGAATGCCCGACGCTTCGCCCGGGAAATCCGGCGACAGCGCGCGGCCGAAGCCGAACCGTCTGGCGTACAGACCGAGGCGCTCCGAGCCGAGGCGCAGGCCGATCCTGATGGCGCCGACATTGCTCGACTTCACGATCACGTCGGTGAACGAGAGCACGCCGTAGTCGTGCGTGTCGTGGATCGACGCGCGAGCCGATGCGGATCACGCCGCCGCTGGCGTCGACGGGGTCGTCGAGGCCGATCGATCCGCTCCTGGAGCGCCGCCGATGCCGTGACGACCTTGAACGTCGACCCGGGCTCGTAGATGTCCTGCACCGCGCGATTCCGGCGCTGCTTCCTCGCGCGAGTCGGCGTACACGTTCGGGTTGAAGGTCGGCTCGCTGGCGATGGCGAGGATCTCGCCGGTGTTCGGGTCCATCACGATCGCGGTGCCGCCTGTCGGCCCTGTTCCTGACGACTCCCTCGTGCAGCTCGCGTTCCACCACGTGCTGGAGGTACTCGTCGATCGTGAGCTCCACGCTGGCACCGGCCGTCGGCGGCCGCTCCAGCCGGCTGAACGCGTGATGGTGCGCGTCGGTCTGGACGAGCAGCTTGCCCTGCTCACCGCGAATCTGGCTGTCGTACGCCGCCTCGATTCCCGCGAGCCCTGTGTTGTCGAGTCCGACGAAGCCGAGCACCTGGGCGGCCATCTCCCTGTTGGGGTAGAAGCGCTGGTCCTCTTTCAGGAAGCCGACGCTCTCCAGCTGCAGATCGGCGATCCGTCTTGGCCTGCGCGGGCGAGATCAGCCGGCGCACGTACGCGAAGGGCCGCGCCTGCGACAGGCGCTTCGCGAGCGAGTCGCGGTCCTTGGCGCTGCAGTCGGCGAGCGCCCGCACAGCAGCGCCGCCACCTTCGCGGGATCCTCGATTTCATTGGGCACGGCATAGACCGAATCGCTCTCCACGCTGTACGCGAGCACGCGGCCGTGGCGATCGAGGATGTCGCCGCGCTTGGCCGGGACGTCGCGCGTCCGGCTCGCCTGGCGTTCGGCGCTGCGCTCGAAATCGGCATGGCGTGCCGACCTGGAGGTAGACCAGCCGCGCCTGTATGCCGGCGACCCACACGGCGAGCAGGACGGCCGCGACCACCAGCCGGCGCCGCACGATCGCGCGCCAGTTATCGGAGGCGGGTGCGCTCACTCGTCTTGCTCCCGAGCCGAGGCCACGACTGACGATGCCGGCGGCTCCGCCGGCACGACGCGTTCGATGATGACGGCGGCGCCGGTCTCCGGCGCCACGAGGTGCAGCCGGTCGATCGCCAGCTGCTCGATCCGCTTCGGCGAGCGCAGCGTCTCGATCTCCAGCCGGAGCCGCCGGTTCAGCTCCTCCTGCGCCTCGCGCTCCTTCTGCATCTGCTCCACGCGGTAACCGTGCCGCAGCAGCTCCACCCGCTGCCAGCCGGAGAACAGCAGCACGCTCGACGAACAACACGCCGACCGCGACCGAGCGCCATTGCTCGCGGAGCCGGCGCTCGTCCGACCTCGCGGACGATCGGGTTGTTGCGCACGTCTTTCTTGATGGCGTATTCGAAGGCTTCCGACGCTGTGCTCATGCCAGTCTCTCCGATGCGGCCGATGTCACGCCGCCAGCCGCTCGATGGCGCGCAGCTTGGCGCTTCGCGCGCGCGGGTTCCGTTCGATCTCGTCGGGCTGGGGCGTCACCGGCTTCTTGGTCAGCACGCGAATCGATCCGCGCGCGCCGTCGGCCAGCGCCCGCATCGTGTGCTTCACGATCCGGTCCTCGAGCGAATGGAACGTGATCACCGCCAGGCGCGCGCCCGCGCGCAGGCGCCGCGCCGCCGTCCCCAGGAACTCGTCCAGCCCGTCCAGCTCGCGATTGACCCAGATGCGCAGCGCCTGGAAGGTGCGCGTCGCCGGGTCGATCCGCTGCGCGCCGCGGCGGGGGATCGCCCGCCGCACGATCGCCGCCAGCCGCCCCGTGGTCGCCACCGGTTCCTCCGCGCGGGCGCGGACGATCGCGCGGGCGATCCGCCGCGAAAACCGCTCTTCACCGAATCGGTAGATCGCGTCGGCGATCTCGTCGTCGGCGGCCTCCCGCAGCAGGTCCGCCGCCGTCGGCCCCGAGGTCGGATCCATGCGCATGTCGAGCGGCTCGTCCCGCTGGAAGCTGAACCCGCGGCCGCCCCCTTCGAGCTGGAAGGACGACATCCCGAGATCCGCCAGCGCCCCGTCGACGAGGTCGATCCCCCGGCGATCGAGCACGTCCGCGAGCAGGCGGAAATCCGAGTGCACGAGCTCGACGCGATCACGCCAGTGGCCGAGCGTCTCGGCGGCGATCGCGAGCGCCGCCGGATCGCGATCGAGCCCGATCAGCTTCGTCGCTCCCGCCTGCAGGAGCGCGCGGGCATGCCCGCCGAGCCCGACGGTGCAGTCCACGAACAGCCCGCCGGATTCCGGGGCCAGCATCGCCAGCACCTCGCGCGTCATCACCGGCTCGTGCACCATCCGATCGCTCAGAGTCCAAGCCCCGCGAGGGCGCGGGCATCGTCGTCGCTGAACGGCTCCCGCGCCATCTTCGCGATGAAGCGCTCGTGGTTCCAGACCTCGAGGTAGTCGATCCGCCCGAACACGTCCACTTCGCCCAGCATGCCGGCCGACTCGCGGAGCCGCGCCGGCAGCACGACCCGCCCCTGCTTGTCGAGTTCGGTGACCAGACCGTAGAAATTCACCCGATCCAGAAACTTCATACGAGATGGGTGCGTGGAGGGGATATGCGCCAGCTTCTGCTCGATCCCGGCCCAGATCGGCATCGGATAGATGCGCACCGAGTCGCCGTGCACACTGGTGACGAACAGATCGCGCCCATGCTCGTCTTCGATGAACGAGCGGAACCCGTTGGGGACCTTGAGCCGTCCCCGGTCGTCAATTTTCGCCGGCGAGTTGCCCCGAAGCACGCTCGGCTACTCCATTTCTCTCCAAAAAAATCCACCGCGAGTGTAGAAGAGCGATCTGGTGAAGTCAACGCTAAAATACGGTGCGCCAAGACGTTACGCCATATGTTCGCCCCAGGCGGCGTGATAGGATTCCGGATTTCACACCAATGCTCAGAGCCGCACTGATCGGCCTGCCCTCGGCAGGCAAGACCACCCTCTTCCAACTGATGACCTCCGTGAAGGAGACCGGCGCCGCCCATGGCAAGGCGGTCGTTCAGGTGGGCGTCGCCAGAGTTCCCGACCTCCGGCTCGACCGTCTGACGGCGCTCTTCAAGCCGCGCAAGCACGTGCCGGCGACGGTGGAGTTCACCGACATCGCCGGCGCCACCGGCGGCGCGCAGTCGCTCGTGGACGTCACGGCGTACCGCAACGCGGATGCCCTCCTCCACGTGGTGCGGGCGTTCCGCGATCCGTCGGTGCCGGCGCCGCACGACGCGATCGATCCGGCGCGCGACATCGAGTCGATGGAGCAGGAGCTCATCCTGGCCGACCTTGGAATCGCCGAGCGCCGTCTCGAACGGCTCGCGCGCGATCTCAAGAAGGGGAAAAACGTCGAGCTCGAGCGCGAGCGCGACGTGCTCGAGCTCTGCCGCGCCACGCTCGAAGCCGGCGGACCGCTGCGCGCGCTCGAGCTGTCACCGGACGATCTCAAGCGGCTGCGCGGGTTTCAGTTCCTCTCGGCCAAGCCGCTGCTGATCGTGGTCAACCTGGATGAAGCCGACCTGACGGCCGCCGGCGGTTCGGCGGCCGCGATCGCCGCCCGGGCGCTCTCCCGCTACGAGTCGCAGCCCAGGACCGGCATCGTCGGCGTCTGCGCGAGGATCGAGCTCGAAATCGCGCAGCTCGACGAGGCCGACGCGCGATCGTTCCTCGCCGATCTCGGGCTGGCCGAATCGGGACTGAACCGGGTGATTCGCGCCAGCTACGACCTGCTCGGCTACATCTCGTTCTTCACGGTCGGAGAGGACGAGAACCGGGCGTGGTCGATCCCGCGCGGCACTTCGGCGCAGCTCGCCGCCGGCGAGATCCACTCCGATATCCAGCGGGGGTTCATCCGGGCGGAGGTCGTGGGCTGGGAGCCGCTGCTCGAGCGCGGCTCGATCGCCGCGTGCCGGGAACATGCCGAAGTCCGGCTCGAGGGCAAGGACTACATCGTGCAGGACGGGGATGTCATAAACTTCCGGCACGCGACATGAGCGCTCCACGCGTGGAGCCGGGCTCGGTCTCCATCGTCATCCCGGCGTTCAACGAAGGGGCCGCCATCGGATCGGTCGTGGAGGCCCTCGGCCAGGCGGCGCGCTGGCGCGAGATCCTGGTCGTGGACGACGGTTCGGCGGATGCGACCGCGGCGGCCGCCGAGCGCGCCGGCGCCCGGGTGGTGCGGCATCCGTACAACAAGGGCAACGGCGCCGCGGTCAAGAGCGGCATCCGCGCAGCCTCGGGCTCGTGGGTGCTGATCCTGGACGGCGACGGCCAGCACACGCCGGCCGACGCGGTCCGCCTGGTGCACTGGCTGGGCGAGTACGACCTGGTGATCGGCGCGCGGGCGGCGGCCGGCCAGGCCTCGTTGGCTCGCCGGCTGGGCAACGGCCTGCTGAACCGGCTCGCGAGCTACCTGACGGGGCGGGCCATTCCGGATCTCACGTCGGGCATGCGCGTGGCGCGTGCCGAGTACCTGCGCGAGTTCCTCCACCTCCTGCCGAACGGATTTTCCACTCCCACCACCACCACGCTCGCGTTCATCAAGGCGGGATACAGCGTCCGCTTCGAACCGATCGAGGCGCGGACGAGGCTCGGGCGCTCGAAGATCCGCTTTGCCGCCGACGGCGCCAGGTTCGTCCTGACGCTGGTGAAGGTGATCACGCTGTTCAGCCCGCTGCGGATCTTTCTGCCGATCAGCGCCGCGGCGTTCGCGCTGGGCGCCGCGTACGGCCTCTGGACCGCCGTCACCCAGCGGCACATCACCAATTCGTCCGTGCTGTTGATCATGTTCTCCGTCATCGTGTTCCTGGTGGGACTGATCTCCGAGCAGATCTCGGCCCTGCGCGCCGAGGGCCCGCGATGAACGTGGCGGTCGTCGTCGCCACGTACAACGAACGGGAGAACCTGGCCGATCTCGTGGCCGAGATCTTCGAGGCCACTCCGTATCGGGTCATCGTCGTGGACGACAGCTCGCCCGACGGCACCGGACGCATCGCCGATGAGCTCGCGGCCCGTTTCGCGGGCCGCCTCTCGGTGATGCACAGAACGGGCCCCCGGGGACTCGGCCGATCGCTGGTGGACGGCCTCAAGCGTGCGCTCGAGGAAGGGGCGGACCTCGTGTTCGAGATGGATGCGGACTTCTCGCACGATCCGAAGTATCTGACCGGCATGGCCGCGGCGGCGGCCGACGCCGATCTCGTGGTCGGGTCGCGCTACCTGCAGGGCGTGAGCGTGGTGAACTGGCCGCTCGGCCGCATCATTCTCAGTACGCTGGCGAACCGGTACATCCGGGCCGTCACCCGGCTGGCCATTCACGACTGCACGAGCGGCTATCGCTGCTGGCGGCGCGAGGCGCTCGCGAAGCTGCCGCTCGACAGCCTGATCTCCGATGGATACGCGTTCCTGGTCGAGACGCTCTATCTGGCGCGGCAGGCCGGCTGCCGGATCCGTGAGGTGCCCATCATCTTCGTGGAGCGGCGGCAGGGCGCCTCGAAGGTGTCGCGCCGGGTGCTGGCCGAGTCAATCATCGTGCCGTGGCGATTGCGCCTGAAAGGGTAGTTTGATAAGGTCTGCGCCTCCGGCATGACGATCGACGAGACTGGACGTCCCGCAGGTCTCACCGTGTTCTTTCCCGCCTACAACGACGGCGGAACCATCGCGAGTCTGGTGATCCGCGCGATCCAGACCGCGTCGCGGCTGACGCCCGACTACGAAGTCATCGTCATCGACGATGGCAGCACGGACGCGACGGCCGACATCCTCGCGGCCCTGCAGGAGGTCTACCCCGCGCTTCGCGTGATCACGCATCCGGCCAACCGCGGCTACGGCGGGGCGCTGCAGAGCGGATTCGCGGCGGCGGGCAAGGACCTCGTCTTCTACACCGACGGCGACGCCCAGTACGATCCTGCGGAGATGTCGCTGCTCTGGCGGGCGATGGCGCCAGGCGTCGACCTGGTGAACGGCTACAAGATCAGCCGTTCGGATCCGCTGCACCGGGTCTTCATCGGCCGCCTCTATCACCACATGGTGAAGACGATGTTCGGCCTGCGGGTGCGCGACGTCGACTGCGATTTCCGGATGATGCGGCGGGCGATCTTCGCGAAAGTGCACCTCGAGAAGAACAGCGGCGTGATCTGCCTCGAGATGATGAAGAAGATCCAGGATGCCGGATTCGCGATCGCCCAGGTGCCCGGTGCATCACTACCACCGCGCGTACGGACGCTCCCAGTTCTTCAACTTCGGCCGCGTCTACCGCACGGGCCTCGACGTGTTCCGGCTGTGGTGCGCCCTCGTGCTGAAGCCGGCGCGCCGCGAGGCCGGCGCGAAGGCGGGCGGGGTCGAACAGAGCCACCGCGTGTCGTGAGCGCCTATACCGGGTTCTACCGCGGCCGCCGCGTCATGATCACCGGCGGGCTCGGGTTCATCGGCAGCAATATCGCCCGGCGCCTCGTGGAGCTGGGGGCCGATGTTCTGCTGATGGACTCGCTGATCCAGGACTTCGGCGCCAACTTCTTCAACATCGACGGCATTGCCGATCGCGTCCGGGTGAACATCGCCGACGTGCGCCAGGAGAGCACCATGCACCATCTGGTGCGCGATCGCGAGGTGATGTTCAACCTCGCGGGGCAGGTCAGCCACATCGACAGCATGCGCGATCCGTACACGGATCTGGACATCAACTGCCGCAGCCAGCTCTCGATTCTCGAAGCCTGCCGCAAGCACAATCCGCGCGATCAAGGTCGTCTTCGCGGGCACGCGGCAGGTCTACGGCAAGCCGGACGTCGCTGCCGGTGACCGAGGATCATCTCGTCCGCCCCACCGACGTCAACGGCATCAACAAGGCCGCGGGCGAGAACTACCACCTGCTGTACAACAACGTCTTCAACGTCCGCGCCTGCTCGCTCCGCCTGACGAACGTGTACGGGCCCGCGGCAGCTCGTGAAGCACAACCGGCAGGGATTCATCGGCTGGTTCATCAGACTGGCGCTCGAAGGGCGCGAGATCCAGATTTTCGGCGACGGCTCGCAGGTCCGCGACTTCGTGTTCGTCGACGACGCCGTCGACGCGTTCCTGCGGGCCGGCGCGTCCGAGGCCGTCAACGGCCAGGTCTTCAACGTGGGCGGGGCGGAGCCGATCTCGCACAACGATCTCGTCGAGCTGCTCATCGAGCATCGCCGGCTCGGGCAGCGTCAGATATGTGCCGTGGCCCCCGGACAAGAAAGCGATCGACATCGGCAGCTTCTACGCCGATTCCAGCCGGTTCGAGCGCGCGGTCGGCTGGACGCCGCGCGTCAGCCTGCGCGAAGGCCTCACCCGGACGCTCGAGTATTACCGCCGGCACCTCGCGCACTACCTCGACGAACCGGCCCCGGCGCCCTCGCACATGGCATGACCGGCCTGCGCATGCCCTTTCTCGACCTGCACCTCGGCCGAGGATGCGGAGATCGTCCGGGCCGCCGTCGCGCGCGTGCTCGAGAGCGGCTGGTTCGTCCTGGGCCCCGAGGTGGAGGCCTTCGAGGCGGAGTTCGCCGCAGCCTCCGGCGCGCGCCACGCGATCGGCACGGGAAACGGCACCGACGCCCTCGCGATCATCCTCCGGGCGCTCGGCGTCGGCCCGGGCGACGAGGTGATCACGACTCCGCTCTCGGCCGCCTACACCGCGCTCGCCATCATGATGGCCGGTGCGCGGCCGGTCTTTGCGGATATCGACCCGGAGCGGCTGACGCTCGACCCGGCCGCCGCGGAGCGGGCGATCACGCCGCGCACCAAGGCCCTCCTGCCGGTGCATCTCTACGGCCAGCCGGCGGACTCGCCGGGCTCGACGTGTCGCGAGCGCCGCCGGAGTGGCGCTGGTGGAGGACTGCTGCCAGGCGCATCTGGCCACCTGCGGCGGGCGCGCCGTCGGCACGGCTCGGTGAAGCCGGCGCGTTCAGTTTCTATCCGACCAAGAACCTCGGCGCGCTCGGCGACGGCGGCGCGATCGTGACCAACGATGCGACCGCTGGCGGCGCGCATGCGCGGCATCCGCAACGGCGGGCAGACCGATCGGTACCGGCACGTGGAACTGGGCGTGAACAGCCGGCTCGACGAGCTGCAGGCGGCGATCCTGCGCGCGCGGCTGTCCGCGGCTCGCGGGCACGGACCGCCCGCCGCCGCGCGCTCGCCGGCGCATACCGCGCGCGGCTCGGCTCCGCGCCGGTCCGCGTCCCCGTGGAGACTCGATCCCGGTCACGTGTATCATCTGTTTCCCGTCAGGTCTTCGCACCGCGCGGCGCTCCAGGCGCACCTCCGGTCTGCGGGCATCGAGACGCTCGTTCACTATCCCGTGGCGATTCCTCGATCAGCCGGCCTTCGCCGATCTCGGCGCGGCCGGGCGCTCGCCGGCCGCTTCGGCCGCCGCCGGAGAGGTGTTGTCGCTGCCGCTGCACCCCGGCCTGGGCGAGGCGGACATCGAAGCGGTGGCCGCCGCGGTTCATTTGTTTGCCGGAAAGGATGTCCTGTGAGAGCACTGATCACCGGGGGCGCGGGATTCATCGGATCGCATCTGGCAGAGGCGCTGCTCGCGGCCGGCGAGGAGGTGGACGTCATCGACAACCTCTCGACCGGATCGATCCGCAACATCGATCATCTGAAGGGCCGGCCGAAGTTCCGCTACGTCATCGACACGCTCACCAACGAGCCGCTCCTCGCCGAACTGATCGATCGCAGCGACGTCATCTTTCACTTCGCGGCCGCGGTCGGCGTGAAGCTCATCGTCGAGCAGCCGGTCCACACCATCGAGACCAACGTGCATGGCACGGAGGTCGTGCTCAAGCACGCGAACAAGAAGAGGAAGCTCGTCTTCATCGCCTCCACCTCCGAGGTCTACGGCAAGAACGTCGACGTCCCCTTCCGCGAAGACGCCGACCTGGTCATGGGCGCCGACGTGAAGCATCGCTGGGCGTATGCGTGCAGCAAGGCCATCGACGAGTTCCTCGCGCTGGCCTACTGGAAGGAGCGCGGCCTGCCGGTCGTGATCGTGCGCTTCTTCAACACCGTCGGCCCCCGCCAGACCGGGCAGTACGGGATGGTGCTGCCGTCCTTCGTGCGGCAGGCGCTGGCCGGCGAGCCGATTACCGTCTTCGGCGACGGCCAGCAATCAGCGCAGCTTCACCTACATCGGCGACGTCGTGGAGTGCCTGACGAAGCTGATGCAAGAGAAGCGGGCGGTCGGCCAGGTCTTCAATATCGGGAACGGCGAGGAAGTCAGCATTCTCAGACTTGCGCAGCTCGTCAAAGCGCACACCGGCAGCGCGTCGGAGATCGTGTTCGTCCCCTACGACAAGGCCTACGAGGCTGGCTTCGAGGACATGCCGCGGCGGGTGCCCGATCTGACGAAAGTGAAGGCGCTCGTCGGGTACGAGCCAAAAGTGCAGCTGGACGAAATCATCACGCGCGTGGTCGACTATTTTCGGGCGCAGGAAGCCTAGGGGCCCGGCTCGCGCGCTATACTGAGAGCGATCGCGCCGGTCTCCATGAACAAGCTCGCGCCGCCTTTCGTGGCCCTGGCTCTGGCCTGGGCGCTCCCCGCCGCCGCCTCGGCGGCCGGCCTCTCGTTGACCATTCACGGCGGACGCGTGTCGCTCGATGCCGACGGCGTCACGCTCCGGCAAATCCTGGTCGAGTGGGAGCGCGCCGGGAAGACGCGCATCGTCAACATCGAGCGCGTCAATTCAGGACCGATGACGCTCAAACTGGACGATGTTCCCGAGGAGCAGGCGCTCGACATCCTGCTGCGTGCGCTGCCGGGATACGTCGCCGCGCCGCGCACGGCCCGCCAGGCCGATGCCTCGATTTTCGACCGGATCCTCGTGATGCCCACCACGACCGCCGTCGCCGTGGCGGCCCGGCCGCAGGCGCCCGGGTTTCAGGGCTACCCGACGATGACGCAGCTCCGGCCCGGCGATCTCGATGACCCGTCCGGCGCCAGCGAGCAGGCGATTGCCGCCGCGCGCGCCGCCGGGCTGATCGCCACGCCCGCGCCGGCTGGCGCGTCCAACGGCATCGGACCGACGACGCTGCAGCTTCCCGGAGCAGCCGCCGCACAGCCGGCTGCGGCACCGTCCCAGCCGGCGTCGAACCCCTGGAACGTGCCCGTCAGCGCCCCCATGCCCGGTCTCGCACCTCCTCCGCCACCGCCGGCCGCTCAGCCGCCGCGCCCCGCCACGGCGCTGCGGCCGCCGCAAGCCGATCAGTAGGTTCGGACTCGGAACGCTCAATGGCCGACATCGACCGGTACCGGCCGGAGGACCAGCGCGGCGTCGACGCGCTGTACCGCCGCGTGTTCGGGGCCGACGCGGCGGCCGCGAGCCGGCTGCGCTGGGACTGGCAGTATCGGCGGAACCCGAACAATCCCAGCGGCATGCCGCTGCTCTGGGTCGTGCACGAAGGCACGTCCGTCATCGGCCACTACGCGACCATGCCCGTCGTGCTGTCGTTGTCCGGGCGCGAGATACCCGCCGCCTGGGGCACGGACGCGATGGTCGCGCCGGAGCGTCAGCGGCGAGGGCTCGGCGAGGAACTGTTCCGAGCGTGGGACCGGAGCGTCGGCGCATCCCTGGGGCTCGGGCTGTCGGAGTCCTCTTCGCACCTGCTCCAGAAGCTGCACTGGCCCGAGGTGCCGCCGGTCCCGGGCGTGGTCAAGCCCCTGACCAGGCGGGCGGTGCGCGTGCCGCAGCTGCCGATGCCGGTGAACCGCCTGTTCTCGTTCGTCACGCTGCCGGTCGTGCGGGTCGCCGCGCGCGTGCGTCCGCTGCGCGCCGATGTCGAGCCGGTCCGCCGTTTCGACGCATCCTTCACGGCGCTCTGGGAGCGGGTGGCGGATCGCTTCAAGCTCGCGGTGCGCCGCGACGCGTCGTACCTGAACTGGAAGTTCGTCGAACCGCCGCACGTGCGATACTCGATCGCGGCGCTGAAGCGGGAGGGGCGCACCGAGGGGTATGCCGTCTACCGGCACGCCCAGGAGCCGCGCGGCCGCGTCACGTGGCTCGTGGACTTCCTGGCCGACACGCACGACGAAATCGGGTTCAAGACGCTGCTCCGATGGGTCGACGCCGAAGCGCGGCAGGCCGGGTCCGACAAGATCCGGTGCTATGCGTCACACGCGAGGTTCCGCCGGATGATGCGGCGCTCGGGCTATTTCCAGATGGGGCGCACGCTGGCGCTCGCCGTCAAGGTCAACGCGATGCCCGTCCCCCCGGGCTTCTACGACGATATCGACGACTGGCACGTCACGCTCGGTGACTCGGATCAGGACTCGGTGACCCGATCGGACGTCATGGGTGTTTATGCCGCTCATAGATGATGTGAATCGCGCGATTGCCGAGTCGATGAAGGCGAGAGATCAGCAGCGGCTCGCTCCGCTGCGCATGCTGAAGGCCGCGCTGATGAACCGCGAGGTCGAGCGCGGCCGCGCGCTCGACGAGACCGAGTCGCGCCAGGTCCTGTCGACGCTCGTGAAGCAGCGCCGCGACTCGATCGAGCAGTTCGTGAAAGGCGGCCGGCAGGATCTGGCCGACAAGGAAAGCGCCGAGATCGTCGTCCTCGAACACTACCTGCCCGCCGCCGTCGGCCCCGACGAGCTCCATCAGGCGGTCGACGCCGCAATCGCCGAGACCGGCGCCGGCTCGGCCAAAGACATCGGACGCGTGATGAAGGCGGTCATGGCCGCGCTTGCAGGGAAGACCGTGGACGGCAAGCTCGTCAACGAGATCGTCCGGCGCAAGCTTGGCGCCTAGCGCCGGCTCGGACACCCGCCGCACGCAACCGGGGTCCGCTCCCCTCGCCCGTTCAGCCGGCGTGATCGGCCTCGCCACGCTCGCCAGCCGCATCCTGGGCCTGATCCGCGATCAGGTGCTCGCCTACTGGTTCGGCGCGGGAGACGCGATGGACGCCTTCCGCATCGCCTTCCGCCTCCCCGGCATGTTCAGGGATCTCTTCGCGGAGGGCGCCATGAGCGCCGCGCTCGTGCCGGCGCTGACCCGGGTGGCGGCCACCGCCGGTCCTCCGCGCGCTTGGCGTCTGGCCGGAGGCGTGGCCGTCCTTGCGGCGGCAATCACCGGCGCCGCGGCCATCACCGGGATGCTGCTCGCCAGTCCGCTGGTGCGGATCTACGCCGGCGATTTCTCCGCGGTGCCCGGCAAGCTCGAGCTGACCATCCTGCTCACCCGCATCATGCTGCCGTTTCTCGTGCTCGTGTCGATCGCCGCGGTGCTCATGGCGCTGCTGAACGCGGTCGGCCGGTTCTTCGTCCCGGCGCTCTCGCCGGCGATGTTCAACCTGGCTGCGATCGCCTGCGGTGTCCTCGTCGTTCCGATGCTTCCGCCAGACGGGTCCGTGCGGATCGCGGCGATGGCGTGCGCGGTCGTCGCCGGCGGCGCGGGCCAGGCGGCGCTGCAGTGGCTCGCCGTCCGGCGCGAGGGCCTGGGCCGCGCGGCGCCTCTCGCGTGGCGCGACCGGGAGGTGCGTCAGGCCGCGGGACTGGCCGTGCCTGGAATGGCCGGTCTGGCCGGCGTTCAGGTGAACCTGCTGGTCAACAGCTGGTGGGCGGCGTCGCTGGGAACAGGAGCGGTTTCATGGCTCGAGTATGCCTTTCGGCTGATATACATGCCGATCGGCCTGTTCGGGATCTCGATCGCCACGGCGGCGCTGCCGCAGATTTCCGCACATGCCGCCCGGGACGATCGCGCGGCAGTCGGCGAGGCCGTGGGCGAGAGCCTGCGGATGATGCTGATGCTGAACGTGCCCGCCACCGCCGGGCTGATGGTGCTGGCGGCGCCGATCGTCTCGCTCGTCTTCGAGCACGGCCGCTTCACTGCGGCCGACAGCGCCGCGACGGCGGGCGCCCTCGTCTGCTACGCGCCCGGCCTGGTGGGCTACTCGGCGGTGAAGCTCGTCTCGCCGGTGTTCTATGCGATCGGGAGCAGCCGGGTGCCCATGATCGCCGGCGCGCTCAGCGTTGCGGTCAACGTGGCCGTGAGCCTGCTGTCCGTTCCCCTGCTGGGCCATCGCGGGCTCGCGCTCGGCACGGCCGCCGCCGCGCTGTTCAATGCCGCCCTGCTGCTCTGGCTCGTCCGCACGCGCATCGGCCGCATCGGTGTCCGGCCGATCGCGCCAAGCGCGGCGAAGATCGTGCTCGCGTCCGGGTTGATGGCGGTCGCCGCGTACGCCGTCGAGCGTCTGCTCGCGTCGGCGCTTCCCACGGGCACGCTCGTCTCGCGCGCGATCCCCGTGCTCGGCGCGATCGGCGCGGGTCTCGTGGTGCTGGGCGCCAGCGCCCGGGCGCTCGGCGTCCGCGAGATCACCGCGCTCTGGCACGCCGTGGTACGATCCGAGTAGATGCGCCGATCTCCGTCGCGGACGATGTGCCTACTCGTTCGGGCCAGGGCCGCTCCCGCCTGCCATCAAGGCCCTGATCATCGCCAACGTCGTGATGTTCGCGGCCTCGATCCTGCTGCCCGGCATCGTGACGTACCTGGGCCTGCTGCCTGCGGCCGTGGTGGAGGCTGGATGGGTCTGGCAGCTGTTCACGTACATGTTCCTGCACGGAACCATCGGGCACATCCTCTTCAACATGCTCGCGCTCTGGATGTTCGGGACCGAGCTCGAGCGGATGTGGGGCACGCGGACGTTTCTCCGGTATTACGTCATCACGGGAGTGGCCGCCGCGGCGTCGACGATCTTCTGTTCGCTCCTGCCGTTCGAGGCAACCGCCCGTCTGTTCACGACGGTGACCATCGGCGCGTCAGGCGCGATCTACGGGCTGCTGCTCGCCTACGGCCTGCTCTTCCCCGACCGCCCGATATTCCTCTACTTCATTTTTCCGATCCCCGCAAAGTACTTCGTCATGATCATGGGCGCCATCGCGCTGCTCTCCTCGATCGGCGACACGGGCGGCGGCGTGGCGCACATCACCCACCTGGGGGGACTCGTCGCCGGCTATTTCCTGCTGCCCGGCCGGCGTCTGAGCCCGGCAAACGAGATCCGCTATCGCTACCTTCGCTGGAAGATGGACCGCGCCCGAAAGCGCTTCGGCGTGTACTCCGGCCAGAAGGGGCGGGACGACTGGGACAAGCATGTTCATTGAAAGTGAGAAGTAAGAAGTGAGAAGTAGGAGGTAAGGACCCTTCTTCCTTCTTACTTCGTACTTCCTACTTCCTGCCTGTAAGGAACGCCATCTCCTGCAGGGCGGCGATGCGGTTCGCCATCGGCGGGTGGGACGCCATCAGGTTCGACCATGTCCCCTCGCGGACTCCGACGGCGCGTCCGAGCGGATCGGCGATGCAGAGGTGCGCCGTGCCGCGCTTCATGGCGGCCGTCGGGGCGGCGGCCTCGTCGATCTTCTGCAGCGCGCTCGCCAGCGCGAGCGGGTTGCGCGTGAGCTCCGCCCCGGACGCATCCGCCAGGTACTCGCGCTGCCGCGAGACCATCATCGCGAGCGCCTGACCGATCAGCGGCGCCAGCACGACGGCAACGATCCAGATCGCGAAGAGCGCCAGCGCCGCCGCGCCGCCTCCCCCCTTTTCGCGGTCGCGCCCGCGGCGGCCCGCGCCCCCCATTCCCATCCGGAGACCCCGTGTGGACCAGTCGGCGATGAGCGCGGCGGCGCCGACCATGGCGGCAATCACCATCATCAGCCGGATGTCGAGGTTGCGCACGTGGCTGAGCTCGTGCGCGATCACTCCCTGCAGCTCCTCGCGGCTGACGGTGTCCAGGAGTCCCTTGGTGACGGCCACCGAGGCGTGCCCGGCGTCGCGGCCGGTGGCAAACGCGTTGGGATCGGGATCGGGCACCACGTAGATGCGAGGACGCGGCACGCCCGCGGCGATGCTCATCTCGTCCACGACGTTCTCGAGCTGCCGGTACTTCAGCGCGTCGGCCTCCGAGCCGCCGCGCCTGGCCTGCTCGAGCGGCTGCGCGCCGGATGACAGCAGCACGGCGCGATCCCCGCCATAGTAGCTCGACAGGGCCGACACGCTGCCCACCGCGAGCGCGAACAGGGTGCCGACCGGAAACGAGCCGGTGCCGAGATAGAGCGCGTCGAAGCCGTACCCCAGGAACGCGAGGAACGCGACGAAGACCAGCATGACGAGCCAGGTCCGCCGCCGGTTGGAAGCCTGCTGCTCGAGGAGGTTCACTTCCTCATGCTGAGATCGACGTTCGGCACCTGCCGCTCCGCCGGCTCCGAGATCTCGAACAGCTCGGCGGGCTTGAAGCCCAGCATCGAGGCAAAGACGTTCGACGGGAAGGTCTGCTGTGCGATGTTGAATTTGGTGGCGATGTCGTTGTAGAACTGGCGGGCGAAGCCGACCTTGTTCTCGGTGGACGCGAGCTCTTCCTGCAGCATCTTGACGTTCTCGTTGGCCCGGAGCGCGGGATAGTTCTCGGCCACTGCGAACAGGCGTCCGAGCGCCTGCGTCAGCTCGCCTTCGCGCTTCGCCGCGTCGACGGGGCCGGTGGCCGCCAGGGCGCGCGAGCGTGCGTCCATGACCTGTGTGAGCGTGTCGCGTTCGAACTCCATCGCGCCGCGCACGGTGTTGACGAGATTCGGAATCAGGTCGTGGCGGCGCTTGAGCTGGACGTCGATCTGCCGCCAGCCGTTCAGCACCTGATTGCGAAGCCGGATGAGGCCGTTGTAGAGCGAGACGCCCCAGAACACGACGATGACGACGACGGCGAGCAGGATCCAGAACGCCACGGGGACCTCCTGTCTACTCGGAAAGCCAGTCTCTCCTGGCGGGGCTGAAGACGCCGAGCACGAAGGTGTCGTCGAGCGCCTCGACCTGGTGGGGCGTGTCGGCCGGGATGTGCAGCACTTCGCCCTCCCGCAGCGTGACCTCGTCGCCGCCGACGAGCAGCTTCAGCGTACCCTGCAGCACATAGGTCATCTGCTCGCCGTCGTGGGCATGCCGGGGCACCATCGCGCCCCGCTTCAGGTAGATTTGGGCCAGCGTCTCCAGTGTTCCCGAGACGAATTTTCGGGAAACCATCTCGGTGACCTTTTCGAGCGCGATCTCATCCCAGCGATACAGCCGATAGGCCGCGTTCAGGGGCTGATCCAGGCGGCGATTATAGCACCCGGACCGATCTATAATTTGCTGTTGGACCGTTCGCGTGTGGGGGCGACGATGCGATCACTCAGAGGACGCGAATGAAGGCGTCGGCGACGCAGCGCACATATGAGGGCCTCACGCGCGAGGACCTCCTGTCGGCATATCGCTGGATGCTCCTGTCGAGACGGCTCGACGACAAGGAAATCCAGCTGAAGAACCAGAGCCAGATCTTCTTCCAGATCAGCGGCGCCGGCCACGAGGCGATCCTGGTGGCCGCCGGCATGAGCCTCAAGCCGGGCTATGACTGGTTCTTCCCCTACTACAGAGACCGCGCGCTGGCGCTTGTGCTCGGCGTCACGCCGCACGAGATGCTGCTCGCGGCCGTTGGCTCGAGCGACGACCCGGCCTCGGGCGGACGCATGATGCCCTCCCACTGGAGCAACCCCTCGCTGCACGTCGTGAACGGCTCCAGCGCCACGGGAACGCAATGCCTCCACGCCGCCGGATGCGCCGAGGCATCGAAGCGGCTGCCCACGCTCGACCCGGGCGCCATCGAGGCGCACGTCCACGACGACGAGGTCACCTACGTGTCGCTCGGCGATGGCGCCACCGGCGAAGGGGAGTTCTGGGAGTTCCTGAACACGATCTCGACCGAGCGGCTGCCGCTGGTCTGCCTGATCGAGGACAACGGCTACGCCATTTCGTGCCCGGCAGAGTTCCACACGGCGGGCGGTGACATCTCGCGGCTGGTCAAGGGATTCCCCCATCTGCAGGTCATCCGCACCGACGGCACCGACCTCGTCCAGAGCTACCGGGCCATGCGCGAGGCGGTGGCCTATGCGCGCGCGCGCAAGGGGCCCGCACTGGTCCATGCCAAGGTCGTCCGGCCCTATTCGCACTCTCACTCCGACGACGAGCGGCTGTACAAGACGCCGGAGGAGCGCGATCTCGAGTCGGCCCACGACCCGATTGTCAGCCTGGCCACGCTGCTGAAGAAGGACGGGCTCGCCGGCGAACAGGAGCTCGCGCGGCTGCGGACGGCGGTCGATGCGGAGATCGCAGAAGCCGCCGAGCGCGCCCTGCACGCGCCCAGGCCGGCGCTCGACTCCGCGGCCCTGTGGGTGTACTCCCCCACGGTCGATCCCGCGTCGGACGCCTTCGAGTCGCCCGTCGCGCCCGAGGGGAAGCCGGAGACGATGGTCTCCCTCATCAACCGGACGCTCCACGACGAAATGCGGCACAACGGGAACATCGTGGTGTTTGGTCAGGACGTCGCCGATGTGAGCCGCGGCGAGCTGATCGACAGGGTGCCGGGCAAGGGGGGGGTGTTCAAGGCCACGCACGGCCTGCAGCGCGCCTACGGCACCCATCGCTGTTTCAACTCGCCTCTCGCCGAGGCGAATATCATCGGACGCGCAATCGGGATGGCCGTCCGCGGCATCAAGCCGGTGGTCGAAATCCAGTTCTTCGACTATATCTGGCCGGCCATGATGCAGATTCGCGACGAGCTCTCGATGCTGCGCTACCGATCGGCCAACACCTACGCGGCCCCGATCGTCATCCGCGTCGCCATCGGCGGCTACCTGCGCGGCGGCGGGATCTATCACAGCCAGTCGGGCGAGAGCATCTTCGCGCACTGCCCGGGGCTGCGCATCGCGTTCCCGTCCAATGCGGCCGACGCCGCGGGCCTGCTGAGGACGGCGATCCGCTGCGACGATCCGGTGATGTTCCTCGAACACAAGCATCTCTACCGCCAGACCTACAACAAGGCGGAGTATCCAGGCCCCGACTACACGATTCCGTTCGCGCGCGCGGCGGAGCGGCGGCCCGGCGGCGACATGGTGATCGTCACCTGGGGCGCGCTGGTCCAGCGCGCCCTGGTCGCAGCGCAGCACGCGGAGAAGTCGGGGGTGAGCGTGCGGGTCCTCGACCTGCGGACGATCATCCCGTACGACTGGGAGGCGATCGCCGAGGCGGTGCGCCAGACCAACCGCGTGATCGTGGCGCACGAGGATCAGCTGACGTGCGGATTCGGAGCGGAGATTGCCGCGCGCGTTTCCGAGGAGCTGTTCGAGCACCTGGACGCCCCGGTCACCAGGGTCGGCGCCCTGGATACCCCGGTGGCCTACGCTCCCGAGCTCGAAGAGGTGATCCTGCCGCAGAGCGAGGATCTCGGGCGCGCCATCACGAAGCTCGCGGCGTACTGAAGGGGTCTACCGGCCCGCCGCGACGCGCGCGTTCTGCACGTTGTGGACCGCCACCGCCGCCATCGCGCCGTCCACCGCCGCCATCATCAGCACTGCCGCCACCCGATTCTTCCGCCACAGCCGCTCCGCGAAGAAGATCGTGCTGGCCGAGCTGGCCGCCTTGAGCCCGATGAGGCCGGCGCTGTTCCGGGCCAGCGGCGCCGCCACCGGATTCGCCTCACGGGCGCCCGCTTTCAGCGCTGCGGACGTGCTCACGAGGTCCCACACCTGCGAGGCGACCAGTCCGCCGTACAACGCCGGCAGGGCGGCGGGGCGAGCGAGCGCCGGCGCATCGGCAACGCGCATCGGGACGACCAGCGTCACGTGCTCAGACACAGCGGTCACCGCGGACATGGGGTCTCCTTCGAGGCCCGCCGCCGTTGCCGGCGGTACGAAATGGAATCCGGCGGTGAACGTCAACAGCAGGGCGGCGATTGTCTTGGCTCTCACAGCAGCTCTCCTTGACCGGCGCGGTGCGCACGGCGCCCTCCCTTATGCCGAAGTGATGCCGTACTTTCAGACATTGACAAACACATGCGGGTCATGAGGTTACGGTCGAAGTTCCGTTCTGGGACACTGTGCGGTTGTGCGGGGCGCGCACACGAGTGCGCGGTGGCGGGAGGAGGAGCGCGCAGGCCGGGGTCAGATGCCGAGTCGTTCGAGCTTGCGGTAGAGGGCGCGCCGGCTCACTCCGAGGAGCTGGGCGGCCGCCTTCTTGTTGCCCGAAGTGCTGCTGAGCACGCGAAGGATATGCTCCCGTTCGGCGTCGGCGAGCAGATTGGGATCGCGCCGCCGGATCACCGGCGCGGGCGCCGGGGCCGGAGGGCCGGAGGAGGGCTCGATCGCGGCGAGCGTCTCCCGTTCGCCGAAGAACCGATCCTCCGTCACGATGCAGATTCGCTCGATGGTGTTCCGCAGTTCGCGGACGTTCCCCGGCCATGGCGCGGTGAGCAGCAGCCGCTCCGCCGCCGGTGTCGGACCGGCGATCGACTTGCCGAAACGCCCTGAGAACTGCCGCACGAAGGCGGCGATGAGGTACGGGATGTCTTCGCGCCGATCCCGAAGCGGGGTGACGTGGAGCTCGATGACGCTGAGGCGATAGAAGAGATCACCGCGGAACCGGCCGGAAGCTGCCTCCGTGCGCAGGTCCCGGTTGGTCGCGGCGACGATCCGCACGTCGACCTGGCGGGTCTCCACCCCGCCGACGCGCTGCACCTCCCCGGTCTCGAGCACCCGGAGCAGCTTCGCCTGGGCGGCAAGCGGCAGCTCGCCGATTTCGTCGAGGAACAGGGTTCCGCCGTCGGCCGCTTCGAAGAGACCGGCTTTGTGGTCGACGGCGCCGGTGAACGCACCGCGCACGTGGCCGAAGAGCTCGCTCTCGAACAGCGACTCGACCACGGCCGAACAGTTGACCGTCACGAACTTGTGAGCGGCCCTCGGTCCCGTGGCGTGCAGCGCGCGGGCCACCAGCTCCTTGCCCGTCCCCGTCTCCCCTGTCACCAATGCCGTGCGCACGTGCGGCGCGAAACGGCGGATGCGATCGAAGAGGTCCAGCATCACGCCGCTGCGGCCGATCATGCCGCAGAACTCCAGCTGGCGCGCGAGCCGGCTCTCGGCGGTCAGGAGCGCCCCGCGGCGTTCGATCTGCTCGTGGACCGACGCGAGCAGCTGCTGCAGGCGGCCGAGATCGAACGGCTTGCTGAGGTAGTCCATGGCGCCCAGCTTGATGGCCTCGATGGCCGAGTCGATGCTGGCATTGCCGGTCATCAGGATGACCCGGCACCCGGGATCGCCGGCGCGTATCGCGCGCAGGACGTCGAGCCCGCCGATGTCGGGCATCCCGAGATCCACGAGGACGACCGCGGCGCGCTCCCGCGCGAGGAGCGCGAGCGCCTCGCGTCCGTTCGACGCGGCCACCACATCGAATCCGATGGTGCGCGCGAGCCGATCGATCACCCCGAGTACCGCCGGCTCGTCGTCGACCGCCAGGAGCAGCGGGGCCGTGCGTCGGCCTTCCGATGCCGGCTCGGCGGCCGCGGTCTCGAGGGTCACGGCTGGGCCGCCCCCGGCGGCGGCTCGTTGACAATCGCCCAGAACGCGCCGAGCTGCCGCACGGCGTCGATGAAGCCGCGGAAGTCGACGGGCTTGACCACGTACGCGTTGGCGCCGAGGCTGTAGCTGCGCACGAGATCCTGCTCCTCGCGCGACGAGGTGAGCATCACGACGGGGATCGTCCTGAGGCCGTCGTCCGCCTTGATTGCGCGCAGCACCTCGAGCCCATCCACCTTCGGCATCTTCAGGTCGAGCAGCAGCACGGCCGGGTGTCCCGGCGCGCGATCGCGCGAACGCGTTCCGGCGAAAGAGGTAGTCGAGCGCCTCGGCGCCGTCACGAACGACGACGACCTCGTTGGCGAGATTGATCTCCGCGAGCGCCGCCATCGTCAGCTCGATGTCGTTGGCGTTGTCCTCGGCGAGAACGATTCGTTTCAGCTCGGTGAGGATGGACATGGCAGGCCTCGAACGTTACGCGGCCGGCGGCGCGCCGGCGCGCTCCTCCAGCGCGATGAACGCCTCGATCAGATCTGCGGCGCCGCAGGCCGCGCCGGGCTTCGTCGAGCAGCTCTTCGCAGGCTCTCTCCGGCGGAAACGCCGCCTTGTATGGACGCTCCGTCGTGAGCGCGTCGAAGACGTCGACGATGCCCATGATCTGGGCGAGCAGCGGAATGGCGTCTCCTTTGAGGCGGTCCGGATAGCCGCTGCCGTCGAGCAGCTCGTGATGGTGGCGCACGATCGGGCGCACCTGCCGGAGCGACCGCAGCTCTCCGCACAGATGATCGCCGATCACGGGGTGCAGCTTGATCTGCTGCGTACTCGGCAGGGGTGAGGCGGGCACGCTTGAGCAGCACCGCGTCGGGAATGCCGATCTTGCCGATGTCGTGGAGGTACCCGCCCGCGATAGAGGGCCCCCAGCTGATCCTCGCGACAGGCCGAGCACGCGGCCGAGCGCCGTCGCGTAGCTCGCCAGGCGCTGGCAATGCCCGTCGGTGTACGCGTCGCGCGCCTCGATCACCCGGGCGAGGCTCAGAGATCACCGATTCGGCGGAATCCAGGTCGTCGGTGTAGCGCTTCAGGCGTACCAGCGACCGGACGCGTGCCTTCAGCTCGTGGCGCGTCGACCGGCTTGGTGAGGAAATCGTCGGCGCCGGCGTTGATGCCCTGAATCTTGTCCTCGCGCTCGAGCAGGGCGGTCACGAGCACCACGGGCGTCAGCCGCGTGCGCTCGCTCTGTTTGATGCGCTCGCACACGGCGTAGCCGCTGAGCTTGGGCATCATGACGTCCATCAGCACGATGTCCGGGTTCTCGCGCTCCACCATCTCGAGCGCCTGCTCGCCGTCGTTGGCCGTCACCACGGTGTACCCCTCGCGCATCGAGCACACGGCTGAGGAGCTCGAGGTTGGCGGACACGTCGTCCACGATGAGGACCTTACCGGCGGCAGCAGCTGGAGAAGACGTCAATGGCACGTGCGGATGTATCGGCCTTTCGGAGGCCCTCGGATAGCCGCGGCGGCTATATCTTGACCCTCGCGTGCGTCCGGTCCGCCCCACCTCGATCGTCGCGCCGCGTCGGGCCGCGACCCACGTCGGCCGCGCTGCACGCCCTGTCGCTGCGGCTCGAGACGGCGCGCGAAGAAGAGCGGGCGCGGGTGGCTCGCGAGCTCCACGACGAGCTCGGACAGGTGCTCACGAGCCTGAAGCTCCAGTTCACGCTGGCTCGTGGAGGATCTGTGCAGGGCCGAGCAGAGGCCCGGAGTGGCGCTCGTGAACCGGCTGCAGGCGCTCATCGGGCTGATCGAGCTGAGCATTCATTCGGTCCGCGCCATCTGGCGAGCGATCTGCGGCCGCCGGTGCTCGACCATCTGGGGCTCATCGAAGCGATCAAGTGGGAGGCGGAGAAGTTCGAGGCGCGCACCGGCATCCGCTGCCGGGTCTCGGCCGGTCCGGCCATCGACGTGCCGACCGCACAGCGCGCGCTGGCGCTGTACCGGATCCTGCAGGAAGCGCTGACCAACGTGGTGCGGCACGCGCGCGCGGGGGCGGTGAGGATCACGCTGAGACAACGCGGACGCACGGCTGCAGCTCACCGTGAAGGACAACGGCCGCGGCATCGCGAAGGCGGAGATGTCGGGCAGCGGATCGATCGGGCTTGCTCGGCATGGCCGAACGGGCGCGGCTGCTCGGCGGCACGCTGACGATCGGCGCAAGGCCCGGGCGCGGCACGACCGTCACCGTTCAGGTTCCCATCGCATGAGGCGCATTCTTCTGGTCGACGACCATCCCATCGTCCGCGCAGGGCATCAGGAAGGTGCTGGCGGGCGCATTCGGCCGCGCCGAGATCGGCGAGGCGGCGAACGCCGAAGAGGGGCTCAACGAGGTCAAGAGCACCGACTGGGACGCGTGGTGCTCGACCTGTCGCTGCCCGGCGCGAGCGGGCTCGATCTGCTGAAAGATCTGCGCGTGGAGCGTCCCTCGCTGCCGGTGCTCGTGCTGAGCGTCCATGCGGCCGACCAGTTCGCACGGCGAGCGATCAGCGCCGGCGCGTCCGGGTACATCACCAAGGATCGCACCCCCGCCGAAGTGGTCCAGGCCGTCCGGACGGTGATCGCCGGACGGCGCTATCTGGATCCCACGCTCTCTGACGAGTTCGAGAGCGGGCCGGACCATCCGCCGGCCGACACGCCTCACGAACGGCTCTCGGACCGGGAGTACCAGGTCATGCGCATGATCGCGTCGGGAAGGCGCGTCTCGCAGATCGCGGCCGAGCTCTCGCTCAGCGTCCACAGCGTGAGCACCTACCGGGCCCGCGTGCTCGCCAAAATGGAGCTCAAGAGCACGGCCGAGCTGATGCGGTACGCCATCCAGCGCGGGCTGGTGGACTGACCGCATGCACCTGCGAGCGGCTGCCGTGCTCGGTGCCGGGACCATGGGCGCGCAAATCGCGGCGCATCTCGCGAACGCGGGGCTCGATGTGGTCCTCCTCGATGTCACCAGACAGGCGGCCGCCGAGGGCCTTCGGCGCGCCTGCTCGCTGAAGCCCGACCCGTTCTTCACGCCCGATCTCCCCGGGCGCATCAAGACGGGGGGCATCGATCTCGATCTCGGGCTCATCGACGGCGCCGACTGGATCGTCGAGGCCGTTGTCGAAGATCTGCGGGTCAAGGCCGCGCTGCTCGCCCGGGTCGACGCACTCCGGCGCCCCGACGCCGTGGTCAGCTCCAACACGTCGGGGCTGTCGATCGCGGCACTGGCGGAAGGCCGCTCCCTCGATTTCCGCCGCCACTGGCTGGGCACCCATTTCTTCAATCCGCCCAGATACCTGCACCTCCTCGAGCTCGTGCCCACGGAGGAGACGGATCGCGCGGTTGCCGACCTCGTCGCCGGCTGGGCCGATCGGCGGCTCGGGAAAGGCGTGGTCGTGGCCAAGGATACGCCCGGGTTCATTGCCAACCACCTCGCGATGTACGGACTGGTCGCGCGTCTTCGACGCGCTGGCGACCGGGGCGTACACGGTCGAGGAAATCGACGCGATGACCGGCCCGGCGATTGGCCGCGCCAGGAGCGCGACGTTTCGCACGGTCGACATCGCCGGGCTGGACGTGCTCATCAAAGTTGCTGCCGATCTCGCGGCGCGTCTGCCGAGGGAGCACGCCGACTCGTTCGTCCTCCCGCCATTCATCGCCGAGATGCAGCGGAGGGGCTGGATCGGGGAGAAGGCGGGCGGCGGCTTCTACCAGCGTCGCAGGACACCCTCCGGAGCGACAGAGATCTGGTCGCTCGATCCGCTGGCGATGACCTACCGTCCGCCGCGGGCTCCGCGACCTGCCGCCGCTCGAGGCCGCTGCGGCTCTGCCGCTGCCCGAGCGCATGCGGACCCTCTTCGGTGGCAGCGACCGCGTAGGTGCGTTCTTCCGCGCCACGCTGCTGCCGCTCTTGTCGTACGCCGCCGAAACAGCCCCCTCGATCGCCTACTCGATAGACGATGTGGACCGCGCGCTGCGATGGGGATACGCGTGGCCGCTCGGCCCGTTCGAGCTCGCCGATGCGGTGGGCGCGCTGCCACGCCGATCCCGCGGCGCTCCCCTGCCTCCCGCACGGCCGGAGTTCGAGATTCTCAGGTCGGCGCGCGAGAGGGACCGCGTCGTTGCGACGAACGCCGAAGCGAGTCTCCTGGACCTGGGCGAGGGCGTGCTCGGGGTCGCGCTCCACTCGAAGATGAACGCGATCGGCGAAGACGCGCTCGAGATGCTGCGCCGCGCCGTACGCGACGGTGCCGAGCGATTCGCGGCGCTCGTCATTGCCACCGAGGCGACGAACTTCTCGGCCGGCGCGAATCTCAAGCTCCTCCTGCGCGACGCAGAAGACAAGCGGTGGGCGCGGATCGACGCCACGATCCGGCGCTTCCAGGATGCCGTTGTCGGATTGCGGTACGCCGAGGTTCCAGTGGTCGTGGCGCCCATCGGCCTGACGCTGGGCGGCGGATGCGAGATCGCGCTGCATGCCGATCGCGTGCAGGCGGCGGCAGAGACGTACATGGGACTGGTGGAAACCGGCGTCGGGCTGATTCCCGCGGCCGGAGGCACGAAGGAAATGCTGCTGCGCTGCGAGCGCGTCGAGCGCGCGTTCGAAATCATCGGCCTCGGGACGCGCTCGAGCGGCGCCGCCGACGCCCGCCGGTATGCGTACCTGCGCCCTGTCGATCAGATCAGCATGAACCCCGATCGCCTCGTCTTCGACGCCCGGCGCAGGGCCCTGCAGCGCGTCGCCGACGGCTACATCCCTCCGCGGCGGCCGATCGCAATCGAGGTCGGAGGCGACGGCGTCCGCGCCAAACTTGATCTTGGCGTGCACCTGGCCTGGCGGGCCGGCCGCATCAGCGACCATGACGCGCATGTGGGCCGCAAGCTGGCCTGGGTGCTGTCGGGCGGCGCCTTGCCACGTCCGGCGCAGGTCAGTGAAGATCACCTGCTCGACCTCGAGCGGGAGGCATTTCTGAGCCTCTGCGGCGAGCCGAAGACGATCGAGCGGATCAGGTACACGCTCAAAACCGGAAAACCTCTGCGAAACTGACTGCAGTGGCCGTCATCGACGTCGGTTCCGGCCCGGCGATCGTGCTGATTCCAGGGATCCAGGGCCGGTGGGAGTGGATGAGGCGAAGCGTTGCGGAGCTGGCCGGGCGGTGGCGGGTCGTCACGAGCTCGCTGCCGGGAGAGCCCGGCGTGCCGCGGCTGCCTCCCGAGGGCGGATTCGATGAGCTGGTACGCCACGTCGATACCGTGCTGGATTCCAGCAAGCTTGCCTCCGCCGTGCTGTGCGGCGTGTCGTTCGGTGGACTGGTGGCGCTGCGCTACGCGGCGGTGCATCCCGAACGCGTGCGCGCGCTGATTCTCGTCTCGGCGCCCGGGCCGGTCTGGCGGCCCGCTCCGCGGCAGGCGCGCTACATGAGCCGGCCGGTGCTGCGTTTTCCGCTCTTCCTGGCGGAAGCGGCGCGTCGGACTTCGGCGGAATTGCGCGCCACGTTCCCCGGCCGACGGCGCCGGCTCGCCTTTTACGGCTCGTTCGGCGTCGAACTGCTGAAGGCTCCCGGCATCCCGTGGCGCATGGCCGCGCGGGCCCGGCTCGCCGCCGCCGAACGGTTCGACGGCGACTGCGTCAGGGTGACCGTACCGACGCTCGTCGTGGCTGGTGAGTCCGGGCTCGACAGGGTCATCGACGCGGAGGATGCCATGGACTACGTGAAGAAGATTCCGGGCGCCGTATTCCGGCGCCTTGAACGCACCGGTCACCTGGGCACCGCCACCTCGCCGGCGCAGTTCGCCCAGATCGTGTCGGCGTTCCTCGAACCGCTGGAGGGCCCGTGACGGGAGCGGATTTGCGCGTCACCAATGTGGAGTTCCACGGACCGGCCGGGCGCCTCGAGGGGCTCGTCAACGGCCCGGCGCAGGGAACATTCAAGGCCGTCGCGGTGCTTGGACACCCGCTTCCCACCGCCGGCGGCACGATGCACACGAAGGCGCTCTTCCACGGTGCCAAGGCGCTGGCGCGCATCGGCGTGCCGGTGCTCCGGTTCAATTTCCGCGGCGTCGGGCCGGAGCGAGGGCACGTTCGACGAGGGTATGGGCGAGCAGGCCGACTTCGCGGCCGCGCTCGACTTCATGAGCGCCCGATACCCGGGGGCGGATCGGATCTGGGCTGGTGGAATGTCGTTCGGCGCCTGGATCGGGCTCACGGCAGGAGCCGCCGACCGGCGCGTGACGACGCTCATCGGCATTGCGCCGCCGGTCAACCGGTACGACTTCTCGGCCGTCGTCACGGCGCAGAAGCCGACGTTCCTGGTTCACGGCGAGCGCGACGAGCTCGTGCCGCTGAAAGAAGTCCGCCGGTTCTACGGCCGCCTGGCGGAGCCGCGCGAGCTGGTGGTGATCGACGGCGCGGATCACTTGTTCGATGGCAAGGTGACGGAGGTGGGCGAGGCGGTGGAAGACCTGCTGCGGGACTACGATGGATGATGCGGTGATCGTCGCCGCCGTGAGAACCGCCGTCGGCAGGGCGCCGTCGGGGTCGCTCCGCTTCACACGGCCTGATGAGCTCGCCGCGGCGTGTCTCTCCAGCGCGCTCTCGCGCGCGGGCGGCGTGCAGCCCGCCGACATCGAAGATGTCATCCTGGGCTGCGCGATGCCTGAAGCCGAGCAGGGCCTCAACGTGGCGCGGATCGCGAGCCTGCGCGCCGGCATTCCCGTCGAGGCCTCCGCCGTGACGATCAACCGGTTCTGCGCGTCGGGCCTGCAGGCCATAGCCTTTGCCGCCGATCGGATCCGCGCCGGATCCGCCTCTGCCATCCTGGCGGGCGGCACCGAGAGCATGAGCCTGGTACCGATGGGCGGCAACAAGGTGGCCCCCAACCCAGCGCTCGTCGATGCATACCCGGACGTCTATCTCAGCACCGGTCTGGTCGCGGAGAATCACGTGCGGGATACGGGATCTCGCGGGCGGAGCAGGACGTCTTTGCGCTGCGGAGCCACGAGCGCGCGATCGCGGCCATCGACGCTGGCCGCTTCGCCGGCGAGATCGTGCCGATCCGACCGGCAGCGGGCGACACGATCTTCGACAGGGACGAGGGTCCGCGGCGCGACACTTCGCTCGAGGCGCTCGCAAAGCTTCGCCCGGCATTCCACGTGCGCGGCAGCGTGACGGCAGGCAACTCCTCGCAGACGAGCGACGGGGCGGCAGCGGTCCTCGTCACCTCGGCACACTTCGCGCGCGAGCGCGGGCTGGAGCCGCTCGCGCGGTTCGTGGCCTTCGCCACCGCCGGCGTGCCGCCTGAACGGTTCGGGATCGGCCCGGTACCCGCGATTCAGAAGGTGCTGAGATCGTCCGGAGTCCCGCTCGACGCCATCGACCTGATCGAGCTGAACGAGGCGTTCGCGGCCCAGGTGCTCGCGTGCCTGCGCGAGCTCCCGCTCGACGAGGAGAAGCTGAACGTCAATGGCGGAGCGATCGCGCTCGGCCATCCCCTGGGCTGCACGGGCGCCAGGCTCACGGTGACGCTGCTCCATGAAATGCGCCGCCGCGGATCGAGGTACGGGCTTGTGACGATGTGCGTCGGCGGCGGCATGGGCGCGGCGGCCATCCTGGAGCGGTGGCCGTGACGCCGGAGCAGCTTCCGGACATCCACCGGATGATCGCCGGCACCGCCCGTGAGTTTGCCGCCAGAGAGGTGGTGCCGGGCATCGAACGCCTGGAACGCAAGGACTGGGGCTTCGCGCGGAACCTGCTCCGCCGCGCGGGCGAGCTCGGGCTGCTCGGCGTGGACGCGCCGGAAGAGCTCGGAGGGGTCGGGCTCGACAGAACCGCGTCGCTCGTCGTCAGCCGGTATCTCTCCGGGAGCGCCTCCTTCAGCGCGGCGGTCGGCGCGCAGATGAACCTCGCCATCGTCCCGCTGTTGCTGTTCGGCACCGACGAGCAGAAGCGCCGGTATCTGCCGGGACTGATCTCCGGTGAGCTGGTGGGCGCGTACGCGCTGAGCGAGGCGGGATCGGGATCCGACGCGCTGGCCGCCGCGACCATGGCGGCACGCTCGAGCGAGGGCTATGCGCTGAACGGCGAGAAGCTGTGGATCACCAACGGCGGCTTCGCCGATTTGTTCGTCGTCTTCGCGAAGCTCGAGGGCGACGGCTTCTCTGCGTTCCTCGTCGAGCGCGGGTTCCCGGGCGTCAGCACGGGCGCCGAAGAGCGGAAGATGGGACTGCACGGCTCCTCGACGACTCCACTGATTCTGCAGGACGCGCGCGTGCCGTCATCCAACCTGCTCGGCGAGCCCGGCAAGGGGCACAAGGTAGCCTTCAATGTCCTCAATGTCGGCCGCTTCAAGCTCGGAGCCATGTGCCTGGGAAGCGCCGCCGACGCCATCGGCGAGGCCGCCCGGTATGCCGCCGCGCGCAGGCAGTTCGGCCGGCCCATCTCGAGCTTCGGGGCCATCAAGCAGAAGCTCGGCCTGATGACCGCGCGCACCTACGCGATGGAAAGCCTCCTCTATCGGGTCGCGGGATCCATCGACGCCGCCGCGGGCGGCGGATCCCTGTCGCCGGCCGCGCTGCCGATCCTGGAGGCATTCGCGGCCGACGCATCGATGGCCAAGGTGGCCGGAAGCGAGACGCTCGACTTCGTGCTCGACGAGAACGTCCAAATCCACGGGGGCAACGGGTTCGTGGCCGACTACCCGGCCGAGCGCCGCTATCGCGATGCCCGCGTCAACAGAATCTTCGAGGGCACCAACGAAATCAACCGGCTGCTGATTGCCGGCATGCTCGCCAGGAGAGCCGCCAAGGAGGGAATGGCCGCCGCCGAGGAGGGTGACCCGCGGCGCGAGCTCGGGGCAGCAGTCCAGCGCTACCAGGCCACGTCGGCTGCCGTCATCAGGATGGCCGTCGCCCGGTTCGGGGACCGGATCGGCGAGGAACAGGAGGTGCTGCTCGCGATTGCCGATATCGCCATCGCGGCCAGCTGCGCCGAAAGCGCGCAGCGCCGCGCGCTGGAGTCGGCTGCCGACGCCGAGCGCGGCGCGTTCCACAAGGCGGCGGCCAGCGTGTACATTACAGAGGCGTCCGCCGGCATCGAAGCGGCCGCCCGCCGTGTGCTCGCGGCCGCCGCCGATTCCCGTGCGGCCGGTGAAGCGCTCGCGGCGGTGCGGCCGGGGCCGGGCGAAGCGCTGCTCGACACGATCGGGCCCTGCCGCGCGCTGGCCGACGAGACGGTTCGCCGGGGCACGTATCTCTTCGATTAGATGTCATGAGGTCAGTCGCGATCATCGTTGCGATCGTCCTGCCGCTGGCGGGCTGTACCAGCGGGCCGCCGGCGGGAACCGGCCGCGACTACGTCGCGCAGCTCGAGGCGGCCCGTGCCTCCAAGGATCGGGACTTCCGGCGTTCGCCAGGCCAGCCGGTGCCCCGCGAGCTGCTGGACAAGCTGATCCCGCTCTCGTATTTCCCCCCCGATCCCGATTACGTTGTTCCTGCCGCGCTGAAGCTGGCCGCCACGCGGGAGGTGATCGAGATGCCGACCTCCACCGGCGAGCTGCGCAAGGAAGAGCGCGTCGGCGTGCTGGAGTTCATGCTCAAGGGGCAGCCGCTCACCCTGACGGCCTTCCGCGAGCTCGATGCCGACATGAGCCAGCTCTTCGTGCCGTTCCGGGATCTCACCAGCGGCGCCGATACCTACCACGCCGGACGGTACCTCGAGCTCGAACGGACCCCGACCGGTCTCTACACTATCGACTTCAACAGGGCCTTCAACCCGTACTGCTATTACAACTCGACGTTCGACTGCCCGTATCCGCCCGCGGAAAACCGGCTTCCCGTCGCCATTCGCGCCGGAGAGCGGGTCAAGGAGCCCGCCGCCCGTTGACGCTCCAGGCGGTGATCTTCGATTTCGACGGGGTGCTCGCCGACAGCGAGCCGATACACCTGCGCGCCTACCAGGCGGTGCTGGAGCCAGAGGGCATCCACCTGGCTCGCGAGGAGTACGACGACCGGTATCTGGGGTTCGACGATGCGGGACTGTTCTGGCAGTTGGCGGGCGACAGGCACCTTGACGTGTCCGCAGACATCGTCGAGCGCTGGATCGACGCGAAGACGTCGTACGTGCAGCGGCTGCTCGCCAGCGATTCGATTCTCTTTCCGGGAGCGGCCGCCTGCGTCCGGGATCTCTCGACACGGGTGCCCCTCGCGATCGCGTCCGGTGCGCTCGAGCCGGAGATAGCCCTCGTGCTGGAAGCCGCGGGCCTTCGCGATCGCTTCAAGGCCGTCGCTTCCGCCTCCGACGGCGTCCGCGGCAAGCCCGAGCCGGACCTGTATCTCCTCGCGCTCGCCAAGCTCCGGCAGTCCAGCCAGGTGGACGCCGCCAGCTGCGTCGCCGTCGAGGATTCGATCTGGGGTCTTCGCGCGGCGCAGGCGGCCGGCCTTCGCACGGCGGCCGTCACGCACACCTACTCGGCCGCCCAGCTCGCGGGCGCCGATCTCGTGGTCGAGACGCTGAGCGAGCTCACACTCGACCGGCTCGCGTCTCTCATCGTGCGGGGTTGATGCGATAATAGCGGCACTGCATGAAGCATCACGTCATCGAGACCTTTGCTTCGCTCGTCTCGAGCCCGGACAGAGACCTGGCCAAACCGGCGCTGATCATCGCCACCGTCGAATGCCCCCGCCTCGAGCCCGAGCCGTACCTCCGGCAGCTCGACTCGATGGGCGCCGATGTGCGGGAGCGGCTCGCGGCGAGCGGTTGCATGGAACAGGGCGCCGCCGAAACCGCGATCGACGTATTGAACGCGTACGTGTTCGACGAACAGGGCTTCTCGGGCAACCGCGAGCGCTACGACGACCCGAGCAACAGCTTTCTCAACGAAGTGCTCGAACGCCGGACCGGCATTCCCATCACGCTCGCGCTGGTCTACATGGAGGTGGCTCGCCGGGCTGGAATCGACATCGACGGCGTGAACTTCCCGGGGCACTTCCTGATGCGGTGCGCCCCGCTGATCCTCGATCCGTTCCACCGCGGCGCGCGGCTGTCGGAGCACGACTGCCGGCGGCTGCTGGAGCGGCACGTCGGCGCCGATACCGCCTTCGATCCCGCTCTCCTGCAACCGGCCACCAAGCCGCAGATGCTCACGCGCATGCTGCTCAACCTGAAGCGCATCTACGCGCGGTTGTACTCGTTCCCGCAGGCGCGAAGCATCACCGAGCTGCTGCTGGCCGTGAACCCGTCCGCGATCACCGAGCTGCGCGATCGCGGGCTCCTGGCGTTTCAGCTGAACGACTTCTCGGCGGCGCTCCGCGATCTGCAGCAATATCTGCACGAGAGCTCGGTCGCCGAGCTCGACGAGGACGACCGCACGGATCAGGAGCAGCTGTGGGAGCACGTCAAGACTCTCAAGCGCCGTCTGGCGGCGCTGAACTGACCGTCAGTTCCCGCTGAGTCCCAGCGCTTTCTTGACCTCGCCATTCGGCACCGGCCGGACGCCGCTCGCGTCCAGACGCCATCTGTCCATGTACTGCTGCGGCCGCAGCAGGGTCACGTGCTCGGCCGAAAGGAGCTGCTCCAGCGCCGGGTCGGCATAGGGCCTCGGAACCCCGGCAAAGAAGGGCGCGTAGAGTCCGTCCCAGTGCACGGGCAGATAGTATCTGGGTTTCAGCACCGGCAGGACGAGCTCCGCCACCGCTCTTCCGCCGGTGCCGATCCAGAGATCGACTGAATCGAGGCCGGCCTCCTTCATGGCGCGCTTCAGGTTCTCCAGCGGGGCGCCATAGTCGGTCCCGTCGACGACGATCGGTTGCTGGAGATCCACCGCGCTCGCGGAGTTCTGAAAGAACCAGCTCAGCCGCTGCCGGGGTGCGTCGACCGCGAACAGATACCCGCGGTTGCCGCCTCCATTGGGAAAGTCCTCGGCCACGCCCGGGTGAAGCCCGCCGGTTTTCGCGTCTGGAACGGGCAGCGCTGTCAGCTCGACCGGGTTGTGCTGCTCGGGGTTCTGAGCCGGATCGCCGCTGTGATTCCACCTGACGATCCGCATCGTCACGCCGTCGGCGAGCGATATCACCTCGCGGCCGTACACCGCCAGACAGCGAGCGGCCGGAATCCCCTGCGCCTGCGCCTGGAGGCACGTCGTCCGCGAGCCGATGATGCGTGCTCCCGTGAGCCGCGACCATGCCGCCGTGTCGAACGAGTGATCGAAGTGGCTGTGGCCGGTGAGGAGAAGATTGACGCGCGATGGTCCGCCGAGCGCGGCGAGCACGCGCGAGATCGCGGCTGTGTCCGGGACGTACGCCGAGTGGCTGCTGGCCAGGCCTCCTCCACCCCCGTAGAACGCGCTCTGCGGGATCCGCGTGAGGTACCCGTCGGTCACGATGCCCAGCTGGCCGATTCGGTAGTACATGTTGGTCAGCGAGAACCAGCTGATTTCCACGAAGGCCGGCGCGGCGGCCCGGAGCGCGCTCAGCGGCAGCGCGAGGGCGAGCGCGATGGCGAGCGCGACCACGGCCAGCCAGCGCCCTCCCATCGGCAATGGTCGATGCCCGCCGCTAGCGTTGGAGATTGCCGATCTCCTCGATAGAGGTACGCCGACGAGATGATTCCCGCGTGAAAGTTGCCGAGATCGAGCTTTTCGTTCGGAGCATGGGCGTTCTCGTCCGGGAGGCCGACGCCGAAGAGCACGCTCGGCACTCCGAGCTCCTGCTGGAAGGTCGCGACGACCGGAATCGAGCCGCCTTCGCGATTGAAGACGGGCTGCTTGCCGAAGCCTTTCTCGATGGCCCGGCCGGCCGCGCGAAGATAGGCGTTGTCGAAATCGGCCATCCACGGCATGCCGCCGTGCATCCGGGTGAGCGTCAGCTCCACCGTCTTCGGGGCGATTTTTCTGATGTACTGCTCGAAGAGCTCGCCGATCCGATCGGGCGTCTGATCCGGCACGAGGCGCATGCTCACCTTCGCCATGGCGACCGCCGGAATCACCGTCTTCGGACCTTCGCCCGTAAACCCCGCAAGGAGACCGTTCACATCCAGCGAGGGGCGTCCCCACACGCGCTCGTACACGGAGTAGCCCGTCTCGCCGGCCAGCTTCGGGGCGCCGAGCTCCTTTCGGGTACTGCTTCTCGTTGAACGGCAGCTTCTTCCACTCGTCCCGCTCCGCGGCGGTGAGCTCGCGGACATCGTCGTAGAAGCCGGGGATCTTGATGCGCCCGCTCCGGTCCTTGAGCTGCGCGATCATCTGGCAGAGCACGAACGCGGGATTGGCCACCGCCCCGCCGAACACGCCGGAGTGCAGGTCGCTCTTCGAGCCGCGCAGGTCGATCTGGTAGTACACGAGGCCGCGGAGCCCGTAGCAGAGCGAGGGGACGCCCTTGCCGATCATCGCCGTATCCGAGATGACGACGACATCGCCGGCCAGCAGGTCCTTGTGCTGCCGCACGAAGTCGTCGAGATGAGCGCTCCCCACCTCCTCTTCGCCTTCGAGGAAGAACTTCATGTTCACGGGCAGGCGCCCCGCCTGTTTGAGGTACGCCTCCACCGCCTTGAAGTGCATGAACACCTGTCCCTTGTCGTCCGCGGCGCCGCGCGCGAACAGCTCGCCGTCCCGGACGGTCGCCTCGAAGGGCGGCGACTGCCACAACGCGACGGGATCGACCGGCTGCACGTCGTAGTGGCCGTAGAAGAGGATCGTCGGCGCACCCGGCGCTCCGAGCCAGTCGGCGTACACGATGGGATGCCCCGGAGTGTCCATCAGTCGCGCGTTGTCGAGGCCGATCTGGCGCAGGTGCGCGGCGGTCCATTCGGCGCACCGGCGGACGTCGGCCTGGTGCTCCGGCAGCGCGCTGATGCTTGGGATGGCGAGGTACTGCTTCAGTTCATCGACGTAGCGATCGCGCTGCACGTTGATGAAATCGACGACCTGTTCGATGTTCTCCATCACACCCTCTGCAAAGCCCGGCCTCAGGCCCGGTTCGGATGCTCGACCGGAAGGTCGAGGCGATCGCCCCATTCCCGCCACGAGCCGACGTAGTTCTGGACGCGCGGAAAGCCGAGCAGCCGCAGCGCCAGATAGCTGTGGGCGGCGCGGTAGCCGCCCTGACAGTACGTGACCACCTGGGTGTCGGGGGTGACACCAGCCCGCGCGTACAGCTCGCGGAGCACGTCCACAGGCTTGAACGTGCCGTCCGGCCGGAGATTCTCTTTCCACTCGATGTGGATGGCCGACGGGATCGCTCCTCCACGCGCGGCGCGCACTACTGTCCCACAGTACTCTCCATCGCTGCGCGTGTCGACGATTCGCGCGCCAGGATCTCCGATGGCTCCCTGCACCTCGCGCCAGGTGGCCAGCAGCTCTGCCCGGCGGGTGCCCTGCCAGTCGCTGACGCCCGGCTTTACGGGCGCGCAACTGGCGGGGAGGCCGGCGCGCCGCCACGCATCATAGCCGCCGTCGAGCAGGCGCACGTCGGGGTGGCCGAAATACTCCAGAAACCAGAACGCCCTGGCCGCGCGCATGCCCGCGATGTCGTCGTAGACGACGACCGGCACGTCCTGCGACACGCCGCGCGAGGCGAACAGGTGCTCGATGATCCAGAAGAACGCCCGCAGCGGCGCAGGGTCGGTATCGATGAGGCTGAGACCCCAGAGATCGAGGTGCACCGCGCCAGGAATGTGTCCGGCGACGTACTCCTCGGTCGGACGAAGATCGATGACGAGCGGCATGCGCCCGGCATCGAGCTCCGCGCCGAGGGCGTCCGGCGTCACCAGCAGCGCCATGGCGCTCCACTATACCGCTCCCCCGCGTGGGGTCTCCGCACGTCGGGGTCAGACCCCGAAGCGGGTTGCCTTGGGGTCTGACCCCAAAGTGCAGCAAAGTGGGGAAATTTCCGCAGTGGGCGGGCTATGCGAGGCTGAGATTACGGCCTTCGAACTCTTCGAGCCTGGCGCGGCACCAGTCGGGCACCGGCATCGGTCTGGCCCCCGCATAGTCATAGGCGACCATCACCGTCTTGCCCCGCGCCACGGCCGCGCCCTGCTCGTCGGCGATTTCACATTCCATCCCGATGCTCGTCCGTCCGACCCGCACCGTGGCGAGACCGATCACGAGGTGCTCGTGCGGTCGCGCGGGACGGACGAAATCGAGCTCGGCACGGGCGAGGATCAACCCCGGCAGTCGATCCTGCACGCCGTCGCCCGTCAGCGCACGCCAGTACGCCCAGCGCGCCTCTTCCATATAAGTGAAATACACGGCATTGTTGACGTGCCCGAAGAGATCACAATCGCGGAAGCGGACCTGCAGCCGGTGCTGAAAACGGAAACCGGGCATGAAGACGATTAGTGTAGTCTAATGTTCCGCCGTGTCCGAATTCACGCCGCAGGAACAGGCCGCCCTCGCGCGGTATTTCACGAACGTCTCGGGCAAGGTCTTCGCCCTGATCAATCTGCCGGAGACGGTCAAGGGCGCGCTGTTCGCGCGGTACTCGCGCTCGGCCAAGTCGCTGCGCCGGCTCTTCCTCGACGAGTTCGCAGGCGACCTGCAACAGACCGCGGCGGTCGGCGAGAGCCGCATCGGCGTGGAGCGCGCCCAGAAGCTGTACGCCCGCGTCTTCTCGGAGTACGGAGACGACTCGGTGGCGCAGCTCGGCGGCGTGCACCTGGCGTGCGAAGGGGCGTCCAACATCCTCACGAAGGCGATCGAGTGGGGCCGCCTCATGGCGTACCTCGAGCAGTCGACGCGGTACGTTCCGTACACCGACAAGCCCGAGGGGCGCTGGAAGTATCACGTGCCCCGCGAGGTCGAAGGCTCGCCCGTCGCGGCGCGCTACGCGGCGACGCTGGACGCCGCCTTCGAGACCTACGCACGCTGGCTCGAGCCGATGCAGCAGTACTTCCGGACCCGGTTTCCCAAGGACCCCGCCGACAGCGACGGCGTGTACCGCGCGGCCATCCGCGCCAAGGCGCTCGACACGCTGCGGGGACTCCTGCCGGCCGCCGTGCAGTCGAACCTGGGCCTGTTCGGCACCGGGCAAGCCTACGAAGCGCTGCTGCTGCGGCTGCGCGCGAGCCCGCTCGACGAGGCGCAGCAGTACGCGGCCGCGATCCTGACCGAGCTCCGCAAGGTGATCCCGGCCTTTCTCACGCGCGTGGACCAGCCGGAGCGTGGAGAGCGCTGGACGCGATATCTCGCCGAGACCGAGCAGGCCACGACAGCCGTCGCCGGGCGGCTCCTTGCCGGAATCGATCCGGACGATCGCGAGGACGTGCGCCTCACCGACTTCGATCCGGAGGGAGAGCTCAAGGTCGTGGCGGCCGCGCTGTACGCGTCATCCGATCTCAGCGACCAGCAGCTGCTCGCCTCGGCCCGGCGGATGACGAGCGACGAACGGGCCGCCGTGCTCCGTGCGTACGTCGGCGATCGCGCCAACCGGCGCCACAAACCAGGACGCGCCTTCGAGCGGACCTCGTATCGCTTCGACATCCTGGCCGACTACGGCGCCTTCCGCGATTTGCAGCGCCATCGTCTGCTGACGCTGGAATGGCAGCCGTTGTCGGCCGGCCACGGCTACCTCGAGCCCGACGCGATCGAAGAAACGGGCGCACACGACGACTGGACCCGGGTCATGGATCAATCGGCCGAGCTGTACGAGACGCTGTGCGGCCACGGGCTCCGGACCGTCGCACCGTACGCGGTGTCGATGGCGTACCGCATCCGGTTCTACATGGAGATGAACGCGCGCGAAGCCATGCACCTCATCGAGCTCCGGACGGCGCCGCAGGGGCACCCCGCGTACCGCCGCATCTGTCAGCGTATGCACACGCTGATTGCCGAGCAGGCCGGCCACCGGGCCATCGCGGGAGCGATGGTCTTCGCCGATCACACCGAAGTCGAGCTGGAGCGGCTGAAGGCGGAGCGTGCGGCGGAAAGGCGGGCGGGACGGAGGACGACCGAACTGGAACGCTGAGCCTCGAGCCTGACTTCTTCTTTCTTGCTTCCTCCTCAATCCTCCCCTTTCCCCCAGTACCGGGCATACTCCTCCAGGAAGGTCAGCGTGCCGAAGCCGCGCATGCGATCCAGAAACAGCACGCCGTCGAGATGATCGGTCTCGTGCTGGATGACGCGGGCGGGGAACTCGTGTGAGGTGATCTCGATCCTGGCCCCCGTGCGATCCAGGGCGGTCACGCCGATCCGCCGCATCCGCGGCACCCTGCCGCGCACGTCCGGGATGCTGAGGCATCCCTCCCAGTCGTCATAGGTCTCGGCATCGAGCGGACTGATGACGGGATTCACGAACACCATCGGTTCGGCGTCCGGTGGGAGCGGCTCCTCGTCCTCGGCCGCGATGGCCGCCACGAAGATCCGAAGGCCTTCATGCACCTGGGGCGCGGCCAGGCCGACGCCGTGGTACTCGTGCATGGTGTCGATCAGGTCGTCGATGAGCTTCTGGATCGACGCGTGTTTCAGCTCCGACCTGTCGACCTCGCGCGCGCGCGCGCGAAGCACAGGATGCCCCATGCGGGCGACTTTCAGGATCGACATCTACGCGACGGTGATTTCGGGGTTGAGATAGACGTCCTGGATCGCGTTGAGCAGCGCCACGCCCTCCGCCATCGGCCGCTGGAACGCCTTCCGGCCGGAGATCAGCCCCATGCCGCCCGCGCGCTTGTTGATCACCGCGGTCCGCACGGCTTCCTTGAGGTCGCCTTCGCCCGCGGATGCGCCACCCGAGTTGATCAGCCCCGCACGGCCCATGTAGCAGTTCGCGAGCTGGTACCGGGTGAGATCGATCGGGTTGTCCGAGGAGAGCTCCGAGTAGACCTTCTTGTGGGTCTTGCCGAAGTTCAGCGCCGTGAACCCGCCGTTGGTCTCCGGCAGCTTCTGCTTGATGATGTCGGCCTCGATCGTCACGCCGAGATGGTTGGCCTGACCGGTGAGATCCGCCGCGAGGTGGTAGTCGGCGTCCTTGGTCTTGAACGCCGCATTGCGCAGGTAGCACCAGAGCACGGTGAACATGCCGAGCTCGTGCGCCTGGTGGAACATCTCGGCCACTTCCTGGATCTGCCGCTTCGATTCCTCGGACCCGAAGTAGACCGTCGCTCCGACGCCCTGAGCGCCCATCTCGAACGCCTGCCGGATGTTGGCGAACCGGATCTGATCGTAGGCGTTCGGGTAGGAGAGGAACTCGTTGTGATTGAACTTGAGCAGGAAGGGAATCTTGTGCGCGTACCGGCGCGCCACCGAGCCCAGCACGCCCAGGCGTCGAGGCCACGGCGTTGCAGCCCCCCTCGATCGCCAGCTTCACGATGTTCTCGGGATCGAAGTACATCGGGTTGGGCGCGAACGATGCGCCCGCCGAGTGCTCGATGCCCTGGTCGACCGGCAGGATCGACACATAGCCGGTGCGGCGCAGCCGGCCGCCGTCGAAGAGCGCCTGCAGGCTCGCCAGCACGCGCGCGGGCCGATCCGACGCCGCGTAGACGCGATCGACGAAATCGGGACCGGGCAGGTGCAGCTTCTCCTTCGCGATCGTCTTGCACTGGTGCTGCAGCAGCGCCGCGGCATCGGCGCCCAGGATCTCTTCAACTCTCGAGCTGGTGGTCTGGACCGGCATGGACGTCCTTTCGCTTCGAATATTCTATCATCGGGAATTTGAAGTCCTCCACGAGCGCGCCCGCCACCGCGCTGCGGACGAACTCGTCCATCGGCAGCCGCTCTTCCACCAGCTCGACCTCGCGCAGGCGCGCCTTGGTGGCCGGATGCTTCGGCGTGAACAGCTGACAGCAGTCCTGATCCTCGATGATCGAGATGGCATACGTTCCGAGCCTCTGCGCCTCCGCGATGATTTCGTCCTTGTCCATCCCGATCAGCGGGCGGAACACCGGCAGGCTCGCCGCCGATCCGATCACCGTGAGGTTCTCGAGCGTCTGCGACGCCACCTGGCCGATGACCTCGCCGGTCACGAGCGCCCTGGCGCCGGCCGCTCTGGCAATCGCGTCCGCGATGCGGAGCATCAGCCGGCGGTAAATCACGACCCGCAGCGGCGGCGCCGTGGCAAGCACGATCCGCTGCTGGATCTCCCCGAACGGCACCATGTACACGCGCGTGTGCTGCTGGTACGCGGTCAGGACGGCCGCCAGCTCGCGCACCTTGTCCTGCGAGGCGCGCGACAGGATGGGATAGCTGTGGAAGTGCACGGCGACGACACGGCACCCGCGCCGCATCAGGCGGTACGCGGCCACCGGCGAGTCGATGCCGCCCGAGAGCAGGCAGGCCACCTTGCCGCTCACGCCGGTGGGCATCCCCCCCGGCCCCGGCTCCTTCCCGAAGTAGTAGAACGCGTCATCGGTCAGCGCGTCCACGTGAATGGTGAGCGCCGGGTGGCTCAGGTTCACCTGCCAGCCGCGGGCCTGCTTGATGCGGCCGCCGACCTCCCGCTCGATCTGCGGAGACGTGAGCGGAAATCGCTTGTCGGCGCGGCGCGCGCTCACGCGGAAGGTCGCAGGCGCGAGGTCCGCCGCGTCGGCGAGTATCGCGGCGGCGATGGCGTCGACGTCGAGCGGCGCGCGCCCGGCCCTCGAGAAATTCGCCACCCCGAAAGTGTGCCGCACGCGCTCGGCCACCGCGGTCCACGCCTCGCCTGAGCCGAGCACGATCTCGATGCGGCCCATACGCGGGACCACCTCTCGGACGTCGAGATCGGCCGTCGCGCCGCGGAGGTTGCGAACGAGCCGCGCGATGAACCAGGGACGGTTGCGCCCTTTGAGCGCGATCTCCTGGTAATGGATGACGACCGAGTTCATGAGATCGCGTCGGCGGCCCGGTGCCCGCTCAGTGCGGCGCCCTCGATCGTGGCGGGCAGCCCCGTGTCGATCCAGTCCCCCGCCAGGACCAGATTCCGCACGTTCGTCGTACAGCCGGGCCGCATCGGCTGATCGGGTGCGAGTGAGAACGTCGCGCGCCGCTCGCGGAACGTCGTGGCGCGCAGCACCTGCGCCGCGCGTGTCTCTGGAATAGCCGCACGCAGCTCCGCGAGCGCGAGCGCTACCATCTCCTCGTTCGACATCGCGACGATGCGATCGGCGCCGCTCGCCGTGAGGGTCAGGTGCGCCGAGTCGGAGCGGCCGAACAGCTGCGCCTTGTCGAATGCCCACTGGAACGATCGGCCGGGCATTCCGAGGAACGGCGCGTTCAGAATCGGCCGATCGGTCCATAGGTTCACGCTCGCGATGGGGGATCCGCTCGTATTGGCCGCGGCGCGGATCAATCCGGCCACGGCAGCGGTGTCGCCGGCGAGAACGTCGGGTATGGCGTGCCAGGGGACGGCGCAGATCACGACCGCCGGCGTGAACCGCTCGCCGGCCGCTTCCACGTACCGGACGGCCGCCGTATCGAGGGCAATGACGGCTGGCGCTCCGAAGCGCACGGCGCCTCCGCGCTGCTCGATCAGCCGCCGGGCGGGCTCCGCGAACAGTTCGCCGAGCGGGATGGTGGGGAACCCCAGCGATGCGTCCCGCGGATCTCCGGAGAACATCTCGGCGAGGACGCGAACGAACGGCGGGGCCGCCGCCTCGTCGGCACGCTGGTTGAGCGCAGCGACCGCGAGCGGCTCCCACAGCATCCGGCGCAGCCGCGGCGTCTGGCCGTTGTGGACGAGCCACTGTTCCACCGTCTCGCCTGGAGAGGCGGCCATGCGGGCGCCCGTCCGTTGCTTCGCGATGCGGAGCGGCCGCGCAAGACGCAGCGCGGCGATGCGGTCGGCCCATCCGAGGGCGCTCCACTCGAACAGACCGGCTGCGAGATTGAGCGGGGGCGGGAGCGAGGGACAGCGCAGGCGGCTTCGGTGGCCGCGCTCGTCCACGAACTCCACGTCGAGGCCTGGCTGCAGCCGCACGTGCTCCTCGGTGCCGAGCATCCGCAAGAGCGCGAACGTCTCGTGGTAGCAGCCCATCAGAACGTGCTGCCCGTTGTCCACGGCATCGCCCATCTGCGGATCGCGAAACGACGAAGCGCGCCCGCCGGGCACGGCCTTCGCTTCCAGCACGAACACGCGCGCCCCGAGCGCCGACACGCGCACCGCAGCGGAGAGCCCCGCCACGCCCGCACCCACCACGACGACGTCAGGACTGCCGTTCACATGCCTCCACGCGGCCAGCCGACGAGCGTGCGCAGCCAGGTGAACGCGGCGATCGCCGCCTGGCGTGACCGCCGCACCTGAAATGTCTGGCCGAACACATTGTAGTCAGCCCGTTCGATGGACCCGAGCAGCTCGTAGTAAATGGCACCCATGATTTGCGCGGCCACCAGACCGCGCGCCTCGGCGCGCGGCAGCGCGCGCTCGGCCTTCCGGAAATACTGGCGCGCGCGATCGCACTCGAACGCGAGCAGGCGGCGGACCGGGTCGGTCATCGCGCCCGCGCGCAGGTCGTCTTCCGTGCAGCCAAACCGCTCCAGATCGTCGAGGGGCAGATACAATCGCCCCCGCGCGAGATCCTGCCTGAGGTCGCGCACGATGTTGGTGAGCTGGAGCGCGATGCCCAGGTCGATCGCGTAGTCGCGCACCTGGAGATCGCGGTAGCCGAAGATCTCGACACAGATCAGCCCGACTGCGGATGCCACCCGCAGGCAGTACTGGCGCAGCTCGCCGAACGTCCCGTAGCGCCGGTGTCCGAGGTCCATCGCGACGCCGTCGAGGAGATCGTCGAAGGCCGACCTCGGCAGCCCGAACCGGCGGATGAACGGCAGCACGCGCCGGCCCTGCCGGGTGGCCGGTGCGCCCTGTTCGTATATCGCGCACACCTCCTCGCGCCATCGTGCGAGCGCCGCCGCCCCGTCCCCTTCCGACGGCTCGTCAACGGCATCGTCCACCGCGCGGCAGAAGTCCCAGACGGCGACGATGGCCTCGCGCTTCTCGCGGGGCAGAGCGAGAAACGAGTAATAGAAGGACGTGGGCCTGGCGCTCACCTGGCGTTCCAGCGAAGGGCATGGACCAGCAGCGCGGGCAGATCGCGCACGCTGAGCGCAGGACGAGCGGAGAACACGTCGAAGCCGTTCCGTTCGACGCGACCGAGCACGCGCATCCCGCCGAGCCACGTCAGTCTGAGCTCGTACCGCAGCCGGCCGGACACATGGCTGCACACCTCGCGGCCCTGGTCGAAGAGCGCCCGCGTGCGGCCAGCCACGTCTCGCAGAACGCGCCGCCAGGGCTCGGTGAGCACCGCGGCGTCCAGGTCGGCGAGCGAGGCTCCGCGCGCGCCGACGTCCTGCATCGGCACGTACAAGCGCCCCTTCTGCCAGTCGCGCGCGAAATCCTGCCAGAAATTGGTGAGCTGGAGCGCGGTGCACAGCGCGTCGGAGGACCGATCCAGGCGGGCGTCGTTGTACCCGGCGATCCGGAGCACGAGACGTCCCACGGGATTGGCCGATCGCCGGCAGTAGTCGAGCACGTCGGTCCAGGCCTCGTACCGGAGCGTCGTGATATCCTGACGAAACGCGCTGAGCAGATCGTCGAACAGATCGACGGGAAGATGTCTCGCGCGGATGGTCGCGCCGACGGCCAGGAAGATCCGATCGGCGGGATCCCACTCCACCTGTTCCACGCACGCGTGCAGCCGCCGCTCCCAGTCGTCCAGCAGCCGCATCCGCTCCTCCGGGGGACGCCGTCCCTCGTCGGCGAAGTCGTCGGCGGTGCGGGCGAAGGCGTAGAGCGCCGCGACGTGCGGCCGCATGTCGCGGGGCAGGAGCCACGAGGCAACGGGAAAGTTCTCGTAGTGGGCGGCGGCGAGCCGCTCGCACTCGGCGTAGGCCGCACGCAGCTCCGCCGTCGGCGTGCTCAAGGATCCGGAGCTCATCGGCAGACACGGTATTGTAGCGGTGATCACCGGTGCGCGACCTAGTCGCCGCCATCGTCGCGGCGGCGCTGCTCTTCGCCGCGCTGAGCCTGCTGACCACGCTGCACGTCTATCGCAAGCGTCACCGGCGCGCGCGCGAGGCGGAGATCGAGCGCGGCCGTGCGATCGTCGTCGAGCTGCCCACCGATCCGGAGCTGACGCTCTTCACGGAAGACGCCGGGCACTTCTTCTATGGTGCCGTGCCGATTCGCAAAGCCGACATCGTCGCCGTGAGGGTGCTGATCAACGGATCGCCGATTGCGGCGGCCGTTTCGCCCCGGTGGCAGGGGTCCGAGCGGCGGCAGCCGACCTCGTTCGAAGATCGTGCCGAGGGCATTGCGCGTGATCGGTGGGATGTGGCCGTTGAAACGGCGGGCGGGACGGTGCTGGTGGAATGCGGGGCCATTCGGGAGCGTGTGTCCCAGGAGCTCGCGCGGACGATCTTCGACGCGGTCAAGCGGGCGGTGGAAGGGGGCGAAGCCGGGAGCTTCGGGGTCTGACCCCGAAGTGGGGAAGATTCCGCGGACTTGGGGTCTGACCCCGAAGTGGGGAAATTTCCGCGGGGGGCTACCACTCGATCTCGGGGTGGCCGGCCCGGTGGTTGGCGACGCGCGCCAGCACGAAAAGCAGATCCGAGAGGCGGTTCACGTACGTGATGACGTGCGCGTCGACCTGCTCGGCGCCGAGGCCGACGATGGCGCGCTCCGCCCGGCGGCAGACGGTACGGGATACGTGCAGCAGCGCGCCCGCCACGCCGCCGCCGGGCAGGATGAAGCGCCGGAGCGGCGGCAGCTCGGCTTCCATGCGGTCGATCCATTCCTCGAGCCTGACAACGTCCGCCTCTCCTACGGCCGTCTTCGCCGCGCGCTCCGGCGACCCTCGCCCCGACGCGTCGGCCAGCCTGGCGCCGATTGCGAACAGATCGCGTTGGACGTGCCCCAACACCCCATCGAGCTCCGACCCGAGGGCGTTCGCCCTCACGAATCCGAGGCAGGCATTGAGCTCGTCCACGTCGCCGTAGGCGGCGACGCGCGGGTCCGACTTCATCACCCGCGTCCCACCGGAGAGGCTGGTCTCGCCCTTGTCGCCGGTACGCGTGTAGATTTTCATGGCGGCAAGTATACGGAGCCGTACGGGCCGAGAAGAAGGAGAATGCACGCGGTGCGACGAGACCCGGAACGACGACCCGCAACGCCGGCGCCTCCGGCGCGCCGGCTGTTCAGGCGCAGACTGCTCGAGTGGTACGACCGGAACGGGCGCAGCCTGCCGTGGCGCCACACCTCGGACCCATATCACATCCTCGTCTCCGAGGTGATGCTGCAGCAGACGCAGGTCGACCGCGTGCTGCCCAAGTACCACGAGTGGCTGGCGAAATTTCCCTCGATGGAATCACTCGCGGAAGCTCCGGAGACAGAAGTCGCCCGCACCTGGTATCCGCTCGGGTACAACATCAGGCCCAAGCGGCTGCAGGCCATCGCGCGCGAGGCGGTGGCCAGCTACGGGGGACAGCTTCCCGCCGACGAAGAGACTCTCCTGTCGTTCAAGGGCATCGGCGCCTACACGGCAGGTGCGATCCGCAGCTTCGCCTTCCGCGAGCGCGCCGCGATCCTCGACACCAACGTCGCGCGGGTGCTGTTTCGCGTCTTCGTCGGCCGCGGCGCCCCGAAGGCGCACGCAACGAAGAAGCGCCTGTGGGCCATCTCCGCCTCGCTCGTGCCCCGCAAGCGGGCTTTCGATTTCAACCAGGCGCTGATGGACTTCGGAGCCATGCTGTGCACCGCGCGCAAGCCGAAGTGCCTGATGTGTCCCATGGCTTCGGCCTGCGCCGCGTATCCCCACAATCCCGAACACGAGAAGTGAGCGCGGACGTCGAGCGAATCGTGGTGGTCGCGGCGGTCGTCGAACAGCAGGGCCGGTTCCTCATCGGCCGGCGCCTGCGCGGGACGCACCTGGCGGGGCTGTGGGAATTCCCCGGCGGCAAGGTGCACGCCGGAGAAACGCTCGAGGGGGCGCTGCGCCGCGAGATCGAGGAAGAGCTCGGCGCCCGACTGGACGCCATCGAAGCGCTGCTGCACGTCGAGCATGCCTACCCCGAACGGATCGTGGCGCTGCACTTCTTTCGCGCGCGATTGTCGGGACAGCCGAGACCGATGCTGGGACAGGAACTCCGCTGGGCGACGCGCGCGGAGCTTGGATCGCTCGACTTTCCGCCAGCCGACGCGGAGCTGATCGGCGTCCTCAGCGCTGAACGCGAAGACCGTTCGAGCTCGTGGCGCGAGGACGCGCCCTAGCCTCGGCTCGCCCCATCCACCGGCGGCAACGGCAGGGACACCACCTGCGCCGATGCGCCGTTCAGCAGCAGCTTCGTGCCTGTCGCGATGTGATCGCGCTGAACGTATCCGAGCGCGAGCGGCCCGTTCAAACGCGGCGACCACGCCGCGCTGGTGACCACCCCTACTTCCTTCTCTCCAGCCAGAATCGCATCGTTCGGAGACGGCACTCCGGCCGCAGCGAGCGCGATCCCCACCAGACGCCTGGCGACACGCCCGTGCCCGCGATGCAGCACGCGCACGATGACTTCCTGTCCGACGTAACAGCCCTTCGTCATGCTGATCGCGCGGTCCTCGATCCCCGCCTCCAGCGGAATCGTGTCCGCGTCCATGTCCACGCCGAAGCGCGGCCGTCCCGCCTCGATCCGAAGCGCCTCGCGCAAAGCGTCGTCACCAGCCAGCGCGCCAGCCTCGAGGATCGCCGATGAGAATCGCCGCACATCCGAAACCGGCACGTAGAGGCTGAAGCCGGCGGCTCCGAGATCGTCATCGCGAACGATCGTCACCGGTGAGCCCGGCGGTCGCACGTTGTCGTACTCGCTGAACCTCGTCAGACGCGCCGCGGGGATGCCGACCGCCTGTTCCAGGACAGCGGCCGCGCGCGGCCCCCGCACCGTGAGTTCGCTCAGTTCGCCGCTGGCGTTGCTCACTTGGACGTCCTCCGAGAACACGAGCGAGTCGAGACGCCGGGCCAACGCCTCGGCCACCGGCCGCTCCACGACGAGGATCGTGTCGCTGCCGGTCTCGAGCACGCGCATGTCGGAGATCATCCGGCCCTGCGGCGTGAGGTACGCCGCATACGTGCCGCTGCCCGGTGCGAGACGCGCGATGTCGTTGGTCAAGAGCCCATGGAGAAACGACAGGCGGTCGGCTCCGGCGATCCCGACGACGCCGTGGGGCGAGCGATCGAACATCACGGCCGAGGTGATGGCCGCCGCGTACTGACCGTCCGGGACACGCGGATGCGTCGAAGACATCTGTTATCCTGAAGGTCTCGGATGAAATCTTCTTCGACACATTGTACCGTCGCGCTGCTGCTCGCCGTGTTCGCGGCTCCGGCCCTGGCGCAGGCGCCCGCGGGATCCCCTCAACTCGCCCTGGACGCTGCCGCGGCAAGCTCGTCCGCGCACACCTTCCTGATATTCGTCCGCGGCACGCAGGCGGGCTCCGAAGAGGTCACCGTGCTCGGACTGGCCGACGGATGGGCGCTGCGCGGTTCGGGCGGCATCGGCCCTCCGCTGAACCTCACCACGGAGTACCGGGAAGCGCGGTACCATCGCGATTGGAAGCCGCTCGAGCTCACGGTCAATCAGCACGACAACGTGAACCGCTGGACGGTGCACACCACCGTCAACGGCACGGCCGCCATGACCGACGTCACGCGGAACGGTCAGGAAGAGCATCGCAACCACACGGTCACTGCGGACACGCTCATGCTGCCGAACCTGATCTTCGGCTCCTATGAGGCGCTCGCCGCCCGGCTGGCGGCCTCCGAGCCCGACGCGCAGATCTCCGTCTTCGTCGTTCCGCAGAATCCCGTTTCGGCAACGGTCACCGGCGTGGCGCCCGAGACGATTCAACTGCCGGGTTCGACCATCGATGCGAAGCACTGGACCTTGAGCTTCGGAAGCCCGGCCGGCGCGCTGACGATGGACGTATGGACCGACGGACCGAGATTGCTGCGCCTCGACATCCCGAGCCAGATGGTAACGGTGATTCGGAACGACATCAGCACGGTCGGCGCCCGGATCATGACGCTCGCGCGGCCCAATGACGAACAGGTCACCATTCCGGGCTACGGTTTCAGCCTCGCTGCCACGATCTCGAAGCCCGCCGATCGCGACGGCGCCGAGCCCGGGCCGGCGAAGCCCGCTTCGAAGATGCCGGCCGTGGTCCTGGTGTCGAATACGAGCGGCACCGATCGGGACGAGGTCATCGCCGGTATTCCGATCTTCGCCCAGATCGCCACCTTTCTCGCCAACGAGGGGTTTCTGGTCGTGCGCTACGACAAACGCGGGACCGGGCAGAGCGGCGGCCGGCCGGAATCGGCGACGTACGAGGATTTCGCCCAGGATGCCCGCGCCATCATGGCCTATCTGGCCAAGCGCAAGGACGTGGACCCGAAGCGGATCGCGCTGGCGGGGCTCGGCGAGGGGGGCTGGTCTGCCATGGTGGCCGCCGCGCGCGACAAGCGCGTTGCCGCGCTCGTGCTGATCAACACGCCGTCCACGACCGGCACCGATCTCGTGCTCGAGCAGCAGCAGCGGATGCTGCAGGCGAGCGGCGCGACCGCCGAAGCGCAGGCGAAAGCCGTCGAGCAGCAGAAGGCCATCCTGCAGGCCGTCGAGACCGGCAAGGGCTGGGAGGCGCTGGCGCCCGACATCAGACGCCGCGCCGATACGGACTTGTACCGCAGTTTCCTGACGTTCGATCCCACCCGGATGATCGCACGCACCCGGCAGCCGCTGCTCGTCGTTCAGGCGGAGCTCGACAAGGAGGTGCTCCCGCACCACGGCACGGAGCTCGCGCAGCTCGGGCGGGCGCGGGAGAAAGCGCAGCCGACCGAGTCTATCGCCCTTCCCGGATTGAACCACCTGCTCGCGCGCGCCACGACCGGGGAGGTGGCCGAGTACGGCAGCCTCACCGAGCGGGCCGTGAGTTCCGCCGCCCTTCTGGAGATCTCTTCGTGGCTGAAGAAGACACTCGCATCCCCCCCGGCGCAGCGCTGATGTGGATGCTCGACGCCAGCGATCCCTCGCTCAAGCAGACGACGTTTCGGATCGCGGCGGGCGCGGTCAAGACCATCGGCCGCTCCACCGGAGCGGAGTTCATGATCGAGGCGCCGCTGGTCTCCCGGCTGCACTGTCAGGTGACCGCGACGGCCGATGGAATCGACGTGAAGGACCTCGACAGCACGAACGGCACGTTCGTGAACGGCCGGCGTGTGACGACGGCGCGCCTCCAGGCAGGCGATCGCCTGCGCGTCGGACGCGTCGAGCTCACGATTTCAAGAACGGGTTAGTCCGCCGCTCAGCGCCAATCGTCGTCTGCGGCCCATGGCCGGGATAGACGTGGGCCTCGTCGCCGAAGGCGAACAGCACCGACCGGATCGAGCGGAGCAGCGTCTCGGCATTGCCGCCAGGCAGATCCGTCCGTCCGATCGAGCCCGCGAACAGCGTGTCGCCCACGAACACATCGAGTCCCGGAGAGCCGGACGCGCCGACCTGCAGGCACACGCCTCCCGGACTGTGCCCCGGCGTGTGGTGCACACGCGCCTCGAGCTGTCCGAATGCGAGCGCGTCGCCCGTGTCGTAGAAGCGATCGATCGGGGGCAGCTCGCCGACCGTCAATCCGAAGAACGCCGCCTGCTGCGGCGCGGCCTGGTACAGGAATTCATCCCCGCGGTGCAGGTACACCGGGATGTCCAGCGCCTCTCTGGCGATGCCCACGCCCGTCACGTGATCGACGTGGGCATGCGTCAGCAGGATGTACTTCGCCGACAGGCGACGCTCCCGCACGATCGCGAGCAGCATCGCCACCTCGTCGCCCGGATCGATCAGCACGGCGGCGCCGGTGGCTTCGCACGCCACGACGAAGCCGTTCTTGTGGAACGGCGGCACCGCCCGCGCGACGATCAGCGCCACAGCCATATGGCCGAGGCGGCGAACAGCAGGATGAGGCCGACCGCCAGCGCCAGGAGCCAGCCCGAGCGCCGGCGGTGCTGCCTCCGCCGAGGCAGCGCAGCAGCCTCTTCGGCGGTCGCGCGCGTCTCGAGAACGGCCGCCATGCTGCGAAGCTCGGCCGCCACCGTGGCGGCGCTCTGGAAGCGCTGGTCGGGATCCGACGCGAGCATCCGCCCCACGATGCGGTCCAGCTCGGCGGGAACGGCCTTGTTCAGGCTGCTCGGCGCGAGTCCCTGGCCGCGCTGACGCCCGGTGAGCATCTCGAACAGCACCGCGCCCAGCGAGAAGATGTCGCTGCGGAGATCGCCCGGCCCGCCGGCGAGCTCTTCGGGCGCCACGTACAGCGGCGTCGCCGCGGCTCGCGCCACGCCCCCGCCGGTGAACTCCCGGAGTCCGAAGTTCATCAGCTTGGCGCGATCGCGCGAGGTGACGACGATGGTCGCCGGCCGGACGTCGCCATGGCGTAATCCGGACGCCTCGGCTTCCGCGAGGGCGTCGGCAATCTGGATTCCGAGCTCGACCGCCCGGCGGACGTTGAGCGCCCGTCCGTCGATGAGGCTCGCCAGCGGATCTCCGGCGACGAACTCGAACACGAGGTAGCGCTGCGCCTCATCGGTCCCGGCCTCGAAGAGCGCGGCCACGTTGGGATGCGACATCGACACGGCCGACCGGACCGCGGCGAGGAGGCCGGCGAGCCGGTCCGGATCGCCGGCAATCGACGCCGGCAGCACCTTCACGGCAACCGTCCTGCCGAGCTGCGTGTCGCGCGCGCGATACACCTCTCCGAGCCGGCCGGCGCCGATGCGGTCGAGCACCTTGTAGTGGGCGATCGCCTCAGGCATGCGAGGTGTTATCTCTTGGGCGGCCGTGACGGGCGCAGCTCCACCAGGCTCGGCAGGCTCCGTTTGTCCGTCGTCAGCAGGTCCAGGACGACCTCTGCCACGTCTTCCGGGCGCAGCTTCCACTCGTTGGCGGGATCCGCGTGGCCGCCGAAGTCGGTGTTGACCGAGCCCGGGCAGACGTAGCTCACGCGAACGCCGTCGTGCCGCACTTCCTGGAGCAGCACTTCGCTGAATGCGTTCAGCCCCGCCTTGGACGCGCAGTACCCGGCGCCGCCCGCGACGACGTTCTTGCCGGCGAGGCTGCTGACATTGATGATGTAGGCCTCTCCGCGCCGGCGGAGGTGGGGGATCGCCGCGTGGCAGCAGTTGAAGACGCCGGTGAGATTCGTGTCGATCACGCGCCTCCACTCGTCGTGCGGCTCAGACTCCACGGTGCCGAACCAGCCGACTCCGGCGTTGTTGACGAGAACGTCCAGGCCGCCCCAGCGCCGCACGGTCTCGTCGATGACGGCCTCCACGGCCAGGTGATCGCGGACGTCGGCGGCGAAGGTGAGCAACGAAGCCCCGGAGGCCGCGCGGCCCGCCAGCGCGGACTCCGCCTCGCGGAGATGATCGGGCTTGATCCCGGTGATGGCGACGTGCGCGCCCCGCTCGAGGAGCGCTCCGGCAATGGCGCGGCCGATGCCGCGCGACCCGCCCGTGACGATCGCGATCTTTCCCTGGAGTGCTGAAGGCATCCGAAAATATTCGCATAGAATGGCCGCTCGATGTCGCGCGTGGCCATTCTCGGGGCGGGAGCGACGGGGGGGGCGGTCGCCCGATGTCTCGCCGCGCGCCAGCGGGCCGGCGGCATTCGGCTGATCGACGAGCAGCCCGGCGCAGCTGCGGGAGTAGCCCTCGACATCCGCCAGTCTGGCCCCATCGACGGCTCCGACAGCAGGATCGAGGACGCCACGGACCCCGCGGCGGCTGCGGGTGCAGCGGCGATCGTGCTGGCCGACCCCGCGGGCGGCGGTGATTGGCCGGCCGATCGCGCAGACGCGCTGCTTCGCCGGCTGTCAAGACTGGGCTGCTTCGACGCGGGCGTGCTCGTGTGTGCGGGCGCGGCGCACCTGCCGCTGGTGGAGCTCTGCGTGGGCGAGCTCGGCGTGGCGCGCACGCGCGTGCTCGGCTCCGCGCCGGAGGCATTCGCCTCTACCGCGCGTGCGCTGGTGGCGCTCGAGGCGAGAATCTCGCCCGGCCAGGTCTCCCTCACCGTGCTGGGCCGTCCACCCGCCCAGGGGCTGATCCCCTGGAGCGACGCCTCCGCTGCCGGCCACTCCATCGCCGCGGTGCTCAACCCGCCGCAGCTGGCGGCGGTGGAGACCCGGCTGCTCGGTCTCTGGCCGCCGGGTCCCTTTACATTGGGCGCCGCTGCCGCGCTATTCTGTGAAGCGATCCTCTGTGGATCGCGCCGGCTGCTGAGTGCGTTCGTATCGCTCGACCGCGACAACGGCACGCGCGCGCCGGTCTGCGCCTGGCCGGTCGGCCTGGGCCCGTCGGGGCTTCTCCGCCTCGGCTCGCCGTCGCTGACGCCCCGGGATCGGACCCGGCTGGACCAGGTACTCGATCGCGACGCCCTGTAGATTCGCTGGAACCTCGCATGAAGACCATCAAGCTGGCTGCCCTGCTGCTCGTCGCCGCTCTGGCCATCCATCTGCGTGCGGATCCGCGCCACGTGGATCCGGGCGAGTACCTCGACCACATCAAGTACCTCGCATCGGACGAGCTCGAAGGACGCGGCGACGGCATGCCGGGCCTCGAGAAGGCGGCCGACTACATCGGCGGGCAGTTCCGCAAGGCCGGCCTCGAGCCGGCTGGCGAGAACGGCACCTTCTTCCAGCGGTTCGAGCTCGTGTCGGGGCTGTCGATCCTCCCCGGCAACCTCGTCTCACTGCAGGCGCACGGCAAGGGGGTGTCGTTCGAGATCGGCCGCGACTATCGGCTGCTCTCGACCTCTCCGGTCGAATCGGCTTCGGCCACCTTTCCTCTGGCGTTCGCGGGATACGGCATCTCGGCCGCCCCGCTGCAGTACGACGATTACGCCGGGCTCGACGTCGCGGGCAAGGCGGTCCTGATCTTCACCGACGAACCGCAGGAAAACGATCCCGCGAGCCGGTTCGACGGCCAGACGAACACCGCCTACGCGGCCGTCGTGCGCAAGGTCGAGACGGCCCGGCTGCACGGGGCGCGCGCGATGCTCCTCGTGGATGACATGACGCACCCCCCCCGGACGGGTGAGTTCCGCCGCTGGATGCGCGATCCGCAGGCGGAGGACTACGGCCTCGCGGTTTTCTATCTCTCGCGCGCCCGGGTGCAGCAGGCGCTCGGGGAATCGCTCGACCTGGCGGCCGTGTCACGGGCGATTGACCGCGACCTCACGCCGCGCTCGCAGCCGCTCGACGAGGTGACCGTAAGCGAAGCGGAGCGGACGGAGAAGATACGGCGTCCCGTGCGCAACGTGGTGGGGATTCTGCGCGGGTCGGATCCGTCGCTTCGATCCGAATTCGTAGTGGTCGGCGCGCACTACGACCACCTGGGCCGCAGTGCCCGATTCTCGCTCGCGCCGAACAGCACGGGCCAGATCCACCACGGCGCCGACGATAACGCGTCGGGCACCGCGGCGGTCATCGAGATGGCCAGGATCGCGCGCGAGTCGCGCAGCGACTTCCGCCGGAGCCTGCTCTTCATCACCTTCGCGGGGGAAGAGCTCGGGCTGCTCGGCTCGTCCTACTACGTGCAGCATCCGATCGTGCCGCTCGCCGATACGATCGCGATGATCAACCTGGACATGGTCGGGCGCGCGGCCGGACGCATTCTCGTGGACGGCCTCTCCTCGTCACCCTCGATCGAAGACGATCTGAGAGCTGCGGAGAAGACGAGCGGGATTGCCCTGCGCGCGCTGAAGGGCAGTCCAGGCGCCGGGGCGAGCGACGATGCCTCGTTCCAGTTGCGGCGCGTTCCCGCGATCAACTTCTTCTCCGGCTTCCATGCCGACTACCACCGCCCGACCGACACGTGGGACAAGATCGACGCACGAGGCGGCGCCGCCGTTGCCGACCTGGCCCTGGGCCTCGTCCGCCAGATCGCCGATCGCGCCGACCGGCCCGAGTTCATTCCGTCGGTCGAGCCGGAGCACGGCACCACGAGCTCCGGCGGTGCCGGAGGCTACGGCCCCTACTTCGGCTCGGTGCCGGACTTCGCGGGCGAAGGAGAGGGCGTCAGATTCGCGGACGTCAGGCCGGGCAGTCCGGCCGCCAAAGCCGGCTTTCGCGCCGGCGACGTGCTCACCGCGTTCGGCGGCACGCCAATCAAGTCGCTGTACGACTTCACCTTCGCGCTGCGCCAGAAGAAGCCCGGCGACAAGGTCGAGGTGACGGTACTCAGAGACGGCAGGCCGATCACCGCCACGGTGGAGCTCACGGAGCGGCGGTAGGACCCGAGGCTGATGCGGCTCAGGGCGCTCCTGCTGTCTGCTCTGCTCATCGCATGGGCAGACTCGTGCTCGCCTCCCCCGCCGCCGGCCGGGGGCCGCGCCGACAGCGCTCCGCAGAACGGCGTGTTCGTCCATCTGCGCGATGAATACTTCTTGAAGACGCTCGAGCTCAATCCGGTCACCTCGACGTATCTGGGCGGCGACGGGTACAGCGCCGAACTGGCGGATGCCAACGGCCGTCTGCGCGACTACAGCGAGGCGGCGATCGCGAGCGAGGTCGAGTACCTACCGGAATGTCGACGGGCGGCTGCGCGCGATCGATCCGCGCGCGCTGCCGCCCCAGCTGCAGATCGATCATGCGCTGATGACCGCGCAGGTCCAGTTCCTCCTCCGGGAGATCGGGGATCGCAGCTACTACCAGCGCGCGATCGACACCTATGTCGCCGAGCCCTTCCGCGGCCTCGACTGGCAGATCCAGCAGATGCAGGAGGCCGGAGGCGGTCTGCTCGGGACCGAATCCGAGTGGAAGCTCGTGGTCGCCAGGCTCAGGGCGGTCCCGGCCTACTTCGAGGTCGCCCGCGCGAATCTCCTCGCGGGCAAGGCTTCCGGCCTGGTGCCGGATCGACGAATGGTGCAGCGCGACGGGATTGACGCCGCGGCGGCCGACGCCGACTACTTCAGACGCGTTCTGCAGCAGAGTGCGGGCACGTACGTCGGGAACCGATCGTTCCGGGCGGCCCTGCTCCCGGCCCTGCACGAGGCGGGCGAGAATGCCGCGCGCGCGGCGGAGGCGTTCGGCGCATTCCTCGGGGCGACCTACGACCTGAACGAGAAGATCGACCGTTATGCCGCAGGGGTGGACGAGTACGAGTGGCGCGTCCATACCGTGCTGCGCGATCCGCGGAGCGCCGCCGAGCTCTTTGCCTACGGGGCGCAGCAGGTCGCCCGCTACGAGACTCTGATGGAGCAGGCCGCCCAGCGCATCGCTGAGCAGGCGCACCTGAACCTTTCGTTCGACACGACCGAGCGGAAGCTGGCCTCGACCCGCGAGGTCCTCGACGGCCTCGGACGCGATGCGCCGTCGAGCGACGACCAGCTGTTCGCGTGGTACCGCGAGACTGCGGCGCGCGCCGTGACGTACGGGCGCGACCACAGGATGTTCGACGTCCCTGCGGCCTACAGGCTCGATATCGTCCCCACGCCGCAGGTGCTGCGCGGCTCGGTCGATGCCGCCTACTATCCTGCCCCGCCTCTCAAGAGCGCAGGGACGGGACGGTTCTATCTCTCGCCGACCGGCAACGATCCGGGCGCGCTGAAGCTCAACAACCGGTCGTCGGTCGCCGACACGGCGGTCCACGAAGGCTTCCCGGGCCACGATTGGCATTTCAAGTACATGAGCCGCCACCCCGGGAACATCTCCAACGTGAGGTGGCTCACCCCCGGCGCCGTGGAGGACTCATCGTCGATGTGGACCGACTCGATGGCCACCGAGGGCTGGGGACTCTATGCCGAAGAGCTGATGGCCGAACCGGCGGACAGCCGCCCGTACGGGTTCTACACGCCTGGCGAGTACCTCTACGAACTGCAGGGCCAGCTGATGCGTGCGGTGCGCGTGCGGGTGGATGTCGGGCTGCACACCGGGCGCATGTCGTTCGACCAGGCCCGCGACTACTTCGCGGAGCACGTCTACTTCCTCCCGGGAGCCTGCGCGGCATCGCAGCCGGTCGCGAGAGCCGTATGCGAGACGGCGACGCGCGCGATCTACCGCTACTCGAAATGGCCGACGCAGGCGATCACCTACAACCTCGGCAAGAGCGCCATCACGCGCCTGAGGGAGGAGGCGCAGGCGAAGCAGGGGACTGCCTACTCCGCCCGCGCCTTTCACGAGCGCGTGATGGGGATGGGGCCGGTGCCGGCGGGATATTTCGCGGAACAGTTCGGGAGGTGACGCGGGGCCGGGCGTGGAGGCGGGCCTGGGCTCAATGCAGCCGCAGGCCGCCCGCGAAGCTTCCAAGCTGCTCCCGGAGCATCAGGCGGCCGCGGTGGAGCCGCGACTTGAGCGTCTGCTCCTTGACGTGGAGCACCGCGCTCGCCTCCTCCGTGCTGAGGCCCTGAACGTCCCGCAGGATCACCGGAATCCGGTAGAGAACGGGCAGGTCCTGCAGCGCCTGCACGAGCGTACGGCGCATTTCCAGCCGCAGCAGGTCCTCGTCGGCGAGCGGCAGCGGGTCGACCGCTTCCCGCCTGATGGGCTGCGGCTCGCCATCCAGCGTGGCCTGCGGCGCCGGCGGCAGGTGCTGCTTGAACTCGCGCAGCCGCGACATGGCCGCGTTGAACGTGATGCGATAGATCCAGGACGACAGCGCCGCGTCGCCGCGGAACGCGTCGATCTTCTGATACACCTTGAGCAGGACGTCCTGCGCCACTTCTTCGGCGTCTTCGCGATTCTTCAGGTACCGGAAGGCCAGCTGATAGATTTTCGACCCGTAGGCCTCCGACAGGTCCTCGACCGCCGAGGGGTCATGCTGTCGCAGGCGCTCCAGGAGATCCTGGGTGGTATTGGTCACGGTGCCCCCTTCCACCTGATAGAACACCGGGGGGGGCGGTTTTATTCCCCGAGGAGGACCTTGAACAGGAAGAACGGGGCGCCGAGCCCCACGATCAGGAAGAACGCCAGGAAGAGGACGGCCCGGGGCCTGCCGAAATTCAGCGTCCAGCCTGGCCTGTTCCGCAGCGGCACGAACAGCGCCGGATCCGCCCGATTCACGTACAGCCCTCCTGCCTTCCAGCAGGCATCGTCGGTCTGGCGGGCGGTCGGGTTGGCGTACTGCACGTTCACGGCCGCGCGAATTCCCACGATGACCGTGAGCACGATCGCCACGACGAGGGTCTGCATGTAGATCTGGCCGAGGTCTCCGGACCAGTCCTGCCATACCCGCAGGATCCTCACGGCGGCGAGCCCCTGGAAGGTGATCCAGATGAGCGCCAGCAGGCTGACCGCCTCGGCCGTCACCAGCATCCGCTCGCGCTCCTGCTTCAGCGCGATGTCCTCGGTGCCCTCTGCCGACCGGACGTGCTGCGCCCGATGCAGCAGCATCGTGCAGATCGTGCCGAAGACGACTCCGAGCACGAGCTGGATCCAGACCGGCAGCAGGACGAGGCTGAAGGAGACCGGCAGCCATCGGTTCGGAATACCGTCGGCGTCGAAGTGCACCGGAACGAAGCGCCGCAGCAGCGGCATCCGTCCGAGAATGAAGCCCGCGGTGCCGGCAATCACGCCGATGCTCGCCCCCACGCTCACGAGCGTGGTGACGGTGGGTCGATAGATCTTCTTGCTCATGGCCCGAGCTCCGGAGCGAGAGCCGCCGCGGTGGCCGCTTCCACACGATCGAATACGCCGCAGAACGCGCGGGCCACGGCGGTCTCGACCTCCGCGAACGAGGGGGACTGCCGTGTGAGCCGCGCGAGCGACGTCACACCGCCGCTCGGGATGCCGCAGGGCACGATGAGGTTGAAATAGTCGAGGTCGGTCGTCACGTTGAACGCGAACCCGTGGCTCGTGATCCATCGGGAAATGCGGACCCCGATGGCGCCCAGCTTATCGGCGCCAACCCACGCGCCCGTGAGGCCGGGCACCCGGCCGGCGGGCACGCCAAAGGCCGCCGCCGTGCGGATCATCACTTCCTCGAGGTCGCGGACGTACTTGTGAACGTCGCACCGGTCCGGCTTCAGATCGACGATGGGATACCCGACGAGCTGCCCGGGGCCGTGGTACGTGATGTCGCCGCCCCGGCCGGCTTCGACGAGCTCGACGCCCCGATGGCGAAGGGCCTCCGGAGAGGCGAGGAGATGAGACCGGGCGGCTTCGAGCTTCACGCCCAGCGTGATGACGTGGGGGTGCTCGAGCAGCAGAAGGACGTCCGGGATCAGACCGGCGCGGCGCGCTTCGACGAGCTCGCGCTGCAGCTCGAGGGCCTCGCCGTAGGAAACCCGTCCGAGCCGCCGCACTTCGAGCGGGCGCACACCGGCATCCATCACGCCTGCGCGGCGTCGAAGGTCTCGATCGTCTTCTTCAGGTGCGACATGAACTCGTCGGCCACGGCGCCGTCGATGATCCGGTGATCGTACCCGAGCGTCAGGTACGCCCTCACCCGGATCGCAATCCCGTCGTCAATGACCACCGGCCGCTTTTCGACGGCCCCCACGCCCAGAATCGCCAACTGCGGCTGGTTGATGATCGGCATGCCGAACAGCGCACCGAAGACGCCGGGGTTGGTGATGGTGAACGTCCCGCCCTGCACGTCGTCTGGCGACAGCTTCTTGTCGCGGGCGCGGCCGGCGAGGTCGACGATCGCTCTGCTGAGATCCAGCAGGCTCTTCTGATCCGCGTTCCGGACCACCGGAACGATGAGGCCCCAGTCGAGCGCGACCGCCACTCCGATATTGATGTCCTTCTTATAGATGATGTCGCTGCCGTCCACCGACGCGTTCACGATGGGCACCGCCTTCAGGGCGTCGGCCGCCGCCTTGGCGATGAACGACATGTAGGTGATCTTGCTGCCCGCCTGCTCGTACTCGGCCTTCTTCGCGCGGCGGATCTGATCAACCTTCGTGAAGTCCACCTCGAACACCGAGTGCACGTGCGCGGACGTGCGCTTGCTCATCACCATGTGCTCGGCAATGCGGCGGCGCATCACGGTCATGGCAACGCGATCGCCGCCCGCCGCCGTTGCGGCCTGCGGCGCCGGCACACGGGCGGGCTCAGCGGCCCCTGCCGGCGCAGGCGCGGCCGACACGGGGCTCCCGGCGTCGAGATAGGCGAGGATGTCCCCCTTCGTCACGCGTCCGCCGGCACCGCTGCCGGCGATGTTCCGGACGTCGACCTGGTGCTCGCGGGCGATCTTCCTCACGACCGGCGACAGCCGCAGCTCGCGCGCCTCAGCGGCAGACCAGGGACGGGTGGGCGCCGCGTGCGGAGCCGGAGCAACCGACGGGGCGGTCTGCGGGCCCGGCGTGCGGGCAGCGGTGATCGGCGGCTGAACCGGAGGAGGTTCCAGCGGCTTCGCGGGCTCGGGCGCGCTTGCTGCAGCCGGCTGGGGCGCGGGCGGCGGCGGTGTGACAGCAGGCGTCGCCGCCGGTGCGGGCGCCTGCTGGCTGGCTGCGGCAGGCGGCGCGGACGGGGGCGGCGATGTTCCGGCGCCGGGCGCCGTGCGCGCCGCCGCGGTCTCGCCGATGAGCGCCACGATGCTGTTGACCGGCACCGTCTCGCCTTCCTTGACCCGGATCTCGCTCAACACACCGGCAGCGGGCGAGGGAATCTCGGCGTCCACCTTGTCGGTCGAAATCTCGAAGAGCGGCTCGTCGCGCTCGACGGCATCACCGACCTTCTTGATCCAGCGGACGATCGTGCCTTCGGCAACCGACTCGCCCATCTGGGGCATGATCACTTGAGTTGGCATCGGGCTCCTGTCACACGTGTATCGCCGCCCCGTGCACCGCGTGCGCCGCTTCGCCGATGGCCTCGGCGAAGGTGGGATGGGCATGAATGGTATCGAATCAGCTCCTCCACCGTGCACTCGGTCCTGAGGGCAAGCGTCGCTTCGGCCACGAGCTCGGTCGATCGCGGGCCGATCATGTGCACGCCCAGCACCTCATCGTATCGCTTGTCCGCGACGATCTTCACGAAGCCCTGGGTCTCGCCGGCGATCTTGGCGCGGCCCAGCACGCCGAAGGGGAACGTCCCCACGCGCACGTCGTATCCGCGCTCCTGCGCTTCGCGCTCGGTGAGCCCCACGCTTCCGATTTCAGGGCTGCAGTACGTGCACGAGGGCACGTGATCGTAGTTGATGGGCTTCACCGGCCGGCCGGCGATCCGGTCGGCGGTGCGAACGCCCTCCGCCGATGACACATGCGCCAGCTGCGGATGCGCGGGCCCGCCCGAGCCGAATGTGATCACGTCGCCGATGGCGGAGAACCCCGGAACCCCCGTACGGAAGAGCGCGTCGACCTGGATGTAGCCGCGTTCCAGGCTGAAGCCCTGCCCGTCGATGCCGAGGCCATCGGTCACCGGGCCCCGGCCCGTCGCCACCAGGAGATAGTCGGCGCTCCACCGCCGGGTCTGGCCGTCGGCCGAGCTCGCCTCGACGGTCACTCCATCCGCCGTCGACTCCGCTCGCGTCACCTTGGTCTCGGTGTGCACACCGATGCCCTGCTTCCTGAACGCCTTGAGGAGCTCCGCGGAGACCGCCTCGTCTTCGAGCGGAACGATTCGCGGGAGCAGCTCGATCAGCTGCACGTCGCTGCCGAAGCGGCGGAAGATTGACGCGAACTCCACGCCGACGGCGCCGCTGCCGAGAATCACGAGCGACCTGGGCACGTCACGCAGCCCGATGGCTTCGTCGCTCGTGATGATGCGCTTGCGATCGATCGCCACGCCGGGAACGCTGCGCGGCGCGGAGCCGGTGGCGACGACGATCTCGCGCGAGGCCGTGAGCGTCTGCGCGTCGCCTTCGAAGACCTCGACCCGGCCGCGCCCCGCGATGCGTGCGGTGCCCCTGATCCACTCGATCTTGTTCTTCTTGAACAGGAACTCGACGCCTTTCGTGAGGCCGCCGACCACCTTGTCCTTGCGTGCCTGCACGCGGGCCATGTCGATCGCGATCGCTTCGGCGGCCCCTGCCGCCGGGCCGGCGCCCGTGACGCCCCAGTCGCCCAGATGGCGCGCCACCTCGAGCGCATGGGCATGCTCCAGCAGCGCTTTCGTCGGAATGCATCCCCAGATGAGACAGGTGCCGCCGAGCGACGTCTGGCGCTCCACGACGGCGACCTTCAACCCCAGCTGCGCCGCCCGGATTGCCGCGACGTACCCCCCGGTGCCCGCTCCGATCACGACCACGTCGAATTCACGCGACATTGAATCTCCGACGCTATAATAGCCTCGCCCGCGTGACCCATTACAAGCCGAAGACCATCCTCATCGTCGACGACGATGAGGGCATGCGAGACACGCTGAACGCGATTCTGCGGCGCGACTATCGCGTGCTCCGGGCCGCCAGCGGCGAGGCGGCGCTCGCCATCCTCAACCGCGAAGACGTCGATCTCATGCTGCTCGACGTGCGCCTGCCGGGCATCGACGGCTTCGACGTGCTCCGCATCGTGAAGGAGAACTACAGCCTCGTCGAGGTGATCATGATCTCGGCCATCACCGAGATCGAGACGGCCGTGAAGGCGATGAAGCACGGGGCCTACCACTACACGACGAAGGAGTTCGACTACGAGACGCTGCGATCGCTGGTGCACAACGCCAGCGAGCGGCAGGATCTGAACCGCCAGGTGATGACGCTGAGCGCGCAGGTCGCCGACCAGGGCGACCGCGAGTTCGTCGTCGGACCGAGCAAGACCACCCGCGACATTCTCGATCTGGTGCAGAAGGTGGCCCGGCTGTCGGCGACGGTGCTCATTCTCGGCGAGAGCGGCACCGGCAAGGAGCTCCTCGCACGGCTGATCCACCGGGAGAGCAGCAATCCCGAAGGACCGTTCATCGCGGTGAACCTCGCGGCGATTCCGCGCGAGCTCGTCGAGAGCACGCTGTTCGGACACGAGCGCGGCTCCTTCACCGGCGCGCTCAAGCAGCAGCTCGGCAAGTTCGAGCTGGCCTCGGGCGGCACGCTGTTCCTGGACGAGATCGGCGATCTGCCGCTCGAGCTGCAGGCCAAGCTGCTGCGGGCGATCCAGGAGGGAGAAATCGAGCGCGTGGGGGGCGCCAAGCCGATCAAGACCGACTTCCGGCTGATCGCGGCCACCAACGTGGACCTCGACAAGGCGGTCAAGGAGGGGCGCTTCCGCGAGGACCTGTATTACCGGATCAATGTCATCCCGATCAAGCTGCCGCCGCTGCGGGAGCGCATGGAGGACCTGCCGGAGCTCGCGCGATTCTTCCTCGCCAGGTACAAAGGGCGGTTCCGCAAGAACATCGAGGGGATCTCCGAATCGACGCTCAAGCTGCTGGCGAGCCACTGGTGGCCCGGCAACATCCGGGAGCTGGAGAACCTGATCGAGCGCCTCGTCGCCGTCACCGACAAGGAGTGGATCACGGACGAGGACCTGCCCTTCGAATTCCATTTCGCGCAGCTCGACCGCGTCCCCGCCCACAGCGAGAGCCTCTTCCAGGAGGCCACCAACACGTTCGAGCGCAACTTCATCCTGCGCGCGCTGGAGAAGTCGGGCTGGAACGTCACCGCCACCGCGCGTTATCTCGGTATCCCGCTGAGCACCCTCAAGTTCAAGATGGATCGCCTCGACATCCGGGAGCTCGCCCGGAAGCTCCGCGGCGTCTAGGACAGGCCAATCCATTGGCCGCCAAGGCCAGCCCGCTGTCCCTCCGGTTGGAAACCGGACTTTTCATCGCGAATCCCTCCGCGTCCGTTTCGCTTTGAGCCTGGCCTCGATGCGGGCGGCCAACGAGTTGGCCGCAATGCGATCGAGCCGCCTCTCCCCGCTCGCCGGCTATCGGTTGAAACTCCATATTCTTGAATAGGTTGCGCATCCGGCGTCGAACGTGATTCGCGTGGAACAGCCGTTGCTGTTCAGCCGCGCAGTTGCTGGTCTGCCGCTCCATGACCGGCGCCTATTTGACGATTCCGAGCCAGCGCCGCATGCAACCTTCCAAGTTCAACGTTCGCGTGGACCTGCCGGGGAGCGGCGACGTGTTCCTGATGAACACGCTCACCGACGCCCAACTCGTCGTCTCTGCCGACGTGGCGGGGCTGCTCGACCGGCTGTCGGTCGATCCCGAGACGCTCATGCCGGAGCGCCTCGGCCGCGACGAGCGAGAGGCGCTGGTGGCGCTCACCGAGCACGGCTTCATCGTGCCGGGGCGGGAGGCCGACGATCGGGCGCTGGAACAAGTTCTTCGCGGACTACCGCGAGGACACCGAGCAGCTTCGCGTGACGGTGCTGACGACCCTGCAGTGCAACTTCGCGTGCGACTACTGCTTCCAGGGCGATCACGGCGACTACAACAAGCACGCCGACAAGATGTCGCTCGAGACCTGCGCGCAGGTGGCCGAGTGGATCGAGGCGCGGGTGGCCCAGCTGCATCCGAAACGGCTGACGATCACGTTCTTCGGGGGCGAGCCGCTGCTGAATATTCCGGTGATGTACGACCTCGCCGAGCGGGCGCAGCGGTTCTGCCGCGAGCACGGGACGACGCTGGCGCTCGGGATCATCACCAACGGGCTGCTGCTGAGCGAGGAGATCGTCGATCGCCTGCTGCCGTACGGCCTCGGCTACGTGAAGATCACGCTCGACGGCGACCGCGACACGCACAACCAGCTGCGTCCGCTTCGCGGCGGGCAGGGCACCTTCGACCGCATCATCGCGAACGTGCGGAAGGTCGCCGGCAAGGTGCGGATCGCGGTGGGCGGCAATTTCGACGCGTCGTCGGTCGACAGCTATCCGGCGCTCCTCGACTTCCTGAAGGAACAGGACTTCGCGGACAAGCTCGTGAAGGTGGCCTTCAAGCCGATCGTCCGCGAGCGGCAGACGCCCAAGAACATCATTCCGCTCACCGTCGTGAGCGACAAGCCGCTCAACGGGACGTGCATGACGGCGGCGGGCTCCGGCGGATCGAGCATCTGCGACACCTGTTCGTTCGTGGACGAGCAGATGTCGCATCTGCGTGAAGAGACCAAGAAGCGCGGCTTCCCCACTGTCGACGGCGTGCACATGGGCCCCTGTGAGATCCACAAGAAGCACGCCTACACGATCGGCCCGAACGGGTCGTTGTATGCGTGCCCGGGGTTCACCGGCGAGCCGACGCTGTCGACCGGGCACATCGACGACCGCAAGGAGAGCTGGCGGCTGTCAGCCGCCGAGCGGTTCGAGCGCCTGGCCGCCTGGCACAACTGTGGTGACTGCGCCTTTATTCCGGTGTGCGCCGGCGGCTGCTCGGTCGCCTCGCACACGGAGCTTGGCGACATGAACATGCCGACATGTCACAAGCCGGCGTTCGAATCGGCACTTGTCTCGCTGGCGCATCAAGCGGCCAGCGTTTCTTAGGAGACGGACGATGGCGAAGATCAAGGTGATCAAGTCGGGGAAGGAGACGGCCAAGCCGCAGAACTTCTGCCCTTGGGTGGTCGACTCGGAGGATCCGGCACCGCAGAAGTAGACCCCTCCCGGCGTTTAGGCCGAAAAACATCTCGACGAGCCAGAGTATGCTAGGTGGCGGTGGGAGTGGGTCCTCTCGCCGCCACTTGCCTACTGAGGTCGTCCATTTCTCAGATGTTTGCTCGCCTTGCCCTCACTTCGCTGGCACTGGCCCTTTCAGCGTGCGCCCACCATAGCCCCGCTCCTCGGTCTGACCTGGGGCCTGTTACGCTCACGATCGGCTGGCCTTTTCTCTCCGCGCGTGATTCATTCAACGGAATCCAGCAAGCCACACGCCTGATTAGCTTTGAGGGACTCGCCATGGTCGGGCGTGATGGTCGCGCTCAGCCTTGGCTGGCTCGAGACTGGACAAGATCGGCTGACGGTCTTTCATGGACGATACGGCTGCGCAACAATGCCTTGTTCCATGACGGCTCACCGGTTGACTCTGCAGCGGTCAAAGCTTCTCTGTCGAAGACCCTGTTGAGTCCAACGCGCGATTTTTCACCTGGACTATTGGATATCGTTGGTATCGACACTCCGCGTCGCGACGAGTTGGTGGTCAGGCTTGCGAGCAAGACCGCATTTCTTCTAGATGATCTGACCACTTCTATTACAAAAGTGAACGCGACTGGCCAGGTGGTTGGGACTGGCCCGTACCTCGTCACCTCAACTTCCGCAGACGAAATCGTCATGTCCGCGTTTTCGAACTATTACGGGGGAAAGCCAAGTATTCAGCACATTACGTGGAAGTCCTACCCAACGGCTCGAACCGCATGGGCAGCAATGATGCGGGGCGAGGTGGACCTTCTGTATGAGGTCGCACCTGATGCCGTCGATTTCATGCGGGAGAAACCGCAGTTCGACGATTTCTCATTCCTGCGGAACTACGTGCACGGAATGATATTTAACTCCTCTCGAGACGCCATTTCGAGATCAACGTGTGCGCCGTGGCTCTTAACTACGCGATCGACCGCCCCGCCATCATCGATCAAGCCTTCAAGAATCACGGCATCGCTGCCTTCGCACCAATTTGGCCTCAACACTGGGCTTATGACAATGATCTCCCAACATACTCTTACGACCCTGGCAAGGGCCGTCGCAGTTCTGGAGGCGGCTGGATGGACATTGCGGCAGAGCCTGCGCGGAGCCAGATCGGCCCGCCGCCACGGTTCCGCTTCACGTGTATCTTTCCGTCCAATCTGCTCTGGGAGCGCATGGCGCTGCTGGTCCAGCGCAACTTGTCGCAAGTCGGCGTCGATATGGAGCTCGAAACACTTAGCACTCGACGGAATTCAATCAGCGGATTGCCGCCCGGTGATTTCGACGCGGTACTGATCGATCTTGTTGTCGGGAACGCAGCAAGCCGTCCCTACTTCTTCTGGTACTCCACCAGTAAGCAGAATCCCTGGGGATATCGTGACGCGCGCGTTGATCGACGCTCTGGATCGCCTGCGATACGCGGCGAACGACGACACGACACGGGTGGCATTTCACGATCTCCAGGCGGCGCTGCTCGACGACCCGCCGGGGGTGTTTCTGGCCTTCGGTGAGACGACCCGCGCCGTGAGCCGCCGCTTCGAGCCCGTCACCCCGCCCGGCGGCGACGTGTTCCGCACGATTGCCGACTGGCGGCTGGCCGACAACCCGGTGTCGCGAGCGAGCAATTGAGGCACATCACCTCGCGCATCGTGCTGCTGCTCGCCTCGGCGGCGATCCTTCCGCTGCTGGGCTACGGCGCGATGTCGATCTACTCGCTGCGCGAAGGCACCCAGACCTCGGTCATCAGCGGCAACATCAACGTCGCCAACCGCGCCGCGCAGGAGATCCGGCTCTACATCGACACCAACGTCAAGATCCTCCAGACGCTCGCCAGCGATCTCGAGGACACCGACCTCCAGCGCTGGCAGCAGGACCGGATCCTGAAGAACTACGTCCTGCAGTTCCCCGAGTTCCGCGAGATCACGCTCTACGACGCCACCGGCGCCCAGGTCGCCTCGAGCCGCGTCGGCGCTTCCAGGCTCCAGGTGCCCCAGAACGGCACCCGGTTCGACGGCGACATCGTGATGTCGCCGATCGCCGTCGACGATGACCTGCTGCCGACCAGCGTCGTGGGCATCCGGCTCGTCCATGTGGGCGCCGCGGCCGGCTGGCTCGTCGGCCAGTTGAACCTCGAAGAGATGTGGCACATGGTCGATCGCATCCGGATCGGCCAGCAGGGCTTCGCGCTCGTCGTCGCGGCCGAAGACCAGCTGATCGCCCACGGCAATCCCAACGAGAAGCCGCGCGTCGCACGCGGCGACAATCTGAAGGATCACCCGCTGGTGCAGCTCATCCACAGCCACGGCGACCGGGAGCCGGTGTGGCTGGAGTTCATGGAGAACGGCGCCCCGACGCTCGGCGTCGCCGCCCCGCTCGCGGCGCCTCGGCTGGACGGTGATCGTCGAGCAGCCGCGCAGCGAGGCCTTCCAGGTGGCCGACCAGCTCCAGCGCCAGCTCGTCCTGGTCGTCGGCCTCGCGCTCCTGTTCACCGTAGCGGTGGGCTACGTCTGGGGGCGTGCGTTCGTCAAGCCGATCTTCGCGCTCATGCGCGGCACGGCCGCCGTCGGCGAGGGGCGCCTCGATGAACGGGTCACGATCGAGTCCAACGACGAGTTCAAGCAGCTCGGCGACGCCTTCAACAGCATGGCCGACAAGCTCGTCGAGCTCACCGAGGATGTCCGGAAGAAGGAACGCCAGGCGATGTTCGGCCGCATGGCGGCCGGCCTCGTGCACGACCTCTCGCACCCCATCCAGAACATCGGCAACAGCTGCAAGCTGATCGTGCGCGTCTTCGACGACCCGGAATACCGCCAGACGTTCACCCGCACGATCGATCGCGAGATCGAGACGCTCAAGCGCGTGCTGGACGACCTGCGCAACGTCGCGCGGCCGGCGCCGGTGGAGCGCTTCCCGCTCGACGTGAACCGCTCGGTGGCCGATATCGTCGAATCGATGCGCGGCTACGCGGACGAGTCGGGCGTGGCGCTCGAAGCGCGCCTCTCGTCGGAGCCCGTCGATCATCGAGGGCGACGTCTTCGCGCTCGGCCGCGTCTATCGCAATCTGATCACCAACGCGATTCAGGCCACCGAGGCCGGCGGCCGCGTGACGATCGCCACGGTGCGCCGACCAGGACGCCGTCGAGGTCTCGGTCGCCGACACCGGGTCGGGCATTCCGCATGAGCGCCTCGGCGCCATCTTCGACGACTTCGTCACGACGAAGAAGCGCGGCCTCGGGCTCGGACTGGCGATCACCAAGAGGATTGTCGAGCAGCTGGGAGGCACGATCAGCGTGGCCAGCGAGGTCGGCAAGGGCACGACGTTCACCATGCGCTTTCCGGCGACAGTCGGCGCGGTGGCAGCCGCGGCGGGCTAGAGGCCAGGCGCGCGAGGAGGAGGAGAATGCACTCGGACACACCCGTGAGGATCGACGAGCTCGAAATCGAGGGACGCCAGTACCTGGTGCTGTACTGGCAGAGCACGACGGCGAGCGGCGGGACCCGCTACAGCTCCGAAGTGCTGCTCGGCCCCGCGGATCGCGTCATTCTGGACGGCTGCACGATGAGCGACGTGGAATCGAAGGTGGTGCGGTTGGTGCCGGCAACCATCTACAGCCGACTGCTGGCGGCGCGGTGCGCGGCCGCCTGAGGCGCCGCGGCGCCCCGCCGCCCGGCCCGGAGACAAACGGGCCGCAGCGGGAGCGCGCCGCGCCTGCGCCTCCGGCACGCGGTACGGCGCGCGCCGTCCCGTGCCGCATACCAGGGGCAACCGGCCGCTACTTGCGCGGCAGGACGGCGTCTTTCAACTGCTTGGCAATCCGGGCCTTCACGACGGTCTTCGCCGGGATCTTGATTGCCTCGCCGGTGGCCGGGTTCCGCCCCATCCTGGCCTTGCGGTGCTGCTTCACGAGCTTGACCATGCCGGGCAGCACGAACTCACCCGATCGCTTCAGCTCCTTCTCGGCAAGCGTGGTCAGCTCATCGAAGAACTCGCGGGCCTGGGTCCGCTTCACCTCGAAGCGCTCCGCGAAGTGTGAGAAGAGTTCCGACTTGCCCATCCTGCGGGCGTCCGCCATCGGTGTTCCCCCTGATTTCGAGCGCGCGTGGTAGGCCGTGAATGCCTGTGCGCGCGCCGGCATTCACGAATCGAAAAAACGCCGTATCCTACAGCGCGCTCCCGGCAGTGTCAATTGCTGGAAGCCCACGAATCCGGACGTTTCACTCCATAGTGCTAGAATTTTTCAGCATGTCAAGCTCGACCCTCGAGACGTTCCCCAACCCCCAGCCGGGGCGCGATTACGAGATTGCCATCCGATGTCCTGAGTTCACTTCGGTTTGCCCGAAGACCGGACTGCCCGATTTCGGCGAGATCCGCATCACCTACGTGCCCGGCCTGCGGTGCCTGGAGCTCAAGGCCCTCAAGTACTACCTGATCGAATTCCGGAACAGAGGGATCTTCTACGAGAACGTCACCAACCAGATCCTGGACGATCTGGTCGAGGCGTGCGCTCCCCGCCGGATGACGGTCGTGGGCGATTTCTCGGTGCGGGGCGGCATCAAGACCGAGGTGACCGTGCGGTACACACAGCCGGAACCCGCTGCCGCCGGGCACGCCTGACGCTCCCGCGAGTGCAGATCCCGATCGAAGACAGCCTCGATCTCCACACCTTCGCGCCCTCCGACGTCACGTCGGTCGTCGACGAGTACGTGCAGGCGGCGCACGCCGCGGGGCTGCGCAGGGTGCGCCTGATCCACGGCCGCGGCACGGGCGTGCAGCGCGGGCTCGTGCAGCGGGCGCTGGAGCATCATCCGCTCGTGGTCGAGTTCTTCGACGCGCCCGACGCGCACCTGGGCGCCACCATCGCCATCCTGGGGAGCTGAGAACGGCACGGCGCTTGCCCCGAAGCACGCGTGCCCGGTCAGCCGTACGCCGCCGGCGATCTCGTGCGGGTCCGCGGCTTCCGTTGGATTGTCGAAGAAGCCGTGGAGTTTCGCGACTGCACGCTGCTCCGCCTGGCCGCAGCCGAGCCCTCGGCGCCCGCAGGCGTGTGCAGAATCCTGCATCCGTTCGACCGGCCGGTCCGTCAGGAACTGCAATCCCGCATCACGCTGGTCTCCCGCAGGCGCTGGGGCCGGCTCCTGCAGCATCATGCCGGCGAATGCCGGACGCTCGACCAGCTGCACGGGGCCGCGACTGCCGACATCTCGCTGCTTCCGTTTCAACTGGAGCCGGCGCTCGCGATCGCGCGCGGCCTCGCCTCGCGCGTGCTGGTGGCCGATGAAGTCGGCCTCGGCAAGACGATTCAGGCAGGACTGATCCTCGACGAGCTGCGCCGCCGCGGCTGGTGCGAGCGCGCGCTCGTTCTGACCCCCGCCGGCCTGCGCGAACAGTGGCTCGAGGAGCTCCGGCGCCGGTTCGGCATCGCCGCCTCCGGCGTCGACGCCGCGGTGCTTCAGGATCTGGCCGCCGAGGTCCCCGCCCACATCAATCCCTGGTCCACCTTGCCAGCCATCGTGGCATCGATCGACTTCGTGAAGCAGCCTGAAGTGATCCGCTCACTCTCGTCGCTCGTCTGGGATCTGCTCGTGGTGGACGAAGCGCATCAGGTCGCCCCCGGCTCCCAGCGGGCGGCCGCCGTGAACGCGCTGGCGCGCCAGTCCCGGCACGTCGTCCTGCTCACGGCAACGCCGCACAACGGCGACGAAGCGGCGTTCCGGGCCCTGTGCGGCATCGGCGAGGTCGGGGACGGCGATGAGATTGCGCTCTTCCGTCGCACCCGCATCGACGTCAGGCTGAGCGGGCGGCGGCATGTCCACCTGCTTCCGGTCCGGCTGAACGCAGCAGAATGTCGTGTGCACTCCCTTCTCGCGGAGTACGCACGCAGGGTGTATTCCGCCGCAGGGGCGCGTGGCGATCCACGCCTGGCGCTCGTCGCCGCCGTGCTCTGCAAGCGCGCTTTCTCGAGCGCTGCCGCGGCGGTTGTGTCGCTCGAGCGAAGGCTCGCGGTCGTCGGCAGCGCCGTCCAGGCTCGGGCGCAGGCGCCGCTGCCCTTCGATCCGGAAACCGACGATCCCGAAGCGGTGCTGGCCGGCGCTCCGCCGGCGTTCGATGACCCGGAGGGCGAGCGCGGCGTCCTCTGCACGCTGGTGGACGCCGCCCGCGCTGCGGCCGCCCAGGCTGAAAGCAAGCTCTCTGCGCTCCGCAGGCTTCTCCGCCGCACTGGCGAGGCGGCGATCGTCTTCACGGAGTACCGCGATACGCTCGCCCTGCTCGCGAGCGCGCTCGGCCGTCCGACGGCCGTCCACCTGCACGGGGCCATGGCGGGTCAGGAGCGGCGGGCGGCCGTCGACGCCTTCGACAACGGCAGGGCCGATCTGCTGCTGGCGACCGACGCCGGATCGGAGGGCCTGAACCTGCAGCGAAACTGCCGACTGGTCGTCAACCTCGAACTGCCCTGGAACCCCGTCCGTCTGGAGCAGCGCATCGGCCGCGTGGATCGCCTGGGGCAGAGCCGGACGGTGCACGCCTTCAACCTTCTGGCGGGCGGCACGGCGGAAGAGCGCGTGCTGGCCCGGTTGCTGCGGCGCGTACAGGCAATTCGCACAGAGGCCGACATCGCGATGGAGGTGCTCGGGCATGCTGAAGCTCGACCTGAGCGCTGATGCCGCCCTCGAGGTGCAGCGCCTCGAGAATCTGCGATCGCTTCGAGGCCGGGCGCCGCTCGCTTCGGCCGACAGAATCTCGGCGACCCGCGTGCACGGCGCGAGAGCGCGGAGGCTGGGCGGACCGTGTGCCATCTTCTTCGTCCGCGCGTCGATCGCCGACGCCACCGGCCGGCTCCTCGAACGTCAACTGGTGCCGGTCCGGTTCGCGCTGCGTTCCTCGACCATCGATACGCGCCGTCTGGGGACCGTTCTCAAGGCCACGGCCGTTTCCGCGGCGCGTGCACACCTCGCCGAGAGACTCGAAGCCCTTCTGCCGGTCCACCTCCGGCGCCTGCGGCGGGCGCACGATCGCGAGCAGCAGATTCACCGCCTTCTAGGCTCCGCGCCGGTGCTGGTCCAGCCCGGGCTCTTCGATCGGCGCGCCATCCGCGAGCTCGATGCCAGCCGTCATGCGGAGGCAGCCATCACGGCCGGCATCGACGAGCGGCTCGCCGCGCTCGAGAACGCGGCCGAGCACCGGCCGCTGGCCGGCGCGATGCAAGTCGTCCTGCTCGTTCATGCGCTCCGGCGTTAGCGGCACGCTCATCTCGGGGCACTTCGCCGATCATCTGATCGCCAGCAGCTTCCGCGGCGAGCTGGGCGAGGACACCCGCGCCGAAGCGCACCGCAAGCTTCGCGACTGGTGGGCGTCGGACGGGCGGTGGCTCGGCCCCTCTTCGACGGCGCGCGCCATACGCGACCGCGCGGCCGTCCCGCTGGCCGCGCTGCTCGGCTTCGACGCTCCGCACCAGCCGGCAATCGGGGAGGACGTCGCCCTGCTTGCCGGCCTCTGGACCGACGACCTCGATGCCCTCTGGCGCGGCGCCGTGAGAGTCGCCGTGCAGGAGGGCACCAGGTGGTGCCTCTGCACCAACGGTCATCAGCTCAGGCTGATTGATGCGGTCCGGACCTACTCGCGCGCGCATCTTCAATTCGATCTGGCCCGCACGGTGGACGACCCCCGCGTGTTTGCGCTCTTCTGGTCGCTCCTCCGCGCGGATGCATTCCGGGGAGTCCCCGACGCGCAGCTCATCTCGCGGGCCATCCACGCCTCGGCGCAGCACGGCCTCAGCGTGAGCCGCGCGCTGCGCCACGGGGTGATCCAGGCGGTGGGACATCTGCTCGGCGGCCTGCTGGCCGCCGGCCGCGGCCGCGCACCACTGGACGATGCGATGCTGGCGCGCGGCTTCGACGAGTCGCTCACGCTCGTCCATCGGATCCTCTTTCTCCTGTTCGCCGAATCGCGCGCCCTCGTACCGATCTGGCACCCGCTGTACCGGGAGCGCTACACGATCGAATCGCTGAGAGAGCAGGCCGAAGGCTCGAGCGATCCGCGCGGAATCTGGGAAAGCCTCCAGGCCATCGCGCGGCTCGCGCACGACGGGTGCCACGCGGGCACACTGACCGTGTCTGCCTTCAACGGGCGGCTGTTCTCGCCGCGCCGCGCGCCGCTGTCGGACTCGTGCCGGATCCAGGACGACATCGCGCGCGACGCCCTGGTCGCCCTCTCCAGCGGAGCCGCGGATCGGCGCTCCGGGCGCGTTCGCATCGATTACCGCGATCTCGGAGTCGAGCAGCTCGGCGCCGTCTACGAAACCCTGCTGGACTACGCGCCGGTGGCCGTGGACTCACCGGCGCCGCGGCCGACGATAGAGCTGCGGCGCGGCGGCGACCAGCGCAAGGCCACGGGATCCTTCTACACGCCGCAGCCGATCACCGACTATCTGGTGCGCCGGACGCTGCACCCGCTCACCGCCTCGGCGGCCGCGTCGGAGATCCTCGCGCTGCGGATCCTCGACCCGGCAATGGGCAGCGGGGCGTTTCTCGTCTCGGCCTGCCGCTACCTGGCCGCATCGTACGAACAGGCGCTGATTCGGGAAGGAACCGTTCCAGGCGGACGAAATCGATGAGCACGCGCGGCGTGAGTTCCGCAGGCAGATCGCGCAGCGGTGCCTCTACGGCGTCGATGCCAATCCAACCGCGGTCCAGCTCGCGCGCCTCTCGCTCTGGCTCGCAACCCTGTCGGCCGACAAGCCGCTCACCTTTCTCGATCATCGTCTGGCAGTCGGCGACAGCCTGATCGGCGCCTCGCCCATCGACTGCGCCCGGCAGGCGCCGGGGCGGGGCCGGCGCGGGACGCCACGCCGCCCTGCTCCGGGGCTCTTCAGCGAAGCGGATCTCGAACCGTCGCTCGCCCGGCTCGTCCGGGAGCGGCAATGGATGGCTGAGGCAGCCGACGACGAGCTCGAGACGGTGAAAGAAAAAGAGCGGCGGCTGGAACGGCTGGGCTCGCACGACCGGTGGAAGTCGATCGCCGATCTCTGGTGTGCCTGCTGGATGTGGCCGGACTCGGCGGCGGCTCCAAACGGCGCCCTCTTCGACGCGCTCCGCGACGAAATCGAAGGACGGCACGCGTCACTCCCGTCAGGGCTCGCCTCCTCTCTCCTCGTCACGGCGCGAGGCGTCGCCGACGCGCACAGGTTCTTTCACTGGATGCTGGAGTTTCCAGAGCTCTATTTCGACGACGAGGGTGCGCCGCTCGCCAACCCGGGATTCGACGCCGTCATCGGCAACCCTCCCTGGGACATGCTCCGGGCCGACAGCGGCGATTCGCGTCAGCGCGCGCGGGACCGCAACCGCCGGATGACGCGGTTCGTCCGCGAATCGGGCATCTACCGGCTCCAGGGCGCCGGCCACCTGAACCGGTATCAGCTGTTCACCGAGCGGGCGTTGACACTCCTGAAGCAGGGCGGACGGCTGGGACTCGTGCTCCCCTCCGGCTTGGCCACCGACGACACGTCCTCGGCGTTGAGGCGTGCGCTGATCGAACGCCACGGGCTGGAGTCGCTGGTGGGCTTCGACAATCGGCGCGCGGTCTTCCCGATCCATCGCAGCGTGCGCTTCCTGTTGTGCACGGCGACGGCCGGCGCCGCGACGAAAGCCGTCCGATGCCGCTTCGGCGTGCAGGACCCGGCCCTGCTGGATACCCTCGGGGACCCGCCGACAACGGGATTCGCCTATCCCATCGTGATGACGCCGGCGTTCATCTTCCGAACGGGCGGCGACCGGGCCGTCATTCCGGACCTTCGGGAGCCCATCGACGCGCGAATCGTGGAAGGCATCGCCCACCGGTTTCCGCGCCTCGGGGACGCCGATGGATGGAACGTCCGGTTCGGACGCGAGCTGAACGCCACCGAGGATCGCCGCTACTTCCGCCGTACTGGATCCGGCCTGCCGGTGCTCGAGGGCAAACACATCGAGCCATTCGTGGCGCACACGTCGCGGCCGGAGTGGAGGATCCTGGAGCGTGATGCGATCCGCCTCATGGGAAGCGCCGGCGGATTTCGACGGGAACGCCTTGGATACCGCGACGTGGCCAGCGCCACCAACCGGACGTCGCTGATTGCCGCCATCCTGCCGCGGGGCGTCGTCACGACGCACTCGCTCTTCGTGCTCAAATCGCGCCTGACGCCGGGCGAGCAGCGCGTACTCTGCGCGCTGCTGAACTCATACGTGGCGAACTATCTTGTGCGGGCGGTCATGACGACGCACCTCGGCTCGACGCTCGTGGAGGAGCTTCGGACGCCGACACTCCAGCCCGGTTCTGCGCTGTTTCTCGGCCTGGCGGAGATGTCGGCGAGGCTTCAGTCTGCCGGGGCGGGGCGCCCCGGGCCGGCGGCGGATCACGCTTCCCGGGCGCAGGCGCTCGCGGCAGCGGCCTACCAGCTCGACGCGGATGAGTTCCGGCACGTGCTCGGCACCTTTCCGCTCGTGCCGGAGTCCGAACGCCGGCAGGCATTGACGGCGTTCCTCGACCTCGCGCCGCGATAGCGGCGGCTGACGAACGCGCCTCGCGCGGAATCGTCAGGTGATCGAGAACCGCCGCGTCTGGGAGAGATACCTCCGCGCCTTCTCCCGCGCCGACTGCTCGGCCTGCTCGCGTGTGGCGCCCTCGCTGCGCGCGAAGCGGGCGCCCGGATTCGCGTTCTCGATCGAGCAGTAATAGCGGTCGCCGAGGCGATAGGTGACGAACCGCACCTTCCAGCCGTCGATCTCTTCCACCCGCTCCGTGTACTCTTCAGCGTTCACGGCTTCTCCACCGGCGCGCCGACGAGGTTGCCCCACTCCGTCCACGAGCCGTCGTAGTTCTTGACGTTGTTGTAGCCGAGCAGGTACTTCAGCACGAACCAGGTGTGGCTGGAGCGCTCGCCAATCCGGCAGTACGCGATGACGGGCTTGTCGCCGTTGACGCCCACGCCGCCGTAAATCTGCTTCAGCTCGTCCGCGCTCTTGAACGTCCCGTCGTCGTTGGCGGCTTTGGCCCAGGGCACGTTCTTCGCGCCGGGGATGTGGCCGCCGCGCTGCGCCGTCTCCGGCAGGCCCGGAGGCGCCAGGATCTCGCCGGTGAACTCGGCAGGGCTGCGCACATCGACGAGCGCGGCCTTCTTCTCCTTCATGGCGTCCAGCACCTCGGGCAGGAAGGCGCGCAGCGAGTTGTCCGGCGCCTTGGCCGTGTAGGCCTTCTTCTGGGCCTTCGGCGCCTCGGTGCTCAACTCGCGCCCTTCGGCCAGCCACTTCTTGCGGCCGCCGTCCATGATGCGCACGTCGCCGTGTCCGTAGACCTTGAGCTGCCAGAACGCCCAGGCGGCGAACCAGTTGTTGTTATCGCCGTACAGCACGACGATCGTGTCGTTGCCGATGCCCGAATCGCCGAGCAGCTGCTCGATCTTCTCCTTGGGGGCGATGTCGCGCACGACCGTATCGCACAACTGTGTCGTCCAGTTCCAGCCCACGGCGCCCGGGACGTGCCCCTGCTCGTAGGCGGTCGTGTCGACGTCCACCTCGGCGATCCGGACGCCGGGATCCGTCAGATGCTGGGCCACCCAGTCGGTGCTCACCAGCACGTTCGAAGCGGTTTGCGCGGTCATTTCTGCCTCCTCTCTGATTGGAACGGGCTAGATGCTACCATGCTAGAATCCTCCGAATGGCGTCGCGGCTTGCGACCATTCTGGTCATCGTGATCGTCGCGGCGACCTTCATCGCCGGGCTGATCGTCGGTGCCCAGCGTGACGACGCCAACGGCCCCATCGATCTCATCATCGTCAACGGCAAGGTGTATCCCGGCGGAGGCGCCGCGATGCAGGAAGCCGTGGCGGTGCGCGGCAACCAGATCCTCCGCGTCGGCAGCAATCGCGAGGTCAAGCGGCTCCGCCGGCCGCAGACCGTCGTGCTCGACGCGCACGGCGCCACCGTCCTTCCCGGTCTCAACGACGCCCGCGTGCAGCTCACCGCCGGCGCACTCACGCTCGATCGCGTCGATCTCGCCCCGGCCGAAACCATGGCCGAGATCGGCGCCCTCGTCGTGCAGTACGCGGAGGAAATGCCCGCGCGCTCCTGGGTCCTCGGACGCAACGGCGATCCCGCCGTGTTCTCCTCTCCGGGCGGCGCGCCGCGCAGCTTCCTCGACAGCGCAGTCCCGGATCGGCCGGTGCTGCTGACGAGCGACGACGGGAAGACGGGTTGGGTGAATTCCGAAGCGCTGAAGAGGGCCGGCCTCGACCAGCGGACGCGCGGGCCCGTCTCCAACGGGGTGGTCCGCGATCGCCGCACGGGCGAGCCGACCGGGGTCCTCAAAGCCATCGGCCATCGAGGTTATGACGCACGCGCTGCCTGAGCCGTCGCACGCCGACAAGCTCCTGGCCCTGCGCGCCGCCATCGACGAGGCGCACCGCCTGGGCGTAACCAGCGTTCAAACGGTCAGTTACGACGATGAGGAAATCAACCTGCTGAAGGAGATTCGAGAGCAGGGCGACCTCTCGCTGCGCGTCTACGGCCTGATGGCCGTGCCGCCCGCCCTGGACGAGGCGCGGCTGGCGCAGATCGACACGCTCCGCGCGGAGTATCCCGACGACCCGACGCTGAAGCTCGGGGGCGTGGAAGTGATCTGCCCGTGCGAGCCGGACGAGCTCCAGCGCACGGTGGGGCTCCTCGACGGCCACGGCTGGAACGTGACCGTGCACGCCGCGCGCGAGCTCGACGTCCGCGGCGCGCTGGACGCGTTCGAGCGCATCTCGGCCGCCGATCGGGCGCCGGCTCATGAACGGCGATACCGGCTTCACGACGTGCAGGCCATTGCGGCGGAGGATCTCGAGCGGCTGTCCCGGCTGCCGGTGATCGCGGGGCCCTTCGATTCGGATGCTCCCGCATCGCCAACGCCGCTCTGGACGACCCTCGGCGCCGCCGGAGTGCGCCTGCTGTTCGCGAGCAACTGGCCCGCGGCGTCGTTCGATCCGCGCGACGTGATCGAGGACGCAATCGGCGGCGAGGCCGGCGAGGCCCAGATCAGGCCGGTCATCGATGCCTACACAGGCGAGGCTGCCTATGCCTCGTTCGACGAGCAGCGCAAGGGGCGCCTCGCCGCAGGCATGCTTGCCGACATCGTGATCCTGTCCAACGACATCTTCGAACACCCGGCCGAGTCGCTGAAGGAGACCGCCGTCACCGTCACCGTATTCGACGGGAAGATCGTCTATCAGCGTCCGGACCCCTCCTCCTCGAACTGACGCAGCAGCACGAAGGGTCAAGGTTCGGGGTTCAAGGTTCGGGTTCACCTTGAACCTCGCAACCCTGGGTACGCTACCCTCGTGCTCATGGCCATGAAGATCACCTACTCCACGCTCGGCAGCGAGCAGCTCGAGGAGCTGCATCGCGCCCTCGATCAGCGCCATCGCTGACGGCGCCGCGCGCCTTCGGCCGCGAGCACCCGATGTACATCGAGGGACGCGCGGTGCGCGCCGAACGCCAGTTCGCCGACACCAGTCCCATCGACACCACGACGCTCATCGGGACGTTCCAGGAGGGCACGCGCGAGCACGCGCGCGCGGCGATCGCCGCGGCGCGCGCCGCATATCCGGCGTGGTCGGCTCGCCACTGGAGCGAGCGCGTGGCGCTCGTCCGCAAGATTGCCGACTCCATCCGCGAACATCGGTGGGAGCTCTCCGCATTGATGGGATATGAAACCGGCAAGAACCGGCTCGAGTGCGTCGGCGATGTCGAAGAGGCCGCCGATCTGATCGCCTATTACTGCGATCAGATGGAGAAACACGACGGGTTCGTGGAGGTGATGGGCGCGCTCGGACCCGGAGAAGAGAACCTGAGCGTGATGCGGCCGTATGGCGTATGGGCGGTGATCTCCCCGTTCAACTTTCCGATGGCGCTGGCCGCCGGACCGGCGGGCGGCGCGCTGGCCACCGGCAACACGGTCGTGTTCAAGCCGGCGAGCGCGACGCCGCTCATCGGCGCCAGGCTGTACGACATGACCGCCGAAGCAGGGCTGCCGCCCGGCGTCTTCAACTTCGTGACCGGACCCGGGTCGACCGCCGGCCAGGAGCTCATCGACAACGAGGCATCGACGGCATCGTCTTCACCGGGTCCAAGCAGGTGGGGCTGAAGCTGATCCGGGACAACGCGGCGCGCAAGGTGCCGCGCCCGCTGATTGTCGAGATGGGGGGCAAGAACCCTGCGATCGTGGCGGCCTCTGCCGATCTCGACAAGGCCAGCGACGGCGTCTGGCGTTCCGCCTTCGGTGCCCAGGGGCAGAAGTGCTCCGCCTGCTCGCGCGTCTACATCCAGCGCGAGGTGCGCGAGCGCTTCGTGCAGCAGCTCGTCGAAAAGACCAGGCGCATCGCGATCGGAAACCCGCTCCAGCGCGACGTCTGGCTCGGCCCTGTGATCAACCAGGGCGCCCTGGACACCTACCTCTCCGCCGTCGATCGGGCGCGACGCGACGGCGGCCGGATCCTGATCGGCGGCCACCGCATCACGACGCCGCCGCTCGATCGCGGCTACTTCGTGGAACCCACCATCATCGACGGCCTCCCTCCGGACCATCCGCTCTTTGCGGAGGAGCTGTTCGTGCCGATCACGCTCTTGGCCGAGGTGCTCACGCTCGATCAGGCCATCGATCTCGCCAATCGCACGGAGTACGGGCTCACCGCCGGGATCTACTCGGAACAGGAGGACGAGCTTCGCACGTTCTTCGAGAGAATCCAGGCGGGCGTGACCTACGCCAACCGCCGCGCCGGCGCGACGACGGGCGCCTGGCCGGGCGTCAATCCGTTCGGCGGCTGGAAGGCCAGCGGGTCGACCGGGCGCGGGACCGGCGGCCCCTATTACGTGCAGCAGTTCATGCGGGAGCAGAGCAGGGTCAGAATCCGCTGATTGCCTTGGCGGCAATCGGCGAGTGCCGCATGAATTGGGGTTGCAAGCCCGCAAGGGGCGTCCGACAATATGCCCTTGGACATCAAACGGCACGCGGACGCTCGCCAATCATGAGGTCTGCCATTCTGCTCGTCTGCTGTGCCCTCCTCTCGGGCACCGTAGTGGGTGCTCAGAGTCTGCCGGGCGCGACGTCACGGCGCGCCGGTCCCCAACCTCCATCCGGATCGCAGGCGCAGGCAGAATCGCCATCGACAGCCGTCATCAGCGGCCGCGTGACGGCCGCCGAGACCGGCCGGCCGCTTCGCGGGGCGGTCGTGTCGTTGAACAACGCTGGCGGTCAGCCTGAGCCCCGTGTGAATCGCGCGACGACCACCGACGGCGACGGCCGCTATGCGTTCACGGCACTGCCGCCGCAGCGATATCAAATCACTGCGTCGAAGGACGGCTACGTCACGCGCGGCCGCGGGCAGATCTCCGGAGGCACGAGCGGGCCGCTCGATCTCGGCCAGGGCGAAGCAGCCGACAGGATCGACTTCGCGCTGCCGCGCGGCGGCGTCGTGACCGGGCGCATCACGGACGAGCTCGGCGAGCCGCTCGCCGGACTGAGCGTGCAGGCGCTGCGCGCGCAGTATGTTTCCGGGGGACGCCGGCAGCTCCAGCCCGCAGGCGGCCTGTTTTCCTACTCCACCAACGATCTCGGCGAGTTCCGCGTCTGGGGGCTGGCGCCGGGATCGTATGTCGTCGCGGGAAGCTTCGAGAGCGGCCCGCAGATGATGACCGTGGGACAGCAGGGCATTGTCGTCTCGGTCAACGCGCAGTCGAGCGGCCGCGACGCAGACGGCCTCGGCACCACCTATTTCCCCGGGACGATGAATCCTGCCGACGCACAGCCGGTTACCGTCGACACAGGTCAGGAGGTGTCGGCCTCGTTTGCGCTGATACCGGTGCGGCTGGCGCGGCTTGCCGGGGTCGTCAGGACGTCGCAGGGCCGGCCCGCGGCCGGATACACGATCGAGCTGGTCTCCGAGGAAGGTCTGGGGCCGGGATCGTTCAAGCGGGCACAGGCCGGCAGCGATGGAGAGTTCGCGCTCTCTGGCATCGCGCCGGGTGCGTACGTCGCGAACGTGCGGCCCAGAATGAACACGTCAGGCGAAGGAGAGAACGCCGCGGTTCATTTGATCGTCACCGACAGCGACCAGACGAACCTCGTCATCACCACGACATCCGGCACGCCCGTGAGCGGCCTCGTCCAGTTCCGCGGGCCGTCGCCGCCGCCGACGGGTGGAATCCGGATTTTTGCAGTCTCCGCCGAGCTCTCCAACACACCGGCGCAAGCCGGGAGCAGTTCCGGAGTGCTGGGCCCGGACGGCCGCTTCACGGTTCCGGGCGCCACGGGCAAGGTGCTGTTCAGGATGCCGCTGCCGCCTCCGTGGCAGCTCCGGTCCGTCATGCTGAACGGCACCGAGATCATCGACATCCCCACCGACGTCGATGGCGTGAAGGAGCTCACCGGGCTCACGCTCATCGCGACGGATCGGCCAGCCCGGGTCACCGGATACGCGAGAAACGCGGCAGGCGACCTGGTGAAGACCTACAAGGTGGCGCTGTTTCCGGTGAATCAGCCCGACGGGGCTGTCCCGCAGCGGATGATGTACACCACGACTGCGGATCAGACCGGACGCTATCAGTTCGGGCGCCTGCCTCCCGGCGAGTACGTGGGCGTCGCGACGATGCCGTTCGACCAATGGTTCGAGTGGGACCCCGAGTTCCAGGCGAAGGTGAAGCCGCACGCGCGGTACTTCAAGGCCAACGATGGCGACACGGTGACCATCGATCTCCCTTACGTGGAGTAGACCATGTCCCGCTCTGCAGTGGTTCGTCTGCTGGCGTTCGCGCTGTCGGCCGCAGTGACAGTGTCTGCGCAGGCTCCGGGCCCGGCGGGCACAGGATCGATTCGCGGTCGCGTCATCTCGACCGAGTCGGGCAATCCGCTGCGGCGGGCGCGGGTCCAGCTCTCGGTCAGCGCCGGCCAGAGCCCGAGGACGCAGCTCGCCTATACCGATCCGGACGGGCACTTCGAGTTCCGGCAGCTTCCGGCCGGCCGGTACAACATCACCGCCTCGCGCACGGGCTACGTGGCCCTGTCGTTCGGCCAGACGCAGCCCTTCGAAGCTGGCCAGCCGCTCGAGCTGGCGGCTGGAGAACAGGCCGAGCACGTCGATTTCGCGCTCCCGCGTGGCGGGGTGATCACCGGCCGCATCACCGAGGAGACCGGTGACCCGCTGCCCGGGGTGCAGGTGAACGTTCAGCGTTACGCATACCAGCCGGACGGCGAGCGTCACCTGGTGCGGGTCGGCGGATTCGTTGTCACCGACGATCTCGGCCAGTTCCGCGCGTACGGCCTCATGCCCGGCTCCTATGTGGTCAGCGCAACGCCGGGCCGATTAGGGGCGGGCGGTGCGTCGTTGATTCCGACCCTGCTCTCGATGCGCGCGAATGGAGCGAGCCCCGGGAGCGCAACCGCTGGCGATCCAGCTATCGACTCCATCCAGACCTACATTACGACGTATTTTCCGGGAACGCGGAACCTCGGTGAGGCTCAACCCATCACCGTACAGTTGAACGAGCAGGCGACGGCGTCCTTCCCGGTGCTGATGGGGCGCCTCGCGCAGATATCCGGCGTGGTCCGGAGCTCGCAGGGGCAGACGCCCCCCTCTGCGTTCGTCGTGCTCAGCGCGAGCACTTACAACTCAACGATGAACTTTGGTGGACCCATCACTGGCGGTGAGGGCTCGTTCACAATCGCCAGAGTCCCGCCCGGCGAGTACACCCTCTCGGCGCGGGTTGGAGGACCGGACGGGTGGATGCGCAGCTCTGCACCGTCGGCTGACGAGGAGTTTGCGTCGATACCTGTCACCATCGACGGCCAGGACCTCTCTGGAATCGAGATCGTGACCGCCCGGGGGACGGTTCTCACGGGCCGCGTGGTGTTCGACGGCGCGGCGCCGCGGCCGCGGACGTCGATGCCCTTGCGAGTATCGCTGAGCGCCGTAGATCCCTTGACTCGATTCACTTCTTCCAGCGGAGGCGACAACGGCGTCGTCGATGCGAATGGCCGCTTCCGGATTAGCGGCGCCGCGGGCCGTGTGCTGTTCCGCGCGTCGGCGCCCGGCTGGAGCCTGCGATCCGTCATGCTGAACGGCGCGGACCTCACCGACGTTCCGCTGGAGCTCACGCCTGGCATGGACGTGAACGGCGTGCAGGTGACGCTGACCGACAGACTGGCCAACCTCACAGGCACGGTAAAGGACGCGCGCGGCGCGGTCGCGCGGCACGCGGTCGTGGTGATCTATCCGGCGTCGCTGCCCCAGGGGGCGACCTCGGCGCGCTTCACCCGCACCGTCCGTCCCGATCAGAACGGACGCTTCGAGATTGTGGGCCCGCCCCCCGGCGAGTACCTGGCGATCGCCGTGCGGTCGCTCGAGCAGGGACGCGAGTGGGACCCCGCGTTCCAGCAGGCCGTCAGGCCGTCGGCCAGGCCGTTTCGCCTGACCGACGGACAGACACTCTCGCTGGATCTGATACTGCCCGACTGACAGCGGCTCAGTGCGAGCGCGTGAACTCGGGGTGCGGCATCCACCGCAGGACGTTGCCCGTGAGGCTCGCGACGAAGATGTCGCCGTTCGGCGACCCGTTCAGCTCGTGGCCGGGCGACTCCATCGAAGCCAGCACCTTTCCCGACTCGAGATCGATCTTCATCAGGCGCCCGGCGAGCGTGTCGGCGGTGATGTTCTCGACGTTGTTGCGGTGCGTCAGGATGTACATCTCGTCGGTCGGTGAGATCCAGATGCCCTGCGTCGAGCCGAGATGGTTCCAGATCTTGATGAGCTTGCCGTCGGTGTCGAAGATCTGGATGCGGTTGTTCTCGCGATCGCTCACATAGGCGCGATCCTTCGAATCGAACTGGATGGAGTGCACCGTCGAGAACTGTCCGGGGCCGCTGCCGGGGGTGCCCCAGTCCTTGACGTACTTGCCGTCCTTGTCGAACTTCACCACGCGGCTGTTGCCGTAGCCGTCGGAGATGTAGGTGTTGTCGTGCGAATCCCAGGCGACGTCGGTCGGCAGGTTGAAGTGCTTGTCGTCGGTGCCGCGCTCCCCCTTGATGCCGATCGTCATCAGCAGCTTGCCGTCGCGCGTGTACTTGAGAATCTGTCCGGCGCGATCGACCACCCAGACGTTGTTCGCACGGTCGACCCGGACTCCGTGCGGATCGCCAATCACGCCCTTGCCCCACGAACGCAGGTAGTTGCCGTTGGCGTCGAACACGACGAGCGGATCGATCGTGGTGTTCCTGTGGAGCACGTACACGTTGGCATCCGAATCATTGGCGACGGCCGACACGCGGCCGAACACCCATCCGGCGGGCATCTGCTTCCAGTTCGCGGCCGTCACGCCGGCCTGCATTTCGACGCCGAACCGGATCTGCACTTTCATCTTGAGCAGCCCGCCCTCGTGCGGATACCACCCCTCGCCGACCCATCCCTGCTCCGGCGCCTTGGAGGGCAGCCCGGACGGATGCGGACCGGCCGGCCGCGGCGTGCCGCCGCGCCGCTGGGCGACCAGACCGGCCGAGAACATCAGACACACGATCACCGCGCACTTTGTCGTCACAGAGCTCTTCATCACAGACCTCGCTGCGAACGGCCGCACCGGAGCGGGGGCCGTCCATGAGTTGTCGGGAACTGTGGAATTGTAATCGAAACGCCCCGGCAAACTCGTAGAATCACCTGGTCGTATATAGCTGTCGATGAAAGCATCCATCCATGCCGCCGCCGCAGTCCTGGCGATCGTGCTCGTGCCGGGAGCGGGCGAGGCATGGGCGCAGCGGGGCGGGCGCGGGGGCGTCTTCAATCCGTCCCAGTTCCCGCCGCCCGGCGGACGTGGCGGCCGCCTGGGAGCACCCGTTCGCGACGATCAGCAGGCACCCAAAGGCACCGCCCGCATCTCCGGGCGCGTCGTGGCGGCCGACCGCGGCACGCCGGTGCGACGGGCCCAGGTCAGACTGGCCTCCAGTCAGATCCGCCTGAACCGGGTGGCCACGACAGACAACGACGGCCGCTACGAGCTCGCCGAGCTGCCTGCCGGCCAGTACCGCCTCATGATCACCAAGGCGGGGTTCGTGACGCTGGAGTTCGGCCAGGCGCGGCCGTTCGAGCGCGGCAAGCCGCTGGACCTGGCCGACGGACAAGCGCTCGACAAGATCGATTTCAGCCTGCCGCGCGGCAGCGTCATCACCGGACGCATCACGGACGAGTTCGGCGAGCCCATCGCCGACGCCACCGTCGAGGCGATGCGCTATCAGTTCATCAACGGGCAGCGCCAGCTGGCGATGGCGGCCCGCCCGGCCACGACCGACGACATCGGGCAATACCGGATCTTCGGCCTCATGCCGGGCGACTACGTCATCCGCGCGTCGGTGCGCGCCGCGGGTACGCTCGGCGGCGGAACTGAAGCCGCGGATCCGTCAGGCTACCCGCCCACCTTCTATCCAGGAACGACCGACGCCGGACAGGCGCAGGCGGTCACCGTCGGCCTCGCGCAGGAGGTCAGCTCGATCTATCTGCAGCTGTCGCCGGCGAGGCTGGCGCGGATTTCTGGCACCGTGATCGACTCCAAGGGGCAGCCGCTCACCGGCGCCGTGATCATGCTGCGGCCCGCTGCGGGAGGCGCCGGGCTGTTCAACATGGGCGGCGCCAGCCAGGTGCGCGGCGACGGGAGCTTCGCCCTCACCAGCGTCCCGCCCGGCGACTACTCGCTGGACGTACAGCAGCGCCCGCGCGGGGGCCAGAATGGCGCCACGGCCCAGCCGGAATTCGCGTCGCTTCCCTTGAGCGTGGCCGGCGCCGACATCTCCGGACTGACCGTCGTCACGACACCGGGCGCCTCCGTGTCCGGAACGGTGGTGCTGCAGGGGCAGAGCACCGCGGGCGTCACGCTCCGCTCCATGCTCGTCAGTGCGCCGCCTGCCTCCGGTGCGACACTTCCCGGCCTGGGCGGCGCCTTCGCCAACGGCCGGGTGTCCGACGATGGCTCGTTCGAGCTGAGGGGGCTCGCGGGGCCGCGGTACGTCCGCGTGACGAATATTCCGGCGGGATGGACGCTGAAGTCGGTCACACTCGACGGCCAGGACATCACCGATGCGCCGTTCGATTTCCGCTCGCCTCGCGGTTCCGGCGCCCTGGTCATCACCCTCGGCGACCGCGTTTCGACGATCTCGGGTGCAGTTCACGACAGCCGAGGCGAAGTCCTCAAGGACTACGTGGTCGTCATCTTCGGGGACGATCCACGGTTGTGGAGCGCACAATCCCGGTATATCGCGACCGCCCGGCCGAACCAGGATGGCGTGTTCAGCGCGAAGGGGCTGCCGCCGGGCCGCTATCTTGCGGCGGTCGTGGACTCGCTCGAGAACGGCACTCAGTTCGACCCGGCCCTGCTCGAGCAGCTGCGTGGAGATGCCAGGACGTTCACGCTGGCCGAAGGGCAAACGCTCACCCTGGACCTCGCGCACTAGCGGACGGCCCCCTGGCGTGTAACTCCGGCGCGTCCGCGCGGTCTAAGCTTCAAGAGAGGTCGCCCATGTCAGCTCGACCGTGCCGGCTCCACCGGCTCGCCGCAGTCGTTGCAGTCACCGCAGCAGCCAGCTTCGCCTCGACTTTCGCCCGTCACGGGGTGAGCGCGGCAGGCATCCCCAGCGACGACAAGGCCATCGCGCACGTGCTCGATCGCCTCGGCTTCGGCCCTCGTCCCGGCGATGTCGAGAACGTCCGGCGGGTCGGCCTGATGCAGTACATCGAGCAGCAGCTTCATCCGGAATCGATCGACGACTCCGCGCTCGAGGAGCGGCTGGCGCCGCTCGAGACGCTGCGGATGAGCAGCGCCGAGATCGCCCGCGATTACTTCGTGCCCGCGCAGATGGAGCGGCGGCAGCAGCAGCGAGCCCGGACCGCCCAGGCCGGGCCGAATGCCGCCGGTGCAGGCGCCGGCCAGCCGCCTGACACACCCGACGCCAGGCGGCGTCCGACGCAGGCGATGATGGGCCAGCGGCAGGTGGTGATCGAGCTCAACGAGCAGAAGATCCTGCGGGCCGTCTACAGCGAGCGGCAGCTGCAGGAGCTCCTCACCGATTTCTGGTTCAACCACTTCAACGTGTTCGCGGGCAAGGGTCCCGAGCGGATCATGCTCACCGAGTACGAGCGCGACGTCATCCGGCCGCACGTGCTCGGCAGGTTCCGCGATCTCCTCGGCGCGACGGCACACAGCCCGGCGATGCTCTTCTACCTCGACAACTGGATGAGCACCGATCCCAGCGGGCTCCACGCCGATCCGAGGCAGGACTTCCGGCAGCGGAACCGCGCCCGGCTGTTCGGCCCCCGGCGTCCCGACCAGGCGGACATGATGGCGCGGCAGCAGCGGAACCGTCCCACCGGGCTCAACGAGAACTACGGCCGCGAGCTGATGGAGCTGCACACCCTCGGCGTGGACGGCGGTTACACGCAGAAGGACGTCGTGGAAGTGGCGCGCGCCTTCACGGGATGGACGATCGCGCAGCCCAGGCTCGGCGGTGACTTCCGCTTCGATGCGCGCATGCACGATCCGGGCGAGAAGCACGTGCTCGGCCACACGATCAAGGCGGGAGGCGGCGAGAAGGACGGCGAGCAGGTGCTCGACATCCTGGCGCGCCACCCGTCGACCGCGCGGTTCATCTCGACGAAGCTCGCCCGCCGCCTGGTCGGCGACACTCCGCCCGCTTCTTTGGTCGAGCGCGCCTCGAAGCGCTTCAGCGAAACCGACGGCGACATCCGCGAAGTGGTGCGGACGATCGTCACCTCGCCGGAGTTCTTCAGCCCCGAGGCCTACCGGGCCAAGGTGAAGAACCCGTTCGAGTTCGTCGTGAGCGCGCTGAGGGCGTCCGGCGCCGAGATGAGGACGGCGCCCGGAATCGGGCGGGCGCTCCAGCAGCTCGGCATGCCGCTCTACATGGCGCAGCCTCCCACGGGCTACGGCGACACGGCCGAGACCTGGGTGAACACGGGCGGTCTGGTGAACCGGATGAACTTCGCCGTCGAGCTCGTCAACAACCGGCTCCCGGGGGTGCGCGTCCGGCTCCGCGGCGACGATCTGGCCGCCACGCGCGACGATCTGATGGCGACGATACTGCAGGGCACCGTGTCGGAGGCGACGGCCTCGACGCTCTCGCGAGCCACGGATCCCGCGCAGCTCGCCGCGCTCGCGCTCGGAGCGCCTGAATTCCAGCGAAAGTAGGCCTGCGATGATCTCCAGACGCGTCTTCATCCGGAACGGCGGCCTCGCCCTGGTGAGCCTCGGGTTTGCGCCATCGTTCCTAGCCAGGACGGTGCAGGCCGCCACGAGCACGCGCCGCAAGGTGCTGGTCGCGATCTTCCAGCGCGGCGCAGTGGACGGCCTCAACATGGTCGTCCCCTACGGCGAGCGCGACTACTACGCCGCCCGCCCGTCCATCGCGATTCCGCGCCCGGGCTCGGGCGACATGGCGGGCATCGATCTCGACGGCTTCTTCGCGTTCCATCCGCGCCTCGCCGGCCTGCAGCAGCTTTACGCGCGGCGCGAGCTCGCGATCGTGCACGCGTGCGGATCGCCCGACAGCACGCGATCGCACTTCGACGCGCAGGACTACATGGAAACCGCGACACCGGGCCGCAAGGGGACCACCGACGGCTGGCTGAACCGGTATCTGCAGGCCAAGCGCGAACAGGAGCACTCGAGCTTCCGCGCCGTGGCGCTCACGCCGCAGATGCCGCGCTCCCTCCAGGGGCGTGCTCCGGCGCTGGCCATGTCGCAGATCGGGCAGTTCGCCGTCCGCGGCGACAGCATCATGAGCTCGTCATTCGAAGCGCAGTACGCCGAGGCGGCCGATGCCGTGCTCGGAGGCACCGGACGGGAGGCGTTCGACGCCATCAAGACTCTCCGGTCGGTGGCGCCAGAGCAATATCAGCCGGAGCACGGCGCTGAATACCCGCGCTCTCCGTTCGGGCAGGCATTGATGCAGATCGGGCAGCTCATCAAGTCGGACGTCGGGCTGGAGGTCGCATTCGCCGAAGTCGGCGGGTGGGACAATCACGTCAACCAGGGCGCATCCGTGGGACAGCTCGCGACCAGACTGGACGACTTCGGTCGGGCCATCTCGGCCCTGGTGGCCGATCTCGGCGATCGTATGAGCGATGTCGTTATCCTGAGCATGTCGGAGTTCGGCCGGGCGGTCGCCGAGAACGGCAACCGCGGGACCGACCACGGCCACGGCAATGCGATGCTCGTGGTCGGCGGATCGGTCAAAGGGGGCAAGGTGTACGGCCGGTGGCCCGGGCTCCGCTCGGAACAGCGCTACGACGGACGCGATCTCGCGGTGACCACCGACTTCCGGGACGTGTTCGGTGAGGTCGTGGTGCGCCATCTCGGCGTGATCGACCCAGGTCCGATCTTTCCCGGCCACGCGATCGCCGCGACGAACTTCGTGGGGTTGTTCTGAGCGCCGGGCCGCGGCTGCAGTAAGATAGGCGCCGATGAGCGCCGACACCCGCAAGCCGCCCGCCGCCCCGAAGCCCGAGATCGGCGAGGCGCTCGGCCTCGTTGAAACGCGCGGATTCGTGGGAATGGTCGAAGCCACCGACGCCATGGTGAAGGCGGCGAATGTGGTGTTCGTCGGCTGGCAGAAGGTGGATGCGGGGCTCGTCACGGCGATCGTCCGCGGCGATGTGGCCTCGGTCAAGGCGGCCACTGATGCCGGCGCCGCCGCGGCCCGGCGGGTCGGAGAGCTCGTCGGCGTCCATGTGATTCCCAGGCCGGCCGACGATCTCGATCGGGTGTTTCCCATTACTTAGTCGTCGCGGGGCCCCACCCCCGCGACCTGCCACCTCGCGCTTCGCGCTCGGCGCATATTTGCGACGACTGCCTGCTTAGTGCCACAACACGGCGGGGCCTCGTCCGCGACGTGGCACCTTCGCGCGTTCGCGCTCGGCGCACACCTGTTACGCCTGCCTGCTTAGTGCCACAACACGCCGGGGCCTCGTCCGCGACCTGCCACCTCGCGCTTCGCGCTCGGCGCACACTTGTTACGCCTGCCTGCTCAGTGCCACAACGCGGCGGGGCCTCGTCCGCGACCTGCCACCTCGCGCGTTCGCGCTCGGCGCATATTTGCGACGCCTCACAGGAGCGGAGGCACGCCTCTTAGACCCGCAGTCGCTACAGCCCCGAAGCCTCAGTGGTCGACGCGCAGCGCGTCCGCGGGGTGGATGTGAAATATCCGCAGAGCGGGAACGGCAGCGGCGGCGACGGCGGTTGTGCCCAGCAGCAGCAGGACCAGCGCGAGGGTGCCGGGATCCGATGCGCGGACCCCGTACAGGAATCGGTCCACGAATCGGCCGCCTCCCCACGCGGCCACGGCTCCGAGCATGAGCCCCAGCGTCACCACCGTGAGCATCGGCTTCATCATGGATGCCGTGACGTCCGCCCGCGACGCGCCGAGTACCATCCGGACGCCTGCCTCTCGCGAGCGCCGCGTGACCGCACCCGACACCGCTCCATAGACGCCGACGAGCGTGACCACGAGTGCCACCATGCCCAGCCCGCTCAAGAGCGCCCGGCCCAGTCGCTGCGGCCCCACCAGTTCGTCGACGACCGTCTCGATCGACGTCACGCTCCTCACTGGCAGCCCGAGATCCGCGGCCGTGCGATACAGCGGCTCCAGCCAACACGGCCGCATCGCCTCGCGTACGGGCGGTCAGGAACAGCGCGTCGGCGCCCGCCATGGCTTGAGGTCCAAATCGACGCGCCTGGCCGCGACGATCGGAGCACGTACAGGACGGGACGGCGGTCGCCGATCCCCTTGACCATGGCATCGCGCACGACGCCGATCACCGTGACGCGGGTCCTCGCGAGGAACTGGTCGTACTGGATCTGCCGCCCCAGCGGGTTGTCCGCGCCCCAGAGCGCCCGGGCGGCCGACTCGTTCACGATGGCCACGTCGTCCGCCCGTGCCGCGTCGCCGTCGGTGAAGTCGCGGCCGGCAATAATCCGCTGGCCAAGCGTGGTGAAGTAGCCGGGCCCCGGGAAGGCGACCTCGAGCGGTGTCGCTATCTCCACGGACACGCCATCGATCCGGATCAAGGCCGTCGACATGTTGCTGCCCTGCGCCAGCGGCATGGGACCGACCGCGATGGCGGCAACCCCTGGCCGCTCGCGGAGGCGCGCGACGAGCACGTCGATGAGCGGTCCCCGCTGTTTCAGCCGTGGTGAAACGGCATGGCGATGGAGGCCGAGACCAGGCCGCGCGGGTCAAATCCCACGTCCGCCGACAGCATGGCCGACACACTGCGGACGAACAGCCCCGCGCCGAAGACGAGCACGACGCAAAGAACGATCTGCAGGCCGACGAGGACATGGGTCATGCCGCGTGCGGCGCCGTGCCGCCACTGACGGAGGTCCCGCTCGAGGCCCGGCCGCGTGGCGCGGAACATCGGGACCAGGCTGATCGCGCACGCGACGATGACCGTCAGCCCCGCCGCCACGACCAGCGAGCGTCCGGCGGGGGCATCGCCGAGCGTCGAGAGCGCGACACCCCCGGGCAAGGCGAACGCGGACAAGCCGTGCACGATCGACCGCGCGACGAAGAGCGCGCCGACGCCACCCGCGCACGCCAGCACGGCGGTCTCCACCGCCAGCTGTCTGGCCAATCGGCCGCGGGTCGCGCCGAGCGCCGAGCGCAGCGCTAACTCCCCCCGGCGGGTCTCGACGCGCGCCAGCAGAAGGATCGTGAGGTTCGTGCACCCAACGGCCAGGGTCAAGCCGACCGCCGCGGTCAGAAGCGTGAGGAACTGTCGCAGGTCGGCCTGTACGTCGGGCGATACGAAGGCATCGAGGATGGGGCGTGCGCGCGCGCGCGGCGGATCCGTCGGCCCTTCGGCGCGGCCAATCCCTCTCCGCAATGGCCGCGATCTCTGCGCTGGCTTGCGCGCATGGTCGCGCCTGGCGCCAGCCGCCCGATAATGCGCACACCCGGAAAGTTGACGATCTCGGGTGTGAGTTGCGCGCGCGCGGAGAGCGGCAGCAGCAGGTCCGGCGGGCGCGCACCCAGCGTCGTCCCGGGGAACTGTCCGAGGGGCGATACCGACGACCTGCGCGAGCAACCCGTTCACCCGGATCACCCGTCCCAGGATGGTCCGGTCACCGCGGAAGTGGGTCTGCCACAGGTGGTGGCTCAGGAGTGCCGTCATCGGCGCCCCTTCCTGATCCTCGTGACGCAGGAACGCTCTGCCGAACGCAGGTGCCACTCCGAGCACCTCCAGATAGCCCGCCGTGATGAACAGGACCGACCGCGGCTGCGGGGTGCCGCCGCCCAGATCGACCAGGAGCGGATCGCTCGCGGCCGACGCCGCCAGGGTGACCGTCGACGCGGACGACATATCGTGATACCCCGGCTCGACCAGATATCGGTGCTCCATGTGTAAATCCCAGGTCGTCTTGGTCTGTGTCGACTTTTGCAGGACCACGAGGCGCGAGGCGTCCGGCACGTCCAACGGCTGCACGACGACGCGGTCGACCAGCATGAAGATGGCGAGGCTGGCGCCGACGCCGAGCGCGATAGTGCCCGCGACGATGGCGGCGAAGGCCGGCGCGCGGCGCATCTGCCGAAGCGCCTGGGAGAGATCCCCGCGCAAGCCCACGAAGCCCGGCTGTCGATGAACCAGGAGGTGGCGCCTCATTCTCAAGACTGCCTCGCCCGCGAGTCCCCGGGCTCAGACACGCCGGAGAGTGTATCTCCATCGCGGCGCGTGCTCACGGACCACGGGCCGGGGTACAAATCGGCCTGGCTTCGCGCCCGGCGCGCCCGTGTTCAATCGCGCCGGCGCGTGCTCCGCTTCCGGCGGCGCGAGCGCATGCGCAATTTAGCTCCGTCAGCGCCGCCTCATTGCCCACGACGAGCAGCGGCTGGGTCGGCGATCGCAGCAGGTTGAAGAACTGTCCGACTCGGAGCGGCCGTAGATCTCCCGCCCGTCGGTCAGCAGCGTGATCGAGCCTCCGCCGCCAATCGCGTCGAAGAGCCGGATCCCGAAGCGGCGGCGCAGCGTGTCGAGCAGCTTCCGAATCTTGGCGACCGAGAAGCCGCGCGCGCCTGAGATCGGCCAGCACGGCGAGCTCGAACAGGTCGATCGGCGAGTAGCGGCGCTCGGTGTAGCCGCCGGCGGCGGTCCGGTGGGGCGACACCGACGGCTTCAGCAGCTTTCGCGCATCCCACCACTGCAGCTGGCGGGCGCTCAGCCCGGTGATCGCGGCCACCTCGCGCGAGCTGTAGTGCTTCTTAAGATCGAGACGCATTTCGATCGGCCATGGCGGCGCCGTCGAAGTCCTTCTGCGTCAACCCGCCCTCGCTGTGCGTGCTGTAGAGCAGCGTGACGCGGCGGTAGTTGATCGTGATGTCGGGATGGTGATCGGCGGCCTCGGCCTCGGGCACGAGCCTGGTGACGAACCCCACTGCCGCAGGAAAGTCGGCGAAGGTGTACTGCTTGCGGATCGCGCGTCCTTCGAGGGTCCACCCGTTCAGGTGCTTCAGCTGACGATCCACTTCCTCGGGAGACAGAATGGACATGGCTCACAACTCCCGGCTAGTAGTTGCCGAACCGCGCAGGCGAGGCGGCCGCCAGCAGCGGGTCTTCGCGCCCGTCGAGGGCAAGGTCCGCGACCAGCCGCGCCGTGAGCGGCGCCAGCAGCACGCCGTTGCGAAAATGGCCCGTGGCGAGAATCACGTCCGGTATGCGGGACGACCGGCCGATGATCGGCATCTCGTCCGGCGTGGCGGGCCGGAGCCCGACCCGCGTGCCGCCGAAGGTCTGCTGCCACAGGATCGGCACGAGATCGCTCGCCGCCTCCAGCAGGTCGCGCACGCCGGCCACCGTGGGCCTCTCGTCGAAGCCGGCCTCCTCCATCGTCGCACCTGCGAGCACGCGCCCTTCGGCCGCCGGCACCAGATAGCACCGCTCGCTCCACGTGATGCGCGCCAGCGGCGTCGGCGGCGACGAGATCTCCACGAGCTGGCCTCGTACGGGGCGGACGGGGAGGCCGGAAGCCCCGCCAATGTCGATCTGCCCCGACCAGCACCCGGTCGCCAGCACGACCTGTTTGGCCTGGAGGCGATCGTGCTCGAGCTGAATGTCGACGCCGGCGGAACTTCGGGCGAGGCTGCGCGCGCGTTCCGGAGCCCTCACCCGCGCGCCGCACTCGATCGCGGCCGCGACGGCCGCGCCGACCAGGTCCGTGGCGGACACGAACCCGTGCTCGTCGATCAGCAGTCCCGCCGACACCTCTGGCGTGAGCTGCGGCTCCGCTTCGCGTGTCTGTGCCGCATCCAGCAGACTGCACCGGACGCCGCGCGACGAGGCAGCCGCAGCCGTGGCGGCGAGCCCGGCGGCAGCCTCTTCGGAGACGGCCACCTGCAGTGAGCCTGTGCGACGGTAATGCACGGGGCGCCCGCCGTCTCTCATCACCCGCGCGACGAAATCGTCGTACATGGAGAGGCTCAGTGCGGCCATGTCGAGGACCGGTCTGCCAAATCCCTCCACGTACGGCGCCAGCATGCCCGCGGAAGCCTGGGTGGCGCCCAGCCCGGCCCCTCTGGCATCGATCACCTCGACGTCAGCACCGCGTGAGGCGAGTTCGTAGGCAATCGAGGCGCCGACGACCCCGCACCCAATCACGGCGATGCCGCAGGAGCCCATGGATCCCTTATCATCTCACGCGACCGTCCTGCTCCCGGCGAAGGACACCGCCGTGAGAAAAGGGACACTGGCCCCGAAAACAGGCCCGAAATACGCGGCATTGCGCCGTTTTTCTGCACGGACGGTGGGCACGGGGCTTGCTCAGACAGAGGTTCGAGGAGTATTCCATGTTGAACAATCGGGCGGCACTCGGCGCACTGGCGGTCATCGGCACGATCGCAGCCGGCAGCGGCGCGTATTTCGCGACGCGGCAGCATCCCGCCGAACTGCAGCCGGCGCCGGCCCACGACACCAGTCTTCCTGCCGGCCCGGCGGCCGTGACCGAGACCGAAAACAGCATCGCGCCCGTCCCGACGGCAGAGCCGCCAAAGGTTGCGGCGGAGCCACCGGCCGCGCCGCGGCCGGCGAGCGTCAGCCGTCCGGCGCCACAGAGCGTGCGCACGACGCGCGCGAGTACGCCGGCGCCGGCTCAGCGTCAGCCCGCGCGGCCCTCGTATGCGCCCGCGCCCACGCCGCCAGCGGCCGCCTCGACCACTCCCGCACCGGCGCCGCCGATGCCGAGCGCTGACCGCGACGAACTGTCGATCGCCGACCGGCGGCCTCCTCCCGTCCCGGAGAAGCAGTTCGAAGACCTGGTGATTCCGGCCGACTCGGTGGTGGGGCTCCAGATCGAGTCGAGCATCTCGAGCGATCAGGCCAAGATCGAGGATCCGGTGCGCGCCCGCGTCACGCGTGACGTCAAGGTGCACGATCAGGTGGCCATTCCGGCCGGCGCACGCGCGGAGGGCGCGGTCACGCTGGTCGATCGCGGCGGACGGCTGAAGGATCAGGCGCGTCTGGGTATCAGATTCCACACGATCGTGTTGGCCGACGGCACACGGCTGCCAATCAATACCGAGACGATCTACCGCGACGGCGATTCGCCGGCGCGTGAGAGCGCCGCCAAGATCGGGGCCGGCGCGGTCGGCGGCGCCGTACTCGGCGCGATCCTGGGCGGCAAGAAGGGCGCGCTCATCGGCAGCACCGTGGGCGCGGGCGCCGGCGGAGCTGCGGTCATGGCCAGCGATCCCGATCCGGCAACGCTGCCGGCCGGTGCGACGGTCACGGTCCGGATGACCGCGCCGGCAACCGTAACGGTGGAGAAATAGATCTCGCCAGGAGCGGCCGGGGAAGCAGGACCGCAGGCTCCTTCTTCCCCTATTCCCCCGTCTCCCCTTCCCATTCCTTCCTGACGCCCTCGCTGTTCCCTCCTGCTTTCAGCCTCCAGATCTCGGCCCAGCCGGCATCGACACGCTCGAGCGCCACCATTCCGTGTGCCGGGAAGCCTTCACTATCGGGAAACGAGAGCAGATGCGCGAGCAGCGCCGGCAGATGCGGAAAGTGGCCCACCACCAGCACGTCACGCGCCTCGTTCGACACGAGATCGGCAGCCCATGCGGGAGGATCGCCCGGCTGGAGACCGCGGACAGCCGTGATGCTGGAGAGGGGATTACAGTGGCGCCAGAACGCTTCGGCCGTCTGCCTGGCGCGCAGCTTCCCGCTGTGCCAGATCAGCTCCGGCCGGACCCGCGCCCGGCCGCCGCCCGGGCGAGCAAATCGACCTCCACGCGGCCGCGCGCGGAGAGGGGCCGGGCCGGATCGACATCCGGCCCGGCCGCGTGTCCGTGGTGAACGAGATAGAGACGGGCTATTTCGAAACCATCTTCAGCGCGGTCGCCGAGATCGACTTCGCGCCGCCATCCTCGCTCACCTCGCCCGTCAGGGTGACGGTATGCGACATGTGCGGGACGAGCTTCTCGTTCTTGTTCGCCGCGAGATCGCCCTTCACGTCGTAGACCTGGCCGTCGCTGGTGACGAGCGACACCTGAGCGCCTTTTCTGGCGCAGTCCTGCGCGCAGGTCGCGCCCATGCCCTTGTGCTCGTTGGTGGTGTTGGCCTTGTCCTTCGAGTAGCAGGCCTTGTCCACCAGGACGCCGGTGACGGTACTCGGCGCCGCCAGTGCGAAGACGTTGAATGAGAGCGCCGCGACCGCCGTGAATGCGAACACCTTGCTGATCATGAAACCTCCTTGAACTGATGGAGTCTACACCGAATGACCGGTGTCGAGCAGCGGCGGCTGCACCTCCTCCAGACGGCCCACCTTCACCCCCTGCAGCGTCGCGTCGAACCGCTCCACGTCCCGGAGCGCCCGATCGAACTGCCCCTTGGCGTTCTCGAGATGCTTCCCAATCATGACGAAGTGGCTCTGGAACTTCTCGAACCGCGAGCCGAGATCCGCCAGGAGCCCCTGCACGCGTCGGGCCTCGTCCTGAATCTTCATCCCGCGGAACCCCACGGCGAGCACCTGGATGTACGCGTACATCGTGTTCGGCGAGACCGGGATGACGCGCCGCTGACGGCCGTAGCCGAGCAGCTCCGGCCGCCCGATGAGCTCGTAGTAGACGTTCTCGGCCGGAACGAACATGAAGGCCATCTCGAGCGTCTCGGGCGGCATGACGTACCGGTCGGCGATCTCGTCGATGCGCGCCTTGACGTCGGCGTAGAACAGCTTCAGCGCCGCTTCGCGCGCCTGCGGCTCCCCGGCCTCGAGCGCCCGGCGGAAGTTGTCGAGGGGAAACTTGCAGTCGATGCAGAGCGAGCCGTACGGCGTCCGCACGATCGCGTCGACGCGGGAGCTGCCGATCGGCGCCTGGGTCTCCCAGTGCTCGCGCGGGAGCAGGTCCTTCAGCATCTGCTCGAGCGTGAACTCGCCGAAGTCGCCGCGCAGCTTCGGCGACTGGAGCATGCGCTGAAACTCGTCGAGGCTGCGGCTGAACTCCATGATCCGCTCGTTGGTCGCCTTCAGGTCGCCGAGACGATCGGTGACCTGCACGAACTTCTCATGGATGGCCGCGCGCGTCTCCTCGCGCACCGTGCCGATGCTCCCGGCGAGCGCCTGCGTGGCCTGCTGCAGCGACTGCGCGAAGGTACGGTTCATCTCGCCGGTGACCGCGTCCAGCCGCGCGTTCAATCCGCGGCTGCTCTGGTCCACCTGGCGGAGCACCTGCTCCATCGCGGCGGCGGACCGCGCGCTCTCGCGGCTTGCTTTCAGCGCGCGCGCAGCGATGGCACCGCCTATGGCGCCGAGCAGGAGCGCGGCGAAGGCGATGACGAGCGGCGAAACCGTCATGCAGGGATCTTAGTACCAAGCGGCGGGACGCCGAGGCGCAGAGGGCCCCGGTCACACGACCGCGACCTTCACGCAGTGGATCGGCGGCAGCGACGTCGAACAGGCACTCCCATTCCTCGCCGCCGTCGCGGCCGATCCACAGCTGCCCCGTGGTGGTGCCGAAGTACAAGCGCGGGCGACTTCAGCTCGTCGATGTCCATCGCGTCGCGCAGGACGGTGAAGTAGCTCTTCTTGCGCGGCAGCCCGCGGGCGAGCCGGCTCCACGAGCCGCCGCCGTTCTCGCTGCGCCACACGGCCGGCGCGCCGCCCGGGCACGTGCGCGTCGACGGCTCGAGCGGCACGACGTAGACGGTGTCCGGATCGTGCGGGTGCACGACGATCGGGAAGCCGAAGTCGGACGGCAGCCCCTTGGCGATCGATCGCCACGTACTGGCCGTGGTCGTCGCTGCGCAGGACGCCGATGTCCGGCCGCGGCCCCCCGGGCCCGTCCCATTCCGCCCAGCCGCCGTGGTTCTGCATGTAGAGGCGGCCGGGAGCGTCCGGGTGCCCGGCGATCTTGTGCACGCACTGGCCGAACTCGGGGTACGGGTCGGGCGACGAAGCCGGCGCCGACGCCCTGGTTCGCAGGCCTGGAAGGTCGTCGCCGCCGTCCTCGCTCAGGTAGTGGCCGCCGGTCGAGATGCCGACGTGCACGCGGTCGCCGTCGCGCAGGATCGTGTGCAGGCACAGTCCGCCGTTGCCGGGTTGCCACTTGCGCGCGTGCGCGTGGTTGCTGATGCCCGGCGACCATCTCCCAGGAGTCGCCGCCGTCGCTCGCTCCGGAAGAGCGACGCCGGCTCGACGCCGCACCAGAGGTCCTTCTTGCCTTCGCCCGGCTCGAGCGACCAGATGTTGGCGAGCGCGCGTCCGTCGTCCTTCGGGAACGCCGGCGCGGACTTCGTCTCCTTGAACGTCTTCCCGAGGTCGCGTCGAGCGCAGCACCTTCATGCCGAAGAACGGGTTGCAGCTCGAGGCGTAGAGCCGCGGGCGCCTTGCGCGTGTCGATCAGCGTCGCAGTAGACGGCGACGCCCGGCCCGAACGGGCCGCGCAGCGCGAAGCGGCCTCTCGGCCCTTCGCCGCTCTCGGCGACGAACAGGCCCTTCTTGGTTCCGATGCGTCAAGATGACGCGTTCCGCCATGCTCATCCTCCAGAGACTGCGGGAAGGATCGTCACCACGTCGCCCGGCGCGAGCGCGCGTGTCGAGCCCGTCCCGATCGCGCACGTGGGCCGCGTTGACGAACAGTTCGACGTGGCGGCGCACGGCGCCGGTCTCGTCGCAGACGCTTCGATGCAGCTCGCCCCGGCTCCGCTCGAGCTCCTCGAGCGCCGACCGCACCCTCGAGGCGGAGATGGCCACCTGCTCCGCGCCGGCACAGTACTCCCGGAGCGGACCCACGACGTGGAACGTCACACTCGGTCCGCTCATGTGCCCGGTCATGAAGCTTAGCGCCGCTCCGCGGAACTCGCAATGCGATCGCTACGGCACGAGCACGATCTTGCCGTGCGCACCCGGCTTGAGCACCGCTTCGTGCGCCGCCGGGGCCTCGGCCAGCGGCATTTCCACGCCGACCTCCGGACGGTAGCCGCAGCGCTCCATCCCGGCCACGATCGCGGCGTGCGCGATCGCCAGCTCCTCGGCCGTCGCGTTCCAGTTGGTGAAGCCCGTGACCGTCGCGTCCTTCGCCATGATCATCCGGGGGTTGAGCTCGAGCGCACCGCGGTTGCCCACCACCACGATCCGCCCGCGCTTCGCGATGAGCTCCAGATCGCGCACCAGATTCACGTTCGCCAGCATCTCGATGACGAGGTCGACGCCGCGGCCGCCGGTGGCCGCGGTGATGTCCGCCTCGTACCCGGCGGCGGTGTGGTCGAACACCTCGCGCGCCCCCTGCTTCCGCGCGAGGTCGCGGCCGCGTTCGGTTCCGGCTGTGCCGAGCACCACGAGCCCCGCCGCGCGCGCCATCTGCGTGGCGGCCGTGCCGACGGCGCCGCTCGCACCGTGAATGAGCACCGTCTCGCCCGGCCTCGCTCTGCCCCTCTCGAACAGCGCGCGCCAGGCGGTGACGTACGGCACGTTGACGCCGGCGCCCTGCGCGAACGAGATGCCGTCGGGCAGCGGGTGGAGCTGATCGACCGTGCACAGCACCTTTTCCGCGTACGCGCCGTACGCCCGGCCCGCGACCGAGCCGCCGATGTACACGCGGCGGCCGGGCGCGAAGGGTCCGGCGCCGGTCCCCGCGGCTTCGACGATGCCCGCGCCGTCGGCTCCGGGGGTGTACGGCAGCGGCGGCAGCATGGCGTACTGGCCCGCCCGGATGTACGTGTCGACGGGATTGACGCCCGCCGCCTTTACCGCCACCAGCACCTGTCCCTCGCGCGGCGACGGATCGGGAACGCTCTCGATCTTCATCACGGACGGACCGCCGAACTCGTGCACGCGGATGGCCTTCATCGAGTCCCTCGCAGCAGAAAGAGCACAGCGTGATGAAACGGGAAGCTGCAGCCGAAAAGAACGGCACAGTTTGACACGTTTGACGGCCTCTAGTAGGCTACCTTCCTGACATGACAGCGTTCCGGCCGCTCCACCACCGCCATCATCATCACCCGACAGGCGCGGGCCAGCGGAGCTCCGGCTAGATCGTTCTTCCGATCAATCGAACCGAGCACTGAGTGCCCCGCCCCTTCCGGCGGGGTTTTTTGTTTCTGGAGACGCATGGATTACACGAAGCTCGACGGGCTCGTGCCCGCGGTGGTGCAGGACGAGGAGAGCGGCGAGGTGCTGATGGTCGGGTTCATGAACCAGGCGGCATTCACGGCCACCCGGGACACGGGGTTCGCCACCTTCTACAGCCGCTCGCGGCGGACGCTCTGGACCAAGGGAGAGACGTCCGGCAACAAGCTGGCGGTCCGCCAGATTCTGGTCGACTGCGACGACGACACGGTGCTGCTGAAAGTGCAGCGCCTCGGGAGCGGCAACGTCTGCCACACGGGCGCGCGCAGCTGCTTCCGGGCGCTCGATGCGCAGGCGGGGCCCGCGCGATGAGCACGCTCAAGCTGGGGCTCCCGAAGGGATCGCTGCAGGACTCGACCGTCCAGCTGTTCGCGCGCGCCGGCTTCAGCATCTACGTCAGCTCGCGCTCGTACTTCCCGTCGATCGACGATGCCGAGATCGAGTGCATGCTGATCCGCGCGCAGGAGATGGCGCGCTACGTCGCCGACGGGGTGCTCGACTGCGGCCTCACGGGCCAGGACTGGATCGCGGAGCACCAGAGCGGCCTGGCCGCGCCGGCGCCCCTCGTCAGCATCGCCGATCTGATCTACTCCAAGCAGAGCTTCGGCAAGGTGCGATGGGTACTGGCCGCCCCGGAAGCGTCGCGGTTCAAATCGCCCCAGGATCTCGAGGGCGCCACGATCGCCACCGAGCTGGTGCGCGCCACCAAGGCGTATTTCGATCGGCTGGGCGTGAAGGTGAACGTCGAGTTCTCGTGGGGGGCGACGGAGGTGAAGCCGCCGGTGCTGGCCGACGCGATCGTGGAGGCCACCGAAACGGGGTCGACGCTCCGCGCCAACCGTCTGCGCATCCTCGATACGGTGATGGAGAGCAACACGCAGCTCATCGCCAACGAGCGTGCGATGGCCGACGGCTGGAAGCGGACGAAGATCGAAAACCTCGCGCTGCTGCTCCGCGCGGCGATCGAGGCGCAGGGGCGCGTGGGCATCATGCTGAACGTGCGCCGCGCCGATCTCGACGCGGTCCTGGGCCTGCTCCCTGCGCTGCAGCGGCCCACGATCTCGCCGTTGAGCGAAGACGACTGGGTCGCCGTGAACACGATCATCGAGGAACGGACGGTCCGCGACCTGATTCCCCGCCTGAAAGCCGCGCGCGCCCAGGGCATCGTCGAATACCCGTTGAACAAGATCGTCCTCTGATGCGAATCGTCTCCTCCCGCAGTCGCCGAACCGTGGACCGTCTGCTCGCGCCGGCCGCCGCCCGCGATGCCGCGACGGCCCGGTACGTGTCCCGCATCGTGGCGGCCGTCCGGAACGGCGGCGATCGCGCCCTGACGGCCTATGCGCGGCGGTTCGACGGCCTGGCCGAGCCCCTGGAGGTGACGCGGGCCGAAATCGACGAAGCCGCGGCTCGCGTGCCGCCGCGGGTCCGCGACGCGCTCGCCGAGGCCGCGCGGGCCATCCGCCGCGTGGCGAGCCGTCAGCGTCCGCGCGAATGGCGGATCTCAACGCGCCGCGGCGTCACCGTCCAGCAGCGTGTCGTCCCGCTGGACCGCGTCGGATGCTACGTTCCGGGGGGACGTTATCCCCTGCCCTCTTCGCTCCTGATGACGGCCATCCCCGCGCGCGTGGCGGGGGTCGGGGAGGTGATCGCCGTCTGTCCCAGACCGGCTCCGGTCGTCATGGCCGCCGCGCGCATGGCAGGGGTCGATCGACTGTTCCGCATCGGCGGCGCGCATGCCGTGGCGGCGCTGGCGTACGGCACCGCGTCGGTGCCCCGCGTGGACAAGATCGTCGGGCCGGGCAACCGGTTCGTCGCGGCGGCCAAAGCGCTCGTGGCGCCCGACTGCTCGATCGACTTCTACGCCGGCCCCACCGAGATCCTCATTCTCTCGAACGCGGGCAACCCCGACTGGATCGCCGCCGACCTCATCGCGCAGGCCGAGCACGACCCGCAGGCCCGGTCGCTGCTGATCACCGCGAACCGGAGACTGGCGACCCGCGTCAGCAGGGCCGTCTCCGTGCAGCTTCCCTCTTCCGGGCCTGCGCGCGAGTCGCTCGCCCGCTTCGGCGCGATCATCGTCGCGAAGACCGAGGCCGAAGCCGCCGCGCTGGCCAACCGCTCGGCGGCCGAGCATCTCGTCTGCGACGACGAGCGCACGGCCGCGTCGGTGAGATGCGCGGGTTCGATCTTCATCGGCCCGTACACCGCGCAGGCGGCCGGCGACTACGCCATCGGCTCCAACCACGTGCTGCCCACGAGCGGCGCCGCCCGGTTCCGCGGCGGCCTGCACGCGGCGGACTTCGTGCGGATCTCGACCGTGCAGCGCGTCACCCGTCAGGGGCTGCGCGCGCTGGCCCCGATCGTCACCACGCTCGCGCGCCAGGAAGGCCTCGAGGCACATGCGCGATCGATCGAAGTGCGGCTCAAATGACCTACGCCCGTCCAGCCGATCGGGCCGGCGCGCTGCGGCTGCACCTGAACGAGAACACGGGTGGCTGCTCGCCCGCCGTGCTGGAGGCCATCCGCGCCGTGACGGCGGAAGAGGTGGCCTGCTACCCCGAGTATGGCGCGCTGTCCCGCGAGTGCGCGGCCTACCTCGGCGTGAGGGAGGAAGAGCTCGTGCTGACCAACGGCCTCGACGAGGGCCTTCTCGCCTCGGCGGTCGCGGCCTTCCGCGATCGAGGCGGCGCCGACGGGCCGCCCGAGGCGATCGTGCCGCAGCCGGCCTTCGAGATGTACAAGGTCTTCGTGCAGGCGTGCGGGGGACGCGTCGTGCCCGTCGCCCCCAGACGCGGGTTCGAGATCGCCGCCGAGGACGTCGCCGCCGCCATCAGCCCGCGGACGCGCGCGATCTTCCTGGCGAACCCGAACAACCCCACCGGGCAGCTCATCCCGAGAGAGACGATTCGCGCCGTGGCGCGGGAAGCAGGTGATGAGGTGACGCTCGTCCTTGACGAGGCATACATCGACTTCTGCGGTGAGACATTCCTGCCCGATCTCGCGGCGCACCCGAATGTCGTGATCGGGCGGACGTTCGCCAAGGCCCATGGCCTTGCCGGGCTGCGGGCGGGATGCGTCATCGGCAGCGGTTCCCGCATCGAGGCCGTCCGCAGCGTCGTCCCCCCGTACAGCCTGAGCGTGTTCGCGGTGGCGGGCTGGCGCGCCGCGCTGCGCGACCGCGAGCACCTCGATTGGTACCGCGCCCAGGTGGACGCGTCGCGCCGGCTGCTCTATGCCGCCTGCGAGCGCCTCTCGCTGCCCTGCTGGAAGAGCGCGGGCAACTTCGTGCTGATCGACGTCGCCCGCATCGCACCGGCGGAGCGCGTGGCGGCCTCTCTCGCGGCCCGCGGCATCCTGGTGCGCGATCGCTCCGGGGACCGCGGCTGCGAAGGCTGCATCAGAATCACGGCCGGCGTCGTCCGGCACACCGAGCTGGCCATCGAGGCGCTGGAGGCCCTGTGCGGCGCGCGCTAGTCGACCGCCGCACGCGCGAGACCCGGATCCAGGTGCGCCTCGGCATCGAGGGCTACGGGCGGTACGACGTCCAGACGGGCATTCGCTTCCTCGACCACATGCTGGATCTGGTCGCGCGGCATGGCGGCTTCGATCTGACGATCCGAGCGGCGGGCGACCTCGACGTCGACCAGCACCACACGGTCGAGGATCGCCGGCATCGCGCTCGGCGAGGCCGTGTCGAAGGCGCTCGGCACGCGGCGGGGCATCAACCGCGCGGGGTATTTCGTGATGCCGATGGACGAGACGCTCGGCCGTCGCCGCGATCGACCTCGGCGGACGCGCGCACGCGGTCGTCGACCTGGGCGTGAAAGTGCGCATCGTCGGCGACCTGCAGACCGAGCTGATCCACGACTTCTTCGAGGGGTTCGCCGCGGGCGTGCGCGGCAACGTGCACCTGAAGGTGCTCTACGGCCGATCGAGCCATCACCGGGTGGAGGCCGCCTTCAAGGCCTTCGGGCGCGCGCTGCGCGTCGCCTGCGCGAAGGACCGGCGGCTGGCGCGGCAGCTGCCCAGCACGAAAGGGCTCCTGTGATCGCGCTGATGGACTACGGCGCCGGCAATCTGACGTCGGTCAAGAAGGCGCTGCACGCCATCGGGGCGGAGGTGAGCGTGCCGCGCGATCGCCCGAGGAGCTGGCCGACGCGGCGGGCGTGATCGTGCCCGGGGTCGGCAATTTCCTCGCGACGCACGCGCTCGGCGCGCCCTGGCGCGAGGCGATTCTCGAGGCGGTCGGACGCGGCAGTCCACTCCTGGGCATCTGCCTTGGCCTGCAATGGCTCTTCGAGGGCAGCACCGAAGCCCCGGGCTGCGGGGGCCTCGCGCTGATGTCGGGCTGCTGCGATCGCCTGCCGGGCGGCGACGGCCTGAAGATTCCGCACGTCGGCTGGAACGCGCTGCGCTTCCCGCGCGAGTCGCGGCTCTTCGAGGGCGTCCCGGACGGAGCGCAGGTGTACTTCACGCACTCCTATGCGGCGCCGGTGACCGTTGACGCGGCGGCGGTCACCACGCACGGCATCCCCTTCGCGAGCGCCGTCCAGCGCGGCCACGTGTTCGGGGTGCAGTTCCATCCCGAGAAGTCCGGCGACGTCGGCCTTGCGCGTGCTCCGGAATTTTCTCGATGCTCTCTAAGCGGATCATCGCCTGCCTCGACGTCCGCAACGGCCAGGTGGTGAAGGGCGTCCATTTCGAAGGGCTGCGCAACGCCGGCGATCCGGCCGAGCTGGCGGAGCGCTACAACCAGGAAGGCATCGACGAGGTCGTCATTCTCGACGTCACCGCCACGCTCGAAGGGCGCCAGGCGCTCGCCGATACGGTCGCCGCCGTGGCGCAGCCGGATCTTCATTCCGCTCACGGTGGGCGGCGGCATCCGCTCCGAAGACGATGCCGCCGCTGCGGTGGACGCAGGTGCCGACAAGGTCAGCCTGAACACCGCGGCGCTCAGCAGACCCGACTCTGATCACGACGCTGGCGGCGCGCTACGGCAGCCAGGCGGTCATCGTGGCGATCGACGCCAAGTGGGTCGACGGCCGGGCGATGGTCTACGTCCGGAGCGGCCAGACCGGCACGCCGCGCGAGGCCGTCGAGTGGGCGCGTGAAGCCGCCGATCGCGGGGCGGGCGAGATCCTGCTGACGTCGATCGATCGCGACGGCACCCGCGCGGGGCTTCGACTGCCGCCTGACCGCCGCGGTGTCCACGGCCGTGCCCATTCCGGTGATCGCCTCGGGGGGCGCCGGGTCGCTCGAGCACTTTACGGAGGTCTTCGTGGAGGGACGCGCCGACGCGGCGCTGGCGGCGTCGATCTTCCACTTTTCCGAGCACAGCGTGCGCCGGCTGAAGGAGACCGCTCCGCATCGCACGGCATCCCGGTGCGGCTGTGAGCTCGACATGCTGATTCCGGCGATCGATCTCAAGGGCGGCAAGGTGGTCCAGCTGATTCAGGGGGAGCGGCCTGCCATTGAAACCGACGACCTCGACACGTGGATCGAGCGCTTCTCCCGCTTCGCCCGCGTGAACGTGATCGACCTGGACGCGGCGATGAGCACCGGCGAGAACGACGACATCGTGCGCGAGCCTCTGCGGCCGGCTGCCCTGCCAGGTCGGCGGAGGCGTACGAACGCCCGAGCGCGCCGTCGAACTGTGCCGGCTCGGCGCGCGCAAGGTCATCGTCGGCTCGGCCCTGTTCCAGGATGGCCGCCGTCGACCTCGAGCGCGCCGCGCGCGTTCGCCGAGGCGGTCGGCCCCGCGCGGCTGATCGGCGCGGTCGACAGCAGGGACGGCCGTGTCGTCACGCCACGGCTGGAAGAGCGCCGTCGGGCGTCACGGCGGTCGAGGCCGTCCGGCTGCTGGAGCCTTTCTGCGGCGAATTTCTCTACACCCACGTCGACGACGAAGGACTCGATGCAGGGCACCGACCTGGCTGCCATTACGGCCGTCCGCGAACGCCACGCGGCGGCCGCTGATCGCCGCGGGCGGCGTCACGACGCAGGACGAGATCGACGAGCTGGACCGCCTCGGCATCGACGCGGTGGTGGGCATGGCCATCTACACTGGAGCGCTCGATCTCGATCGCGCGCGCTCGGCAGAACGGACTGAAGCATACCATCGGACACGAGACAGCGACCGCGGCAAGGCCCCGAGCCGCCCGACATCAGCGAACGCGGCGGAATGAAAGGCGGCCAGCCGCAGCGGCTCGACGAGCGGCTGTTCATGCAGCTGCTCGTCTACGGCGGGTGCCGCGACGCGGGCGCTGCTCGCCCGCGCCGCTGGACGGCCACGGCATCGAGGGCGTGGTGTACGCGGACGCGAACGACCCGCAGGGCGTCGGCGTCCTCACCGTCACGCGAGACCCGGACTTCTTCGTCGAGACGCTCCGGCCGATCCTCAACAGCCCGCCTTCGCGGCGCTCACGCCGAAGCCGGAGTTCACCATGCTGGGCCGCACCTACGCGCTCGGGTACGAGCCCGACCTGCCCGAGGCCATGCTGCACCGGCCGCGCCGCACGGTGCTGAACCGCGACTGGCCCTGGGCGATCTGGTACCCGCTCCGGCGCAACGGCCAGTTCGCGCAGCTGCCGCCCGAGCAGCAGCGGGTCATTCTCGCCGAGCACGGCGCGATCGGCATGTCGTTCGGCGCCGCCGACTACGCGCACGACATCCGGCTGGCCTGCCACGGGCTCGACAAGAACGACAACGACTTCGTGATCGGGCTGCTCGGCAAGGAGCTGTATCCCGCTGTCGGCGATCGTGCAGGCCATGCGCAAGACCCAGCAGACGGCGCTCTATCTGGATCGCCTCGGCCCGTTCTTCGTCGGACGGGCGATCTGGCAGACGCCGGCCTGACGGCGGGGTCGTTACGTTATAATGCGTAACGGTTACGCCAGGTTACGTAATGAACAATCCTTTCGTCTACGGCGAGGTCGTCCCGGCGGCGGCGTTCGTCGATCGCCGTCGACGAGCTCCACCGGCTGTCGGCCGATCTGGCCTCGGGCCAGAAGGTCTTCCTCATTTCGCCGCGGCGGTACGGCAAGTCGTCCCTGATCCGGCAGGCGCTCCGCTCGGTGGCGCGCGGCGGCGCCCTGACCGCCGAGGTGACCGTCAGCAGCTACAGCTCGTACCTCGCATTTCTCGAAGGCTACACGCGGGCGCTCGCCTCGATGCAGACGGGGTTCGAGCGGGCGCGATCGTGGCTGCGCGACGCGATCGGCGCCGCCAGGCCGGAGCTCCGGCTGGAGCCCGACCCGTCCGGGGGCACGGGCATCGCCGTCAGGTTTCCGAGCGTCCGCAGCGACCGCGATCTCTCGCGGCTGGCGGCCGACGTGTTCGCGCTCCCGCAGCGGCTCTGCGAGCTGCGGGGCCGGCCGCTCGCCGTGGCGCTCGACGAGTTTCAGGCGATCGGCAGCTTCAACGGCGGCAGCGTCGAGCACGCGCTCCGCGCGGCGGTACAGCACCAGCGGAGCGTGGGCTACGTGTTCGCCGGGTCGGAGCCCAGCCTCATGGAGCGCATGCTCGGACCCAAACGTCCGTTCTACAAGGCGGGCCCGGTGATGCGCCTCGAGAAGATCCCGCCGGATCTCTTCGCCTCGTTCATCGAGTCGCGCTTTGCGAAGACGGGCATCCGCTCCGAAGCGGGGCTCGGCACCGCGATCGTCGATCTCGCGGGCAACATGCCGTACGACGTGCAGCGGCTGGCGCACGAGAGCTGGGACGATGCCCGGGCGGCCGGCCGGCGGCGGGTCGGGGTGGACGATCTGCACCAGACGCTGAGACGGCTTCTCGCGGAGAACGAGATGTTCTTCGAGGCGGTCTGGCTGCGTCTCACGCTCGCGCAGCGGGCCGCCCTGCGGGCGGTCGTGCTGACCGACGGGCAGAGAGATCCTGGGCGCGGATCTGCGCGGGCGGTACCGGCTCGGCGGCGCGTCCACGGTGCAGGCCTCGCTGCAGGCGCTGATGCGCGAGGACGTGATCGCCCGCGAGCAGGACCGCTACGTGGTCGTCGATTCGCTGATGCGCGAGTGGATCGCGCGCCGCACGTTTTGAGCCTCCGGGGCCAGGCCTTCAGCGCACGACCGGGTGCTCGAACCCCAGGCCCTGCAGGAACGAGGTCAGGGTGGACCGCGCATTGGTCTCGGCGACTTTCAGGATCCCGTTGTCCATTGCGGCCTGACGGACCTGCCGCTCGGCTTCCCGCCGGACGTCCGACTCGAGATTCGGATCGACTCGCGTGAACAGACCCGTTTCCCGCGAGTAGACGCGGGTGCGATCGTTGTCGACGCGGGTGCTGAACACCTCGGCCCTGGGAATGGTCAGCTGGATGCGCCCTTCTTCGAGGGACACGTCGGACGGCCCGATTCGACCGAGATCCACGCCCGCCGTGACCTCCCCGTAGACGATCAGGAGGAGCCGCTCTCCAGCCAGGAACCGGGGGAGATAGCGGCTCTCCCATCCTCCGGAGACAATCTTGTCCATGCCGAACACCACGGTTTCCAGCCGGTGCAGCTGCTGAATCTGGCGAACGACGGTGGGCCGCGACGTATCGACGCGCGGAGGAACGTTCCGGCGGAGAAGCAGCCCCGCCACGGTCGCCATCAATGCAGCGATGAGAAACCCCACTGCAAAGCCGACGACACTGGAACCGCGCTGCGCGTGCGAAGGTTTCGTCACAGACCTATCCTTTGAAGCCTCGAGGAAAGCTTGTCACACCCACGGCGCCCGCTCCAAGGCCAAGGCGACGGAGCGCGAGGCCGACGTACAATCAGCGCCTTTGACCATGGCGCTGCTCACCCGGCTCGGCCTCGGGCGCCGCGAGCTCCGCGCCTGGGCGATGTACGACTGGGCGAACTCCGCCTTCGTCACCACCATCGTCACCGCCATCTTCCCCGTCTATTTCACGTCGGTCTCCTCGGCCGGCCTGCCCGCCGGCGTCGCGACGCGGTATCTGGCGGCGACGACCACGCTGGCGCTTGCGGTCTCGGCGGTGCTCGCGCCCGCGCTGGGCGCCATCGCGGACTATGCGCCGGTGAAGAAGCGGCTGCTCGGCGCCTTCATGGCGCTCGGCGCGCTCGCGTCCGCGGCGCTCGCGCTGGCCGCGCGCGGAGACTGGGCCTGGGCGTCGATCTGGTTCGGCCTCGGCAACATCGGGCTCGCGGCGAGCCTGACGCTCTACGACTCGCTGCTGCCCCACATCGCGCGCGACGGGGAGATCGATCGGGTGTCGACCGCCGGCTACGCGCTCGGCTACCTCGGCGGCGGCCTGCTGCTGGCCCTGAACGTGGCCTGGATCGTCGCCCCGCGGGCGTTCGGCCTGGCGGACGCAGCGCAGGCCTCGCGGTTGTCGTTCCTGAGCGTCGCGCTCTGGTGGCCGCTGTTCTCGATCCCGCTGCTCCGATCCGTCCCCGAGCCGCGGATCACGATGGCGCCGGCCCGGCGGCCAATCGGCGCCGTGACCATCGCCGCGTTCCGGGGCCTCGTGTCGACGCTGCGAGAGCTGCGCCGCTACCGGCAGGCCTTCGTGCTGCTCGTCGCGTACGTGTTCTACAGCGACGGGATCAACACGATCATCCGCATGGCCACGAGCTACGGCACCGAGATCGGGCTGCGGCAGAGCGCGCTCATCACGGCGGTGCTGCTCGTGCAGTTCGTCGGCATCCCGTTCGCGTTCCTGTTCGGGATGCTGGCCGATCGGGTCGGCGCCAAGCCGTCGGTGTTCGTCGCGCTGGCCGTGTACGCGGTCATCACGCTGATGGGCTACTACATGAAGACGGAGCGCGACTTCTACGTGCTCGCGATCATGGTGGCGGCCGTACAGGGCGGGAGCCAGGCGCTCAGCCGATCGCTCTTCGCGAGCATGATCCCGCGCGAGCGCTCGTCCGAGTTCTTCGGTTTCTTCTCCATCTTCGAGAAGTTCGGCGCGATCGCGGGCCCGGCGGTATTCGGGGTTGCGAGCGCCGCCACCGGGTCGAGCCGCAGCGCCATCCTGAGCGTCCTGCCCTTCTTCGTCATCGGCGGGCTCCTGCTCGCGCTGGTGGACGTCGGTGCGGGCCAGAGGGCGGCGCGGGAGGAGCATTCGCGCCTTTCGGGTTAGGATCGTCCCGCATGCCGTTCATTCGAGACATCTTTGCGGCCAAACAACGCGCCGGCGAGCGGGCCATCTCGTTCGAGTTCTTCCCCACCAAGACGGCCGAGGGTGAGCGCACGCTGCTCGAAAAGACGATGCCCGCGCTCGCGGCGCTCAACCCGGACTTCTGCTCCGTCACCTACGGAGCCGGCGGCAGCACCCGCGAGAAGACGCTCCACATCGTCGACCGCATTCAGCGCGAGCACGGGCTGACGGCGATGGCGCACATGACGTGCGTCAACGCGACCCGGCAGCAGACGGCCGAGGTGCTGGCGCAGGCGCGTGCGCTGGGCATCACGAACATTCTCGCGCTGCGCGGGGACCCGCCGGCCGGGAGCGGCGACTTCACCAAGACCGAGGGTGGATTCGAGTACCTCGTACGAGCTGGTGCGCTTCATCAAGGATGCGGGCGATTTCTCCATCGGCGTGGCGGGATTCCCCGAGGGGCACATCGCCTGCAAGGCGGGCAAGCACGCTGACTGGCGGCACCTGCAACACAAGATTGACGCGGGCGCCGACTTCGTCATCACCCAGCTCTTCTTCAACAACCGCGACTATCTGGAGTTTCGCGACTTCCTCGCACGGGCGGGCGTCACCGTCCCCCTCGTGCCCGGGATCATGCCGATTCTCAGCGCGGCCAACATCAAACGGATGTCCGCGCTCTGTGGAGCCGGCGTGCCGGAGGCGCTTGCCGGCGAGCTCGACAAACACGCCGCCGACAACGAGGCGATGGCGGAGTTCGGCATCGAATACGCGACGCGCCAGGCCGAAGAGCTGCTCAAGGAGGGCGCGCCGGGGCTGCATTTCTACACCCTGAACAAGGCGCGATCGACGGCGGAGATTCTCAGGAATCTGGGAATGGCGGCGAATGAAACCACGGCGCACGCAAAGGGCACGAAAGAACAGGCAATCTAGCACTCATCTCAAAGATGGATCGCGGGAGTCCGCGTCGCCCTGCTCGACGTTCAGGTGCACGAGCGCGTGATGGATCACCGGCGCGAGCATCACCCCCGCCAGCACCAGGAACACGACCCCGGCGAACAGCGCGTACAAGCCCGCGAGCCACTTGCCGAGCTCCGTCCGCAGCGGATCCACCGGCCCCATGCCGCCGAGCAGCATCGCCGCATTCAGGAACGCGTCCGACCAGTCGAGGTGCTCGACGAAGTGATAGATCGCCACGCCCGCCAGGAGCGTGGCGAAGGTGAGCGGCAGGAGGGCGGCGCCGCTCGAGAGCATGCGGCCGGCGAGCCGCCAGTGGTGCCGCGGAGGACCGCCGCCTACTTCCACTTGATGTTGCAGCCGAGGCTCGGACGCTGGTCGGGCGGCACGGGGCGGTCCGCGGCGACGGCGTCGAGCGCGGCACGGAGATCCTGACCCGTCACCGGCACGCCGTTGCCCGGCCGGCTGCCGTCGAGCTGCCCCCGGTACACGAGCCGCGCGCCGCGGTCGTACAGAAAGAAGTCCGGCGTGCACTGCGCGTCGTACGCTTTCGCCACCTGCTGCGACTCGTCGTACAGATAGGGGAACACGAAGCCGACCTCCCGCGCCTGCTCGGCGAGGCTCTCGGGGCGATCGTCAGGAAAGCTGGCCGGATCGTTCGAGCTGATGGCGACGATGCCGATGCCGGTGCCGGCGTAGTCGCGGCCGATGGAGGCGAGCTCGTGCTGCACGTGCTTGACGAACGGGCAGTGCCGGCACACGAACATCACGAGCATCCCCTTCGGGCCTGCCACGTCGCTTCGCGAAACGGCTTTGCCGGCGACGACATCCGGAAGTGTGAAATCGGGAGCCTGCCGTCCGAGCTCCACCATCGCCGACGGTGTGCGCGCCATGCGACAACTCTACCGCAAGAAATCCCGCCGCAAGAATCTCCTTGCCGGTTCGGCGCTGTTTTCACTATCTTTTCACCCACCATGCACAAGCCAATGGCGCTCCTGGTGCTGGCACCGGTCGCGCTGTGTGTCGGCGCGGTTCTGGCCCAGCAGGTCCCGTCCGATACCGTGCGCAACCCGCTCGCCGCCGATCCCCAGGCGGCCGCGCTGGGACAGCAGGTCTACAACGGCACGTGCCAGACGTGCCACGGCGCGAGCGGCCAGGGCGACCGCGCTCCGGCGCTGACGTCCGCGACGTTCGCGCACGGCAATGAAGACGCGGACCTCTTCCATACCATTCGGGCGGGCGTTCCGGGCACGCAGATGCCGCCTTTCGCCCGCCTCAGCGACACGCAGGTCTGGCAGCTCGTCGCCTACATCCGCTCGATTCAGGGAATGACGCCTGCCGCTGGCGCGTCGGGGGGAAGCGCCCCGGCGATCACCGGCAACGCCGCGGCAGGCGACGCGCTGTTCTTCGGGAAGGCCGCCTGCTCGAGCTGCCACGCGATCGATGGCCGCGGCGGCCTTACAGGACCGGATCTCTCGGCGGCCGGCCGCCTCCCTGCCGAGGCAATCCGCAGCAAGATCGTCGACCCGACCGGCGCGAATCCGGTCGCTCCCGGCCGCGGCCGGGGCGGACCGCCTCCGGTCACGCTCGTGGTCAAGACCGCCGACGGCCGCACGATCCGCGGCGTCCGCCGCAACGAAGACACGTTCTCGGCGCAGATCGTCGACGCCTCCGGCGAGCTCCATCTGATCGACAAGCTCAAGACGCCGGTGACCGTGGAATATCATTCGCTGATGCCGGCCGACTACGCCACGCGGTTGACGCCCGACGAGCTGAACGATCTCGTCGCGTTCCTGTCCGGGCACAAGGCGCGCGACCTGAGCAAGACCGCGGCCGTCCAGCTCGGCGGCGGCGTCGGCTACGAGCGGCTGCTGAAGGCGGAGGCGGAGCCGCAGAACTGGCTCATGTACTGGGGCAACTACCGCGGGACGCACTTCTCGCCGCTCGCCCAGATCACGCCCGCCAATACCGCGAGGCTGCGCCCCGAGTGGACGTTCCCGATTGCCAGCGACGCGGCGCTCGAAGGCACGCCGCTCGTCGTGGACGGCATCGTGTACGTCACGAGCGGCGGCCACCCGCTCAACGTCTTGGCGCTCGACGCGAAGACGGGACGGCAGATCTGGCACTACACGCGGCCGCAGAAGGTCACGAGCCCCTACGAGATCAACCCGTTCAATCGTGGCGTCGCGATCCTCGGCAACCGGCTCTTCGTCGGCACGCTCGACGCCGCCGTCGTGGCCCTCGACGCGCGCAGCGGCCTGCCGCTCTGGGAGGTGCAGGTCGCCGACACGATGCTCGGCCACAACATCACGAGCCCGCCGCTCGCCCTCAAGGACCGGATCATCGTGGGCGTCTCGGGAGGCGAGTTCGCCACCCGGGGCTTCCTCGACGCGTACGACGCCGCCACCGGCAAGCGGCTCTGGCGGATCTTCACGATTCCGGGCCCCGGCGAGCCGGGAAACGAAACCTGGAAAGGCGAGAGCTGGAAGACGGGCGGCGCCCCGACCTGGCTGACCGGCACCTACGACGCGGAGCTCGACACCGTCTACTGGCCGATCGGCAATCCGGAGCCCCAGTACGATCCGGCCGCGCGCGGGCTCCTCGACAACCTCTACTCCAACTGCGTGCTCGCGCTCGATCCGGGCACGGGGAAGATGAAATGGTACTTCCAGTTCACGCCGAACGACGGCCGCGACTGGGATTCGGTGCAGGACATGGTGCTGGTCGATCGCGTCTGGCACGGGCAGCCGCGCAAGCTGCTGCTCCATGCCGACCGCAACGGCCACTTCTACGTGCTCGATCGCACAAACGGCAGCTTCCTGCAGGGCACACCGTTCGCCTATCAGAACTGGAACACGGGATTCGATCCACACGGACGGCCGATTCCCGCGCCGCGCACGAACGCCAGCGCGGAAGGCAGCATCCTGGTGTATCCGAGCCCTGGCGGCGCCACGAATTTCCAGTCGCCCTCGTACAGCCCGGTGACCGGGTTGTTCTATCTGGCGTACGCCGAGAGCTCGGCGCAGTACATCAGCCGGACGCAGGAGATCGAAGCGGGACGCCAGTATCTCGGCCGTGCGCCCGCGCGTCCTGGCGGCCCGCCCGCGCGCGGTCCGAACCAGCCGCCGCCGGGAGGCGGAATCAAGGCAATCGATCCGGAAACCGGCAAGACGGTCTGGGATTTCAGGATCTATCAGTCGTCGTTGACCAACGGCGTCCTCTCGACGGCCGGCGGGATCGTGTTCGCGTCGATCCGCGACGGCAACATCGTGGCGATCGACGCCAGGACCGGAAAGCATCTCTGGCACTACCAGACCGGCGGCAACAACGCCGCCGCGCCGATGAGCTTCGCCGTCAACGGGCGGCAGTACGTCGCGCTCGCGGCGGGCAACAACCTGTTCAGCTTCGCGCTGCCGGAGTAAACGCCTATGAAACGCGCCCTCGCGCTCGCCGCTCTCGCCGTCGCCCTCTTCGCAGGCCCCGCCCGCGCGCAGTACGCGGCGGCCCGCAGCGGTGACACCATCCAGCTCACCGACGCGAAGAACAAGATCGTCGTCACCATCATTCCCTCGGCCGGCAACGTGGTCTCCGGGATGACGGTGAACGGCCGGAACGTGCTGCGCTGGCCGTACGCCTCGATGGACGACTTCAAGGCCCGCGGCGGCCTCAACGGCATTCCCTTTCTCGCGCCGTGGGCCAACCGGCTCGACGAGCAGGCGTTCTGGGCCAACGGCAAGCGGTACGCGTTCGACATGGAGCTCGGAAACGTGAACGGAGCGATTCCGATACACGGCTTCCTGAGCCGCACCGATCAATGGCAGGTGCTCGAGGCAAAGGCGGACGGCAGGTCGGCGTGGGTCACCAGCCGCCTGGACGTCTACAAACAGCCGATGTGGATGAAGCAGTTTCCCTTCGCGCACACGATCGAGATGACGCAGCGTCTGCAGGACGGCGTGCTGCAGGTGCAGACCCGGATCACGAACATGAGCGCCGAAGCCGATGCCGGTCGCGGTCGGCTTCCATCCGTACTATCAGCTCACCGATTCGCCCCGCGAGCAGTGGACCATCGAAGTGCCCGCGAAGACCCGCTGGCTGCTGTCGCCCGTGAAGGTGCCGACCGGCGAGACCGAATCGACCGAGAAGTTCTTTCCTGGCGGCAAGGGGCAGCTCAAGGACTACAACCTGGACGACGTGTTCAGCGATCTGACACGCGACCAGCAGGGGCGCGCGCACGTCTTTCTGAGAGGGAAACAGCAGCAGCTCGAGATCATGCTGGGTCCGACCTACAAGGCACTCGTGATGTACTCGCCGAACCCCACCGGGCAGGGGCTCGGCAGCCAGAACATCGTCAATCCCAATGCGCCGCGCCCCCCGGCCAGGGGTACGGCGCCGCCAGCCAATGCGAATCCGCTGGCGACGCCGAACTTCATCTGCTTCGAGCCGATGGCGGGCATCACCGACTCGATGAACCTGGCGCACAAGGGCACTTACAAGGAACAGCAGTTCATCGCTCCTGGCCAGAGCTGGGAAGCAAGCTTCTGGGTGAAGCCGAGCGGATTTTAGGGGGACACATGAGAGGGGTAAGGGGTAAGGGGCAAGGGGCGACAGAGCTGAGCGCGCGGTTTCTGCGGATCGTGGCGGCGGCAGCGATTGCCGCCGCCGCAGCGTCCTGCGGCGGCTCGCAGCCGGCAGAGCAGGCCGCTCCGCCGCAGGCCGAGGCGCCGACACCGGCGCCGCGCAACGCGCCGTATTACGTCTATGTGACCAACGAGACTGGCGGCACCGTCACCGTGATCGACGGCGGCACCAACGAGGTCGTCGATACGATCGAGGTCGGCAAACGGCCGCGCGGGATCAAGGTCGGCCCCGACGGGACGCAGCTCTTCGTGGCGCTGAGCGGATCGCCGATCGGCGGACCAGGGGTCGACGAGAGCAAGCTGCCTCCCGCCGACAAGACAGCGGACGGCATCGGCATCATCGACATCGCGACGCACCAGATCGTCAAGAAGCTGCACGGCGGCTCGGATCCGGAGCAGATCGCGCTCAGCAGCGACGGTGCGAAGCTGTTCGCCTCCAACGAGGACGAGGGCGCCGCGACGATCATCGACGTCGCGAACGACAAGGTCCTCGCGACCATTCCGGTCGGCGAGGAGCCCGAAGGCGTGACCACCAGCCCCGACGGGTCGCTCGTGTACGTCACCTCCGAGGGAGATGGCCAGGTGACGGCGATCGACGCCGCATCGGGCAAGGCGGTCAAGACGTTCAAGGTCGGGCCCAGGCCGCGCGCCTGTGCGTTTCTGCCCGACGGCGGCCGGGCGTACTGCACGTCGGAGAACGGAGGCACGGTGTCGGTGGTCGACACGGCGAAGCACGCCGTGCTGAAGACGCTGAAGGTGCCCGGCGAGGGCGCCAAGCCGATGGGGCTCGCCGTCGGTCCCGATGGTGCGCGCGTCTACATCACCACCGGCCGCGGCGGCACCGTCGTGGCGCTCGACACGAAGACGAATGAGTTTGCCGGGGCCGTCAAGGCCGGCGCCAGGCCCTGGGGCATCGGGATCAGCCCCGACGGCAAGTACCCTGTACACCGCAAACGGGCCCTCAGGAGATGTGTCTGTGATCGACGCGGCCGGGCTGAGCGTCGTCAAGACACTGCCGGCAGGCAAAGGACCGTGGGGGATTGCCGTCAAGTAGGCGTCAGGCCGCACCTGGTGGGCGCGCGCATTCCGTCGAGGTCGCGCGCGAGGCGCGATGGCTACTGCGCGGCCGCGATCTGCAGCTCCAGCGCCGACACTGAGGCCGCCGGAAACTCCCACAGGCCATCGGCGCTCAACGGCTTCTCCGCGATCTGCATCACGTCGCCGCTGTTCAGGTACGACAGCTCCGTCATCGGATCTGCCGTGATCTCGAACCTGCGCCCGGCCCGAATCGCGCTGCCCAGCACACGGGCCTCGACCCTCACCGCCGCGCGACGGTCCGTGTTCACCACGTGCAGGAACAGCGTGCTGCCGGCGCGGCTCCCCACCACGTCGAGCGCGTCGGGCACGCCCGCGACCGCCACCGCATGCGTGCCCATGTGATGCCGGTACAGCCGCATCACGCGCGCGACCGGCTGCAGGTAGGCGCGGTTGTTGTTCTTCGGCGTCGGGATGATCACCGCATTGTTCTGCCATCTCGTGCCGCAGAAGTCGGCCGCCGTGGCGATCTTCAACAGATCGCCGTGCCGCTGGTGATTGTTGAGAATGCGCGCGTATGACACGCCTGCGGCCCAGGTGGCCATCACGTCGCCCCGATCCCGGCCAGGAATCACGAAGTGACATTCCGTCATCGCGAGAGGCATGCGCCGCTGGCTCAGCGATTCGCGCATCGTCCGGATCTTCGCATCGGCGATCTGCCATGCCCGCATCAATTGATCCCACGTGGCATCCGGATCGCGCCGGTAGAGCTCTCCGCGCAGCACGGGACGCTCCCGCGAATCGGGATCGAACATGTGGTGAAAGGCGAGATACTGGACGTGCTCCCCGGCCACTTCGGCCATGCGGCCGGCCCACCCGCTGTCGCCCCAGGCAATGAGCTGCACCTCCGGGTCGGCTGCGCGCATGGCGCTGGCGAATTCGACGGTCTTGCGCGAGGCCGTCTCGAGATCGAACCCGTTCTTGTCGTACGACGTTTCATTCCCGATCTGCCAGTAGCGGACACCGAGCGGCGCCGGCATGCCGTGCGCGAGGCGATCGGGATGCGAGGGCTGGTTGCAATAAGCCACCCACGCAGCCGCCTCCCGTGCATCCCCCGTGCGGACGCGCCCCCTGTAGCTGAGATACTGTTTGCGGCCGTCGGATTCGAAGTTCACGCAGATCAGCGGCTCGGCCCCGGCGCGCCGGGCGAAATCGACGAATTCCGCCGTGCCGACCTGATTGGATTCGATGCCGCCCCAGAGCAGGTTCGTCATGGCCGGGCGCGCGCTGCGCGGGCCGACCCCTTCACGCCAGCGATAGAAATCGGCGAAGATGCCGCCCCATCGCATCATCGTCGGCGCGAGCTCGCGCGTCACCTCCACGACGTCCGGCCGCCAGTCGTCGGCGAGGTGATCCCAGGCGGCCTCCACGGACCCGTCGGTCGTCCCGAGCGGCTCCATGAACTGCATGTACAGATACGGCGACAGCTCGAACGTGGGCGCCGGATCGATCACCATGCCCGCGTCGGAGCGGGGGTCCGGCTGCGCATCGGCCGCGCCGGCCGGCAGCGTCCCGGCGAGCGAGGCTGCGGTCGCCAGTGCGGACTGTTTGAGAAATTCCCGCCGCTGCATGCCGTCCCTCACTTTCCCGGAAACTTCAACAGCACGTACGTGACATGCTGGCCTGCCGGCACGATGAAGGCGTGAGGCACGCCGGCCGGAATGTGCACGACGTCGCCCTCGGCGAGCGGGTGGCGCTCGCCGCCGTCGATGCCGGTTCCGAGATATTCCCCGGGGCCGCTGCTCGCCTTCTTGCCGACCATGGTGCCCCCGAGCACGAGGGTGCACTGGCCGCTCTGCACGTACACGACGTCCACGATGGTGTCGTGCTGCTCGGGATTGCCGGGCCCCGCGTCGCGCCTGATGTACCTGAACCGGTGGTCGCCGTACTCGGCCAGCGTCTCGCGCGCGGAGCGATCCGGGCCGATGTGGGTGGAGAGCGCCTGGTCTCTTCGTGCGAGCTCGGCCGCCTTCCACATGGCGAAGCCGGGCGGATCCTGCGCCGTGACCGAGGCGGTGAGGAGGAGCAGGGCGAGAACGACGATCGCGCGTTTCATCGTGGAACTCCCTTCAGAACTCAGATGGCCCGGGCGAGAACGGCTCTTTATACAGCAAGACGCCGAAGAGCCGGTCCGCGGCCCTTCACGCCAGACGCTTGCTCGATCGCAGCACCGCCAGCGTGAGGATGGCCGCGCCCCAGACGAAGAGCCCCAGGGCCTGCGGCCACAGCTCCGCCATCCCGATCCCCTGGAGGAAGATGCCCCGCAGGATGATGACGAAGTACCGGAGCGGGATCAGGTACGTGAACGGCTGAATCCAGGCCGGCATGTTCTCGATCGGAAACACGAATCCGGACAGGTACATCATCGGCGTCATGAAGAAGAAGGTGGACGTCATCATTGCCTGCTGCTGCGTGTTCGAGATCGTCGACACGAACAGGCCGAGCCCCAGCGTGGTGAGCAGGTACACGGCGCTCATCCCGATCAGCAGCCAGAAGCTGCCGCGCAGCGGCACCTGAAACCAGAAGACGATGACCGTCAGCACGATCATCGCGTCGATCATGCCGATCGCCGCGTACGGCAGGAGCTTGCCGAAGATGAGCTGCGCCCTCCCGAGCGGGGTCACGTTCAGCTGCTCGAGCGTGCCGTTCTCGCGCTCCCGCACGATGGCCATGGAGGACAGGTTGGCGGTGACCACGAGCAGCAGGAGGGCGAAGATGCCCGGGAGCATGAAGTAGCGGCTCTCGATCGTCGGATTGAACCAGACGCGCACGCGCGGATCGATCGTCCCGGTCCGGACGGCTGGAGCGGAGGCGCGGCCGTGCGCGCGGACGATCCCTTCCACGTACTCGGCGATGAGATTCGCGGCGTAGCCCATCGCGATGTTCGTCGAGCTGGCGTCCGAGCCGTCGGCGACGATCTGCAGCGTCGTCGGCGCGTGGGACGCCAGGGCCTCGCCGTAGTCGGCCGGGATCGAGAGCGCCATCCACGCGCGTCCGCTCTCGAGATAGCGGTCGACCTCACGGACGCTCGGGACGACGTCCACGATCGTGAAGATCCCGGCCGCGTCGAACCGGCTCACGAGATCCTGGCTCGCCGGGCTCCGGTCGGCGTCCACCACGATCATCGGGACGTTCCGCACGTCGGTGGTGGCCGCGTAGCCCAGGATGCCGAGCTGCAGCACGGGAGCGATGAAGATGATCGAGAAGATGCGCGGGTCCTGCCGCAGCTCCAGGACCTCCTTCCACATCATGAAGACGATCCGCCTCATGGCTCAGGTCCACTGCCGCTGCAGGCGTCTGGCCGCCATGAGCAGCATGAAGGCGGCATACGCCGCCAGCGCCGCCAGCTCGGTCCAGAACATCCCGATGCCGGCCCCTTTCAGCAGAATCGCGCGCAGCGCCACCAGGAAGTACCGGGCCGGCACGAGATAGGTCACGGCGCGAATCGGCGCGGGCATGCTCGCGATCGGAAACACGAACCCCGACAGCATCAGCGTCGGCAGGAACGAGGCGAGCAGCGCCATCTGGAAGGCGGCCTGCTGCGATTCGGCCACGCTCGAGACCATGAGTCCGAGGCCCAGCGCACCCGCGAGGTAGAGGGAGAGCGCCAGCAGCAGCACGAGCCATGAGCCGCGCATCGGCAGGCCGAACAGCGCCATGGACGCCAGGACGATCAGCACGGCGGTCGCGAGCGAGATGACGAAGTAGGGCACCGTCTTGCCCACGATGTACGCCCGCGTCCCGAGCGGCGCCATCCGCACCTGCTCCATCGTGCCGCGCTCCTTCTCGCGCACCACCGACAACGTCGTGGAGATCACCGACGAGATCATTCCGATGTAGGCGATCAGCCCCGGCACCAGGAACAGCGCGCTGCGCAGCTCCGGGTTGTACCAGACCCGCGGCTCGACGGAGATCGCCGGCGCCGGTGGGCGCGCGATCGGCGAGAGGCGCAGCTCGGGCGAGGCGGTCCGCAGGATCCGGAGGGAGTATCCCATCACGGTGGCGGCGGTGTTGGCGTTGTCGCCATTGATGATGACCTGCACGGGGACCCGCTCGCCGGTGAGCAGCCGCCGCTCCAGGCCTGGCGGAATCACCAGCGCCGCGCGCACCTCGCCGCGATCGATCAGCCGCTCGTACTCGGCGGCGCTGCCCACCTGGGCCGTGAGGTCGAAGTAGCCCGAGTTCACGAACGCGGAGACGAGATCGCGGCTCAGGCGCGATCGGTCGCCGTCTTCGACGGCGAGCCGGATGTGCTGCACGTCGAAGTTCAGCGCGTAGCCGTACATCAGGAGGAAGAATCCCGGAACGAAGAGGAGCACCAGCAGCGAGCGGCGATCCCTGGCAATCTGCCGGAACTCCTTGCGCGCGACCGCGAACGTCTTATGCACCGGACTCCACCACGTCGAGAAACACGTCTTCGAGCGAAGGCAGCACCTGCTCGATCGAGCTCACCTCCAGCCCCTGCGCCTTCAGTCCGCTCGCGAGCGACGGCACGTCGCCGCGTCCCCGCTTCAGCACGGCGTGGACGGCGGTCCCGAACACCGTCGTCTTCTGCACATCGCCGAATCCGTCCAGCGCGCGCATGACATCCACCGGGCGATTCGAGTCGAATCTCGACGATCGGCCGATCGGCGAACGTCTGTTTCAGCTCGTGAGAGGTGCCGATGGCGGCGAGCCGGCCGGCGCTCATGATTCCGATGCGATGGCAGTGCTCCGCCTCGTCCAGATAGTGCGTCGTGACGAGGATGGTCACCCCCGCGCGGGACAGGTCCTCGATGAGCCGCCAGAACTGCCGCCGCGACACCGGGTCGACGCCGCCGGTCGGCTCGTCGAGAAAAACGATGCGCGGCTCGTGCAGGATGGCGCAGCCGAGCGCGAGACGCTGGCGCCAGCCGCCGGCGAGCTCGCGCGCCCGCATGTTCTCGCGCCCTTCGAGGCCCGCCATCTCGATCACGAAGCGGCGGCGCCGGGCGATGCGATCGTTGTTGAGGCCGTACAGCGCCCCGAAGAAGCGGATGTTCTGGTCGACCGTCAGCAGCTCGTAGAGCGAGAACTTCTGCGACATGTAGCCGATGCGCCCTTTGACCGCCTCCGGATCGCGGCTGACGTCGATGCCGCCCACCACCGCCGTGCCGGAGGTCGGCCGCAGCAGCCCGCAGAGCATGCGGATGGTCGTCGACTTGCCGGCGCCGTTCGCGCCGAGAAAGCCGAAGATCTGCCCCTCGGGCACGTCGAACTAGACGCGATCGACGGCCACGAACGAGCCGAAGCGGCGCGTCAGATCGCGGACGGAGATGCTCGGCGCGTCGCTCACTGTCCGATGGCGCGGTCGAGCCGCGCGGCCGCCACGTGCGCGTTCGCCAGCGCGCGGGTCCTGTCGAGTTCAGCCTGCAGCAGGGCGAGCTGCGCGTCGATGACATCGGTGTTGGTGGCCACGCCCGCGGCGAAGCGATCGGTGACCACCCGCCGGGCCTCGGCCGCGCTGCGGACCGCCGCCTCTGCCGATGAGATTGCGGCCTCGGCCGAAGCCAGATCGGAGGCGCGCTGACGCACCTCGGCGTCCACGGCCGTATCGAACTCGGCCAGCCGCGCCTCCGCCGCCCGACGGCCGGCCGTGGCTTCGGCGACCTCGGCGCGGGCCCGGCCTCCGTCGAAGAGATTCCAGCTCGCGTTGACGGCCACGTCCCACGACGGCTTCCACCCGGCCTGCCGCGGGAAGATCCGCGGATTCGGCCGCGCGAGATCGTAGCCGGCGACCGTGGCGACGGTCGGCTTGCGTCCGGATTCGGCCGCCGCGATGCGGTCGGCGGCGCCCTCGGCGCGAATCTCGAGCGCCCGGCGCTCGGACCGGCTCGCGCGCGCGCGCGCCACCAGCGGCGCCGCATCGGGCGCGGGGGCGGCGGGCGCCTCGAGACGGTCGGTGAGCTCGAACGGCTGATCGGGGGCGAGCCCGACGAGGCGCCGGAAATCGACCGCGCTCGTAAAAGCCAGGTTCTGCGCTTCCACCAGGAGCATCTCCTGCCTGGCGTGCTGCGCCTCCACCGAGAGCACGTCGCTCGGAGGCACGAGCCCCACGTCGAGCTGGTTGCGGACGTCTCTCAGATGCGCGGCGGTCCGGGCCAGCGCCTGCGTGAGCACGTCCGCCGCCGCGCGTGCGGTCAGGACTGCCCAGTACGCCCGCGTGATCTCGAGCTTCAGATCGGCGCGCGCGGCGTCGCCGTCTTCGGCGAGCGCCCGCGCCTCGGACGAGGCGGCGCGCACGAGCGCATCGGTGCGCCCCGCCGTGTAGATCGGCCACTGGAGATCCAGCCTCGATCGGGCATTGTCCGGAATGTCCGGATAGATCACGCGGCCGCCCGGAATACCGAACTCGTCCACGTGGTTGGTTCTGGTGTACCCGCCGAGCAGGCTGATCTGCGGCATCCCGGCGGCCCGCCGCTGGGTTTCGACCGCGCGCGCGGCATCCTGCCGCGCCGCGATCTCGGCGACCCGGTGGCTCGCCTCCAGACCGCGTGCCACCGCTTCGGCCACACTGAGCTGAACGGGCGCCGGCTGCGCGCAGACGACAGCAGGAATGAGAAGCAGAGTCGAGACGATCGTCAGGCGCTTCATGCAACCACCTTTGAACAGGATCGGGCCGGGCCGGAGACCATCGGCCGCGTACAGCGCGGCGCCCATCATGCGGTCTGCCCGGTGACGCGGGCGATGAACACGTCCTCGAGCGAGGTCGGCACCCGGCGCACGCTCTCGGCATGCACGCCTGCGCTCTCGAGCGCCGACGTGAGCCGATCGGTGGTCGCGAGACCGGACCCCGGCCGCAGGCGCGCGTGGAAGCGCTCCCCGAAGAGCTGGACGTCGAGCACGTCGGCCAGTTTCCGGAGCGCAGCCACCGCGGCGTCACGGTCGTCGGCAATCACTTCCATCACATCCCCCTTCAGCGTGGACCGCAGCGCGGCCGGTGTATCGAGCGCCAGGAGCTGCCCTTCGTGCAGCAGCGCGACACGCGAGCACCGCTCGGCCTCGTCCAGGTACGGCGTCGCCATCACGATGGTGATCCCCTGCGCCAGGAACTCCGAGAGCAGCTTCCAGAACTCGCGGCGCGAGACGGGATCGACGCCCGTCGTGGGCTCGTCGAGCAGAATCACCTCCGGCTCGTGCACCAGCGTGCAGGCGAGCGCGAGCTTCTGCTTCATCCCGCCCGACAACTGATCGGCGAGGCGGCCCCGAAACGGGGCGAGCTGCGTGAGATCGAGCAGCCGATCGCGGCGCTGGCGGGTGCCCTGGTCGCGCATCCGGAGCCCATGAATCTCCGCGAAGAACGCGATGTTCTCGTCCACCGTGAGATCGCCGTAGAGGCTGAACCGCTGGGAGAGATAGCCGACCGACTCGGTCACCCGCATGTGATCCCGGACGGGATCGCGGCCGAGCACCCGGAGTTCTCCTTCGTCGCACCGCAGCAGCCCGCAGACGAGGCGGATCGTGGTCGTCTTGCCGGCTCCGTCCGGACCGATCAGGCCGAACATCTCGCCGCGCGCGATCGACATCGACAGCCCGCGCACCGCGGATGTGCCGCCGAACGTCTTCGCGATCGCGATCGAGAACGATCACAGGCTCGGGCATCGATCAGGACAGCGGAATCTCCGCCTCGACCGGCATGCCCTGCTTCAGGATGCCGTTGCGGTTGTCCACGGCAATCTTCACGCGATACACGAGCTTCGAGCGGTCCTCAGCGGTCTGCACGTTGCGCGGCGTGAATTCCGCCTTGGGGGAAATGAAGCGGATCGTGCCGGGAATCCGCTGGCCGGCATCCGTCAGGACGGTGGCGGGCTGGCCGAGCTTGAGACGGGGCACGTCCGGCTCGTCCACGAACACCTCGGCCCAGGCATGGTCGAGATCCGTGAGCACGGCGACTGGCGCTCGCGGCCCGGCCATTTCTCCCGGATCGAGCAGCCGTTCGATGACGATCGCGCCGATGGGCGCGAGGACGGTCGCATCCGCCTTGTTCTTCTCCAGCGCGGCAATCTGCGCGTCGGCGGCCGCCACCCGGGCGCGGGCGGCATCGATTTCCTCGGGGCGCGCGCCCGCGCGCAGCCGATCGAGCCCTTCCCTCGCCGCGGCCGCGCGGGCCCGCACCGAGGCCAGCCGCTCCCGCGCCACATCCCGCCTCGTCGCGGCGTCGTCGCGCTGTTTTTGAGAGCCGGATCGGTTCTGCAGGAGCTGCTCGAATCTGGCGAGATCCGTCTCGGCCGAGGCGAGATCCGCCTCGGCGCCGGCGACGTCGGCCGTGGCGGCGGCGGCCTGTGCCTCGGCCTGCCGCACGTCTTCGCGCCGCGACCCGGCCTGCAGCAGGCGCAGCTGGGCGTCGGCCGCGTCGCGGTCGGCGCGCGCCCGTGCCAGCGCCAGATTCGACATCGCGCGTGTCGAGCCGGACGAGGACGTCGCCCTTCGCCACGCGGTCTCCCTCCTGCACCGTCACCTCGAGGACGCGCCCGCCGACCTCCGAAGCGACCTGGACTTCGGTCGCGTTCCACCTGCCCCGACACGCGGATGCCGGTATCGGGCGCGCTCGGGTGGCAGGCGCTGAGTGCGCCCGCGAACAGGAGGCACGCACCTGCAGCGAGCGTGCGGCGCATGTCAGTCCTTGGCCTGCACCGCCGGCGCCACGAGCATGCAGCGGGCGACGTTCTGCAGATGGGCGATGAGCACCGACGAGTCGGCATCGGGAATCTCCACGCGCTGCGTCGACCGGATGCGCTCCCGCACCGGCGCGCTCGCGCGAAACATGACCAGGGGGCCGATGATAGTGAAGTGAGCCAGCGCCGGGTGCACGGGATGGAACCGCCCCTGGTCCGTTCCTTCGGCGATGACGCCGCGCACCGTGCCGAAAATTGCCGCGAGCAGGCCGAGCTCGTCGGCGCCGAGGTGGACGGCGCCATCGGCGATTTCGCGGAGGAACAGCGGCAGGAAGTGTTTCGACGCATCGACGGATCGGACGAAGGTCTCGATCAAGGCATCGAGCTTCTGCTCCGGGCGTGAGCGGCTGGATGGCGATCTGCCGCAGGCGGCCGAGGATTTGAGCGTAGAGCTCGTGGACGATGGCGGTGTACAGCGCGCGTTTGTTGGGGAAGTGGTAGTAGATCATCGCCTTGTTGGCGTGGGCGCGCCGGGCGATGCGGTCCATGGTGGTGGCGGCTGAAGCCGCGTGCGGCGAACTCGTCGCAGGCGGCGGCGAGGATGCGGGCACGGGTGTCGGGGGGTGGGGCGCGTCGGCTCACGTAACTGACTGGTTAGTTAACTACGCCGGCCCCCCGCTGTCAACCCGTCCGCCGCTCGCCTATGCTCGTGGTCATGAACATCGCCATCACCGGCGGCACCGGCTTCCTCGGCGCGGCCCTCGCCGCCCGACTCGCCGCCCGCCAGCACGACGTGCTCGTTCTCACCCGCGCCGCCCATCCGCCTCCCGCGCAGGGACGCGTCCGCTACGCCACCTGGACGCCCGACGGCTCCGCCGGCCCGTGGGCCCGCGCGCTCGACGGCTGCGACGGCGTCGTGAACCTCGCCGGCGAGTCGATCGCTCGACGCCGATGGTCCGCCGCACAGAAGACCCGTATTCGCGAGAGCCGCCTGCGGGCGACCGGCAGCCTCTGCGCGGCCATCCGCGGAGGCATGCTGCAGCCGCGCGTCCTGATCAGCGGATCGGCCATCGGCTATTACGGCGACCGCGGCGACGAGGCGCTCACCGAGATATCCCCTCCCGGCTCGGACTTCCTCGCCACCGTCTGTCGCGACTGGGAGGACGCGGCCCGGGCGGCAGCCGACCGCACCCGCGTCTGCACGATCAGAACAGGCATCGTGCTCGACAGGCGCGCCGGGGCCCTCGCGCGGATGCTGCCGCCCTTCAAGCTGTTCGTCGGGGGGCCGCTCGGCGACGGCCGGCAATACATGTCCTGGGTTCACAAGGAAGACTGGCTCCGCCTCGTCGAGCACCTCCTCACCGAGGAGCGGGGCCATGGCCCGGTCAACGCGACAGCGCCGGCTCCGGTGACCAACCGCCAGTTCTCGCGCGCGCTCGGGCACGCGCTCGGGCGTCCCAGCCTGCTGCCCGCTCCCGCCTTCGCGCTGCGGCTCGCGCTCGGCGAGATGGCCGACGCGCTGCTGCTCGCGAGCCAGCGCGTGCTCCCTGTACGCGCGGCGGACACCAGCTTCGCCTTCCGCTTCCCGGCCCTCGATGACGCGCTCATCGACGTGCTTCGCAGGGGACGCAATGCGGGCGCCCTGGCGTAGAATGAACCCCTCACCCTAGCAAGGAGAACCCGATGAACCGGAAATTCCTTTTTCCTGCGCTCGTGCTGACGGCCGCGGCCACCCTCGCGCCTGTCCTTCGCGCCGACGTGAAGACGGAAGAGAAGACGCTGATGCAGTTCGGCGGCACGCTCGGACGCGTGATGAACTTCTTCGGCGGGAAGTCCGCGAAGGAAGGCATCGTGTCCACCGTCGCGGTCTCAGGCAACCGCAAGATGACGGCCAACGACTCCACGGGCCAGATCGTCGACCTCGCAGAAGAGAAGGTCTACGACCTGGACATGAAGAAGAAGACCTACACGGTGACCACCTTCGAGGAGTTCCGCCGCAGGATGGAGGAGGCAGAGGCCAAGGCGCGCGAGGAGGCTGCCAAAGCACCCAAGGAGCAGCAACAGGCCGAGCCGCAGACCGAGGGGAAGCAGCTCGACGTCGATTTCGATGTCAAGAACACGGGGCAGACCAAGACGATCAACGGGTTCGACACGCATGAAGTCGTCGTCACCGTCACCGTCCGCGAGAAGGGCAAGACGCTCGAGGAGAGCGGCGGGATGGTGATGACCGTAGACAACTGGCTCACCAAGAGCCAGCCGGCGCTCCGCGAGATCGCCGAGTTCGACATGAAGTACTTCCAGAAGCTGCAGGGGCCGCAGATGCAGATGGACATACAGCAGATGGCCCGGGCCATGGCCATGATGCCGGGCCTGAAGGAAGCCTTCAGCCGCGCCAGCAAGGCGAACCTCGACGGCACGGCCATCCAGGTCACGACGAGCGTCGACGCCGTCAAGAGCGCCGAACAGATGCAGCAGTCGGCCAACCAGAGCAGCGACCAGAGCGCCGGCCCTCCCACCTCGATCGGCGGGGCGCTGGGCGGCTTCATGCGGCGGCGCTCGCAGGCGAAAGCGGAGAACAATCCGCCCTCGAATCGCGCGATGTTCATGACGATCAGCCACGAGGTGCTCAAGATCAGCACGAGCGTCTCGGCTGCCGACGTGGCGATCCCGGCCGGGTTCAAGCTGGCGAAGTGAGGATGGAGGGGGCCCCGAGCGCTCTGGCGCCCGGGACCCCTCGGCGCGGCCGCTAGATCTAGTTCTTCGCGTACTTGTCGAGCATCGCGTCCCATTCTCCGACCGGCGCGGGCGGCGGCTGGGGGGCGCGGCTGTCGAACAGGATGTCGGCCGTACTCAGGCGGCGGGCATAGAAGCGCTGATTGGCGTCCTCGTCGGCCCGAATGGACGACCCGTTCACGTTCACACCCGCGAACAGGCCGCGCGCGCGCGAATAGCTCAGGATTTCCGCCCGCATCTGCACGTCGGTCGACGCGCTCGCCTCGCGGCCGACCGGCCCCGCCGCCACGCCGGCGTCGGCGCCGAGCTTGAACTCGTTGCGCATCAGGTTCTGCAGGCCCCGCCGGTTCATGATCACGAGCACGATATCCACGGCCTGCGCGCCGATCTGGGCGCCGATGCTGCCGCCGGTGATCGTCATGAACGCCGGGGCCGACCAGCCGCCGGCGGTCTGGCGCGCGCTCAGGATGCCGCGCCCGTGCTGGGCGCCAATCACGAATCCGCCCTTGATCGTCCCGGGAAACACGGCGACCCCTTCGGCCTTGCCGAGAACGCTGTTCGGGATCGACTTGTCCGGCGCGCTCATGATCTCGTTGAACACCGTCGACGGATTCCTGAATCCGCTGGGCTTCATCGGTTTGCGCCGTCAGGCGTATTCCCGCCAGCAGCGCGGCGACTGCGGCCGCCGTCAACACGGCAGCGGTGGACTTGCGGATCATCTGAACCTCCATTGTTCTGAGGCCGGGCGCGGCGCACTCAGTACGCCGCCAGCCGGCGCAGCGCGTCTGTGATCCTGTCGGCGTCCGGCATGTTGTAGTGCTCGAGCACCTGCGAAAAAGGGCAATGCGTGTCGGGATAGGTCACGCGGAGAATCGGCGCATCGAGCGCCTCGAAACGCTCTTCGACGACGCTGGCGGCGAGCTCCGACCCGAGCCCCAGCGTCTTCACGTCCTCGTGGACGATCAGGAGACGGCCGGTCTTCTCGACCGAGGTGAACATCGCGTCCCTGTCGAACGGCATCAGGGTCCTCAGATCGAGCACCTCGATGTCGGCGCCTTCTCCCGCCAGCAGTTCGGCGGCGTCGAGCGCGGGCTGCACCATGGCGCCGTAGGTCACCAGTGTGATGTCGCGTCCCGGGCGCCGCACCGCCGCCACGCCGAGCGGCACGATCGCGTCTCCCTCGGGGACGGGGCCCTTCGCGCGGCGGTACAGGTACTTGTGCTCGAAGTACACGACCGGGTTGTCATCGCGAATTGCGGCCTTGAGCAGTCCCTTGGCGTCGTACGGCGTCGAGGGCGCGACCACCTTGAGGCCGGCGCGATGGATGAACCATGCCTCCGGGTTCTGCGAGTGATAGAGCCCGCCGCCGACGTTGCCGCCGCTCGGTGCGCGGATGACGATCGGCACCGATACGCGCCCGCCGCACCGATAGCGGAGCGTCGCCGCCTGGTTGACGATCTGATCGAAACCGCAGCTGATGAAGTCGGCGAACTGCATCTCGGCCACGGGACGGTAGCCCCGCTGCGAGGCGCCGACGCTGATGCCGATGATGGCCGACTCGGAGATGGGCGTGTCGAGGCAGCGCGCCTCGCCGAACTCCTCGGCGATTCCCTGCGTGACGCCGAAGGCGCCGCCGTACGGTCCCACGTCCTCGCCCAGGACGAAGACCTTGGGATCGCGCCGCATCTCTTCGATCAGCCCCTCGCGAATGGCTTCGAGGTACGACAGCTCACGCATACAGGTCGGCGACCGCCTCTTCGGGTGCGGGGTCGGGACTCTCCTCTGCGAACGTCACGGCGTCGTCCAGCACGTCCTTGATCCGCGCGTCGACCTCCTGCTCCTTCTCGGGCGTGAGGACGCTCATGTGGGTCAGGTAGGCGGTGAAGGTCACCAGCGGATCGCGGCTCTTCCACATCGCCAGCTCCTCCTTCGTGCGGTAGAAGGCCTTGTCGTGCTCCGAGTGGCCGTGCCAGCGATAGGTCTTGCATTCGATGAGCGTGGGGCCGTCGCCCGCGCGGGCCCGGCGGCGGGCGCCCTTCATGGCCTGGTACACCGCGAGCACGTCGTTGCCGTTGATCGCCACGCCGTCGAAGCCATACCCTTCGGCGCGGACCGCGACATCCTCGATCGCCATGCTCTTCTCGATCGGCACGGAGTACGCGTAGAGATTGTTCTCGCAGATGAACACGACCGGCAGCTTGTTGACGCCGGCGAAGTTCATCGCCTCGTGAAAATCTCCGGTATTGCTCGCGCCCTCGCCGAAGTACGCGATGACGACGTTGTCGGTGCCCTCCATCTTGAAGGTGAGCGCCAGGCCGTCGGCGACCGGCAGGTTGGCGCCGAGCATGCTCGTGTTGCCGAAGATGCCCAGCTCGGGTACGCCGCTGTGCAGCGCCGAGTCCCGCCCCTTCGACAGGCCGGTCTCCTTGGCGAACATCTGCGCCATCATGACGCGCGGCTCGACGCCGCGCATGAGGAACGCCCCGAGATCCCGGTGCAAGGGACAGATGTAGTCGCCGGGCCGAAGCCCGAAGCAGGTGCCGACGATGATCGCCTCCTGCCCGATGCCGGTGTACACGCCGCTGCGCACCTTGCCCTGGCGCACGAGCAGGCTCAGCCGCTCGTCGAAGCCGCGGATGAGCTTGACCCAGTAGAACATCTCGAGCAGCTCGTCGTTCGTCAGCTTGAACTTGGTGCGCTTGATCGGCGGCATGCGGCGGTTCAGTGTACTACGGCCGCGCGAGCGCGATGGTCAGCAGCAGCGCGCGCGCCGTGCCCTTCCAGGCGCCCGCGGCATTGAAGGTCTCCTCGAGCGTGTGAACGCCCGCGCTGCTCCCGCCGGCATCGATCGTGAGGGCCGGGATGCCGAGGCTGAGCGGCAGGTTGGCATCGGTCGACCCTTCGGCGAGGGTCAGCGGCAGCCCGAGCGCACGCTGCACGGCGGCCGCGGTCCGCATGATGGGAGAGTCCTCCGCCGCGGCGCCGGCGGGACGCACGCCCACGACCTCGATCGAGACCGTGAGCTGGCGGCTGCGCCAGCGCGCGTTCTCTTCCGCCAGCGCCTGATCCACCGCCTCTCTGAACCTTCGCTCGATCGCTTTCAGCGCCTGCGGGTCCGACGACCGGAGGTCCACCTCCATCCACGCCGAATCGGGAATGGCGTTCACCGCGGTGCCGCCGCCGATCCGGCCGACGTTGAAGGTCGTCCGCGGCACCAGGGGCACCTCGAGGTCGGCGAGCCGGGCTATGGCACGGCCGACCGCGTGGATCGGATTGACCGTGCCGAACGACCCGAAGCTGTGTCCGCCGGGCCCCTTGAACGTGACGCGATAGCGCGCGCTGCCAACGGCCGTGTTGGTGACGCCCAGCCCGCTGCCGTCAATCGAGAGGAAGCGGTCGACCTGATCTTTCAGGGTGTCGCCGAACAACCGCTTCACGCCGCGCAGATCCCCGAGACCCTCTTCGCCGACGGTTCCGACGAACGTGATCGTCCCCGGCGTGACCACGGCCGAGCCGGCGAGCAGCCGCGCCACGGCCAGCACCTCCGCGAGGCCGCGACAGTCGTCGCCGATGCCCGGTCCCCGCAACAGGTCGCCGTCGCGCCGCACCTGCACGTCGGTGCCCTTGGGGAACACGGTGTCCAGATGGGCGCTGAGCACCACGTTGGGGCGCGGCTGGCGGCCCGGCCGCTCGCCGATCACATTGCCCGCGGCGTCCACGCGCACGTGCTCCGCGCCGGCCGCGCGCAGCATCCCGGCGAAGAGCTCTCCGCGCGCCGCCTCCCCAAACGGCGGCGCCTCGACCTCGCACAACCGGATCTGGTCCGCGATGGTCTGCGGCTCAGTGGCGCGCGCGCCATCCATGGCCGCGCGGACTGCGGGCGCGGCGAGCAGCGACTGCACCAGATTCGAGGGCGGCTGCTGCGCGCCGGCGACGGCGCAGCCGAGGCACGACACCACGATGGACGCCGCGAGGGCGAGCCGGAGAGCCAGCGATGGGAACCGGAGCAGGAGCCGCCTGCGGGCCGCGCGATACGTGCACCGCCCGATCGCGTACTCCACGATGCGCTGGGCGATGCCCGGGTGGCGGCGCGCGCCCCTCACCATGGCGTCGATGCGCGCCGGCCTGCGGAAGAGGAATCGCTGCACCAGCACGGCATCGCGCAGCTCCGCGCCCATTTCGCGCCGCCATGCGTGCTCGTACGCGTCCGGCGTGCCGGCCGCCGCCGCGCGCGCGGCAAGATCTCCGGACACCATGCCGTAATAGATCCCTTCGGCCGTGAAGCCGTTGACGAATCCTCCGGCGTCGCCAATCAGCATGACGCCGTCGGCGACGGTCCGCCGCCGTGGTCCGCCGACGGGGATCAGCGCCGGCGTGAACTGCTCCCGGCGCGAGCGGCCTTCGAGCACTCCATCGGCACAGAGCGACTCGACGAAGCTGCGTTGGAGATCGTACGGCGCCGAGGCGACCGCGGATCTGAAGTAGTCGAGCAGGTATCCGATGCCCACGTTCACGTGGCGGCGCTTCGGAAAGACATAGGCGTACCCGTGCGCGGAGCCGTAGCCGTAACAGACCCACAACTCGTCGGGATCCGCGCACCGGAGCGCGTCGAACGGCGTCTCCTCCATCATATCCAGCGCGACGGCGTGCGGAGCCCAGCCCGCCCCCATCTGCATCCGGCGTGCAACGACGCTGTTCGCCCCGTCGGCGGCGATGACCAGCGGCGCCTCGAACCGCTGGCCCCGGCGGGTCGTCAGCACGATGGTTCCGCCGTTCCGCGCGGCGTCGGTGACCTCGCAGTGCTCGATCAGCTCCGCGCCAGCCTCCTGCGCATCCAAGGCGAGCGCACGATCGAACTCCAGCCGTCTGATCATCAGCGCGGCGGGCGTGCTGGACTGCAGCTTCAGCACTTCGCCCGCCGGCGATTCGAGGTGCAGCCTGGAAACGAGGTGCGTGTCGATGCGGGACGTGACTGCGCGCAAATGCGGGAACCGCGTGAGCGCGCGCATGCTGATCGCCCCGCCGCACGGCTTGTTGCGGGGAAAGCCCGCGCGCTCGAGCAGCCGGACGCGCGCGCCTGCGAGGGCCAGCACGCGCGCGGCGGTCGATCCGGAAGGACCGGCGCCCACGACGATGACGTCGGTGACTGGTGGCACGCCTGCGGGCTATCTGGCGCGGCCTGCGCTGACGAGGTTCGCCAGAATCTCGAACGCCCCGTCCACGCCGGCGGCGGTCTGGCGCCACAACCCCAGGCCGACGTAGAACCATCGCCCCTTGCCGACGCGCGCCTCGACGAGCGCGCCGCGCTTCCATCCGCGATTGTTCTCGAACGGTTCGTACAGCTCGAGCAGATCGACGTAGTGCGGATCCTGCGGCTCGAGGAAGTAGGTGCCGCGCTCCTGCACCCAGCCCTTCCAGGCCTCGGGGCCGATTTCGTTCGGGAAGTGAAACACCGGATCGGCGGCGGCGAGCAGGCGGACTTCAGCGTTCTCGTCGCTGACCCGTCCGATGGTGGCGCGGGCGGGATACGGCGCCGGCCGGGTATCGTTGAACCCGGAGCGATCGTGCCGGTTGTACTGCACGATGACGGTTCCGCCGTTCGACGCGTAATCGAGCAGCCGCCTGTTGTTGGCGATCAGATCAGGCCGCTTCTCGTACGCGCGCACGCCGGTGACGATCGCGTCGAAACGGGCCAGGTCCCCCCACGCGAGCTCGTCGGGTCCCAGCATCTCCACGGAGGCGCCCAGCTGCCGCAGCGCCAGGGGCACTTCGTCTCCCGACCCCATGACGTACCCCACGCTGAGATTGGGGGGCACCTTCACGGCCAGCACCTTGAAGTCGATATTCGCCGCAATCTCGAGCTGCCGGCGCGTCGTGTGAGGGTACTCGACCACCTGATAGCCCGTGGTGAACACCTGCGCACCCGCGGTCGCCGCCGCCGCCAGGGTGTAATCACCCGGCCGCGCGGATGCCGCAGGGCGCACGGTGAAGCGCACCGTCCGCTCTTCGTCTTCGCGCGTGAACGACAGCTCGCTCGCGGCCGGCGTCATGGTCCAGCCTGCGGGGGTCTCGAGTGTGACCTGGCCCGAGGTCGGACCCTTGTCGTGATTGGTCAGCCTGACCCGAATCTCGCGCTCGACAGCGGCGGGACTGCCCCCCGAGCCAGTCGGGGCCACCGCGATGTCGGGCGCGACGCGCACCTCCACCTTCGGCACGACGGTGAGCTCCATCCGCTTCTCTCCCTCGAGATCCGCTCCCTCGTAGCGGTACTGCACGGGCAGATCGAGGGCGACCTCGGCGCCGCTGGCTTCGAGGGTGACGCGCGCGCGGAACGGCGACGGCCGGAACGGCAGGCCGAACGGTGCGTCCGGGTCGAACGCATACCGCGCCGCGTCCGGCAGCCGCTTCCAGTAGAGCCTGGTCGGCTCGGCCGCCGCCGGAATGCTGATGGGCGACTCGCACCGATAGGCGGAGGCTGGCTGCACCGGCTGGGACGCACACGCCGCGGCGCCGTCGAAGCCGCTGAGGGCGATCTGCTTCACGGCGACGGCTCTCGGGCCTCGATTGCCGACGTTGGCGGTCACGCGTACGGCCTCGCCCGGGACGACGAGGCCGTCGTCGGCCAGCACGTCCACGCGCACGCCGCTCGCCACCAGGAGCGCGCGGACGAACTCGCGCTCTTTGGTGTCCAGCCGCGCGTCGATATCGAACCGGCCCTCATCGGGCAGCGAGAGCACGGACAGCTGCCTGCGCATCGACCGGGTCGCGGTGAGCCCTGCCGCCAGGGCGGGCGCCGCCGCGTAGGCGCCGCCGGTGTCGAACGCGCGCTGCGCGGCGGCGACGGCATCGGCAATCGCGCGCAGCCCGTCGACGAGCGGGGCGGGGGCGGCCCCCGGCACCAGCTTGGCGAGTCCGGGCACGGTCGTGTCGATGCCGTCGAAGAGCGACCGCTCGCCGCCCGCGCCATCCCCGACGAACGAGTCCATCAGCAGATAGCGCGAGGTCGCGCCTCCCGAGGGGAGCGGGAGCAGCTGCGCCATGCCCTGACACTTGTGCATGCTGCGCTCTTCGCTGCCCATCTCGGTGTAGGTGCGCCCGAGCAGCACGTCGTAGGCGGAGATGTCGAAGACCGCCGTCGTAAGCGAGGGCAGCGGGGATGCGGGCGCCGGTCCGCCTCCGCGGCCGCCCTGCACCGGGTAGTAGTACTTGCGCGGCTGCCAGGGATGCAGCCCCTCGCGGATCTGCTCGGGATATTTCGCGGGATCGGCGGCCGCGCGAAACGCTTCGCGGCTCAGGATGACCCGAGGTGTTGTGGTGGAACCCGCCGGCATTGGCGGTGGGATTCATGCCCAACATGACGTCGGGCCGCGTCATGCGAATCAGCCGGACGAAATCGCCGGTGATCTCGTCGCGGCCCCACTTCTCCATCGTCTCGTCGATGCTGAAGGAGTAGCCGAAATCGACCGCGCGCGTGAAGTACTGCTCGGTCGCATCGAAGCGATGGAGCGCGGCCAGCTCTTCGGTGCGCAGCACGCCGAGCGCGTCGAAGATCTCCGGACCGATCTCGTTCTGGCCGCCGTCGCCGCGCGTGGCGGTCGCCAGCACCGTGCGGACGCCCTGGCCTCGGTTCAGCATCACGTGGAGCGCGTTGGTCTCGTCGTCGGGATGCGCCGTCGCCTGCATGAACACGCCGGTGTTCGCCGAGGTGGCGCAGCAGGAGGCCGAGCGCGACGTCGCCGTCCTCGAGATCGATCGGACGGACGCGCATCTGCGCGGAGGCAAGCGCGGCCGAGGACGACAGGCGACAGCGCCGCCGCAAAAGCGAAGCGCGTCTGAGGACTCATGGTTACGCAGCAGTTCGCGTCGATGACTTCCTGATAATACGCCTCGTACTGCGGAACAACGAGCTTGGAGCAGAAATGCCGCCGGACGCGTTCCAGGCCGGCCCGGAGAAGCGTTGCGTGGAGAGTCGGCGTCGGTCAGCAGGCGAATCGACCGCCTCGGCCATGCCCCGGACGTCGTCCAGCGGCCGGAGAAAACCCGACACGCCGTCCTCCACCACCTCCGGCAGCCCGCCGACGGCGGAGGCCACCACCGGAACCCCGCAGGCCATCGCCTCCAGCGCAGCCAGACCGAAGCTCTCCTGCTGCGAAGGCAGCAGGAACAAATCGGACACCGAGAGCAGCGGCACCACTTGATCCTGCTCGCCGAGCGCCTCGACGTCGCAGGCGAGACCGCGCTCGTGCACCATGCCGCATCGCCTTTCCGAGCTCCGGGACCTTCACCCACGAACAGCAGCTTCGCGCGCACCTTCTCGCGAATGAGCTCGAAGATGTCCACCACCGCTTCCACGCGCTTGACCGGGCGGAATTCGAGAGGTGAATGACCAGGCGTCGTAGCGGTCGCGGCGGACAGAGCCGCGCCCGCAGCTCTGGCATATCGCGCTTCTTATGCGCGTCGCACTCGAGGAAGTTCGGAATCACCTTCGATCTCGCTCTTCAGGGGCAGCGCCTGGTATGTGTCCCGCTTGAGGCTCTCCGAGACGGCCGTGACGCCGTCCGACTGATCGATGGAAAACGCCACGGTCTCCGAATACGACGGATCGCTGCCGAGCAGCGTGATGTCGGTTCCGTGGAGTGTGGTGATGACGCGCGGCACATGGGTCGTGCCGGTGGCCTCGAGGATGTGTTTGGCGAGATAGGCCGCGGTGGCGTGCGGAATGGCGTAGTGCGCGTGGACGATGTCGAACGAGAACTCGCGTGAGAGCTGGACGATGTGCATTGGCGAGCGAAAGCAGATATTGCGGCTCGCGGAACAGCGGATAGCTCGGCGTGTGCACGCGATGGAACGCGAGCCCCGCCTCGTAGTCGCCGAGCCGGAACGGCGGCTCCGTGCTGATGAGGTGCACCTGATGGTTCCGGCGCGCGAGCGATTTCGCGAGCTCGGTCGCAACGATGCCGCTGCCGCCGACCGACGCATAGCACACCACGCCGATGTTCATGACCCGTCCCTGAGCAGCCCCGTCCGCACGATCGGCTCGGTGGTGACCACGCCCTCGGCATACCGGACGCCGGCCAGGGCGCCGAACTGCGCGTCGCGGCTTTCGATGAGCTGCCCGAAGGTCGGCGAGTTGAGCCGGGTCTCGGCGTCGCCCGCAGCACGCACGAACTGGCTGCGGTAGCAGGCCAGCGCGCGGCGCTTGGCCTCATAGTGGTCCGAGACGTCGATCGACGAACGAAACGGGAGCCGAGTCGTTGATGAAGTAGTGACAGACCCAGGCCGGGCTGCCACGGCTCGCCCTGCGCCGCGTAGCGGCGGAGCTTGGCGTTGAAGATGCCGTCGCGCAGCACGGCCGCCGCAGCCTGGTGATCCGGGTGCCGGTCCTGCCAGTACGGCACCGCCACCGCACGCGGCCGGCAGGCCCGGATGAGCTCGGCCACGGCCCTGGCGTGATCCGGCGTCGAGCCGATGGCGCGATCCGGAAAGCCGAGGTTGTGCCGCCAGGCAGCGCCCAGCACCCGGGCCGCCTCGTCTGCCTCCCGCAGCCGCTCTTCGGGCGTGCCATTGCTCGCCATCTCGCCGCGGGTGAGATCGCACAGGCCCACGGCGTGGCCGGACGATCCGTGCCTGGCGAGCGTGCCGCCAATCCCGATTTCGAGGTCGTCGGGATGCGGGCCGAACGCCAGCAGGTCCACCGGGGTCATCACGAACGATTATTCCCTGATTCGCGTGAAGGAAAACGGCTCATCGGCCTTGTCCGCCCGGTCGAAGTAGCTGCGGAGCAGAATGCGCGCGGCGGTGAAGGTCAGGCCCAGGCCGGCAGGCCCGGCGCCGAGGGCAAAGAGGTGGTACGGGTAGTTGCGATGGGGGCCGAAGTAGGGCACTCCGTCGGCCGTCTTCGAGTACTCGACGCTCCAGGAGCACTCGGGCACGGTACCCGGAGATCGCAGGCTTCATCACCGACAGCTCGTACATCAGCTGGCCGGTCCGCTGCACGAGGCTTCGCTCGTGCAGCCGCTCCGGCAGCCGCCGCTGATCCCCGCCGGCGAACAGCAGCCGCCCTCCGACCCAGCGCAGCCAGTGGTCGGGCGCCGCCGTATCGCGTACGACAAAGCCCTCGGGCGTCATCTGCCGCCGAAGCCGCACCGGAAGCTCCGGCGTGAGCACCAGGTAGCTGTGGCACCGCGCGAAGCGGCGGTGCAGCGGCTTGAAGTCATCGGTCGGAAACCCGGTCGCGACCACGACGCTGGACGCCGCCACCAGGCCGTGCGGGGTGCGCATCTCGACCCCTCTCCGGAGCGATCTGATGCGCGAGACCGGCGACTTCTCGAAAATCTGCGCGCCGCGCGCGGCGGCGGCTTTCGCGAAGCCCACCGTGGCGCGGTACGGATCGAGCACGGCATGACCGCGCGTCCGGACCGCGAATGCGCCGAATCCGATCGACTGCGACAGCGCGGCGGCGCTCATCGACGCCGCTTCGATGCCGGCTGCGCGCCGCGCCGTGTATTCCCTGCGCAGGCGGTCGACCCCGTCAGCGTCCAGTCCGACGTGGACGCAGTCCACCATACGCAGGCCGCACTCGATGCGGAGCCGCTTCAGCGCGGCAAGGTACTCGAGTGATCCCCGGCGGGCCGACTGGTAGAGGTGGCGCGCCGCGCGAAGCCCGTGCTGGCCGATGAGCTTCTGGAGATCGGGCTCGAGCTCGTGGAGGACGATGCCGGAGGATCCCGCCGTTTCGTGCTGGGCGATTCGGCCGCTCTCGAAGAGCGTCGTCCGGATGCCGGCAGCAGCGAAGACGTACGCGATCGCACAGCCGGCGGCGCCGCCGCCCACGATCGCGACGTCGGTCGAGATCGGGCCCCGCTGCACGGGGAATGCGGGGAGCCGGGCGGGGGAGGTCCGATCCAGCCAGTAGCGCACGCCGTAGCGGGTGCGGGACACGCCAGCATTCTACATGCGGCGATTGCCGGATGCCGATTCAGCGCCGCTTCCGCTCAGCGGCCAGGAGCGCGCGCTTCCGCTCGATGCCCCACCGGTAGCCGCCCATGGTCCCATCGGTACGGACGACACGATGGCATGGCACCAGCAGGGCGACCGGGTTGGTCGCGCAGGCCCGGGCCACCGCTCTGGTCGCGCGGGGCGCGCCGATGGCCCTGGCGACCTCCTGATAGGTGCGGGTCTCGCCGTACGGGATGGCGCGCAGCTGCTGCCAGACCTTCCACTGAAACGCCGTGGCGCGCACGTCGAGTGGAAGCTCGGGATGCGGCGCCCGGCCGCGCAGGTAGGCGAGCATCGTGCGGACCTGGCCGCTGAGCATGCGGTCGTTCCGGCGGATGACCGCCTCCGGGTACTCGCGGCGCAGGTCGTCCTCGAGCCTCCTGGGGGTGTCTCCCAGCATCACGCGGCAGACACCCCGCGCCGTCGCCGCCACGAGCAGCTGCCCGAGCGGCGACTCCGCGACCGAGAAGTCGATCCTCGCGCCGGCGCCCCCGCGACGGTACGTGCCGGGCGTCATGCCGAACGCCCGAGCCGTCCGCTCGTATACGCGGCTGCTCGATCCGAACCCTGCCTCGTAGAGCGCCGGTGTGATCCGCGCTCCTCGTTGCAGCGCGCGCTTGAAATGGCCGACCCGGCACGCTTCGGCGAAGGCGCGGGGGGACAGCCCGGTGAGCCGCGTGAAGGTGCGCTGGAAATGGAACGGGCTGGCCCCCACCTGCTTCGCCAGCGACCGAAGCGTGTGCCGCTCCTCCGGATTCGCCCGCATGATGTCGCACGCCGCCCGCACCCGGCGGACCGCAGCCGCCCCGGTGTATCGCCCCGCTGTTTCCATGCCCATGACCGAAACAATAGTGCACCGCCCTTCGGGGATCCATCCGAAGCTTGCGGCGCCGCTTCCCTGGGGAGGCTGCGGCGTCAGGCGCGCGACTGGCCGGCGCGGCGGACCGCGAAGAGCACCGCGCCGATGACGATGAGCGCGATGGCGACGCGAATCGATTCGAGGCTCTTGGGACGCATGATGAGCAGGTACACGAAGCCGAGAAAGGCCAGCACGGCCGGCACCGGGTAGAGCCACATGCGAAACGGCCTCGGCACCTCGGGACGCGTGCTGCGGAGCACGATGACGCCGATGGTCTGGGCCAGGAACTGCACCATCACGCGGATCACGACGAGCGCCGTGACCACGTCGGCGAGCCTGAACAGGCAGAACACCATCGCCACACCGCCGAGCGTCAGCAGCGACACGTGGGGAAACCATGGCGGGGATGCACGCGCGCGAAGATCTTGAAGTAGTCGCCTTCGAGCGCCGCCGCGTACGGCACCGCGGGAATACCCGAGCACGAGAGAGAACACCGAAGCGAACGCGGTCCAAATCATCAGGACCGTGATGACCCGCGCGGCGCCCACCCCCCAGATTCGCTGCATGAAATCGGAGGCGATGAACGTGGAGGCCTGCACTTCCTGCCAGGGCATCGAGCCGAGAATGGCGATGTTCATCGAGAGGTAGATGGCGGCCACCCCCGCGATCGACAGGAGGATCGCGCGCGGGATCGTGCGCGCCGGATCCCGCACCTCGCCGCCCAGATAGCAGACGTTGTAGTAGCCCCAGTAGTCGTACACGGCAATCAACAGCGCCGAGCCGAGCCCGAGAAAGAAGTCGTACGACAGCGTCCAGGCGCCGGGAGGGAACGCAAACGCCTGGCGCGGATTGAAATGAAGAAGGCCCGACAGCGTGATCCAGAACGCCGAACCGATGACCCCGATCCAGAGAAACGACGCGAGGCGTCCGATGATGGTGATGCGCCGGTACAGGAGGAACACGGCGAAGGCCACGGCCGCCATCGCCACGAAGGTGCCCGGCGTGATCGTGACGTCCACGCCGATGGTGCCGATGGCCGGCAGCGACAGGTCGAACCGGTGGGCGGCAATCACGCCGCGGAGCTGCGGCCACAGATAGCCGGCGTACTGCGCCAGCCCGATGCATCCGGACGCGATCGAAAGCGGCGCGCTGAAGGTGAGCTGCCAGACGAAGAGGAAGGACAGCAGCTTGCCGAACCGCGGGCCGTACATCTCCCGGAGGTAGCGCACGGGACCGCCGGCTTCGGGGAAGCTGGCCCCGAGCTCCGCCCAGACCAGACCGTCGCAGGCCACGAGCAGCGCCCCGAGCACCCAGCCCACAATCGCCTGGGGCCCGTGCATGGCGGCAATGATGAGCGGAATGGTGATGAACGGCCCCACCCCGATCATGTCGATCATGTTCAGGGCGGTGGCCTGCCAGAGACCGATGCCGCGGACGAGATGCCCTCTGTGCTCCGCCACTACTCCCCCAGCCACTGCTGACGCAGCGTACGTTCGGTCCCGGTCGCCGGGCGCACCGCTTCGACCGGCAGCGCTTCGAGGCGGGGATCCTCGGCGGCCGTGAGCGTCAACTCGCGCAGCACGCCGCGCCGCCGGAGCCGCACGGAGACCCGGTCGCCCGGCGCGTGGCGTCCGATCAGCTCCTCCAGGTCGGTGCGCGACGCGACGGGGCGTCCATCCAGCAGGAGGATCTCGATCGCCGACGTCCAGGCCACCCTCGTAGGCCGGGCTCCCCTCGAGCGTGGGGGCGGCGATCTCCACCCCGCCCTCGCCAGGGCGCAGCACCAGGTCACCAATCCACGCCCGGCCGGCGCGGGCCTTTCGCAGCACGACGCCGGCGCGGGCGAGCAGCGCGGCGTAGTCGAGCACCTCGCGGCCTTCGACGTACCGATCGAAGAAATCGTCGGCGAACCGGCGATCGCCCGACACCTCCGCAAGCCGATCGCGCAGATCGCGCATCGTGTAGGGATGCGGCACGATCCCTTCGGAGGCCCCGGCGGCGCCATAGGCGTTCCAGACCGCGCGCATGAAGTCGTCGAGGCTCAGGCGGCCGCCGCTGCGCTCGCGAAGCGAGAGGTCGAGCCCGAGGCCGAGCGCCGCACCCCACGTGTAGTACGAAATGTACGTGTTGTCGAGGTCGACGGGGTCCACGAAGCTCGCGGCATCGACGAACGGCGCGAGCCGGCTCATGTCGGCCGCGCTTCGATAGCGCCGGCCGGGAGCGCGGATCACACGGTCGATGTCGCGCCCGAAGGACCGGAGCGTCGCGCCGAGCACGGCCAGTCCGCTTCGCTGCAGAACGACGGCCTGATAGTAGTTGGTGAACCCCTCTGCGAACCAGAGCTCCGCCGAGCTGTTGGCAGCGTCGAGGCGGAACGGCTCGAGCGACCGCGGGCGGATACGCTCCACGTTCCAGCCATGGAAGAGCTCGTGTGCCGCGGCCGCGAGCAGGCCCATCCGATCGTCGTCGGAATCGAGGCGGCCGGTTCTGGTGATGACCGTGCTGTTGCGGTGCTCCATGCCGTCGCCGTACGCGAACGGCAGGTCGTCGACGAGAAATGTATAGCGCCCGCCTTCGTAGATCGGGAGCGTCCCGAACACCGCCTTCTCGGCACGCACGACCCGCTCGAGATCGCGAGCCAGCCGATCCACCTGAGGCGCTGCGCCTTCGTAGTGCAGGGCGAGCCGGAATATGCGGCCGTCGACCGTGAACGATCGCAGCGCAAGGCGGCTCGCTTCCATCGGGCTGTCCATCAGGTACGCAAGGTTGGGGGCGGTGAACGCCTGCGGCTCGGCCGTGTCATGAAGCTGCGTCGCGATCGTCCAGGACGAGCCCGCCGGCGCGTCCAGCCTCACGCGCGCCGGCCGGTCTTCGAGCCCGCGCGCCCACATGAACACCGCCGGCATGTTGATGTGGGCGTGGGAAGGGTCGACGTCGAGAAACGTGCCGTCGGTGCGGCGGCCGTAGACGCGGTACCGGATCCGGACGGTCCCGGCGTGACCGCGCACGTCCCACTCGCTCGGGTTCGGCCGCTCCACGGCGAGCGGCCGGCCCGCTCCGTCGTCGGTCCGGACGTCATAGACGTTCTTCGCAAACTCGTGCAGCGCGTACCGCCCGGGGGACGAGCGGCTCATCCGCACCTCGAGCGTGCCCGGCGGCAGGTCGCGGAACGTCGCCTCGACCTGCATCCAGTGATGCTCGGGCGCCGGAACGCTCAGGTGATACTCGACCGGCTGTTGAGCCGACGCCGAACCGCCAATGGCGAGCAGAACGAGCAGGACGCCGCTCGCCCGCGGCATCATCGCGGCGCCGCGGCCTGCAGAACGGCCTCGATGAGGTCGCCTTCACCGACGGCGCCCACAATCTCGGCCGTCTCGTTGATGATGGTCTTGGGAACGCCGTTGACGTTGTACCGGCGAACGAGATCAGGGTACTCGGTGGCGTCGATTGCGGTCGCGACAACGTGCGGGTTCTCGGCGGCCAGACGCGAGGCGAGCGTCACCATCTGCGGGCAGTAGCGGCAGGTCGGCGTGAAGAAGACCTGGAGCGTCACAGGCGCGGCAAGAGCGGCCAGGCGCTCACGTCCGGAGGGGGACAATCCAGACGCGCCGGAGGCTGCGATCTGGATGCCCTCGAGGAGCGACGCGAGCTCGTAGCCGTCGGGCGCGCCGTAGAATCGGACCAGGCGGCGATCTCCGGAGGCGATCACCGTGGCGGGAACGCGATCCACGCCGTATTCGGCGGCCCGATCCTTGTCGAGCACGAGATTCAGCCGTTCGACGCGGACCTGTGGCGCCACCTCGGCGATCTGCTCGAGCAGACGCCGTGCGGGCCCGCAGCTCTGGCAGCCGATCGATTGCTCGAAGAACACGAGCGTCACCGGCGCCTGGAGCCCGGCGAGCGCATCCCGGATGGCGGCCGATGCGTCGTGTGGCGTCACGTGTTGCGGCCGTTCACTTGAAGAGATCGTCGAACGCCTTGCGCGCGCTGCCGGAGGCCTGCGGCGACTCCTGCGGCGCCTGGGACTGTCCCGCCGAGCGCGTCTCGCGCTCCACGGTGACCCTCGGCGAGAAGAGCTCGCAGGTATTGCGCGCATCCTTGGGCACGACGCGCGCCGGGATGTTCTGCGAGCACTCGAACCGTTGACCGGTGTCGAACGACTCGCACTGCGCGCAGGAGTGCAGGTCCGCGCCGCAGCGCGGGCAGCGCGCGTCGAGGGCAATGGCGCTCCCCGTCACGTTGCCGCACCGGGCGCAGCGGATGACCTCGTGGAACCCCGGCACGCTCGGACCGCCGCCTTGCATCGCCCGGCGCTCGGCCTTGTCGAGGCGCGTCTCGATCCGATCGGCGGGAGGGCGCGGCGCCGCCGGCGCAGGTCCCCTGCGGGGGGGCCGCTCGCGTTCTGCATCCTGATACCCGCGCTGCCGATACTTGCGATCAGACACGTCGTCTCCTCTGGGGTTCGAGGTTCTCCCGGTTCGGGGTCGGGGTTCTGCGCTGAAGCCTTTCTGAGAGGTTATACTCGCTTGCACCGCATGCCAAGTGAGCCGCGTCTTCGGGCCGGTCCGCGAGCGCTGTGCGCCGCTCTCCTGCTCCTGGCATTCACGGTCGGGCCGTTCGGTCAGACCAGACGCCCGATGACGCTGGTGGATCTGCTCGAAATCCCGCGCGTAGGGGATCCGCAGATCACCGCCGACGGCCGGCGCATCGCCTTCACCCTCGCCACGATCGACTGGACGGCCAACACGCGCGTGGCGCAAATCTGGCTCGTCCAGTCCGGCGGTTCGGGCGCAACGCCGCTGACCTCGATCCCCGGCGGCATCGTCCCGGCGCCCAAAGCCTGGTCGCCCGACGGCGAGACGCTCGCGTTCACGGGGCGGGCTGGCGACTCGGTCCAGGCGTTTCTCCTCCCGGCAGCCGGAGGGGAGCCGCGGCAGCTCACCCGTCACACCACCAGCACGACGGACCTCGCGTGGGCGCCCGACGGGAAGTCGCTCTATTTTCTCGCGAGCGAGCCGCCGTCGGACGAACAGCGCGAGGCCGAGAAGCTCCGCGACGTCTACGCCTACGACGAGGACTACCAGCAGCAGCACCTCTGGCGCATCACGCTCGGCGGCGACGAGCAGCGTCTCACCACGGGCGACTACTCCGTCACCAGCTTCTCGGTGGGCGCCAGCGGGAGGATCGTGCTGGTGCGCGCGCCGACCCCGACCACGGCCGATGCCGAGCGCCGCGAGCTCTGGACGATGAACGCGGACGGGAGCGGCGCACGGCAGCTGACCCGCAACAGCGTCGAAGAGGGCGAGGGAGCCGCTTCCCCCGACGGCTCGCAGGTGCTGTTCCTCGCGCGCGCCAACGGCCGGCTGGAGCCGTACTACAACGCGAACCTGTTTCTGGTGCCCGCGGCCGGCGGCGACGCACGCGCCGTGCTCGCGGAGTTTCCCTATGAGGTCCTGAGCGCGAAGTGGTCGGCCACCGGCCGATCCATCTGGATGCTCGTGAACATGGGGGTTCACAGCGAGCTGTTCGAGCTCGACCTCGCGACCGGCCGGGCGCGCCAGGCGACGAGCGGTGAGCATGCCATCCCCTATCCCCAGTGGAGCCTCGCCGGGGATCATCACGCCTTCCTGATCGACGAGCCGACCCGCATCGGTGACGTGTGGAGGCTCGATCCGGGCGCCGCCTCCCCCGTGCGGGTGACCGGCGTGTACGACTACCTCGATCGGGAGTTCGCGCTGCCGCGCCAGGAGCGGGTCGAATGGAAGGGCGCCGACGGCGCGGCCGTGGAAGGCATCCTCACGTACCCGGTTTCCTATCGGGCAGGGACGCGCGTGCCGCTCGTCGTGCAGCTGCACGGCGGCCCCGAAGACTCGGACCGCTTCGGCTGGGGCCAGATCTTTCTGAACTACCAGCCGGCCTGGGCCGGCCGCGGCTACGCCGTGCTGCGGCCGAACTATCGCGGGAGCTCGGGCTACGGCAATGCCGCCTACCGCGACGTGATCGGCGGATTCTTCCGGAACAACTACCTGGACGTGCTGGCCGGGGTCGATCGCGTGATCGCGATGGGTGTCGCCGATCCGGATCGGCTGGGCGTGATGGGCTGGAGCGCCGGCGGACACCTGGTGAACAAACTGATTACCGTCACGAACCGCTTCAAGGCGGCTTCGGCGGGCGCGGCCGCCGCCAACTGGATCTCGATGTACGGCCAGACCGACACTCGAGCGGACCGGGAGCTCTGGTTCGGCGGCACACCGTGGCAGCAGGAGGCGCCAATTGCGGCCTACTGGAACAATTCTCCGTTGAAAGACGTGTGGAAGGCGCGGACGCCGACGCTCTTCTTCACAGGCGAGCGCGATCCGCGCGTGCCGCTGGCCCAGGCCATCGAGATGATGCGCGCCCTGCGGGCGCAGGGCGTGCCCACGCATCTGGAGGTCGCTCCGCTGGCGGGCCATGTGTGGACGAGGCCCCGTCATCAGCTCGCGAAGATGAATCTCGAGACCGCGTGGTTCGAGACGTACGTGCGCGATCTCCCCTTCTTACCGGAGAAGATACCTGCCGGAAAAGCCCAGAAATCGCCGCCTGCTCGCTAGACATTCGAAATCAAACCGCGATACACTTTCGCGTTTTTGTCCAGCGAAATAATGCGCAGATACGTACTCGGCGCGGTTGTGCTCGTGCTGCTCGTCGGATCGGCTGCCTACGCACTGAGGCGGCCCAGGATCGTCCCGCAGCCCATCGCCTACCCGCACCGGACGCACATCGAGAACGGCATGGAGTGCCTGACGTGCCACGCCAACGCCGATCGCTCGCCCATGGCGACCTTCCCGAGCGTGAGCGACTGCATGGTGTGCCACGAGAACATCAAGACCGACAGCCCGGAAATCCAGAAGCTCGCCGCCTATGCGGCGCGCAACGAGGAGCCGCCGTGGGTGCGGGTGTACGAGTTCGAGCCGGAGGCCGACGTCTACTTCAGCCATAAGCGCCACGTCCAGGCCAAGGTCGACTGCGCGACCTGCCACGGCGATCAGGCGCATGCGACCGATGCGCGCGAGCGGGTGCACTGGACGATGGGCAAGTGCATCGACTGCCATCGGGCCAACAAGGTGAGCGACGACTGCCTGGTGTGCCACAAGTAGGGCAGTTTTCGAACTAGGGAACCAGGGAACTAAGAACTAGGGAAATAAGAAGTAAGGAAGTGGCGTTCTCCGGGCGGCTAACGCCGCCCGCTCGGCGACGAAGGCGCCAGCAGCGCGCACTGACAAGATCCGGAGCGGAAGCGACGGCGCCCTGCGACAGGGACGGGCCCGCGGCTGAACCGCAGACTGAGCAGACGGCGAGACTAACAAGATCCGGAGCGGAAGCGACGGCAGCGCGCGGGGGTGGGGCCCCGCGCGAACTAAACAAATGAAACGACGCGAATTTCTGAAAGTGGCGCCGACCGTGGGCGCGGCGAGCCTCATTCTCGAAAGCTGCGGCAAGCCCGAGAAGCTGATTCCGCTGCTGGTCTCGCCCGACGAGCTCGCGCCCGGCGAAGAGAGCTGGGTGCATTCGGTCTGCCAGTCATGCTCGGCGGGCTGCGGCATCGACGTCCGCCTCATGCAGGGAGAGTCGGTGCGGTCCGTGGAGGGGCAGGAGCGCCGCGTCAAGGCGCTGATGGTCAAGAAGATCGAAGGCAACCCCCACCACCCCGTGAGCATGGGCGGCACGTGTGCGAGGGGGCAGGCGGCCGTGCAGGCGCTCTACCATCCGGATCGCCTCCAGGGCCCGATGAAGTCGGCGGGCGCGCGCGGATCCGGGACCCATCAGCCGATCGAGTGGAAGGACGCCGCGCAGCTGCTCGTCAGCCAGCTCCAGCCCCTCCTGTCCTCGCCGCAGCAGATCGCCATCCTCGCCGGGCGTCGACACCGCGGCACCATGGGCGTGGTCGTCGAACGGTTCGGCGCCGGGCTCGGCACCCCGAACATCGCGTCGTACGAGCCCTTCGATCCGCAGCCGATCCGGACCGCGATGGAGCGTCTCACGGGCGTTGCGCGGCTGCCGTTCGTCGATTTCCAGAACGCCGACTACCTCCTCTCGTTCAACGCCAATCTCTTCGAGTCGTTCCTGTCGCCGGTGCGGAACACCTACTCGTACGGCGTGTTCAGGCAGGGCAGGCCGGGACTCCGCGGAAGGTTCGTCCATGCCGAGCCACGGCTGTCACAGACGGCGGCCTGCGCCGACGAGTGGCTGCCCATTCGTCCCGGCACCGAGGGGCTGCTGGCGCTCGCCATCGCGTACGTGATCGTCAACGAACAGCTGCACGACACGGAGTTCCTGGCGCAACACACCAGCGGGTTCGCCGAATGGACCCAGACGCTGTCCGGGTTCGCCCCGGAGACGGTGGGACCGCAGGTCGATATCCGCCCCGAGACCATCGCCCGGATCGCGCGCGAGTTCGCCTCGTACCGGACGCCGGTGGCCGTCGGCGACAGCCGTGACACCGACTCGCTCACCGCGATATACGCGCTCAACGCGCTGGTCGGCGCGTTCGGGCGGCGCGGCGGCGTGCTCGTCGAGAGCGGCGAGACCTCCGGGCCCGTGCCGGCCATGGCGCCCTCCGGGGACATCGGCTCGCTCATCCAGTCGATGGCGAACGGGCAGATCAAGGCGCTGCTGGTTCTGGACGGCAACCCGCTGTTCACGCTTCCCGAACAGGACACGCTGCGCACCGCGCTCGCCGGCGTACCGTTCATCGTCAGCTTCTCGAGCTTCCTGGACGAGACCGCCGCGATGGCGGATCTGATCCTGCCGAACCACGTGCCGCTCGAGCGCTGGATCGACGATGTTCCCGACCCGGGCGTCGGCTATGCCGTGCGAACCCTGGCGCAGCCCGCAGTGCCGCCGCGATGGAACAGCCGCGATACCGGCGATGTGCTGATCGAAACGGCCAGGGCGCTCGGCGGCAAGCCGGCCGAGGCCCTGCCGTTCGAAGACATGGCGGCCGCCATCAAGGAATCGTTCCGCTCGCTGCACACGCAGAACGCCGAGGCGAGGACGGCGGAGCCCGACTTCGATGCGTTCTTCAAGAAGGCCGTGGCCGACGGCGGATGGTGGGCACGTCAGGTAGAAGCGGTGAGCGCCGAAGGGCGACGGGCAACCGGCGAGGAGCAAGGCTCGGGGGGCGCAGGAGTGAGCGGCGTCAAGATTCAGCTCGCGGCGGCGGCAGCGGCTCCGGCTGTCTTCTCCGGCGACCCGGGACAGTTCCCCTTCATGCTCCATCTGTATCCCTCCCAGGCGTTCGCCGACGGCCGCACGGCACATCTGCCATGGCTGCAGGAAATGCCCGATCCCATGACGACCGTGATGTGGGGTTCCTGGGTCGAGGTCAACCCTCAGACGGCTCTGAAGCTGGGGGTGCAGGAAGGCGACATCCTGAAGGTCGCGTCCGCGAACGGGAGCCTCGATCTGCCGGTATACGTCTATCCGGGGCTGAGACCGGACGTCATCGCGATTCCGGTCGGCCAGGGGCACTCGCAGTATGGCCGATATGCCAGCAACCGAGGCGCGAACCCGCTGCGGCTGGGGGCGACGCGGTTCGATCGAGCGGCAGGCGCAGCCCTGCTCACGGGTGTACGGGTGAGCGCGCAGAAGACGGGCGACCGGCAGGTACTGATTCGCTTCGGGTCCGACGCCCGGGAGCACATCGACCAGCCGCCGCACCGGTAGGGCGTTCGGCATTGACGGTCGGCGAGCTGACGGCAGGGTTGCCGTGTTGAGGAACGCAAGATGCCACAGTGGGGAATGACGGTCGATCTCGACCGATGCACGGGCTGCGAAGCATGCGTCGTGGCCTGCCATGCGGAGAACAACCTGCCCATCGTGGGGCCGGAGCAGGCCTCGATCGGCCGGACGCATCAATGGATCCGGGTCGAGCGCTACTGGGAGGGCGAGTACCCGGACGTCCGGGCGACCTTCAGGCCGGTGATGTGCCAGCAGTGCGACGCCGCGCCGTGCGAGCCCGTGTGCCCGGTCAACGCGACGTACCACACCGCCGAGGGGCTGAACGCACAGGTCTACAACCGGTGCGTCGGCACCCGCTTCTGCGCCAACAACTGTCCCTACACCGTGCGGTTCTTCACCTGGTTCGACCCCACCTGGCCCAGTCCGCTGAACGAGCAGCTGAACCCCGACGTGTCCGTCCGCACGAGCGGCATCATGGAGAAGTGCACATTCTGCGTCCAGCGCATCCGACGAGCCGAGGACCGCGCGAAGGATGAGAACCGGGCGGTGAAGGACGGCGAGATCCAGACCGCGTGTCAGCAGGCCTGCCCTGCGAAGGTGCTGGTCTTCGGCGATCTGTCGGATCCCGAGAGCGAAGTGTCCAGGCTGGCGGCATCGCACCGCGGGTTCCGTCTGCTCGAGGAACTGGGCACCCGCCCGCGCGTCGTGTATCTCAAGCAGGCCGGGTCGTAACAGCAGTCAGCAGAGCACACCATGGAGAACCCGCAGTTCACCGAAGAGCGGATCAACCGCGACCTGCTCGGTCCGCTGTTCAAGACCACCCGCGCGTACTACTTCACGGTCGTCGGTGCTGATCGCCATCACGTTGATCGTGATCGTCGCCTGGGGGCTGCAGCTCACCTTCGGCATCGGCCTCGTCGGCAAGAACCGGCCGTCGTTCTGGGGGCTGTACATCACCACGTTCGTGTTCTGGATCGGGATCAGCCACGCGGGCACGCTGATCTCGGCGATCCTGCGCGTGGTCCAGGCCGAGTGGCGGCGGCCGATCACGCGCTGCGCCGAGGCGATCACCACGTTTGCGCTCTGCACGGGGTCTCTCTTCCCGATCGTGCATCTCGGCCGCGCCTGGCTGTTCTACTGGATGATCCCGTATCCCAACAGCCGGCACCTGTGGCCGAACTTCCAGTCGCCCCTGATGTGGGATTTCATCGCCATCAATACCTACCTCACCGGGAGCGTCACGTACCTGTACCTGCCGATGATCCCCGACATGGCGGTCGCGCGCGACAAGTCCACCGGCTGGCGCAAGCGGATGTACCGCACGCTGGCGCTCGGCTGGCGCGGCACCGAGAGGGAGTGGGTGCGGCTCGAGAAGGCCATCGGCATCATGGCGCTGGTGATCATCCCGGTGGCGGTGTCGGTGCACACCATCGTGTCGTGGGACTTCGCCATGACGGTGATGCCGATGTGGCACAGCACCATCTTCGGCCCCTACTTCGTCGTGGGCGCGATCTTCTCGGGCATCGCCGCCCTGCTGCTTGCCATGGTGCTCATCCGGAAGTACTTCCATCTGGAGCACTATCTCCTTCCGGTGCATTTCGACAACCTGGGCAAGATGCTGCTCACGATGAGCCTGCTCTGGTTCTACTTCACGTTCACGGAATACCTGGTCACCTGGTACGGCAACGAGGCCGCGGAGATGCCCGTATTCTGGGCCAAGATTTCCGGCCGATACGCGCCCGGGTTCTGGCTGATGGTGGTGTGCAACTTCATCATTCCGTTCCCGATCCTCGCCATCAAGAAGCTGCGCACCATTCCCGGGATCTTCTTCGCGTCCTGCTGCGTGATGGTGGGGATGTGGCTCGAGCGCTTTCTGATCATCGTGCCGACGCTGGTGCACCCGTATCTCCCGTACAACTACGGCCACTACTGGCCCTCAATCACCGAGGCGTCGATCGCCAGCGGGACGGTCGGGCTGTTCGTCCTCCTCTACTTCCTGTTCGCCAAGTTCAGCCCGATGATCTCCGATCTGGGAATTCGAAGAAGGGCTGCAGGTGGCCGGTCATGTCGCCGGCACCGAGGAAGCGACCAGCATCGCGCAGACCGCTCCAGGCGACGTTCACCCGGCTCACTGACAACGCCCATGCCGCAGCCAAGCTGGTGTCTGCTCAAGTACGCCAAGCCCGTGGAGGCCCGCGCCGCCATCCGGAGACTGCTCCAGTCTGGAGTGGACCCCGGCTCCATGGAGGTGATGACCTCGCAGCCCATTCACGGAGACCCGTTCCTCCCGGACAAGAAGCCGACCCGCCTTCGCACGTGGGCGCTGGCCGGGGCCGCGATCGGGGCGGTGAGCGGGTTCCTGCTCTCGACCGTGACGGCGCTGAACTATCCACTCGTCAAGGGCGGCATGCCAATCGTGGCGCCCTGGACGGTCGGGATCATCACCTACGAGGTGACGATGCTCGGAGCCGTGGTGGCGACGCTGATGGGGCTGCTCGTCGAGCTGCGCCTGCCCAACTACCGGGACTCCCCTACGACGAGAGCGTGTCGGACGGCGGGGTGCTGCTCGCGGTAAGATGCGCGGCCGGCGCCGACCGGATGCGCGCCTCGCTCCAGGACGTCGCCGAAACGTCCGGCGCAGTTAAGGTAAACTGGGTCTAGGAGACCTCGATGAACAGACGATTCATTGGCCTGGCGGGCGTCCTGACGTTCTCGCTGGCTGCGGCGGTCGCCGCCCAGTCCAAACCGGCACCGGCGGCTGCCGCCAAGGCTTCGCCCGAGTCGATTGCCAACGGCGAGACGCTCTACAAGCGGCAGTGCCAGATGTGCCATGGACCGGCCGGCATGGGCGACGGACCGGCGGCCAAGATGCTCAAGGGCAAGCTTCCCAACCTGGCCGACAAGGCCGTGAACGCGAAGATTCCCGACGACGAGATGCACGAAGCGATCGAGAACGGCAAGAAGACCGAGGTCGGGAACATGCCCGCTTTCGCGAAGAAGCTGAAGCCGGAGGAGATCCAGGACGTGATGAACTACGTGAGGAGCCTGGCGAAATAGGGTTCAGGGCCTGGGCAGAGGGGTTCACCCTGCACGCGGCCCGGAGACCAGAAAGGGCGCAGCGGAGAGATCCGCTGCGCCCTTTCGTTTTCACGACCTTCCTATCGAGCGGTGCGCCGGCGCCGGCCCGCATCCCCGGGCCGCAGAGTCGCCTTGGCCATCTGGGCCTGGTGAATCGAAAGATCCGTGCGGCGGCTGAAGGCGCCGTCTCCCCTCCTGCAGAGGAAGCCGCTGTCGACGAGCAGCTCGAGCGCGCGGTCGCACGTGTGCGCGTCGAGGCTCCACAGCCGGCGCGCCTGCGCCGCCGTGAGCGTCAGGCCGGGCATCTCGCGAAATTCTCCGCGAATCCGCTCGGCAATCAGGGCCGAGAGATCGGGCACGGCGGAAGGATGGGGAGAGCTCAGAACGGTCAACTGAGGCATGCGCGCACCTCCTGGCAATTTCGCGGGTATGATCCCGCTACACGCACTCCTGAAACGTTCGGATGAAAGACACTTTCAAGCCTTGAAAACTTTTGCCAGAGTGATCTCATGCGAGCGCCGTACCGTGAGTTAGCATGACGGCCGAGGCCACGCACCCTATGACACAGCAAGGCGACCGCATCACCATCGACGAGAAACTGCAGCTCAACGTTCCCGATCGTCCGATCATCCCGTTCATCGAAGGCGACGGCACCGGCCCCGATATCTGGCGGGCCAGCGTCCGCGTGCTCGACGCCGCCGTCGACAAGGCGTACGAAGGCAGGCGGAAGATTCAGTGGAAGGAGGTGCTGGCCGGCGAAAAAGCGTTCACCCGCGTCGGCAACTGGCTGCCCGATGAAACGCTCGATGCCTTCCGCACCTACCTCGTCGGGATCAAAGGCCCGCTCACGACTCCTGTCGGCGGCGGAATCCGCTCTCTGAACGTAGCACTCCGGCAGGTTCTCGATCTGTACGTTTGTCTACGTCCCGTGCGCTGGTTTCGGGGGGTGCCCTCTCCAGTCAGGCATCCCGAGAGCGTGGACATGGTCATCTTCCGCGAGAACACCGAAGACATCTACGCAGGGATCGAGTACGCCGCCGGCTCCCCGGAAGCGCAGAAGGTGCTCGACTTCTTCGCGAAGGAGTTTCCGAAGGAGTTCAGGAAGATCCGCTTCGGCAGCCTCGCCGCGACAGCCGAGTGGCAGGCACGGCTCGAGGCGATTGGCGCGCCAAAACGCGAGCTGCCGGTCCAGGTGGGCGTCGGACTGAAGCCGATCAGCTATCTCGGGACCGAGCGCCTGGTGCACAGCGCGATCGGCTACGCCGTCCGCAACCGCCGGAAGAGCGTCACCCTGGTCCACAAGGGCAATATCATGAAGTTCACCGAGGGAGCGTTCCGCGACTGGGGCTACCGGATCGCCAAAGAGTTCTACGGCGCCCAGGAAATCGGCGACGGCCCCTGGTGCCGGATCCCCGACGGCAGGCCCGGCGCGGGTATCGTCATCAAGGACGCCATCGCCGATATCGCGCTGCAGCAGGTGCTCACGCGCCCGGACGAGTTCGACGTCATCGCCACGCCCAATCTGAACGGCGACTACCTGTCCGATGCGCTCGCGGCCCAGGTCGGCGGAATCGGCATCGCGCCGGGCGGCAACATCAACTACCTGACCGGCCATGCCATCTTCGAGGCGACCCATGGCACGGCGCCCAAGTATGCCAACCAGGACAAGGTGAACCCCGGCTCGGTGATCCTTTCGGGCGAGATGATGCTGCGCCACATGGGCTGGACCGAAGCGGCCGACCTGGTCGTCAAAGGCATGGACGGGGCGATCGGCGCGAAAGCGGTGACCTACGACTTCGCCCGGCTGATGGAAGGCGCCACCGAGATCCGCTGCAGCGAGTTCGGAGAGGCGGTGGTGGCGCACATGCACAAGTAGAGCACTGGAGAACTACTGAGTGATTGCAGCGATTAGGGCGATCGCCCCGGCCGTGGCCGCCAGGCCGAGCGCCAGCTGGAGCCGCTGCGTGAGAAAGACGACGCCCAGTGCGAGACAGGCGGCCGCGGCCGCGAGCGCGTACCAGTAGAGTTCGTCGAAGGTCTCTTCCACCTGCTCGTTGCCCGAGCGGCGGGCCGCATTGCGGATGATGCGGGCGGCGATCTGCTGGTCCGATGAAGCGTTCAGCTCGAAGTACTCCCCGCTCCCCTCGCGCGCCATCGACATCAGCGAGAGCCGGTCGATCGAGGAGCGGATCGGCTCGAAGCCGGCCAATACCTTGCCGTTCTCGCCGCGGGGCAGCGGAATCAGCCCGCCGGTCGACGTGCCGACCCCGATCACGTCCACCATGATGCCCTGGTTGACGGTGCGCTCGAGCGCCTGCTGCACGTCGCCGCTCCAGACCTGACCGTCCGAGATGATGACGAAGGTCTTGGCGTTCCGGGTCGGCCCGTACATCTGCCGGTCGGTATCCACGAGCTTCATGCCCCAGTACAGGGCGTCTTCGACGTTCGTGTCCCAGCTCGTATCGTCTTCGAGCTTGAAGGTGGGCTCCTTGTCCAGGTGATCCAGGAAGAACAGCACCGTGTTGGGATCGCGCGTGAGGCGGATCTGCGGCACCGCGATGTCGGCGAAGGTCGCGAGCGCCAGCCGATCGCCATCCCATGGCAGGGTCTCGGTGAGCGTGCGCACCCACTCCATGGCGCGGCGCCACCGGTCGCCGCCCATGTCGCGCACGCGCATCGACGCGGAGCCGTCGACCAGCAGCACGATGTCGGCGCCCGGGCTGCGGACGATCGCCGAGATCCCCTGCGGACGGGCGAGGGCGAGAATCGCCAGCGACAGCGCGAGCACCCCAAAGAACCAGAACGCCAGGTCGCCCACCGCGCCGAACCGCTCGCGCGCGGGAACGAGGCGCGCGGCATGATACCGGCGCACATCGGCCCGGCGGCGCAGCAGCCGCCAGCACCAGAGCACGAACAGCAGCGCCGGGGCCGTGAGCAGCCAGAGATAGAGCGGCTCCGCAAACCGCAACTGGTGGATGGCGAGGCGGTGCAGCAGCGACTCGAGGGTCACGCGATCTGCCGTCCTATCCCCGCCGCTTGCGGATCTGGCCCGTGCCGGCGTTCTGGTCCTGGTTGCTCTTGAAGTCTTTCGGATCCATGGGGATCCTGATCTGGAACTGCTCCATCTTGGCGTCCTTGGGCGGCTCTCCGGGGTCTCCGTGCATGTTCGAGTCGGTGGTCTCGTCCACCGGCATGAGCACCGGCAGGCTCTTCCGCTTTCCGCCGGCGATCTCGGCGCGGAGCCTGACCGCGAGCTCGTAGTTGTAGGCGGCGTCGGGCCGGACCGCGCCGGCCCGGAGTGCGTCGGCATACGCGCGGATCACGCCGTCCAGGCTGCGCAGCACCGTCGCCTTGTCCTGCGGCCCCTGCTGGGCCTGCCGGAAGGCCGCATTGGCGGCAACGAGCCTGATCTCCGGATCCTGCGGCGTTTCCTCCTGGGGAGCCGTTCGCGCCACCTCGGCAAGATCGGCGTAGTCGCCCTGCCAGTAGCGAAGCTCCGCGCGGCGGCGCCGGATCTCGGCCACGGTGGAGTCGGAGACCCAGGGGATCCGTGCCGCCTGCTCCTCCAGCACCGGGAGAGCGTTCTGGGGATCCTCGAAGTCGAGCACCGCCATGTCTTCCTGCGCGACGGCCAGGCGCCGCTCGAAGCGGCCGAGCCCCAGACCGGCCGACCCTGCCGCCAGGAGCACCGCCGCGACCAGCACCATCCAGATTGTTCGTCTCATGATTGCGAACCCCGAACCTTGAACCTTGAACCCCTTACGGAAACGTCCGGAACACCGCCGGCCCCATCTGCAGCGCGATCGCGGCCATCCAGAGCAGGACGGCGACGAGCGCGAAGCGCTGGAAGCGCGGCTGCCGGACGGCATACTCCCGCACGTCGATGCGGCCGGTCGCGGCCCTGTCGATTTCCTTGATGGCCTGCATGATCGTTGCCTGGTTCGCCGCGGGATAGAACCTGCCCCCCGTGGCCTCGATCGCCTTCTTCCAGACCGTGTCGGGGATCACGTCGTACAACCCGCGCGAATACGCGGTGCGGATCATGTACACGGGGACGTGGTTCCGCACGGCCTTGTTCAGCACCTCGTCGAGCGTCATCGAGCCGACCTGCACGTTGTTGTCCTGCCCGTCGCTGAAGATCACCATGATGTTGCCCGACGAGTTGAGGAAGTCGAAGGCCCTGAACAGATCCACGCCGTTGTCGATCGCCTTCATGATGATCGTCCCCTGATCGGGGAAGCGCTGCCATTCGTTCACGTCGCTGATCATCTTGAGGCTGAGCAGCAGGTTCTGGTAATCGTTCGTGAAGGGAGTCACGACGTAGGACTCGTTGCCGAACTCCTCGAGGGCGATGAGGTCGCGGTACCGCCCCTTCATGCGCATGCGGATGAAGTACTCCGCCGCGGCCATGTTCGTGGAGAATGCGGTGTCGCTCTGCGTCTTGAGCTGCTGCCCCGTGAACGGCGACAGCATGCTGAGGGACGCATCGATGATGACCTCGATGCGCCGCCCGGGGTACGACACCTGGCTGGCCGACAGCGACACGTAGGGGTCGGCGAGCGCCAGGCAGAAGAACGGCAGGCCGGCGAGCAGCAACGCGAGCGGTGCGTGCCGGACGAAGGCGAGCGGAGACCGGCGCATCCGCGGCAGCAGCGCCGGCAGCAGAATCCCGGACCGCCCCGGAGCCCGGCCGCGGAAGATCCGCCACGCCATGCCCGCCGAGGCCGCGGCGAAGAGCGCACCGAGCGCCAGCAGCGCCGCGCGCCCGGCGTTGAACTCCAGGCCCTGGAGAGGGGACCGCCATTCGCTCAGCGTCCGGCCGAGCAGCGCGACGAGCGCGTTCAACGTTCCCATGTCGGCCTGGGCTGTTCCCGGGCGCCGGCGGTCCGCCGGCGCAGCCGCAGCAGCGTCTGTCTCCTGAGCCGCGCGATGAGATCGCGCCCCTCGGCCACGGCGTTATCCAGCGCCGGTGCATCAGGGGCGCCGTTGCGGCTGTATCTGGTGGCCGTCAGGGCGGCCAGCGTGCGGCTGATGCCATTCCAGATCGGGTCGTGCGAGCCGTTCGACCCGGCCGCGCCCATCGCCGGCCTCGCCGGAGTGGTCGCGGCCGAGAGCAGCAGCTTCTTCCGGCCGAATCCGCGGGGCACGGCTATCTGGCCTTCGCCGACCGGCTCCTCTCGGCCGACCAGGCGATGGCCGATGCTCTGCCCGAGCGCCACCGCGCCGGCGAGCCGCAAGGCGGCGGCCGCCCGGCCGGCCAGGTCGCCGGTCCAGCCGTCCTGGCGGACCACCGACTCCACGGAGGCCAGTTCCCGCGAGGCCGCGCGCAAGGCGAGTGCCGGCGACACCACCGCGGGGGCCGCGACCGACACCGCGCGGCGCCGCAGCGCGGTTCGCACCACAACCCCGAGCAGCAGCAGCCCGCCCAGAACGAGCGCGACCATGCCCGCGATGATCAGCAGGGAGCCGCGGAACATGCGCGCGTCGACGTCGGCGAAGGTGTCGGGCGGCGTGTCGCGGATGTCAGCGCCGCCCGCTGGAACGAGCGACAGCACGCGGATGGGAACTGGACGCAGCGAGTACCTGCGCCTCCCGGCCCGCGAGCGCCGTGCCGCTCTCCACCGCGTTCTGAACGCGGTAGGCGATCTGCAGCCGCGGGAGCAGGACATCCTTGTTGAAGAAGTCCTCGCCCAGGATCCGCATCTCGTACTGGTACTGAAAGAACCTGCGCGGACTGTTGCGGATATCGCGGAACCGGCGCCCGCCGACGACCTCGAACGGCACCAGGTGCAGGGCCGCCGGCGCCAGGCCCGATTCGTCCACCACCACTTTCACACGCTCGGTATCGACCACCGCGCAGGTGAGCGTCAACTGAAACGGCTCCCCCACATGGACGGCGCTCCGGTCGGTCTTCCACCAGCAGTCGATCGGCGCCGCCTGGATTACAGCCGGGGCGGCGGCGGAGGACGCACCCTGCGCGAACGCAGCCGGCACAGCCGGCCCCGACAGACAGACGGCGAGCACCACCACGGCGCGGAATCCCGCACTCATTGTTTCCGGAGCCTCCGTCACTACCACGAACTCGAGCAGCGCCGGCAGCGATTTCTCCGCATCGACGTCGAGCCGGAGCACGTCGAGCCCGGCCTCGTGCGCCCTCCGCTCCACGTCATCCTGCCAGCTCGCGGCGCGTCGCTCCGCGGCGCGCAGCTCGCGGCGCGACATGAGCCGCGATGCACCCGTCTCGACGTCGAACGCGTCCACCCACCCGGCCGACACGTCGGGCACGCGGAAGGCGAACGCGCTGTCGATCATGATGAGAAACAGATCGTGGACCGAATGGAGGTGCACCAGCTCGCGAATCACTTCGCCCGCGTCCTCGAACAGAAAATCGGAGATCACCGGCAGCAGCGTCGTCCGGCGCAGGTGGCCGGCAATGGTGGCCGCGAGCCGCTCCCCGCCGCGCACCTCGTCCATGGGCGCGCGCCCCTGATAGGCGTCGAGACAGTGGATGACGTGCGCCCGTCCGACGCGCGGGCGCACCGACGCCATGTGCCGGAAGCCCTCGTCGAAGGCCATGAGGCCGAACATGTCCTGGAAGTACACCGCCGAGAGCCCGATGGTGGCGATGGCACGCGCCACGCCGGCCGCGATCGGCACCTGCCCGGTGCCGCACCGGGTCGACGGCGACCGATCGGCGACGACGACAATCGGCGCCGTGCCCGGCTGCTCGTATTCGCGGATCATCAACGGCGTGAAGTTCGTCAGCGTCGACTGCGCCCAGTCGATCGAAGAGGGGCGGTCGCCGGCCTGCCATTCCCGGAGCCCGACGAAATCCACGCCTGACCCGTGGTACACGCTCCCATGGTCGCCGAGGGTGTACTCCTTCATCCGGCGGAGCACCCGCAGCTCGATCTCGGTGATCTCGGCGAAGTCGACGAGGTCCGGCGCGGCGGAACGGCTGCTCATGGGATTGGCGTGCAGGCCACGATATCCGCAATCACCTGCTCGGCCGTGATGCCGTGGCTGGTCGCGTGAGGCCCGAGCCAGACCCGGTGGCCCAGGATGTACTTCGCGAGGTCCTGAACGTCCTCCGGGTACACCTCCGCGCGCTCGCGCACGAGAAGGGTCCACACCTTCACCAGCCGGCCCCAGCAGATCGTGGCCCGCGGCGACGCGCCGAGGTCCACGTGCTGTTCGACCATCTCAGACGGAGACCGGTGCAGCCAGTCGGTCTCGGCGTTGTACGGCCGGGTCGCGCCGACCAGGCGCCTGATGTACTTGCCGAGCTTCTCGTGCAGGAAGACCTCGCGCGTGATCACCGCGCGCAGTTCGACGATGCGCTCCTTCGACATCAGCGGACGGAGCCGCACCTGCTTGAAGTCGAAGCTCACGAGCTTCTGCTCTTCCTCGGGAGGCAGGTATCCGATGTTCACGATGATGGCGAAGCGGTCCGTGGCCGCCTCCGAGAGCGGAAACGTGCCCTGGCCGAGCTCCACGGGATTCATCGTGGCGATCGCGAAGCTGAAGGTGGGCAGGTCGTAGGTGGTCTTGCCCACGGTGATCTTCCGATCCTGCAGCCCCTCGAGGAAGGCGCTCTGCGACTTCAGCGGGATCCGGTTGATTTCGTCGAGCAGGATCACCTCGGCCTGGGCCAGCGGTCCGAATTCGGTGATGAACTCCCCGGTCGCGGGGTTGATCATCTGGAAGCCGACGACCTCGGTGGGCTGGAGATCGGCCCGGCCCTGGATGCGCGCGAAGCGGGCGTTGCTGATCGCGGCGATGATCACCCCGAAAAAGGTCTTGCCGATCCCGGGCACGCCGCGCAGCAGGAGGTTGCCGGCATTGACCTGCCGCTGCTCGTCCTTGTCGTACGTGGTCGGAATCTCGGAGAGCAGCACCACGTTGGCGAGCGCCTTTTCGGTCTCGTATCCCACCAGCGCCTTCCCGGCCTCGGCGACGATGGCGTGATGGAAGTCGAGGGCTTCCTGCAGCTCAGGATGCACGGTATTGGTCGTCGGAGACCGGCTCGAGCCAGGTGGTGGTCAGGTTCAGGTTCAGCGCGAAATGCGCGACCCGAGTGGCCGGCGTCGCGCCGTGCCAGTGCTTTTCCTCCGGCTCGATGGTGACCGCTTCACCCGCGCGCATCTCGCGGAGCGGCTCGCCCCATTTCTGGACCCAGCCGACCCCCTCGGTGACGAGCAGCACCTGCGGCGCGCTGTGGACGTGCCAGTTCGTGCGCGCGCCGGGCTCGAAATCCACCAGGTAGACGACGACCGGTTCGGTCCCCTCGACCACAGGCAGCCGCCTGACCCTGGCGCTGCCCCGGAAGTGGCGGGGATCCACCGGCTCCAGCGGAGCGGCGGCGAGGTGCTTCATGCCGTCGCCCTCTGCTGGATCTTGGCCCATGCGTCGCGCAGCGAGACCGTGCGGTTGAACACCGGCCGGGCAGGCGTCGAGTCGCGATCGACGCAGAAGTATCCGATGCGCTCGAACTGATAGCGCGACTCGACCGCCGGATCGGCCAGCGAGGGCTCCACCTTCGCGGTGGACACGACCCGCAGCGAGTCCGGGTTCAGATGCTCGAGGAAGTTCGGCTCACCGGCGGGATCCTCGACGTTGAACAGCCGGTCGTACAGGCGCACTTCCGCCTCCACCGCATGAGCCGCCGACACCCAATGGAGCGTGGCCTTCACCTTCCGGCCGTCGGGCGCATCGCCGCCGCGCGTCGCCGGGTCGTAGGTGGCGCGCAGCTCGATCACGCCGCCGCCCTCGGGATCCTTCACCACGCCGGTGCACCTGATGAAGTAGGCGCAGCGGAGCCGCACCTCGCGTCCCGGCGAGAGGCGGAAGAACTTCTTCGGCGGATCCTCCATGAAGTCGTCGCGCTCGATGAAGATCTCGCGCGCAAAGGGGACCTTCCGTGTGCCCGCCTCTTCGTCCTCCGGGTTGTTGACGACGTCCACGTGCTCGACCTCGCCCTCCGGAAAGTTCTCGATGACGACCTTCAACGGATTGAGGACGCCCATGACGCGCGGGGCGCGCCGGTTCAGGTCTTCGCGGATCGCATGCTCCAGATTGGCGATGTCCACGATGTTGGCGCGCTTGGCGACCCCGATGCGGTCGCAGAACTGGCGGATCGACTCCGGCGTATACCCGCGCCGGCGCAACCCGGAGAGCGTGGGCATCCGCGGGTCGTCCCAACCGCTCACGTGCCCCCCCTCCACCAGCTCCAGCAGCATGCGCTTGCTCATGACCGTGTAGTTCAGGTTGAGCCGTGCGAACTCGATCTGCTGGGGGTGATAGATGCCGAGGGCGTCGAGATACCAGTCGTAGAGCGGGCGGTGATCCTCGTACTCCAGCGAGCAGAGCGAGTGGGTGACCCCCTCGATGGAGTCGGACTGGCCGTGCGCCCAGTCGTACATCGGATAAATCGCCCATGCGTCGCCGGTGCGCTGATGAGGCGTCCGCCTGATCCGGTACATGACCGGGTCGCGCAGGTTCATGTTGCCCGAGGCCATGTCGATTCTGGCCCGGAGCACATGGGCGCCGTCCTCGAACTCGCCGGCGCGCATCCGGCGGAACAGATCGAGGTTCTCCTCGACCGTTCGGTCGCGGTACGGGCTTTGCCGCCCCGGCTCCGTCAGCGTGCCGCGATACTCGCGGATCTCGTCGGCCGTGAGGCTGTCCACATAGGCCTTCCCCTGGCGGATGAGCTGCTCGGCCCACTGACAGAGCTGCTCGAAGTAGTCGGACGCGTAGTAGAGGTGCGGACCCCAGTCGAACCCGAGCCACCGGATGTCGCGCATGATCTGCTCGACGTATTCCTGAGACTCCTTGACGGGGTTCGTATCGTCGAATCGCAGGTGGCAGCGCCCGGAGAACTCCAGCGCGATCCCGAAATCGATGCAGATCGCCTTCGCGTGCCCGATGTGCAGGAAGCCGTTCGGCTCGGGGGGAAACCGGGTCACCACACGTCCCCCGTGTTTGCCGGAGATCGTATCGTGCGACACGATGTCGCGGATGAAGTCCCGCGGCGCCGCCTCTGGGCGGCTGTCGGCGCTCGGGGTGGGCATGAGCCGATAATTATCGCCTAAAATGCGGGACGTGCGGATGGCCGCCGACCCGTATGCGCTGTTCCGGCGGTGGTTCCGCGACGCGGTCGCCGCCGGCACCCCGCTCGCCGAGGCCATGGCGCTCGCCACGGCGGCTGCCGACGGGCGCCCGTCGGTCCGTATCGTGCTGCATCGCGGGTTCAGCCGCGGCGGCTTCGTCTTCTACACCAACTACAACAGCCGGAAAGCGCTCGAGCTCGCCGCGAACCCCCGGGCCGCCGTCGCGTTCCACTGGCCGCTGCTGGAACGCCAGGTGCGGGCCGAGGGGCGTGTGGAGAAGCTCAGCCGGATCGAGTCCAACCGGTACTTCCATGCCCGCCCGCGCGAGAGCCGTCTGAGCGCCTGGGTCTCACCCCAGAGCCAGGAAATCACCAGCCGCGCAATGCTCGAGCAGGCGTTCGCCGAGGCGGACTTGCGCTATGCCGGCACGCGTATTCCCCGCCCGCCGTTCTGGGGCGGTTTCCGCCTGATTCCCGAGCAGATCGAATTCTGGCAGGGACAGCCCTACCGGCTGCACGATCGGCTCCTCTACCGGAAACGCGGGAGGAGCTGGCGCAGGTCGGTGCTCGCCCCCTGACTCTCCGGCTCACACATTTCTTCTCCAACTGTCGTTGTTCAGACTACCTCTGGTAAGCGGCCGGCCGTGTCGCGTCGTTATAGGTCGGTAGATTCGTGGGGTATCTCAGATGCAACGTAGTGACGAGCAAGAAAGTCAGATCGAGCACCGTCCGCTCGGCCAGGCGCTGGAGTTCCTGCGTGTGCTGTGGGCGCTCAACCACGGCCTGGCCACCACGTCGCGCTACATGAAGTCGAAGTTCGGGATCACCGGCCGACAGCGATTGATCATCCAGGTGGTCAACGAGTTCCCGGGCATCTCGGCTGGCGAGCTGGCGCGCGTGCTTCACCTGGATCCGAGTACGCTGACCGGCGTGCTGCAGCAGATGAGCCAGCGCGGGCTGCTCCAGCTGCAGTCGGACGCCCGGGATCGCCGGCGGCTCCGGATCAACCTGACGCCGAAAGGGCGCCGGATGAGCCACATGGCTGTCGGGGCGATCGAAGCGGCGGTGTCGCGGACGCTGTCGCAGGTCTCGCCGGCGAAGCTCAAGGCCACGCGCGAGGTGCTCACGCTCCTGGCGGAGAACCTCGACCGGCGCGACGATCTCCCGGTGGAGCGCGCGTCGACCGCCTAGAGCCGGGTCTGGCTACCGCTCCTGGAGCACCTCCTGCTTCTCGATGCGGACCGGCTGGAACGGCGAGAAGGGCCTGGGCGTGAACGGCTCGAGGCGGATGGCCCCGCAGTCGACCCGGTCCTTCCAGGCGGCGTAGAACTCGGGCCAGCGCGGCGCCTTCCCGCTGCGGTGGAAAATCGTCATTGCTTCGATATCTCCCCGAAAAAAGATCGTATACGACCGCACCGCCTGCGGGTGCCCGCTATCCACCAGCGCCCAGACCGCATGCTCGGACGACAGCTCCTCGAACCGCTGGTAGCGCGCCAGCGCACGGTCGAACCGCGCCGGATCCTCGCCACGGGCACGCTTGGCGTCCCTGAGCTCGTCGAAGACTTCCTGGGCCCGATTGAAGTCTGTACTCCATTGGACGATGCTGCCGAAGGCGTGCGCCAGATAGTACGAGGCCGACTCGCGATCGTGGTTCGGATTGATGGTGATGGTCAGCCCGTCGAACTCTCCCGGCTTCTCGATCTCCATCGAGCGGAGCACAACGCCGATGCCATGGCGTTCGATGTAAGCGCGCAGGTCATCAAACAGCTCGCCACCCCGTTCCACGCGCTCCAGGGCTGCAACATCCGATCCGTTGATAGAATGCCGATCTGCCGATTTTCGAAGGAGAGACGACGATGCGCCGAATGAGAGGATTGCTGACGGGTCTGCTCGGAGGCGCGCTGCTGATGGCGGGCTGCGGTGGCAGTAGCCGGCCCGCACCCGCGGCGAGCGGTTCTGCCGCGCCCGCGGCCGCCAGCCGCGCGAACGTGCCGCTCGACAAGAATGCGTATCCCGTCTTCGTGAACGCCGACGCCGGGGCCGATCCTTCCGTGCCGGCCGAACAGGGAGGGAAGGGGTTCACGGGAGAGGGCTGGCAGACGAACACGGATTTCGACTTGATTGGGGATCCGCGGGCGGTGAAGGGGGGCGTGTTCCGGGAGGCGACCTCCGAGTTTCCTGGAACCCTGAGACTGTTCGGGCCGGAAACGACAATCTTCAATTATCAGCTGCAGATCGCGGTCTACGAAACGCTCCTCGGCCTGCATCCCACGACGCTGGAGTTCATTCCCGCGCTGGCGACTCATTGGCAGATCTCGCCCGACAAGATGACCTATCGCTTCCGGCTGAATCCCAATGCCCGCTTTTCGACGGGTGATCCGGTGACGGCGGAAGACGTCGTGTCCAGCTGGGCGTTCGTCATGGACAAGTCGCTTCCCGAAGCGCAGTACCAGGCCATGCTCGGGAAGTTCGAGAAGCCGGTGGCCGAGAGCAAGTACATCGTGCGCGTCCACAGCACGGAACTGCGATGGCAGAACTTCCTGAACTTCGCCAACGCGCTTCCGATCATGCCCGCGGCCGTGCTGAAAGGGCTGACAGGGACAGCCTACCTGAAGGAGTACAACTTCAAGCTCATGCCTGGCAGCGGACCGTACACCGTCAAGGACGACGAGGTCGTCAAGGGCAAGAGCATCTCGCTCCGGCGTCGGACCGACTACTGGGGTGACCGCGAGCGGCGCAACGTCGGGGTCGGCAACTTCGACGAGATCCGGTGGATCGTCGTGCGCGACCAGCGACTCCAGCTCGAGATGCTCAAGCGAGGCGATCTCGACTACTACTACGTGAACATCTCGCGGGAATGGGTCGAAGACTTCAACTTCGACAAGGTGCAGCGCGGCGTCATTCTGAAGCGCAAGATCTACACGGACGCGCCCGTCGGCGTTCAGGGAATCGCATTCAACATGCGGCGTGCTCCGTTCGACGACGTGCGGGTGCGGGAGGCGGTCACGCTGCTCCTGAATCGCGGCCTGCTGATCGAGCGTCTGTTCTACAACGAGTACACCCCGATGAATTCCTACTTCCCCGGCGGCGTGTACCAGAATCCGGACAATCCACCGAACAAGTACGATCCCCAGCGTGCGCTGCAGCTCCTGTCCGAGGCCGGCTGGAATACACGGGACACTCAGGGCCGTCTCGTCAAGAACGGTCGTCCTCTCGTCATGGAGTATCTCTACGCCGACAAGGGAGCGGAACGGTGGTTGACCGTCTATCAGGACGATCTGCGCAAGGTCGGCATCACGCTCAACCTGCGTCTCATCAGCTACGAAACGCTGATCCAGCTCACCGGCGAACGGCGATTCGATCTCGCCTCGATGGGCTGGGTGGCAGGCACCTTTCCGGATCCCGAGGTCCTCTACCGCTCGGATCTGGCCGACGTTCAGCACTCGTTCAACATCACAGGGATCAAGAACAAGCGCATCGACGGTATCCTGGCCGGCTACGACAAGGAATTCGATCAGCAGAAGAGGATCGCGCTCATTCGCCAGCTCGATGGCATCCTGACTGCCGAACACCCGTATATCCTCGAATGGACCGCGGCATTCGAGCGGATCGCGTATTTGAACAAGTTCGGACACCCGGAAAGCTATCTGAGCCGTATCGGCGAGTACCGCGACATGGAGCAGCTCTGGTGGATCGATCCCGCCAGGGAACAGACGTACAACGCCGCCACGGCAACCCCCTCCATGAAGCTCGACACCGGCACCGTGGAGGTGCGCTACTGGAAGGACTATGCGAAGAAGGGGTCGCCGCTCGAACCACCTAAGTGAGCGGGAGCCGGTGTGACCCAGTATTTCCTCAGACGCTTCCTGCTGATCATCCCCACGTTCCTGGGGATCACGTTCGTCGTGTTCGCCATCACGCATTTCGTCCCTGGCGGCCCGGTCGAGCGTCAGCTCATGCGTATGCGCATGGCGCAGCTCGGCGGGGAAGGGGCAGGGGGCGGCGGGGGTGGCGCGCGCGCACAGGTGGAGCTGCCGGAGGACGCGGTCGAACAGATTCGGCAGTACTACGGGTTCGACAAGCCGCTGCACATCCGGTACGGCCGCTGGCTCTGGAATATCCTCCACCTCAATCTCGGCAACTCGTACATCTACCAGGACCCCGTCTGGGACATCATCAAGGCCCGCTTCCCCGTCTCGCTCACCATCGGCCTCACCGGCTTCCTGCTCAGCTATCTCGTCTGCATCCCGCTCGGCGTCATGAAAGCCGTCAAGCACGGGACGACGTTCGACTTCGTCAGCAGCGTCATCGTCTTCATGGGCTATGCCGTCCCGGGCTGGGCGCTCGGGACGCTGCTGCTCGTGCTCTTCGGCGGCGGCAGCTTCTGGAGCGTCTTTCCGCTCGGCGGGTTCCGCTCCGACAACTGGGAGTACCTGACGACCTGGGGCAAGGTTGTCGATCAGGCGGAGCACATGTTCCTGCCGGTGCTCTGCTATATGGTCGGCGAGTTCGCCACGCTCACCATCCTGACGAAGAACTCCGTCATGGAGAGCATGTCGCAGGACTACATCCGCACGGCGTTCGCGAAAGGGCTGCACAAGAGGCGCGTCATCTTCGTCCACGCACTGCGGAACTCGCTGATCCCGCTCGCGACCGGCCTGGGCAGCGTGTTCAGCCTCATCCTGGCGGGATCGTTCCTCATCGAGAAGGTCTTCAACATCGACGGCATGGGGTACCTCGGCTACACGTCGATCCTGCAGCGCGACTACCCGGTGGCGCTCGGGATCCTCGTGGTCGGCAGTCTGCTCATGCTCGTCGGCAACATCCTCTCCGACATGATCTACGCCCTCGTCGATCCCCGCATCCGCTTCAAATGACGGCGCGGTCCGAATCGCTGTTCCGCCGGCGGCTGCGGAAGTTCCGGCGCCTGAAGCGCGGCTACTACTCGTTCCTCGTCGTCGCCGTCGCATACGCCGCGTCGTTCCTGCTGCCGTTCGTCATGGCCAGCCACCCGCTCGTGGTGAAGTACAACGGCCAGTACTACTTCCCGATGCTGCGGTTTCACGGTGTAAGCGAGTTCGGCATGGAGGGGTTCGGCGAGCCCGACTACCGGGAGCTGCGCCGGCTCTTCAGCGAAGCCGGGCAGGGCAACTGGGTGCTGATGCCGCCGTACCCCTACGGCCCGAACGAGGCGCTGCTCGACCTGAACGCCTCTCCCGCCAATCCGCCGTCGCGGCAGCACCCGTTCGGCACCGACGACCGGGGGCGCGACGTGCTCGTCCGCCTGGCGTACGGGTTCAACATCTCGATGACCTTCGCGCTGCTGGTCACGGTGTTCTCGGAATCGGTCGGCACGCTCGTGGGCTCGTCGCTGGGCTACTTCGGCGGCAAGCTCGACATCTTCGGGCAGCGGCTGATCGAGATCTGGTCGTCGCTGCCCTTCCTCTACACGATCATCATCATCAGCTCCGTCATCGTGCCGGTGTACCTGCCGGGCCGGATGCAGGTGCTCCAGCCGTCCTTCTGGCTGCTGGTCGTCATCCTGGCGATCTTCGACTGGATGGGCATCACCTACTACCTGCGGGGCGAGTTCTACCGCGAGAAGGCCAAGGACTACGTCGGCGCGGCCATCGTGACGGGCGTCTCCGAGCCGGCGATCATGTTCAAGCACATTCTGCCGAACGCGCTCACCCCGGTCGTCTCGTTCGCGCCGTTCGTGATCGTGGCGAACATCAGCGCGCTGGTCGCGCTCGATTTCCTCGGCTTCGGGCTGCCGGCGCCGACGCCGAGCTGGGGCGAGCTGATCGGCCAGGGCGCCGAGAACCTCACCAGCTGGTGGCTCGTGCTGTTCCCGCTGGGCGCCCTTTTCGTCACCCTGCTGCTGGTCGTGTTCATCGGCGAGGCCGTGCGCGAAGCCTTCGACCCGAAGGAGTACTCGCAGCTCCAATGAGCGCGCCGCTGCTCGAGATCCGGAACCTGCGCACGTACTTCCACACCGAAGCCGGTCGTGGGAAGGCGGTGGACGGCGTCAGCCTCGAGATCCGCGCGGGCGAGGTGCTCGGGCTGGTCGGCGAGTCCGGATCCGGCAAGAGCGTCACGGCGCTGAGCGTACTGCGGCTCATCCCGGAGCCGCCCGGCAAGATCGTCGGCGGCGAGATCGTCTTCAAAGGGCGCGACCTGCTGAAGCTCGACTACGAGGGAATCCGCGCAGTGCGCGGCAAGGACATCGGCATGATCTTCCAGGAGCCGATGACCTCGCTCAACCCGGTGTTCACGGATCGGCATGCAGCTCATGGAGGTCTATCTCGAGCACGAGCGGATCTCCCGGCGCGAGGCCTTCGACCGCAGCGTCGAGATGCTGCGCCTGGTCGGGATCGACGACCCGGAGATCGCGGATGCGGCAGTACCCGCACCAGTTCTCCGGCGGGCAGCGGCAGCGCGTCATGATCGCGATGGCCCTCGCGCTGAACCCGGCGCTGCTCATCGCCGACGAACCGACCACGGCCCTCGACGTGACGATCCAGGCGCAGATCCTCGACCTGATGCTGGAGATGAAGGCGCGGCAGCGCGACTCGGCCATCCTCCTGATCACGCACAACCTCGCGGTGGTGGCCGAGACGTGCGACCGCGTCGCGGTGATGTACGGCGGCAAGATCCAGGAGCTCGCGCCGGTGCGCGAGCTGTTCCACAACCCGCTGCACCCGTACACCCGCGGGCTGCTCGGCTCGCTCCCGCGTGTGGACGGCCCGAAGGCGGAGCGCCTCGTGACGATCCCCGGTTCGGTGCCCGACATCCTCGATCTGCCGCCCGGCTGCAAGTTCGCCACGCGCTGTCCCGACGTCTTCGATCCCTGCCCCGATATCGAACCGGCCCTGGTCGAACGGGCCCCCGGCCACTTCGTCCGCTGTCACCTGTACGGCGTCACGCGCGAAGGCGAAGAACGGCACTGACATGGCGCCGATTCTCGACATCAGCGACCTGAATGTCAGCTTTCCGATCTTCGGAGGCGTGCTCCTCCGCCGCACCGGCGAGGTCGCGGCGGTCCGACGGCGTGTCGCTCGCGCTCGAGGAGGGCCAGACCCTCGGCCTGGTCGGCGAGTCCGGCAGCGGAAAAACCACGGTCGGGCGCGCCATCGTCAACATCCTCCGCGCGATGACCTATCGCGTGGAGATCAGCGGCCGGATTCGGTACCACCACGCCTCGGGCACCGTGGATCTCGCCGCTCTCGGCCGCCGGCAGATGCGGCCGTACCGCGCCGACCTGCAGATGATCTTCCAGGACCCGTACTCGTCCCTCAATCCGAGGATGACGGTGGGGCAGATCCTCGAGGAACCGCTGCGGATCCACACGCGGCAGACCGCGGCGGAGCGGGTCGAGCGGGTGCGCTGGCTGATGGACAAGGTCGGCCTGTCGCGTGAGTACGTCCACCGCTACCCGCACGAGTTCTCCGGCGGCCAGCGCCAGCGAATCGGCATCGCGCGGGCGCTCGCCACCAACCCGAAAGTGGTCATCGCCGACGAGCCGGTCAGCGCGCTCGACGTCTCCGTGCAGGCGCAGGTGGTCAATCTCCTGCAGGACCTCCAGCAGGAGCTCGGGCTCTCCTACATCTTCATCGCGCACGATCTCTCGGTGGTGCGCCACATCTCGAACCGGATTGCCGTGATGTACAAAGGCGAGATCGTCGAGAGCGGGCCTGCCGAGCAGATCTACCAGCACCCGACGCATCCGTACTCGCGGGAGCTGCTGGCCGCGGTGCCCCGGCCGGATCCGGATCGAAGGCGGACAACTAGAGAACTAGGGAACTAGGAACTACTGAACTGGATACTGCTGATCTGGCGGCGTTCGCCGCCTGGCAACGCCCGTTCAGGTCGCTATTCATACCTGAGCGCTTCCACCGGATCCAGCCGCGACGCCCTCACCGCCGGCCAGAGGCCGCTCAGCACACCGGCGCAGGCCAGGATGGCCGTCGAGATCAGCAGAATGCGGGCCGAGAGCACCAGCGTGATGTCGGTCTGCCTGGTCGGGTCGTCGAGCAGCGTGGCCAGAAAGGGCCTGGTGCCTACCACCCACACGAGCAGCCACGAGAGCGCCACGCCCGCGGCGCCGCCGAGCGCCGTGATCGCCAGCGCCTCGAGCAGGAACTGCACCAGGATGTGCCGGCGGCGGGCCCCGAGCGCCTTGCGAACGCCGATTTCCCTCGTGCGCTCGGTCACCGAGACCAGCATGATGTTCATCACGCCGACGCCGCCGATCATCAGCGTCAGCGTCCCGATGAAATACAGCACGAACTGCAGGCCCTCGGTGATGCCGCCGATCATCGCGGCGATATCGCCGGAGTCGCGCACGTTCACCGCACGCTGGTCGGCCGGATTGAAGTGGTGACGCGAGGCGAGCAGCTCGCGCACCTGTCTCATGGCCTGGTCGTGGAGCGCCGGCGTCAGCGCCTGGAACAGGACGTTGTCGACGCGGTTTCGATGTCCGGAGACGGTATAGGGAATGAACACCGACAGCTTGTCGGGATAGAAGTAGTTCGAGATCTGGGCCTTGTTGGGCATCACACCGATGACCTGGAACGAGACGCCGTTGATCCGCACGCTTTCGCCCACCGGCGGAATCTGGCTGAACAGCCGCTGGGCGACTTCGAATCCGAGAAAGCAGACGCGCCGGTGGTTGGCGATGTCGTCGGCGTTCAGAAAGCGGCCCGCCTCCGCCGTCTCACTCCGCATCAGGCCGTACTCGGGTGCGACGCCGCGTACCCCGGCGGTCGTCTGGCGCTGTCCGAAGCTCACCGGCAGTGATTCCATGTACTCGGGGCTGACGTGCTTCAGCGCCCCGAGCTCGCGCATCGCGTCCACGTCGTCGGGGCCGAGCACGATGCGCCGTCCCGATCGCTCGCCGCCGGCCTGCATGCTCGTCTGACCGCCGCTCACGAGCACCGTTCCTTCGGAGAAGGCGTTGCGGAAGCCGTACATGATCGCCCGCTGAAACCCCTCGCCGTAGGCCATCAGCAGAACCACGGTGACGATGCCCCAGGCGACGCCGAGCATCGTCAGGCCGGCCCTGAAGCGGTGATCGACGAGCGAGCTCCACGCCTGCGCGATGACCTCGCGATAGAGCCGCATGGCTTAGGCCTCGTACCTGAGCGCCTCGACCGGCGGCAGCGCCGCGGCCCGCGCTGCCGGATACAGGGCCGCGAGCACCCCGACGGCCGCCAGCGCGACGACCGCGACGAGCGCGGTGCCGGGCGTCACGATCATCCCGGAGAACCTCGCCGGCATGGGCAGCAGGTTGATCGCCCCGCAGAGGGCCATCCCCGCGACAAAGCCGATCAGCCCGCTGACAACCGTGAGCGACAGCCCCTCCAGCACGAACTGCCGGTGGATGGACCGCCGCGTGGCGCCGAGGGCCTTCCTGAGGCCGATCTCGCGCGTGCGCTCGCGGACGGCCACGAGCATGATGTTCATCACGCCGATGCCGCCCAGCGCGAGCGTGATCACGCTCACTCCGAGGAAGAAGTGCTTCATCGCGTCGATCGTCTTGCTGAACATCACCGACTCGATCGCCGTGTTCCAGAGCGAGAGCGCCTCGCGGTCGTTGTCGTCGAACCCGTGCAGCGGCGCGAGCACGCGCCGGATTTCCTGCTCCACCATGGTCTGTCCGAACAGCCGGAAGACGCCGTTGAAGACCTCCGCCTCCATCTGCTCGCGCAGTGCGCCGGCCACCCAGGCGTACGGCGCCACGACGATCACCTGAATCGAATCGGCGGTGTCGAACGGACCCGTCATGGGAAAATCGCGCCGCATCGCCTGATAAGGCACGAACAGGCGGTAGTCGTCCTGCCCGGTATAGTTCGAGTCCTGGAACTTCTTGCGCACGCGGCCGACGATCCGGTACTCGAGCCCGTTCAACTGGACCGCTTCACCGACAGGATTGCGATCCGCGAACAGTTGCTTCGACGCCTCGCTGCCAATCACGGCAATCCGCCGCGCCTCGGCGTCGTCGGCGCGGTTGATGAGCCGTCCGTCGGAGACCTCGATGGTACGGATGGACTGGAACTCGGGCCAGACGCCGCTCACCTGCAGCGAGGCGTTGTTGTACGCGCTCTTCACCGACACACCGCTGCGCATGAGCTCTGGACTGACCGTCTCGATCAAACGGGCCCGACGCTGGAGCTCGCGCACGTCGGCCAGATGCAGGCGGATCACCCGGCCCGCGCGTTCGCCGCCGGCCTGGGCGCTCGTGCGTCCGCCCCGCACGATCACCACGTTCTTCCCGAGCTCCTCGAGCACCGCCTGATTGCCGCGCTGGAATCCCTCACCGAGCGCGGACAGCACGACGATCGAGACCACGCCCCACATGATGCCGAACATGGTGAGCACGGTCCGGAGCTTGTTGGTGCGGAGGTTGGCGAGCGACTGACCGAGCGACTCGAGCATCGCGTCAGTTGGGCAGCACGACCCTGTCGCCCTGCTTCAACCCCTCGAGCACCTGCGTGCGCGTGCCGCTGCTGATTCCGAGCTTGACCGGCACACGCCGGCGGCTGCCGCGGACGTGCGGGTCGTAGAGGTCCACGGTCGCCTGGCGCGCGGCGTCGTAGGCAATCGCCGCCTCGGGGACGATGAGCGAGTTCGGGCGCTCCTCGAGCACGATCTCGGCATTCGCCGTCATGTTCGCCTTCAGCTCGCTGCCCGGATTGTCGATCGAGACGCGCACCTCGAAGTTGGTGACGTTGTCCTTCTCGACGCCCATGGGCGAGATTTGCGTCACCTGCCCTTCAAACGTCCGCTCCTTGAAGGTCTCCACCCGGATTCTGGCCGGCTGGCCGAGGCGGACGCGGCCGATGTCGGTCTCATCCACCTGGCCGCGCACGAACACGCGCGAGATGTCGCCCATGGTGACGACCGGCGTCGCGGCCGCGCCCATGTTGAGAATGGAGGAGACCGGGCTGCCGATCTCGACGTCGCGCGTCAGAATCGTGCCGCGCAGCGGAGCCCGGATGGTGGCGTTGGCCAGTTCCTCCTCGGCGCGGTCGGTCGCGGCCCTCGCCTGCGCCACGTTGGCCGTCGCCTCGGAAACGCGCGCCTGCGAGATCGCGAGCTGCGATCGGGCGGCGCGCTGACGGTTCTCCGCCTGCTCGAGGCTGGTCCGCGCCTCCTCGAGCTGGGCCTGCGCAATCAGCTTCTGATCGAAGAGATTCCTGGCCCGCTCGAACGATCGGCGGGCGAATTCGACGTCGGGACCCTCGGCTTCCACGCGGCTCTTCTCGAGCTGGGCCGCGGCCGCTTCTGCCGCGGCGGTCGCGGCCTGCAGCGAGGCCCTGGTCTCGCGCACGCGCGCCATGAGATTCTCGCGATCCAGCTCGACCAGCACGGCGCCGGCCTCGACGAGCTGATCGACCTCGACCGGCAGCGCCTCGATGATTCCGTTCGCCTTGCTCTTGATTTCGACCTTGATGATCGGCTCGATCTTTCCCGTCGCGACCACCGACCGCACGACCGTGCCGCGCTCAACGGTCGCGAGCCTCGAGGACGGGATATCGGGCGGCGACCCGTACAGCGCGGAAACGCCCCAGACGGCCGCAGCCGCCAGGATCGCCGCAGCTCCCCCGCCGATGAGGCGACGCCGGCGCTTCGTCATGCTCTGCAATACGGATCAGCCGCCTGCACGGTTGCATCTCACGTGACACCCGCCATCAGCCGGGTCAGCGGTCTGGTGAACGCCAGCAGCACCAGCCCGGCAGCCGCGGTAAGGAGCGCCACGGCCCCGAACAACTGCGGCAGCGGCAGCATCACCATGAGCCCCGCCACCCGGCCCGCAATGAGATTGCCGAGCGCCGCCCCCATGAACCAGATACCCATCATCTGGCCGGCATACTGCGGCGGCGCGAGCTTCGTCGTGCTGCTCAGCCCGATGGGGCTGAGACACAGCTCGGCGGTCGTGTGGAAGAAATACGTGGCGACGAGCCAGTTGGGGCTCACCGGATGCTCCGGCGTCGCCGACCCGGAGGCCCATGCCAGGACGGCGAAGCCCAGGCCGAGCTGGATCAGGCCGAGGGCCATCTTGGCGGGCACCGACGGGCTGCGGGAGCCCAGCCTGAGCCAGAGCATGCTGAACACCGGCGCCAGCGCGATGATGAAGATGGAGTTCACCGACTGCAGCCAGCTCGCGGGCATCTCCCAGCCGCCGATGACCCGATCCGTCAGGCGCTCGGCAAACAGGTTCATCGACGAGCCAGCCTGCTCGAAGCCGGCCCAGAAGCAGGACGCCGCGAGAAAGGTCACGGCGATGACGCCCACGCGCCCCTTCTGCTCCGGCGTGAGCTCCCCGAAGAGGACCGTGTAGCCGAGAAAGGCGGTGGCCAGCGCGGCAATCAGCACCCCCGTCCAGTCGAGCACGCCGACCAGCGTGAGATGCACGGCGCCAATCGACTCGAGGGCCGTCACCACGAGAAAGATGCCGGCGAGCGCCTCGAGCCCGCGCAGCAGCAGCCGGCGCGCCTCCAGCCGGGATGCGGGCTTCGACGCTTCGGGTCCGGGCCGGCCCGCCAAGCCGAGGTGTCTCGCTCCCAGCACGTACTGGACGACGCCCGCCACCATGCCGACTCCCGCCGCCGCGAATCCGAAGTGCCAGTCGACGTCCTCGCCGAGATACCCGCAGATCAGCGGCCCGAGGAGCGCGCCGACGTTGATGCCCATGTAGTAGATGGAAAATCCGGCGTCGCGCCTCGCCCCCCCTTCGGGTAGATATCGCCGACCATTGCGCTGATGTTCGGCTTGAGCAGGCCGGTGCCGATGACGATGAGGCTCAGACCGGTGAAGAACGCGCCGGTGGACGGAATTGCCAGCGTGAAGTGTCCGGCCGCGATGAAGCAGCCGCCCCACAGCACCGCCCGGCGCAATCCGAGCAGGCGATCGGCCACCCACCCGCCGGGCAGCGCCACGACGTACACCGCGGCGGTGTACAGCCCGTAGATGGCGGTTGCGGTCACGTCGTCGAGGCCCATGCCGCCGGTGGCGACCGCGTCGGTCATGAAGAGCACGAGAATGGCGCGCATGCCGTAGTAGCTGAAGCGCTCCCACATCTCGGTGAAGAAGAGGGTCGAGAGACCGCGCGGGTGGCCGAACCAGTCGCTCATCTAGCAGGTGGGTCGCACGGATGGCAGAGCACCCTTCAGTGCATTCGGCCGAGCGGACCGAGATCGAGGTTCAGCTCCTCGGGGTCGAGATCGAACCGGATCGCGATGTCGCGCACCGTCTGCTCGAGCTGCATGAGGGCCACACCGACGCGCTCCACTTCGCCGGGCGTGAGCGTGTCCGCCTCCATCCGGCGGACCGCCTGCCGCTCCATCAGTTTTCGAATGAGCTCGACGAGGCTCAGCACGAGCTTGATGACCGAGCGCTGAACATCCTCGGGCCGCGGATTCCAGCGCAGCGGCGGCTGCGCCGGCGGCGCAGCGGCAGCGGGCCGCTGCGTGCCCTCTCGTCTCCGCCTCGGCGCCCGCGGCCGTAGCTTGCCAGTCCGCGCCCGGCGCCGGGCCGGCGGACGTCTGCTCCGCTTCACGCGGGGGTCTTTCTATTGGTCGGCTGCGCGCCGATGACCTTGCGGATTTGCCGGATGAGGTCATGGGGCAGGCAGGGCTTGGTGATGACCACGTCGCAGCCCGCCACCTTGGCGCTCTCCGAATGCCCGGTCATCGCATGGCCGGTGAGCGCCACGACCGGAATGGCCTTGGTGGCCTTGTCGGCCTTCAGCCGGCGGGTGGCCTCCCACCCGTCGATGATGGGCATCGAGAGGTCCATGAGAATCAGATCGGGCTTCAGCTTCCGCGCCTTCTCGATGGCCTCGACCCCGTTCTGGGCTTCGGCCACCCGGAACCCGCAGAACTTCAGGTACTCGCCGTACATCTCGCGCGCATCGGCAAAGTCGTCTACGACGAGCACGAGCGGTTCGTCTTTTTTCGACATCCTGGCCCCCGCGAGTAGCTTACTTCCTGAGCACGGTCGGCAGCGTCAGCGTAAACGTCGACCCGCGCCCCACCTTGCTGTCCACCTTCAACGATCCCCGCAGCATGGTCGCCAGACGCCGGCAGATCGAGAGCCCCAGCCCCGTGCCCCCGTATGCCCGCCGCGGCGTGCTGTCGACCTGCCGGAAATCCTCGAAGATCTTCTGCAGGTCGGTCTTGGGGATGCCGATTCCGGTGTCCGTAACCGCGATGGCGAGCGCGTGCCTGGAAGGCAGCCCGACGTTGATCGTGATGCGGCCCTGCTGCGTGAACTTCAGCGCGTTGCTCAGCAGATTGACCACGATCTGCTTGACCTTCTGGCGGTCGGTCCGCAGCGTCGGCAGATCCGGCGCCAGCCTGGTGGTCACCTGCAGACCCGACTTCGCGATGATCGGCTCGAGCTCGGCCATGACCTCCCGGAGCAGCTCGGGCACGTTGAGCGCACTCACCTGGATCGGCATCCGACCCGCCTCGATGCGGGTGATGTCGAGAATCTCGTTGATGAGGGCGAGCAGATGCCGCGCGTTGGCGTCGATGCGCGAGAGGTTGCGGCGCTGCGGCGACGTGAGCTCGCCGGAGACTCCCTGAATGGTCATCGCCGCGTACCCCAGGATGGCGTTCAGCGGCGTGCGGAGCTCGTGCGAGACGTTCGCCAGGAACTGCGACTTCGCGGCGGACGCCTGCTCGAGCTCGAGCGCCTGGCGGCGCAGCAGCTCGTTCTGCCGGGCGAGCTCCGCAGTGGCTTCGCGGACCTTGTCCTCCAGCTCCTCGGAGGCGCGCTTGAGCTGTTCGTACAGCTGGTTGCGCTCGATCGCCTCGGTGCGATCGTGGAGGATGGTGACGATAGCGGTGAGCTCGCCGACATCGGACAGCATCTTGGCCGCGAGCGCCTCGACGGGCACCAGCTTGCCGGTATTGGGATCGACGAGCGCGATCTCTCCTCGCCTGGTCGTCTCCCAGCCGCTGGACAGCAGCACCGACACGAACGACGTGAAATGCGCGTCATTCGCCCGCACGATCCGCTGCGCGTCGTCGCCGGCGCCCGGCACGACCGTGAAGAGGCGCTCGGCCGGGCTGTTCATCAGGGAGATCTCCCCCGCTTGATCCGTGACGATGATCGGATCGGCCACCGAGTCGATGAGCAGGTTCAGCCGATCGCGCTCGGCCCTGATCTCGTTCTCGGCCGCGCGCAGCCTCGCATAGTTCTCGTCGATCTGGCGCGTGGCCTGCCGCAGGTCGGTGATGTTCCGGAGGATTGAGACGATGCCGGTCCCCTCGCGGGGATCGGTGACGACGGTGCTGAGCAGCTCGAAGAGCAGGTCGGAGCCTTCGGCCGGGTCCACGAGCAGCAGCTCGCGGCGGCCCGGCTCGCCCGCCTCGCCCAGCGCGGAGCGCGACAGCGCTGCCGAGAAGAACATGTTGTTGAGCTGCACCGCCCGCCGCCGGCCTTCGCTCACGTCGTCCGGGGCGGTGAACAGCATCTCGGCCCGCATGTTCGCCACGATCAACTGGCCGTCCATGTTGGTGAACATGATCGGATCGGTGGCCGCGTTGATGATGCTGAAGAGCAGGGCGTGCTCACGCCGAAGGCGCGGATCCTCGTCGAGCAGCCCCTCGCGCGAGCTCAGCCGCTCGAGATTGTGGCCGAGCGATTCGGCCACCCAGGTCACGATCGAGGGGGGGGGTTCGAGGCCCGGGCTCACCAGCAGCAGTCCCAGCGGCGTGTCGTCGCGCGAGCGCTCGATCTTGACGGCATTGAAGCTCCGGCTGCGGAACAGCGGCAGCGCCGCGCCGGTCCCGTCGTGAAAGCTGGCGGTGCGGCCGTTGCTGAGCGAGCCGATGAGAGGATGGCTGGGATCGTCGAGCGAGAGCGTGAACTGCTTCAGCCGCCGGGCCGAGACGCCGCTGCCGGCGATGCAGGTAAGCCTGGCCTGCGCCGGATCCGGCGTTGCGAACGCCGCCTGATGGAACGGCCCGTGCGCCACGATCCATGCGGTCGCGGCGTGGGCGGCGGCCGCCGCGTCAGGCGAGCGCTCAAGCTCCTCGAGGAGCGAGAGCTTCGCTTCGGCTTCAACGGACCGGGAATCGCTGACCACCGACGCACGGGGCATACATCACATTCAAGTCCGGGTCCGGGCACGCCCCCGCCGCGCCGGCGCCCGCCGCTCGGCCGGGGCGCTGATGCCGCTCAGCTCGGCGCGAAGGGCCTGGTTCTCGGCCACCAGCTCGTCGTAGGGCCTCGACTCCAGGGCCGGCCTCGCCACGGGAACGGACTGGCTGACCGCTTCCGAGTACTTGAGGTAGGTATCGATCGAGGCCACGACGACCCTCGCCTCGACGGTGATGAGATCGATCCCGACCAGCGACACGCGAACCCAGGCGTCGATCACGATGCCCTTGTCGAGCACCCGATCGAGGACGTCTATGAGGCTCGACCCGCCCGCTGCGCGTTCCACGGCCATCGCGACAATGCCTCCGCTTCCTGACGGTTATCTCTCGAGCCGCTTGGGGCGCAGCTTCGGCGCCCGCCGCGCGGTCCCCGGCGGCTCCTCGATCTGGCGCTCGAGCCGCTTGACCCGTTCCCGGAGCGCCTCGTTCTCGGCCGCGAGCTCCTGGCTCCCCACCGAGAGGTATCGATCGTGCTTCCACCAGTCGAGGCCGATCTGCTCTGCCTTGTCGATCGAGCAGACCATCAGCCGGATCCGGATGGTCAGCAGCTCCACCTCGGCGACGCTGACCTTGATGTCGCCGGCGATCACGAGTCCCTTGTCGAGAACGCGATCGAGAACGTCCACGAGCCCGCTGGCGCGCGCCTGCCCGACCTGCAAACCGTTGTCGCTAGGCATAGGGAACTGGGAAAAAGGACCCCGAGTATATCAGGCGCAACGCTTGCAACAGAAGACGCCCATGCCGACGACCGACGAACACCCCACACCACCGTTTCCGCCGCAGCATCAGGACAAGCCCGGTCTCGAATCGAACGTTCACCCCCGCCCGGAATTTCAGGCGCCGCAATACAGAGGCTCTGGCAAGCTCGAGGGCCTGGCCGCGCTGATCACGGGCGGCGACTCGGGCATCGGTCGCGCGGTGTCGGTGCTGTTCGCGCGGGAAGGGGCCGACGTCGCCATCGTGTACCTTCCCGAGGAGCAGACCGACGCCGACACGACACGCGACGCGGTCGCGCGCGAGGGACGCCGCGCCCTGCTGATGCCGGGGGACGTCCGCGACGCGCCGTTCTGCCGCGGCGCGGTCGAGCGCGCCGTACGCGAGCTCGGCCGCCTCGACATCCTCGTGAACAACGCCGCGTACCAGCAGCACCAGGCGAGCATCGAGGACATCTCCGACGAGCAACTCGACCGTACGTTCCGCACCAACATCTTCGGCTACTTCCACATGGTCCGCGCAGCGCTGCCGCATCTGAAGCCCGGGAGCGCCATCATTAACACGGGCTCGATCACCGGCCTCGAGGGCAGCAAGCAGCTCCTCGACTACAGCGCCACCAAGGGCGCGATTCACGCCTTCACCAAGTCGCTCGCACAGAACCTGATCGACAAGAAGATCCGGGTCAACTGCGTCTCGCCCGGACCTGTCTGGACGCCGCTGAACCCGTCGGACAAGGACGCCGACCAGGTCTCCACGTTCGGCGCCCACACGCCAATGAAAAGGCCGGCGCAACCGGAAGAAGTCGCGCCGGCCTACGTGTTCTTCGCCTCGAACGCCGACTCCAGCTACATCACCGGAGAGGTGCTGACGCTGCTCGGCGGCGAAACGACCGCCGGCTGACACCCGCCCGGCCCGGCTCAGCTGCCTTCGGTGGCGGGCTTCTGCGGCTCGACGGCAGCCGCCGGCGGCGCAGGAGCCACCGGCGCCGCGGCCGCGGCGGCGGCAGCCGCCTGGGCCGCCGCGGATCGTGACCGATCCACCGTCTCGAGCAGGTTGTACTTCTTCAGCTTGTTGTACAGGGTCGGCCGGTACACGCCCAGAATGCTTGCCGCCTTGCGCTTGTTGCCGCGCGTCCGCTCGAGGGTCTGCAGGATCGCGAGCTTCTCGATTTCCTCCAGCGTGTGATGCGGCGGAATGACGAAGCCGGACTGGCTCGGCAGCCGCTCGGCGTCCCGGATCGTCGGCGGCAGATCGTCGAGCGTGACGTCGGTGCCCTCGGCGACAATCACCGCCCGCTCCATCACGTGCTCCAGCTCCCGCACGTTCCCGGGCCAGCGATAGCGCAGCAGCGCCTTCGCCGCTTCGGGCTTGATCGAGCGGATGTTCCGCTGGTGCTGCGTCGAGAAGCGCTCGAGGAAGTGATCCGCCAGCAGGAGCACGTCTTCACTGCGATCGCGCAGCGGCGGAATCGCGAGCGTCACGGTGTTGATCCGGAAGTACAAATCCTCGCGGAGCTTGCCTTCGCCGAGCGCGGCATCCAGGTTCACATTGGTCGCGCAGATCAGCCGGAAATTGGGCTGGATCACGCGGCTGCCGCCGACCGGCCTGAACTCCCGGTCCTGCAGCACGCGAAGCAGCTTCACCTGCAGGCTCGCCGGCATTTCGCCGATCTCGTCGAGCAGCAGCGAGCCGCCGTCGGCCAGCTCCATCAGGCCGGTCTTGTCGGAGACCGCCCCCGTGAACGCTCCCCGCTTGTGCCCGAACAGCTCGGATTCGATGAGCTCGCTCGGCAGCGCCGCGCAGTTGATCTTGATGAACGGCCCCTTCTTGCGTTTGCTGTGCTCGTGAATGGCCGTGGCGACCAGCTCTTTGCCCGTGCCGTTCTCGCCGTGAATCAGCACGCTCGCGTCGGTGGGCGCCACCGACTTGATCAGATGGAAGAGCTGGCGCATCTTGTCGCTCCGCGCCACGATATTGGCGAAGCTCGTGTGCTCGCGGAGCTCCTCCTTGAGGCGGCGGTTCTCGGCCGACAGCTGGAGCTTCTCCCCCGCCTTGTCGAGCATGACGAGCAGGACGTCGGCGTCGACCGGCTTCTCGATGAAGCTGAATGCGCCGAGCTTCATGGCCTCGACTGCCTTGGGCACGCTGCCATACCCGGTCACCATGATGACCTGCGTCTCCGGGCTCGCCTCCTTGAAGCCGCGCAGCAGCTCGAGGCCGTCGGCGTCGGGCAGCATGAGGTCCATCAGCACGACCTCAGGCCGCCAGGCGCGCAGCACGTCCCTGGCCTGAGCGGCATTGGAAGCCGTGCGCACCAGGTCCCCTCGAGGCTCGATCAATATCTTCAGAAAATCAGCTGTATCCCCGTCATCATCGACGATCAGAACGCGGGTGGCTGGCATGTGTTCAGGCTCCTAGAGCTGGTGTGGTAATAGGCTACAAGGTGTATGGATTTAATACCATTTTGGCCCCTTTGCAGCCAGACTGTCCACGCAATGCAGGTCCTATGCCGTACGGAGCCTTGACCGGACGGGCGTAAGGGTGGGAAGAAGGCGGCCTGCCGCCCGCTTCCCGGCCCGGTCGCGGTGAGGTCCGCTACGACTGCATGCCGGCCCCGGTGGTCGAACGGCCGAAGTTGCCTTCCCCCGCCGACTCGCGCGCGCTCTCGTAGGCCTGCCGGCCCCGATCGACGGCCTCGCGCCCCTTGGACACGGCGCTGTTGACCGCATCGCTGGCCTGACCATACGCGTCAGAGGCCTTTCGCCGCACGTCGCCCGTACGGTCATACAAGGTCTGCCGCAGTTCGGATCCCGCCTTCGGCGCGAACATCAACCCGATCGCGGCCCCAAGTGCCGCTCCGCACAGCAGCCCGAATACAAAACCGCCGCCCCCGGATTCTTCCTCGGTACTGTGGTTGGTACATGGCCAGTTCCTCCTGATTCCGTCAGCTATGGCGTCAACGCGCACCTCGCGCGCAATCTCCCCTCCAGCGTACTTCAAGTAGTGTGCCAGACACGCGTGTAATGGCGATAGTACGCATGAATGGCAAAACCGACGCCGACCAACGATTTCCCGGCCACCGCGGCGAGCCCTTTGCACGAGATCTCGTCGGGCCGGCACATCAGAAGAGTGCCGCGACATGCCGGCGAGGAGGAGAGATGGACAGCCAGGACCCGCGCGAACGCGCGTCGGAACGCAATGACGAGCCCGCCGTCGCGGGCGGAGACGCGGCCACGAAGAGAAAGGATCCGCGCGAAGCGAACCGGAACATTCGCAAAGCACAGGGTGAGGATTCGGCACTCGGGGAATCGTTCGAGAAACATCGTCCGGCAATCGATCGCGATCGATGAGCCGGCGGCTGACAGTCAACACGATCGACCACAAACAGATCAGGAGAACATCATATGAAATCACGTTTTGCAGCAGCCATCGCCACTTTCGGCGTCGTTCTGGCCCTCGCGGCTCCCGCGCGCGCCGATGTCCTGCTGACGCCCTTCATCGGAGGGCTCTTCAGCGGCGACCTCCCGCAGAGTAAGGCGGCCTACGGCGTTTCGCTCGCGGCCATGGGCGCCGGGATTCTCGGTGGAGAGGTGGATATGTCGTGGGCGCCGAAGTTCGTGGATGAGACAGCGCTCAACGGCGCGGTGAGGGAGCTCAACGTCACCGGCAACGTCATCGTCGGCATCCCCGTGGGCGGGACCAACGGCCCGATGGTGCGGCCATACGCCGTGGGAGGCATCGGGTTCATCCGTGCCAGCCAGGACGAGGGGGCGCTCGTCATCGGCAAGCTCCAGACGACGGACTTCGCGTGGGATCTTGGCGGCGGCGTGATGGGCACCTTGAACGATCACTTCGGGCTTCGAGGCGACCTGCGGTACTTCCGCACGACGAGCAACGAGAACCGCTACCGGTTCTGGCGCGGTACGGGCGGTCTCGTCATCAAGTTCTGACGGCTGCAGCCATGCCAGAAGGCGGAAGCCGGAAGCCGGCTGTGAGCCCGCTCACCTGCCGGCTTCCGGCGTCAGCCGCTTCGCGATGACCTTCAGGTCCTTCACGAATGCCTTCATCGCGGCGTGCCGGGCCGCGCGATCCGGCTCTCTCAATATCGACGACGGGTGGACGGTCGCCATGACGATGAGGGCAAGCGTGGAGCTCACGACTTCCCCCCTCCTTCGCGAGACCTTGAAATCGCGGCCGAGCAGACTCTGCGCTGCCGTGGCACCCAGACACACCAGCGCACGCGGCCGCACGGCCTGAAGCTCCGCCTCCAGCCAGGGGCGGCAGGCCCCGATCTCCGCCGCGTTCGGTTTGGCGTGAATGCGGCGCTTGCCTCGCGGCTCCCATTTGAAGTGCTTCACGACGTTTGTGATGTAGGTGCGACCGCGATCGATGCCGGCGAGCTCGAGGGCTTCCGCCAGCACACGCCCTGCAGGGCCGACGAAGGGCCGGCCGGCGAGATCCTCGTCGTTGCCGGGCTGCTCGCCCACGAGCATCACCTCCGCCCGCGGGGGACCTTCGCCGAATACCGTCTGCGTGCCGCGCTCCCACAGATCGCAGGCCCGACAGCCACGCGCAGCCTTGCGAAGGCCCGCGATCGAACGCCTCGGCGGGACCGGAGCCCTGGTCATGACCCCTCGCTCGTCAATCCGATATCCGTCCCGGAGCAAAAGCAAGGCCGCGACCGATCGGCGGCAATCTTGCGTATCGGTCGCGGGAGGTATCAAGCCATGCGGCAGAACTCGAACGAGGACTGGAACGACAGGCAGACGGCTCCAGCGCCCGGGCAGCACGATGAGGAGCGCGAAACGGCGGATGACGAAGAAGAATTCGACGACGACCTGGACGAAGGCGATGCGGACGAATTCGAGGACGACGAGGACGTAGCGGAAGAATGACGGTGCGCGATTCCGGCTCCGGGCCCTGGTCGCGGGATCAGGGTGCCGGAGCCCGGAATCGCCCGGTCACTCAGTGCCGGCGATCGGTATCCCAACCCTCTTCAGTCACGGCTCCGAACGAACCGAGCTTCGATACGGCTTCGAAGGATCGCCGGCCTTCGTCAACAGCTTCACGGACCTTTGCCGCGGTGCCGCGAAGGCGCTGTAGATCCCGAATCATCTCGTCCAGCCACGGCTCCGCCGACTCCAGCAGCAATTTGCCGGATCTCGTGAAGAACAGAAACGCGAACCCGGCGCTGACCGCCGCGCCTGCCAGCAGCCGTTTGGTCTGAGTGTCCAAGATTTCCTCCTGCCGTTGTGTGAGCTCGGTGCGGCGCTCCGTTCCCCGGGGCGCGGGCACGCCTAGACCACGCGCCGGCCCTGGATCAGCTGAATGACCAGCGCGATAATCGCCAGCACCAGCAGAACGTGAATGAACCCGCCAAGAGTGTACGAGCTCACCACACCCAGTATCCAGAGCACAATCAGAATCAGAAACAGCGTCCACAGCATTGGCAGCCTCCTGGCGTTGCGCCTTTTCCCCCATCGAAGCATGGGCTGTGCCACGGTCGGACCAGCGGTTCACTGCCGGACGGTCCTGAGCGGATACAAGTCAATCCACGATGTCGTCGTTCGTGACGGTGTAGGGGGGCTTCGGCTCCGCGGGCGGCTCCTTCACAGGGACAGGCGGTGGCTCATCCGGGGGAGTTTCAGGGGCTTCTTCGGCCGGCTCGCGATCTCGCGGGTCGGGGTCGCTGGGCGCCTGGCTGTTGCGGTCGGGCGGCTTTGGCATCTCCTCCTGACGCTGCACGATCGATACCCACGTACGGCGCAAAGACTTTGTCGATGGCTGCCACCAGCGCAGAGAGGTTCACGTACCACGAGGTCTACGTCGGCAACCCCGAGCACGAGCTCTCCATGGAGCGCCATGCCGTGATTGAGCACGCTGTCGAGCACGTCCAGCAACGACGTCTCGGCCGCAGCGCGGTCGACGGGCGCCGGTGGAACGCCGACAGTTTCGAGGCGACGCCCTCGGCGCGGCATTACCGGCTCCGCGCAGTGCGCGCGGCGCGGCGGCGGCGCGCGGGAGCGGCGACGAAATGATAGGGGGGCCACGGACCGCTCGCTTCGAGGGCGCTTCCCGTGGCGGCGAGCCGAGCGCGCTGCTTCTCCAACTCGCGAACCCAGCCCGCCCGGTGCCCGGTCTTCACCAGGAACGATCCGCCGACCACGTACCTCCGGCCGGATGCCCGCGGAGGGAACTTCTGCCGTCTCGCGGCGACCGCCCTCGCGCGCAGCGTCCGCATGACGCCGGCGAACGAGCGCGAGACCGCTCTCGGCGGGGATCCCTCCCTGGCGGGCAGGCGCTTCGCCTGGAGGTACGCGCGGCCGCTCGCCGGCTTCGAACGGCCGGCCCGCCGCTCCGCCGGCGGCGCGATCAGCCTGACTCCCCATTCCTCCATCCCTTTCACGCGCGAGAGGACCCTCGCCAGGCTCGTGCGGCGCCCGTGCAGATGCCGGCGCGCGCTCTCGTCGTCGTGAAACAGCGCGAACAGCCGGAGCGGCACGACAGCCGCCTGCCGGAAGAAGAACTCGACGACGGACGCGTGCCCGAGCGCGTGGCGCGAGATCGCCTCGAGATCCCGAAGCTCCTGCTCCAGCCGCTCGGCTGAAAAGCGATCCAGCGGCGCGTCGGCCGCCGCGGCCCACAGATCGCCGCCGAGCCGGATCAGGCGCACGGGTCCGGTGCCGTCCGCGGCGCGCGGCGCTCCCTTCACCGACGGCTCTGCCGGCGAGTGGATGACACAGAAGACGTAGGTGGCGGTGTCAGCCAAGAGACGAGTCAGAATGACTCATCGTCGACGGTGATTTCAACCCCGGCGAGCCGGTGGTCGTCGCCGACCACCGCGGCATCGGGCTGGCTGCGGCTCCTGATCTCGCGAAGCCGCAGCAGCACGTCCGCCTCGACGGATTCGAATTCCGCTTCGTCGATCTCGCCGGCCTCGAGGCGCATCTGGGCTTCGAGCAGCCGCTCGCGCTGTCGATCGGGATCGTTCAGCTCCTGGTCGGCCACCATCGCGACCTTCTCGAGCACGTACTTGATGCCCCCGACGAGCAGGCTGTCGAGGATGAACACTACACGCGCTCCAGCTTGAGCCGGATGTTCACGAAGTTGTAGGGGGGCCAGGGCCCGGTGTACTTGAAGGTGAGCTTGTCGTGCGCGGCGGCGATCGACTTCACGCGGGCGTCGAAGGCGGCCTCCCGGTCGCGGGAGACGAGGAACGCCGCGTTCATGATCATCTTGTCGCCGATCGGCTTGTTGATGCGCGAGGCCACCGCCACATCGCGGAGGCGGTCGAGGATCTCCGATCCGTATCGCTCGGAGCGCGACTGGAGCGCGGCGTCAATCGCACGGCCGTACTGCATGCGGGCGAAGTAGGTCGATCCCTTCTGCAGGGCGATCTCCTTCTTGAGACGGCTGATGCCCTCGTCCTCTTCCTCGATGTCGTGGACGATCGAGTCGCGATCCCAGAGCACCTTCAGCCCGAACTCCATCTTGTCGCGCATCTTCAGGAGGACGTCCCCGAAGGCGTCGTAGGCCGACCTGAGCAGCTGCACGATGTCGTCGCGCGTCTTGAAGATCGTCCCGAACGACATCGGGATGACGGTGTGCTCCCGCATCACGATCTCGTTCACGCGCTCGTGGGCGAGCACATTTTCCCGTGTCGAGTCGAGCACGCCGAGCGGCACGTCGGACACCACGGCGGCGAGATCGCGGTGATGCACGGTGTGGATCTCGGATCGCTCCTCGATGCCGGCCGCGCCGAACTTCAGCGGCTCGGCCGATTGAATGACGCAGTACACGTATTTCCCGAGCGGGGCGCCTGTGCCCGGCCGCTTGCCGCTCTGCGCGCCAGCCAGGACGGGGCGCACCTCCTGCGGCGGCCGGGGCGCGCGTGGGCGCGGCGGCGCCGTCCTGCGCGGAGCCGCCTTCTGCTTCTTCGGAGCGGGCCTCTTCGCCATCCCCTAGCGTCCTGCGCGGGATCGCGCCGGCGCGCGTCTGGCGGCGCCTGCGAGCCCGGCGCGCAGGGCCTCATTTTCGGCGGCGAGCTCCTCGTACGGCCGGGTCTCGATCGCCGGCCGCGCGACCGGCACCGACTGGCTCACGGCTTCCGAGTACTTGAGGTATGTGTCGATCGATGCGACGACCACCCGCGCCTCGACGGTGATGAGGTCGATGCCGACCAGCGACACTCGCACCCACGCATCGATCACGATGCCTTTGTCGAGTACGCGATCGAGTACGTCGATGAGACTCGAGCCGCCTGCGGCTCTCTCAACAGCCATGACACCGTTCCTCCCTCACGCTCGTGATGGGCTTGGCGAAGGCAGACACGTCAGAGTCGGCGGGTGTGCGATGCCGGAGTATAGCGGACGCACCACAGCGCCACAAGGCATCTCCAGCCGGCAACCGTGGTTCCACACGGGAGCAACCCCGGTGATGTATCGAAACGATACGGCCTGGCGAACGTCAGTGAATCGATGCCGTGCCGGCGCGAAGGCGCTCGACCGTCGCCACGAGAACGGCCGGATCGACCGGCTTCGCGAGGTGAAACTGGTAGCCGGCCTCGAGCACCCGTTCACGATCTTCTTCGCTCGTGTACGCCGTCAGCGCGGCCGCAGGCATCGCCGCGATGGCCGGTTGATCGGATCCGCGCACGTGGCGAATGAGATCGAAGCCGTCCTCCACCGGCATCCCGAGATCCGCGATGAGCACGTGCACCTGCTCGCGTCGCAGCGCCACCAGCGCCGTGGACACCGACGTGGCGACGATCACCTTCGCTCCGTAGTGCCGCAGAATCGCGCCCACCACCTCACGGGCGTCCGGGTCGTCGTCGACGATCAGCACCGCAGTGCCGGCGAGCCTCGAGCGCAGTTCCGCGCGATCGCGCTGCAGGTCGGCGTTCTCGTCGCGCACCGCGCGGGGCGGTGCGGCGCACGGCAGCCTGAGCCGGAACGTCACGCCGGACCCGCCGTCGCTCTCCGCCCTCACGCTTCCGCCGTGCAGATCGACGATGTCGCGCATCAGCGCCAGCCCGCGCCCGAACCTGGTGCGCGCCGGTTTGCCCGTGCCCCGCGGCCCGCGCTCGCGGCTGAACAGATGGTCGAGCCCCTCGGGATCCATCGCGGCGCCCGCCGCATGCACGACGATCTCGGCCATCCGCCCGTCGGCCGGCGCGAGCGACACCCGCAGCGTGCCGTCTTCCGATGCGAAGTGAACGGCGCTCGTCAGCAGCCCCACGAGCGCCTGCCGGATGCGCGCCGCATCCGCAAACAGCGGCTTGGGCAGCGAATCGAGTTTCATATCAATCCGAATCCGCTTGGCTGCGGCGGCTTCCTCGCAGGCGTGCACCGCCTGGCTGATGAGCTCCTTCGCATCCACCGCTGCCAGCTTCAGGTGGAGATTGCCCGACAGCAGCCGCCAGGTGTCCACCATCTCGTTGATGAGCTCGAGCTGATTCTTGGCCTGCCGGATGATGGTCTCACCGGCGCGCACGGCCCCTTCCTCGGGGAGAGCTTTCCGCTTGATCAGCTCCGCCCACCCGATGATGCTGTTCAACGACCCGCGCAGATCATGGGCGACGACGCTCAGGTAGTCCTCGGGAAAGCCGCCGGGAGTCGAGGACTCCTTGCGTGGCGACTCGGCGGCGCGATCGGACGGAGGGGCGGGCGCGGTCGTCTTCTTTTGTCGGCCAGTCATCGCGGACGTCGGTTCACCCGGTTCATGCTAACGCAGCAGACCCCGGCTGGCGAGAGGAGGCGTCGGGAGGACGCCCCCCCGGGCTTGGCGCCCCGGCTGCATCCGGCATTACATCTCGGCGGCGACGTAAGGCCGATCGTGCTTCCCGTTCTTGAGCAGCGCGTTGGCCGCCGACCGGACGCCGCGGATGATCCCGAAGATCGGCCAGGTCCTGGCCTTCACCGTGTCCGCGAGCACGGTACCGGCGCTGCTGGCCGTGTGGAGCGCGGCGGTCACCGAATCCTGCGCCTGTTTCACTTTTCCGGTGATGACCTCGACCTCGTCGAGAATCGAATCCACCCGCGCGCGCAGCGGCGCGATGTGTACGCGTTCTACCGTCTCGACCACGGTCATCACCCTGCGATACGCGCTGTAGGCAAACAGGGCGGCTGCGACCATACCCAGGAACTCAATCAGGCTGACGATCGCGAGAATTCCCAGCCACACGTTCGTCATCGTCAAATCGTTCATTGACCGCTCCTCTGAAACGCGAGAGCTACGATGCCATGCGGGCCGGAGGCGACACGGCCCGCAACGCCCGGCGAGGCTCGGTCCGAACCGGATGCTGATGACGAATCGCGGGGTCGCTGACCAGCCGCCGTCTCACCGCCGGCGGCCGGCCGACCTCCCACCCTTCGGATTCGTACCCGCAGATCGCGCATTGCAGCGATAGTTTGTTGGGCTCGTAGTGCAGCAGGATCAGATGGCCCTGCATGCCGCAGAGCTTCTGCATCACCAGGCGCGAGACGGCCGACCCGATGCGAACGAGCAAATGAGGCCAGTGGGCACCCGCCGCCGCCGATCTGAGCCGAAAGACGATCCCCATGTCACCATGCTCCCGTGCTGACTCAAGCAAGGGTTTTGCCGGCCGTCCGGGATTGAAACCCCCGGGTTTGCCGGTCCTTACAGGCATGTAATCCGCTTTTCTGGCCAGAATCCCAACGATTTGTCCGCTACCAGTACAGCGAAACCGCCACATGCTTTGAGACGTAAGACCGCCCGGCTGGGTTCGCCGTCCGGGAGCGTCGCCGTCAATAGCTGAGAACGAAGAGCAAGTCGGCGCCCGTCGTGTCGATGCGCTGCGTCCGGTGCGACTGCTGAACACCTTGCGCGACGGTGCTCACCAGCCGGAGCAGCTCGTTGATGCGGTACTCGAACGAAAGCTCGGATCGATCGGCGGCGCCGAATTCCTGCCTGAACTGCACGAACAACCGCGCCCCGAACTGCTGGCCGAGCGCCACCGACGGCTGTCCGCTGGCGCCGCCCTCCGGCCGGATCTCGAACAGGTCGAGATCGAGCGCGTCGGCAATCGAGTTGGCGAGCGGCGTCGCGATGTAGCCCGCCGCCATGGTGCCCGCGCGCTGGGCCAGATTCACCCGCTCTCCCTCGCCGAGCTGGTTGATCGGCTGATTAAACACGATGAGCGACAGCACGTCGGCCTGATCGAGCGGCGGTTGACTCGAGAGCGTCACCAGGGGCTGTCGCGCCGTCCCCCGGATGTTCACGATGGCGGTCACGCCCGAGATCAGCCGCTGGGCTCCGACCTCGAGCGCGGGATCCACGGGCCGCAGGCCCTGGAACCGGATCTGGCTGTCGCGCAGCACTTCGAACCGGCGTCCCTGGAACTCGTAGTACCCGCGCACGACATCCACGGTTCCGATGATGTCGGGATCGCCCGACGGCGCTTTGCGGATGTTCAAATCTCCGCCGACGATGATGTTCATGCTGCCGAGCCCGATCCGCGAATAGGTCGTCTGCATGTTGCGGCCGCGGAGCACGAGGTCGTCGGGAAGCCGCAGCCGCACGTCCACCGTCGCCGCGTCGAAGAGCGATGGCGTCGCGGAGGCGCCGTTCGCCGCGGCGCCCGCGCGCGGCGGCGCCGGCCTCGCAGGAGCCGAAGGCGCGGTCTCGACGGCTTGCGGATTGGATGCGGCGGCGGCGCCGGATGCCGCGCCGCTGGCGGGGGCCAGCGCCGGCGCCTCTGCGAGGGCGTCGGTCGTCTGAGTCTTGTACGCGCTCTTGGTGAGCTGCGCCAGAATCTGATCCACCTCGAGTCTGGCGTTCTGCGACCTCACCGTCCCGGTGATCTGGGGCTTCGTGGCGTCGCCGGTCACCCGCACGTCCGCATCGACCTCGACCTGCCCGAGCGCGTTGTCCAGCACCTTGAAGGCCGACGCGGAGAGCTGCACGTTCATCTCGCCCAGACTTCGCTTGACGATCCCGAGCTGACCGATCGCCACGAGCTGGTCGTGATCTTCGTCCGAGATCTGGAAGCGATCCACGAGCAGGCGATCGCCCTCGAAGGTGAGCCGCGCCAGCGCGCCCGAATAGGTCACCGCGGTCGGGGCCACGGTGAAGCCCGCACCCGCCACGTTGAGCTGACCGTCCAGGCGCGGCGCTTCGATCGTGCCCCCCACGTGCAGGTTCGCCTCGAGCTCTCCGCTGAGATTGGTGAGCTGGGTCGTCGCGGGCTGAAAGAGGGCGAGCGCGATCGGCGAGCTCTGCACCTGCAGGTCGAACTCGTTCGTCCGCGTGCGATCGCCGAGGCCGCCCGGAACCGGCACCCTGCCCACGGCCGTCAGCGACGCCGACGGATTCTGCTGGAGGCGCAGATCCACGGTGGCCGCCCTGCCTTCGTATGCAGCCGTGCCCGTGAGGGACTCGAAGCCGACGCCCTGCACGGTCCCGTTCTGGATCCTGAGGTCGGCATCGATGCGGGGATCCGATCGCGTGCCGCGTATGGATGCCGTCGCATTCAGCAGCCCGTCGAATTGACGCTGCCCCAGCATGAGCTGGTTGATATCGCGAATCTGCACGTTGTCCATGCGCAGCCGCAGGTCGTTGGGCGTCCTCGCCGCGGCGTCCCCGATGGCCACTGTCCCGTTCGCGGTAATCTGCTGGGCGCCGCGCTGCAGGACGAAGCTCTCGATGGTGACCGAGCCGGGCGAATACTGCGCGGTGGCTTCCTGCCCCTGCGGGAGCGACCAGCGGATGCCTCCGACGCTGAGGTCCAGCGCCCGCAGGTGCACCTCGTGATGGTCCGGGTGCAGCAGCAGGCGGCCGCCGAGGCCGAGCGAGCGCGTCGGCTGCTCGAAGGTCGTATCGAAGTCCAGCTGGCTGTCCCGATATGCCGCCCGGGCGGTGACGCGCGGGATTTCCTCGCCGGCCAGGGTCACGAACGTGGCGGTGGTGTCCGCCTGCACCGCCGCCTCCTGCAGGTTCCAGTCGGGCAGCGTCACCGAATACGTGCCGTTGATGGCGAGCGCGTCCACCGTCGTGCTGTACTCGAGGCGGTTCGCCTCGGCCTCGCCGGTCATCTTGAGCGCCGAGGCCGGCCCGGTCGCCTGTCCGACGATGTGCGCCCCGCCCGAAACAGGCGTGTCGAAGCGCGCCGCAAACGGCTCGAGATCGGTGACGGCCACGTCGTATTTCAAGCTGGACTCGGCCTCGCCTGAGAGGCCGAGTCGGCCGCTGGCCGTGGCCTCGACCTCCGGACCGCTCAGCGACAGCGTGTCGATCTGCGCCGCGGCCCCGTCATAGCTCAGGCTCACCTCGCCGCGATTGAGAGAGACGCCGGCGATCGTCGAGGAATCCAGCGTGGTCGAGCCCTCGACGGACTTGAGCTCGACCGGTCCGGCCGCCGGAAGCGCCAGGCGAACCGAAGCCCGGGCCGAACCGTTGAGGCGTGTCTCCCGGAGCTCCGGCCGCTCGGTGAACATGCTGCCGGGAAGGTGCTGGAATGTTCCTGAAAAGGTGGTGTTCAGCTCGCGATCCACCATGGTCATCGACACTGCGGCGTGCGGAAATCCGGCTCCGCCGATGGACGAGTCCGTGAGATCGGCCGTCGTGGCGAGTCGCAGCCCGTCGAGCGTGCGCCCGCTGCCCTCGAAGGTGAACGATCCGGTGAGCGAACCATGGAATCGCTCGTCGTCGAGCCAGGCGATGTCGAGCGGTTTCGAGAAACGGCGGGGATCCAGGGCCGCGACGGTCCCTGACGCAGAGTAGCGAAGCGAGCGGTTCCGTGCCTCCACCGAGAAGACCGTGCCCGATGCGAACTGCGCCCCTTCGGCTGTCGAATCGGCAAGCGTGCCGCTGGCGTGCCAGCCGCTCCCGTTGGCGTCGAAGCGATACTGCCCTGCGGCAGACGTCGCGAGCGGAGGCACCGGGAGTTCGCGGGGCAGCCGGCGAGCGTCGAGGTTCCGGAAGCTTCCCGCCAGCGAGTACCAGACGGGACCGGCAGCGGGCACGTGCACCGTCCCGTGCGTCGTCGCCGAGGCGCCGTAGGCCGCCCCCGATGCGCTGAAGCGCAGGTCAGGGGCGTCGTAGACCCCTTCGGCCCTGACGTTCTGGGCCCGATAGCCGAAGCCCTGCACCTGGGGGCCCGAGAACTCGAAATTCACGCGCATCGGCTCGCCCGGGCCGGATGCGGTCGCCCGCCCGAACCGCCAGTCGAACTGCGTGTGGCCGGTGATGTCGGTGCGCCACGCCGGTTTGTTGACGAGCTTCTCCAGGTTGACGTTCTGCACGTCGAGGGTGCCTTCGAGCGTCGGGTGGGCACCGGAAAAGTGCCCTACGAGCGAGCCCCGCGCCGCCCCCTGGGACGACCGCAGATCGACCTGCATCGGAAGCGAAGCGAGCGTGCCGTGCGCGTCGACGTCGATCTTGGGCTCCAGGCTCATCGCGGCGGCCGGCTTGAGGAAGACTCCGACCTCCGGGAGTGAAAGAGGATCGGCGTGCAGCGCCGCGGCCAACTGCCGGCTCGCACGCGGCTCCACGCCGCCCTCCAGATCGAACGACACGACCGCATGCGTGCGATCGGTCTCCAGCGTCAGCTCGTTGGTATGAATCCCGCCGTTCTCGAGGCGGATGTCGCCGGCGAGCTTCGTGAGGTTGATCCGGTCCGATCGCCCCGAGAGGCGCGCGATGTCGAACTCGAGCCCGGGCTTCTGGTAGGCGAATCGCATCCGGGTATTGAGGGCCCGCACGTCCTGCTGCACGACGCCGCGATCCTTCACGATCACACGGCCGTTGTTGATGTCGAGCGTTTCGATCGTCAGACGCGGACCGCCCTTTCCACTCGCGTTCGGCCGCGCCCTGACGAACCGGCTCACGTTCCAGCCGCGCTCGTCGCGCTCCAGCAGGATCGTGGGCTCGTCGAGCGTCAGCGAGCTCAGGACGAGGCCGCGGCGGATCATTCCGACGGGATCGTAGGAGACCGTCAGCTTCTCGACGCTGATCGGCGTCTGCCCTTCCTGGCGCAGCGCCACGCCGTCGAGCTCGAGGCCGGTGAGCACCGAGCCGCGCAGCCGATCGATCGTGAGACTTCCGCTGAGGTACTGATCGGCCTGCCTGCACGATCACACCTTTGAGATAGCTCTTGAACCAGCCCGTCTGCGTGGCCACGAGGGCGGCACCCACGAGGCACAGCAGCACGAGGAGCGCGATCCCGAGATAGCGCGCGATGCGCCGCGCGACGTGCCTCGGTCGGGGCCGCGCCCTAGAACGCCTGGCCGATGCTGAAGTGCACGCGCCACTTGCGCTTCTCCGGGTTTCCGTTGATAAGCAGACCCGGGATTGGGTTCAGCTGCTTGCCGAAATCGACGCGGAGTGGACCGATCCGCGTGTTGTACCGGAGCCCCGGCCCGACCGCCCAGCGCATCCCTCCGCGTCCGATCTTCCAGGGATCGGCGGCCACGCTGCCGCCGTCGACGAACAGGACGCCGCTCCAGCTCCCGCTCACGGCGAACCGCACCTCGCTCGACATCTCCATCAGCGAGCGGCCGCCGAGCGGGACTCCCGATTCGCTCAGCGGACTGATTTCATAGCGGCCCCATCCGCGGACGCTCGTGGACCCGCCCGCGAAGTATCGCTTGAAGAAGGGAATCTTGGAGCTGTCGCCACCGGCGAGTGTGCCCGCCCTGAGGCGGCTGGCCCAGACGACCTTCGGGCCGACCCGAAAGTATTTGCGCCCCTCCGCGAGCAGCTCGGTGTACCGGAAGCTGCCGCCGAGCAGCGAGTCTGCGCTCTCGACGTGCGCCGAGACCAGGTATCCGCGCCTGGGGTCGAGCGGCTGCCCCGAGGTATCCCGGTCGAAATCGAGCGCCACGCCGGCCAGCCTCCCGCTCGCCTCTCCAGTATCCGGGTTCAGCCCGAGCGCGATGAAATCGTCGGTGAGCGTCGGGTCATCCAGCGCTTCCTTGGCAATGGCGTAGCTCTCGTACTCGTTGATCACGGTTGCGCGAAGCGTGCTGCGGTGGCCGCGCTCGATTCCGGCCGGTCCCCTGCCGAACTCCTTGGTGAAGATCGCGCGGCCGCCGCGGCTGCGGTACGTGTAGGTCGGCTCGGACGACCACCATGTGGAGCCCTGCAGCCGCGCCGACAGACCGGGCCTGAAGAAGTACGGCTCGGTGAACGTCGCCCGGAAGCCCTGCTCGAGGGACGACCATTTCGCCTCCGTATCGAGGCTGCGCGCACCGCCGGTGAAATTGACGTGCTTCCAGTTGGCCCGCGCCCGGGCCTTTTCCTCCGAGCCGTAGCCGACGGCCAGCTGCAGCTTGCGATGCTTGCTCTCGGCGACGGTCACCACTACGGGCACCCGGACGGGCCGATTGTCCCGGAGGTCGGGCGTGATGTTGGCGAACTGGAACAGCTCCAGCGCGTACAGCCGCCGCTGGCTCTCGGTGATTTGGCCCAGGCGATACTCATCGCCCTCGTGAAAGAGCAGCTCGCGCCTGATGACGTCCTCCCCGACCGACGCATTTCCCTCGACCGCGATCGAGCCGAAGACCGAATGCGGCCCCGGCTTGGCGATGAACGCGATGGCGACATGGCGAGGCGACGAGCCTGGCTTCTCCACGTTGTCCACGGTTCCGTAGGGGTAACCGTGATCGCGCAGCTCGCCCACCATCATGCCGTGCGCCGCGATGATATCGGTCTGATTGCGAGGCTGTCCCACCTGAACCGGCAGCTGCGCCTCCAGGCGCCTGCGGTGCGGGGCGGAGATGTCCGGCATCCCTTCGATGGACACCGCATCCACGATGATCGGTTCACCTTCGGCGATGCGGATCGTGATCGCGACCCTGTCCTTCGCCTGGTTCAGCTCGGCATCGGTGCCGACCACCTTGGCGTCGGGATAGCCGTGATCGGCGTAGTAGGCTTCGATGCGCTGAACGTCCCGGTCGAACTCGGCGCGATCGAAGTAGTGATGCTTCGAGAACGGCAGCATGCCGTTTGCCTGGGTCGCCACCACGCTCTTGAGCGTCGCATCGTCGATGCCGCTGTTGCCCTCAAAGGTGAGACTGGAGACCTGGACCGTGCCCTCTTCTTTGCAGGCGGGCATGGCAAGAGCGGAGACGGCGATCAGTGCGACGGCGATACGGCCGCTGCGAGCCGTGCGGTCACGCCGCATGGCCCGTCTTCCTGCCCGAAGGCCTCCGCGAACGCCCCGCCTTCGACGTGCGCCGCTTCGGCGCGCGCGTCTCCAGGCTCCGGCGCAGCCGCTCCATCAGATCGACGACCTCCCCCTGCGGCCCCGCCTCTGGCGCTTTCAGTCTGGGCTTCTCTCCCTTCACGCGCGCCTGGATCAACTTCATCAGGTTTTCACGATAGTCGTCGGTGTACTTCTCCGGATTCCAGTCGCTCGCGAGGTTGTCGATCAGCATGCGCGCCATGTCGAGCTCGGCCTTCCGCACCTGGCCGCCCTCGGGGAATGCCAGCTCGCTCGCGTCCACCAGCTCGTCGGCATAGCGCAGCAGCGTGAGCACGATCTTCTCTTCGATGACCTCCACCGCCGCCAGGTGCTGCACCTCGCGAATGATGATCTTGGAAATGCCGAGGCGGCCCGACTGCAGCAGCGCCTCCCTGAGGAGGGCGTAGGCATGCTGCCCGCCCTTGTCGGGCGTCAGGTAGTACGGCGTTTCGAAGAAGCGATCGTCGATCTCCTCAGCCTTGACGAAATCGAGGATCTGAATCGTCCGGTCCTTGTTCAGGGCGGCGGCTTTCAAGTCCTCCTTGGTGAGCACGACGAACTGTCCCTTCTCGTATTCATATCCCTTCACGAGGTCTTCCCACGCCACCGGCTTGCCCTCGCGCTGGCAGACGCGCTCGTAGCGGACGGGCGACTTGTCTCGGGCGTGGAGCAGCCGGAACCTGGGCCGATGATCGCGCACGGCGGTGTGCAGCTCGACCGGAATCGACACGAGTCCGAATGAGATGGCCCCTTTCCAGATTGCGCGCGGCATGCCCACCTCCGGGGTTCTGGCCGTCTACGGACTTGCAAGGAGTACGCCCAAGGTCGAACTCGACACGGTGGGACGGAAGAGGTTCGGACGCGGCGCGGGCCGCATCCGGTACAGACGTCGATGTGCGGGGGAAAGCCGGCGAAGCACAGGTCGAAGCCCGGGGCCCGCCGCGGCGGCGATGGGCGAACCCCGGAGCTTCGAACGCCGAGACTAACCGACGTTGAAGTGAGCCAGGTAGTGCGTGCCGCCTCTGTTGCACCAGAGGCGATAGTAGTCGCCACCCTTGAGCAGATCCGCCCGGCACACGCCTGGCCGCGGAGGCCGGCCCTCGGCAATCGTGGAGATATCCGACTGCGGAATGATGGTGACCACTTCCCGCCCCTTCACCTGTCCTCGCTGCAGGAACTCCGCCCAGCGCTCGAGCTGGGGCGTCTGCCCGGCGGCGGCGGGGGCCGCTTCGCGCTCGGTGACGCGCACCTGATAGGTGCCGGCCGGGAGCGGCTCGCCGTTGGCCTGGACGGCTCGCGCCAGATGCACCGAGCCGAGGGTCGTGACGGTCTCGCTTCCGGCCTGGGCCGGCCGCTGCGCCGATACGCCGGCGCCGGCCCAGCCGATCAGGGCGGCCGCCGCGCAGCAGATGCCAATCGATGTGTAGCGATTCATAACGTCCCCTTCCCTATTGTCCGGCGATGATCTGTACGGTCATCGCCGCGCGGCGGTTCAGCCGGCGGGTCTCTTCGCGCGAGTTGTCGTACTTCGGGTTCTCCTCGCCGAAGCTGACGGTCGTCAATCGATCCGCCGCGATGCCGTTGGAGACGAGATACTGCATGACCGACCTCGCGCGCCGATCGCCGAGCGCGAGGTTGTACTCCGCGGTGCCGATGCTGCAGGTGTGCCCCTCGATCCGGATCCGCAGCCCCGGGTTGGCGCGCAGCGTGTTGATCGCCTGCCCCAGAATGCGCTCCGCCGCGTCGGTCAGCGAGTAGCGATCGAAGTCGAAGTACACGTCCTCGAACGTGAAGGTCTGCACCGGCCGCGGGTTCACCTGGATGTTCACCGTGTCGGAGGCCGACTTCTGGTCCGTGGGGCAGGTGCCGGTGACCGTCACCGGAACCGTACCCGCCTGGCTGGGCGCGGTCCACGTCGTGTTCTGCTGCGCGGCGTCCGCGAAGCTGCCGGTCGGCGCGCTCCATCGATAGGTGATCGCGCAGCCAATCGAGTCCTGCGGCGTGGCGGTCAGCTGCGACGTCTGTCCCACTTCCACCGTGCACGGGTTGCAGGCGGCGCGGATCGAGAGCGTGTGCTCCGGCGCCGGCGGCGGGGGCGGCGGCGGCGGAGGCGCCGGCAGCGGCGTCGCTTCGATCGGCGGGTGGTAGCCGAGGCGGAACTGCCAGCCGAACTTGTTGCCGTGATCTTCTTTATCCGCTTTGGCGGACCAGTCGATGCCGGCGCCCGCGAACACGCCGCGCTTCGACTGCCAGGTGGCGCCGAACATCAGCGTGTGCTGCGGCTGAATCGTCGAGGAGGCCGGCGGAATCGATCCATCGATGCCCACGAGCGGCGGTGCCGTCAGATCGAGTGCGCCGCCCGTCGAGGAGCGCATCACCACCGCGTCGTCGAAATAGGCCTCGCCCCAGTCCTCCGTGGTGAACTTCAGCGGGCTGCGGGTCGGGAACTGCGCGCCCACGCCCCATCGCATGCTGTTCGACAGATCGAAGGCGTCCGGGTCGCCGCGCCACAGGAAGCCGGCCATGCCGGAGATCTCCACCGATTTGCCCGCTTCGCCGCTGACGATTCCGTCGACGCCGAAATCCACTTTGCCCGTGCTGCTGCCGCTCGACTTGTCGCCGGGCAGCTTCACCATGGGCCGAACCGCGAAGGCGACCGGCGACATCCGCGACTGCGACGCGAGATTGATCTTGGCGCCCAGGAAGGTATCGCCGAAGTGATCGCCCGTCCAGGCCTGCTTCACGAAGGGGTAATCGTTCACGACGCCGCCGCGTTCCGGGTCGGCTGAGTTGAAGAGCCGCGGCACGAGATCGCGGTCGATGCGCGTATCGAACCGCACCGCGCCGAAGATCTCCGCCCGGCCGCCGGCGCCGTACACGAACGTGCCGATGAAATGGGTGATGTCCGTGAAGCCCTGATGCACGTCCCAGTTGGCGCGATAGGCGCTCACCGCCCAGTCCTTGTTCCGCAGCACCTCGCCGCTCGGCACGAACCAGAGCCCGGTGTCGCCCATGATCGTGGTCGTGGCGCCGCGCTGGTCAGGAACCGTGCTGCTGCCCCCCTGGCTGGTGCTGGCGGGCTGGCTGGCGCTGTTCCCCTGGGCCTGACTCTGCGCCCGCGCATCGGCACTGACCAGAATCACTGCACCGGCAAGCGCCAGCGCTCCAAATCGTCGCGACATGTGTGTCCTCCTGCACGGCATTACAGGCATGTAGACGTCAACCGCAGCGGTCCGTGCACAATACATGCCGGAGAGCGTCTTTCCGGCCGTGACTGTAGGTAGGCCAGCGGGCAGCACGCGCGGTGATCACGAACTCCGCGGGCCCCCGGTTTGTGACAGCACATTGTGCGGGTTGACGCCACTTCCGTCAACTCCGTGCTGCACGGTTCGTCACTTGGGAGTCATGCGCCGCTGCGAATCCGCTGGATCTTCCGCTCGCAATCGTCGTTCAGGCGCCGGATCTCGCCACGATATTCCGCGGAAAGACGTTCGCGCTCCTCGGGATCGTATATGCCGGCCATCTTGGATCGCTGCAGAATCTCGAGCTCGGCGACCTTCGCTGCGTGTATGCTGCGCGCCTCGGCGATGGCCGCCTTCTGCGCCTCGCTGGGCGGCTTGTCGGTCGCACCCGCCGACACATCGCGCTGCCGCAGCCGCTCCATCGCCAGCTCGACGGCCGATTTGGGTCTGTCCTCATCGGTCACGCGGACATTGTACGGCGAAGGGACCGCCGTCGGCGAGCCCGCCGCGCACCCGGCGTTTGACAGCCGCGGCAATCGCTGGATATAACCGGCGGCACGTGCTGACGCCCTCGATCGCTCCCGGCAAAGCTCCTGCGCTCTCCGCATTCGTCTTCATCGCCGCGACAGCCGTGCTCCTCGGCGGGCTGCTGTTGGCCGATCCTGCCTGCGCCCAGACACCCGGCGCCCCTGGGTCGGCGAGCGGCCCGGGTCCTCAAGACACAGCTCGCCCGCTGGTTCGAGCTCCAAAACGCCACGCTCAACACGCGCTTCCGTCTTGTCGACACGAGCGCGGGGAAGATCACGACGCGCCAGGTCCAGCACCGTGAAACGCTGCGGGCCCGCCTGAAGGCGGACGCGGACGGACGTCTCGCCTTCAACTTCGGCCTCTTCACCGGCACCAGGTTCACCAGCGGGTGGGACAACACGCCCTGGGGCATCAGCCCAACGCAGAACAGCTGGGCGTTCAAGACGGCGTACGTGTCGGCCGCGCCGGGCCACGGCGTCGAGGGCCAATTCGGCGGGCTGGCTCTCGCCCGCGGCGAATCGACCGAGATTACGACGTACGACGAAGACGGCTACGTCACGGGAGAGCGCCTCAGCCTTCGGCGTCCGGCGGATCTGTTCTTCGACGAGATCTCGTTGACCAACGCGTACCTGACCGCCGCGCCAGACACCGTCGGCGTCAGCAGCCGCTGGCGCTACCTGGACGACGTCAATTACCGGCAAGTGTTGCTGGACAAGAAGCTCGGCAAGCGCGGAGGGGTGTCCACCGACTTCACGAGCGCCGCCGGCGTGTCGACCTGGCGCGAGGCGATCAACGTCAAGACGCCCGAGCTGCGCGTCGTGGATTCGATCGTCTTCGAGAACTACCAGCGGACCAACGCGCATCGCGATTACGGATTCGCGCTCTCACTCGAGCGCGCCGTGTCGCGGCGGCTGGGGTTCGTGGGGGGATATGCGTCGATCGATCCGAACTACGGCGGCCTCAACGCCGACCGCTTTCACATCGGCAACCGTCTCTTCCTGACGACGACCTGCACGTTGTCGCCGCGCTTTGCCGTGTCGTACTTCATCACGCGCGCGGTCGGCAACAGCGTCGCGCTGCCCCAGCGCACGTTGATGAACGTGATCTTTTCCTACAATCTGCTCCGGGATCTGCGGCGCACCATATTCTGAGGGACGCGGGCCGCTATTCGACGACCGAGCCGGTCAGCGGGACGCCGGCAGGCTCGGCCAGCGCCGCGGCCCCGGCCTCGTCGAGACGCTCCGCCTGCACGATGAACCGCTTCGGCGCGTGCCCCACGAAGTAGAACGGATAGCACGTAATCAGCGTCAGCGTCGGCTTCGCGGTGGGCGCGATCACCCACACGTCGTCGGGGTTGACGATCCTCGTCCTCGTGACGCGATAGGCAAACCGTCCGCGCGCGGTGACGACGGTGATGTCGTCGCCGAGACGGATGTTGCGCAGCGGCCTGAACAATGTGTCGCGGTGTGCGGCAAAGGCGACATTGCCCGGCTGCCATGGAAGGGGGGTATCGGGGAGGTGTCCGACCGCCTTGCCGAGAACCGACTCTTCGTCGCCTTCCGCCACGGCCGCCGAGAGCGCGAGCCGCGGTACGTCCACCCGGCCGATGATGGCCCCTCGCTTTATCGGCGGCGGTGCGGCCAGCGTCGATCCCGTCCTGGGCGCTGCCAGCGTCGCCGAGCCCGGCTTCGCGGCGGACGCGCGAGCCATCGCGGCGATTTGGGCTTTGGCGCGGTGCTGGTAGACGGCGGCCTGGAGCGTCAGCACACCGTAGCTTCCGAGGCACACTGCCCCCGTCGCCAGGAGCGCCCGCGCGATCCAGGTCCGGACACGATTTCCGCCGGCAGGATCACCGCGATGCATCGCCGCTCTCCTGCGCATCGCCCCCGGCCAGGTAGGCGTGACGGGTACGAACCTTTGCCTTGCGGCCGTTCGGCAGCCTTACCTCGACCTTGATGCGCCTGAGCCCTTCGCGCTCGAGGGTCGAACGCGGAACGTAACCGATCGTGTACATGTTCCGGATGTCGCGGGAGACGCGCTCCAGTGCCCGGCCCACCTGCGACACGCTCTGCGGCTCGAACGACTGCCCGCCGGTGGCCTCGGAGAGCTGCTTCAGGAATCCGGGGTCGGACTCGGTCGTGATGGGGTCGATCACCCCGACCGTGTAGATCACCACGTTCGATGCCTGCGCCCTGGCCAGTATCGCCTTCCTGCCGAGCGAGCTCGCGTTGTCGCCGCCGTCGCTCACGAGTACCAGCACCTTCCGCTCGTAGCCTCCGCGTTCGACGTAGGCAAGGCCCGCGGCCACCGCGTCGTACACGGCGCTCTGCCCGCGGCCGATGATGGCCCGCCCGACAGCCGACTCGAGCACCGATGGGTCGTGTGTGAAGGGATCGTCCGCGGAGAGGGGCGCGTTCACGCGCTCGTTGAAGCCGAGCACGAACATTTCGTCCTCCGGATTGCTCGTGTCGCCGAACGCGCGTGCGGCCGCAACGACGAGCGTTCTGTTCGGTCCCATGCTGCCGCTGCCGTCGACCAGGAGCCCCACCGTGACGGGAGCGTCCTGGCTGCTGAAGAAACTCACGGTCTGGGGCTCGTCGTTCTCGAGCACGTGGAAGGCGTCGCGATCGAGCCCGTCCACGTAGCCGTCGCCGTTGCGTACGGCCACGTGCAGCACCACGAGCTGCGATTCGGTCGAGAAGTCTGCCTGCTGCGGCGACGCGGCCCCCGCGGTGATCACGCAGGCAACGAGCGCCGCGGTCACCGGCAACGGGGCGAGCCGGGAAGCGGCGATGCCGATCGGATCTCGTGGTCGCATCATCATGGGTGGTGGCCGTCGAGCGAGACTCCAGGCCCCCGGGCCTGGAGTCTTCTTCGGCGGAAACGAACGACCTACGGCTACCGGCCGAGCGAGCCAGCCCGGCGGAAGCCGACCAGCGCGCCGGCGGCGAGGCAGATGGAGCCGATCACTGCCAGGAGCGGCAGCATGCTGCCGGTCCGCGGCAGGCTCGTCCGAGCCATCGTCCGATCGGACGCGCTCTGGTTCGCCGCCGGGTTGTCCGCCGTCGTCCGGTTGGCGCCGCTCGTCATGCCTGCAGTGCCCGTGGGCCTCTGGTTCGCCTGCGGCGACACGTGGTCGTTCACCGGCGCCGTGTTGGCAGCCGACTGCGTCACCTCTTCGTCGACCTCGGTCTCCTCACCACTCGGAGAGATACGCGAGAGCTTCGCCGTGTTCATCTGGTCTTCCTTGACGTTTTCTTCAGCGGTCGTCAGAACCGCCGTGTTCGTCTCCTTCGCCAGACGGCGAGCCTGATCCTTCGGGTAGATGAACTCCCGGCCGATCGTATCGCCCGGATACCACCACGTCTTCACCGCCCTCGGCGTGCCCGCCGGGGTCTCCATGAACCGGAGCTCGGCCTTGTCGGACGGCGTGGGGCGCTGGGCCGAGATCGTGATGAACAGCCCGTAGGTCTTGTGCGTCGAGTCGTTCGCCGTCACCTGCAAGACCTTGCGGCTGGTGTTCGGGTCCGCCAGCCTGAAGATATAGTTTCCAGGCGGCAGGGTCGTGCCTGGCAGATCGACCGGACCGTTGAACGTGAATTCCGTGCGCGCATCGAGTGTTTGCTGTGCCAGAGCCGGTGCGGCGCCGATGCCTGCGGACATCGCTGCCGCACATGCCGACACGATTAGTTTTCTGATCATCTGTTCCTCCTCCGCGATCTATTGGTGCAATTGGCTTGCCGGCGGTAATGGTGTTCAGTGATGCTGTACAAATTCATGACAACCTTCGGCTAGAATCGCGGTCTTCCATGATCGTGCTCGAGCCGTTCGTCGACGCGATCGCCCCGACATCTGGATCCGGGCGTCTCCGCTTCGTTCGGAGCGGCGGCCGCACCGTGCTCGAACGCGCGTTCGTCAAGACTCCGCTGCGGATCGTCACGACACGGCAGGCAGGCGACGCGTGCTGGGTCATCGGCGCCACGCTCGGCGGCGGCATCGTCGGCGGAGATGCGATCGATCTCACTATCGATGTCGCACCGTCCGCCCGGGTGCTGCTGACCACGCAGTCATCGACAAAAGTGTTCCGATCGCTGCGCCCAGCCAGTCACGCCGTGCGGGCGCGAGTGGATCGCGGCGCATTGCTGGCGGTTGTTCCCGACCCCGTCGTATGCTTCCGCGGAGCCGACTACCGGCAGGTGCAGCGATACGCACTGCACGCCGGTGCCGATCTCGTGCACGTGGACTGGCTGACATCGGGACGCCACGCGCGCGGCGAGCGCTGGGCGTTCGAACGATATGCGAGCCGGCTCGAGGTCGAGCGCGACGGAGAGCGGCTCGTGCACGACGGCCTGGAGCTGACCACGGCGGACGGCTCCATTTCCGAACGGCTGGGAAGCTGTAACGTGCTCTGCACGGTCTTGCTAACGGGACCGCGGCTGGCGCCGTTCGCCCGTGAGGCCGTGCGCGCCTGCGCCGCGGCGGATTGAGGCAGTGATCCGATCGTCGAAGCCTGGCCGCTCGCCGACGGCGGGGCGCTCGTGCGGCTCGCGGGCAGCGGACTGGACAAGGTGAGCGCCGCTCTCCGGCGTCATCTGGCCTTCGTCGGCGCATGGTTCGGAGAGGAGCCGTGGAGCAGGAGGTGGTGAGGCCGCATGCATCTGACGCCGCATGAACTGGACAAGCTGACGCTGCACCAGGCGGGCGTGCTCGCGCAGAAGCGGCTGGCCCGCGGCGTCCGCCTGAACTATCCCGAAGGCGGTCGCGCTGATTGCGACGCAGATCCTGGAGTTCATCCGCGACGGCCGATCCGTCGCCGAGCTGATGGACCTCGGGCGCCGCATGCTGGGCCGCGCCGACGTCATGGATCACGTTCCCGAGATGATCGAAGAAGTGCAGGTCGAGGGCACGTTCCCAGACGGCACGAAGCTCGTGACCGTGCACCATCCGATCGCGGCCGAGCAGGGCGACCTGGCTCTCGCGCTCTACGGCAGCTTTCTCCCCGTCCCCGAGCGCGCACGGCGCGAACCAGAACGGGCGCCCGACGACAGATCGGAGACGCCGGGGGCGGTGCTGCCGGCGGGGGGCGAGCTCCAGATCAATGACGGCCGTGAGGCGCTCGAGCTCGAAGTCACCAATCGCGGCGACCGGCCGATCCAGGTCGGGAGCCACTATCAGTTCTCTGACGCGAACGGCGCGCTGTCGTTCGACCGCGACACCGCGCGCGGCCGGCGTCTCGACATCCCCGCCGGCACCGCCGTCCGCTTCGAGCCCGGCGAAACCCGAACCGTCGCGCTCGTCGCCGTGACGGGCGGGCCCGCGCCGGCCGGGCCGGAAGAAAGGACGGATCGATGAGCTTCCGCATGACGCGCCTCCGTTACGCGGACATCTACGGCCCGACGACGGGCGACCGCGTACGGCTCGGCGACACCGATCTGGTCGCAGAAGTCGAACACGACCACGCCGTCTACGGCGACGAATGCAAGTTCGGCGGCGGCAAGGTGCTGCGCGACGGCATGGGGCAGGCAGCCGGCATCACGGATGCCCGGGCGCTCGATCTGGTGATCACCAATGCGCTGATCATCGACTGGACCGGCATCTACAAGGCCGACGTGGGCATCAAGCACGGCCGCATCGCCGGCATCGGCAAGGCGGGCAACCCCGGACGTGATGGCCGGCGTCTCGCCGGAGCTGGTCGTCGGCGTGACGACCGAGGCCATCGCCGGCGAGGGATTGATCCTCACGGCGGGCGGCATCGACGCGCACATCCACTTCATCTGTCCCGCAGCAGGTCGACGTCGCGCTCGCCAGCGGGGTGACGACGTTCATCGGCGGAGGCACGGGGCCGGCGACGGGCACGAAAGCCACGACGTGCACGCCCGGGTCCTGGCATATCGCCCGCATGCTGCAGGCCACCGACGGCCTGCCGATGAACTTCGGGTTCCTCGGCAAGGGCAACAGCTCGCCGGCCGGAGGGGCTGCACGAGCAGATTCGCGCCGGAGCGGTGGGCCTGAAGCTGCACGAGGACTGGGGCTCGACGCCGGCGGCCATCGATTGCTGCCTGACCGTTGCCGAGGGCTACGACGTGCAGGTGGCGATCCACACCGACACGCTGAACGAATCGGGCTACGTCGACGACTCGATCGCCGCGTTCAAGGGGCGCACGATCCACACGTACCACACGGAGGGCGCCGGGCGGCGGCCATGCGCCCGACATCATCCGGGTGTGCGGCGAGCCGAACGTGCTCCCCAGCTCGACCAACCCGACGCGGCCGTTGACCGTGAACACACTCGACGAGCACCTCGACATGCTCATGGTGTGCCATCACCTCGATAAGAACATCCCCGAAGACGTCGCGTTCGCCGAGAGCCGCATCCGCGAGGAAACGATCGCGGCCGAAGACATCCTGCACGATCTCGGCGCCATCAGCATGATGTCGAGCGACAGCCAGGCCATGGGACGCGTAGGCGAAGTCATCACGCGCACGTGGCAGACCGCCCACAAGATGCGCGCACAGCGCGGCCGGCTCCCCGGAGAACGGGGCGATCACGACAACCTCCGCATCCGGCGCTACATCGCGAAGTACACGATCAATCCCGCGATCGCACACGGCATGGCGCACGAGGTCGGATCGATCGAGGCCGGCAAGCTGGCGGATCTCGTCCTCTGGCAGCCGGCGTTCTTCGGCGTGAAGCCCGAGCTCGTCCTCAAGGGCGGCTTCATCGCCTGGTCGCAGATGGGCGACGCGAACGCCTCGATCCCGACGCCGCAGCCGGGCATCATGCGTCCGATGTTCGGCGCCTTCGGCCGGGCGCCGGCGGCGACCGCGCTCGCCTTCGTGTCGCGGGCGGCGCTCGAGGACGGGGGGGCGCTGGCCTGCGGGCTCCAGAAGACGCTATCGGCCGTCCGGGGCTGCCGCGGGATCGGCAAGCGCGACATGAAGCTGAACGACGCGACGCCAGCCATTCACGTGGACGCCGAAACCTACACCGTCACGGCCGACGGTGAGGAGCTGCGCTGCGAGCCGGCGGCCGTGCTGCCGCTGGCGCAACGGTATTTCCTGTTCTGAACCCCCATGTGGCACCTGCTGTGGCAGCTTGCGGACTCGGCGTTCCCCGCGGGCGGTTTCCCGCATTCCGGCGGGCTCGAGGCCGCCCTGCAGCGGGGATTCGTCCGTGACGAGACGTCGCTGGAGGCGTTCGTCCGCCACGCGCTCGCGCAGTGTGGACGCACCGCGTTGCCGCTGGTCGCGGCGGCGCATGACGAGCCCGAATCGCTGAGCGCGCTGGATCGTCTCTGCGACGTGTTCCTCCTGAACCCGGTCGCCAGACGCGCGAGCTGCGCGCAGGGACGGGGATTCCTCGCCGGCCTCGCGCGCTCCTTTCCGGCCGCGGGCATCGCGGCGCTCGAGGATCGCGTCCTCCGGGCGGACCTCGCCTGCCACTACGCGCCCGTGTTCGGAGCCGGCCTGAGGCTTTTGGCCGTCGAGCGGCGGGAGGCGCAGCGGCTGTTCCTGTACGTCAGCGGGCGCGGCCTGGCGTCCGCCGCCGTGCGCCTCGGGCTCGTCGGCCCCTACGCCGCGCAGCAGCTGCTCGCGGGGCTGGCGCCGTCGATGGACGGCATCGTGGCCCGATCAGCCCGACTGGGTCCGCTCGATATCGCCCAGACCGCTCCGCTCGCCGATCTCTACCAGGCCGGACACGACCGGCTGTATTCCAGGCTGTTTCAATCCTGATGGAGCGCACGATGAGCCGACTCCGCCACCACCACTCGCCAGACCCGCACAGTCACGATGAGCCGGCCGCGCCCGGACGGTTTCCTCGCCGCGATCCGCCCCGCGCCCGCGACTACGGCGCACGCGCGTTCACGGTGGGCATCGGGGGGCCGGTGGGCAGCGGCAAGACGGCGCTGCTGCTGGCGCTCTGTCTGCGTCTCCGCACCCGGTACCAGCTCGGGGTCGTCACCAATGACATCTTCACCAGGGAGGATGCCGAGTTCCTGGTGCGGAACGAGGCGCTCGCGCCCGAACGGATCCGCGCGGTGGAAACGGGCGGCTGCCCTCATACCGCGATTCGCGACGACATCAGCCCCAACATCGTCGCGCTCGACGGACTGATGCGCGATCTCGCCCCCGAGCTGCTGTTCGTGGAGAGCGGAGGAGACAACCTCGCCGCACAGTTCAGCCGGGATCTCGCCGACTTCACCATCTACGTCATCGACGTCTCCGGCGGCGACAAGATTCCACGCAAGGGGGGGCCTGGCGTGACGCAATCCGATCTCCTGATCATCAACAAGATCGATCTGGCGCCGCTCGTCGGCGCGGACCTCGGGGTCATGGAACGGGACGCCAAGCGGATGCGCGGCGACGGGCCGTTTCTGTTCACGCAGGTGACCGGCGGAATCGGTCTGGAGTCGGTGATGACGCAGGTGCTGGACGCCTGGCGGCGCGCCGGCGGGCGATCAGGGGCGCGCGCCCGCGGGGAGTGACATCTCGCTCGAACGCTCGGGATCGGGGGCGTTGGGAATGACGCCGGAGTCCACGACCTTTCCGGCGGCGCTGATCGCCTGGAAGTACATTTCCTTGTCCACGATCTCGACCAGCATGAAGGATCGGTCGGTGTCGAACCCGAACGCCATCGGATCGACCCTCCGGATGTCGCCGCGGCGCAGCTTCCCGCCCGCCCCGGAGATGAAGTAGGCGATCCCGTTCTGCGGTTTCAGCCGCTCGTAGAAGTGCTCGTGGCCCGAAAAGACGACGTCCACGCCGGTACTTGACGAACAGCGGCTCGACGACCGCACGCACATTGAGCTCGGGGCCGTGCGTGTGGCCCGTCGAATACAGCGGATGGTGGAAGAAGGCGATCTTCCATTCCGATCCGGTCGACGCGAGCTCCTTGTCGAGCCACTCGAGCTGCGCCTTGTCCACGAGCGTCGAATCCAGCGCGAAGAACTTGGCGTTGCCCTTCTCGAATGCATAGTAGCGCTTGCCGCCCATGTGGTAGTTCTCGTAGAACCGCTCGTTCTCCTCGTCGTGATTGCCGAGCGCCGCGTAGAACTGCACCTTCTCGTCCAGCAGCGTCTGGTAGGGACGCTCGAATTTCTTCACGAAGTCCTGACTGCCGTAGATGTTGTCGCCGAGCATCAGCACGAAGGTGAACGGGAATCTCGTGCGCGCCCCGGTGAGGATGCGGGCCAGCGCGTACTGCTCCGAATCGCCCGTGCCCATGTCGCCGAAGACCGCAAACTTCACCGAACCGCTCTTCAGCGGCAGCGCCGTCTGCTGCGCCGCTGCACCGGCGACCAGCAGCGTGCAGAGCGAGGCGGCGATCCACGTGCGGCGGAGCGGTGTCACTCTGGAGCTTCCGGCTTCTCGGGTTTTGCTGATCGGCCTCGGATGATCCCGGGTATCCAGTCGACGATCAGGTTCGCCTTAGTATCCCTCAGGATGAGGTCGTTGCCGACCAGCCGGAACTCGAGCCCGTCGGGCAGCTGCGGCAGCGCGAGGGCGACGCGAGGAGGAAACGTTCCTTTCGGCCGGCCGGGCGGATAGGTCATGTTCACGGCAGGCTTGAAGTTCGGGACTTCGTCGAACACCAGCTGCCTCTCACGGCCGGTGCGGCGCCGGTAGTAGTCCTCGAAGATGTCCCGCAGCACCGGCACGACCTCCGGAACGAAGATGTCTCCCTGCTTCGCACCCGTCCTGGCCGCTTTCATGCGCTCCGACAACAGCTGCTCTGCGGCAAGAATCTCTTCGGGTCTGGAATCGGGCTTGAGCTGCGCCAGTCCGGTGCTCTGCTTGCCGCGCAGATCCGCGTAGGCCTTGAGGCGCGACTGGAACTCGGCCATCGCCGCCGCCCGGGGATTCACCGGCTGCTGCGCATTCGCGACGGCGAGCGAGGCCGCGACAAACGCCACGATGAGGCGAAGCGTGCTCCGCATGGAATCCCCCCTGGCGCGCTGGCGCCGTCAACCCTGCAGATCCGTCCCGGTGTACTGGAACTGGTCAGGGCGGCAGGTGCGCGTCAGGACCTGGTTGCGCTTGTCCTTGAAGACGCGCACCCAATCGTCGAGTGTCGTGCCCGGTTGCTTCAGGGTGACGCGCGCGACGTCGAACAGATCGCGGATCTGCGAATCGGAGAGCAGCATCAGCCGCGCGGCCAGGAACCGCCGCCCTTCCTCGCTGATGAGCGGGTCGTCGAGCGTGCCGGTCCACGACTTCGGCAGGTTTCCGACGCACGCGTCGCCGTTCTTCCAGATGGGCATACTCGCCCACGCGGGGAGATCGACGCCTCCGTTGTTGAACAGATTCGCCCGGCCGAACGTCACACCGACGTCGTTGATCATCATGAGCGGCTTTTCGCATCGGCCGGTCGGCGACGGCTCGGCATCCAGGCAGACGAGCCGCTGCTGCTGCGGCTTGGAATCGGTGTGCTGGATGAACACGGCGAGCAGCTTGAGCGCATGCCGGTGCGCGAGCGGCGCGCCTCCCTGCGTGGGATCCACGTTGTCGAGCTCCAGCCAGCTCCAGCCCGAATCCGGACGGCTCTCGATCTCGCGGCCGGCGAACTCCCGCTCGATCGCGGCCGGGTCGAAGAGCACCTGCCTTCCCTCGAACGGATCGCCCTGGCGGAACGGATCGGACGTACAGCCGCGGCAGAGCACCTTGACGGGATACTCCCGATCCGACCCGAATCCGAGCGCCCAGAGCAGCCGCGTGGCGGCCACTTCCCCGTACACCTCGGCGTTGTTCTTTCCGTACTTCACCTTCACCGGATCGTGCTCCGCCGGCAGGTCGCACCAGAACTTGGGCGTGCTGCCGCCGCCTTTCTTGTCGTCGAACGCGCACCGCACGGTCTCGTTCGGCGCGAAGGCGGCCGCGCCGTCCGGTCCCTTTCTGATGTCCAGCGATGCCGTGTCGATCGGCATCCACACCTGCGCGCGGCGGATGTTCTCCATCCGCTGCTCCTCGCTGAGATGCTTGTACGGGTTCGGCGCATCCGCCAGCGCGAGCCCCCAGAGAACGAGAGCGAGCAGGAGAACGAGGAGGGATCTGTGCTCAAACGAGAGACACTTCTGCCGCATGCGTGGCAGAAGAGCAAGAGACGTACCGATCGACCGTCAGCGCGCAGCCGCTGCGGCCGCCCCACACGGCGCGCCTGAGAGCACCGACACGAAGATCAGCGGATTCCGTCCGGCCGGCACGATCCCGTGCCCGACCGTGTGCGGGACCAGTGCGAAGGTGCCCGCGGCCAGCCGCTGTTCGCCGGTGCCGAGCCGCAGGGTGCCCTCGCCCGCGACCACGTACAGCCACTCGTCGGCGTCGTCGCGTGTCTGATTCAACAGCGCCTCGCGGGTCTGGATCAGCGTCGCTCCTCCGGTCGTCGTGCAGCCGAGGCGCGATTCCTTGCGGGGATCGCGGCCGATGAAATTCTTTTCGAGAAACGACGGGATCGGCACGACGGCGGGTTCGGCCGGGGGTCCCAGCTCCGGCGCGCTCGGAGGCGGCGGCGGCGCCTCCACCGGTGTGGGCGGCGGGGGCGCCGCACTCAGCGACACGTCGATCGACGGCGACTCGCCCGCCCTGATCGTGACGTCGCGCTCCAGCGTAATCGCGTCCTCGTGCTCGAAATGGAGCCGGTAGGTGCCTGCTCGCAGGTTGATGAATCGCAGCGTGCCGTCGGCCGCGGAGACGCCTTCTCTCGCAAGGGGTCCGTGCGCCGTCACGTGCACGTCTCCCAGCGGCCGCCCCGTGGAGTCGGTGACCTGAATCGACATCGCGGCGGGCGCGGGCGCGCGGGCAGCCCGTCTGGCGGGCGCCGGCGCCTGAGCCGCTCCCGGAGCGGCGTACAGGAGCGAGACGAGAGCAACGGCGAGCAAGCGGCGCATGGCGTCCTCCAATGGAGCTCTTGTCATTGAGTGTGCCACAGCGGACAGCTAGACCGGCTTGAAATCGATGAAGCCACGCTCGACGTCCGTGCGGACGAGGCGGACGCGCAGGTGGTCGCCGACTTCGTACGGCTGTCCATCGACGTCGAGCTTGCCTTCGGTGGGCGGTTGCCAGATTCTTGACCCACGTCCCCTTCGGCGCGGCGCCGGTCACCACCGCGTCGAACCGGCTGCCAATCCGCCGCTCGAGCAGCAGCGCGGCCGCGGATTTGCGGACCGCGCGCTCCACTTTCGTGGCGTTGTCCTCCTGCTCGGTACAGTGCGCCGCGATCGCCACCAGATCGCCGTTGCCGTACGGCCGGGGCTCGCGCGCAAGGGTGGCCTTGATCAGCCGCTGCGTCACGACGTCGGGAAAACGGCGATTCGGCGCCGTGGAGTGCGTATACGCAGCCACGGCGAGTCCGAAGTGGCCGGGCGTGGAGTCGCCGGGGATCTCGGCCATGTACTCGCCTCTGCCGAGCAGCTTCAGCACGGCGAGCGACAGCACGGAAAAGTCCTGCGGATCGGCCTTGCGCCGATCGCGCAGGAACTGGGCGAGCGCCTGGCCGTCGGGCCTCTCCGGGAGGCGTCCGCCGTGGTTCGATGCAAACTGCACGAGCCGCGCCCATCGCTCCGGCGAGCGGACGATGCGCCGCAGGGCCGGCGCGCCGTGCCCCTCGAGGAACCGCGCGATCACCCCGTTGGCGGCGATCATGAACTCCTCGATGAGCGCGCCCGCCCGGTTGCGCTCGCGCGGCTTCATGTCGAGCACCTGGCCGTCCGAGAACACCGCCTTCGCCTCGTCGGACTCGAGCTCGAGCGCGCCATGCTCGTGGCGCAGCACCGACAGGCGCCCCGCGGCCGCGTCCTGCAGCCGCAGATTGCCGTCGAGCCCCGGAACGGCGCGGACGCCGGCCGGCGCCGCCGCTGCATCTTCGAGCCAGGGGCCGACCTCGTTGTACGCCAGCTTCGCGTGATTGCGGACGACGGCGCGATAGACGTCGCCGCCGGTGACCGCGCCCGCGTCGTCCACGAGCGCCTCGACGACGACCGCCAGCCGGTCCTCGTCCGGATTGAGAGACGTCAGGTCGGTCGAGAGGCGGGGCGGCAGCATCGGAAAGATCTGCGCTTCCGTGTACACCGAGGTCGTGTTCCGGTGTGCGTGGCGGTCGAGCGGCGAGCCGAGATCGACCGACTCGGTTACGTCCGCGACGGCGATCCTGATGCGCGTCGCACCGCCGGCGGCCTCGGCACACGGTGAGCTGATCGAGATCGCGCGAGTCGTCGTTGTCGATCGAGCACCAGGGCAGACGGCGCAGGTCGCGCAGCGCCGCTGCCCGTCGGGCACCCGCGGGGGCGTCAGCCGGTCGGCCTGCGCGACCGCGTCAGGCGGAAAGTCGGGCTCGAGGCCCCGTTCGATCATCGCGTTGCGCGCGATTCGCTGCAGGCGGGCTCTCGGGGAGGGCGGGCTCATCGTGAAACTGTATTATGAATCGATGAACGAGCGCCCGCGATCGGACGCGCTGGTGATCTTCGGCATCACCGGCGATCTCGCCAACAAGAAGATCTTCCCCGCGCTCGCCGCGCTCGTCCGGCGCGACAACCTCGACATCCCCATCGTCGGCGTGGCGCGCAGCGACATGACCCGCGACCAGTTGCTGGATCGCATGCGCGCCAGCATCGACCAGCATGGCGGCGCCGACCCGGAGACGATGCACCGGCTCGCCCGGCTCGTGCAGTACGTGCAGGGCGATTACGGCGACCCTGCCACGTTCGCCCGCCTCGGCGACTGCCTCGGAGGCGCCCAGCGTCCGCTCTTCTACCTGGCCATTCCGCCGAGCGCGTTTCCCTCGGTGATCACCCACCTCGCCGCCACCGGCTGCACGCGCGGGGGCGCCCGCGTCGTGGTCGAGAAGCCGTTCGGGCGCGACCTCGCCTCGGCGCGCGCGCTCAACGCGACGCTCCTCCGCGCCTTTCCCGCCAGCGAGATCTTCCGGATCGATCACTACCTGGGCAAGGAAGCGGTGCAGAACATCCTGTACTTCCGCTTCGCCAACGCATTCCTCGAGCCGATCTGGAATCGCCACTACGTGGAGAGCGTGCAGATCACCATGGCCGAGCGCTTCGACGTGGCGGGGAGGGGCAGCTTCTACGAGGAAGTGGGCGTGATCCGCGACGTGATCCAGAACCACCTGCTGCAGATCGTCAGCTACCTCGCCATGGAGGCGCCGGCCCCCAGCTGGTCGGCGGGGATTCACGACGAACAGGCCAAGGTGCTCCGCGCCATCCGGCCGCTGTCGCCCGACGACATCGTACTCGGCCAGTACGCCGGCTACCGCCGGGAACGGGGCGTCGCGCCCAACTCTCAGGTGCCCACCTACGCCGCGCTGAATCTGTATCTCGATTCCTGGCGCTGGACCGGTGTGCCCTTCTTCGTGCGCGCGGGCAAGTGCCTGGAGACGACCAAGACGGAAGTGTTCGTCGAGCTGAAGCCGCCGCCGCAGGTGGTCTTCCGGGAGCCGCTCGCCGACCACGGCGACTACGTCCGGTTCCGCCTCTCGCCCGAAGTGGAGATCGCCATCGGCGCCCGGGCCAAGCGCGCGGGCGACCAGATGCAGGGCGTGCCCATCGAACTGTCGGTCGTGGAGCGGAGCGCCGCCGAGATGGCCGGCCGCGCCGAGGCATACGAGCGGCTGCTGGGCGATGCCATCGATGGCGATCCCACGCTGTTCGCGCGTGAGGACGTCGTGGAGGCCGCCTGGACGATCGTCGAGCCGGTGGTGAGGGTCACCGACCCGCTGCACATCTACGAGTGCGGCTCGCCCGGGCCCGCCGCCGCGGATTGGCTGACGCGCGCGGTCGGAGGATGGACCCCCTCGTCCCCCTAGCCCATGCCCACCCGCCACGAGCGGCCGGAGGTCGTGATTGGCGAAACCGCGCTCCTGCAGGACGAGCTCGGCCGAGCGCTCGAAGCGGAGTCGCGCGCCGCCATCGGGGAGCGCGGGCGGTTCGTGGTGGCGATTCCCGGAGGGTCGGTGTCGCAGTTCTTTCCGGCGCTCGCACGCTGCCGCGTCGACTGGACGCGCACCGAATTCTTCTGGATCGACGAGCGCGCCGTGCCGCCGGAAGATGCGGGCTCCAACTACGCGGCGGCCTCCGCGCTCTGGCTGCTGCCGGCGCGCGTCCCAGGCGCCCGCGTCCACCGGATGCGAGGTGAAGAAGCCGACCTCGCGCAGGAGGCGGAGCGCTACGCACGCGAGATTGAGGCCTGCGCGGGCAGTCCGCCCGTCTTCGACCTCGTGCTGGTTGGCGTCGGGCCGGATGGGCACGTCGCCTCGCTCTTCCCGGGCTCTCCGCTGCTGGCAGACCGCTCGCGTCTCACGGCGGCCGTCCTGAACGCACCGAAGCCTCCGCCGCGCCGCCTCACGCTGACGCTCGCCGCGCTGTGCGGGGCGCGACGTGCGGTGATCGTCGCTCTGGGCCGCGCAAAAGCCGAGGCGGTTTCCAGCGCGCTGCAGCCGGGCTCGCCGCTCCCGCTCGGGCGGCTCCTCAGCTGCGCCGCCCGGTCCACGCTCCTTCTCGATCCGGACGCGGCCGCCTCGCTGGCGAACGGGTAGCATAGAGATATGCGGAGATCGGCGATCGCCTGCCTGGCCGGAACCGGTGCCCTGCTCGGCGCGCTGCTGGGCGCCGCGTGCGGCACGCGGGCGCAGGGCGCCGACTACTTCGGCGCGGTCGATCCGCCCGAAGGGCAGGTGCTGCGCTACATTTCCGGCTCGGAGCCCGAGTCGCTGGATCCGCAGGTCAGCACCGGCCAGCCGGAAGCGCGGATCTATCTCGCCATCTACGAGGGCCTCACCGAATACGACCCGATCACCGGCGAAGCGATTCCGGCGATTGCCGAGCGATGGGAAGCCAACGCCGACAACTCCGAGTTCCTCTTCCACCTCCGGCGCAATGCCCGATGGTCGAACGGGGATCCCATCACGGCGCACGACTTCGTGTACAGCATCCGGCGCGGGCTGTCGCCCGCTCTCGCCGCGAGATCCGCGTATCTGGCGTATTACATCCACGGCGCGCAGGCGTACAACGAAGGGCGCGGCCGTGCCGGGGACGTGGGCGTCGACGCGATCGACGACTTCACCGTCCGGATCCGCCTGACGCAATCGGTGCCGTTCCTCGCGGGGCTGGTGGCGCACCAGTTCTTCCGGCTGGTGCCGCGGAAGGCCATCGAGCAGTACGGCGACCGGTGGACGCAGCCCGGGCACATCGTGACGTGCGGCGCCTTCAAGCTCCAGACCTGGCGTCCGTACGACCGGCTCGTTGTCGTGCGCGATCCGATGTACTGGGACGCCGCATCGCGTCAGGCTCGACCGGATCACGTTCTACCCGGTCGAGGACACGACGACCATGATGAATCTCTACAAGGCGGGCGAGGTGGACGCGGTCTACAACCACACCGTACCGTTCGCGTGGGTCGACGGCGCTCCGCGGCAAGAAGGACTACATGGACAGGCCCGAGAACGCGATCGAGTACTACACGATCAACACGACGAAGCCGCCGATCGACGACGTCCGGGTGCGCAAGGCGTTCAACATGGCCATCGACAAGGCCGCGCTCGCGGCGTATCGGCGGGTGGTGAAGCCGCTCACGGCCTTCACGCCCGAAGGCATCTTTCCCGGCTACCCGCAGCCGAGCGGCGATCCGTTCGATCCCGCGCGGGCGCGCGCGCTGCTCGCCGAGGCCGGCTATCGGGACGCAGCCGGCCGAGTACGATCCGTCGACGTTCCCGCTCGGTCCGATCGAGCTCAGCTACAACACCACGGAGAGCAACCGCCAGACCGCCGAGTTCGTGCAGGCGCAGTGGAAGCAGAACCTGGGCCTGACCGTGCCCCTGAAGAACATGGAGTGGAAGACGTTCCTCGACCTGCGCGCCAGGCTCGAGTACCAGCGGCTTCGCGCGCGCCGGCTGGGTCGGCGACTACATGGACCCGTACAGCTTCCTCGACCTGTTCACCACCGCGGCCGGCGACAACGGCACGGGCTGGTCGGACCCGAAGTACGTGGCCATGCTGCGTGAGGCCAATCGCCAGTCCGATCCACGCAGGCGGTACGAGCTGCTCGCAAGGCCGAGGCGTTCCTGCTGGAGGCGCAGCCGGTCATTCCGCTCTACACGAGCGCGACCGACTGGCTGAAGAAGCCGTACGTCAAGGGGATGTACGCGAACCCGCTGACGCTCCATCCCTGGAAGTTCGTCTACATCGAGCACGACCCCGCCAAGTGGGACTCCTGACGCGATGATCCGGTTCATCGTCCGCCGGCTGCTCGTCACCGTGCCGATGGTGCTGGTGGTCGTGTCGCTGACGTGGGGCCTGATCCGGCTCGCGCCGGGCAACTTCTACACCGGCGAGAAGCCGATTCCCCCGGCGATCGTCAAGAACCTCCGCGAGAAGTACGGCCTCGACCGGCCCTGGTACGTGCAGTACGGCAGGATGCTCGCGAACACCCTGCACGGCGACTTCGGCTCGTCGCTTGAAATATCAGGGGCAGTCGGTCAACGCGATTCTCGAGTCCGCGCTGCCCGTTTCGGCGACGGTGGGCCTGCTCGCCTATCTGCTGGCGCTCGCCGTCGGCATCGTGTCGGGCATGCTCGCGGCGCTGCGGCAGAACTCGCGGCTCGACTACCTGTCGATGGCCGTCGCGATGGTCGGCATCTCGGTGCCGAACTTCGTGCTCGGCGCCGGTGCTCGTGCTGGTCCTGTCGCTGACGTGGTACCGGCTGCCGCCGGCGCTCTGGGGCGGCCCCTCGCACCTGATCCTTCCTGTCCTCACGCTCTCGGCGGTGTACATGGCGTACATCGCCCGGCTCACGCGCTCGGGCATGCTCGAGGTGCTCCGATCGAACTACATCCGGACCGCGCGCGCGAAGGGGCTCTCCGAGCGGCAGATCGTCCTGCGGCACGCGCTGCGCGGCGGACTCCTGCCGGTCGTCTCGTTTTCCGGGCCGGCGCTCGCGTTTCTGATCACCGGCACCGTGGTCGTCGAGCGGATCTTCGCGCTGCCCGGGCTCGGCAACTACTTCATCAACGCCAACCTCAACCGCGACGAGCCGCTCATCATCGGCATCGTCGCGTTCATCTCGATCGTCGTGCTGGTGTTCAACCTGCTGGTCGACATCGCCTACGGCTTCATCGACCCGCGCGTCCGCTACTGATGGAAGAGGCGGTCCCCGGCACGTCGCTGTGGAAGGACGCCTGGCGCCGGCTGCGCCGGAACCGGCTGGCGATGTCGGGGATGATCGTCGTCGCGCTCGTCACCGGCGCATCGCTGGCCGGACCGCCGATCATCCTGCACCTCACCGGCTACACCTACGACTACATTCCGAGCGACCCGAGCCTGATCCAGTCGCTGCCGCCGTTCACGGCGCCCGACGGATCCTTCTCCTGGACGCATCCGATGGGCACCGACATCGCCGGCCGCGACATCCTCGCGCGCGTGCTCCTGGGCGGCCGCATCTCGCTGATGGTCGGGGTCATCTCCACGCTCGTGTCGCTGGTCATCGGCATCGCGGTCGGCGCCACGGCCGGCTATGCGGGCGGAAGGATCGACGAGGTGCTGATGCGGATCGTGGACGTGCTGTACGCGATCCCGTACATGATGGTGGTCATCGTGCTGCTGGCGTTCTTCGGCGGACAGTCGCCGCTCGGCCAGCTCCTGCTGCTGTTCGTCGCGCTCGGCGCCGTCTCGTGGCTCACCATGGCGCGCATCGTCCGCGGCCAGGTGATGTCGCTGAAGCACCAGGAGTTCGTCGTCGCCGCACGGGCGACGGGCGTGCCGGCAACCAAGATCGTGATCCGGCATCTCGTGCCGAACACGCTGGGGCCGGTGATCGTGTACGCGACGCTCACCATCCCGTCGGTGATGCTCCTCGAGGCGTTCCTGTCGTTTCTCGGCCTCGGCGTGCAGGCGCCGCTCGCCTCCTGGGGCAGCCTGGCCGCCGACGGGATCCAGAACATCGCGATCTTCCCCTGGCAGCTCATCTGCCCCGGCGCTGCCATGGCGATTACGCTCTTCTCGCTCAACTTCCTCGGCGACGGCCTGCGCGACGCGCTCGATCCGCAGATGAGACAGGGCTGATGCTGCTCTCGGTGCAGGACCTCCGGACCTACTTCGCCGAGGAGCATCGGACGGTCCGCGCGGTCGACGGCGTGAGCTTCGATCTCGCGCGCGGCGAGACGCTCGGCATCGTCGGGGAATCCGGCTCGGGCAAGTCGGTCACCAACCTGTCGATCATGCGGCTCGTCCCCATCCCGCCGGGGCGGATCGTGAGCGGCCGGGCGGTTTTCGACGGCCGCGATCTCCTGGCGCTTCCGGAAGCCGATCTGCGCCGCATCCGCGGCAAGCGCATCGCGATGATCTTCCAGGATCCGATGACGTCGCTGAACCCGTTCATGCGGATCTCCGAACAGCTGATGGAGGTCACGCGTCTGCACCTCGGCCACTCGCGAGGCGAGGCGCGGGCGCATGCGGTCGCCATGCTCGAGAGCGTCGGCATTCCGGACGCGCGGCGGCGGATCGATGCGTATCCGCACGAGTTCTCGGGCGGCATGCGGCAGCGCGTGATGATCGCGATGGCGCTCTCGTGCCGGCCGGAGCTGCTCATCGCCGACGAGCCGACGACGGCGCTCGACGTGACGATTCAGGCGCAGATTCTCGATCTCATTCAGAAGCTGAAGCGGGAGACCGGCACGAGCGTGATCCTGATCACGCACGATCTCGGGCGTCGTCGCCGGCATGACGGATCGCGTCATCGTGATGTACGCCGGACGGATCTTCGAGACCGCGCCGGCACCGCCGAGCTCTTCGCGCGGCCGGCGAATCCCTACACGAACGGCCTGCTGCTCTCGGTGCCCGATCCGACGGCCGACGCGCCAGACCGAGCTGTACCAGATTCCCGGGCTGCCGCCCGATCCGGCCAGCCCGCCGGCCGGCTGCCCGTTCGCCGAGCGCTGCTACCGCGCGGAGGACGATCTGCCGCGAGGCCGCTTCCGCCGTTCGTCAGCGCTGGCGCCCGATCATCACTCGCTCTGCCACTTCGCCGCCGAGGTGTACGCCACCCCACGATGAGCGCGCCCGTCTCGAACGCCCCGCTCGTCAGGATCGATCGATCTGACCGTGCACTTCGATGCCGGCCGGCGCGGAGTCGTGAAGGCCGTCGACGGCGTCTCGCTCGATATCCATGCGGGCGAGACGCTCGGCCTCGTCGGCGAATCCGGCTGCGGCAAGACGCACGCTGGGCCGCGCCCTGCTCAGACTCGTGGACATCACCGGCGGCCGCGTGCTGTTTCGATGGACGTAGATCTCGGCGGCTGTCGCGCCGGGCGCTGCGCCTGCGGCCGCCGCCGCATGCAGATGATCTTCCAGGATCCGTACGCCTCGCTCGATCCGCGCATGACCGTGGGGCAGATCATCGCCGAGCCCATCGAAACCTTCGGTCTCGCGCGCGGCGCCGGGAAGCGCGACCGCGTGCAGGAGCTGATGCGCACGGTCGGGCTGAGCGGCCGGTTCATCAACCGCTACCCGCACGAGTTCTCCGGCGGGCAGCAGCAGCGCATCGGGATCGCGCGCGCGCTCGCCGCCGACCCGGCCTTCATCGTCGCCGACGAGCCGATCTCGGCGCTGGACGTCTCGATTCAGGCGCAGATCATCAACCTGATCGAGCGGCTCCAGCAGGAGCGCCGGCTGACGTATCTCTTCATTTCGCACGACCTGCGCGCGATCCGCCACATCTCGCACCGGGTCGCGGTGATGTATCTCGGACAGGTCGTCGAGCTCGCCGACGCGCGACGGATGTACGACGATCCGCTGATGCCGTACACGAAGGCGCTGATCTCGGCGGTGCCGGTGCCGGACCCGCGGCGTCGAGGGCCGGCGCCGGCGCATCGTGCTGGAAGGCGACGTGCCGTCGCCGATCAATCCGCCTTCGGGCTGCCGCTTCCACACGCGCTGCCCGTACGCCGTTCCTGCGTGCAGGGAAATCGAGCCGCGACTGGTCGAGATCAAACCGCAGCATTTCGCCGCGTGCATCCGGATCAGTCCGGACATGCCACAGGTCGACCAGGTCCCCGACGGGGCCACGCCCGGGATTCCCTGAGCGGAATCCGCGTCTTTGGCCGGAAGGCGGCGCCCGGGGGGGCCGGGTTGCGCCGGGAGGCGAGCTGGTGTAGCCTTTCATCCGGATATACGGATATATGCCTGCCGCACGGGCCGTGGCGCCGGCCATCCTCGATCACCTGTCCGCGCTCGCCGACACGACGCGCAGCCGCATTCTGCTGCTCCTCGAGCGCCGCGAGCTCACCGTCACCGAGCTCTGCGCCGTGATGCAGCTGCCGCAATCCACGGTCAGCCGGCACCTGAAGGCGCTCGCCGACGCAGACTGGGTGCATGCGCCGGGCCGAAGGCACGAGCAACGTGTACACGATGGTGCGTCCGTCGCCGCGCGGGGGGCGTCTCGAGCCGGATGAGGGCAGGGACGAGCTCGACCCGGCCGCGCGACGGCTCTGGGCTCTCGTGCGCGAACAGGTGGGCTCCACCTCCGCCGCCGTGGAGGATCAGCGCCGCCTCCAGGCCGCGCTCGCCGAGCGGCGCAGCCGATCCCAGGAGTTCTTCTCATCGTCGGCGGCGCAGTGGGATCGCGTGCGCGAGGAGCTCTTCGGCGGCCGGTTCCATCTCGCGGCGCTCGGTGCGTTCGCCGATCCCGCCTGGACCGTCGCCGATCTCGGCTGCGGCACGGGGCAGATCGCGTCGGTGATCGCGCCCTTCGTCCGACGCGTCATCGCCGTCGATGCCTCCGCGGCCATGCTCCAGGCGGCGCGCAAGCGCCTTCACGGCTTCGAGAACGTCGCGCTCCGCCGCGGCGAGCTCGAGTCGCTGCCGATGGAAGGAGCGACGGTGGATGCGGCCGTACTGGGGCTGGTGCTGCACCACGTCCCGGAGCCCGAGCGCGCGCTGGCGGAAGTGGCCCGAATCGTCAGGCCCGGCGGGTGCCTGCTCGTGATCGACATGCTGCCGCACGACCGCGTGAGCTATCGGCAGCAGATGGGGCACGTCTGGCTGGGCTTCGCCGAAGAACCGATGCGGAGCCTTCTTGGCGACGTCGGATTCGGGAGTGTCCGGTTCGTCACGCTGCCGCCCGACCCGCAGGCAAAGGGTCCAGGCCTGTTCGTCTGCACGGCCCGGCGGCGGCCGGAAGACGGCACCACGGCGGGCCTGCCGCACTGAGCAGATCGTCGTCGTAACCACCCGCCGCGAGCCGGACAGGCGAGTGGTGACAGGTGCGCGGGGCACGGGGCACCACGGCGGGCCTGCCGCACTGAGCAGATCGTCGTCGTAACCACCCGCCGCGAGCCGGAGAGGCGAGCGGTGACAGGTGCGCGGGGGTGGGGCCCCGCGCACGATTAAAGAGAAGACAAGAAAGGCACACATCATGTCGACCGTAGTCGAGAAGCGTCATCCGTTCGCGGCGGCGAAAGCCGCCGGCCGCCCGCCGTTCAAGGTTAACGATCTCTCCCTGGCCGAGTTCGGCCGCAAGGAAATCCGTCTCGCCGAACAGGAGATGCCTGGACTGATGGCGCTCCGGCGGCAGCACGCGGGCCGCAAGCCGCTTGCGGGCGCCCGCATCATGGGCAGCCTGCACATGACCATCCAGACGGCCGTGCTGATCGAGACGCTCGCGGACCTCGGCGCCGACGTGCGCTGGGTGTCGTGCAACATCTTCTCGACGCAGGATCACGCCGCCGCCGCGGTCGTGGTCGGGCGGCCGGAGACCGGCGGCACGGCGAGCGAACCCACGGGACGCCGGTGTTCGCCTGGAAGGGAGAGACGCTCGAGGAGTACTGGTGGTGCACGAGCGAGGCGCTCGAATGGCCGGATGGCTCCGGCCCCACGCTGATCGTCGACGACGGCGGGGACGCCACGCTCGTCGTGCACAAGGGCGCCGAGTTCGAGCAGGCGGGTGCGGTGCCGGCGTTCCGGCCCGACAGCGAGCCCGAGGAGTGGGGTGTGATCCTCGACTGCGTCCGGCAATCGATCGCGAAGGACGCGTCCCGGTGGCGGCGGATCGCCTCCTCGATCCGCGGTGTCAGCGAGGAGACGACCACCGGCGTGCACCGCCTCTACCAGATGATGGAGGCCGGCACGCTGCTCTTCCCCGCCATCAACGTCAACGACTCGGTGACCAAGAGCAAGTTCGACAACATCTACGGCTGCCGCCACTCGCTGCCCGACGGGCTCGCGCGGGCCACCGACGTCATGCTCGGCGGGAAGGTCGCTGTCGTGTGCGGCTACGGCGAGGTCGGGAAGGGCTGCGCGCAGGCGCTGCGCGGCCAGGGCGCGCGCGTGGTCGTCACCGAAATCGATCCGATCTGCGCGCTGCAGGCGGCCATGGAAGGCTATCAGGTGGCCACGATCGAGGAGTTCGTCGACAAAGCCGACATCTTCATCACCGCCACGGGCAACCACAACATCATCACCGTGGACCACATGCGCCGGATGAAGGACAAGGCGATCGTCGGCAACATCGGCCACTTCGACAACGAGATCGACATGGCGGGCCTGAAGAAGTTCCCGGGCGTCGAGCGGATCAACATCAAGCCCCAGTACGACGAGTTCCGCTTCCCGGACGGTCACAGCGTGATGGTGCTCGCCGAGGGGCGGCTGCTGAACCTCGGGTGCGCCACCGGGCATCCGAGCTTCGTCATGTCGGCCTCGTTCACCAACCAGGTCATCGCCCAGCTCGAGCTGCACGAGAACCAGGGCCAGTACGAGAAGAAGGTGTACATGCTGCCGAAGCGCCTCGATGAGCAGGTTGCGCGCCTGCACCTGGACCATCTGGGCGTGAAGCTCACGCGGCTCAGCAAGGAGCAGGCGGAGTACATCGGCGTCCCGCTGGAGGGCCCGTACAAGCCGGAGCACTACCGGTACTGAGAGGGACACGCCGGCAGCCGCATCGCGCCAAGCCTGTCGCTCGTGCGCGGGTGGCGGCAGGACTGGCGTGGTCGCGTGCATGTCGTGCGTTGGCGCCGCGTGCGTCAGCGCACACGGTGAGCGCGGACGCCGCTCCGGCCGTTCGCGCCAGCTCAAAACAGGCTCGTTTTCCCGGTAGTGGTGCGGCCGCCGCTGGCAAGGCGATTGCCTCATCCATCGCGTCATGGCCGGGGCTCATCGCTTGCTACGCGCCGTTGCAACAGCGGCGGTCCAGCCGGCGATGCGCCCACGCCGGGCATCGTGGCCGGCCTGGGCCGTGAGCGCCTCGTGCCTGCTGTGCGCGGTGAACGCTCGGGCGCACGGCGCGGCTCCGACCGGCTCGCCTGACTACCGGGTCGAGGCCGCGTTCCTCGTGAACTTCGCCCGGTTCATCGAATGGCCCGGCGCGGTGGCGGGCGACACGTCCCCATTCGTCATCGGGGTCGTGGGGGACGATCCATTCGGGCGCGCCCTGGACGAAGCGGTGAAGGGCAAGACCGCGCAGGACCGGCCGATGGTGGTCCGCCGGCTCGACTGGCGCGACGACATCAACCGGCTGCCGATGGCCTTCATCAGCGCGTCCGAGCATCGCCACCTGCCGGAGATTCTTCGCCGCAGCGACACGGCGAGCGTCGTGACCGTATCCGATCTCGCCGGCTTCTGCCGTCTCGGGGGCGTGATCGCCCTGGTCGCGGCTGGCGACCGCATGCGCTTCGAGATCAACGTGCCGGCCGCGCACCGGAAGAACCTGAGGATCAGCTCCAGGCTCCTGAGCCTCGCCATCAGCCGGAAGGGCGGCCCCTAGATGCCCGGGTTCAGCCGCCTCTCGATCAAGCACAAGCTCACCCTGAACAGCTTGACGGCGACGGCCGTCGCCCTGCTCGCCGCCTCGGTCACCTTCATGGTGTACGACTACGTGAAGTTCCGCGACGAGCAGATCCGGAGCATGGCGACCCTCGCCGACATGATCGCCGCCGGCAGCACGGCCTCGATCGCATTCGCCGACGAGCAGTCGGCGCGCGAGACGATGGCGCCCCTGGCCGTCAAGACCGAGGTGACCCAGGCGCACATCCACAATGCTGCCGGAAAGGAGTTCGCCGCATACCGGCGCCGCGATCTCGCCGGGCTCGAGATACCGGATCTCATCGGACCGGGCAGCCGCGGGCCCGCGGTATCGTGGTCGCGCATGGCCGTGGTCCGACCGGTCGTGCTCGGCGGCGACCAAATCGGCACCGTCTACCTGGAGTCGGACCGCCGGCAGCAGATCATCCAGATTCGAGACGCGATCAAGATCATCGCTCCGGCCTGCGTCGTGTCGCTGCTCATCGCGCTGGTGCTCTCCTCCGCCACGCAGGGGCTGCTCGTCAAGCCGATCCTGATGCTCGCCACCATCGCGCGCGAGGTCTCCGCCCGCAAGAACTATTCGGTCCGCGCCACCGGCACCCGGGGCGACGAGCTCGGACAGTTGATCCGCGGCTTCAACGACATGCTCGAACAGATCGAGCTGCGCGATACGCAGCTCGAGCGGCACCGCGAGGACCTGGAGCGCGAGGTGGCGGCCCGCACCGCCGAGCTCGTGCACGCGCGAGACCGCGCCGAGGAGGCCAGCCGGGCCAAGAGCGAGTTCCTCGCGAACATGAGTCACGAGATCCGCACCCCCATGAACGGCATCCTGGGCATGACGGATCTCGCGCTCGATACCGACCTGACGCGCACGCAGCGCGAGTACCTGACGATGGTCAAGGGCTCTGCGAACTCGCTGCTGCAGGTGATCAACGACGTACTCGACTTCTCCAAGATCGAAGCCGGGCGGCTCAGCGTCGAGCCGGCCGAGTTCAACCTCCGCGACATGCTCGAGCAGGCCATGCCGACGCTGGCGCTGCGCGCGCACGAAAAGGGGCTCGAGCTGCTCTACGACCTCGACGACAACGTGCCCGCCACGGTCGTGGCCGACGCCGGGCGCCTCCGCCAGATCGTCGTGAACCTGGTGGGAAACGCCGTGAAGTTCACTCATCAGGGCGAGGTGGTGGTGAGGGCACAGATCGAAAGCCAGGAGGGCGACGAGGCGATGCTGCATTTCACGGTATCCGACACGGGCATCGGCATCCCGGCCGACAAGCAGACCCTGATCTTCGAGGCATTCCGTCAGGCCGATGGATCCATCACCCGGAAGTACGGCGGCACCGGGCTCGGCCTGACGATCTCGTCGACTCTCGCGGCAATGATGGGCGGACGGCTCTGGGTGGAGAGCGAGGAAGGCCGCGGGAGCACGTTCCATTTCACGGCGCGGGCAAAGGTGCGGCGCGACCAGCCGCCGGCCGACGCGCTCCCGTCGGCTCTCCAGGGGCTCCGGGTGCTCGTCGTGGACGACAACGTGACGAACCGCCGTATCTTCGAACGGACGCTGGAGAAGTGGGAAGTCGTCCCGACGCTCGTGGACAGCGGCTACGGCGCGCTCGCCGCGATTCGTTCCGCGGCCGAACGCGGCGCCCCGTTCGGTCTCGTGCTGCTCGACGCCAACATGCCGGGGATGGATGGTTTCACGGTCGCCGCGCAGCTCGCCGAAGGGCGCGCCGGCGCGCCTCCCGTGATGCTGCTGACCTCCTCGGGAGACCTCGCGGACCCGGAGCGGTGCCGCGACCTGGGCATTGCCGCCTACCTCGTGAAGCCGGTCCGGCAGGCGGCCCTGCGCGAGGCGATGCTCGGCGTGCTTGGAGGCGCGCAGACTCCCCTCTCGCCGGCGGCGCCCGAGCCGTCGCAGGCGGCACGGCGTGCGCCGTCGGGAGACGCGCTCGAGATCCTCCTGGCTGAAGACAACGTGGTGAATCAGCGGGTCGCGATCGGCATCCTGGAAAAGGCCGGGCACAAGGTGGCCGTGGCCGACGACGGGCGAAAGGCGGTCAGGGCGTTCACCGCGGGCCGTTTCGATCTCGTCCTGATGGATATGCAGATGCCCGAAATGGGAGGGGCCGAAGCGATCGCGCTGATCCGTGCGGCCGAAGCCCCGACGGGCAGCCACACGCCCATCATCTCGCTGACCGCCCACGCCCTGAAGGGCGACCGCGAGCGGTGCCTGGAAGCCGGCGCCGACGGCTACGTGTCGAAGCCGATCGTGCCGGCCGAGCTGTTCAGGGAGATCGACGCGACGCTGGCGCGCCGGTCGAGCGCGGGAGCCGTCGACGTGTGGTCGGAGTCGGGGCTGTTGGCGCGCGTCGGCGGCAGCGAGCAGCTCCTCCACGAGATCATCGGACTGTTCCTCGAAGACTGCCCGCAGCTGGTGGAGGATATCCGCCGGGGCCTCGCCCGCGGCGACGCGCCGGCTGTCAGCCGCGCGGCGCACACCTTGAAGGGATCGGCCGGCAACTTCGATGCGAAGGAAGTCACCGCGCTCGCACAGCGCCTCGAGGCGCGGGCGCGGGAAGGGGATCTCGAGACGTCCCGCTCCACCTTCGCCATGCTCGAGAAGACGGTGACGGAGATGCTCTCACGGCTGGACCACATACGCGGGGGTCTGACATGCGCCTCATAATTGCCGAAGACGACCGGGCGACCGCCCACCTGATGTCGTCCCTCACACGCTCGTGGGGCTACGACGTCGCCGTCGCCCATGACGGCGCGGCGGCCCTCGGGGCCTTCGGAGAGGACGGCGAGCCGCACCTGGCGATCCTGGACTGGATGCTGCCCGACATCGACGGCCCCGAAGTGTGCCGGCGGATACGGGCGATCCGCCGCACGTCGGCCGACTACCTGATCCTGCTGACCTCGCGCAACACGCGGGCCGACGTCGTGACGGGACTCGAAGCCGGGGCCGACGAGTACCTGGTGAAGCCTGTCGATCCCGGCGAGCTGCGGGCGCGCCTCAATGCCGGCGCCCGCATCATCAGCCTGCAGCAGAATCTCGCCGGCAAGATCCGTGAGCTCGAAGGCGCGCTCGCGAGCGTCCGCGTCCTGAGCGGCCTGCTGCCGATCTGCGCCTACTGCAAGTCGATTCGCGACGACTCGAACTACTGGCACAAAGTCGAGGAGTACGTCACCGAGCACAGCCACGTCCAGTTCAGCCACGGAATCTGCCCGAAGTGTCTGCCGGAGGTCGTCCGTCAGATGTCCGACAAGCCAAAGGATGCCCCTGTATGAGCTCGATTCTCATTGTCGACGACGAACCCAGCGTGCGGACCATCTTCGCCCGATGGGCCGAGCACTGCGGGCACAGCGTGACGATGGCCGCCAGCGCCGACGAAGCGCTCGCGTCCTTCGATGCTGCTCCGGTCGAGATCGCGGTCTGCGACGTGTCGATGCCGGGGCACGATGGCTGGTGGCTCGCGGAACGCATCCGCGAGCGCTCGCCCGCCACGGCCGTCATCATGACCACCGGCTACAGCGCGCAGAACTTCGCGGCCGGTTCGTACCCGGCCACGGCGGGAATCCTGGAAAAGCCGTTCACGCGCGACGCGCTGATGAAGGCGGTCGAGGGGGCGCTGGCCTGGAGGGCGCGCGCAGGCGCCGAAGCGCGGACGGTTACGGCGTAGCCGACCGCCGCGCCGACGGCCCGATGCCGTACAGCTCCAGGCGGCGGTACAGGCTGCGGCGGCTCAACCCGAGAATCTTCGCGGCCGCCGCCTTGTTCCCCGTGACCTGTGCCAGCACGGCGATGATGTGCTGCCGCTCCACCTCGGACAATGGCGGCGGCACCTGCCCTCCGGGCGGCGGCGTTCGCGCCGGCTGATTCGACTGCGGCGGCGACGACGCCACCTGAAGCGTGCTGCTCGTGAACTCGCGTTCCGTGATGAACTCGCCGTCGGCCAGAATGCAGGCGCGCTCGACGACGTTCCGCAGCTCCCGGACATTGCCCGCCCATTCCGCCGCGACCAGACGCCGCTCGGCGGCCGGCGTAAGGCCGACGACCTTCTTTCCCAGCTTGACCGAGCAGTCCTGCACGAAGGCCGCCGTGAGGTAGGGAATGTCCTCGCGGCGCTCCCGGAGCGGGGGCACCCGGAGCTCCACGACGTTCAGGCGGTAGTAGAGATCGCTGCGGAAGCGGGCGACGACCGCCTCGGCCTGGAGATTCCGATTGGTCGCGGCGATCACATGCACGTCCACGCGCCGCAAGTCGGCCGAGCCCACGCGCTGCACCTCCCCCGATTCCAGCACGCGCAGCAGCTTCGCCTGCATCACGATGGGCAGCTCGCCGATCTCGTCGAGGAAGATGGTGCCGCCATTGGCGGTCTCGAACAGACCCGGCTTGCTGTCCACCGCCCCGGTGAACGCCCCGCGAACGTGGCCGAAGAGCTCGCTCTCGAACAGCGTCTCCACCACCGCCGAGCAGTTGATGGCGACGAACCGCTTGTCGCGCCGGGCCCCCGACAGGTGGAAGGCGCGCGCGACCAGTTCCTTGCCGGTGCCGGTTTCACCGGTGATGAGGGCCGACCGCACGTGCGGCGCCAGACGGCGGATCAGCGCGAAGAGCTCCTGCATGACCGCCGTGCGCCCGATCATGCCGCAGAACTCGGCCTTCTCCGCGACCCGCTGCTCGGCCTCCAGCAGCTCGCGGCGGTGGTGCACCGACTCGCGCACGTCGCTCAGAATTCTGGTGAGACGGGAGAAGTCGAACGGCTTGCTCAGGCAGTCCACCGCACCGAGCTTGATGGCCTCGACGGCGATGTCGATGGTCGCGACGCCGCTCATCAGCAGCACCTGGCAGTCGGGGTCGGCCTGGCGGATCGCACGCAACACCTGAAGCCCGTCGGGGCCGGGCATGCGGAGATCGACGGCCGCGAGATCGACGTGGTGATTCTGCAGGTACGCCATCGCCTCGGGACCGCCGGAGCAGGGGACCACGTCGAACCCGGCGTCCTCGGCGAAGCGCCCGACGATCTGGTGAATCGACGGCTCGTCGTCGACGATGAGGAGGCGCGGCGCACCGCTCCTCACCGGGGCGGCTTCACCGAGACTGGCTGGCATCGAGCACCTCGCGTACCTTTCGCATGAGGATGGCGGCTGTGAACGGCTTCTGCACGAACGGCGTGCCGGGAGCGAGCATGCCCCGGCGCACGATGGCGTCGTCGGCGTAGCCGGACATGTACAGCACGCTCAGATTGGGCCGGAGCGGTTTCAGATGGGCCGTGAGCTCCGGGCCGCTGCGCCCCGGCATCACCACGTCGGTGAGGAGCAGGTCGATGATGTTCTCCTCCCGCTCGGCGACGGCGATGGCGCCGTCGGCATTGGCCGCGTCGAGCACTCGGTAGCCGTGGCGCTCGAGCAGGGTACGCGCGAGCTTGCGGAGCGCGCTCTCGTCCTCCACGAGCAGAATCGTCTCGCTGCCTCCGACCGGCCGCGCGGCCGGGGTCGAGAAGCTGTCGACGGCCATGGCCTCGTCGGTGCGCGGCAGGTAGATCTTGAACGCCGTGCCCTGTCCGGGCTCGCTGTACACCCAGACCGACCCACCGCTCTGCTTCACGATTCCGTAGACCGTGGCCAGTCCCAGCCCAGTGCCTTCGCCTTTGGGCTTCGTGGTGAAGAACGGCTCGAAGATGTGGGTCTTGACCGCATGGTCCATTCCGATGCCGGTGTCGGTGATGGTGAGGACCACGAAGCGCCGGCACCCGTCGTCCTGGATCCCGTGGCGCCTGAAGAACTCCTCGTCCACGTCGGCGTTCAAGGTGCCGACGGTCAGCGTGCCGCCGCGCGGCATGGCATCGCGCGCGTTCACCGCGAGATTCATGATGACCTGCTGAATCTGTCCGGCGTCGGCCTTCACCCGGCCGAGCTCGGGGGCGAGGTCGAGAGCGATCTCGATGTCCTCGTTGATCAGCCGCCGGAGCATGCCCAGGACATCCGCGACCGCCACGTTCAGGTCCAGGACGATCGGCTGCATCATCTGCCGCCGGCTGAACGCCAGGAGCTGGGTCGTCAGCAGCGTGGCGCGGGAGGCGGACTTGCGAATCTCCTCGAGATCCTTCAGCCGCCGATCGTCGGCCTCGAATGTCGGACCGAGCAGCTCGGCATAGCCGAGAATGGCCGTGAGCAGATTGTTGAAGTCGTGCGCCACTCCTCCTGCGAGCTGCCCGACGGCTTCCATCTTCTGGGCCTGGCGGAGCTGCATCTCCAGCTGCCGTCGTTCGGTGACGTCGATTCCGATGCCGACCCCGGCCGTGACGACACCGTGCTCGCCATAGAAGAATCGTCCCTTGCCAATCACCCAGTGCGTGCTGCCGTCGGGCCAGACGACGCGATACTCGACATTGGAGTCGGCCCGGTTTTCGAGCGCCCAGGCGATGCTGGTCTGGACCGGCTCACGATCCTCCGGGTGGACGAGGTCCAGGAACGCGTCCATGGAGTGCCCGAAGCCTCCGGGACGCAAACCATGCAGCCGCTCGAGCGTGTCGGTCCATGTGGCCGTGCCGGTCGAGCCATCGAACTCCCAGATGCCGATGCCACCCGCCTCCAGAGCGAACCGCGTGCGCTCTTCGCTCGTCTGACGCTGCGCTTCAGCCCGTTTGCGTGCCGTGATGTCGCGCGCGAGCCACAGGAATCCCACGGGGCCGCCGTCCGGATCGGGAATGACCGAGCTGTTCAGGTGCACCCAGAAGCGGCCGCCGTCCTTTCGTCTGTTGGGCAGCTCGCCCTGCCACCCGCCTTCGCGCGTCCGCTCGAGAATGTCCCTGTGGAGCTCTTCCGGCACGTCATCGGGACACAGCATCGTTCGAGGCTGCCCGATCAGTTCCTCGGCCGTGTAGCCGTACGCCTCGATAAAAGCCCGGTTCACGAAAGTAAAGCGGTTCCGCAGATCGGTGACGCTCACCATCTCATCGGTGGACTCGATGGCGCAGGCGAGCAGCCGCGCCTGCGCATCCGCGCGCTGGCACTCCCTCCTGAGCATTCGAATCTCGAGGGCTCTCGAGACGGCCGGAGCGAGCCGTTCGAGGCGCTCTTTCAGAATGCAGTCCGCCGCTCCCTCCTGCAGCAGCTCCACGGCGCGCTCCTCGCCGATGGTGCCGGAGACGACGATGACCGGGATCTCGAGCGCGCGGCGCTCCAGCTCCGCCAGAGCCGTGCGAACATCGAAGGCGGGCATGGTGTAGTCGGCGAGGATGATGTCGAGCGAGCTGTCGAGGTGCGCGGCAAAGTCGGCGTGGGTCTCGACCCGCCGCCAGTCGGGCTGAAACCCGCCCCCGGCGAGGTAGTCCACTATGAGCTCGGCGTCCGCCGCGCAGTCTTCGAGCACGAGCAGCTTCAGCGGCCGCGGCCCGGATGTGCGAGACGGTGAAGCAGCGTGCAGGACTCTGCCGGAGATTGGGCGCATAGGCACAGCCGTATGTGCGTTATCGGCACAACGCCGCGCCGGGATGAGAGCGCGTCAGCGGGCTGGGGGCGGGAACGGCGCAGCCGGAGCGAGCGGCGGCAGCTTCGGCGGACGGGCGCCCCTGCGGACCGCGCCGATCGCCGGAACGTATTCGAGCTCGGCGCCGGCGGCGGCCGCCCGGAGCAGCAGGCCGCCCCGGCTCATGTCGCCGCGGCCGACGAACGAGGACGGAAACAGCAGTCGCGACGAGAAGATCGCCCCGAGGATGCGGACGTACTTGTCGGATGCCACGCTGCCGAGGAGCACGAATTGATCCTCCGCGGCGGAGCGCCGCAGAAGGCGGCGCGCGGTGTCTTCGAGCGGCCCGCGATAAACGGGATTCTCAGCGGCGATCTCCGCGCCGGCGAAACGGACGAGCTCGTCGGCGGTGACGGGCGTGTCCGCGGGGATCAGTCCGCGATCGGGGGTGATCACGTACACGGCGCCGAACCGGCGCGCGTAGGTGAGCTTGCCACGAAAATACAGCCCGCTCACGTGCGCGAACAGCTCGCCGATGGCGACTCCCGCCGTCGATTGCAGCCTGCGCGCCAGCTCCCCCGAAGCACGGGGCGAGAGCACCTGCTGGGCCCGGCGCCCGCGGCAGTTCGCCGGCGAGAGCAGGAAGACCCGGCCCGTCGCGTGTGAGGCCATGACGATGGATTCATTGTACGGGATGACGCGATTCGTGGCCGGCGCAAACCTGCCGTGGATCCGCTACGGCATCGACTTCGGCGGCAATGCCTGGAGCCCGGCTGGCGGCGTCGCGAGCCGGGTGAGCATGATGGACGCGGAGCTCCGGCGGCTGGCGGACCAGGGCATCGGGAGCATCCGGTGGTTCCTCCTGTGCGACGGCCGGGCCGGCATCCGCTTCTCGCCGGAAGGAGAACCGCTCGGGCTGGACGATTACGTGCTCCGCGACGTGGAGAGCGCCGCGGCGACGGCCGCACGGCACGGCATGCGCGTCATGTTCGTGCTGTTCGATTTCCTCTGGTGCCGCCGCGCGGCGTGGGTCGATGGCGTGCAGCTTGGCGGGCGTGCCGAGGTGCTCCTCCGACCGGCGTGGCGGGACGCGCTCCTTGGCCGAGTAATCGATCCGCTCGTGCGGGCGTTCGCCGAAGAGCCCGCCGTGCTGGCGTGGGACATCATGAACGAGCCCGAATGGATCGCACGCGGGCTTGGAGGACGCCTCCGGCGGGCCGCGCTGGAACAGGACGATCTGCGGGCGTTCCTTGGCGAGGCGGTGGCCGTGATCCGGGCGGCCGCCCGGCAGCCGATCACCGTCGGTTCCGCGGGAGCGAAGTGGTGCGACTTCTACCGGGGGCTCGGGCTCGATTTCTACCAGGTGCACTGGTACGAGACGTCGCGGCTGCGCACGCCGATCATCACGCCGGCGGCGGAGCTGGCGCTCGACAAGCCGGTCCTGCTCGGCGAGTTCCCCACGCGAGCCACGCGCCTGACGATCGAATCGGTCGTGGCCGACGCGGAAGCGGCCGGGTACGCGGGGGCGTTCTACTGGTCGGCCCTGGCCACCGACAAGCACTCGCGCGGCAGGCAGGACACGCAGGCGGGGCGACGGCCTCAGAAGCCGTAGAGCCGAGCCGGGTTGTCCACCAGAATCAGTCTGCGGGTCGCCGCATCGGGCACCCACACCGGCAGCAGGTTGAGCACGAGGCCATCGTCTGTCTGCATGTGCACCGCGATATCGGTGCTCTTCCGGCCCGGCCGCGTCGCGGAGTCGGGGTGGGGCCAGTTCGTGCCCCACAGAATCCGCTGGGGATTCGCCGAGACGAGCGCGCGCGCGAGCGGCAGCACGTCGGCGTAGCCGGGCGCGGCGGTCGAGACGAGATCGGCGGCCCCCGAGATCTTGACGTACGCCTTGCCGGACTTCACCAGGCTCACCAGCGCGCCGAAGCCAGGCTGGTTCAGGCCCTGAGCCGCCACGGCCCCTCCGAAGTGATCGAACACGAGCGTCACCGGCGCCGCGCTGAACTCGGTCGAGAGCGCGTCGATCACCCGAAGAGACGTGTTGAGCTGGATGTGCAGGCCGTGCGTCCGGGCCCTGGTGGCCGCCGCCCGGAACCGCGGAAGCGCGGCGGCCGGGTCGGTGACGCCGGCGGTCGTGAGGTTCAGCCGGATGCCGCGGATGCCGCTCTTCATCATTTGATCGACGGCACCATCGGTGGTCGCCTCGTCAATCACCGCGACGCCGCGCGCCCGCGGCCCGAGCTCGCGAATGGCATCGAGCGTGCAGGAGTTGTCCGTCCCGTAGACGCTCGGAGTGACGATGACGACGCGATCGATGTGCAGCGCGCGATGAAGCGCCTGGAGCTCGTCGACGGAGGCGGGCTCAGGGGTATAGACACGGCCGGAGAAGAAGGGATAGCGGCGCGGATCCCCGAAAACGTGCACGTGGCAGTCGCACGCTCCCGGCGGCACAGCGAAGTTGACGGGCGTCGCGGGCTGCGGGGCGTTCGCATGCAGCGCCAGAGGCCGGAGCAGAGTGGCTGCGCCGGTCATGAGGCCGGCCTTCACGAGCTCTCGTCGAGTGATCATCGTGGCCCGACAGTACGCCGGATCGATCGGGAAATCAAGGTTTTGGATCGCGGTTCTGCAATCATTTGGATCTCGCACGCCTCGTCGGAAGCAGAGACAGTTTCTGTTTGAGTTTCAACATTCAACATCGTAGACTACGCGGCACTCGAACAGCCATCAGGGAGGAAACATGCTGCAGCGACTCCTGCGCGGAATTCTGCTCGGCCTCCTGTGCCTCCTATTGGCACCGGCGGCCGCATTTGCTCAAAGCTCGATCGTAGGCCTGTTGACGGACGACTCCGGCGCCGTCCTGCCTGGCGTCACGGTGGTCGCCTCGAGCCCCGTGATGATCGAGGGCAGCAAGACGGCCGTCACCGACGGCCAGGGGCGTTACCGGATCGTCGAGCTCCGTCCGGGCACCTACAAGCTCACATTCACGCTGACGGGCTTCAACACGGTGGTTCGCGAAGGGGTCGACCTGCCGTCGGCGTTCGTGGCGACCGTCAACGCGGAAATGAAAGTCGGCGCGCTCGCGGAGACCGTGACCGTTTCCGGAACGGCGCCGCAGATTGACGTGCAGCAGGCGACGCGCACGACCGTGATCTCGCGCGACGTCATCGACACCCTGCCAATCTCGCGCAACGCCATGGGCATCGGGGTTCTGGCGCCCGGCGTGCGCCCGGGCACTCCCGACATGGGGGGCATTCAGACGACCGAGCAGGTCTCACTTCGCGCGCATGGGCTCGGCGGCTTCGACGGCGAGCAGCAGGTCGAAGGCATGTCGATCCAGAGCTACGAAGCTTCGTCGCAGAGCTTCCTGGACGACACGCTGCAGTCGGAGATGACCGTCACCACGTCCGCGATTCCGGCCGACACGGGCGGAGGCGGCATCCGCCTGAACAGCATTCTGAAGGACGGCGGCAACATCTACAGCGGGTCGGCGTTCATGGGCGGCACCAAGGGCACCTGGGTGGCGAACAACATCGACGACAAGCTGCGCGCGCGCAACCTGAACCAGCCCAACGGCATCGATCATCTCGAGGCGTTCACGGGGTCGATCGGCGGCCCGATCGTCAAAGACCGCCTCTGGTGGCTCTTCTCGGCGCGGCATCAGTCCACGGAGACGACCATCCCGAACGTGCCGAAGTACGTGTTCAGCGCCACGGGCGAACGATCGAAGGCGACCAACGACCTGTACGTGCGGAGCCTTTCGACGCGCCTCACCTATCAGGCGGCCAAGAACTACAAGATCGCCGGATTCCTGGAGCGCTGGTGGCACAAGAAGGGGCATTCGATCGGCGCGGGCACCGACTATCGCGCCGGCGAGCAGCGGGACCCGCGCAACGCGCACCATGCGATCGGCGACATCAAGCTGACGGCGCCCGTGACGAACAAGTGGCTGTTCGAAGCCGGCTACTCGTTCGCGGAGTTCTACTGGAAGGGCGGACCGCCGAGCGGATCGCCGGCGCAGCTCGCCGAGGACATGCTGTACTCACCGGCCTGGGAGGCGACGGCCCAGACCAACGACAGCGCGCTCAACAAGAACTTCCCCGACCGGTGCGCGTACGCATCTGGCTGCACGCAGTGGAACGCCACGAGATCTCAGCGGCAGGAGAGCGTGCGGAACGTGGGCAAGGTCTCGGCGTCGTACGTCACCGGCACGCACAACATCAAGTTCGGGTTCGAGAATCAGTGGGGACCGGGGCGCCAGCGCAAGAACACGCGCAACGGCCACCTGACGGTGAGCTACTCGAACAACCAGCCCGATCACGTCACGGTCTACAACAATCCCACCATCCAGCCGGCCTACGTCGCGTACGACGTCGGCGTCTTCGCCCAGGACAGCTGGACCATGAAGCGGCTGACGGTGAACCCCGGGCTTCGCGTGGCCTGGATCGAGACCGGCATGTACGCGAGCAGCATGGCCGCGGGCCGCTTCGCTCCGGCGCGCTTCATCGAGGAGGAGAAAGCGTTGATCGACTTCGGGGCCGACTACTCGCCCCGGCTGAGCGCCGTCTACGATCTGTTCGGCGACGGCCGCACGGCGCTGAAGACGAGCTGGAGCCGGTACTACCGCAACTACGACGGCGACATCGCGGCCGGGGCCTATGGCAGGGCCGGCGAGCGGAGCGAGAACCGGCAGTGGTTCGACGCGGACCTGATCCCCGGCACCAACACCAAGTCGGGCATCGCCAAAGCGACCGACAACGACGGCGTGGCGCAGGACAACGAGATCGGGATCAGCCCGAGCGGCGGCACGTTCGCCAATCCCGACCGGCCGGACCGGAAGCCGCTGAACCTGAAGCGGCAGTACAACGACGAGTTCACCGCCGGCGTGCAGCACCAGGTCATGCCGCGGCTGGCCGTCGGCTTCATGATGTACAAGCGGACGATTGCCAATCTCGCCTGGCAGGACCGCACGAACATCACGCTCGACGACTACACGTCCTTCCAGGTGCCGATGCCCAATGTCTCGCAGGATCCTGAAGTCGCGGCGATTCTGGATTCGAACGAAATGATCACCGTCTACAACCTGAACAAGAACAAAGCGCAGCTGTTCAACGTGGGCGTCGTGGATCGCAGCGACACGGACAACAAGTCGTACTACACGGGATTCGAGACCTCGTTCAGCGCGCGGCTGCCCGGGGGCTCGCTGTTGTTCGGCAGCTGGAGCATGGAGCGCGCGCTGCAGCGTTGGTGCGACGACAACGACGACCCGAACGGTCCGGTGGCGACGGGTCAGTTCAGCCCGAACGATGCGACCAAGGGCAACAACCAGCCGGCCGCGATCGGCGGGCGGTTCTGCGATCAGACGCAGTTCGATTATCCCTTCCGGCACGAGTTCAAGCTGGCGGGCAACTACAGCTTCCCGTACGGAATCGATTTCGGCGCGATCCTGCAGAGCTACGCCGGGTACGAGCGCTCCATCACCTGGACGCCCGCGGCGTCGCTCTTCCCCGGCGGCAGGACCAACAGCGAGACGCTCATCCTGAACGAGCCCGGCTCGCTCTTCTGGCCGCGCTGGAACCAGCTCGACATCAACTTCAAGAAGAACATCCGCAACAACAACAAGGTGCTGACGTTCCAGCTCGACATCTTCAACGTGCTGAACGCCAACTCCATCCGGGCCGGCGGCAATACGGTCGGCGGAAGCCTCGGCAACGCGACAACGATCATGGTGGGCCGGTTCCCGAGACTGGCCGTCAACTACAAGTTCTGATCGCGGCGCATCACACCGGACACGACACAGGGGCGAGGGCGGCCGTCGAGCCGCCTTCGCCCCTTTTCGATTTCGGCTGCGCGAGGGGCGCTAGGCCGGGTGGGCCGCCGCCCACTCGGGCAGCGTGATCGATCGGAATCCGAACTCCCGCTCGAGCGCCGGGATATCGGCGTCGTAGCCGACGCGATCGAACCATTCGAGCATCAGCGCGAAGTCCTCGCTGTTCTTGCGCACCTCTGCGATGGGAATCTGGACGCACGTGATGACACGCCCGAAGGCGCGGCTGAAGACTTCGGCGGCGTGCGGCAGCGTCACCGCGTCGCCCGCGATGTCGATCTCGCGGCCCGCCAGCCTGGCGGCGTCGACGAAGGCGCGCGCACCGTAGCGTCCGATGTCGGCGACGGCGATCATCTGGAGAACCGTGCCGGGCGCCAGGGCCGAATAGAGGGTGTCGCCGTTGAGGAACCACGGGCTGGTGAGGTTCTCCATGAAGAAGACCGGCCGGAGGATCACGTGCGACGGAAACGCCAGGCCGCGGACGGTCTCCTCCACCCGGAACTTGTTCTCGAAGTGTGGAATGCCCGTGTGCCGGTCCGCCGATCCCACCGAGGCGTACACGTAATGGTGTACGCCGGCCTCGCGCGCCGCCCGCGCGAGCCGCTTGCCCTGCTCCTCTTCGCGCGCGACGCCCGCTTCCCACGTGTTCTGGACGGCGTAGACGCCCCAGGCGCCCTCGAGCGCAGGGCGCAGCGACTCGAGGTCGTCGAGGTCGCCCGCGACGAGCTCCGCGCCCGACTCTGACGCCACCGCTCTCGCCGCCTCACTTTCCGGATGACGCGTCATGGCGCGAAGCCTGAAGCCCTGGCCCGCGAGCGCGCGAGCCACGGCCCCGCCCTGCTTACCCGTGGCCCCGGTGATCAGAATGGTCCGCTGTTCCGCCACTCGCCGCTCCCCTTATCCCTTGCCCCCCGCCCCTTACCCCTCGCCCCTTACCCCTCACCCTGTACCCGTCCCCTACGGCAACCCAAACACGTACAGCGCCTGGCCGGACTGCGGAATCTTGATGTCGGGCGCGATGGCGGCCGGCACGTTGCGCGGGCTGCCGCCGCCGAGGCCCGTCATCACCGCGATGTACTGCTTGCCGTCGGCGCTGAAGGTGATCGGGAAACCCTGAACCGACGTGCCGAGGCGCGTCTCCCACAGCATGCTGCCCTGTTTTCACGTCGAAGATGTGCACGCGTGCGGTTGATGTCGCCCACGAGCACCCAGCCGCCGGCCGTCGAGAGCGCGGCCGTCAGGAAGGGCGCGTGCTGCTCGTATTTCCACACCTCGTTCATCGTCTTGACGTCGTACGCGGCGAGCTTGCCGATATTGCCGTTGGTGCCCGGCATCGGCAGGAACTTCCGATCGCCGCCCGAGCCGCCGCCGTTGGAGGAGAAGTCCACTTCCCGCGCCGTGAACTCCATGCACGACTGGCTGAACGGCGCGATCAGCAGACCGGTCGGCTGGTTGTAGCTCATCGCCTGCCAGTTCTTGCCGCCTTCGGTGCTCGGGCAGACGTTGATCGGCTTGTTGAGCTGCATCTCGAGAATATCCGGCGCGATACGTCGGCGTCGCCGGTCTTCGGGTCGATGTGCTCCCAGACCGTCTGGTTCACCATCTCCTTGTAGCCGAGGATACTGGCCCGGTCCGGCGGTCGAGCTTCCAGAGAATGCCCGCCTTGCCGGCGCTGAACGAGACCTTCTGATCGCCGATATCCACCAGCACGCGCTCGAAGACCTCGTCGAGGTCGAACGACTCGCCCGGCGCATGCTGGAAATACCACGACCAGCTTGCCCGTGTCGGGATTCAGCGCCACGGTGGAGTTGGCGAAGAGCGTCTTGTCGAACGGCGTGAGCTTGCGGCTGAGAAAATTCCAGGGCTTCGACTGCGCGACGCCCCAGTACGTCAGATTCGAGATCCGGATCGTAGCTTCCCGCCAGCCAGGTCTCCGCGCCGGCGCGGTTGTTCATCGGCAGCTTGCCCCAGGTCTCGCTGCCGGGCTGGCCTTCGCGCGGAATGGTGTAGAACCGCCAGGCGCGCTCGCCCGTGTGGATGTCGAACGCGGAGATGTAGCAGCCCTCGCCGTCGAATCGCGCGCAGCCGGTCAGCCCCATCAGCACCTTGTCGCCGATCACGATGGCGCCGCTGGTCGACACGTGCGGCTTGTCGGAGGCCGGCGTGTCCCAGAGAATCTTTCCGGTGCGCGCGTCGATCGCCACCATGTGCGCGTCGCTGGTCGGCAGGAAGACCTTGTCTTCGGCGATGGCGATGCTGCGGATGCCGCCGTAGCCCGGCGCCTGATCCGGCCCCGCGCGCGTTTCCCAGATCAGCTCGCCCGGTCGTGGCGTCGAGCGCCTGTACGATGTTGCTCGGGCTCGCCAGATACATGATGCCGTTGTGCACGATGCGGCGTCGTCTGGTTGGCGCCCGAGTCGTTCATGGCCCACACCCACTTCAGCCGCAGTTCTTTCACGTTGTCGCGCGTGATCTGGGTGAGCGGGCTGTAGCTGTGGCGCTGGTAGTTGCGGCCGAAGATCAGCCAGTCTTCCGGCGGCGGGTTCTTGAGCATCTCGGGCGTGACGGGCGACGTAGTTCTTGACTTCGCCTTCCACGCTCACACCGCGTGTGCCGCCCGCACCGCCGCGCCCCTGGCCCGACGTCGTTCCCGCGCCGAGCGCCAGCGTCACCGCGCCGCGCCCGCCGCGCCCGCCCGTGCCGCCCCGCCCCGGCGCCGCCGGCGCCGCCGTCAGCTCGCCGGTGGCGACCTCGCGCACCAGCGCCGAGGCGCCCGAGCCGAGCGGCTGCTGGCCGGGCCGTCCGCCGTTGCGCTGCAGGATGTACGCCGCGACGTCCAGCGACCCATCCTCCCCGAGCGCGCCGGGGCTCGTCGGCGGCATGGTCTGGATGATCACGCCGAAGAGCTCGCTGATCTGCCTCGGCCCCCACTTCAACATGAACGTGCCGCCGGCCAGCGCCGGCGCGTCTCCGCTGCCTTCGAGATTGCTGCCGTGGCACGCCGCGCACGTCTGCTCGAAGGCCTGCTGGCCGGCCGCTGCCTGCTGAGCCGTGAAGATGGTCGCGGCCGGCTGCTGCGCCGACATCACCGCGAGCGCCGCCGCCAGGAACACGACGCACAAGACCAGTCGCGACAATCGTGCTGAACGCTGCATCGAGCGATCTCCTCTATTGGGGTGCCAGAGCATCATACGGCAAGCCGTGGCCTTCAGTAACAGGCCTATTGCGGGCGATGGAACAGTCCCACGTATACGGCCTTGCCCCGCACGTGACCCTGCATCGCCTTCACGACAGTGGCTCGCGTCTCCTGCCAGGTCGCCGCAGGCTGCACATCGAGCTTCGCGTCGAGGGCGAACACCTCGATGGTGTAATGATGTTTCGGCCCTGCGGCGCCGGCGCCCGGTCCGCGATACACCGGGCCGGAGGCGCTCACCTGATGACTGCCGTCGGCGAGCTGCGAGCCCTGCGGCACGTGCTCGGGCAGACCGGTGGCCGTACCGGGAATGTTCCAGACCAGCCAGTGGAGCTGGTCGTCGGTCGTCCCGTTGATCGCGACGTCGGGATCGTGCATGAGGAGCACGAAGCTGGCCGTGCCGGCCGGGGCGTTGGTCCAGTGCAGCTCCGGAGAAATCTGCTCGCCTGCCTGCGTGTACTTCAGCGGGATGTCGGCGCCGTCCGGCCAGGCGCTGGTCGTCAGCCGCATCGGTGGGTTCGCCGGCGCGCCGCCGCCGCGCGCGGGCGGCGTCTGCGCGGAAACGGTGAACGCGCACGCCGCGGCGATAGAGGCCGCCACTCCCAGTCTCAACAGAGATCTCCCTGTCCGCATCGCTTCCTCCTTGGCTTGTTGACCTGCAGGAGCGACATTCTAGAGCAGTTTCCGGCTGGCAGTCGCCAGTTTTCAGGGCTGCTTGAACAGCGCGACGAGATCACGGTGGGCGAACACGGCGTCAGGCGATTCCTGGAGCGCCTCGTGATACCGCTGCTCGTAGGATGTGCCCTGCTCGTTGGGCGACGTCAGGTCGCGCACGTGGGCCAGCACCGCCTCGAGATCCCCCTGCTCGGGCTGGATTTCGTCTTCGAGCATCTCATCGATGCGCACCACGAGCTGGGAGATCAGCCGGAGCCAGGCGAACTGGGGATCCTTCAGGAGCGCGTCCAGCAGAGCGTTGCTCGACTGCCGGCCATGGACCTTCTCGTAAGACTTCCGCTCCCACTCGAGGAGCGTCTTGTGGAGCCTCAGCAGGGCCACTCGCAGCTGTTTCAACCGGACGGCGGCCGCGTGCTGTTCCAACCCGACCTCTCAGCCTATTTGCCGAACAGCCGCCCCCAGAAGCCGCGCTTCTTCTTCTCGGGCGGCTCGGGCGGAGGGGACGCCTCGGCAGCCACCTTCACCGGCGTGGACTCGGCGGACGCGGCCGGCGGCTGTGGCGGCCGCACGGGCGAAACGCTGACAGCCCGCGAGGCAGGGCTGCCGTCCAGCACCGCCAGCAGCGGCGCCTCGGCGGGAAGCGTGTGGATCGAGCATTGTTCGGTGGGCACCGTCCCGCGGACGAAGTACTCGGTGATCACCCGATCGCAGGCGGCGCCGGGCAGCTGGCCCGACACGGCGCAGACGCTCACCGGAACCAGCCCTGCCGGGGGCGACAGCCATTCGGGCTTGGCACCACGGGTCGCGTCTTTCATGAAGTCCGCCCACATGGGCACGGCGAGATCACCGGCAAACCCGTTCGGCAGGATGGTGCGCGGCTGGTCGAAGCCCATCCACACGCCCGCGACGAGCTGCGGCGTGAAGCCCACGAACCAGGCGTCGTTGAAGTCGTTGGTCGTGCCGGTCTTGCCCGCGGCCGGCAGCGTGAAGCCCTCCAGACGCGCCTTGTACGCCGTCCCGCGATTGACGACATCGGCCAGCATGCTCGACATCAGGTAGGCAGTCGCCGGCGAGAGCACCTGCTGCGCCTGCGGCTTCGTCTCGAACAGCAGCTTGCCGTCGCTGTCCTCGATCCGCCGTATCAACGTCGCCGGCCTGACGATGCCAGCCGACGCGAAGGCGCCATACGCAGAGGTCATCGCCGCGAGCGTGACCTCGCCGGAGCCGAGCGCGAGCGACGGCACGCTCGGGACGCTCCCGATGCCGAGCCGGCGCGCATAATCCACCGCACTGGAGATGCCCACGTCTTCCAGCATCCGCACGGCGGCGCGATTGCTCGAGGTGCGGAGCGCCGTGCGAATGGTCATGGAGTCGCCCTCGGCGTGCTCGTCCTCGGGAATCCAGGCCCCTTGCAGCGTGGGAACCGGCTCGTTCAGATCGGTGACCAGGCTCGCCGGCGAGTAGCCCGCCTCCAGAGCGGCGGCGTACACGAAGGGCTTGAAGGCCGACCCCGGCTGCCGATGCGCCTGCATCGCGCGGTTGAACCGGCTCGCCGCGAAGTCGCGGCCGCCCACCATGGCACGCACCTCTCCGCTGGCCGGATCGATCGCGATCAGGGCCGCCTGCAGCGGCCCGCCGGGCTGCTCGACAGTCTTCCTGGCGCGTGCCCGCGCCGCGCGGCGGTCTTCCACACGCGCGATGCCGGCGGCCACTGCAGCCTCGGCGGCGCGCTGAAAAGCCGGATCGATCGTGGTGTACACACGCAGCCCGCCCTCGGAGATCCGCTCCCACCCGAACTGCTTCACGAGCTGCTGGCGCACCTCTTCCTTGAAGTACTGGCCGATCGGCTCCTCCCGGCGAAGGTTGTCCCGCAGCTCGACTTTCTCGCGGCTCGCGCGCTCGAACTCCGGCCGTGTGATGTCCCCCTGCTGGTACATCGCCTGCAGCACGACATTGCGGCGCGAGACGGCGCGGGAGAGGCTCACGGTCGGCGCGTTCACCGACGGCGCATTGACCAGGCCGGCCAGCAGGGCCGCTTCCGAGAGGGTCAGATCGCCAGCCGACTTGCCGAAGTACCCCCGCGCGGCGGCCTCCGCACCGTGCAGCCCATCCCCGAAGTACACCTTGTTCAGATAGAGCTCGAGGATTTCGTCCTTCGTGTACATCTCCTCGATTCGCAGGGCCAGGGCGGCCTCTTTGACCTTGCGGGCGAGAGTTTTTTTCCGGTCCAGAAAAACTTGCCGGGCCAGCTGCTGGGTGATGGTGCTGCCTCCCTGGGCCGGCCGGCCTTCCCGCAGATCGGTCCATGCCGCGGCGGCGATCCGCACGACGTCGATGCCGCGGTGGCGGGTGAACCGCTGGTCCTCGATCGCCAGAATGGCCCGGCGGAGGTCCGGCGACATCCGTGCGAGCGGCACCTCGATCCGGTACTCCTTGAAGATCGTGAATACCGGCCTGTTATGCACGTCGTACAGCGTCGTCGCCTGGGACATGTCGCCCAGCGTTCGGAGCGCTTCGCGGCCGGGGAGGCTGGCAAACAGCGCCACGCCGGCTGTGACGAGCACGACCGCCAGGACCGCAGCACCCGCGAGGAGCGGACGCCGGTAACCCGGCCACCGGGCGCGAAGCCACAGCGCACGCTCACGCGCCCGCTGGGCGAGCTCGCGCGCCGTCACCGCCAACCTTCGAAGGCGGGGGCTGGACCGGGGAGTATCGGGCACGCCCGGGAAAAAGCAACAGTCGGGCCAAACGTGGCGCTTGCCATGGGATAATTTCCGGTTATGAAGAAAGTCCTCGTTCGCGGGCTCGTGTTGCCGCTGGCCGCTCTCGTCCCGCTCGCCGTCGTGCGGGCGCAGCCGTCACCGTCCGACGGAGCGGCGGTGATTCCGTTCGATCAGGCGATCCATACGGGGACCCTTCCGAACGGGCTCAGGTTCTACATCCGCGAGAACCCGCACCCTGCCGCTCGCGTCTCGCTCAGGCTGGCGGTCAAGGCCGGGTCGCTCGACGAAGCCGACGACCAGCAGGGCCTCGCGCACTTCATCGAGCACATGGCGTTCAACGGCAGCGAGCATTTCAAGGCGGGCGAGCTCATCTCGTACTTCGAATCGATCGGCTCGCGCCTCGGCCCGCACGTCAACGCCTACACCAGCTTCGAAGAAACAGTGTATCAGCTCGAGCTGCCCACCGATCGGCCGGAGATCCTTGCCCGCGGGTTCACGGCACTGGCCGACTTCGCCGGAGGCGTCACGTTCGATCCGCAGGAAGTGGAGAAGGAGCGCGGCGTCGTGATCGAAGAATGGCGGAGCGGCCTCGGAGCCGGCTCCCGCATCCGGGACAAGCAGATCCCGGTGCTCTTCTCCCGGTCGCGCTACGGCCAGCGGCTTCCCATCGGCAAGCCGGACATCATCAGGACGGCGCCGGCCGAGCGGCTCCGTGCGTTCTACGACACCTGGTACCGCCCCGAGCTGATGGCGGTCGTTGCCGTGGGACAAGTGGACGCCGCGAAGATCGAAGAGACGATTCGCGCGGTGTTCGGTCGGCTGCAGGCACGCGCGCCGGCGGCGCCGCGCTTCGACTCGGCGGTGCCTGCCGAATCGACGCTCCAGGTCGACGTGACGGCCGACCCCGAGCTCACCTCGTCGAGCGTTCAGATCCTGCGAAAACGGCCGCGTCTCGGCGAGCGTCTCGTCTCCGACTACCGCCGCGATTCTCGTCGGCCGGCTGTTCGAGCGCATGCTCAACGTGCGGTTCGAAGAGGCGTCGCGCAGCCCGGACGCGAAGTTCCTGGCGGCCGGCGCGGGCGACAGCCCCCTCGGCCGCACGGTGGACGCCTTCTCGCTGAGCGCCCGCGTGAAAGACGGCGGCATCGCCGACGGGCTCGCGGCGCTCGAGCTGGAGGCGCGGCGCGCGCAGGAGTTCGGGTTCAGCGTCTCCGAGTTCGCGCTCGCCCGGCGGGCGATGGCATCGTTCTACCAGCGCGCGTACGACGAGCGCGACAAGACCGACAGCCCGCCGCTCGCCGACGAGTACCTGCGCAACTTCCTGGTGGACGAGCCGAGCCCGGGTATCGCCTACGAATACGAGCTCACGACGAGCCTTTTGCGCGAGATCACGCTTCAAGAGGTCACGGACGAAGCGCGGAGACGGCTGTCGAACGACAGCCGCGTGGTGCTGGCCACCGCTCCGGAAAAGCCTGGTCTGGCCCCACCCGCCGACCGCGATCTGCTGGCGGCGCTCGCCGCGGCGGACGGAATGGCGCTGTCGGCGCCGTCGTTCGACGAAGGCGTCTCCGACCGCCGGCTGATGACCGCCATGCCAGCGCCCGCCGAGGTGAAATCGCGGCGGGAGATTGCGGCCCTCGGCGTCACCGTGGTCAAGTTCGCCAACGGCGTGGAGGCGTGGCTGAAGCCGACGGATTTCAAGAACGATCAGGTGCTCTTCTCGATGGCGTCGCGCGGAGGCGCCTCGTCGGTGCCCGAGTCGGACTTCGCCGACGCGGAGATGTCGGCGTCGTACGTGCGGCTGTCGGGGCTGAACGGCATCAGCTCGCTCGACCTGCAGAAGATGGTCACCGGGACGTCCGCCTCGGCGGCGCCCTTCGTCACCGCCACCTCGCACGGCGTGAGCGGCGGCGCCTCCCCCAGCGGTCTGGAGATGGCGCTCCAGATGCTCTACCTCTCGTTCACGGCGCCGAACGACGACCCGGCGGCGCTCGACCTGCTCAAGCGGCAGCTCGACTCCATGGTCGCCAACCGCGGACAGAGCCCGGGCCAGGTGTTCGGCGAACGGGTGGCCGAGGTGAACAGCTCGAGTCACTACACGTCGAAGCCGCTCACCGTCGAGCGCGTCAACGCGCTGGATCGCGCCAAGATGATCGACTTCTACCGCCAGCGATTCTCGAACGCCGCCGACTTCGGCTTCTTCATGGTCGGGGCGTTCAAGGTGGACGACGTCGTTCCGCTCCTGGCGCGGTACGTGGGATCGCTCCCGTCGCGAGGCAAGGCCACGAGCGAGGTGAAGGATCTGGGCATCCGCTTCCCGTCCAACATCCAGCGCGCGCGCGTGGAGAAGGGGCGCGAGCCGCGTTCGCAGACGGCGATCAGCTTCTTCGCCGAGCCGTCGCTCGACTTGAAGGAGCAGGAGCGCGTCGCCGCAGCGACCTCGATCCTCCAGCTGGTCCTGCGCGATGTGCTCCGCGAGAGCCTCGGGCAGACCTACGGCGTCTCGGTCTTTCTCTCGCAGCAGGCCACCCAGCGCGGTGCCGGGCACATCCGCGTCTCCTTCGCCGCGGCGCCGGAGAACATCGACGGCATGATCGACCGCGTGCTCCAGGAAGTCGGGCGCCTCCAGGAGCAGGGACCGACCGATGCCATGGTGGCGACGATCAAGGAGACCGCCCGCCGACAGTACGAGGCCAGCCTGAAGCAGAACGGGTTCTGGCTGAACCAGCTCGTCTCGGCGCGATCCCTCGGCAGGGACCCCGGCGGGATCCTGGAGCGGCCGCAGCGCATCGCCGCGCTGAATGCCGCGGACATCAAGGAGGCTTTCCGGAAGTACTTCCCCCGCGATCGCTACACGGTGGTGACGCTCGTGCCGGAGCAGCGGCCATGAGGCCGGACCGGCGCGCGTTCCTCGCCGGCCTGGGCGCACTGGCCGGCGCGGCCGCCGGCCGCCGCTTCCCCGGTCCGCTCCTCGCGTCTCAGGCGGCGCAGGGCGGAGCCGCGCCCTCGCTCATGTTCGTGGGAAGCTACACGTCGCCCGAGCGCGGACACGGCGAGGGCATCACGGTGTTCCGCGCCGCCGGCGCGGGACGCTGGACGCGCGCCCACGTCGTCAAGGACCTCGAGAACCCGTCCTACCTCATGATCGACGCGGATCGACGGTGTCTCTACGCGGTTCACGGCGATGGGGACCGCGCCACCGCGTACCGCGTCGACCCGGGTACGGGCCGGCTCGCGCTCCTCAACCATGCGGCCACGGGCGGACGCAACGGCGTTCACCTGTCCCTCGACGCCACGAGGCGCTTTCTCATCGTCGCCAACTACGATACCGGGACTCTCGCGGTGCTGCCGGTGAACGAGGACGGATCGCTCGGAGCGCTCAAGGACCTCGCGGCGATGACGGGGACGCCAGGTCCCGACAAGACTCAGCAGACCAGCTCGCATCCACACGACTGTCCGTTCGATCCCGCGCATCGATTCATCGTCGTTCCCGACAAGGGACTGGATCGCGTGTTCGTCTGGTCGCTCGACACCGCGCGAGGCACGCTCTCACCCGCACCGGCGCCGTCAGTCGCCACGCGATCGGGAGCCGGTCCTCGCCACGTGGCCTTTCATCCCACGCTCTCCTGCGCCTACGTCGTCAACGAGCTGGACTCGAGCGTGACGACGTACGCCTACGATGGATCCACAGGCGCGCTGAAGCCGCTGCAGATCCTTCCCAGCATCCCGTCGACGTTCACGGGAGACAACACGGCTGCGGAGATCGTTGTCGCCCGATCGGGCCGCTTCGTGTACGCGTCGAATCGCGGCCACGACAGCATCGCCATCTTCGCCGCGGACGGCCGCGGCATGCTCGGATCCGCGGCCTGGGTCCCGACAGAGGGGTCCACGCCGCGCTTTTTCGGTTTTGATCCGGCCGAGACGTATTTGTATGCGGCCAATCAGGGCAGCGACAGCGTTGTCCTGTTCCGTGTCAATTCCGCCACCGGACAGCTCACGTCGACCGGCGCCGTGCTCCAGGTGGGCGCACCCTCCACGATCGTCTTCCTCTAGGAAGACTCCGCCTCCAGGAACATCAAACGTCGCCGCGGCCTGACCTGTGCGCCCTCGCCGCCCGCGGGTGTGCCCCGGCCGCTTACGGCTCGCATTTTGAATGTCCCATGCCGGAGGAGGAAGCATGATGCTAGGAAGTCGCACTGCGCTTGGCGCGTTCGCCGCTCTGGTCTCGCTCGCCGCGCTGGCAGCTCCGCCCGCGGCACATGCGCAGGCCCGTGCGGGCGTGCGCGGCGGGATGTCAGCCAATCCCGATCAGGTGTACATCGGCGGCCACGTGGAGACGCCGCCGCTCGTCGATCACGTCCGATTCCGGCCGAACGTGGAACTCGGGTTTGGCGACGACGTCACGACGACGGCGCTGAACCTGGAAAGCGTCTACGCCTTCTCGTCGCGCCAGCCGTGGCATCTCTACGCCGGCGGCGGCCCCGCGTTGAACTTCTACCGTGCGCACGGTTCGACCGACAGCACGTCGGGCCTGAACCTGCTGGTTGGCGCCGAGCGCCGCGATGGCCTGTTCTTCGAGGCGAAGTTCGGCGCGTTCGACAGCCCGGACTTCAAGTTCGGGGTGGGGTACACGTTTCATTGAGACTCCGGGCGAACTGGAGAATGTGCCAGCCGGCCGACACCGGCTCCACAGTTCTCCAGTTCTCCAGAAGCCATACAACCTCCGGTTGAACTCCTAGGCTCCCGTACGAAGCGCCTCGTCAAAGGGAATAGTCTGTTCGCGAATCCTCGCTTCACTGATCCTGATGCCCAACCCGGGGCCGGTGGGCGCGCGGAAGAATTCGCGGCTCTTCTCCCACTCGCCGAACCACTCCTGGCACACGAGCTCGTCGGTGCGCCCTTCCTCGAAGAGCAGGAAGTTCGGTGTCGCCGTGGAGAGGTGGAGCTGAGCGGCGAAGTTCACCGGACCGTTCGGGTTGTGGGGGCACACGGGTGTGTAGTAGGTGTCGGCCATCGCCGTCATCTTGCGGTACTCCGTGATGCCACCGACATGCGCCGCGTCGGGCTGGAAGATCCGGAAGGCCTGCTTTTCGAGGTACGGCCGCAGCTCGAGCCTCGACTTGATCCGTTCGCCCGCCGCGACGGCGATGCTCGTGGACCGCTGCACCTCCGCCATGGCGTCGGGATCTTCGGGCGGAACGGGCTCTTCGAAGAACAATGGATTGAAAGGCTCGATGGCTTTGGCAATGCGCACGGCGGAGGCGACGTTGAACTTCGCGTGCGCCTCCACGCAGATCTCGAACGTTGCGCTCGCCTGGCGAATGCCGCGCGTCATCGCCACGACCTCCGCGAGCGTCTCGAGACTGGCCTGCTTGACCAGCCCCACCGGCGCAAAGAACGGGTCCCACTTCCCCGCCTTTGCGCCTTCCGCAATCAACTCACGCGTTCGTTTCTCCCATGCGTCGGTGGTATGCGGAATGCTGCCCCAGCGATAGCTCGTGTAGATCGGCAGGGTGTCGTTCACGCGTCCGCCGAGAAGCTGGTACACCGGAACGCCCAGCCGCTGCCCGACGATGTCCCAGAGCGCGATGTCGATGCAGGCGATTGCGCCCTGGACCATGCTGCCGTGCTGGGAGTTGCGCTGTTGATGGAGGGTATAGCCGATGGCCTCGATGTCCCAGGCGCTCTTGCCGATGACTCCGAGCTTGAGCTGCTCCACCTCGGCCGCGACAGAGGCGAGCTTCGGGAAATCGGTCCCTTCGCCCCAGCCGACGAGGCCCTCCTCGGTCTCGACGCGGCAGATGATGAACGCGCGATTCCACTCGGCACTCGGGTTGCGGGATTTGGGGTCGCCCCCCGGGTTCTTCAGTCGCAAGAACAGCGGCTCGACCTTGACGATCGTGAGGCCGGGCCCTTTCGCGGCGGCCGGACGGGCCTGATTCAGCACGGAGTTGGTCTGGAGGCCGGTCCACGCGCTCACGGCGCTGGCGCCGCGGCCCACCGCGACCCCGCCGCCGAGAAGACCGGCTGCCACAGAGGTGAGAAAGCGCCGGCGGGAGTCCTTCGGATCCTCGCGTTGTTTCTTCATCATAGTCTCGCTCCTGGTTGGCGGATTCCCTACAACAGCAGCACGTCCACGCGGTGAGCGTGCACGTGGTTCTCGCACGGAGACCACGCGAACACCGTGAACCGCCGATCCTGCGAGGCAACCAGCGCGATCGCGTCCCGCTGATCGTGGACGAACTGGGCGGCTGAGAGGTGGCGCGTTCCGCCGAGCTCGTCCGGCGTGAGCACCGCGGGCGCCCCACCCTCGACCGGCTCGGTCACCGTCACCTGGTCGACGGGCGAGAACCCCCGCCGGCGGACAATCTTCGCGCCAAAGGCGAGCAGCTCGTAGGCCTCGTTGATCACCGTTGCCCCGTCCACCGCCGTGAGCCCGGCCACGGCGTCCACCGTCTCGCGGAGCGTCTCCTGCCAGAAATGGGCCTGCCGTCCGGCACCGCTCTCGCGCATCAGCATGGCGAGCTGGGGAAACGGCGGTGAGACCAGGTATGGGATGGGTGCGGCGATGGATTCACGCCACGCGTCGCTGCCGGTGGGCACGACCAGCAGCAGCCCGCCGCGCCCGTGCGCCCGCATCGAGACGGCCAGCTGCACCAGCACGTTCACCGAGTCGATCCAGGAGGCCGGCGAATCGAACCCGAGCAGCGAGTTCAGCAGCTCGGGGCAATCGGGCAGGCTGGATGCGCCCTCGTCCACCACTTTGATGCGATCGCCCTCGAGCACCGCCACGTTCACGTACTTCCCCGACTTCTCGCCCCGATGATGCTTCACGACGAGCAGTCCGGGCTCGACCACCTCGACCACCAGACAGAAGGTCGGAATGGTGCGCGTCGTTCCCCATACCCGCAGCTCGCCGTGCTGCTGCCAGACGCCCAGATGGATGCCTGCCCGCTCGACGATCGGCGCCACTTTGGCCAGCGCGCGGGGGTGCAGCGGGAGCGATTGCTCGAACGTGAGCCGGTCCGGATCCAGTTCGGGCGGCAGGTATGCCACCGAGATTCGCGGCAGGTATCCCTCTTCCCTGCGCAGGCTCGCCCAGAACACGGCGTCGATAATCGCCTCGATCGTGCCCGGCTCCGGTACGGGCGCCAGCGGCTCGATCTGCCTGGCGCGGGCAGACTCGTGGTGCCGGGCGAAATGCGCGTGCACGGCGGGAGCGACGATGCGGGCGGCTGGGTACATGCTCGGATAACTGTATCAAGACAGAGCATGGCGAGAGACAACAGGCCATCGGCGACAGGCGTCGGCAGCAGGCGAGACAGGCATAATCGAACGATCGTGCGCAGGTGCCTGACGGTGGTCGTGCTGCTGTTCGCGGCAACCGCGCTGGACTCCGGCCAGCCGGCGGCCCGTGATCCCGGCGAACGCTATGGGGTCGTGACCTACTATCTCAGTCCGTTCCTGGCGAGGAGCAGCGCGGCGCTCGGGACGCGCTGGGTACGCATCGTGATCGACTGGGACGCGCTGCAGCCGGACGGTCCGGATCAATGGAACGACCGCGACCTGCGCGAGTGGCTCGAGAGCGCCCGCGCGAACGGTCTCCACGTGTATGCCACGCTCATCGGCACGCCTGCATGGGCCGGCCCCTGCCGCGGCTGCATGCCCGATGAGAACGCATCCTGGCAGGCATTCGTGCACCGCGTGCTGGCCGAGATTGCAGCGGACTATGCGACGGTCGACGTCGTGTACGGCATCTGGAACGAGCCGAACCTCACCGGACCGCGCGGGTTCTTCATGGGCGACGAGGCGGACTACGTCACGCTGTTCGGCCTCGCCGATCTGGCCCGGCGCTCGGCCAATCCGGCCGCGCGTCTCGCCGGTCCCGAGCTCAGCTCGGGCGGCCGCGATCCCCGAGGCTATCTCGCAGCGGTGATGAACAGGCTCAGACCCCACATGCGGCGCAACGACATCGTCGCCGTGCACTGGTACCCCGGCGACGGGTCGCTCGCGGAGTGGATGCGAGCCGCGGCGACAGCGGGCCTCGGCCACGAGATATGGCTGACGGAGACGGGGGCGAGCTCCTGCAATGACGCGCAACAGCGCACGTGGATGGACTACGTCCTGAACACGTTCGACTTCGGCAGCCCGTCGCCGTGGTGGACGAAGATCTTCTGGTACTACCTGTACGACGCGGCCACCGACTGCGCCAGCAACCTCATCCGTCCCGACGGGAGCCTCCGCCCCGCCGCCGTCGACTATCAGAACAGAGCGCGGCGCCAGACGGCGCGCGTCCAGCCCGTCGCGCTGCGATCCCCGAGCGGCGGCCCGCTTCGCGACTGGACCGCGCTCGACCTCGCGGATCTCGACGGCGGCTCACTGCGAGACGGCGACGCCATCGCGCTGCGCCTTTCCAGCGGGCTCTACGTGCAAGCCGACCAGGGCGGGGGCGGCCGCGTGCCGGAGCGTGGCTTCGCGCCCTTTGCATGGGAGACGTTCGTCCTGATGGATCTCGATCGGCCGGGTGGGGCCGTCCTCGACGGCGACCGCGTCGCGCTGCGCACCTCGGGCGGCTTCTACCTGTCAGCCGAAGGCGGTACGGGGCCGGAGGTGAACGCCCGTGCACGGACCGCCGGAGCGTGGGAGCGGTTCATCTTCGGCGTCCGCTGACCGGCGGATCAGAGCCTGCGGCGGCTCAGTGGCGAGAAGGGCCGTGCCCAGGCAGTGTCGCAGTGGGCTCCCATGCATCAGCAACACGGAGCAAGATCGGGGCCGGGGTATACTTTTTCGCGGGACGCATGCCATCGCTGATCGAAGCGCTCGAAATCAAGCGCAAGATGTACTTCGAACACGACAACACGCCGTACCACTGTCTCGACGTGGAGGTATCGCGCCCGACGGCCCGTGGCGGCCAGACGCTGGTGCGCCTCAAGATGCGGAACCTGCTCACCAGGGCCGTGTTCGACAAGACCTTCAAGGCCAGCGAGAAATTCAGCGAGCCGGACCTGGTCACCGTCAGCGCCTCGTTTCTCTACTCCGACGGCGCGGGTCACCACTTCATGGATCAGGACAACTTCGAGACGCTCACGCTGAGCCCGGCGATGCTCGGCGACGATGCGCAGCTCCTGGTGGACAACCTGGTCGTGCAGGTGCAGAAGTACAACGGGAACCCGATCGGCGTGCAGTTCCCGCCGCACGTCGAGCTCAAGGTCGAAGCCACCGAGCCGGGAGCCCGGGGCAACACGGCCAGCGGCAGCGTGACCAAGCTCGCAACCCTCGAGACCGGTCTGCAGATCCAGGTGCCCCTCTTCATCAAAGAAGGCGAGAAAGTCAGGGTCCACACCGAGACGCGGGAGTTTGCCGGCCGCGCCTGACCGATGGCCGAGCCCCTTGGTCTGGCGTTCCTGGGCTGTGGCTTCATCACGCGCGTGCACAGCCGGCACCTCCGGCGGCTGCACGGGCAGGTCGTCTGCTCCTATGCCAGCCGCGACCCGGTGCGCTCCGAGGAGTACCGCCGCGCGTTCCGGGGCGCTGCGTCGTATCCGAGCTACCGCGCCGCCATCGCCGATCCCCGCGTCGATGCCGTCGTCGTCGCCGTGCCTCCGAAATTTCATCTCGAGCTGACGCTCGAAGCGCTCGAGGCCGGCAAGCACGTGCTGGTCGAAAAACCGGCATTCCTGACGGTCGCCGACTACCAGCGCGCCGTCGAGGCCCGCGACCGCGCCGGCCGTGTCGTGCTCGTCGGCGAGAACGACCACTACAAGCCGCTGGCGGTCACGCTGCGCCGCCTCATGGCCGAACGTGTGATAGGCGAGCTGGTGTTCGCCCACTTCACCACGATCGCCCGGCGCTTCAAGACGGCCGACGATTGGCGCAATGACGAGGCCCTCGCCGGGGGCGACGCGTTCTTCGAAGAAGGGATCCACTGGCTCCACCTGGCGGGCAGTCTCGGGCCGAAGATCGCCTCGATCTCCGGATTCCGCCCCGGGCCTTCCCGGGAGGGGCCCGACCGCCGGGCCAAGAGCATGATGGCGGCCTTCAGGTACGACACCGATGCCGTCGGATCTCTGTACTATTCGCGCGAAATCCCGTCGCTCCTTCGAGGGCTCCGCCTGTCGAAGCTCTTCGGCCGCGAAGGCGTGATCACGTTCGAGTCGAACGGCGCCTTCGTCGTCGTGAGAGGCCGGGGCGCGCCGCGCTTCATCGTGCCGGGCGTGCAGGACATCCGTGGCTATCGGGCCATGTACGGCGATTTCGCGAGCGCCATCGCCGAGCGGCGGGCGCCCGAGATGAGCCTCGAGCGCGCCATGGACGATCACCGGCTGATGGACCAGATCTACGGTGGCTGACCGCTACGACATCGTCGTCATCGGCACGGGCGCGGGCGGTGGCACGCTGGCGTACGCGTTGTCGAAGACCGGCGCCCGCATGCTCATCCTCGAGCGCGGCGGCTTCGTGGCCCAGGAAGACGAGAACTGGAACCCCGACGCCGTCTGGAGGCAGCTTCGCTACCGGACTACCGAGCGCTGGGTGGATGCGCACGGCGGCGAGTTTCTCCCCTACACACATTACAACGTCGGCGGCAACACGAAGTTCTGGGGCAGCGTGCTCTACCGGCTGCGCCGCGAAGACTTCCAGGCCGTCGAGCACGACGGCGGCATGTCACCGGCGTGGCCGATCGATTACGAGACGCTGGAACCGTTCTACGAGGAGGCCGAACGGATCTACGAGGTGCACGGCGCGGCCGGCGTGGATCCCACCGAGCCCCCGCGCGGGCCGTACCCGTATCCGCCGGTGCCCCATTCGGCGGCGATGGAAGAAATCGTCGCCCAGCTTCGGCGCCAGAATCTGCACCCCTCACCGCTGCCGCTCGGACTGCGTGCGCCCTGCATCCTGTGCGACACCTGCAACTCGTTCGCCTGCAAGGTGCACGGCAAGAGCGAAGCCGACGTCTGCTGTATACGGCCCGCCCTCGGAAGCGCGAACGTCACGTTGTGGACGCACGCGTTCGCTCGCCGGCTGCTGACGACGCCGCGAGGCGATCGGATCGAGGCCGTCGAGGTGGAGCGGAACGGCGAGGTGGTGCGCGTCGAGGCGCCGCTGGTCGTCGTGGCCTGCGGCGCGGTGAACTCCGCGGCGCTGCTGCTGCGCTCGGCGAACGCGCGGCATCCTGCCGGCCTCGCGAACTCGTCGGGACTGGTGGGGCGCCGCTACATGGCGCACCTCGCGACCATGATGGAAGGCTTCCACCCGTTCAGGCCGAACGAGACGGTGTTCCAGAAGACGGTGGCCATCAACGATTTCTATCTGAGCGGACCAGGCCGCTACCCCCTGGGGCAGATTCAATCGCAGGGGCGTACGCACGCCGTGATGGCGCAGACGGTCGCGCCCTGGATCCCTCTGTGGGCATACCAGGCGTGGGTGTCGCGCGGGGTGGACTGGCTCGCGATGTCCGAGGACCTGCCGCGCGACGAGAACCGGGTGACGGTCGATGCGCGCGGACGGATTCACCTCGCGTACACGCCGAACAACATGGGCCCGCACCGGGCACTCGTCCGGGAGATGAAGCGCATCCTGCGCCGGCTCGGCTTCTGGTGCGTGATGACCTACTCGCACAGGACGAGGAACACCACGCATCAGTGCGGCACGCTGTGCTTCGGCGGCGATCCCCGCACCTCGGTGCTCGATGCCTATTGCCGCGCGCACGACGTCCCGAACCTCTTCGCGGTCGACGCCTCGTTCTTTCCTTCGTCTGCCGCCGTGAACCCTGCGCTGACGATCGCCGCGCAGGCGCTTCGGGTGGCGCAGCACATCCGGGACACCGATCTGGGAGGATGCGCGTGAGAGCCCGTTCGTTCAGCCATGCCGGCATTACCGTTTCCGACTTCAACAAGGCGGTCCGGTTCTATTCGGACGTGTTCGGGTGTCCCCTCGTCGGCGTGGCCGATACGCCGGCGGAACGGGTCCGGGCCTTCTTCGGGGTGGATGCCGAGCAGCCGCGCTGCCGGATCGGCTGGATTCGCGTGCCGGGCGGCGGCGTGCTCGAGATCTTCGAGTTCACGCCGCACCAGGCGCCGGCCGCGCCGCCATGGAACCGCGTGGGCCTCACGCACATCAGCTTCAACGTCAGGAACACCCGCCGGTGGCACGACTACCTCGTGCGGAAGGGCGTCGACGTCCTCGGCCCGCCGGAGCGCTCGCCGCGGGGGCACACCTTCTTCTTCGTGCGGGACTTCGACGGCAATCTCATCGAGATCATGGATCTCGGGGTCATGTACCACGTGCTCAAATGGCTCGGCCCGCTCGGAGGATGGCTGTTCCGGCGAGGGATGTACCGGACATACTACGAAGACAAGGCTCCATCGGCATCCGGGCGTGAAGCGGGCGCCGACGATCGATAGGCCCGGGATGCCGCGCGATCTCAACAGCAGGATCGTCTATTCCACCGGCAGGGGGAAGATCTGTCCGGTCTGCGGCTGGCCACTCGACGACTGCCGGTGCAGCAGCCGGCGTGGCGCCGACGAGGCGGTTCCGGCGCGCGTAACGGCCAGAATGCGCCTCGAGAAGAAGGGACGGGCGGGAAAGTCCGTCACGGTGGTGTACGATTTGCCGCGCAACGCGCAGTTCCTGAAAGGGCTGAGCCAGGAGCTGAAGCGCACCTGCGGGACGGGCGGGTCCGTCGTGGAAGACACCATCGAGCTGCAGGGGGATCAGCGCGACAGGCTGAGGGAACTGCTCGAGCACAAAGGGTTCATCGTCAAGGGGTAGCGGCCCGCCGATCGGGGCCGCCGGGGAGGCAGATGCGCGCCACGGCCATGCTCGTTGGACTTCTGATCGCTCTTGGCGTCGGCTATTTCTACTATCGATCGTCGTTGACGGGCGGCGGCGCGGCCGCCATGCCTCCGCAGGAGCAGATCGACGTCACCAGCATCCGCAGCGGCCTGCTCGTCATCGGCCAGGCCGAGCGGCAGTACGTGGTGGCGCACGGAGCGTACGCCACGCTGGAAGAGCTCCAGCAGGAGGGCGGCCCGTCCATCGTCGCCGAGGACCGTGGCTATACGTTCGCGGTCGCCCCGAACGGTGCGCAGTCGTTCACGGCGACCGCGACGCCGACCGATCCTGCCAAGGCCGGCTGGCCCACGCTGACGATCGACGAGACGATGCAGGTGAAGCAGCAGTAATTTCAACGGTTGTAAAACCAACTGTTGGATGTTACAGTCGCCGCCGAGCTTCCAATTCCGGCGGCGGCTGCGGCGTGGGGTTCCCACCGTGCTCTTGACTGCGCGGGCCAGGACGGCCCGGGCGGCTCGAACAGATCGACCGGCCCAAGGTTCATCAGCGTTTCTCGTGAGGTTTCCCACAGGCGGCCTCGCGACCGCAGCTTCCGCCGGAGCATCGCGGGCCGATGGCCCGCCGCTACCGGGCGAACGCCAGGCGGCGCTCGGCAGCCGGCTTCCGGGGCGGCACGCGCGAGGCGACGTAAGCGGCCACCGAGACCAGGTCCTCCGGCGTGAGCTTCGCGATCGCGATCTTCATCAACTGCACCGCTGCGCCGTTTCGCGTCCCCTGCTGGATATCCCACATCTGTCGGGCGAGGTAGCTCGGAGAGCGCCCGGCGATCGGCGGCACGTCGGCGACGCCCATCAAATCGAGCCCGTGGCAGGTCACACAGGGCGTGGTCCGGCCCTGCACGATTTCGTTCCCCACCACCCGCATGCCTCCCGTGGTGACGAGATCCTGTCCCTGCTCGATGCTTCCGACCGGGACGTATGCGAGGAAGCCCGAGCGCGGATTGCGATATGTCTCGGCCTGCTCGACGTTCTCAGGCACCTCGATGATGCGCCCGCGGATCGGTTCGGTCTTTTCCTTCTCGATCGGCAGGTACAGGTTGCCGGAGATCCGCGTCTTGGGCACCAGATCGGTTTCCACCACCTTGATCCAGGGCGTCCACGGAATCGCGGCGAAGTACTCGGCCGCCTGCCTCAGCTCGGTGTCGGTCATCGCTTTCGCGAGATCGATCATCGTGTTGGTGTTCGGCTTGCGCGGGTCGGCGGAGTGGCGCAGTCCGCTGCGGAAATCCTGAATCTGGCGGATGAAGTACGGCACCGGCAGGCCCGCCGGCGGCGCGTTCTCCGGCCGCCCCTTGCCGCTCGGCAGATGACACGACCCGCAGCCGCGCGTGGTGCTGCCGAGCGCAGCCGGACCGTGCGCGATGATCGCGGGCATCGGCGGATGATCCTGCGGGAACCAGTCGATGACGTTCTGTCCGTCACGGACGTCCACCAGCGAGTAGCTCGCGCGGCTGCCAGGCACGCGCCGGGGCCGCGTCTGTTCGTTCGGATCCTCGTTCGGCCGGAGCTTGCGGCTGGGCGCGCCCTGGGGGCTCGCCTTGTCGCCGGGCTTCGCAGCTGTTTCGAAGCCGTACGCCCAGAGCGGCTCACGCACGTACTCGATGGCCGGCGGGGACGGCGGCCTGGCCTCGGCGGGAGCAGATGCCGGCGCGGGGCCCCGCGCCGCCCCGGTTCCGGGTCCGCCGAGCCGCCGCATGTCGTACATGCGCTGGAGGACCGCACCGAGCGCGAAACACGCAATCGCGAGCGTCAGGAGGCCGAAAGATCGCTTCATGAGTGGGTAAGCTATACACCGGCTGGCCCGCTCACGGCAACAGTATCGAGATTGCGGCCTTCCATCGGGATTCCCGTGGCGCCGCCTTGCCCCTACCGGCTGCCGGCGTCCTCCAGCGCCTCCACCGCTTCGAGCACCTCCTCGGCATGTCCGCCCACCTTGACGTTGTCCCACCGCCTGGCGACCCGCCCATCGCGGTCGATCACATAGGTCGTGCGCACGTTGCCCATGAACGACCGGCCGTAGAGCGACTTCTTCTGCCAGACGCCGTATTTTTCCGCCACGGCGTGATCGGCGTCGGCGAGCAGCGGGAACGTGAGGTCGTGCTTGCCGGCGAAGCGCGCCTTGCTCGCCTCGTCGAGGATGCTCACGCCGAGGACGGTGGCCTTGCGCGTCTTGAAACGCGGCAGGTTGTCGCGAAACGCGCACGCCTCCTTCGTGCAGCCGGGCGTGTCGTCCTTGGGGTAGAAGTATAGGACGACCGGGCGCCCCAGGTAGTCCGAGAGGCGGTGGATGGTCCCGTTCTGGTCCTTCAGACTGAATGCGGGCGCTTTCCTGCCGGGTTCCATGAGCGGCATAGTGGGATGAAGCCTCCTGTCTCGCGAGGTGATTCGAGTCACCGACAGCCTGTGCTATGAGTCGGACTGCCTCCTAGTACAAACTTAGCAAACGTGGTCGAGCCACCGGATCTCATCGAAGCGGCGGGCCGCTGGGTCGTCGAGCGCTACCCCTATAACAGCCGCCATCTGCTGCGATCGCTCGCCTGGCTCGACGAGCTCGCGCCCGGCTCCCGCGCGGCGGTGCGGCTGGCCGCGCTCACGCACGACATGGAGCGGGCGTTTCCGGGCCCCGACGCAGTCCCGCGGGCCGGCCTCGCCGACGAGGCGTATTATCGCGCGCATTCCGAGCGCAGCAGCCGCATCGTCGGCCAGTGGCTCCGCGCGCAGTCGGCCGACGAACGGCTCGTCTGTGACGTGGAGGCGCTGATCCTCCTGCACGAGACCGGCGGCTCGCCGGAGGCCGATCTCGTGCAGGCGGCCGACAGCTTGAGCTTTCTCGAGACGAACGTGGATTTGTTCCTCGACATGATCCGGTCGGGGGCACGTACCGCCGAGGACGTCGAGGCGAAGTTCACGTACACGTACGACCGGATCCAGGTTCCCCGGGCACGCGAGCTCGCCCGGCCGTTGGCCGAGCGGGCGCGGGACCGCCTCGAAGGCCTCCGCGCGGATCTCGCACGAGAGAAAGGACACGGGTCATGACCGATCGAAACGCCGTGATCGACCAGTTCTTCGGAGACGCGTCCACGCCCATCAGCTGGAGCGATGAAGAGGAAAAGCAGCTCCACTTCTTCCAGGACGACCTCCATTGCCCCAATCCGATCTCGCCGATGTGGTTCGACGTGGGCGGCTGGTGGCTGACGTGCGCCTACATGTTCCGCCGGTTTGGCGTCCCGTTCGGCAGGGACTGGGTGGCCAAGAAGGTGAACGGATACGTCATGAGCGCCGTCGTGCCGCGCGATCCGAAGGAAGAGGCGGAGCTGGCGCCCTATTTCGCGATGGTGATGCCGGTGTACGCGGACCGGTTCCTCGGCTGGTGGAAGGAGCGCTACCTCCCGGAAATCCGCCGCAACTTCGCGTACCTCGATACGTTCCCCATGGACACGGCGTCGCTCCCGGAGCTGATGGTGCTCGTCGAGGAGGCGCTCGATATCCAGGAGCGGCACTTCCGGCTGCATTGGATCCTGAATCTCGCCCAGTTCCAGACGTCCATCACGTTCGAGTCGCTGTTCAAGGAGATGATCGGCGAGCAGCATGCCGGGCTCATCGGCAACATCCTGACCTCGGACGAGGACCGCAACTGGGACTCGGTACGTGATCTGTGGAAGTTGAAGGAGACGCTCAAAGGCGATCCGGCGCTCGGCGCCGCCTTCACGCAGCACGAGAACGCCGGCGGGGTGCTGGCGGCGCTCTCCTCGTCCGAGACCGGCCGGGCGCTCCTGCGGCAGATCGACGAGTACAAGAACGAGTACGGGAACAAGTCGATGTACACGCACGAGTACACGTCGACGACGTGGCGCGAGGACCCGACGCCGATCGTCGAGGCGCTCCGCGGGTATCTGCTCACCGACTACGACTACCCCAAGGACGTCCGCGAGCTGCACGAGAACCGCGACAAGGCCATTGCCGAGATGTGGCGTCTGTTCCCGAAGGATCGGCCGGAGCCGGATCGCCAGAAGCTGAAGACGGCGCTCGATCTGGCGCTGAAGATGACGCCGCTCACGCCGGATCATCACTTCTACATGGATCAGGGCACCTACGCGCGGGTGCGGCTGGTCTTCATGGCGATCGGGCGCAGGCTCGTCGAGCTCGGCGTGTTCCAGCAGCCCGACGACGTGCTGTTCCTGAAGTATCACGAGCTGCGGGTGCTGAGCGCGAATCACTCCGCGTTCGATTCGGCGGCCATCATCGGCGAGCGGCGGCGCGAGCGCGAGGCGGCGTTCAATGCCACTCCGCGCCTCTGGGCCGGCACGATCACCCACTGGTCCCTCTATCAGGAGCCGTACAAGCAGGGCCTCTGGGGCTGGCCCGACGTGTACTTCCGCCAGAAGGAGAGGAAGGAGCTCGCCGGGCCGATCAAGGGGCTGGGCGCGTCGGCGGGCGTGGTGGAGGGGCCGGTGCGCATCGTGAAATCGCCGGAGCAGTTCGATCAGGTGCAGAAGGGCGAGATCCTGGTGTGCCGGATGACGAACCCCGCGTGGGTGGTGCTGTTCACGAAGATCGGCGGGCTGGTGACCGACGCCGGGGGCGCGCTGTCGCACCCGGCGGTGGTATCGCGCGAGTTCGGGATTCCGGCGGTGGTGGGCACGGGCGTCGCGACCGCGCAGCTGAAAACCGGGCAGCGGATCCGCGTGAACGGCGCGGAGGGCGTGGTGGAGGTGCTCTAGGGCTGGGGACGGGGTCTGACCCTCCGGCTTACGCTTTCGTAAGCCGGAGGGTCAGACCCCGTCCCTCGCCTGACGCAGCGCCCGCCGCGCGGCAACGAGGAGCATCGCCTCCCGATACGCCCGGCTCCCGCGCAGATCGCTCCTCGGCGCCGCCTGCGTCAGCAGCGACTTCAGCGCGGCCTCCTGCTCCGCGCCGCCGGCCTCGGCGCCCGCCAGCACGCCCGTCGCGTCCACCGCCAGCATCGGACGCGGGCCGGCGGCGCCGAAGGCCAGCCTCGTCTCGCCCGACGCCGCCACGACACAGCAGACGCTGATCGTCGCCAGGTCGACACCCCGCCGCCGCGTGATGCGGACGAACGCCGCACCACGCCGCTCGCGCGCCGGCGCCAGATCGATCGACGCGATCAGCTCCCCCGGCTCGCGCACCGTTTGACCGGGACCGAGAAAGAAGCGGTCGATCGGCACCGGCCGCGCGCCTCGAGCGCTGACGAGATTGACGACCGCGCCATAGGCCAGGAGCGCGGGCGCAGTATCGGCCGCCGGCGAGGCGTTGGCGATATTGCCGGCGAGCGTCGCCCGGTTGCGAATCTGCACCGAACCGACCACGCGCGCCGCCGCCGCGAGCGCCGGAAGGTGGTCGCGGATCCGGCGATCCTCGCTCAGATCCATCATGGTCGCGAGCGCACCGACGCGAATCGCCTCCGGCGTGCTCGTGATGTCGTGCCGCAGATCGGCGACCCGCTTGAGATCGATGACGACGTCGGGCGCCCACTGCCCGTGCCGGAGGCGTACGATGAGATCGGTGCCGCCGGCGAGCAGACGCGCCCGACTGCCGTGCTCGGCCAGCAGAGAATAAAGATCCGACAGGCTGCGGGGACTGAGATACTGGAACGGCTTCACGGCCCGGGCGCGAGCATAACATGGTGATTCGGTTCGACAATCTGCCCCCCGATGCGATCGCGATCGCCGGCGGCAAGGGCGCCTCGCTGGCGCGCATGGCCGGCGCCGGTCTGCCGGTTCCCGCCGGCTTCGTCGTCTGCGCCCCGGCGTTCCAGGCCTTCTCCTCTTCGGCCGGACTCGAGGCGGTGCTCGAGCGCGTGACGCGCGGCCTGAACGCGGACGACTCCCGCTCGCTCGGCGATGCATCGCGCGCGATTGTCGACGCAATCGCGTCGGCCCCCATCCCGCCCGGACTCGGCAGTCTGATCCGCGAAGCCTACGCCGCACTGAACGGCGAGCCGGCGCCTGCCCGCGAGGCAGCGGGCGCGGGCGGCCGGGCGGATGCTGCGGCGGCCGCCCCCCTCCTGGTGGCCGTGCGGTCCAGCGCGATCGCCGAAGACGGCGCCGCCGCGAGCTTCGCCGGGCAGCAGGAGAGTTTTCTCAACGTCGCGGAGGCAGACCTGCTCGCCCGGGTGCGCGACTGCTGGGCCTCGTTCTTCTCGCCGCGCGCGCTCTTCTATCGCGCGCAGAAGGGCAGCCTCGCCGACACGCGCATTGCGGTGGTCGTGCAGCAGATGGTCCGCGCCGACAAGAGCGGCGTGCTGTTCACCGTGGACCCCATCCAGAAGCACTTCGACACGGCCATCGTCGAGGCGGTCACCGGCCTGGGTGAACAGCTGGTCTCGGGCCTGGTCACGCCGGACCATTACAAACTGAGCCGCGACAGCGGCGCGCTGCGCGATCTGTTCGTGCCCCAGGAGCGCGCGGGCACGCGCGTGCTCAGCGGGCGCGAGCTCGAAGAGCTCTGGCGCATGGGCCTCCGGCTCGAGCGCCACTTCGGCGCACCCCAGGACGTGGAGTGGTGCTTCGATGGCGCTGCACTGCTGATCGTCCAGAGCCGGCCCATCACGACATTGTGACGGCTGACCCGACATGACCGACCGCACAGTCGCCATCGTCGTGCGCGTCAACGGCACGCGCCACGCTCTCCGGGTGGAGCCGCACCACACCGTGCTCGACCTGCTGCGCAACGAGCTTCGGCTTACCGGATCGAAAGAGTGCTGCGCCGAGGGGGAGTGCGGGGCGTGTACGGTGCTCGTGAACGGCCGGGCGGTCTGCGCGTGCCTGATGCTCGCGCCCGAGGCCCAGGATGCCGAAATCATCACGATCGAAGGACTCGCGCCGCACGGGCGGCTCGATGCGCTGCAGCAGAGCTTCCTGGAGAGCGGCGCGGTGCAGTGCGGGTTCTGCATCCCCGGCATGATCATGGCCGCCAAGTATCTGCTCGCGACACATCCGCGGCCGACACTCGCCGACATCCAGGAGGGACTTGCCGGAAATCTCTGCCGCTGCGGCGGCTACAGCCGCATCTTCGCGGCGGTCGCCGCCGCGGCCCGGAGCAACCCGTGACGGCCTCGGGCGGCAGCATCGGCCAATCGATCGAGCGGCTCGGCGGGCGCGCGCGCGTCACCGGAGAGCAGCAGTACATCGCCGATCTCCCGATCGAGCAGGCGCTTCACGTGAAGCTCGTTCAACTGCCCGTCGCCCGCGGCCGCCTCATCGCGATCGAGCCGTCCGCAGCCCTCGAAGTGGACGGGGTGCAGGCGGTCTTCACGGCGAGCGATTTGCCGCAGCCGATGCCGCGCTACGGCCCGTCGGTGGCGGACCGCCCCCTGCTCGCCGTGGACGAGACGAAGTTCTCCGGCGAGCCGGTGGCAGCGGTGGCGGCGCGGACCGAAGACGCCGCCGAGCTCGGCGCCTCGCTCGTTCGCGTGCAATTCGAGGAACTGACGCCGGTGCTCACCATAGAGGATGCGCTGGACCCGGCAGCGCCGCTCGTCCAGGACCCGGCACTCCGCCCGCACGACCCGCACGGGCATTCCAATATCTTCGAGGCGTGGCAGTTCGGCTGGGGCGACGTCTCGAGCTGCAGCGCCCACTGCATCGTCGAGAACGAGTATCGCTTCCCGATGGTGACGCACTTCGCGATCGAGCCGCACGCGTTCATCGCCGCACCCGACGCCAACGGCGTGACCGTCTGGAGCGCCACGCAGCATCCGTTCGTGCTGCAGCGCGTCGTGGCGGCCGCACTCGCCTGGCCGATCTCGCGCGTGCGCATCGTCGCGCCGGATCCCGGAGGCGGGTTCGGCGGCAAGGGCTGGCCGAAGTTCGAGCCGCTCCTGGCCTGTCTGGCGCTGCGCCTCGGCAGGCCGGTGAGGCTGGTGCTGACGCTCGAAGAGACGTTTCAGCAGGCCAGGCGCGCCTCGGCGCGCATCCATGCGCGTACGGGTCTTTCGCGCGACGGGCGCATCGTGTTCCAGGATCTCGCGGCCGATTTCCTGCTTGGGGCATACGTCGATATCGGGGCGCGCGTGGTGAGCAAGGCGAGCTACGCCGCCTGCGGGCCGTACAGGACGCCGCACGCCCGCATCGCCGCGCGCGCGGTGCTGTCGCACACGACCCCGAGCACGGCGTTCCGCGGTTTCGGCACGCCGCAGGCATCATGGGCCGTCGAATCGCAGCTCAACGAGGCCGCCTCGCGGCTGGGGCTGGATCCCGTGGAGATTCGCCGGCGCAACCTGCCCAAGCACGGAGAGGCGTTCATTCCGAACGACACCCCGGCGGATGGCGATTGGGAGCAGGCGCTCTCGCGCGCCGCGGCCGCCATCGGCTGGGGAGAACCGCTCGCTCCGGGCCGCGGGCGCGGAATCTCGCTCGGTCTGAAGAGCTCGTCGACCGCGTCTGCCTCCATGGCGCTGATCCGGCTGCACCACGACGGATCCCTCTCCGTGTTGTCGGGCACCTCGGACATGGGGCAGGGCGCCAGGACCGTGCTGGCCCAGATTGCCGCGTCCGAGCTGGGTGTGCCGCAGGAGGCCGTGGCCATCGTGATGGGCGATACCGCCGTCGTGCCGTTCGACTCGTCGACCTCCGCCAGCCGCTCGACCGTGTTCATGGGCAACGCCGTGCGGCTCGCATGCGATGACCTGAAGTCGAAGCTCAAACGGGCGGCGGCGGCGGCCTTCGACGTGCCGGAGGCCCAGCTGGCGATCGCCGGCGGGCGGGTGACCGCCGGGAGCCGCGAGTGGACGTTCGCGGATGTGCTCAGGCGGCACTTCGGTCCCGCGCGCGGAGAAATGATGGGCTTCGGCGAGGAGATCGGCGCGCCACACGTGCCCGATCACCCGCTCGGCGGGAAACCCGCCTTCTGGGAGCTCATGTGCTCGGCCGCCGAAGTGTCGGTCGACTTCGACACCGGCGCCGTGGAGATCGTCCGGCTGGTGCTGGCAAGCGACGTCGGCAAGGCACTGAACCCGCGTCAGGTCGAGGCGCAGGACGAAGGCGCGGCGGTGATGGGCGTCGGCCATTCGCTCATGGAGCATCTCGTTCTCGACGAGCACGGCCGGATCGCGAACCTCGGCGCCATCGATTACCGGATTCCCACCACGCAGGATGTCGCCCGTGAAACGACGTCGATTCTGGTGGAGAATGGCGACGGTCCCGGGCCGTACGGCGCCAAGGGCGCGGGTGAAGGCGGCATCCTCGGCGTGGCGGCGGCAATCGGCGCCGCGGTGAACCAGGCCGCCGGAGTCATCATTCGCGAGCTGCCCCTGACGCCCGAGCGCGTGTGGCGGGCGATCACGGGCGCCGCCGTGGGAGAGGCGCAGGGAGGCAGCGAGCGATGAGGAGAGCAACCGCAATCGTGTGTGCGGCTGTCGTGTGGATCGTGCCGGCTCTGGCGCAGTCCGGGGGTGGCGCCCTGCCGGCGCTCAAACGGCAGCCATCGCCCAGGGCGGTGGTGGACGAGCACATGGACGCGCTCAACAAGTGCGACTGGAACCGCCTGATGGCGCAGTATCCGGACGGTATTCAGGTCTTCTTTCCGGGCGGGCAGGTGGTCAAGGGACGGCAGGAGGTCGGGAATCTGTTCGCCGGGTTCGTGAAGCCGGCACGCGAAGGCGGACTTTGCGGGATGCGCTTCGAATCGGAGCAGAGCGTCATCGTCGGCAACACGGTGACCGTACAGTGGCGCGCCACGGCCCCGTTTCTCGCCGAGCCCTACCGGGGAGCGGACGCCTACATCACGCAGGGCGGCCTGATGCAGGCGCAGGTCACCACGTTCGACGGAGCGCAGTTGAAGAAGCGGTAACCGGGCGCGGACCGCCCCGGCCGCTGCCGGCGGTTCACCGGACGACGACCGTCTTCACGTTCACGAACTCCTTGATGCCGTAGGTGCTCAGCTCCCGGCCGTAGCCCGATTCCTTGATGCCGCCGAACGGCAGCCTCGGGTCCGATGCGACGAGGGCATTCACGAACGTGCAGCCGGCGTCCAGCCTTCGCGCGATGCGCTCGCCCCGCTCGGCGTCCTTCGTGAACACCGCGGCGCCGAGGCCGAACACGCTGTCGTTCGCGATTCGAATGGCGTCCTCTTCATCGCGGGCGGCGATGATCGCCGCGACCGGGCCGAACAGCTCCTCGTCGTACGCCGGCATGCCGGGGCGGACGTCCGCCAGAACGGTCGGCGGGTAGAAGGCGCCGGGGCCCGGCGGGATTTCGCCCCCCATCAGCAGTGCGGCGCCCTTGTCCACCGAGGCGCGCACCTGCCGGTGCAGATCGTCCCGCAGATCGGGCCGGGCCTGCGGGCCGATATCGGTGCCGGCGTCCAGCGGATCGCCCATCTTCCTGGCGTGCATCGCCGCGACGAAGCGGCGGGTGAACTCGGCGAGCACCGGCTGCACCACGATGAAGCGCTTGGCGTTGACGCAGCTCTGCCCCGAGTTGATCAGACGCGAGGCGGCGCACGTGTTCACCGCGTGATCGAGGTCCGCATCCTCGAGCACGATGTACGGGTCCGATCCGCCGAGCTCGAGCACCGTCTTCTTGAGGACGGCCCCCGCCTGGGCGGCGACGGCCTTGCCTGCGGGCGTGCTGCCCGTGAGGGTGACGGCGCGCACGAACGGGTGCTCGATCACCGCGCGCACCTGCCGGCTGCCGATGAGGAGGGTCCGGAAGACGCCGCGCGGCAGACCGGCCTCCGCGAAGATCGCCTCGATGGCCAGGGCGCAGCCCGGCACGTTCGAGGCATGCTTCAGCACGCCGACGTTGCCGGCCATCAGGGCGGGCGCCGCGAATCGATACACCTGCCACAGCGGGAAGTTCCACGGCATCACCGCGAGCACCACGCCGAGCGGCTCGAAGGCCACGTACGATTTCGTGTTCTCCGTCTTGATCACGTCCGGCGCGAGATGCGACTCGGCCGCGTCGGCGTAGTAGTCGCACCCGAGCGCGCTCTTCTCCGCCTCGGCCACCCCCTGCTTGATCGGCTTGCCCATCTCGGTCGCCATCAACGTCGCCAGATCGTGCCTGCGCTCCCGCAGGATGGCGGCGGTCTTCTTCATCACCCGCGCGCGGTCGGAGAAACGGACCGTGCGCCAGGCCTGCCACGCCTCGTGGGCCTCCGCGATGGCCGCCGACACCTGTTCGGGGCCCATCTCGTCGTAGCTGCGGATCGTCTCTCCTGTGGCGGGGTTCACCGATGTCATGGTCGTGGTTGTCGTCATGGTCGTTCCCACCATTATTTCACGCCGGACCGGTCGTGCCGGCCGCATCGGCGTCCGCCGGCGCGTGCGGGAAGCCGGCCTGGATCACCTTCGGCAGCTCGACGACGAAGGTCGCGCCCGTGCCCGCACCGTCGCTGGCGGCATGGACGCTGCCGCCGTGCAGCTCGACCAGATGGCGGACGATCGCGAGGCCGAGCCCGAGCCCGCCGTGCTGTCGCGTGCTGGAGCTGTCGGCCTGGCTGAACCGATTGAACACGCGGCCGATGAACTCCGGCGCAATGCCGACGCCGCTGTCGGCCACCCGGATGCGGATGCGGCCGGCCGCGCCCTCCGACAGCTCCACGTCGATCCATCCGCCCTGGTGCGTGAACTTCATGGCGTTCGAGATCAGGTTCCAGACGATCTGCTGAATGCGCGGCGGGTCGCCGGTGGTGAACCGGACCGACGGCGCGATGCTCGATCGAATCTGGATCTGCTTCGCCTCGGCGGCTGGTCGCGCGCCGTCGATCACGGTGCCGATGATCATGGCGAGGTCCACCGGCTGCATGTCGAGCGCGAGCTTGCCGGTGATGATCCGCGACACGTCGAGGATGTCGGCCACGAGCTGCACCTGCGTCTGCGCGTTGCGCTCGATGATCTGGAGCGCGCGGCGCTCGGTCGCCTCGTCCACCGCGCCATCGAGCAGCATGCGCGTCCAGCCGACGATGGCGTTCAGCGGGGTGCGCAGCTCGTGCGAGAGCGTCGCGAGAAACTCATCCTTCGCGCGGTTCGCGGCCTCCGCCTCGCCCCGTGCATCGAGCTCGCGCTCGAGCAGCCGGCGCCGCTCCCGCTCGGCCTCGGCCCGCTCGGTGACATCGCGCACGAAGCCGGTGAAGATCGGCGGGTCGGCCGAGACGCGCGTGATTGACAGCTCGACGGGGAACTCGCGGCCGTCGGCGCGCAGCGCGGTCGTCTCGATGCGGCGATCCATGAACGGGCCCCGCCCGGTCGACAGATAGGCGCGCAGCCCGGCACGGTGGTCGTCGCGGAATCGCGCGGGGATGACGAGGGCCGCGAGATCGCGTCCGATCGCGTCGGCGCGCGGCACGCCGAACGTGCGCTCGGCGGCGGGGTTGAACTCGATGATCCGGCCCCGGTCGTCCATGCTGACGATCGCGTCCAGCGCCGTCTCGAGAATGGCCCGTGTGCGATGCTGCTCTTCGGCCATGCGCGCTTCGATCCGCTTGCGGCCGATGAACTGCCCGATCTCGCTGCCCACCGCCGCCATCATCGAGAGGAGATCCGGATCGGGCGCGGCGACGGATCGATTGAAGAACTCGACCACGCCGACCACGTCCTCGCCGAGGCGGACGGGAAAGCCGAATGCGCCGTGCAGCCCTTCCCGGCCCGCGATGGCCGCCCGCGGGAAGTTGGAGTCGTCCAGGACATCCTGAATCCAGACCGGGCGGCGGGTCGCCCAGACGCGGCCCGGGAGGCCCACCCCGCTCGGAAAGCGCGCCGACTCGGTGGCGGCCCGGAACCGCGGCGCCAGACCGGACTCCGGCGACCACGACGCCACGCAGCGCAGCCGGTCGGCGCCGCGATCGAGCAGCCAGAAGCCGCCGACCTGCCAGTCGAGCCATGTACCGATAGTCCGCAGGATCTCCGGTGCGGCCGACTGCAGGCTCGACGCCGCAGCCAGAACCTCGCCCACCTGGTAGGCAGCCGAGCGGCGGCGCTCGAACAGCTGCCGCTCGGCGATCGCCGCGGCAAGCGTGACGCCGCACCCGGCCAGCACGCCCATGAAGGCCTGTGCGAGCACGAGACGCTCGCGAAGCGAGCTGCTCACGAACGGTCCGTGCCCACGCACCGTCTCGGCAACCGTCACGACAGCCGTCGCCAGAATCACCAGCGACGTCGACGGCTGTCCCAGCCGGACCGCGGCGACGATGACAAACGGAAAGACCACGAACGCGAGCGGCAGCCGCCCGGCGGCGGCGCCGCCCCGCCCGAACACCACGGCGGTGATCGCCATCGCGAGCGCGACCCACAAGGCTGTCTCGCCCACCCGGCCGCGAACGCGCGCCGCCGTCGGCCTGAGGGTCGTGAGCAGCACGGGCGCGACCACCAGCGCACCAATCGCATCGCCAAGCCACCAGTCGGCCCAGAGATCCGAGAACCGTGCCCACGGCTGCAGGCCAGCCGCACACAGCATCGACACACCAATCGTCGCGCTCGGCACGGTGGCACCGGCCACGCCGATGCCGATGAACACCAGGCCGTCGCGGACGCGCCTGAACGCCGGGTCGAACCCGGCGAGGCCGCGGAGCACCCAGGCGGCGGCCGCCGATTCGAGCGCGTTGCCGGTCGCGATGCCCGCCGCCGCCCAGAGGGGGACGTGCGTCGTAATGTTGGCGATGAAGGCGCCGGCCCAGACGGCAGGCCAGAGCGCGAGCCCCCAGAGGATCAGTGCAGCCTCGCCGATGCCCGTGGGTGCCCAGATGGTGGTGACCTGCTCGGCGACCAGCGCGAGGCGGAAGCCGAGCTTCGCCGCCGCCACGTACGCGACAACCACCGCGAGCCCGAGCGCGATGCGTCTTCCCCGGCGCCGCATGTCAGCCTGTCCAGGAGAACAATACTCCGGCGGGCCCTGCCGGAGGATCGAGGTACTTTGCCGACCCATGGCGTGAACCCTCCGGACGCGAAAGGCGATGAGGGGTCGAGGGAAGCGTCGGTCGGCTGCGGTATGCTGACGCCGTGACGACCGCGGAGCGCAATCCGAAGTACGTCGCGCTGCTCGCGGCGGCGGCGGCGGCCATTCTCGTGCTCGGCGCGCTGCTGCGGCCGGCTCCGAGCGCGCCCACCGTGACGTCGGCGCCGTCGGAAGCCGACCTGGTGCGGCTCGCGCGGCTGTCGCAGCGGCGGGCGCTCGAGAACACCGCCGCGTACTTCGCCGCGGTGGCCGACCAGGTCACCCCGTCCCTGCTGCACCTTCCGGAGCGCCGCGCCACGGCGACAGCCTGGGCGCGCGGCGTCGCGATCGCGCCGGCAGCTCCGGGTCCGGCGCCGGCGGCAGTCGCCGCCTCCGCGATGGGGTCTCGACATGTCGCGGCGCGCGTGGCCGTGTCAGGTCCCGAGCTTCCGCTCGTCAGCCTCGACCTTGCCGCCGGCGACGAGGTTCCGCCAGTGACGCCGGCGCCCGCCGGTCCGGCCGCCGGAGACTGGGTCGTCCTCGTCTGGCGCACCGCCGAGAGCCGGGCCTTCGCGCAGGCGACGCTCTCGGGAACGACTACGGTGACATGCGGTGGCTCGACGCTCGAGGCCCTGCTGCTGTCGGTGCCGCTCGCCGCCGGGTCCGCCGGCGGCGGCCTGTTCGACCTCGACGGCAACCTGCTCGCGATCGTCCTGCCCTGCGGCACACAGCTCGCGGCGATCCCTCACGGCGAGGTCGAAGCGATGCTGCGCCGTGCGGCCGCGATGGACCAGCGGCTCCTCGGCGCCGTCGGCATGCGCGTCAGCGCGCTCGCTCCGCAGGAAGCGCAGCAGATGAAGGCGACCGGAGGCGTGGTCGTCCGGGAAATCTGGGACGGCTACCCCGCGGATTGCGTCGACCTTCGGCCAGGAGACGTCATCCAGAGCCTCGGCGGAAATGCGGTCCGACTCGTAGAGGATCTCGCTCCGCTCGCGAGCGGCGCCAGAGCGGCGCTCGGCATCCGCCGGTTCGGCAAGGACCTCGAGATCGCGCTCGGCAGCTCGCCCGGGCCGCCGAGTGCGGCACGGGAGGCGGACTCGGGCACCGGGCTGATCTGGGAGCCGCTCTCCGCTGGGGTGGACATCGAGAGCGTCGTCGAGGGAAGCGCGGCCGCAGGTGCGGGCGTGCGCGCCGGCGATCGCCTGCTCAGAATCGATGGCGTGGAGCCGCACGGGCCGCGCGAGATTGAGCGGCTGCTCGGGCGGACACCCGCCGCTCCCGTGTATCTGGAGTTGTGGCGGAGCGGCCGCCGCTGGGGTGTGCTTCTCTCGTAGATCGCCAGATGGACGAGCTCACCTCTCTCGGCTTGATCCTGCTCCTGGCGCTGCTCGCCGGGCACCTCGTCAAGATGCTCCGTATTCCAGAGGTCACCGGCTACCTCCTGGCGGGCGTGGCACTCGGTCCCTCGGCGCTCGGCTGGCTGAGCCAGGAGAACCTCATCGCCATCGGCGTGCTCAGCGAGGTCGCGCTCGGGCTGATTCTCTTCTCGGTGGGATCGGTGTTCGAGTTCTCGCTGTTTCGCCGGATGGGCAGACAAATCCTGCTCGTGACGCTCATCGAGTCGGCGCTGGCGGCGGTCATCGTCGCGGCAGGCGCGCTCTGGCTCGGCGAGCCCTGGCAGGTCGCGCTCCTGCTCGGAGCGGTGGCGATCGCGACGGCTCCCGCCTCCACGCTCATGGTCGTCCGGGAGTGCGGCAGCGCGGGCCCGCTCACCGAGAATCTCCTCGGCGTGATCGCCATCAACAACCTGCTCTGCATCACCGTGTACAGCATCATTGCGGCGGCCATCGAGCTCGGCGCCGGGGTGGGCGGCGAGGGGAGCGTCCTGGCGAACCTTTATCAGTCGTCCTTCCTGCTGCTGTGGCAGCTGGTCGGCTCGGCCGCGCTCGGGTACCTCATCGGCCTGATGCTGGCCGGCTGGTCGTCGCAGGTGGTCGAGAGCGGGGAGATGCTGATACTGCTGGCGGGATCGATCCTGCTGTGCGTGGGAGCGGCGCGGCTGCTGCAGCTCTCCGGGCTCGTCGCCAGCCTGGCGGTCGGCGCCACGATGGTCAACCTGTCAGCGCGGAGCCGCAGACTCTTCGACACCCTGTCGGGGACCGACCCGCCGTTCTACGCGATCTTCTTCGTGCTGGCCGGCGCCGAGCTCGACCTCGGCCTCATTCCGTCCATCGGCAGCCTCGGGTTGATGTATCTGGTCGGCCGCGCATCCGGCAAGTTTCTCGGCGCCAGCGCGGCGTCGCGCTGGCTCGGCCTCGCGCCGGCCGTGCGGCGCTTCCTGGGCTTCGCGCTGTTCGCACAGGCCGGCCTCGCCCTCGGGCTGACGCTGACGATCAACGTCAGATTCACGGAGTACGCGCCGACGGTCTCCACCGTCATCCTCGCGTCGGTCGCCATCTACGAGATCCTGGGCCCGCTGAGCACCCGATTCGCACTCGTGCATTCGGGCGAGGCCGGCCTCGCGGGCGGCAGAGCGAGCATCACGTCCGCCTGAAGAATCCTTGTCCGTCCCTGCTTCGCCGCTACACGCGGCGGCGTCTCGCCATCCGATTCCACGCACCCCGGATGATCTGAGGCAGTTCCTCGATCATCCCGACGGCGATCATCACCGCCGCCACCAGGCCCGCGATGCCCGCCAGCAGCCACACGGCAGCGACGGATATCGGGTGACCCCACACGATATCCATGTATAAAGAATAACTGGAGATGGCCCTCAAGATAGAAGATTACGCGCTCATCGGCGATACGCAGACCGCGGCGCTCGTCGGCAAGGACGGATCCATCGACTGGCTGTGCCTGCCCTGGTTCCATTCCGGAGCCTGCTTCGCGGCCCTGCTCGGAGATTCGCGGCACGGCCGCTGGCTCCTGAGACCCGGCGGAGAGATCGTCGAGACCCGCCAGCGCTACGTCGGGAATTCGCTCGTGCTCGAGACCGAGTTCGAGACCGCCTCCGGGATCGTGCGCGTCGTGGACTGCATGCCCGTCCGGGAGCGGATCCCTGACGTGGTTCGTAACGGTGTATGGCGTACGGGGCCGTGTGGCCATGCAGCTGGAGCTCGTCATCCGGTTCGACTACGGCGCGATCGTGCCCTGGGTGCAATCCGAAGGCGGCGTGCTGCGCGCGGTGGGCGGACCGGATGCGCTCGCCCTCTGGTCGCCCGTCGAGGTGCATGGCGAGAACCTGACCACGCGCGCGAGCTTCACGGTCGAGGAAGGGCAATGCCTGCCGTTCACGCTCGCCTGGTACCCCTCGCACGAAGCGCTGCCCAAACCGCTCGACGCCGTATCCGTCACGGAAGCCACGCGCCACTGGTGGGAGGAGTGGGCGGCGCGATGCTCCTACCAGGGTCCGTGGCGCGAGGCGGTCTTGCGGTCGCTCATCACCCTCAAGAGCCTCACGTTCGCACCCACCGGCGGCATGGTCGCGGCGGCCACGACATCGCTGCCCGAGCGGATAGGCGGCGTGCGGAACTGGGATTACCGCTACTGCTGGATCCGCGACGCCACCTTTTCCCTCTATGCGCTCATGGTCGGCGGCTACACCGAAGAAGCCGCGGCGTGGCGCCGCTGGCTGCTGCGCACGGTTGCCGGCGATCCGGCGTCGCTGCAGATCCTGTACGGTCCGTTCGGCGAGCGGCGCCTTCCCGAGCAGATCGTCGAATCGCTGCCGGGCTATGAAGGATCCCGGCCCGTGCGCATCGGCAACGCAGCGGTGCAGCAGCGCCAGCTCGACATCTTCGGAGAGCTCATGGACGTCATGCACCTCGCGAGACGCTCGGGGGTGGAGCGCGATCCCGAGCTCTGGGATCTCCAGAAACTGCTCGTCGATTACCTCGCCGGGATCTGGAAGGAGCCGGACGAGGGGATCTGGGAGGTGCGCGGCCCCCGCCGCGACTTCACTCACTCGAAGGTCATGGCCTGGGTGGCGGTGGATCGCGCCGTGAAGGCGGTCGAGCGCTTCGGTCGCACCGGCCCGGTCGAGGCGTGGCGGCGGCTGCGCGCCGAAATTCACGAGGACGTGTGCCAGCGCGGCTTCGACCGGGCGACGAACACCTTCACGCAGTACGACGGGGCCCCGGAAGTGGATGCGAGCCTGCTCATGCTGCCGCTCGTCGGCTTCCTGCCGGCGACCGACCCTCGCGTGCTCGGCACCGTGTCAGCGGTCGAGCGGAGCCTGATGGCGAGCGGCCTCGTCCGCCGGTATCGCACGGCGCGGGAACACGAGAGCGTGGACGGCCTGCCGCCTGGCGAGGGCGTCTTTCTGCCGTGCAGCTTCTGGCTCGCCGACAACTACGCTCTCCAGGGACGGCGCGACGAGGCGGAGCGGCTCTTCGAGCGTCTGCTGTCGCTGCGCAATCACGTCGGCCTGCTCTCCGAGGAATACGACCCGCGCGACCGCCGGCTGCTCGGCAACTTTCCTCAGGCGTTCTCGCACGTGTCGCTGATCAATACGGCGCGCAATCTGGCGCAGCCGCACGGGCCGGCCGAGCATCGCCGCAACAACCACGGCGCGGAACCCTGAAGGCGCGCCGGCGATTACGGCGCCAGGTGCCGCCACCGGAACGCCAGTTCGGCCGCCCGCCGGATCGCCAGCACCAGGCTGGCCTCCCGCGCGAGGCCTCGCCCCGCGATGTCGAACGCGGTGCCGTGATCGACCGATACGCGCACGACCGGAAGCCCCACCGTGATGTTCACGCCGGCATCGCCGTACACCGCTTTGAAAGGCGCGTGCCCCTGGTCGTGATAGCACACCACGACGAAGTGATATTTCCCGCGCACGGCCGCTGCAAAGAGCGCGTCGGCAGCGAACGGTCCGGCCACGTCCGCGCCGCGGGCGCGCGCCTCTTCGATCGCCGGCGCAATCGTGTCGCGTTCCTCCGTCCCGAACAGCCCGTGCTCTCCCGCGTGCGGGTTCAGTCCCGCGACGGCGATCGTGCGCGGCTCCTGCCCCGTCGCACGCGCGAAGCGCTCCGCCAGCTCGATGATGGCGAGCACACGCTCCCGCGTGATCGCGGCAATCGCCTGGCGGAGGGACACGTGCGTGGAGAGGTGGAACACGTGCAGACTCCGGGCCGAGAGCACCAGGTTGTAGCGGGTGGCCCCGAACTCCTGCGCGAGCAGCTCCGTGTGTCCCGGCCAGGGATGACCGGCCAGGTGCATCGCCTCCTTGTTGAGCGGCGCGGTCACGATGCCGTCGATCTCCCCGGCACGCGCCAGCGCGCAGGCCCGCTTCACGTAGCGCACTGCCGCGTCGCCCGCCTCGGCGCTCAGCACGCCCGCCGGAATGCCGGCCAGCGGCCCTCCCTCCCGAATCACGTCGATCGTGTGGTCTTGATTCAGGGCGGCTGACGGGCGGTCTATTCCCCTGACGGCCCGCGGATCCTCGCCCACGAGCGCGGCGGCGCGCGCGAGCACCTCCGGATCCCCGATGGCGATCGGCTGACACGCGCGCCGCAGATCCGGGTGGCGCAGCAGCGCCTTGACGGTGATTTCCGGTCCGATTCCGGATACATCGCCGATGGTGATCCCGAGCACCGGGAGGCCGGCGGTGGTCATCGACCGACACCCACTCTTATCGCATCCACCGCCTGCAGCAGTGCGCCGTCATCGCCGAACCCTCCGGCCTTGGTGGCAAAGGCGAGGCCCGCAGAACGGCCACCGGCGAGCACACCCAGCGGAAGGCCTGCCATCACCTCGTCGCGGATGTCGAAGCCCGCGGCGCCGAGCGTATCCATGATCGCGCGCGCGCCGTCGCCGCCCGCCGCGACGATACCAGCCACACGCCTCCGATCGACGAGCTGTCCCACGAGCCCGGCGAGGCGACCGGGTATGAGCGCGGGGTCGAGCCCCCGCTGCGTGCCGGCCGGCGCGCCCAGCAACAGCGCGAACTCGGCAGACCCGCACTGCTCGAGCACCTGTGCGGACCAGGCACGCCATGCCCCTTCGCGTTCGAGATCCAGCGGCTGCGGCTGATGCAGACGGCCTCCCGCACGCTCGACGACGGCGAGCTGCCTGTGCGAGATTCTCGTTGGCCGAGGTGACGACGACGATGACCGGCGGAGACGGGCGGTCCTCCGCCCACTCGATCGCGAGGTGCCGGGCGAGGCCGGCCGAGCCGACGGCAATCGCGTCCTCGCCGAGGAGCGCCAGCGCTCGCGCCAGCTGACGAAGGTCGCCGTCGCTCGCGGCGTCCACGACCGCTCTCGGGCCGGCTCCCCGGATCCGCTCGGCGGACTCTGAAGGCGGCTCGGACGATCGAAGCCTCACATGGGCCGCATCGATCAGGGACGTAATGCAGCTGTTGGACACGCGGCTCACGGGATCGCGACCGGCCGCTGTCTCGGCAGCCGGCACGCCGTTCACGCGGAGCTCGCCATCGACGACCGCACGTCCAGCGGCCGGAAATGCAGGGCAGACGACCGCGCACGCGCCGGGAGTCCAGGCGCCGAGAACCGCGTCCACTTCCTCGCGTATGTGCCCGCGCAGCGTGGAGTCGATCTTCTTGTAGAGGCGATTGACGCCCGCGGCGCGGAGCCGCGCGGCGCCGGAGGCCGCGGCACGCGCGGCATCGGCCGGAGCACGCACGCGCGAATCGGTGGTGACGGCGATGACGCGCGCATCGCCGGCGATGTCGTGCAGCTGCAGCGCGGTCGACCATCGCGCGCGGACGAACTGCGCGGCCGTGTCGGCTGCGCCCGTGAGATCGTCAGCGAGGATACCGACCCGGATCATTCCGCGCGGAATGATATCAACTACATGACCGGGGAGGTCGGCGCTGCCGTCAGATATTCGCCGTAGTTGTCCGCCGTGAGTTGAATCGTGACGGGTTCGCCGTGGCCGCCGAGCGGCTTCCCCTCGACGCCATTCAGCCAATATCCAAACACACCGGCATCGCCGACCCGCAGCATAATCTCCTGCCGGGCTTCGATCGTCGCCAGCTCGCCAGGCTGCATCAGGCGGTAGATCGCCAGCCGGCCGTCGCTTCTGGCCGACACCCAGCACGGGCCGGCCGGCTGCACCTCGAGCCTGAGCAGTCCATCGGACTCGGCCGGCACGGCGGCACGAGCGAGGGATGGCGCTTCACGGACGGGGGTCTCATCGGCCGCGACCGGTTTCAGCGGCTCGAGCACGGGCGCTCGCACCTGCTGATCCGCCGGGTCCGTCGAACGGACCGCGTACGCCAGTCCGGCGAGCGCGGCGACGAGAATGGCCCACTGCAGCCAAGCCCCTCCGGAGTGGCGGCCTCCCGGGTACCTGGCACGCAGCTCTTCCAGATTCGTATCCTGCGACTGCTCTTCGTGTTCGGCGCGGTACTCGGCAACGGCCGCCTCGGGCTCGAGGCCCACCTGACGTGAGTACGCGCGGAGATATGCCCGGACGAAGAGCCCGCCAGGAATGGCTGCGAAGTCGTCGCGCTCGATCGCCTCGAGCACGTGCGCCGGAATGTTGGTCCGCTGCGAGATATCGTGCAGCGAAAGATCCTGCCGCTGCCGAGCCTCGCGCAGTCGAACACCGATAGTCATGTGCCTCTGCTCGTACCGAAAAATCCAGGAGGAGCGCTCTCCCGAGCGCAGTGGTGCTATGCGGACTAGAAGACGCCCCGACCGAGGTTGCGGAAGGCGGATCGGTGACTCACATTCGTACAGTAGGCCACGAGCGGCGTGGGAGTCAACTCTGGTGCGATGATGGAGCGTGCTCAGCCGCGTCGTCCTTGCACGGACAGCCGCCGGCCTGCTCGCCTGTGCAGCCCTGGGCTGCGGCGGCCAGCCGGGTCGGCCGACGATCACCGTCGCCGGCAGCGCCGTCGGCAGGGAAGCGCAGGTTCTGACGCGCCAGCTCGCGCGGTTCGAACGCCTTCACCCGGAGATGTCGGTCGAGGTGAGAGCCACGCCGGACGCCGCCGATACCCGGCACCAGCTCTACGTCCAGTGGCTGAACGCGCATGCGGCCGAGCCCGATCTGCTGCAGCTCGATGTCATCTGGACGCCCGAGTTCGCGGCGGCCGGCTGGATTCTGCCGCTCGACCGCTTCCGCCCGGCGACAGACGGGTTCTTCCCCGCCGCGATTGCAGCCAATCGCTGGGACGGGTCGCTGTATGCGCTCCCCTGGTTCATCGACGTCGGAATGCTGTACTGGCGGACGGACCTGGCCCCGGCGCCGCCGGCGACCTTCGACGAGCTTCGCGCGGCAGCGGCATCACGCTCCGTTCCGTACGGGCTCGTCTGGCAGGGCGCGCGCTACGAAGGGCTGATCACGGTGTTCGTCGAGTATCTCGGCGCGTTCGGAGGCGAGATTCTCGACGACGCCGGCCGCGTCGCGGTCGACTCGGACGCGGCCATCCGCGCGCTCACGTACATGCGCGACGAGCTGTACGTGTATCGCACCGTGCCGCTCGACGCGCTCGCCTGGCAGGAAGAGCAGACGCGGTTCGCCTTCCAGAACGGGCGCGCAGAGTTCATGCGCAACTGGCCGTATGCGGTCGCGCTGCTGGCGGATCCGTCCGAATCCCGTGTGGCGGGGCGATTCGCCGTGGCGCCCATGCCATCCGGGCCGGGCGGCGCTTCGACAGCGGCGCTGGGCGGATCGCAGCTGGCCATCAACGCGAGGAGCCGGCACCCCGAGGCCGCGTACGAGTTGATGCGCTTTCTCCTGCAGCCGGCGCAGATGCTCGAGCGCGCCCGTCTGGTCGGCGAGTATCCCAGCCGCGCGGATCTGTACGATCGCCCGGATCTCCAATCGGCGCTCGGCGTCGCGCCAGCCGACATCCGGCGGATCATCGATCGCGCCCTGCCCAGGCCGGTCACGCCGGTGTACAGCGAGCTGTCGGACATCCTTCAGGTGCAGATTCATCGCGCGCTGACGCGGCAGGCCGAGCCGGGAGCGGCGCTCAGGGTTGCCGCGATCGGCATTCGCGGGCTGCTCGCCCGAAGCGGCCTCGACGCGGAGCACCATCGATGAGCCGCGGCGTCCCGAGGGGCGGGCGGCCGGTGGAGTCGGCCTGGCTTTTCGTGCTGCCGGCGCTGGCAGTCATTGCGCTCGTCTCGATCTTTCCCATCGCATGGACCGTCTGGGAATCGCTCCACCGGCACGATCTGCGGATGCCGTGGATCGGCCGCCCATTCGTGGGACTGGAGAACTACATCGAGATCGCGCATGCCGGCCGGTTCTGGAGCGCGCTCGGGCACACCCTGTTCTTCACGGTCTCGGCCGTCGCGCTCGAAACCGTCTGCGGCCTGGCGGTGGCGCTGCTGCTCCATGCGCCGTTGCGGGCGCGCGGCCTCGTGCGGACCGCGGCGCTGCTGCCGTGGGCGCTGCCCACCGTGGTCGCGGCGCTCATCTGGCGCTTCATGTTCGAGGACGGCCAGTGGTTCGTCGGCGCCCGGGCAGCCTGGCTGCCGATCGTGCTCTCCGACGTCTGGCGGATGACGCCGTTCGTCGCGCTGCTGCTGGTCGCCGGCCTCCAGCAGATCGATCCGGCCCTCTACGAAGCGGCGCGGATCGACGGCGCGGGACGCTGGCGGCAGTTCCGCGAGATCACGCTGCCGCTGCTCCGTCCGGCGCTGGCGGTCGCCGTGCTGTTCCGGGCGCTCGACGCCTTTCGCGTGTTCGACCTGATCTTCGTGATGACGGCGGGCGGCCCGGGTACCGCCACCGAGCCGCTGTCGCTCTACGCGTTCGCTGCGCTGCTCCGCAATTTGCGGTTCGGCTACGGTTCGGCGCTGTCGGTCGTCATCTTCACGCTCTCGTTCGCGGGGGCCATCGGGTGGATTCGCGCCGGCGCGTCCACCCTGCTGGAGGCGCCCGAGTGACCCGCCGGGCTGGCCTGGCGGCACTCGCCGCGCCGCTGTTCGTCGCGCTCGCGCTGGCGCCGCTCGCCTGGGCGCTCGTCTCGTCGCTCACGCCGGAGTCGCAGCTCTTCGGCGGATCCGGCCCCGGACCACGGACGTTCGTCCTGGAACACTATCGCGCGCTGTTCGCCGAACGCCGCTTCGGCGTCCCGATCAGGAACTCACTGGTCGTGGCGGGGGCGACCACCGTCCTGTCGCTCGTGCTCGGGGCGCCGTGCGCCTATGGCCTGGCCAGGCTGCGGGTGCGCGCCGGATCGCTGGCCCTCGGCTTCGTGCTGGCGGTGTCGATGTTTCCGCAGGTCTCTCTCGTGTCGCCGCTGTTCCTGCTGCTGAGGGCGGCCGGACTCATCAACACGTACCCGGGCCTGGTGCTGCCCTACCTCACCTTCGCCATGCCGCTCGCAATCTGGTTCCTCGTCGCCTTCTTCCGGCAGCTGCCGCGCGAGGTCGAGGAGGCTGCGATCATGGACGGCGCCAGCCGGTTCGGCGCGTTCGCGCACATCGTGCTGCCGCTCTCCTGGCCCGGCCTGGCCACGACCGCCCTGCTGACGTTTCTCTACAGCTGGAACGAGTTCCTGTTCGCCTTCTCGTTCACGCTCGGGCCGGAGCGGTACACGGTGCCCGTCGCGCTGGCGTTGTTCCGCGGCCAATACCAGGTGCCCTGGGGCGAGATCCTCGCGGCGTCCATCGTCGCCACGGCGCCGGTTGCGCTGCTGGTGCTCCTGGCGCAGCGGCGGATCGTGCAGGGGCTCACGGCCGGAGCGGTGAAGGGCTGAGATGGCGTCCGTGGAGCTCACGCGAGCGCGAAAGACCTATGCCGGCGGCCGCACGGCGGTGGCGGACGTCAGCCTCGAGATTCACGACGGCGAGCTGCTGGTGCTCGTGGGACCCTCGGGCAGCGGCAAGAGCACGCTGTTGAGGCTCGTCGCGGGACTCGAAACGCTCACCGCCGGCCGGATCAGCATCGGAGGAGCGGACGTCACGAACACGCCGCCGCAGGAGCGGGACCTGGCGATGGTCTTCCAGAGCTACGCGCTCTACCCGCACAAGACCGTCCGCGAAAACCTGATGTTCGGGCTGCGGATGCGCCGCGTCGGGGCGGCGGAAATCGCGGCGCGCGTCTCACGGGCCGCCGATGCGCTGGGCATCGCGCCGCTGCTCGAGTCGTATCCGGCGCAGCTCTCGGGCGGCGAGCGCCAGCGCGTCGCCGTCGGGCGCGCGATTGTACGCGAGCCGAAGGCCTTCCTGCTCGACGAGCCGCTGTCGAACCTCGACCCCAGACTGCGCGCCAGCACACGCGCGGAGCTCGCGCTCCTCCACCGCCATCTGGCCGCGACGATGATCTACGTGACGCACGATCAGGAGGAGGCGCTGACGCTCGGCACGCGCATCGCCGTGATGCGCGGAGGCGCGGTGGAGCAGCTGGGCGCACCGATGGACGTGTACCGGCGGCCGGGCAACACCTTCGTCGCGCAGTTCGTGGGCACCCCGGCGATGAATCTGCTTCCGTCGAGCGTGGTGCCGGCGGACGCGGGAGGTCCCGGGGTCACGCTCGGCATCAGGCCGCACGACATCGAGCTCGTCACGCCGTCCGGAGCCGACGCGAGCGGCCGCGTGGAAGTCGTCGAGCCTCTGGGCAGTTCCACGCTGCTGCACGTACGTCTCGACGGCGCATCGGAGCTCGTGAGGGTGGCCACCGCGGCGGACGCCGGCGGGGTGCTGGGCGCCCGCATCGGTCTCCAGCTGCGGCGCGACCGGCTGCACCGCTTCGATTCGTCCAGCGGAGAGCGGATGGCATGACCGCGAAGAGTGGCTATGATTGGCAGGTGCAATGGCGGCCAGCGGCGGTGATGGTGTTGGTGTCGCTGCTGTGGAGCTGCGCCGCCGCGGTGGACCCGGCAGCGATCCACGACGCCCAGCTCGTCGCCCGGGTGAAGACCGCCCTGGTGAACGATCCGCTCGTGGGGGTATGGCCGATCGAGGTCCATGTCGACCACGGTGTGGTGCGGTTGATCGGGCGAGTCGCGTCGGCGGCCGACGCCGATCGCGCCGTGGCGCTGGCGCGTGCCGTGGCGGGCGTCACGGCGGTCCGCGCGGACCTGCGCACGGCTGGCACGCCGGCGCCGGGCGCGCCGGCGGCAGAGGAACCATCCACGCCCTCCGCTGCCGAGCCCCCTCCGGCCGCCGTTTCGCCACCGCCGCCGCAATCACGCCAGCGCGGCGGACGGGGTGAAGTGGAAGACCGGCCACCGCACCTGCTGGCGATCGGAATGCTGGTGGGCCGCTCGTCGCCATCGGGCGATCCGCTCCGGCCGGCCACCAAGATTGGCCCGCTCGTCCGGCTTGGATCGGGCACGGGACTCGGGGTCGCGATCGGCCTGGGCTGGTTCCACACCGACTGGCACCCGGCATCGAACGGGGGGATGCAGGCCGGGCGGCTGAAGATTCGTCCCCTCATGGGCGGCGTGAGCTACGGGCTCGGCACGGAACGGAGCTCGCTCTCGCTGTCGCTCGTCGGCGGCGTCGCCCTGAACAGCGCGAGACCGGACGCGGTGACGAACACCACCGCCGTCCTGCTCGGCGTGGACAACAGCCTGGTGGCCCGGCCGGGTGTGTCGCTGTGGCTCGACGCCGGCCGGCGGTTCGCGATCAATCTCGCGGGCGGCTATGTCATGACGCGTCCGCGGGTCACCGTGCTGGAGGACGGACGCACGCTGAAGCGGCGGCTGCGCGCCGACACGGCGCAGATCAACGCCGGCCTGGCGTACAAGCTGTTCTGAAGACCGATCATGGTGGTTCGACTGCTCGCCTCGGCCGGCGACTGGGCCCTGTTCGCCGGGCGCGCCATACGCGACGCGCTGCGGCCGCCGTACGAGCTCCGCGAAACGGCGCGCCATGTGTACGAGCTCGGCTCCCGCTCCGTGCCGCTCATCGCCGTGAGCGGCTTCGCGGTGGGGGTGGTGCTGTCGATGCACACGCGTGCGTCGCTCTCCCGTTTCGGCGCAGAAGCCCTGATCCCGGCCGGACTGGGAATTGCGCTCGTCCGCGAGACCGGCCCGCTCACCGCAGGGCTGCTGCTCTCCGGCCGCATCGGTGCCGGCATCGGCGCCGAGCTGGGCGCCATGAAAGTGACCGAACAGATCGACGCGCTCGAAGCGCTGGCCGTCGACTCGTTCAAGTATCTCGTGGTCACGCGCATGATCGCGTGCGTGATTGCCGTGCCCATTCTGACGACGGTCATGAACTTCACGGGCATCCTGGGGGGATACGCGGCGGAAACCGCGCTCACGGGCGTTCCGCTCCGCACCTACTTCAATCAGGCTTTCTCGCTGATCCAGTTCTCCGACATCGTCCCGGCCACGCTCAAGACGGCGGTGTTCGGGTTCATCATCGCGACCGTGGCCGGTTATCTGGGCATGCACACCTCAGGCGGAACCGAGGGCGTGGGGCGGGCTTCCACCCGAAGCGTCGTGCTGTCGTCGATCCTGCTGATCGTGGCAAACGTCCTGCTCGTGAAGATCATCTTCTTCCTCTACCCGGCATGACCGAGGCGCGGCCTCCCGCGGTCGAGATGCGGCACGTCGTCAAGGCGTTCGGCGGACGCCGCGTGCTCGACGACGTGAGCCTGGCGGTGCCGGCCGGGCGGAGCGTCTGCATTCTCGGCCGCAGCGGCACCGGCAAGAGCGTGGCGCTCAAGCATCTGGTCGGCCTCATCGCGCCGGATTCGGGGTCGGTGCTGATCGAGGGCGTGGACATTACCGGTCTCCGCGCGGCCGGGCTGTCGCGCGTGCGCCGGCGGATCGGGTTCCTGTTCCAGAACGCGGCGCTGTTCGACTCGATTTCGGTCGGTGAGAACGTCGCGTTTCCGCTGCGCCGCCACACCGATCTCGGCGATGCCGAGATTCGGGCGCGGGCCGATGCGCTGCTCGGCGCGGTCGGCCTCGAAGGGGAGTACACGCACATGCCGGCGGATCTGTCGGGCGGGATGCGGAAGCGCGCCGGGCTCGCGCGGGCGCTCGCCCTCGATCCGGCCATTCTGCTGGTGGACGAGCCGAGCGCGGGCCTGGACCCGGTGACCGCGGCCGAGATCGACGAGCTGCTGGTCGGCTTGAAGCGCCGGGCCGGGACGACCCTGGTGGTCGTCACTCATAATATTCCGAGCGCGAGGCACATCGGCGACGACCTGGTGTTCCTCCACGACGGCAGAATTCTCGCGCGCGGATCCGCGGCCGATCTGGATCGGAGCGATCATCCGCTGGTGCGCGCGTTCATGGATTCGGGGGGCGGGGGCTGAGCGTCGGCCCCCGGGAGCGAGGTCTCATGGGCAGCACACGGAAAGCGATCGTCGGCGGTTTCGTGGTCGGAGGGTTTCTCCTCTTCGCGTTCGCGCTGTTCCTGATCGGCGACCGGCGCCTGCTCTTCACGCCGCAGTTCGATCTCGAGACGACCTTCGGCAAGGTGACGGGCCTGCAGGTGGGCACCAAGGTGCGGCTCGAAGGCCTCGACGCCGGCGAGGTGCAGGCGATTCTGATCCCCGCGCGGCCGTCCGAGAAGTTCCGCGTGCGCATGCGAGTACGGCGGGATCTGCGCCCGCTGATTCGCACCGATTCGGTGGCCGCGGTGCAGACCGACGGCATCGTGGGCAGCGCCTTCATCCAGATCGGACGCGGCACCGACGCGGCGCCGGTGGTCTCGCCGGGCGACACCATCGCCGGGCGCGATCCGGTGGAGTTCTCGGATCTCATCCAGGAGGGCCGGGAGACGTTCCAGGCGGTGAGCCGCGAGATCACCGAGGTGGGCGGCAACGTCTCGAGCGCCGTCGCCACGCTCACCGAGACGGCCGCCACGGCCAACGGCGTGCTGGCCGACGCCGGCTCCGATCTCAAGCGGCTGACGGCCGCCGGCGTCGTGGTGAGCGAAGACATCCAGCACGTCACCGCCGACGCGCGTTCGATCGTCGCCGACGTCAAGGCGGGGCGCGGCACCGTCGGACAGTTGCTCACCAACGATGCGGAGTACAAGCAATGGGTCGCGATCGGCCACGAGGCCCGCGAGGCCGTGGGGGCCCTGCGCGACACCACGGAGACCGCACGAACGCTCGTGGATCAGCTGACCTCGCGCGAAGGCAGCGCGCAGCAGATCGTGCAGGGGCTGCGCGACACGCTCACCACGACGCAGGAGGTGATGTCGGACATCTCCGAGGGAACCGAGGCGTTGAAGCGCAACTTCCTCTTCCGGGGCTTCTTCCGGAACCGCGGCTTCTACGATCTCGACACCCTCTCGCGGGATGCGTACGTGGCAGGTGCCCTCGAAGGCAACGACCGCACGGCGCTCCGCATCTGGCTGGAGGCCGACGGGCTCTTCACAACGGCGCCCGACGGCACCGAGCGGATCACCGATGCCGGACGCCGGCGTCTCGACTCGGCCATGGCCGACCTGGTGCGCTACCCGGCCAACAGCCCGCTCGTCGTCGAAGGCTACGCCGATCCGGCCTCCGGCGAGGCGGCCTATCTCGTGTCGTCGGACCGGGCAGAGCTCATCCGGGATTACCTGTTGAACCGGTTCCGCCGAAAGTCGACGCTCACGGGCGTCATGCCGATGGGCGTGCAGGCCCCGGGCAGTCCGCGCGGCAACGGACGATGGTCCGGTGTCGCGCTCGCGCTGTTCGTCTCGCGCGACGCGCTGTCGGAGACACCGTGAGCACAACCCAGGAGAGGAGAGGCGGGGAATGACGTGGCGTGTGGATCAGTGGTCGCAGTCGGCGAGTACGGCGCTTCTCTCGATCGTCATCGTGCTCGCGGCCGCCGGCCTGGGCCGTATCGCGCAGCAGGTGGTCAAGAAACGGCTCGGTGCGCTCGCGCGCCGCACCGGCGCGGAATGGGACGACGCGGTCGTCGGCGCCCTCGCGAGGCGCATGCCGCTCTGGGGCCTGCTGATCGGCGTCTACATCGCCGCCGACTACTGGCACCTGCAGGCGAACCTCGCCCTGGTGTTGAACAAGACGCTGTTCGTGATCACGGCCGCCTCGTTGACGTTCCTGGCCGCCGACGTGTTCACCAGACTGACGTACGCCTACGGAGCCGTCGTCGATCCGACGCTCGCGAGCACCACCCTCGTACAGAACATCGTCCGCCTGGTCGTGCTCGTCATGGGAGGATTGATCGTCCTCAACGGCCTCGGCGTGCCCATCACGCCAATCCTCGGCGCCCTGGGAGTGGGCGGCCTCGCCGTCGCCCTCGCGCTGCAGGACACGCTCGCGAATCTGTTCGCCGGGTTCTACATGACGCTCGCCGGCCAGCTCCGGGTGGGCGACTACCTGCGCCTCGACAGCGGACAGGAAGGCTACCTGATGGACATCAACTGGCGCTCCGCGAGGATCCGGATGCTGCCCAACAACATGGTGCTCGTGCCGAACGCGAAGCTCTCGCAGTCCATCGTCACGAATTTCTACCTGCCCGATCGCGAGCTCGCGGTGCTCGTGGAAGTGGGCGTGGACTATGACAGCGACCTCCAGAAAGTCGAGGCGGTGACCGTGGACGTGGCGCGCGACGTGATGCGGACGGTCGCCGGCGGCGTGCTGGGCTTCGAGCCGTTCATCCGGTATCACACGTTCGCCGACTCGAGCATCAACTTCAGCGTGATCATGCGCGCGCGCGAGTTCGTGGATCAGTACCTGATCAAGCACGAGTTCGTGAAGCGGCTCCACGAGCGCTATCGTCGGGAGGGCATCGTCATCCCGTTCCCGATCCGCACGATCGTCCAGCGCCAAGGGTCGTAGCAGCCGCCGATGGACACTAAATTTAGAAGGCCTGCCCGAGATCCACGACGATCCGCCATCGCCTGGTGCGAGGCTCACCGCCGATACGCAGTCCGTCCACCGGCGTGAGCTGGTAGGCCGCGTCCAGACGGACCAGGCCGAACGGCGTGTCCAGGCGGACGCCCGGGCCCGCGTCGTACTGCAGATCGGCGAGGCGGGTGGAGCGTGCGGTGCGCCAGACGTGGCCGGCATCGAGGAACAACGCACCTCCGAGCCACCGCGAGAACCGGCCTCTCAGCTCGAGAGACGATGACAGCAGGCTGCGTCCGCCGACAGGCTCTCCGGAAGGCGACAGCGGACTCAGCTCGAACCGGCTCCAGCCGCGCATCCGTGTCGAGCCGCCGAGAAACAGCCGCTTCAGCAGCGGAACGTCCGCCTCGGCGGCCGCCGGCCTGATGGCGCCGTATTCGACGCGCGCCGCCACGGTCGCGCGATCGCCTGCGAAGCTCCGGTAGAAGCGCGCGTCACCCGCGGCGCTCGCGTAGCTGAACGTGCCCGGCATCCAGCCGCCGGCCTGCTCGACGACGAAGGTGACGGCACGACCGGAAGGGGCGGGCCGATCGGCACCCGGCGTTCTGTGGGCGAGCACGGACGACCAGGCGTTGAGCGTGCCGTCCTGCAAACCGGTCATGGCCTCGAGCCCTCCCGGCGAGCGCCCGCGCTCGAGCGACGCGGCGTACGCAACCGTGATCGACGCGCGCGGGCTCCACGCGCGCGTCAGCGCCGCACGCCCGCCCCTCGACAGACCGTGCACCACCGGGTCGTCGATCGACCAGCTGGTCGCCTGGAGCGACAGCGACACCCCGGGGCGCCAGAGCTGAGGCTGCACGAATCCCGCCTGCGCGAGGCGATCGATGGCCGAGACGCGTCCGGTGAGCTCGAGGCGCCGCGCGCCTCCGAGGAAGTTCATGTGGCGAACCTGCGCCTCCAGACTGACGCGCTCCGAGTCGGCGTATCCGACCGACACGTTCCAGCGCCAGGGGCTGCGCTCCTCGACCGTCACCAGGATCGGCACGTCGACCGGCTGCCGATCCGCCTGCTCGATCTCCACGGCGACGGACTTGAACAGACCCAGGGCGCCGATCGCCCGCTGCGTCTCCTCGATGGCACGCCGGCTGAAAGGCTCGCCCGGGTGAAACGCGAAGCGCCGCCGGATGATCTCGGCGTCGACGTGCCTGTTGCCGGCGATCTCGACGCGGCCGAAGAATCCGGGCGTGCCCGGCTCGGCCTGAACGACGACCGCCGTCAGGCCGGCCCCCGCCGGCTCCTCCGCAAGGCGAACCCGGGCGTACGGATAGCCTCGATTCTGCAGCGCCTCGACCGCAATCCGCGCCGAGGCCTCCAGGGCGGCCTGGCTGAGGGGCTTGCCGGGGACGAGCGGAAGACGGGTTCGGAGATCCGCGCGGTCCCCGGCGGGCAGCACGTCGAAGCCGGCGAGACGCACCTCGGCGAGCCGCGCGCCGTCCCGCGGCTGTCTCGGTGACATCGACCGGCATGCTGGTGCCGTCACGGTCGTGATCGCGGCCGTCAACAGCACGACGGGCCATTGCGCGCTGTCCATCGTTGATGCCAGGACCGGGGCTGGTCAGCCGGTTGCATGCGGATGGCATGCCGATGATCCGAGTGTCGCTCAAGCCGTCGCTCGACTGGCTGCTGGCCTTCGTGCCCGTCTCGCTGGGACTGCGCTTCTGGCCCGGGGACCACCGGATCGCCCTCTTCGTCTGTTCGTCCCTGGCGATCGTACCGTTGGCGGGCCGCATCGGCCAGGCGACCGAGGCATTGAGCTCGCATCTCGGTCATGGCGTCGGCGCGCTCCTGAACGCATCCTTCGGCAACGCGGCCGAACTGATCATCTCGCTGCTCGCGCTCTCGCGGCACCTCACCGAAGTGGTGAAGGCATCGCTGACGGGGTCGATCATCGGCAACGTCCTGCTCGTGCTGGGTGTCTCGATGTTCGCCGGCGGCCTGAAATACCCCGTCCAGCGCTTCAACGCGACCGCCGTCCGCAGCTCGACCACCTCGCTCATGCTCGCGGCCATCGCGCTGGTCGTTCCCACGGTGTTCCATCACACCGCGAGCCTGCGGGCCAGGGGCTGGCGGCCGGTCATCGAGCAGCACCTCTCACTGGGCATCGCGCTGGTCCTGTGCGTGTCATATCTCGGCACGCTCGTGTTCACGCTCCTGACGCACCGGGCGCTCTTCGCCGGCGACGAGCCCGGCGGCGGTGAGGGCCACGGCGGGCGAGGGAGCCTCGCGCGCCCCCTCATCATGCTGCTCGGCGCGACGGCGCTCGTCGCCATCATGTCGGAGTTCATGGTCTCCACGCTCGAGGAGGCACGCACGCGTTTCGGGTTCACCGCGCTCTTCACGGGGGTCGTCATCGTCGCCACGGTGGGCAACGCGGCCGAGCATTCGACGGCCGTGCTGATGGCGGCGCGCAACAAACTCGATCTGACGCTCGGCATCGCGATCGGATCGAGCCTGCAGATCGCGCTCTTCGTCACGCCCGTGCTGGTCTTCGCGTCGTACGCATTCGGCGCGCCGATGAACCTCGAATTCACGATCCCGGAGCTCGTGGCGGTCCTCGTGTCGGTGCTCATCGTGGCCCAGATCAGCGGCGACGGCGAGAGCAACTGGCTGGAGGGGCTGCAGCTCATCTCGCTGTACGCGATTCTCGCGATCCTGTTCTTCTATCTCCCCGCCTCGTAGCCGACGATTCTCCGACACGCCCGGGACTTCATCTCGCGTGATAGCCTTTACGGACCATGCGCCCGATCGCCGCACGACGGGGGTCGCTGGACCCTCTCTGGTACAAGGACGCCATCATCTACGAGCTGCCCGTCAAGTCGTTCTTCGACGGCAACAACGACGGCATCGGCGACTTCCCGGGCTTGATCGAGAAGCTCGACTACCTGCAGGGGCTCGGGGTCACCTGCCTGTGGCTGCTGCCCTGCTTCCCGTCCCCGCTGCGCGACGACGGCTACGACATCGCCGATTACACCGCGATCCATCCGAGCTACGGCACGATCGACGATTTCAAGCGCTTCCTCGCGGCGGCGCACGAGCGCGGCCTCCGCGTGCTCATCGAGCTCGTCGTCAATCACACCTCCGATCAGCACGAGTGGTTCCAGCGATCGCGGCTCGCGCCGCCGGGGTCTGCCGAGCGCGAGTTCTACGTCTGGAGCGACGACGCCCGGCGGTACGAGCAGGCGCGGATCATCTTCATCGACACCGAGAAGTCCAACTGGACCTGGGACCCCGTGGCCAAGGCGTACTACTGGCACCGGTTCTTCCATCACCAGCCCGATCTGAACTACGACAACCCGGCGGTGCTCGCCGAGGTGCTCAAGGTGATGGACTTCTGGCTGGCGATGGGCGTGGATGGCTTCCGTCTCGACGCCGTGCCGTACCTCGTGGAGCGCGAGGGCACCAGCTGCGAGAACCTGGCCGAGACGCACGTCGTGCTCAAGGCGATTCGCGCGCACATCGACGCGCACTGGCCCAACCGGATGCTGCTCGCCGAGGCGAACCAGTGGCCGTCCGACGTCAGGCCCGTACTTCGGCGACGGCGACGAGTGCCACATGGCATTCCATTTTCCGGTGATGCCGCGCCTCTTCATGGCGCTGCATCTCGAGGAGCGGCAGCCGATCGTGGAGATCATGCAGCGCACGCCGGCGATTCCCGATATCTGTCAGTGGGCGCTCTTCCTGCGCAACCACGACGAGCTCACGCTCGAGATGGTCACCGAGGACGAGCGCGACTACATGTACCTGGCGTACAGCGCCGACCCGAACGCCCGGCTCAACGTCGGCATCCGGCGCCGTCTCGCGCCGCTCATGACCAACGGGCGGCGCCGGATCGAGCTGCTCACGAGCGTGCTGTTCTCGCTCCCGGGCACGCCGATCATCTACTACGGCGACGAGATCGGGATGGGCGACAACATGCACCTGGGGGATCGCAACGGCGTCCGCACGCCGATGCAGTGGAGCGGCGATCGCAACGCCGGGTTCTCGCGCGCCGACCCCGAGCGGCTGTTCAGCCCGGTGATCAACGACTCGGTCTACGGCTACCAGGCGGTGAACGTCGAGTCGGAAGAGCACGACCCGGCGTCGCTGCTCCAGTGGATGAAGAACATGATCCGGCTCCGCCGGCTGTTCAAGGTGTTCGGCCGCGGCACGCTCGAATTCCTCGAGCTGGCCAACCCGAAGGTGCTCGCCTACGTGCGGCAGTACCAGAACGACGTGATCCTGTGCGTGGCGAACCTCGCGCGCAGCGTGCAGCCGGCGCATCTTGATTTGACCGCCTTTCGCGGCGCCGTACCGGTGGAGATGCTCGGGTACACCGAGTTTCCCCCAATCGGCCCGGAGCCCTATTTCCTGACCCTTGGCCCGTATGACTTCTACTGGTTCGAGCTTCGGCACGGCGCCTGAGCTGGCGCCAGCTGGCGGCTCCGACGTCGTCATCGGCGTCGCCAGCTACAACGACGCCGAAACCATCGGAGCGGTGGTGCGCCGCCTCGGCGAGGGGATCGGGCAGTACGCGAGCGGCGCCTGCATCATGCTCGCCGACGGCGGATCCACCGATCAGACGGTCGAGCGCGCGCCGGCAGGCCGTGACCGACCAGCAGCTCGTCACGATCGAGTTCGCGCGCCCGGAGATCGATCCGCGGACGGTGCCCTACCACGGCCGGCCCGGCCGGGCGGCCGCCATCCGCACGATCTTCCGGGCGGCGCAGGAGCGAGGGGCGCGCACGGTCGCCGTGTTCGATGCGGGACTGACCGATCTGGCGCCCGACTGGATCGACGGCCTCGTCGGGCCGGCGCTCGGCGGATCGGTGGATTACGTCTCGGCGTTTCACGTGCGGCATCCCTATGAAGGCGCGATCACCAAGAGCATCGTCTCCCCGCTCTTCCGGGCGCTCTATGGCATCCGGCTCCGTCAACCGGCCGCACCGGAGTTCGGCTGCTCGTCGCCGCTGATGGAGTACTTTCTGGATCAGGCGTTCTGGGAGGCCGAGGCCGCCGCCGTCGGCGTCGACCTGTGGCTGGCGACCTCGGCGGCCGCCGGGCAGTACCGGGTGGGCGAATCGGGGCTGGGAACCCGCGCCGTGACGCCCAAGCCGGAGACGCCCGATCTCAGCGAGACGCTGGCGCAGCTGGTGGGAGCGCTGTTCCTCGACATGGACGCGCGAGCCGACGCCTGGCAGCGCGTCCGGGGCTCACGGCCGGTGCCGCTGTTCGGCGCGCCGCCCGCGGTCACACCCGTGCCGCCGAACATCGACATCGACGCGCTCGTCGAATCCTACCGGCTCGGGTACGACGCGCTGCGCGACGTGTGGGCCTGGGTGCTGCCGCCGCGCACGATGATCGATCTCAAGAAGCTCGCCGACGCGGCGCCGGCGCGGTTTCGCGTCGGCGACGAGACGTGGGCGAAGATCGTCTACGATTTCGCCCTCGCCTACCGGATGCAGACGCTGGCTCCCGAGCATCTGCTCGGCGCGCTCACGCCGCTGTACCGCGGCTGGCTCGCCTCGTTCGTGCTCGAGCCCGACACGGCCGTGCCCGAGGTCGCCGACCGGCGCCTGGAAGAGCTCGGCGCCGCGTTCGAGGCCCAGAAGCCGTACCTGATCTCCCGCTGGCGCTGGCCCGAGCGGTTCCGGTCCTAAAAGGAGAAGTCATGCTGACGCAAGTTCATCGAATCCTGGACGAAGCGACCGCGCGCAGCCTCAACAGCGTCGCCGCGTTCATGCCCGGCGTGCTCGCGCTGCTGATGATCCTGCTCACCGCGATCCTGGTCGCAACGCTGGCGCGCGTCATCGTGCTGCGGGCGCTGCGCGGCCTCGAGTTCGACCGCTACGCGTCGCGCTGGGGCCTGAGCGACTGGTCGCAGTCGCGCAGCCTCTCGGTGGTGGTGGCGTATGCCACGCAGTGGACGATCCTGCTGCTGGGGCTGCTCACCGGGCTCACGGCCCTCGATGCGGCCATGCCCTCGCGGTTCGCGATGTCCGTGTTCCGCTACGTGCCGCACGCCGTCGCCGCGATCATCGTGCTGGTGGTCGGCACGGTGCTCGCGCAGTTCGTGTCGCGCGCGCTCCTCATCAGCGCCGTCAACATGCAGATCCAGTCGGCGCGGGCGCTGGCGCTGCTGGTGCGGTGGGTCGTGCTGATCGTCGCCGCATCGATGGCCCTCGAACAGCTCGGCATCGGCCGCCAGATCCTGCTGCTCGCCTTCGCCATCTTCTTCGGCGGCCTGGTGCTCGCCGTCGCCGTCGCGGTCGGCCTGGGCGCCAAGGACGTCGTGGCGCGGGCGCTCGAGCGCCAGTTCTCGGAGCGGCCCGACCGCGCGGGCCATCCGATCGACCACGTCTGATGCGGGTCTATCCGGGCGATCCCTACCCGCTCGGCGCCACCTGGACCGGCGCCGGCGTCAACTTCGCGCTCTTCTCCGAACACGCCACGCGGGTGGATCTGTGCCTGTTCGAGTCGATCGAGTCGCGCACCGAGTCGGCGCTCGTGACGCTGGTCGAGCAGACCGACATGGTCTGGCATGCGTTCCTGCCCGACGTGAGGCCGGGGCAGCTCTACGGGTACCGCGTATACGGGCCGCACGATCCGGCCGCGGGCCACCGCTTCAATCCCGCGAAAGTGCTGCTCGATCCGTATGCCAAGGCGGTCGCGCGGCCGCTCGTCTGGGACGACGCGCTGTTCGGCTACCGCCTCAGCGACCCCGCCGCGGACCTCTCGCTCGACGACAACGACAGCGCGCCGTTCGCGCCGCTGGCGGCCGTGGTCGAGTCGGCGTTCGACTGGGGCCGGGATCAGCGGCCGCGCACGCCGTGGCACGAGACGGTGATCTACGAGGCGCACGTCAAAGGGTGCACCACGCTGCACCCGCGCGTCCCGCGCGACCTGCGCGGCACCTACCTCGGCCTGGCCGAAGCGCCCGTCATCGAGCACTTCCGGCGTCTGGGCGTGACGGCGGTGGAGTTGATGCCGGTGCACCACCACGTGGACGAGCGGCACCTGGTGGCGCGGGGTCTGTCGAACTACTGGGGATACAACACGCTCGGATTCTTCGCTCCCGATCCCCGCTACACGGCCGCCGGAGGCCGGCGCGACGCCACCGCCGAGTTCAAGACGATGGTGCAGCGGCTGCACGAGGCGGGGCTCGAGGTCATCCTCGACGTCGTCTACAACCACACCGCCGAAGGCAACCACCTGGGGCCCACGCTGTCGCTGCGGGGGATCGACAACGCGGCGTACTACCGGCTCGCGCTCGATACGCCCCGGTTCTACATGGACTTCACCGGCTGCGGCAACACGCTCAACATGCAGCACCCGCGCGTGCTGCAGCTCATCATGGACAGCCTGCGCTACTGGGTGCTCGACATGCACGTCGACGGCTTCCGCTTCGACCTCGCGAGCGCCCTTGCCCGCGAGCTCCACGAGGTGAACAAGCTGGGCGCCTTCTTCGACGTCATCCACCAGGACCCCGTGATCTCGCAGGTGAAGCTGATCGCCGAGCCCTGGGACCTCGGCGAAGGCGGCTACCAGGTGGGCAACTTCCCGGTGCTCTGGACGGAATGGAATGGACGCTACCGCGACTCGGTGCGCCGGTTCTGGCGCGGCGAGGGCGGCACCGTCTGCGAGATCGCGACACGCCTCGCGGGCAGCGCCGATCTGTACGCCGAGAGCGGACGGCGCCCGTACGCGAGCATCAACTTCGTGACGGCGCACGACGGCTTCACCCTCCATGATTTGGTAACCTACGAACAGAAGCACAACGAGGCGAACGGCGAGGACAACCGGGACGGCGAGAACAACAACCTGAGCTGGAACTGCGGCGTCGAGGGCCCGACCGACGATCCGCAGATCCAGGCGCTGCGATGGCGCCAGAAGCGGAACTACATCGCCACGCTCTTTCTGTCGCAGGGCGTGCCGATGCTGAGCGGCGGCGACGAGCTGAGCCGGACGCAGCGCGGCAACAACAACGCGTACTGCCAGGACAACGACCTGAGCTGGACCCGCTGGACGATCGGCGATTCCGAGCGCGCGTTCTTCGAGTTCGTCTGCCGCGTCAGCCGGCTCATGCGCGAGCAGCCGGTCCTGCGGCGGCGGCGCTTCTTCCACGGCCGCCAGATTCGCGGCGCTCTGGTCAAGGACATCATGTGGCTCGCGCCGGATGGACAGGAGATGACCGAAACGGAGTGGAACGCCGGAGGGGTGAATTGCCTGGGCGTCAGGCTCGCCGGCTCGGCCATCGGTGAAGTCGATCGGATGGGCCGCCCGATCGTCGGAGACACGCTGATGTACCTGCTCAACGCGGGCGCCGAACGCGTCGCCTTCACGCTGCCGAGCTTCGCGCCGCGCGCGAAGTGGGCGTGCGTCGTCGATACCTTCGACGAGGCCCGGCATGGCCGGCTGCTCGCGGGGGGCGACGAGTATCCGCTGGAGGATCGAATCCGTGGCTGTGTTCATCATGAAGGCGGCACGATGAGAGAGGCTCGCGACCGGAACCCGGCGGAGGCGGGCGAGGCGCTCGACCCGCGGCGCGTGGTCATCGAGGCGATGCTGCCGCAGATCGACGGGGGCCGGTTTCCCATCAAGCGCACCGCCGGCGAAGAGGTCGCGGTGACCGCCGATATCTTCTCGGACGGGCACCCGCTGCTCGCGGCGGCGCTCCGCTACCGGCACGTTCAACCAGGGGCGCCGTCCGCCGGGTGGCAGGAGACGCCGATGCGGCTGGTCGAGAACGACCGCTGGACCGGACGGTTCGTGGCCGCCGAGCTGGGGGAGTACGCCTACACGGTGGAAGCGTGGATCGACGCGTTCGCCTCGTGGCGTGCGGGCCTGATCAAATGGCTCGCGGCGGGAGACGTCTCCGAAGGAGAGCTGCTCGAAGGAGCGGTGCTGCTGGAGGCGGCCGCCGATCGTGCCGCCGCCGTGAATCACCTGGATGCCGCCTGGCTGGCCGCGCGGGCGGCCGTGCTCGCCTCGCCCGGCGACCGGAGCGCCCGGGCGCGCGTGGGCGCCGACGAGACGCTCGCCGCAACGGTCTCGCGGTATCCCGACCGCCGCAACTCGACGGTCTACGCGCCCGCCCTGTCCGTGCTCGTCGATCGAGAGCGCGCCCGCTTCGGCTCGTGGTACGAGATGTTTCCCAGGTCCGAGAGCCCGGAGCCCGGCCGCAGCGCGACCTTCCGGGAGGCCGAAGCCCGCCTGCCCGAGATTGCCTCCCTCGGCTTCGACGTGCTGTACCTGCCGCCGGTTCATCCGATCGGGACGACCGCGCGAAAAGGACGCAACAACACCGAAACGGCCGCGCCGGGAGACCCGGGCAGTCCCTGGGCCATCGGATCGCCGGCGGGCGGACACACAGCCGTGGATCCGGGACTGGGGACGCTGGCCGACTTCGACCGATTCCTCGCGGCGGCGCGCCGCGCCGGGCTCGAGGTCGCGCTCGATCTCGCGTATCAGTGCTCGCCCGACCACCCGTACGTGCGCGAGCACCCGGAGTGGTTCCGCCACCGCCCGGACGGCTCGATCAAGTACGCGGAAAACCCGCCGAAGAAGTACCAGGACATCTACCCCATCGACTTCGACACGACGGAGTGGCCGGCGCTCTGGACCGAGCTGCGATCGATCGTCTCGTTCTGGGCCGGGCACGGCGTCCGGATCTTCCGCGTCGACAATCCGCACACGAAGCCGTTCAGGTTCTGGGAGTGGCTGATCCGGGGATTCCACCGCGAGCACCCGGACATCATCTTCCTCGCCGAGGCATTCACGCGGCCCAAGGTGATGAAGCACCTGGCCAAGCTCGGCTTCTCCCAGTCGTATACGTACTTCACGTGGCGGAACGAGAAGACCGAGCTGGAGGAGTACTTCACCGAGCTGACGCAAACCGGCATGCGGGAGTACTTCCGGCCGAACCTCTTCGCGAACACGCCCGACATCCTCCATGCCTTCCTTCAGACCGGTGGCATGCCGGCGTTCCGGATCCGCCTGATTCTCGCCGCGACGCTCGGCGCCACGTACGGGATCTACAGCGGGTTCGAGCTGGGCGAACACGAGGGGATGCCCAACAGCGAGGAGTACCGCAACAGCGAGAAGTACCGAGTACCGGCGCCGGAACTGGAGTCAGCCGGGCAGCTTGACGCCGCTCGTGCAGCAGGTGAATGCAATCCGGCGAGCCGAGCGCGCGCTGCAGTTCGACGACTCCCTGCGGTTCGTTCCGTGCGACAACCCGAAGCTCCTCGCGTACGTGAAGGCGGTCGAGGGGAGCGCGCTGCTCGTCGTCGTGAACCTCGATCCGCACGCGATGCAGCACGGCTGGGTACAGGTGCCCCTGCCGCTGCTGGGCCTCGACCCGGCCCGGCCGTACGAAATGGAGGATCTGCTCGATTCCTCGCGCTACCTCTGGACGGGGGCGTCCAACTACGTGCGGCTCGATCCGATGGATCGCGCCGCCCACATCTTCAAACCTCGTTCCGCCTGACGCGACAGATGGCCGCAACCGACGCTCGTCCCCTCGACCCGCGCGCCCGAAGCGAGCTCGAACGCAGCAGGCTGCAGGGCTTTCTCGTGCGCCAGCGGTGGTTCGGCGGCAAGGCCCGGCGCATCGCTTCGGCGCGGTTCGCCGATCTCGCCCGGCTCGACGGGCCGCCGGAGCTCTGGCTGGCGCTCATCGCCGTGAGCTACGGTGACGGTCCGGACGAGCGGTACCAGCTGCCGCTCATCGCGGTGCCCCGGGATCCCCTGCCCGCCGGAGCGGCCGGGAGACCCGAGGCCGTGCTCGGCCCCGTACCGGGAGATCCGTCCCTCGTGTTCTGTGATGCGCTGGTCGACGACGGCGTGTGCCGCCTGCTGCTCGAAGCCATGCGCTCGGGCTTCGCGCATCCGACCGAGCGCGCCTCGCTCGCCGCCCGCCCCGAGGGAGCGGTCTCGCCGCGCTCGGGCGGGCCCGAACTGGAGGTGCATCGCCTGCCGGGCGTTCACAGCAACACCGCCATCACCCTCGGCGGCCGGTATCTGCTGAAGCTGTTCCGCCGCGTCGAAGACGGCGTGAATCCGGATGTCGAGATCGGACGGTTTCTGGCGCGCGCGGACCGGGCGGTGCCCGTACCGGCGCTGCTCGGGTCGATCGAGTACCTCGCGCCCGGCCGTCCTCCAGCCACACTTGCGCTCGCGCAGGCGCTGGTGCCCAGCCGCGTCAACGGCTGGGAGCAGGCGCTCGACCACCTGAGCGGGTACTTCGCACGCGCGCGCGCGCAGCGGAATCGCTGCACGCCGGCAGCCGCTCGCGAGCTGCTCGGTGACTACGCGGCGGCCGTCGCGACGCTGGGGCGGCGGACCGCCGAGCTCCATCGGGCGTTGGCGGGGAGCGCCGGCGAACCGGACTTCGAGCCGGAGCGCGCCTCGCGCGAGGACATCGACCGCGAAGGACAGCGGGCGTCCGCCGATGCGCTGTCGGCGCTCGAGCTGGCGGCCGCGCGCCTCGCGACGTTCGGCCCTCGCGCCCGCGCACTCGCCACCCGGCTGCTCGATCAGCGCCCGCGCCTGCTTGCGTACATCGAACAGCTGGCGCGAGACATCCGGCCGTACGTGAAGCTGCGGATCCACGGCGACTACCATCTCGGCCAGGTGCTGTGCGTCGACAACGACTTCGTCATCATCGACTTCGAGGGAGAGCCGACCCGGCCCCTCGCCGAACGCCGGGCGAAGCGGTCTCCGCTCCGCGATGTTGCCGGTCTCCTTCGCTCGCTCGGATACGCGGCGCAGACCGCCCTCGCCGGCGCAACGCCCCGCGGCGCGTCCGACGGTGAAAGCCTTGACACCTGGGCGCGCGCGTGGGAGTCGAGTGCGTCTGAGCTGTTCCTTCAGGGTTACCTCGAGGCGGCCGGCGGAGCCCTCTTCATGCCCGAGCGCCGAGCCGAGTTCGAGCGGCCGCTGGCACTGTTCATGCTCGAAAAAGCGTTCTACGAGCTCGCGTACGAGATGAACAATCGCCCCGAATGGGTGTCCATTCCTCTTGTGGGCCTCCTGCAGATGCTCGCGACGGATGCTGATGGCGACGCGACCGGAGCGGAGTAGCTCATGGGAGCCGCGAATCGGCGCGTGGCCTGAGGGCTCCGGCGTACGTTTCCGGGTGTGGGCCCCCACACACGAGCGCGTGGAGGTTCTTCCAGAATCTGACGGCGCCGCTGCCTCCCGGCTGCTACTGAGCGCCGAGGAGGGCGGCACGTTCACCGGCGTTCTGCCCGGCGCACGCGCCGGCCTGCGCTACCGCTATCTGCTCGACGGCGACGGTCCGTTTCCCGATCCGGCCTCCCGCTTCCAGCCCGACGGCGTGCACGGTCCGTCGCAGGTAGTCGATCCCGGCGCCTTTGCCTGGTCAGACGACGCGTGGCGCGGTGTCGAGCTGCGCGATCTCGCGCTGTACGAGGTTCATGTCGGCACGTTGACTCGCGAAGGCACGTTCGCCGCGGCGGCCGACAGGCTTCCCTATCTTCGCGAGCTCGGCGTGACCGCGATCGAGCTCATGCCCGTGGCCGCCTTCGCGGGACGATGGAACTGGGGCTACGACGGTGTGTGCCTGTTCGCGCCGGCGAGCTGCTACGGCGCGCCCGACGATCTCCGCCGTCTGGTGGACGCCGCGCACACGCTCGGCCTCGGCGTCCTCCTGGACGTCGTCTACAACCATTTCGGGCCCGACGGCGCCTATGTCGGCCGCTTCGGCCCGTCCTATTTCTCGGCCACGCACCACACGCCCTGGGGCGCGGCGGTGAACCTCGATGGCGACGGCGCGGACGCGGTGCGCCAGTTCTTCATCGAGAACGCCCTCCACTGGCTGCACGAGTACCACGTGGACGGCCTGCGCTTCGATGCCACGCACGCGCTGATCGACGACAGTCCGACGCACCTCCTGAGCGAGCTCGCGGGCCGCGTGCGCGCGTCGATTCGGGGCCGCACGGTGCTGCTCACGGCCGAAGACGATCGCAACCTCGCCGCGATCGTGAGGCCGCAGGCCGCGGGAGGCTGGGGGCTCGACGCGGTCTGGTCCGACGACTTCCACCACGAGATCCGCAGGCTGGCGGCGGGCGATCGCGACGGGTATTTCCAGGATTTCTCCGGATCCGCGGCCGACGTGGCGGCGACAATCCGTCGAGGCTGGTTCTACACGGGCCAGCACTCGGCGCACCGGAATGCTCCCCGGGGCACCGACCCGTCATCAATCGCCGTCGAGCGGTTCATCTTCTTCCTGCAGAACCACGATCAGGTGGGGAACAGGGCGTTCGGCGAGCGGCTGAACCAGCAGATCGCGCCTCCGCTGTTTCGCGCGCTCACGGCGCTGCTGCTGCTCATTCCGGAAACGCCTCTCCTCTTCATGGGACAGGAGTGGGCGGCGAGCACGCCGTTTCTCTACTTCACGGATCATCATCCCGAGCTGGGGCGCCTCGTGACCGAAGGTCGGCGCGCCGAATTCGCGAAGTTCGACGCCTTCAGCGACGACCGGCTGCGCGCGCGCATCCCCGATCCGCAGGCCGAGGAGACCTTCCGCGCCAGCCGGCTCGACTGGGCCGAGGCGGACCGCGAGCCGCACGCCGGCATGTTGCGGCTCCATCGCGCGCTCCTCAGTCTGCGGCAGGCGGAGGCGGCCTTGCGGGCTCCGGCCAACGGCGAGGCTGCCGCCGCGCTCGACGACGACACGCTGGCGGTGCACCGGACGAGCGACGAGGATCAGCTGCTGCTGCTCGTCAGGTTCCGCGGGGCCGGGGTCGGGCAGCCGGACGCGGCACTGCCCCGGATGGCCCGCTCCGCGTGGCGGATCGTGCTGACCACCGAAGACTCCGGGTTCGCAGAGGATCCGGCGCCCCCCCGCATCGAATCCACGCCGGCGCTGACGGTCCGCTTCGCGCGGCCCTCGGCGATCCTGCTCCGACGGTCATGACGATCCGCCGGGCGTTCCGCGAACCGGTGAACACATACCGGCTGCAGCTCAACGGGGGCTTCAGGTTTGCAGACGCACGGGCGCTGGTGCCGTACCTGGACGCGCTCGGCGTGACCGACTGCTACAGCTCGCCCCAGCTCAAGGCCACGCCGGGGAGCATGCACGGGTATGACATCAGCGATCATCGCGCGCTCAACCCGGAGCTCGGCGGAGACATCGATCACGACGCATTCGCGGGCGAGCTCCGCGCCCATCGCCTTGGCGAGATCCTCGACTTCGTCCCCAACCACATGAGCACCGACCCGGAGTCGAATCCGTGGTGGCGCGACGTGCTGGAGAACGGTCCGAGCTCGCCATTCGCCGAGTTCTTCGACATCGACTGGCATCCCATCAAGCCCGAGCTCGAGGGAAAGGTGCTGCTGCCGGTGCTGGGCGATCACTACGGCCGCGTGCTCGAACGGGGCGAGCTGCGCCTGGTCTTCGAGGCGGGGCAGCTCTCGGTCCGCTACTTCACGCTGCGGCTGCCGATCAATCCGCGGCAGGCGCCGCGCGTGCTCGGACTCGATCTCGAAAGGCTGGAGTCGGAGCGCCGCGGTGACCCGGAGCTGCGGGAGTACCTGAGCGTTCTCACCGCGCTCCAGAATCTGCCGCTCTACACCGAGCGCGACCCCGACCGCATCGTCGAGCGCCACCGGGAGAAGGAGGTGACGCGCGATCGCCTCGCCCGCCTCGTCTCGGAGCATCCGGCGTTTCTCTCGCACGTGGAGGACTGCGTCCGCCGCGCCAACGGCAGCGTGGGCGATCGATCCAGCTTCGACCTGCTGCACGACCTGCTCGAGAACCAGGCGTACCGACTGGCGTACTGGCGAACGGCGATCCACGAGATCAACTATCGCCGATTCTTCGATATCAACGAGCTGGTCGCGCTGCGCATGGAGGACCCGCGGGTGTTCGAGGCCACTCACGCGCTGCTCAAGTCGCTCATCGCACGCGGCATCGTCACCGGCGTCCGCATCGACCACCCCGACGGCCTGTTCGATCCGGAGCAGTATTTCGAACGCCTGCAGCAGCTCGCCCGCGAGGCTCGCGCCGGCCTTGACGCCGACGTCCCGCTGTATGTGGCGGCGGAAAAGATCGTTTCCGAGGGGGAGACGCTGCCGGCCGACTGGCCCGTCTGCGGGGAAACCGGCTACAGCTTCCTCAACCTCGCCTCGGGGCTCTTCCTCGACCCGCGCGGGCTGAAGCCGCTCCGCCGCATGTATCGCCGCCTGACCGGACTCACCGATCGGTTCCAGGAGCTGGCGTACGAGTGCAAGCGGACGATCATGCTCACCTCCATGGCGAGCGAGCTCAACCTGCTCGCCCATGCGCTCAACCGCATCACGGAGAGCGATCGGCGCTGGCGCGACTTCACCCTCGAGAGCTGCCGCAAGGTGCTGCTCGAGGTGATTGCCTGCTTTCGCGTGTACCGGACGTACGTGAGCGGGCGGGGAATCAGCGGATTCGATCGCGCCGCCGTGGGTGCGGCCATTGCGGACGCCAGACGGCGCAACCCGCTGATGGAGGCGTCGATCTTCACGTTCCTCGAACGGATCCTCCTGTCCGAGCCGGCCGGAGCCGCATCGGAGCTGGAGCCCGCGGAGCGGCACGAGAATGCCGGCGAGCGGCTGCGCTTCGCCATGCAGTTCCAGCAGTTCACCGGTCCCGTGCAGGCCAAGGGCGTGGAGGACACCGCGTTCTACCGCTACCACGTCCTCGTGTCGGCCAACGACGTGGGGGGACACCCGCAGCGCCCGGAGGTCTCGCCCGAGGCGTTCCACGCCGCGAACCTCGCGCGGCTGGACCAGCGGCCGCTGGAGATGCTCGCGACCTCCACGCACGACGCCAAGCGCGGAGAGGACGCCCGCATGCGCTTGTCGGCGATCAGCGAGATCCCCGACCAGTGGCGGCGCGCCGTCTCCGAGTGGATGCGCATCAACGGCCCGAATCGCACGAAGATCGAAGGGCTCTGGGCGCCGGACCGCAACGACGAGTACCTCTTCTACCAGTCGCTCGTCGCCGTCTGGCCCTTCCAGGGGGAGACCGCAGCCGCCCCGGACCGGGCGCCCGACGAGCTCGTTGCCCGGCTGCGGGCGTACATGGAGAAGGCCGTCCGGGAGGCCAAGCTCCACACGAGCTGGGTCAATGAGAATCCCGCTTACAGCGACGCGGTCGCGCGCTTCGTGGACAAGTCGCTGCAGGGACGGACGACGCCGCGCTTCCTCGCCTCGCTCATGCCGCTGCAGCGGCGCCTCGCGTGTCTGGGCGCCGTCAACGCGCTCGCACAGCTCGTGCTGAAGCTCGCGTCGCCGGGTGTGGCCGACTTCTATCAGGGCACCGAGCTGTGGCAGCTCGACCTGGTGGATCCCGACAACCGGCGCCCGATCGACTACGCCCTTCGACGCGAGCTGCTCGAGATGCTGCGTCCGCTCGCCGACCGCATCGAATCGGGCGGAACGGCGGCGCAGGAGGTGGGCGAGCTCGTGCGGCGCTTCGACTCGGGCGCCATCAAGCTCTTCGTGACGACCTGTGGACTCCGGCTCCGGCGAAGGCATCCCGAGTTGATGTGCCGCGGGCGCTACGCCGCGCTGACGGCCGAGGGCGCCGCGGCCGATCGTCTGGTGGCCTTTGCCCGGTACCGATGATTCCCGGCGCTTGATTGCCGTCGTGCCGCGGCTGTCCGGACGCCTCACGAACGGCGAGTCGCTCCCGGTCGGCCAGCTCTGGGAAGACGCCGCCGTGATGCTGCCGGCCGACCTTCGGAGCGGCCTGTTCAGGCACGCCTTCACCGGCGAGATCATCCGGGCGGCCGGGCCCGACGGATCCCGGCTGCCGGCGAGCGAGATCTTCAAGACGTGCCCGGTCGCCCTTCTGCTGGCGGATGATGCGGAGTCTTGCAGCCCCTCCCGGCGAGACGCGTAGGCTGCGCGCGATCCAGTCGCCCTGGATGCCGCACGGACAGCTGGTGCGCTGGGGTCTGCTCTGCGTCGCGTCAGCGGCCACGCTGCTGCTCGCGCTGCTCTGGCTGGAACACGTGCTCATCCGTCGCACGGCCACCGTCCTGCCCGTGCCGCGGCCGGTGAATGTGTACGCGCTGGTGACCGACAGCAGGCCGGTTCACCTGACGATCAGCATCGACTGGCAGAAGATCGATCGCACCGCCACAGTCGACGGCGTCCTGTCCGATCCGAGCCTCTGGGCGCTGATGTACTTCGACGACTGGGATCGAGTGCCAGCGCCGCTGCGGGAGCGCGCCCTCCAGAACATGTGGCGGCGCTATGCGGACGTCGTGCGGGCGCCGAAGGAGTGGGACGCCATGACTCCGTACGACTGGGACCGCGTGCCGCAGCCCATGCGTGCCGTGGCGTTCGTCGAGATGGCCCGTTACTGGAGCGGCTATTATCAGGTCGGGGCCCGGTTCGAGCTGCCGCGCCGCGCCGTCGCGAACACGCTCGGCGCGATCGTCATGGCCGAATCGTGGTTCGAGCACCGCGCCGTCTCGGTCAGCCGCTCTGGAAACCGGGATCTTGGGCTCGGCCAGGCCAGCGATTTCACGCGCGCGACCCTTGCCCGGCTCTTCCGGGAGGGCCGGATCGACTTCGCCCCGGAAGGCGACGCCGGGTATTTCGATCCGTGGCATGCCACGCGGATGGCCGCGATCTGGCTGGATTTGATGATCGAGGAGAACGACGGAGACCTCGATGCGGCGATTCGCGCGTATCACCGGGGCTCGCCGCTGGCGCAGACTGGCGAGGGTGAGGAGTACCTGGCCAACGTGGTGCGCAAGCGAAGCGAGTACATGCGGAATGCCAGCGGCTCGCCGACCTGGACGTTCTTGATGAACCGACTGGCCGCCATCGAGCGCCCGGAGCGGGCGCAGACACTCGGAGGAGCGCGATGACCAAGACGCGTGCGGCGCTGATCGCCATCGTGGTGGCGCTCGGAGCGGCCTTTCTGGGCGGATACTGGCCCGAGCACTCCCAGCGTACGGCGGCGGAGGCACGCGCCGGGGCGCTCGAAGCCCAGGTCGAGAGCCTCCAGGATCGCGACCGGATGGCGGCGCTGCTGGGAAGCGTGCTCAGCGCCGCCGATGCCGTCGCCGCGATGAACTACGGGGACGCGCAGCGGCTGTCCTCGCAGTTCTTCGACGAAGTCCGCGCGGAGCTCGGCCGGACCGCCAATCCGGGGTTCAGGAGCACGCTGGAAAAGATCATGGCCCGCCGCGACCAGGTCACCGCGTCGCTCGCACAGGCCGACCGCTCGGCGCTCGACCCGCTGCGCGATTCCGCTCGCGAGCTGCGGCGCGCGCTCGGCTACGACGTGCCGTAGCCGCCCCGCCCCGGGAGCCGGCGCTCAGCGGCGCCGGCTTCGCAGCATCGAGATCACGACCCATCCAGCCACCGCCGCGCCGATGCCGAACGTGAAGATCTCGTACGCGTGCGAGAGCCTGCCCAGGAACGCCAGCACGAACGCCGAGGGCGTCAAGCCGAGGGCGGTGGCAGCGATATAGCGCGGCCAGGTCATGCTGGAGAACAGGCCGAGCACGTAGCTGATCACGTCCATCGGCATGACCAGGCGCAGCGCCACGACGCTCCAGAAGAGATCCTGCGGAATATGCCGGCGCAGCCGCTTCACCCGCTCGATGGAGGTGATTCTCCGGACGACGGGATAGCCCCAGCGCCGCGCGATCAGGAACGCCGCGAGCGATCCGGCCGTCCATCCGGCTGTCGTGATCAGCGCCGCAGCCGCGCGGCCCCAGACGCGCACGACGATCGGGATGAGCGGCAGGGTGGCCCCGGGCGCGACGAGCGCGTCCAGCACGTTCAGCAGCAGATACACCAGGACGCCCGTCACGGGTCGCCGATCGATGAATGCGCGGATCGCATCCGCGTGGCTGCGGACCAGCAGCACGGCCGCGATCAGCACCGCCGCAACGATCAGAAACGAGAAGACTTCCCTTCGACGCGCCGCCACCTGTCTCCGCACTATAGTCCGAACACCCCAAGGCACGGACTTTGCTGCCCCTGCGCACCAGGACGGGATGGACGAGACCCAATTCGCGATTACGGTGCTGCTGGGGCTGCTGCTGTTGTCCTCCGCGGTGGCGATGCTCACCTACTGGCTGCCAGTTCCATACACCTTGCTGCTGGTGATTGTCGGACTGGTGATCAGCCCGATGCACTTCCTGCCGGCCGTCCACATCACTCCTGATCTGATCCTGCTCATCTTCCTGCCCGCGCTGCTGTTCGAGGCGGCCTGGAATTTCAGGCTGTCGTCGCTGCGTCTCGATCTCGTGCCGATCCTGACGCTGGCGGTGGGCGGGGTGCTCGTCTCGGTCGGAGTGATTGGAACGGTGCTGCACGCCGGTGCGGGCATCGCCTGGCCGGCGGCCCTGCTCTTCGGCGCGATGATCGCCGCCACCGACCCGGTGTCGGTCCTCGCGCTCTTTCGCCAGGCGGGGCTGTCGGCGCGGCTCACGTCGCTCATCGAAGGGGAGAGCCTCGTCAACGACGGCGCCGCGATCGCGATGTTCGGCGTGCTCGTCGGCGTCGCAACCGGACGGATGGACGGCTCGGCCGGCGAGGTCGTCTGGCGATCCGCGGCCACCCTGATTGGCGTCTCGATTGGCGGCGCGGCCGTCGGAACGGCGGTGGGTCTGCTCGCCAGCACCCTCACGTCGCATTTCGACGATCGCTCGCTCGAGATCACGCTCACGACGACGAGCGCGTACGGCGCCTATCTGCTCGCGGACCGGCTTCACCTGTCGGCCGTGATTGCGGTGCTGGCGGCCGGGCTGATCATCGGCAACTTCGGACGCCAGCGCGGGATGTCGGCGCGCACGCAGCTGGCGGTGAATCTCTTCTGGGAATACGGCGCGTTCGTGGCAAACTCGCTGGTCTTCCTGCTGATCGGCCTCGAAACGCATCTCTGGATGATCGCGGCCAACGTCCGGTCGATCGCCTGGGCGCTCGGCGGCATGCTGGCCGCGCGCGGAATGGTCGTGTACGGCCTGCTTCCCTTCGCCGCCCGCTTCGGAGAGGCGCCGGTTTCGCTGGCCTGGCGGCACGTGCTCACGTGGGGAGCGCTGCGCGGCTCGGTTTCGATCGCGCTGGCCCTGAGCCTGCCGTCGGGGCTCCCGGGCCGGCAGGAGTTCGTGGCGATGACCTTCGGAGTGGTGACGGTCAGCCTGCTGGGACAGGGTCTGACCCTTGGTCCGCTCATTCGCCGTCTCGGTCTCGGGGCCTCGAGCCGCGACCCCCAGGACGAAGAGTACCAATTCCTGGAAGGGCTGCTGCTGACCGACGTGGCGGCCCGCAGAGAGCTGGAGCGCATGGAACGGATGGGATTCGTCGGACCGCCGGTCGCGAAGGCGCTCAGGGCGGCCGTCGGCGGGTCGCGCGACGACATTCAGGCACGGCTCGAGGCGTTCGACGTGCGGCGCGTGACGGCGGCCCGGCGGCAGTTCGCCGCCGCGGCACAGCGCCTCTTTGACCGGAAGCGCGCCAGGCTCGACGAGCTCACGCGCGAAGGGCTGCTCTCCGAGTCCGTGCGCCGGCGGTTGATCCACGCCATCGACGAACAGCAGGCCGCCTCGATCCCCGAGGACGACTGAGCCGCCGGCCTTCGGTCGAGGCTCGCGCCCGCTCTCGTATCCGACTCGATTGAGGAGTTGATTTTCCGCACGGAAATTGCCGACCCGCCTGGAGCCTGGTAAGGCTCCAGATTCCAGGCGGACGGCACGAAGCCGAGGGCCGGCTTCCGTTCAACGCGGGGGTGCGTGCCAGCGTGAACGGACGCATCATGACGGCTGTTCGGCCCGCGAACAATCACTGACAGACAGTAATTTTGCCCGGCATCTGACAGGATGCGACAGGAGCTGCCCGGCCCGTCACGTCTCCCAGACACGAAAATACTGGCTGTGCATGATACCCGCCCCCATGGCCTGGCAGTATCGTCGCCCATTCATCTTCCTAGGGTGTAGACAGGACTGACGGGCACGGTGCGGCAATCAACCAATCGAGGTGTGATGATGCAACGAACTGTTCTTGCGATCTGCCTCTGCCTCGCGTTCGCAGGGTCGGCGTTCGCGCAGCAGACAGGGCAAATCAACGGCGTCGTCAGCGACAATACGGGCGGGGTCATGCCGGGCGTCACCGTCCGCGCCGTGGAGACCAATACGGGCTTCTCGCGCGAGACCGTCACCGAGGCAAACGGCCGGTACAGCTTCACCTCGCTGCGGCCGACGGTGTACGACATCACGGCTGAGCTCTCCGGATTCCGGACCTTCCAGCGCAAGGGCGTCCAGCTCCAGGCGAACCAGAACCTGACCGTGAACATGAACCTGGCGGTCGGCAACCTCTCGGAGACCGTGACCGTGTCGGGCGAGGCGGCGACCGTCGATACGACGAGCGCCACGATCAGCGAGGTCGTGGACTCCAAGCGGATCGTCGAGCTGCCGCTGAACGGACGCGACGCGGCGAAGCTGAGCACGCTCGTCCCTGGCATGGTACTGGCGAGCGTCAGCAACGAGTCGGCCAAGTCGATTCCCGGCGCGCTGCGGCTCTCGACCAACGGCTCGCAGGATCGTCAGGTGTCGTTCCGGCTCGACGGCACCGGCCATACCGATCCGTACTTCCAGCAGAACGAGCCGTTCCCCTTCCCGGACGCGCTGCAGGAATTCAGCATCCAGACCAGCAACTACAGCGCGGCGCAGGGCAACAGCGCCGGAGCCGTGGTGAACGCCGTCACCCGCTCGGGCACCAACGACCTGCACGGCGGCATGTTCGGCTACGCGCGCGACAACACGTTCAACGCCAAGAACTTCTTCACTGAGACGAAGGACCTGCTCAAGCGCAAGCAGTACGGCGGCTACTCGGGCGGCCCCATCGTGCACAACAAGACCTTCTTCTTCGCGGGCTGGCAGGGCACGCAGCTGCGCAACGTGGGGACGACGCTGACGCAGTACGCGCCGACGATCGACGAGCGCAACGGCAACTTCACGACCTGCGGCGCGCCCTGCGACAAACCGATCAAGGATCCCGTCAACGGCGGGTTTTTCGAGAACAACCAGATTCCGGTCGGCCGATTCGACCCGGCGTCGGTGAAGGTTCTGGACTTTCTGCCGGCGGTCGGCGGCGACGGCAAGGTGCAGGTGCCGCGGCCGATCGGGCAGCACGACAATCAGTTCGTCGCCAAGGTCGACCAGCTCCTCGGCGAGCGCGACCAGGTGAACGTGCGGTACTTCTTCGACAACTTCAACAACGATCCGACGTTCGTCGAAGGCAACCTGCTGAGCTACCGGAATCCCACGCTGCAGGCCCACCAGCGCGTGCAGAACGTGGTCGGCGCCTGGACGCGCACGCTCTCGCCCACGTTGCTGAACGAATTCCATCTCGGCTACAACCGGCACTTCGCCCGGCGCTTCCCGCCGAGCAATAACGTGCCGTCGATGCAGGACCTCGGCGTGCGACTGCCGCTCTATCCGGACCTGCCGTCGATCTCGGAGATCAACGCCAATAGCTTCTTCAACATCGGCGACAATCTCGAGGCCTCGTTCGGACGCACGGGCCAGGAGATCAACGACCGCATGACGTGGGTGAAGGGCAGGCACAACCTGCAGTTCGGGGGCGAGGCCCAGCACTACGCCGTGACCATCCGCAATCAGTACCGCCGCGCCGGCCACTTCCAGTTCGACGGCCGGTACACGGGCAACACGATCGCCGACTTCATGCTCGGCTATCTGAAGAGCTTCGACCACGGCACCGGCGAGTTCAAGGACTACCGGGTCTGGTACGGCTCTGGGTTCGCGCAGGATGACTACAAGCTCAATGAGCGCCTGACGCTGAACCTCGGGCTCCGGTACGAGTACAGCCCGCCGTGGCACGAGATCGTGGGGCGGATCGAGCGGTTCACGCTGGACGACTACAACAACAACGTCTACTCCACCCAGTTCAACAACTCGCCGCGCGGCGAGACGTTCCGCGGCGATCCGGGCGTGCCCTATGACGGCACGGATGCGCAGACCAGCGATCTCGGCGCCCGTGTCGGCTTCGCGTGGGACCTGAGCGGGGACGGCCGCACCAGTCTCCGCGGCGGCGGCGGCATGTTCTACGACCAGCACCGCGACGGCGAGTCGGGAAATGGCGCCGTGAACGCCGCGCCCTGGAACGTCCGTCTCGCGGTCACCGCGCCGACGTCCAACGACCTCACCCAGAGCCCGTTCCACGACCCGTACCTGGGACGCGACGACTTCAATACCGTCACCGTGGACACGATCGGATCGCCGGACGCGCCCTTCCCCAAGCCGGTGCTGATCGAAACACTGGACCAGAACTACAGGACGCCGTTCACCTATAACTACAACCTCACCTTCGAACGTGAGGTCATGACCGGTATTCTCGCTCGTGCGGCGTACGTCGGGTCGCAGGCGCGCAACGGCCGCTTCGGCCAACAGCTGAACCCGGCGGTGTACAGCGCGGGCGACAACCGAAGCACCGACGCCCGGCGGCTGTTTGCCGCCGATGGCATCGGCCAGGTCAACAATCAGCTGCAGGATCGGCGCTCCAGCTACAACTCGATGCAGCTCACCTTGACCAAGCGCTACTCGCACGGCTTCCAGGTCTCGGGCAACTACACGTTGTCGAAGGTGGTCGGCAACTTCGGCGATGAGGTGTTCCCGTGGTACATGGCGCAGGTCCAACGATCTGAAGAACCCGCTCGTGTGGGGGCCGCTGGATCAGGACCATCGGCATCGTCTCACCGCCTCCTGGGTCTGGGACCTGCCCGGCCAGAACCTCGAGGGGCCGATGCGCTGGGTGGTCGGCGGCTGGCAGTGGACCGGCATCATGCAGTATCAGACCGGCCGGCCGTTCACGGTTGAGAGCGGCAGCGACAACGCGAAGACCGGCATCAACAACGACCGGGCGGTGTTTACGGGCGCCAGCGTGGCGCCGCCGGCCGGTTCACCGGACACCGTCTGGTTCAACGCCGATGCCTTCGCGAAGAACCCGGTGGGAACGTTCGGTGAGGTGCCGAAGGGTGCCTACTACGGGCCGTCGCTCAACAGCTGGGACATGGGCCTGTTCAAGAACTTCCGGGCGTCGACGGACGTCAACGTGCAGTTCCGGGCCGAGTTCTTCAACATCTTCAACCAGGTGAACTTCGCGCTGCCGCACGCGAGCGTCGGCGGCGGCGGATTCGGGTCGGTCACCGGCACCGACTCGGCGTCCGGCGACCCGCGCATCATCCAGTTCGGGCTGAAGTTCGTGTTCTGAAGACAGCGCTGGGCGGGTACGACAAACGGGTGGAGGCCGAGAGGCCCCACCCGTTTTTTTTGGTCTGCTCCCTGCCGAGCCCATCGGCTGGCAGGCCGACGGCCCGCCTGGAGCCGGATCGCAGCTCCAGGTGGACCGCGGTGAAGCCGAGGGCCGGCTTCCGTTCAGCGCCGGGGTGCGGGCCAGCGCTCGAACTCGCCCATCATCAGCCGTCCGGCAGCAACCGAACAATCGTTGATATCCTGTAGTTTGTCCCCAAAACTCCACGAATGTAGTCTTGTGGGAGCATGTCAATGCTCCCGGAGCGAAAAATCGCCCCCTCCCACGATAGCCCTCGTCCTGCCTGAGCAGTATCGTCGCGGTTCGATGCATTTGCAGTGCACTCGGTGCGTCCCCATTAACGATCGAGGTGTGACGATGCGACGAATGACTCTTCTGGCCATCTCCCTCACGATGGCGCTGGCGGTGCCGGCCGCCGCCCAGCAGACCGGGCAGATCAACGGCCTGGTGACCGACAACACCGGCGGCGTGATGCCCGGCGTCACCGTGCGCGCGGTGGAAACCAACACCGGCTTCTCCCGCGAGACGGTGACCGGCGCAAACGGGCGCTACAGCTTCACGTCGCTGCGACCGACCTCCTATGACCTGACCGCGGAGCTCTCGGGGTTCCGGACGTTCCAGCGGAAGGGGGTTCAGCTGCAGGCGAACCAGAACCTGACCGTGAACATGAACCTGGCGGTCGGCAATCTCTCAGAGACCGTGACCGTGTCGGGTGAGGCGGCGACGGTCGACACGACGAGCGCCACCATCAGCGAAGTCGTGGACTCCAAGCGGATCGTCGAGCTGCCGCTGAACGGACGCGACGCGGCGAAGCTGAGCACGCTCGTCCCCGGCATGGTGCTGGCGAGCGTCAGCAACGAGTCGGCCAAGTCCATTCCGGGCGCGCTCCGGCTCTCGACCAACGGCACGCAGGATCGCCAGGTCTCGTTCCGTCTGGACGGCACCAGCCACACGGATCCGTACTTCCAGCAGAACGAGCCGTTCCCCTTCCCGGACGCGCTGCAGGAGTTCAGCATCCAGACCAGCAACTACAGCGCCGCGCAGGGTAACAGCGCCGGGGCGGTGGTGAACGCGGTCACCCGCTCGGGGACCAACGACCTGCACGGCGGGATCTTCGGCTACGCGCGCGACAACACGTTCAACTCGAAGAACTTCTTCACGGAAACCAAGGACCTGCTCAAGCGCAAGCAGTACGGCGGCTACTCGGGCGGCCCCATCGTGCACAACAAGACGTTCTTCTTCGCCGGCTGGCAGGGGACGCAGCTGCGGAACGTCGGCACCACCCTGACGCAGTATGCGCCGACGATCGATCAGCGCAACGGCATCTTCACGAGCGCCATCAAGGATCCGACCACGTGTGATGCCAGCGGCAACAACTGCCAGAACTTCGCGAACAACCAGATTCCGGTGAGCCGCTTCGATCCGGCGTCGGTGAAGGTTCTGGACTATCTGCCGATGGTCGGCGGCGACGGCAAGGTGCAGGTGCCGCGGCCGATCGGGCAGCACGACAACCAGTTCATCGCCAAGGTCGACCAGCTCCTCGGCGAGCGCGACCAGATGAACGTCCGGTACTTCCTGGAGAACTTCAATAACGATCCGACCTACGTCGAAGGCAACCTGCTCAGCTACCGCAATCCCACGCTGCAGGCGCATCAGCGCGTGCAGAACGTCGTCGGCGCCTGGACGCGTACGATCTCGCCGACGCTCTTGAACGAGTTCCATCTGGGCTACAACCGGCATTTCGCGCGCCGCTTTCCGCCGAGCAACAACGTGCCGTCCATGCAGGATCTGGGCGTGCGGCTGCCGATCTATCCCGACCTGCCATCCATCTCGGAGATCAACGCCAATAGCTTCTTCAACATCGGCGACAATCTCGAGGCCTCGTTCGGACGCACGGGCCAGGAGATCAACGACCGCATGACGTGGGTGAAGGGCAGGCACAACCTGCAGTTCGGGGGCGAGGCCCAGCACTACGCGGTCACCATCCGCAATCAGTACCGCCGCGCCGGCCACTTCCAGTTCGACGGCCGGTACACGGGAAACACAATCGCCGACTTCATGCTGGGCTACCTGAAGAGCTTCGACCAGGGCACCGGCGAGTACAAGGACTACCGCGTCTGGTACGGATCGGCGTTCGCGCAGGACGACTACAAGGTGACCGACAGGCTGTCGCTCAATCTGGGGCTCCGGTACAAGTACAGCCCGCCCTGGCACGAGATCGTGGGCCGGATCGAGCGCTTCACGCTCGACGACTACTACAACGACGTGCACTCCACGGTGTTCCCGCAGGCGCCGCGCGGAGAGACCTTCCGCGGCGACCCCGGCGTCCCCTATGACGGCACCGACGCGCAGACGAGCGACCTGGGTGCGCGGTTCGGCTTCGCCTGGGATCTGAGCGGCGACGGCCGCACCAGTCTCCGCGGAGGCGGCGGCATGTTCTACGACCAGCACCGCGACGGCGAGTCGGGCAACGGCGCCGTGAACGCCGCGCCCTGGAACGTGCGGTTGAGCTTGACGGGCCCGACGTCGAACGACCTGACGCACAGCCCGTTCCATGATCCCTATCTCGGGCGGGACGACTTCAACACGGTGACGGTAGACACGATCGGCACGCCGAACGCGCCATTCCCCAAGCCGGTGCTGATCGAAACGCTCGACCAGGTGTACCGGACGCCGGTCACCTATAACTACAACCTGACGTTCGAGCGCGAGCTGATGCCGGGCATTCTCGCGAGAGCCGCCTATGTGGGTTCACAGGCCCGGAACGGCCGCACCGGTCTGCAGCTCAATCCGGCTGTCTACACGCCGGGTGACAACCGGAGCACCGACGCGCGCCGCCTGTTCGCAGCCGACGGCATCGGCACGGTCAACGATCAGCTTCAGGATCGGCGCTCGACCTACAACTCCATGCAGCTCACGTTGAGCAAGCGCTACTCGCATGGGTTCCAGGTCTCGGGCAATTACACGCTCTCGAAGGTCGTCGGCAACTTCGGCGACCAGGTGTTCCCGTGGTACATGGCGCAGTCCAACGATCTGAAGAACCCGCTCGTGTGGGGACCGCTGGATCAGGACCATCGGCATCGTCTCACTGCCTCCTGGGTCTGGGATCTCCCCGGGCAGAACCTCGAAGGGCCGATGCGCTGGGTGGTCGGCGGCTGGCAGTGGACCGGCATCATGCAGTATCAGACCGGCCGGCCGTTCACGATTGAGAGCGGCAGCGACAACGCGAAGACCGGCATCAACAACGACCGCGCCGTCATGACCGGCGTCAGCGCGGAGCCGCCCTCCGGATCGCCGGATACGGTGTGGTTCAACGCCGCCGCCTTTGCGAAGAATCCCCTGGGGACCTTCGGTGAGGTGCCGAAGGGTGCCTACTACGGGCCGTCGCTCAACAGCTGGGACATGGGCCTGTTCAAGAACTTCCGGGCGTCGACGGACGTCAACGTGCAGTTCCGGGCCGAGTTCTTCAACATCTTCAACCAGGTGAACTTCGCGCTGCCGCACGCGAGCGTCGGCGGCGGCGGATTCGGGTCGGTCACCGCGACCGACTCAGCGTCCGGCGACCCGCGGATCATCCAGTTCGGATTGAAGTTCGTGTTCTGACGACGGAGGGGGACGACGGAGGGGGTCTGACCCCCTCTCTTACGAAAGTGTAAGAGAGGGGGTCAGACCCCTGTTACCTCCGGTTCTTGTCGATGACGCCCGCCAGAATCAGCACGAACGCGGCGAGCCTGATCAGATACAGGGAGTAGCGGGCCTCGTCGGGTACGCTCGCCACCGCCAGCGCACTCCAGTGCACGGCCAGCATCCAGAACGCCGTGCCGAAGAGCACGAACAGCCGGTCGCGACTCAATCGCCAGAAGCGGAAGAAGAACAGACCGGACACGAAGCAGCCCATCGCGATCGCGCCCCACAAGAACGCGCTCAGACCAGCCCCCTGCATCATCGCGAATCCCAGATCAGCCCGTAGAGCAGCAGGGTGACGCCCGCGAGCGACGGCAGCCCGCGCACGAGCGAAAGGTCGATCGTCGGCACAACGGCGAGATCGAAATAGAGCAGCGCGTTGTTGAGCGCGAACCCCACGAAGCACAGGCTGCTCCAGAGCAGCAGCCGGGTGCGCCGCTCGATGTACGTCCGGAGCAGCATGGTTGCGCACCCGATGCTCGTGAGCGCACACAGAAGATAGACGGCGCGAGCCATCAGTCCTCCCCCTTCCTGAATCCCCTGATGCGGAACGCGTCGGCGAAGTCGCGGAGCGGATCCGTCTCGCCCGCGGTGACCAGCTTGATGACCTCGATCCGGTTGCGCTGGGACGCATCCGCGACCTGGTCCACCTGCTTCCTCAGCGCAGGCGTTCCGGGGTTGAATCGATAGAAGACGTCGGCGCTCACCTTGACGTCGACGAAATTCTCCCGGCCGAAACCCTCCAAAATCTCTTCCGCCCGGCCGATGCCGAACTGGAGCTCATCGGCGATCTCGCGGGCGCTCCAGGATCGGTTTTCGGCGCGTCTGAGCAGCAGCAGGGTTTCGAGCTGTTCGATCGTACCCGCATGGCGCTGGATGAAATCGCGGACCGAGGCGGAGAGCCGCTGGCGGGACATCTTAGCGCGCGAACCTCCCCACGATGTCCGCGAGCTCCTTGAGGCGAAGCTGCTGCTCGTGCCCGCCCTCGGCCACCGCCTGCGGAACGCAGTCCTCCACGTGGAACGTGAGAATGGTGTGGCTGATCCGGTCGAGCGCCGCTTCCGCCGCGGCCAGCTGCTGGAGGATCTCGATACACTGGCGGGGCTGCTCGACCATGCGCCGGATGCCGCGAACCTGTCCCTCAATCCGGTTGAGCCGGGCCACGATCGCCTGCTGCTGGATGTGCTTCAACACGGGCGGCTGCTCCTCGCCGGATACTATACCCCAGTATGGTATACTGCGAGGTTGTGTCCGCTCGTCCTGGCCGTCACGTGACGATCTCCGGCGACCCCGTCCTGTCTCTGAAACCCTCTCCTCTGGCCGGCCTGGGGGCCGCTACGATCAAGCTGTAGATGGCCGACGGCGACAGATGTCCACGGTGCGGCAGGCCGCTGACCGCCGGGCGATGCCTGGCCTGCGAGAATCAGTGGCGGTTTCGGTTCGTCCACCGGGAGCTGCTGCTGCTGGTGTTCCTCGTGCTGGTGACGATAGGAAGCTTCCTGTTCACCCGCACCGTCGCGGCGGGCAATCGCCGGATGCGGGCGGCCGACGCCGAAGCCTGGTACGAGCGGGGCCGTTCGGCCCTGGACGCCGGCGATCTGGAAGGCGCGGTCTCGGCGTACCGCCACGCCGTAGTCAAGGACTCGGAGAACGTCCGTTTCCGTATCGCGCTCGCGCGCGCGCTGTCGGCGGCCCACTACGACGCGCAGGCCCGTCAGATTCTGATGGCCGTACGCGATCTGCAGCCCGAAGACCCCGAGATCAATGTGCAGCTCGCCCGCATGGAGCGGGCGAGCGACCCGGAAGCCGCGGTCCGCTACTACAAGAACGCGCTCGCCGCCTGGTGGCGCGCCGACCAGACGCCGCTGCGCCGCCAAATCCGCACCGAGCTGATTCAGTACCTCCTGGCGCGCGGCAATGGCAGCCGTGCGCTGGCCGAACTGCTGCTGCTCAACACCGAGCTGCCCGACGATGCCGGGTCGCAGGCGGAGGCAGGACAGCTGTTCATGGCGGCTGGCGATCCGGCTGCCGCGCTCGAGCGATTTTCCGCGGCCCTCGAGCTCGACCCGTCGCGTGCCGAGGCTCATGTGGGCGCCGGCGAAGCGGCGTTCGCGCTGGGCGATTATCCGAGAGCCCTTCGGGAGCTCTCCGCGGTCTCGTCGCTGCCGGAGCGCGCGCGAACCGAGCGCGACGTGGCCGCGCTGGTGCTCTCGTCCGATCCGCTGGCGGCCCGGCTGGGCTTCGCCGAGCGGAAGCGCAGGCTCTCTGCAGCGCTCGAACACGTACAGGCGCGGATCGAGGCCTGTAGTCCCGCAGGCGCCGCTTCCGGCGATCTCCAGGCGCTCCAGACCGAGCTCGCGACGTTCGCCAAGGATCTCTCCGCGCTCCGCGCGCGCGACGCGTCGGATGCCGTGGAGAACGGACTCGATCTGATCGGGCGCGCGGAAGACGCCCTCGGAAGCGGCTGCGGGCAGCCGGCCCCCCTCGATCGCGCACTGGCCCTGATCGCGCACCGCCATGGGACCGAGGGCCGATAGCGTGACGCCCGTTCAGACGACCCAGCAGCTCAGGCTGCGCGAGCACCAGGTGTTTCTGGTGCTGTCGATTGTCATCGGCGTCCTTGCCGGCCTCTCGGCGGTGCTCTTCACGCTCGCGATCGATCGCACCTCGCACGCCCTGTTCGGCCTCGAACCGTCGCACCTGCGGCTCTTCCTGGTGCCCACCGCGGTGAGCCTCGTGACGGGCGTGCTGCTCGCGAAGTTCTTTCCGGACGTCCGCGGCAGCGGCGTTCCCCAGACCGAGGCCGCGTTCCACCTGCATGACGGCGTCATCCGCTGGCGCGTGCCGATTGGCAAGTTCCTCACGGGCGTGCTCTGCATCGGATCGGGGCACTCGATGGGACGCGAAGGACCGTCGGTACAGATCGGCGCGGGTCTGGCGTCGACGCTCGGCCGCTGGCTCGGGCTGCCGCCCAGCCGCGTCAAGGAGCTGGTGCCGGTGGGCGCTGCCGGCGCCCTGGCCGCCGCCTTCAACACGCCCGTCGCAGCCGTGGTGTTCGCGCTCGAGGAGATCATCGGCGACATGAACGCGACGCTGCTCGGCTCGACCGTCGTCGCCTCGGTCGCGTCCGTCATGGTGGAGCGCTCGATCCTCGGCAACGAGCCGCTCTTCCGCGTGCCCACCTACAACATGGCCCATCCGGCCGAGCTCATCGGCTACGCGCTGCTCGGAGTGGTGGGCGGTCTCGTCTCGCTCGTCTTCTGCAAAGCCCTCCTCGGACTGCGGCGGCTGTTCCTCTCGATGCCCCGCTGGACGCGGACGATCCAGCCGGCGATGGGCGGGCTCGTCATCGGCATGCTGCTCATCTTCTTCCCGCAGGTGATGGGCGTCGGGTACGAGTACGTCGACCAGGCGCTGCGCGGCGACATGCTGGTCCGCACCCTGGTGCTCCTGTGCGCGATGAAGCTCGCCGCAACCGTCATCTGTACAGCTCGGGGAACGCGGGCGGCATCTTCGCGCCGAGCTTGTACATCGGCGCAATGGCCGGGGGCGCGGTCGGCCTCCTCGTGCAACGCTTCGCGCCCTTTCCCACGGCCGGTCCTGGCGCATACGCGCTCGTCGGAATGGGCACGCTCTTCGCCGGGATCATCCGTGCCCCGATGACGTCGGTGTTCATGATCTTCGAGACGACGCAGGACTATCAGATTCTCGTGCCGCTGATGGTCGCCAACCTGCTGAGCTTCGTGATCTCGCGGCGCTACCAGCGCACGCCGGTGTATCACGCGCTGCTGGAGCAGGACGGCATTCATCTGCCGTCCCCCTCGCTCAAGGAGTCGCCGGTCCAGTGGACCGCGCGCGACGTGATGGGCTCGCGCATGTTCTTCGTGACCCCCGGAGCCTCGATCGACGAGGCCTGGCGCACGAGCGAGAGCAACGGCCAGTATGCCTGCATGGTGGGCGCCCGGGACGACCTGCACGGCATCGTCAGGCCGGAGCGGCTCGCGCAGGCGGTGGAGGCCGGCCGCGGATCGGAGAAGATCGAGACACTGGCGGAGGATCCGGCCGTGCACACGCACCCGGATCATCCGGTGGACGTCGTCCTCGAGCGTTTTGCGAATACCGGCGGTCTGCTGCCGGTGCTCAACCGCAGCAGCGTGCGGCAGGTGGAAGGGGTGATCACGCTGGAAGACATCGTCCGCTTTCTCAAGCAGCGGCGCGAGTCGGCGTGATGCAGGCGGACGCGGCTCAGCCCGGGAATGAGCCCGTCGTGCGGAGCTGCTGCCATTCCGAAACGGAGTATGTCAGCAGCTTGGAGTGGTCGTCGCGGGCGGCCGTCGTGCTCCCGCCCTCCGTTCCTCGATCCTCGATCACGGCGAGGAGCTGCGCGCAGGCCCGCAACACCCGCCGGTCGTTCATCGTCAACACCCGGCTGTAGAGGAAGTCGAGCCCGAAGAAGCGGGCCGACCGGGTCGGATCGGAGAAGTGCGACTCCTGGCCCGATGTCTTGATCGCAAGCGACGGGAAGAGCCGCGTCAGCTGTGCCCTGACCGCGCGCGAAACGAGGAACGGCGGATCGCCGCGCTGAATCGCTGCGATGCCGGCCGTCAGCAGGTGCTCGAACGCACCAGCGTGCGGGTTGTCGCGCGGCACGTGGTTCTGCCGCCGGAACTCACGCAGCGTTTCCATGAGGCGCTCCGATTCGGAGGGCGCCTCGGGCGCCTGCGGCGGCAGACGCACGGTCCGCTCGAAGATGCCCGCCGCCTGGTAGAGGATGCCGCCGTTGAGCGCCGCGACGTGGCAGCGGAGCAGCCGGAAAGGCGCGACCACCCGTTCGTGCGGCGTGACGAGCTCGATGGTGATCTGCGAGTCTGGTTTCAGCTGGAACGGCACTTCGATGAGCGCGCCGCCCGCGGAGATGTCGACGAGCGCGGCCGCCGGCTGGTGCGGGATGCGGACGACCGGCGCGGCCGGCAGCTCCGTCCGGCCAATCCGCCGGTGCACGCGCCTCTCCGACGGCTTGGAGGAGGCGGCCGCAGCCGTTCCGGGAATATCGAGGAGGGCGGTCGGAGACATTTGAGCCGTTTGGGCGTGTCGCAATCCGGACGCCAGGTTCAAGATTGGGGACGGCCTCCGCATCCCCTAGTCCTGGCTGGAATTGCCGTTTCTTACAATACCGTCACCGATGCGGCGAGTGCCGAACATGAACACCCGATCACTCTCTTGGAGCGCGCACCCGCCATATCTACACTGATCCTGTGAGGAGACGATCGTGCGAAGCCGATCCTGGCTGTTGGTGATCGTTCTGGCGGCCGCCGCCGGCGGTACGTATGCCGCCGCCCAGCAATCCGCAACGGCGTCCACATCGCGGCCCTGGATGGATCCCGCGCTCGCGCCAGAGCGTCGTGCGGCGCTGCTGGTGCAGCACATGACGCTCGACGAGAAGATTCTGCAGATCCACATGGTGGACGTCCGCGAGCACCCGCGGGAAGTCGCGGGCATCGATCGCCTGGGCATTCCCGTCTTCCGGATCACGAACGGTCCGGCTGGCGCGGGGCCGGGGGACAGCCGTCAGACCGAGCCGGCGACGGCGCTCCCGGCTGCGCTGGCGCTGGCCGCCTCGTGGGATCCCGCGCAGGCCGAGGCGTTCGGCCGGGTCGCCGGGCAGGAGGTCGCCGACCGCGGCGAACACCTGATCGAGGGCCCCGGGCTGAACATCGCACGCGTGCCGCAGAACGGGCGCAACTTCGAGTACTTCGGCGAGGACCCGCTCCTGTCGGCGCGCATGGGCGCCGCTGAGATCCGCGCCGTCCAGCGGCAGCGCGTCATTGCAGAGCCGAAGCACTACGCCGCCAACAACCAGGAGAACGATCGCAAGACGATCAATGAAGTGATCGACGAGCGCACGCTTCGCGAGATCTATCTGCCGGCGTTCGAAGCCGCCGTCACGCAAGGGGAGGCGGGCGCCGTCATGACCGCGTACCCCAGCATCAACGGCCAGTTCGGCGCGGAAAACGTGCACCTGCTGAAAGACATCCTTCGGGGCGAGTGGGGATTCGGAGGCTTCACGCAGTCAGACTACACGGCGACGCAGAGCGCAGCGCGCTCGGCGCGCGCCGGGCTGGATCTCGCCATGAAGCCGGATCACTATTCCGACGAGATGAAGGCCGCGGTCGCCGCGGGCGAAGTGCCCGAGGCGCTGGTCGACGCGATGCTCATCCGGCGGTTCGCGCAGATGTTCCGCTTCGGCATCTTCGACGAACCGCGCCCGCCGAAGCCGATTCCGGCGGAGGCCGGCGGCGCCGTCGCCCGGGCGATCGCGGTGCAGAGCGCCGTGCTGCTCAAGAACGACAATGGAACGCTCCCGCTGCCGACCACGGGCCTGCACACCGTCGCGGTGATCGGCCCCTACGCGGGCGCCGCCCATACAGGCGGCAGCGGCAGCTCCGCCGTGCGCCCGCTCTACACAGTGGCGCCGGTAGACGGGATTCGGCGGCGCGCCGGCGCGGGCATCGCCGTCACCTATCAGGACGGAGCCGACCTCGCCGCGGCGGCCGCCGCCGCCAAGGGAGCCGACGCGGTCCTGCTGATGATCGGGAACAAGGATCGCGAGGGGCGCGACCGGCCCAACCTGTCGCTGCCGGACAATCAGGACGCCCTCGTCTCCGCCGTCGCGGCGGCGAACCCGAGGACGATCGTGGTGCTGAAGACGGGCGGGGCCGTCCTCATGCCATGGCTGGACCGGGTCGCGGCCGTGCTGGAAGCCTGGTACCCCGGGGAGGAGGATGGGAACGCGGTAGCCGACCTGATTTTCGGCGATGCAAATCCGTCCGGCAAGCTGCCGCTGACGTTTCCGAAGTCCGACGCCGAGGTGCCGGCGTCCACACCCGAGCAGTATCCTGGAGTGAACGGCACCGCCACCTATTCGGAGAAGCTCGAAGTGGGTTATCGATGGTACGACGCGCACGGCGCCGTGCCTCTGTTCCCATTCGGCTTCGGTCTGTCGTACACGACCTTCTCGATCGCGAATCTTCTGGTGACGCCGTTCTCTCCCGATCGCCCCGTGCAGGCGGCCGTCGATATCGCCAATACCGGTTCCCGCGCAGGCGCCGAGGTGTTGCAGGTGTACGTGGCGGCGCCGCCGCAGGCGGGCGAGCCGCCGAAGCAGCTGAAGGGGTTCACCAAAGTGTTTCTGAACCCTCGGGAGTCGCGTCGGGTGTCGATTCCCCTCGACGCCCGCGCGTTCTCGATCTGGAGCGCCGCATCGGGCCGCTGGACGCTCGCGCCCGGACGGCATGAGGTGCTGGTCGGAAGCTCGTCCCGCGACCTGCCGCTCCGCTCCGGCGTGAACGTGCCCTGACGGCGGCGCGCGTCACCGGAAACGTGCCGCCGTTCGTGCCTGCGTGTCGCGGCGCCCCTGTCCTGACGACTCCGGCGGCGCACAGGCGTCCGCCTCGCGGCGCAGCTCCTCCTGCAGCAGGCGAATATGCAGCCGGAGGTGGTACTGCTCTCCTGTATAGGCGAGCGGCACCGAGACCGAAGCCACTTCCCGTTCCAGCACACGGAGCCTTTCGTCCAACCGGGCGCGATCGGCCGGCGCGTCCGCGAGCAGCATCGCGTCGATCTCCCGCACCTCGCCGTACCACCGGTAGATCTTCGACCGCACCCTCCACTGGTAGAGCGGCGGAGCCACGCGGACGAGCGGAATCAGGAGCGCGAAAAGCGGCAGGAGCAGAATCTTCAGGCGGTCCAGAACCACGGCCGTCCTGTACGGCAGCCAGCGGTAGAGAAACGACGGGCCGCCACGGATGTAGCGCCGCGCGTAGTCGTTCAGCTCCAGATCGACGAGCTCCACCGACGGGAACTGCCCTTTCTGCTCGAGCACGCCTCCCGGCCCGTGGACGCGCGTCACCGCGTCGAGCAGCGCGGGGATGAGGCTCTCGTTCAGATCGCGGCGCGCCGCCAGGCTCGCCGATGCCGCCACCATCTGCGTGTTCCGCGGCGGCAGGTTGCGCTCGAGATCGAGCACGCCCTCGGTGAGCGTCACCGGCGCGAGAAACGGAAACAGCTGCGCGTACGAGGCGCTGCGGTCGAGGTCGGCGAGTCCGATCCCGGGCGTCCCGAGCAGGCCGCGAATGCCCTCCGCCTCGGGAGACGAGACGAGCATCGCGGCGTCGAGCTGGCCGGTCGCCAGTCCCCGCAGCGACTGTGCCGTGTCCTCGCGGACGAGCGCGGCATTGGAGTCATCGATCCCGTTCGCGCCGAGCAGCTGCAGCGAGAGCCGGAGAGTGCCGCTCCCCTCCTGCCCCACGGCCGCGCGGCGCCCCTTGAGATCCGTGAGGCGGCCGATGCCGTGCTCGGACGCGGTGAACACCCACACCGGCTCGAGAAACAGGGCTCCGAGCGACTGGAGCTGGCCCCGATCCTCTCGCGTCGCGCAGCCGCCCTGCACGAGGGCGAGCGAGACCTCCTTCTTCTCCAGGAGCGCCAGGTTCTCGACGGACCCGGCGGTCGGCACCGCGATCAGGGTGATGCCGTCGCGGGCGAGCAGGCGCGCGTATTTCTGCGCGAAGGCGAAATACGCGCCGTCCCTGGGCCCCGTGGCGATTCTCACGATGCGCGGAGGCGGCGCGCCGACATAGCGGTAGGTGATCAGGAACCCCGCGGCGACAATCAGCGCGATGACGCCCCAGACCTTGACGAGCTCGGCGAGGGTGGCCGCTGCGGAGGATAGCCGTCGGTTCACGAGCGCATCACCATCGGCGCCGTCACAAACCAGGCGATGGTCGCCAGCAGCATCCAGAGCTTCATCACATCGAGCGTCATCTGGTCGGCCATGAACAGCACTGGCGGGAGGATCGTGGCAGCCAGCGCCAGCATCGCCGCCGATTTGGCCAGCGCAGTCATAGGGCGGCCCCCTCGGCGGCAGCCGGCACGCCGGCCGCGGCAGGGCGCTGCAGCAGCCGGCTCAATGTCACGTAGAGCGCAGCGGCCAGGAACCAGCCGGGCAGGCTCACGAAGTAGATCTGCACGCGCCCGCCGAGCACCAGCGCCACGCACCCGGCCAGCGTCGCGAACCAGGTGATCCCGGCCGCCCAGTTGACGCTCGACCCGCTGCGCTCGGCGTAGCGCGACAGAAATCCGAGCCTCTCGCTCAACCAGAAGTCCACGAACACGACGGCTCCCATCGGCATGAGCACCATTCCGTACAAAGCCACGAAATCGAGCAGCTTCATCGCAATCGCGGGAAACACACCTATGGCGGTGGCAATGGCGCCCGTCGCCAGCGTGACCCGGTACCGCGACGCGCGCGGCACGATCGCCTGAAACGCCAGACCGGCTCGATAGATCGTCGGATTCGCCGTCGTCCACCCCGCCACGACGACGCAGGCCAGGCCGGCGAGTCCGCACGCGCGATAGGCAAGCGGACCGGGCAGGACGGCGGTGTTCCCGGGATCGGCTCTGAGCTGAACGACATACAGAATCGATGCCGCAATCCAGGCGATGAAGTGTCCAAGATACATCCCCGCGGCCGTGGCCAGCCCGTACCACGACCGGCGCGCGTAACGGAAGACTGTCAGGTCGGCCATGCCGATGTGCATCGCCATGTTGCAGAACCACGCGAAGAACATCACATGCCAGAAGGTGAACTTCACCTGGCCTGGCAGGGGGTCGCCGCCCGGCCAGATGACCGTGCGTGCGTCGTTCCAGAAGCCGGCGAGCGATGTCACTCCGAGCTGGCGCAGGCCGACGATGCCGAAAGCCACGAAGACGAGCACGAGCCAGGGGGCGGCGATATTGGCGACGCGCGCCACGGTCGAATAGCCATATGCGGCCACCACGCTCATGGCCGCCCCCGTGCCGGCCACCGCCACCACCCACCCCCATCCGCTCGGATAGAAGTCGTTGAGCGCGGGCATGCTGAAGCCGGCGAACACGCCCAGCGCCGTCGCCGACACCGTCACCATCGCGCCGGCCAGCATGCAGAACATGAAGCCGTTCGCGAGGTTGTACACGGTCACGAGCTGCCGGCCGCAGATCCGCTCCAGCTGGTAGTACAGCGTGAGCCGCGCGCGCGCGGCGATGGGCGCGGTCATGAACGTCCAGCTGAGCACGGCGAGCAGATTTCCCACCAGCAGGCCGCCGACGAGGTCGAACGCGCTGACGCCTGCGGCGACGAAGAGCGGCCCGATCATCAGCTCGGTGCCGGCGGTGTGCTCGCCGGCGTACTGGCCGATGAAGCTGCTGAACCCGAGCAGCGCGCTCCCGGGCACAGGCTCGCGTTCGTACTCATTCACGACGTCGTCTGCCATTCACCGCTCCATTCGAATACGCGGAACCACCAGGATGCCCGAGGGGATCGGCTGCAGCCCTTCCATGTCCTGCAGTCTGAAGCGCTGGCCGTAGCGCTCGGTGACGGCGGCCACATCCGGCACACGGCCGCCCTGCGCGAGCTCGTTGATCGCCGTGTTGTAGACCTCGACCCGCAGATCGTTGGGGCCCGGCCGCACGAACGCCGTGAGATCGAGGCGGTATGGCGGCGCCCAGAGGGAGCCCGCGCGGCGGCCGTTCACGAACACCTCCGCCGCCTCCCGGATCGGAGGCGCCACCAGCGCCGCGAAGGAGTTGCCGCGCAGCGTGCCGTCTGGCAGCGGCTCGCGCTCGATCGGCCTGACGTCACCGAAATCGAGGACGATCCTGGTTCCCGGCTCGCGCGCCTGAGAGCCCAGCTCGAACGTGCGCTCGTAGATCCCGGCGCCGGAGAAATACCTAGTGTCCGGATCGTCCGACCACGAGTGCGGCAGCGCCACGGGACGAGCGCTTCCGCCCGCGCGGCGAAATGTCCACCCCGCGCCGCCGTCGATCGGCGCGCCGTCCGCAGGGCTTCCGGCCGTGGACGGCGATGCGTCGTCCCCGGCCGAGGCCGCTCGGGCCCGCGCCCTGAAGACGACGACGTGCGACTCGTACGGTTGGAATTCGAGATGCGCGATGCCGGGTTTTTCGAGCGCGAGCCGGCGCATGCTCCCGTCCATCGGATTCCAGATCTCGGCCTCGCCGGAGGCATCCCTGAACGCCACGGCCACATCGTGTGCCGTGTTGCTGGTATTCGTCACGAAGTACACCTGCGCGTCCTCCAGGCGCCGGTGCACGAACCCGATTTGCGGCGTGGCCGGAGTCATCGTCACGTCTGGAGGCACGGACGAGGCGAGCCTCGACGCGAGAGCCCGATCGGTCACGGCCGGAAGGGACATGCCGTCCGGAGCGCGGTGAAGCGCGATCACCGTGCCGCCCGCGGCGGCGTAATCGCCGATCCAGCGCCGGGTTTGCTCGGGCATCCACCGGACGTTCGGCAGAACGACGGCCTTGTACCTGCGGGCCTGCGCCTCTTTCAGCGTCCCGTCGTCGATCAGATCGAATGCGTATCCGGCATCGAGGATGGCGGAGACCGTGGGGGCCCCGATGCGATCACGGATGCCCATCCAGAGGTTCAGGTACCCGCTCACGCCGGGCCGCATCGCCGCGCGGGCGTCGTCGGCGGGCGCGTAGATGGCGACGTCGGCGACCGGCGCGCCCTGGCGCAGCAGAAAGCTGACGCGCTGCAGATAGGCCGCGAGGTCGGGCATGACGGGCCACCAGGGATTGCTGTCGTTCAGCGCGCCGGCGGCGTAGAACATCCGGCCGGGCGTCCCTGCCTGCGGCGGCGACGAGGGCCATCCGTGGCCGATGAGCTGATTGATGCCGGAGAGAAAGTGCTCGTCCGCTTCGGCCTTGAGATCGAGCGGCGTCGCCCGAAAGGCCGGCGAGTGCACCCACGTCCATGTCTCGGATGCGGCAACCGGATGTCCGAGCAGGTGCGCGGCGGACGCCGCCCACCGCGTCGAGGACAGCGTGCGCCAGTCGAATCCTTCGCCGTCGATCAGATCGGCGAAGCGGTAGCTGGAGAGCGCGGCGGGCGGGCTCCCGTAGCCCTGGATGCGGAATTTCACTCCATGACCGCGCGCCCAGTCGCGAATGGGTGTCGAAAACCGCTCCTCGTACAGCTCGGTCTGCGTTCGGCCGAGATCGCTCCGCACGCGTTGCGCGCGTTCGCTCGAGGGAGCGTAGTCGAGCAGCGGCAGCAGGGGACGAAGATCGTATCCGCGGCGCTTCGCGAACTCGGCGAGCATGTCGCCCGTCCAATTCGCGTCGTACACCTCCAGACTGTCGCAGAACACCGCGTAGATGCCGCCGGGTCCCGCCGCGGCGAGCAACTTGTCGCCGACCTCGTGCAGGTGGCGCTCGACGGCGGCGCGGTTGTAGTGATCGAGCACGTAGCCCTCGGCGCCGAGCGCCGCCCGCTTCACGGTCTGGCCGGTCGGGCTCGCGAAGTAGAACAACAGCGTGCGCGGTCCGGCGGCCGCCGGGAGCGCGATGGGACCGCTGCCCGCCAGGTCCAGCTCCTGGAAGCTGTCGGGATCCACCTCCTGCAGCGACCCGCGCCCGACGAACGCCGCCACCAGCCGTTCGTGCTCGTAGGGCACCGGCCTCGCCGCCCGTGCGACATCGGGCGCGATTTCGCGCCGATCCAACCTGAGCCGCATGGCCGCGAGCGATGGATCGATGTGCGGCCCGCCGAACGGCCAGCCGCTGCCGAGCGTCACGTCCATGCGCAGCCCGAGCTCCCGCGCCTTGCGGGCGGCGGCGCCGATTCGATCGAGAAACTCCGCCGAGAGATACGGGTAGTTCCTGAGTCCGTCGGCGGACTCGTCGATGGCCAGCGGGTACACGGGCGCAATCTCGAACCCGCCGATCCCCCCCTCCTTCATCCGGTGCAGTTCGGCGTCGATCTGGGCGTCGGTCATGGACGGGCCGAACCACCACCAGCGCATCATGATGCGGCTGTCATCGGGCGGGGTGCTGAACCCGCGCTCGACGCCGGCAATCCCGCCGCCCGCGATCGGCTGCGCGGGAAGGACGGACGTCGCGATTCCGGCCGCGATCGACAGCAGGACGGCGATGGCTCCACGGTGCAAGCGGCTCATGATGCTGGTTCCCCGCTCTCGATATGAAAGACCTCGCGCAGATCGCGCGACACCGGGCTGTCGTCGGGATTGGCGGGCATGATGTCGCGCATGTGCCGCCACCATCTGCGGCATGCGTCGGTGCGCGCGATGGCCGCCCACCGCTCCTCGCTGTCGATCTCGGCGTACGCGAAGAGATCGCTCGTCGCCGGATCGAGGAAGATCGAATAGCTGCGCACGCCGTGCGCCAGCAGCGTGTCCTCCAGTTCGCGCCAGATCGGCGCGTGACGCCGGGCGTACTCCTCGTGGTGTTCCGGCGCGACCGACATGCGAAACGCCTTGCGGAGCATCATGATTCCCCTTGCGCGGCCCGCTCCAGCGCTGCGTACCGCCGCCGCGCCGCGACCCATGCGGGGTCGTGGCGGGGCTCGAAGCGCCTGGGCTGAAGGCTGGCCGTCACCAGCCGGCGCCCCTCGCTCAGCGACCCGATGTCACCGCACGCCATCGCCTGCACCAGCACGTTGCCCAAAGCCGTGGCCTCCACCGGACCCGCGGCGACCGGGCGCCCTGCGGCGTCCGCCGTGGCCTGATTGAGGTAGTCGTTCAGCGAACCTCCGCCGACGATATGAATTCCGGAGATCGGACGGCCGACGAGCGTCTCGAGCGTGTCGATCACGGCGGCGTACCGGCACGCGAGGGAGTCGAGCACCACCTTCGTCAGCACCAGCGGATCCTCCGGCGCACGCTGACAGGTTTGGTCGAGGTGCTCGCGGATTGCGGCAATCATGCTGGCAGGATTCAGGAAGCGAAGGTCGTCCGGAACGATCAGACAGCCGACGCCGCCGATGGCCGATACGCCCTCGATGGCGGATGCATGATCGTGGCGCACGCCCGCGTCCCGCCACTCCCGCCGGCACGCCTCCAGAATCCACAGCCCCATCACGTTCTTCAGGAACCGGACGGTGCCGCCCACGCCGGACTCGTTCGTGAAGTTCGCCCGTGAGGCCGCCTCGCTCACGATCGGGGCATCGAGCTCGGCGCCGACGAGCGACCAGGTGCCGGACGAGATGTACGCCCATCCCTTTGCCAGCGGCGTTCCGGCGACCGCGCTGGCCGTGTCGTGCGTGGCGGGCGCGATTACGCGAAGCGGGCCGACGCCGAGCGCGCGCTGCTCGTCCCTTGCAAGGGTCCCCAGCTCCGCTCCCGCCTCGACGATCTCCGGCATGACGGCCAGCGGCAGACCCAGGCGCTCGAAGAGCGCCGCGTCCCAGCGGCCGTCGCTCAGACGCAGGAGCTGCGTCGTCGAGGCGTTGGTCCGCTCCGTCACGAGCGATCGGCACAGGGCGTGGTGACAGAGATCGGGCATCATCAAGAGCCGGGTCGCCCCGCGCGGCAGCCCTTCCCGCAGCTGAGCGGCGAGCTGATACAGCGTGTTGATCGGCAGACACTGAATGCCGGTCCGCTCGAACAGCTCGGGGCGCGGAACGCTGGCGAAGACCGCCGCCATCATCCCGTCGGTCCGGCGGTCCCGGTAGGACACCGGCTCTTCGAGCAGCCGCCCGGCCTCGTCCACAAGACCGTAGTCGACGCCCCAGGAATCCACGCCGACCGACACGAGCGCGCCGCCGAGCCGCTCGGCCGCCGCCGGGGCGGCGCGGATGGCCGACCGAATCCCGTCCATGAGCGCCGCGAAGTCCCACCGCAGGTGGCCGGCCGCATGCCGCGGCTCGTATCGGAAGCGGCTCACCCCGGCGAGCGTCAGGCCCGAGCCGTCCAGCCCTCCGAGCATCGCGCGGCCGCTGCCCGCGCCCAGATCGATGGCCAGGTGCAGCGGCGCGCCGCGGTCAGACAATGCCGGCGCCAAGGCGCGCACCCGCCGGACGCCGTTCGGCCGCCCGCCGCCGGTACTCGCTGGTGCGATACACCGCGATCGGATCGATCGCGCCCCCGGCCCGGTGCCTGGCCATGGCGAGAATCGGCTCGACGTCGGTCTGGAACGCGCGCTTCAGGATTCGATGCGCCATCAACGGGTCGCTGGATCGCTGGCAGTCGTCGAGCGCGCTCCGATCCACCAGGTGGGCCTGCACGTACGCCCGCGTCAGCTCCATCGCGCTCGCCATCAGCGACTCGATCGGGTCGGTCACGTTGTGAGACTGGTCCAGCATGTGGGAGGGATCGAACCCTGCGATGCCCTCGAGCTCGGCGTCCACCAGCTCGTTGAACACGAGGAAGAGCTGGAACGGCTTGACCGATCCGGCGTCGAGGTCGTCGTCTCCGTACTTGCTGTCGTTGAAATGGAACCCGCCGAGCTTGCCGAGCTGGATCAGGCGGGCCACGATCTGCTCCACGTTCGTGTTCGGCGCGTGGTGCCCGAGATCGACGAGCGAGAACGCCCGGTCGCCCAGCTCACGGGCGCAGTAGTAGCTCGTGCCCCAGTCGGCCAGCACGGTTGCGTAGAACGCCGGCTCGAACGGCTTGTGCTCGATGAAGAGGCGCCATGCCTGCGGCAGCGCACGATAGATCGATCGGAGGCTGTCGAGATAGCGCTCGAGGGAACGGCGCAGATGGATCTGGCCGGCGAAGTTGCCGCCGTCGCCGATCCATACCGTGTGCGACCGGGCGCCGAGCTGCGCGCCCAGCTCCAGACACGCCAGATTGTGTTCGACCGCCTGGCGGCGCACGACCGGATCGACGTGCGACAGGCTGCCGTACTTGTACGAGACCGGCTGATCGGGCTGGTCCTGGAAGGTATTGGAGTTCATCGAATCGATGAACAATCCGCGATCGGACGCGAACTGGCGCAGCTCGGCGGGGCGCTCGGGGCGGTCCCAGGGAATGTGCAGCGAGATGCCGGGTGTCGACCGGACCAGCGTGAAGACCACCTCGCAGTCTTCCAGCTTCTCGTAGACGTTCCGGGGCTCGCCAGGGCCCGGAAATCGCGCAAACCGGGTTCCGCCGGTGCCGACGCCCCAGGACGGCACCGCCACACGAAACGCTGCGGCGCGCCCGGTGAGCGTTTCGATCTCCACGCCCCGGCGCGCCAGCTGCCGCGCGAGGTGCTCGTAGTCTTCCTGCAGCGCGTCGAGCCGGCCGCGGTTCGCCTCGGCCATGTGTTCGACGTCCAGCTCGAACGCCATCGGGCCCTCCTCAGCGCGTGAATGCCGTGAGATTCCCGGCATCCACGTTCAGGATGTTGCCGGTCGACTTGGCGGAGAGATCCGACGCGAAGAACGCCACCGCCTCGGCCACGTCCTCCGGCAGCACGCTCCGCTTCAGCAGGCTCCGCTGCCGGTAGAACTCCTCCACCTGCTCCTCGCCGATCCGGTTGCTGGCCGCACGCTCGGCGCGCCAGCTCCCGGCCCAGATCCGCGACCCCGCGATCACCGCATCCGGGTTCACGACATTGACGCGGATGCCATGCTCGGCGCCTTCGAGCGCAAGGCAGCGCGCCAGGTGCAGCTCCGCCGCCTTGGCCGTGGAGTACGCCGCCGCTCCGGCCGAGGCGACGAGGCCGTTCTTGCTCCCGACGAACACGATCGAGCCACCCCGCCCCTGCCGCTTCATCAGCGCATAGCCCTCCCGGGCCACGAGAAAATAGCCGGTGGCCAGGATGTCGATGTTGCGCTCCCACAGCGCGAGCGACGTCTCCTCGAAAGGCGCGGCCGACGCGATGCCGGCGTTGGAGACGAGGATGTCGAGGCCGCCGAACTCGCGCGCGGCGGCGGCGAACATCGATCGCACCGACGGTTCGCTCGTCACGTCCCCCGGCACGCCGCGGACGCGGTCGGCGCCATACACGTGCGTCAGCGACGCCACCGCCCCGCCGAGCGCCGCCTCGTCGATGTCGGCCACCATGACGCAGGCGCCATCGGCCAGGAGCCGGCGCGCCACCGCCCCGCCGATGCCACCGGCGCCGCCGGTCACGAGCGCGATGCGTCCTTCGAGCGGCTTCGGCTTCGGCAGCCGCTGCAGCTTGGCCTCCTCGAGCGGCCAGTACTCGATGTTGAACGCCTCCTGCTCGGCGAGCGGCTCGTACACGCTCACGCCCTCTGCCCAGCGCATGACGTTGATCGTGTTGACCATGTACTCGGCGGCGACCCGCGCGGTGGCCTTGTCCTTCTGGAACGCGAGGAGTCCCACGCCGGGAACCAGCACGAGCACCGGATACGGATCGCGCATCGGCGGCGAGTCGGGCCGCCGGCACCGCTCGTAATAGGCGCGGTAGGCGTCGCGATAGCCCGCGACGAGCGGCGCGAGTCGGCCGGCGAGCGACGCGACGGTCTCGTGCGCCGGGTGGAAGGGCACGAACAGCGGCCGGATCTTCGTGCGGAGAAAATGATCGGGGCACGTGGTTCCGCGGGCGGCCAGCTCCTCGCACCGTGCGCTGCCGACGAACTGCAGCACCGCCTCGGAATCGGCGTAGTGCATCACCTTCGAGGCAAGCGGACCGAGCAGGCCGCGCAGCACGGGGGCGAGCTCGGCGACCACCGCGCGGCGCTCCTCGAGGCCGAGCGGAGGCGCCACAACCGGGCCGAACGGCTCCCGGCGGGCGTTCGCGTCGAGCCAGTCGGCGGCCTCCTGGACGATTCCGAGCGTCGTCTCGTAACACTCGCGCGAGGTTTCCGCCCAGGTGATCAGGCCATGACTGCCGAGGATCAATCCGACCGCGCGCTCGTCGGCCCCGGCCTCACCTACCCGGAGCCCGAGATCGAACCCCGGCCGCTGCCACGGAACCCAGCGGATCCGGTCGCCGAAAATCGATCGGGTGAGCCGTTCCCCGTCGCGTGCCGCCGCAATCGCGATGATCGCGTCGGCGTGCATGTGATCGATCTGGCGGCGGGGGATGAAGCAGTGCAGCGGCGTGTCGATGCTGGTCGCGCGCGGATTGAGGTTGAAGGTGCAGTGCGGAAAGTACCCGACCATCTCGTCCTCGTGCGCGAGGCCGCGGTAGACCGTCTTCAACGCCTGGAGCGTGTCCAGGTAGAGCGTCGCGAAACCGTCGAGCGCCATGCTCCCGAGGTCGCCGCCCGAGCCCTTCACCCACAGGACGTCGACCGGACGCCCCGTCAGCGGGTCGCTCATCGACAGCTTCGCCGACGTGTTGCCTCCGCCGTAGTTGGTGAGCCGCAGGTCGGACCCGAGCAGGTTGGAACGATAGAGCAGGAGCTCAGGTTCGGAAAGATCGCGGGCCTTTGCCTCGTCCCACCTGTTCGGCAGGCGCGCGTCGGACAGACGTTCCGCTCGATTCGAAAGGCTCTCGGGCATCCTGGCCACCGGCGATGTCTGGCGGTGCGATCATCTTATACCGCCTCACGCCCGCCCCGGCCGCTTCGCCGCGAGCAGCCGCCGAACGCGCGATCGGGCGCGGCGGCGCACGGCGGCCGGCAGCGATGCCTCCCCCGCCTTTCTGCACAGGCCGATCGTTTCCCGCAGGCCTTCGACCAGCGCGCGGCACTCCCGGCAGCCGCGGCAGTGACGCCGGATGAGCTCGCAGGCCGAGTCGTCCAGCTCGCCGTCGAGATAGGCGGAGATGTCGGCGAGCGTCCGCCGGCACGTCGGGTCGACCGGTCTCATGCCGTCTGCTCCAGGTATCGCCGCAGCATCAGCCGGGCACGATGGAGCCGCGTCTTCACGTTGGCCTCCGAGATCCCGCTGACGGCGGCCACCTCTTTGGTCGAGAGCCCTTCGATCTCCCGCATCACGACGATCAGGCGATGCGCCGCCGGCAGCTGCTGGAGCGCCCGCCGCAGGCGCCGGCCGATCCACGCATCCATCATCCGCTCGTCCTGAGGTCGCGCGCGATCCGCGATGTCGAGCGCCGGCGCCGCGTGCCGGTCTCCCGGCGGCTGCTCGAGCGGCAGGAACTCCGCCGGCTGTCCGACCCGGCGGCGCCGCTTCATCAGACATGCATTGCGCACCGTGGCATAGAGCCAGGTTCGAAACGCCTCCGGCTCGTGGATGCGGCCGACGTGCTGGTACGTCTTCAGAAGGGCGTCCTGCATCACGTCCTCTGCGTCCTCGGGATGGCCGCAGACGAGGAGGCTGAATCGATAGGCGGCCTCCTGCGCCCGCACGAGGAGATCCTCCATCGCGCCCCGATCTCCCCGGGCGGCCCGCCGCACGAGAGCAGCGTACGCACCGCGTACCCCGTCCTCGCCGTCAGCCGGCTGCCGATCGATCTTCCCGCTGCGAGGTGCGGTGGCCACTCCGCCTCGATTCTACTCATCTGCGCCATTTACAGGGATGCTGGTCCCCGCCGAAAGGTGACATGTCACCAACAGCCGCCTTTCTGCATCTCTTGCATAGTGCCTCGCCGCTTCATACGTCGTCTGTTGCCGGGAATACTGCTGCTGACGCCTGCACTTGCGGGTGCGCAGGAGCCCCTCTCGCTCGACCGCGCGGTACAAGCGGCGCTTGCCGGGAACGCCTCGCTGCGTGCGGCCCGAGCGGCCGTCGACGAAGCCGCCGCGCACGCGGCCGAGGCGCGCTCCCTGCTGTTTCCACGGATCTCCCTGAACGAGTCGTGGCAGCGCGGCAACGACCCGGTATTCGCCTTCGGATCGCTGCTGTCGTCACGGCAGTTCGCCGCGTCCGATTTCGCCATCCCGGCGCTGAACCACCCGGCTCCCATCTCGCTCTTCCGCGCGAGCGCCGCGATCGAGCAGGTGCTCTTCGACGGAGGCCGCGGGCGGGCGGCTGCCAGGGCGGCTGCGCGCAGGCGCGAGATCGCGTCCTTGTCCAGCGACGAACGCGCCGCGTCCATTGCGGTGGCGGCGACGCGCACCTTCGGGCAGGTGCTGTTGGCGGAAGCGGCGGGACGGGCGGCCGCCGCGGGCCTCGACGCGTCACGCGAGGATCTCGCGCGAGCCGAGCGGCGCCGTGACGCGGGAATGGCAACCGACGCGGATGTCCTCGCGCTGGGAGTCCACGTGGCAGACCTCGAGCGGCGGGTGATCCAGGCCCAGGCGGACGCCGCCGTCTCGCGGGCCGAGCTGAATCGCCTCATGGGCGATCCGGTAGACGCCATCATCCACGTGGCGGAGCCTCCGGCTGCCGCGCTCGACGACCCGGCGGAAGAGGTGCCGCTCTCGGGACTCCTCGCCGAGGCCGATGCCGCGCGGCCGGAGATCAAGCGTGCGGCCGCCGCGCAGCAGGCCGCGGAAGCGTCACGGCGGCATGCCGCCGCCGCTCTCCTTCCGGAGATCTCGGCGCAGGCGGGGCTCGGATTCGCCGGCACGCGCCTGACCGACCGCGCAGCGTCCTGGGTCGTTGGCGGCGGGCTCCGATGGACCTCTTCCGCAGGCGGCGCCGAGATCGCGCGCGTCCGCGGCGCAGGCGCCGCCCTTGTCCGGTCGCGCGCCGAGGCCGACGAAGCACGCGCCGCCGTCCACGTCGAGGTCGTCACTGCCCTCCGGCGGCTGGAGTCGGCCCGCGCGCGCGAGTCCGTGGGACGCGCGGCCGTCGCGCAGGCGCGGGAGAGCCAGCGGATCGTGCGCGACCGATTCGATGCCGGTCTGGCGTCGGTCACCGACGTGCTGCGCGCCGCGAGCGCGCTGCTCGAGGCCGATGCCAGCAGAATCTCCGCCCTGGTCGGCGCCATGGAAGCCAGGGCGATGCTGCGGCAAGCCCTGGGCCGCGCTCCCTGATCGCGAGGACAAGGTGAAGCCGACAACCGCCGCCGCCCTTCTGCTCCTGACGAGCGCCGCCTGCAGCTCCGGCCCAACGCCGGCGCCGGCAAAGACCGCGCCGGCCGTGCCGCTCGCAACCGCCCGCGTCGAGCTCGACTCGCTGCCCGAATCCTTCGAGGCCGGAGGCATCGTGCGGGCGCGAGCGACGGCGTTCGTATCGAGCCGCGTGCTCGCCCCCATCGCCCAGGTGCGCGTGCAGGCGGGCGACCGCGTGCGGCGCGGCGCGCCGCTCGTGGCGCTCGATGCGCGCGAGGTCGCGGCCGAGGATCAGCGTGCCGCCGCCGCCGCGCTGGCGGCCGCCGAAGGGGTGCGCGCGGCGGAGGCCGATCTGCGCGCGGCCGATTCGGCGCTCCAGCTCGCCAATGCCACGCACGAGCGCATGGCGGGGCTCGCGGCGAAGCGCTCCGCCACGCCGGCCGAGCTCGATCAGGCCGTGGCAGGCCTGAGAACGGCTCAGGCGCAGCGCGCGGCCGCCGACGCGCGGCTGGCCGCCGCGGCCGCGGGCCGTCGTGCGGCTCAGGCGGCCGCCGACGCGGCCTCCGTGGCCGCCGGATACGCCGTGCTGACCGCGCCGTTCGACGGGATCGTCACCGAAGTGCACGCCGATCCCGGCACCATGGCCGTCCCCGGCACGCCGCTCGTCACGCTCGACGATTGGTCCGGATTCCGGCTGGAGGTAGACCTCGACGAATCGCGTGCCTCCCTCGTGGCGCCCGGGCAGCGCGCGGAGGTGCTGACCGGAGCCGCCTCCTCCACGTGGACGGCAGCCTCGGTCGTGGAAATCGCGCGCGTCGATCCGGAGTCGCACGGGTTTCGCGTCAAGATCGATCTGCCACCAGGCCTCGCCGACCGGTCCGGCGTGTTCGGCCGCGCCCGTTTTGCCGGACCCGCGCGCCGGGTGCTCACGGTGCCGGCGTCCGCGCTGGTGCGCCGCGGACAGCTCGCCTTCGTCTACCTCGTCGACGATGAACGCCGCGCCCGGCTGCGGCCCGTGTCGGCGGGCGCCGCCGCGGAGGGGCGCATCGAGATACTCGCCGGCGTGCGGGAGCGCGATGTGGTGGTGGCGAGCCCGCCGCCGGCCCTGACCGACGGCACCTCCATAGCCGAGGTGAGGCCATGACCCGCGCGCGAGGCATGGCCGGCCGGCTGGCCGCCGCCTTCATCCACTCGAAACTGACGCCGCTGGTCATTCTCGCGTCGCTGCTGCTCGGCGTGTATGCCGTGCTCGCACTGCCGCGCGAAGAAGAGCCGCAGATCGTCGTTCCGATGATCGACCTCTTCGTCGACATGCCGGGCGCCGCGCCGGCCGAAATCGAGCAGCGCGTGACCCGCCCGCTCGAACAGCTGCTCTGGGAGGTGCCCGGCGTGGAGTACCTCTACTCCACCTCGAGCCCCGGGCGCGGCATGATCGTGACGCGCTTCGTGGTTGGCGAAGACGAGGAGCGCGCCCTGACGCGCCTCAACCAGAAGCTCGCGGCCAATCCGGCGCTCCTGCCGCCCGGTGCGTCGCCGCCGCTCGTGAAGGTCCGCTCGATCGACGACGTGCCCGTGATGGCCCTCACCCTCTGGGGCACGCCGTATGGCGACGTCCAACTGCGCGAGATGGCGGCGCAGCTTCAGGAAACGCTCAGGGAGCTCCCGGACATCGGCGAGATCACGCTCATCGGCGGACGCCCGCGCGCGGTCACCGTCGAGATCGATCCCGCTGCGCTCGCCGCCCGCCGTCTCGACCCGCTCGCGGTTCGCCAGGCGCTCATACGCGCCAACGTCCGGCTCGCATCCGCCGGCGTCGTGCGCGGCAACGAGGCCCTGGAAGTGGAAGCGGGCGGCTGGCTCGGCTCGCTCGGCGACGTCCAGCGCGTCGTGGTCGGCGCGGCCGGCGGTGTCCCGATCGAGCTGGGCGATGTCGCATCCGTGCTCGACGGTGGCGGCGAACCCTCCGACTATGTGATGCATCATCCCTCGCCGGGCCGGGCGCTCCCGGCCGTCACGCTGTCGATCGCCAAGCGCAAGGGCACCAACGCCATCGACCTCACCCGGGCGATCGAGCGGAAGGTCGACACCGTCCGCGGGTACCTGCTGCCGCACGATCTGAACGTCACCGTGACGCGCAATTACGGCGAGACGGCGGCTCAGAAGTCGAACGAGCTGCTGTGGCACATGTTCCTGGCCATCGTCTCCGTCTCGGCGCTCATCTGGCTGGCGCTCGGACGGCGCGAGTCGACGGTGGTGCTGACGGCCATTCCCGTCACGCTCGCGCTCACGCTGTTCGTCTTCTATCTCTACGGCTACACGCTCAATCGCATCACCCTCTTCGCGCTCATCTTCTCCATCGGCATCCTGGTGGACGACGCGATCGTCGTCGTCGAGAACATCGTGCGGCATGCGCGGCTGGCGCCGGAGGGGAGCAGCCTCGAGGCGATCGCCATCCGCGCCGTGGACGAAGTCGGCAACCCGACGATCCTCGCAACGCTGACCGTCATCGCCGCCATCCTGCCCATGGCCTTCGTCGGCGGGCTGATGGGGCCTTACATGAGGCCGATCCCGGTTGGCGCGTCCGCTGCGATGGTCTTCTCGCTGGCGGTGGCGTTCGTCGTCACACCGTGGGCCGCCGTGCGCCTGCTCGGCCGATCGCGCGGCCACGTGGACGAGCCGGAAGACCGCCTCACCGCGCTGTATCGCCGCGTCATGCGGCGCCTGATCGCCAGCGGGCCGACGCGCGCGGGTTTTCTCGGCGGGGTTGCGATTCTGCTGGCCGGCGCGGCCGCGCTCGTGCCGCTCGGCATCGTCACGGTGAAGATGCTCCCGTTCGACAACAAGAGCGAGCTGCAGGTGATCGTGCGCCTGCCAGAGGGAACGCCGCTCGAGACCACGGCCGGCGCGGCCGCCGCGCTGGCGGATGCAGCCCTCGGCGACCAGGCCGTGAGCAGCGTTCAGAGCTACACGGGCGTCTCGTCTCCTTACACCTTCAACGGCCTGGTGCGGCATTACTTTCTCAGGCAGCAGCCCAACCTCGCGGACCTGCAGGTCAACCTCCTCGGCAAGGACGAGCGTGCCCTGCAGAGCCACGCCATCGCCGGACGGATTCGCACCCGCCTGGAGCCGATCGCGGCGTCACTCGGCGCGCGCATCCAGGTCGTGGAAGTCCCGCCCGGGCCTCCGGTGCTGCAGACGCTCGTGGCGGAAGTCTACGGCCCGGACGCCGAGCGCCGTCTCGACCTCGCGCGGAGGGTGCGCCGGGTGCTCGAGCAGACGGGCGGAGTCGTCGACGTCGACTGGTACGTCGAGACGCCGCATCGCAAGTGGCAGCTCGAGGTGGACGACGAGAAAGCGGCCGCGGCAGGGCTCTCGACCGGCGATGTGGCCGCGCTGGTGCAAATGGCGTCCGACGGCGCGCCCGCCGGGCTGCTCCATCAGGGGGAGGCGCGCGAAGGCGTCCCTATCGTGCTGCGTCTGCCGCGCGGGCGCCGCGCGTCGCTCGAGGCGGTGCAGAGCCTCCGGATCGGCAACCGCCCGGCCGCCATCGGGGAGATCACGCGGTCCGTGCCGGCCGAGACGGACCGGAGCATCTATCACAAGAACCTGCAGCCGGTGACCTACGTCACCGGCGACGTGGCGGGCGCGATCGAGAGTCCGGTCTACGCCATCCTGCGGATGAATCGTGCCCTCTCGCGGGTCGCCCTGCCCGAGGGCTATCGCCTCGACATCTTCAACGCGCGACAGCCGTTCGACAGCTCGCGCTACGCCATGAAATGGGACGGCGAGTGGCACATCACGTACGAGGTGTTTCGCGATCTCGGGATCGCCTTCGCGGCCGTCCTGGTGCTCATCTACATCCTCGTCGTCGGCTGGTTCCAGTCGTTCGTCACGCCGATCACCATCATGCTGGCGATTCCATTCTCGCTCGTCGGCATTCTGCCGGCGCACGCCCTGCTCGGTGCGTTCTTCACCGCGACCTCGATGATCGGCTTCATCGCGGGAGCCGGCATCGTGGTCCGCAACTCGATCATCCTGGTCGATTTCATCGAGCTGCGCGTCCGCGACGGCATGCCGCTGGAAGAGGCGGTGGTGGACGCGGGCGCGGTGCGGTTCCGGCCGATGGCGCTCACGGCGGCCGCCGTGATCGCCGGCTCCGCCGTGATCCTCTTCGATCCGATCTTTCAGGGGCTCGCGATCTCGCTGATGGCCGGTGAAGTCGCCTCGCTCCTCCTGTCGCGGATGACGGTGCCGATCACGTTCTATCTGACGCACCGCCGCCGGCGCGCCGCCGCAGGACCCGCTCAGGCCACTCTGGATGGAGGTTCGTCATGAAGCTGGAACAACTGCTGCGGCTGATCGCCGGCGTCTTCGTATCGGTGAGCGTGCTGCTCAGCGCCTTCGTTCACCCGATCTTCATCTGGTTCACGCTGTTCGTCGGCCTGAACCTGCTGCTGTCGGGAATCATCAACTGGTGTCCGATGATGAGCTTTCTCAGACGGCTCGGCGTACGCTGAAGAGCGCGCAAGGCCGTTTCGCGGCGGCGTTCATCCGGCGGTGATCCGGGCGATGAGCTCCTGCAGGTCGAACGGCTTGCCCATGTGCTGGTCGAAGCCGGCATCCAGGGACCGGCGCCGATCGACGGGCCTCGTGTAGGCCGAGAGCGCGATCGCCACGAATCCGTTGCCCGTGCGCATCTGCCGGATCCGCTCGAGCACCGAGAAGCCGTCCATGCCCGGCATCGCCAGATCGCAGACGAGCACGTCGAACGGCCGCGAGCGCCACGACGCGACGGCGTCCGCGCCGCTGGCGGCGATCTCCACCTCGGCGCCGGCCGCCCGGAGTCCGGCTGCCACCGCTTCCACGGCGTCGACGTCGTCGTCGACGGCGAGAATCCGCCGCCCTGCCAGAGGAGGCGCCGCCGCGGCAGGCGCAGAGGCGGAGTGGTCCGCCGGCCTCTGGGTCGTGCGCGGCAGCCGCAGCGTGAAGGTGGACCCGCGGCCGCGGCCTTCGCTGCTCGCGTCGAGCGTCCCGCCGTGGAGTTCGGCGAGCTCCTTTGCAATCGCGAGCCCCAGCCCGAGCCCGCCGTGCTCGCGAGTCATCGAGCCGTCCGCCTGACGGAACTGATCGAACACGTACGGCAGGAACTCGCGGCTAATGCCAATCCCGTCGTCGCTCACGGTGGCCGTCACGGTTGCGCCCGAGAGCTCCACGGTCACCGAGACCCGGCCTTCCGCAGGAGTGAACTTCACCGCGTTCGACACCAGGTTCCAGATGATCTGCTGCAGGCGGTCGGGATCGGCGAGCACCATGCACGGTTCGTCGGGCAGGCGGTGGAGCACCGTCACGTGCTTGCTCTGCACGGCCGAGTCGATGGTGTCGAGGGCCGCCCTCACGACCTGCCGCAAATCGACCGGCGCCGTGCGCAGCCGCAGCTTGCCGGTGACGACCCGCGAGATGTCGATGAGATCCTCCACCACGCGCGCCTGAGAGTTGGCGTTGCGCTCGAGCCGTTCGAGGGCGCGATCCATCGTCTCGGCATCGGGCCGCGTCGTGCGGATCACCTGGAGCCAGCCGAGAATCGCGTTGAGCGGGGTCCGGAGCTCGTGCGACACGGCCGCCAGGAACTGATCCTTGAGCCGGCTCGCCTCCTGCTCCCGCTCGAGCAGGTGCGCCGAGGCGTCGTGGTGCTCCTGAATCTCGTCCAGCATGCTGTTGAACGACGCCACGAGCCGTCCGACTTCGTCGTCGGTCGTCTTGGTCGCGCGGATCCGGTAGTCGTGCGTCGCCGATACGTGATCGGCGACCTGAGCGAGCTGCTGGAGGGGCACCGTCAGGAACCTGGCGAGCCGCCGTGTCAGCAGCAGCGCGATCAACATGCCGACGACGAACGTGATCAGCCCGGCGATCGCCTGTCGGTGCATCCACGCGGACAGACGGCCGAGGTTGCCGGTGACGCGGACGGTGCCGACCAGCCGGCTGCTGACCAGGGCGACCTCTTCGCGCGTGATTTCGCCGGGGGCGGTCGATGCGTCGGCAAGCCGGGCGGCGCACCCGCGTCCGGTACGGGTGAAGGACGCAAACAGCTGCCCCTCGCCGTCGAAGATGCAGACGCGCTCGATCGTAGCCCGGCCGCGATAGCCGCGGATCATCTCGGCCGCCGTGTTGCGATCGTTGAACGCGAGCGCCACGCCGACGTTGTCGGCGATGAGCGCCGCTTCGGCATCGAGATCGGCCACGACGTTGTTGCGCACCTGGACGTACGTGCCGGCGAACGACAGGGCGATCACGAGCAGAATCGCGATGACCGTGGGCACGATGCCCAAGAGCAGTGCCTTCCGGGCGATGGGCTGATCCTGCAGCCGGCCCATCTATTCAACCCTCCGCGCCACGCGCAGCAGCCGCGAGCTCAGCACCAGGCCGCGCCGCTCGGCGTTCTGCCTCGCCACATCGAAGCGCACGCGCCCCTGGTCGAGCGCGAAGGCGACCACCCCGCCCTCGCGCAGAAATCCCGGCGAGTCGCCAATCATCAGGATCGGCGCGTCCAGGAGCGACTTCACCAATGAGGCGGATTCCGGCGACGCGGAGACGAAGAGGATCTGACATCGGCGCGCCGCGTCTTCGCGCGAGACGCGGTCGACCGCCACGGGATGGCCGTGGACCGTCTCCCCTTCCATGGTCCTGTCCAGGGCCTCGCCGAAGGGATCCCGTCCCAGCACGCAAATGCGAAACGGCGCCGACGGCGCGCCCAGGGCCGAGGCCGGCCATTCGGTGAAGTTGATGAAATTGAGGATGAAGGCGGCCTTCACCTGGTATTCCAGCGGAGCGCTGCCGGCTCCCGCGCCGCGCGCCACCCCGGGCTGTGCGAGGGAGAGAAAGGCCGCCGCGACGACGCTCAGAACCGCCACGTTGCCCGCGCGGTGGCCCGCCGGAGGAACTGTTCCTGCAACGGTCCGGTGGCCGCCGCCTCTCCGTGGCGGCCGTGGAGGAGGTTGTCGCCCGTGATCGAGAGCTGCACGGGACCGCGGTTCCAGCCCGCGCGCAGCGTGAGCTCGGCATAGGCCGGAACGGCCGGGCGGGGCAGTGCGCCGGCGAACCGGAACACCACATCGAACTCGGTACCGGCCGGAAGGTTGGCGAAGGAGCGGACTGTCAGGTAATGGTCCGGCTCGTTGTGTTCGGCGCTGCCCCCTGAGACGTCGCGGCTCTCCGGAGCCAGGCGGAAGTCCTCGCCGAGCGCGGTATAGGACAGGTGCCACTCCCAGCTCGGCGTCGGCTGGTAGTCGACGCCAATCTCCACGCCTCGTGTCGTAGCCTGCAGCAGGTTCCCCAATGTGACCGGTATGCCCGGGCTCCCCGCCGCCGGCTCCTGCGATCGCAGATCGTCATAGCCGTTTACGAAACCGGCGAGATCCACCGCCACACGCGTTCCCAGCCGCGTACGATAGCCCGCTTCCACGGCAATTACCGTCTCCGACTTGAAATCGGCGCTGCCCTGGAGCACGACTACGGGGAACGTGCCCGTGAACCGGAAGTCGGTGTCGAAGCGCGTGGGAATGCGTACCGCGCGCGAGACCCCTCCCCAATATGTCTGCCGGCGGTCGGGCGACCATCGCAGACGCGCCGTCGGCTGGTACTCGACTCCCGTGTACGTGTTGTGCTCGATCTTCGTCCCGACCGTGGCGATCAACCGCTGCGGCAGGAGCGTGATGGCGTCCTGGACGAAGGCGTTCACGAGCTGGAACGAGCGCTCCTGCGGCTCGAAGAACAGCACCGGCGACGGCCGCGTCCGTCCGTTCGAGTACCGGTAGCCAACGCCCGTCGTCACGTCGTGCCGGCCGAGGCCGGCTATCCGATACTGGGCGTCCAGATCGTACGTGTCGCGGTGCTCGGAGAACTGGCGCGGCACGAGGCGGTATGTCGCGTCGTAGTAGGCCTGCAGCTGCAGCTGAGAGCCTCCGGCGGTCGTATGCGACAGACGGCCGAGGAGGTTACCGCCCGCCTGATCGATGTCGGGGCGGTCGGCGAGCCCGCTCAGCCCGTGGGACGCATCGCCCTGCAGTGTGAAGGCCGTGCGCGATGGCGGCGTCCAGTCGATCCGGAATCCGGCTTGCGCGTGCCTGTGCGGATCGCGCGCGCTCGCACCGGTCGAGAACACCTGCGGGCCGAGGTACGAGTACTTGCCGTACACCCGGTACGCCGCATTCGCTCCGGCGCGGCCGCCGTACCGGACGACCTGTCCTCCGACCCGGTTCCCGGCCGACGTCGTGAGCAGCACTCCCTGCGTGTCGCCGGCCGCTTTGGTGATGATGTTGATCACCCCATTGACCGCGTTCGCCCCCCATAGCGCACCTCCCGGGCCGCGAACGATCTCGATACGGTCGACGTCCTCCAACACGATGTCCTGCGCGCCCCAGAATACGCCGGAGAACAGCGGCGTGTAGATGCTGCGTCCATCGACGAGCACCAGCATCTTGTTGGCCGTGGAGATGTTGAAGCCGCGGGCGCTGGCGCCCCACGCCTCGCCGTTGAACCGTGCCACGAACATCCCGCTCGCCAGCCGCAGCGCTTCGGGCAGCTCGACGATGCCGGCCCGGCGCAGATCCTCCGATGTGATCACGCTGATCGCGGCCGCGGCCTCGCCGATGACTTCTGCGTGCTTCGAGACGCTGGTGACGTCGATGCGCGACAGGTCGTCGATTGAAAGTCCCTTGAAGGCAGCGTCTCCGCCGCTCCGGCCCTGGGCACTGAGAAGAGATGGCGCGCCAAGTGACAGCATGAGCGCGAACGCGACAATGACGCGCAGCATGAACGAGCGCGACGATTCTATTTCAGATTTCCGCGGGCGGACGCGCTCGAGCCGCGGACCCGCGGCGGAAGCGCGGGTGTATCAAAATACTACCGTGCCGCGCCTGACAGCTCCGCGATAGCATGTGACTCGCATGAAGCGGCGCGTCGGAATCATCGGCACGGGCTGGGTGGGGTCCAGCGTCGCCATTTCGACCCTCTACTCCGGCGTTGCCGACGAGGTGCTCCTCTGCGACGCCCGGACCCAGATCGCCGAGGGCGAAGCGATGGACCTTGGACATGGAGGGTCCTTCTACCCGAGCGCGATCGTGCGCACGGCCTCGATCGCGGACATGATCGATGCCGACGCCGTGGTCGTGTCGGCGGGCCGCGGCGGAAGGCCCGAAGAGTCGCGGCTGGACCTGCTCCGGGACAACGCGGCCATCGTGCGCGGCATCGCCGGGCAGCTCAGAGGCGCCCGCGGCACGATCGTGGTCGTCACCAACCCTGTTGACGTGCTCACGCGGCTGATGGCCGGGGTCACCGGCCTGCCGCCGTCGCGGGTGATCGGCACCGGCACGATGCTCGACACGGCGCGGCTCCGGCAGATGCTCGCACAGCGCATCCAGATCGATTCGCGCTCGATCCACGCGCAGGTGGTGGGCGAGCACGGCGACTCGGAAGTCGTGCTCTGGTCGGGCGCCAGAGTGGCAGGGCGGCCGCTGCGAAATTGGCCTGGATGGGAGCCGTCGAGCGAGCGTACGATAGCCGATGAGCTCCGCACGTCGGCCTACGAGATCATCCGGCGGAAGGGCGCCACGAACCATGCGATCGGGCTCGTCACGGCATCGCTGCTCGGCGCCATTCTGCGCGGAGAGCGGCGGGTGCTGACGGTGTCGCGCGTGCAGGACATCCTCGGACTCGAGGGGGTTGCCCTGTCGCTGCCGGCGGTCGTCGGCGCCGGCGGCGCGGAGACCGTGCTGGAGCCCGAGATGACCGTCGGCGAGCGGCAGGCGCTCGAGCATTCGGCCGATGTGCTCCGCCGCGCCGCCGACGATCTCACTGCGTAACGTGCACAACCGAACACCTTTACGCTGGAGTTGCAGATGAAACATCTGACTGCGCTCGTGTCGATCGCGTGTCTCGGGCTGGCGTCGATGGCTTCGGCGCAGACGGTGGTGTTCGAAAACGTGAACCTGGTGCCCATGGATGCCGACCGCGTCATCGAGCGGCAGACGGTGATCGTGCGCGGCGATCGCATCGCGCAGATCGGACCGGCCGCGGCCGTCAAGACACCGGACGGCGCGACCCGCGTCGACGGGTCTGGCAAGTACCTGATGCCCGGACTCGCGGAGATGCACGGCCACCTCACGGCCGCCTTCCTGCCCCCCGATGCGACCGAGGACATCCTTTTTCTCTACGTGGCCAACGGCGTCACGACGGTTCGGGCCATGCTCGGCAACCCGCAGGCCATCAGGACGCGCGACAGCGTCGCCGCGGGCCGGCTCCTGGGCCCGAGGCTCTATGTGGCGGGGCCGCCGTTCAACGCGCAGACCGTCCCCACGCCCGAGGCGGCCGAGAGCGAAGTCCGCGCGCAGAAGCAGGCCGGCTACGATCTGCTGAAGATCCTCGGCGGTATGAAGCCCGAGGTCTACGACACGCTCGCAGGCACGGCGCATGCCGTCACGATCGACTTCGCGGGCCACGTGCCGCCGCAAGTGGGCGTGCGGCATGCGCTCGAAGCGCGCCAGAGGAGCATCGATCATCTCGACAATTACATCGCGTCGCTGCAGCTCGCCCCGGGGACTTCACCGCAGGAAGAAGACCGGCGGATCGCGGAGCTCGCGCAGCTGACTGCCAAATCGGGCACCTGGAGCGTGCCGACGATGGTGCTGTGGGATCACTTCCACGATGCCCATACCGGCGAGGAGCTGCGGCAGAGACTGCCGGAGGTGCGCTACATGCCGCGAAGCATGGTGGACGAGTGGGTGAAGAGCAAGAACGCCCGCCTTCGCCCGCCGAACGACACCGGCGCCGGCGTCGGCGCCTTCGGTCAGACGGGAACGCGCGTGATGGAGCTGCGCCGCAAGATCTTCAGGGCGCTCAGGGCCGCGAAGGCGCCGATGGCCCTCGGCACCGATTCACCGCAGATGTTCAGCGTGCCAGGCTTCTCCATCCACCGGGAGCTGAAGCTGATGGTGGAGCTCGGATGCACGCCGTACGAGGCCCTGGCCGCCGGGACGACCCGGGTGGCGGAGTACTTCGGCACTCAGGCCCGGACGGGCTCGCTGACCGAAGGCAAGCGGGCCGATCTGCTGCTGCTCGACGCCAATCCACTCGAGGACATCTCGACGAGCGCACGGCCGGCCGGCGTGATGGTGAACGGCCGCTGGCTGCCGGCCGCCGCCATCCGGGAGCGGCTCGAACGGATCGCCGCGCGCGCGGCGTCGATGTAGCCGGGCTATCATGACGATGACTCTTCTCGCCGCAGCAGCGGTGGTCGCGCTCGCCGGGGCGGGCGTCGGCATCTACAACGGTCTGGTCCGGCTGCGCGTGCAGTCGGAGAACGCGTGGTCGGACATCAGCGTGCAGCTGAAACGCCGCACCGACCTGATTCCGAACGTGGTCGAAACGGTGAAAGGCTACGTCGCGCACGAGCGAGGCACGCTCGAGGCCGTCGTGAACGCCCGGGCACGCGCCATGGCGCTGCAGAATGCCGGACCCGCCGAGCGCGGCCCGGCCGAGGGAGCGCTCACCTCCGCCTTGAGGGGACTCTTCGCCGTGGCCGAAGCGTACCCGCAGCTTCGCGCCGCCGAAGGATTCGCCGAGCTGCAGAGAACGCTCTCCGCGATCGAGGACGCCATCCAGAACGCACGCCGCTACTACAACGCCGTCGTGCGCGACCTCAACACTCGAATCCAGCAGTTCCCCTCCAACCTCATCGCCGGCGCCTTCGGCTTCCGGACCCGGGAGTTCTTCGAGATCCCGGAGCCCGACAAGCAGGTCCCCTCCATCACGTTCTGATGCGCGCCAGGCTGCCGGGCCTCGCGTTACTGCTGCTGCTGGCGGCCGTCCCCGCCTCGGCCCAGCGCACGCTCGCCATCGAACGGTTCGACTCCGCGATCACGGTCCTCGCCGATGGCGCAATCGTGGTGGAAGAGACCATCGTGCCCCGCTTCACGGGCGCGTGGAACGGCATCTATCGCACTATTCCGGTGCAGTACCGGACGCCGCAGGGCCTGAACTACACGCTGCGGATCAGCGTCGAATCGATCACCGACGGCGGCGGCACGCCGCTGCGGTACGAGACCAGCAGCGAACGGCAGTACCGGAAGCTCAAGATCTGGGTGCCCGGCGCCGTCGACAGCACGCGAACCGTCCGGGTGCGCTACCGCGTGGCCAACGGCCTGCGGTTCTTCGACGAGCACGACGAGCTGTACTGGAATGTCACGGGCGACGAGTGGGACGCGCCCCTTCAGGCCGCCACCGCCACCGTGGTGCTGCCTGAAGGCGTATCGGGGATCCGTGCCACAGCCTTTCGCGGCGCGTACGGCTCGACCGAGCACGAGACGGCCAGCGTCGGCCCGCTCCGTGTGCGCGTCGCCACGTCGCGTGCTCTCGGATTTCATGAAGGGCTGACGGTCGTCGTCGGCTGGAACCCCGGTACGGTGCAGCGGCCGACCGCGATCGGACGCGCGGGTGATGCGCTCTACAGCAACCTGCCGCTCGCCATTCCTCCGATCGTGCTCCTCGGGATGTGGCGCCTGTGGCGCGCCCGCGGCCGCGACCCGCTGCTCGCGCCGATCGTCACGCGGTACGAGCCGCCCGCAGGCATGACGCCGGCCGAGCTGGGCACGCTGGCCGACGGCAAGCCCGACATGCGTGACATCACAGCGACCATCGTGGACCTCGCAGTCCGCGGGTATCTGCGCATCGACGAGATCCCCAGGGAAGGGTTCCTCTCCTGGTTCGCGGGCCAGGACTACCGGTTCAGCCTGACCAGGCCGCGAGACCAGTGGCAGGGGCTGAAGCCGCACGAGACGCGGCTGCTCGGCGCGATGTTCACCGGCCTCGACGACTCGGTGGCGCTCTCCGATCTCAAGAACAAGTTCTACAAGCACCTGCCCGGGCTCAAGGACAAGCTCTATGGAAACCTCGTGGACGCGGGCCTGTACACGGCCCGCCCGGATCGCGTCCGCACCGCGTATCTGGTCGGCGGCGGCGTCGTGGGGGGCGCGCTGGTCGCCGGCAGCGGCGCGCTCATGGCCCGCTTCGGCATGCAGCCGGCCGCCGCGGTCATCGCCGGAATCGCGGCCGGCGCCATCATCGCGCTGTTCGGCTGGTTCATGCCGTCGCGCACGGTCCGCGGCACGCGCGAGCTGGAGAAGGTGCTGGGCTTCCAGGAATTTCTCTCGCGGGTCGAGGCCGACCGCCTCGAGCGGACCGTGAAGACTCCGGAGATGTTCGAGAAGTTCCTGCCGTACGCCATGGCCCTCGGCGTGGCCGAGGCGTGGGCCAGGGCGTTCGAGGGGATCTACCGCGAGCCGCCCCGCTGGTACGGCGGCTCCGGGCCCGCGCATACGTTCCAGCCGACGGTTTTCACGAACAACCTGGGCCGGATGTCCGCGCACGCGGCCACGGTGATGGCCTCTGCGCCGCGCGGCAGCGGCGGCTCGGGGTTCAGCGGTGGATCGAGCGGCGGCGGCTTCGGAGGGGGTGGCGGCGGCGGATTCTAGCCGGGCGCCGCTTCGGCTTACGCGCGGCTCATGCGCTTCATCATGTGCGCCATGAGCTGCGCGCGGCTCGCGACGCCGAAGTGCCGATAGAGCGCCGTCACGTACTGGTGCGCCGTCGCAGGGCTGATACCGAGGCGCGCCGCCGCCTGCTTCTCCGTGTCGCCCTCCAGAAGGCACACGAGCGTTTGCCGCAGCCGCGGTCCCAGCGCTTGCGGCGTGGGCTCGGTCGCGCTGACGAGCGCGTGCCCGACCAGCGGGCCGATCTCGGCATGGAAGAATTCGACCAGCCGCCGCTCACGCATCGAAAAGTCCCGCTCGCCGGCCGGCCGATGGAGATGAATGACGCTGACGCCCCTGCCCGGAATGGTCTGGTAAGCCGAGAGCAGCCGATGCTCGACACCGCCCGGCCCGAAGCAGTCCGTGTACAGCGGAGATCGCTTGTATTCGGCTTCCGGGCTGAGCTGGCGATTGGTGAGTGTGGCGAGTCGACCAGGTTGACGCGATATCATCAGCAGCAGCGGATCGGCTTCGTACATGCGATGGCGCATGTACGCCGAAAGCGACACGTACGCAGCCGAGTCGAAGCCCACCGGGTGGACGGACAGAGGAAGCACGCCGCAACGAGAAATCCTGCCTTCGCCCCCGTTGACGGCGCATCCTCCGATGAGCCGGAGCAGCCCTTCCATCATTCGCTGATGCCAGAGCTCGATGGAGCTGCCGACATCGCGGCATTCCCCAATTACTCGATAGGCCGCCCGCACGTCCCGAATTCGCAGCACGTCCGTTTTACCCATGTGCGCTCACTCCTCTGTTTAGAGGAATTGTCGGCCGATTGCCGATCGTCGCACCCTCCCAGCACTCTCCCACGGGCAGATTAGAGGCAGCACGGCGCCCTGTCAATCCATGGCTGAGGATCGCCGCCAGAGGCGAACGTCCTGTGAATCAAGGGTTTGCACGGTTGGAAACGCTCTAATCAAAGGATTAGCCGATGTCGAAATCTCTCCGTTGGGCTGTCGCAATTGCGCTGTCGAGCCTCGTCTGCGGAGCGGCGGGAATGCTCGCCGCCGCCGACCGGGGCCCCAATATGCTGGCGTCCGACAACGACACCGGACAGCTCCGCACGTTCACCGTCCAGGGCTCCATCGATCTCGGAAACCCGTTCTTCCAGGATCTCGGCTCCAACGGCCGCCGGTGCGTGACGTGCCATCAGCCCGGCGACGGCTGGTCGATGACACCGCTCCACATCCGGAAGCGGTTCGACGAGTCGAAGGGGCAGGATCCGGTGTTCCTGACGAACGACGGGTCGAACTGTGAGAACGCGGCCGCAGCGACGCTTCCCGAGAAGGAAGCAGCCTTCAGCCTGCTGCTGACACGCGGCCTGATCCGGATAGGATTCGACGTCCCCGCGGGAGCGGAGTTCGCCATCGAGGACGTCATCGATCCGTACCACTGCGCTGAGGCGAGCAACGATGCCTCGTTCTACCGCCGCCCGGCGCCCGCCACGAATCTCCGGTTCGCGACGGCGATCATGTGGGACGGCCGCGAGTCCTCGGCTTCGACGACGATCCTGCAGGACCTGGCGCATCAGGCGAACAGCGCAACGCGCGGCCACGCACAGGGGCTGCGCGACCTCACGCCCGCGGAGGCGCAGGCCATCGTGGAATTCGAAACCGCGCTCTTCACCGCCCAGGCCGGCGATCACGGCGCGGGGAACCTCGATGCGCGCGGGGCGACCGGCGGTCCGGTTTCGGTATGGCGGCAGCCGTTCCTCGAGGGCATCAACGATCCCGTGGGTCTGAATCCGACCGGCGCGGCCTTCAATCAGAATGTCTTCACGCTGTTCGATGCGTGGGCGGCCATCACGAGCACCGACCCGCTGGCCGAAGGGCGCCGTTCGATCGCGCGCGGTCAGCAGATCTTCAATACGAGAACCTTCGAGATCAGCGGCGTCGGGGGGCTCAACGGCCAGACATTCGCAAGCGGCGTGACCCTGCCCCAGTCGTTTACGGGCACCTGCACGATCTGTCACGATTCGCCCAACGCCGGCAACCACTCGGTGAAGGCGCCGCTCGACATCGGCCTGGGCGAGCCGTCGCGCGCCCCGTATCTTCCGCTGTATACCGTGAGGAATCTGACGACGAACGAGGTCGTGCAGACCACGGACATCGGCCGCGCGATGATCTCGGGCAAGTGGAGCGATATCGGAAAGTTCCGGGGGCCCATCCTGCGCGGGCTGGCGGCGCGCGCGCCGTACTTCCACAACGGCTCGGCGGCGACGCTGCAGGAAGTGGTCGAGTTCTACGACACGCGGTTTGCCATCGGCCTGAGCGCCCAGGAGAAGGCGGACCTCGCCGCGTTCCTGGGCGCGCTGTAGCCGCTCGGCCAATTCGGGGTCTGACCCTCCTTCTTACAGTTTTGGCAAGGCGAATGTCTTACGCTCTGCCAAAACTGTAAGAAGGAGGGTCAGACCCCGAGCGTCAGCTACAGCCGCGAGAGCCGGGTATCCGCGTCGCCGAAGTGCTCCAGCTCGATTCCCATCCTGTCCATGATCGAGAGGTACAGGCTGCACACCTTGCGGTTCTCGTCGCCGGCATCCAGATAGTCGAGCGTCCGTCCGGTCTCGACCGTGCCACCGAGGCCCCCGGCGAGCACGATCGGGAGCTTCCGGTTGTCGTGACGCGTGCCGGACCACATGTTCGAGAGGAACATCAGGCAGGAGTGATCGAGCACCGAGCCCTCTCCCTCGGGCATCTCGTCGAGGCGCTTCACGAGGTGCGCGAACGAGCTCAGGTGGAACTGGGCGATGCGCTCGTAGGCGTCCGACGTGTCGTTGTGCGAGGCGCTGTGATGCCCGTCGCTGACGTCGAGGAAGGGATAGTAGAGGCTGGAGAGATCGCGCGCCAGAATGAGCGACGCCACGCGCGTCTTGTCGGTCTGGAACGCCGTCGCGATGATGTCCGCCATCAGCCTGGCGTGCTCGCGCAGGTCCTCCGGCAGCCCGTTGGCCGGGCGCTCCATCGTCAGCGCCGGGCGGCCGAGCTTTTCCGCGCGCGCATCGGCTTTCTTCTTGTCCGCGCGCATGCCGTCGATCCGCCGCTCGACCTCACGTACCCCTGTGAGGTACTCGTCGAGCTTCGTCCGATCGCCGGCGCTCAACCTGCCGTTCAATCCGACGACGTCGTCCATCACCCGGTCGAGGATGCTCTTGTTGCGCTGGCTTCCCCTGTTGTCGAACAGCATGTCGAAGGCGAGGGACGGATAGATCTCGTTCGGAACCGGCGACTCGGCGTTGTACCACGAGATGTGCGAGCTGTAGGCCATCGAGAAGTTCGTCTCGTGGTAGCCCGTCATCGGCTGCTCGCACGCCAGCACGATGCTCGGCTGCGGCGTCTCATCGGCGAACTGCTTCGCGATCACCTGGTCCATGCTGATACCCGACTTCAGCAGCGGGCCCTTCTGGATCGGCGTGCCGGTGAGCAGCGCACCGGTCTGTGCGGGGTGGATCCCCTGGCCGGTCGATCGCTTGTTGAAAAGGCCGTTGATCACGTTGATCTTCGCCTTGTAGGGCTCGAGCGGCGCGAGCGTGCGGCTCAGCTTCATCTCGGAGCCGTGGCCCTCGGCCGACCAGTGGTTCGGATTCACGCCGCAGCCCATGAACAGCACGGCGAACCGTTTCGGATGATCCTGCAGGCCGGCGCCCCAGGCCGGCAGCGACTCCATCCAGGGCAGCGCCATCGTCACTCCGACGCCGCGAAGCACCGTCCGTCGTGAAATTCTGGCCATCGTCCTCTCCTGAACCTCGAACCCCTAGTTCGTCCCATCCATCCGATAGATGAAATTCGGCGACATCAGAATGCGAACGATGGTATCGCGCATCGCCTCTTCATGCGGGAGGCCGTCTTCTTCCCGGAGCGATTGGTAGAAGCGCCGCAGCCCGTCCGCTTCGGCCTGAGTGAGCGGCCGCCGGTACGCGCGTCCCGCGAACTTCAGGACCTCCGCGAGGTGAAGCGGCTCCGACTCCACGCGGGCCCGGTCGAGCCAGCGGAGGGTCTCGTCGACCCAGTCGAAGTGCTGCTCGACGGCCTCGAGCGCCAGCGCGTTGTTGCTCGGCCGGACGCGCGCGAGGTAGAACTCCCGCACCTCCCGGACTCGCTCCGGAGTGAAGATGTTCTCCACGTCCACCGAGGAGACGCCTCCCGTCTGCGCGTCCTGGCGTGCCGCCCCGCTCTCCGACAGATAGAACTGCGTGTAGGTACGCGGCAGCCCGCCCGCGACGAAGTCCAGGTCGCGCCAGTAGCCGTCCAGCTCGCGCTGCTGTGCCTCGTCGAGCACCAGCTCGTACAGGGCCTGATCGTCGCGGAAGTACCCCATGATGTTGTGGAAGCCGGCCGACAGGTAGCGCCCTTTGTCGCTGTCCCGTTCGGTGTACGGGAAGTAGCGTCCGCGCTCCGGGACGTAGAACGCGTCCGGGAACACCGAGGCGAACTTCTCGAAGGCGGCCTCGTACCGGGCGCGCGCGCCCACGGGGACGTGCAGATCGGCATCCCGTATGGTGTACCGGGGCAGCATCGTCGGCGCGTCGCGCGCCGCGATCGGCTTCATGATCTGCGGCGCGTCCTCGACCGGCGGCTCGCCGTCCACCTGCAGGGCCGTGCGATCGAAGCTCCTGCGGTGGCTCGCGTACTGGCGGTTCCGCCACATCAGGAACGGCTCTCCGATCTCGACGCCGCCCCGGATTCCGGCGTCCTCGATCATCGGTACCCTGGTCGCGATCTTGCGGCGGACCGAACTGACAAAACTCGACATCGCCTCGACCCTGAAGTCGCGCATCCGCTCGACCTCGCCAGTCGCCTTCCCATCGCGGTCCGGGGAGGGCAGCTCTCGCCACATGGCCTGGAGCCTGGCGAGCGGGCCGATGTCCTCTCGCGTGACGAGCGCCTTCCAGACCGTCTGGAGGTATTTCGGGCTCACCTTCGCTTCGGCGGCGACGTCGGCGATCGACGCGCGTCCCATCCCGAGGCGGGCCCGGTGCGCGTAGCGCCAGACCGCGCGGAAATAATCGGCGTAGTTCGTATTCTGGCGGCGGTAGAACTCGATGATCTGGTTGATGCAGTACTTGTCCCGGTCGGTCTCGACCAGCACGAGGTGGGGCGCGAACGCGATGCCCGCCGGCTTCAGCACGAGGTGATTCGCGACGGTGCGCGCCGCCTGCAGGTACTTGTTCACCATCGCGGGCGACATCGACAGCGACTCGCCGGAGTTGTCGAACCCGGCCATGTTCGTGGGATCGACAGGGAATTCGCGCGCCGGGCGGATGTCCACGCCCGTCAGATCGCGGATGGTATTGTCGTATTCGGCGTTGCTGAGGCGGCGGGCCAGCACCGGTCCCGGATCGCCGGCGTGCCGCCGCGCTTCGGCGTCGAGCAGCGCGCGCACCCACTCGGCCACCTGCCGCCGCGCCTCGGCTTCCGGCTGACGCGGCGCGGCCGGCGGCGGCATCTGCGCCGCGGTGAGCTTGTCGAGGAGCAGCGACCAGCGCCCGTAGTCGTCGGCCACCGAGGCCGGTGTGGTGTAACGGCTCAGATCGAGGTGTGCGGCCGCGCGCTCGCCGCTATGGCATCCGAGACAGTAGGTGGCGAGAAAGGGCTGGACGACGTTCTTGAAGCGGGCATCGAGGTCGCCGTCCGAAGGCTCGGCCCCGTTCGCCGCCCCGGCGAGGGTCAGGACGAGGAGCGGCGCCGTCAGCCTTTTGAGCACGGTCGTCCCAGACCGTGCAGTATACGCCCCGTCCCGAAAGGCCGACAACCAGCGATTCCGGCGGAAGCGCCTACGGCATGAGCCCCTGCAATCGCTGCGGCTCTTCACCCATCCAGGCCGGATTCTGGGCGGTTCCGTCGAAGATTGACGAGGTCTTGAACGGCTCGAACGCTCCGCCCGACCCTGCCGCGGCGGTGCGCGCCAGGAGCTCCGCCAGCTCGGCATCAGACATGGGCCGGAACGTCCGCGCCGCCTCGCACGCCTGGTCCAATATCGCCATCGAGTCGACTCCGGTGATCACCACCGACGTCTGGAGATTGAGCGCATAGCGGAGGCACTCGACCGCGGTCACGATCTTCGAGCGCAGGATGATGCCATTGGCCATCGGCTTCATCCCGAGCACGCCGATGCCGCGCCTGGCCAGTTCCGGGACGACGAGCCTGGCAAAGCTGCGGTAGTGGGCGTCCATCACGTTCAGCGGCAGCTGGGCCGCAGCGAACTGAAAGCCGCGCCGCTCGGCCTCTTCGAGCATATGAAGGTGGATGTACGGATCCTTGTGCCCAGTGAAGCCGATGAACCGGAGCTTGCCGGCCTGCTGCGCATCCGTGAGCGCGCGGTTCGCGCCTTCCTCGTCGAAGATCCGGTGCGGATCCTCGAAGCGCAGGATCTCGTGGTGCTGCACCAGATCGATGCAGTCGGTCTGGAGCCGCCGGAGCGATTCGTCGAGCTGGCGTGCCGCTTCGGCGTAGGACCTGCCGTCGATCTTCGTCATGAGGAAGACCTTCTGGCGCTTTCCGTGGCGGAGCGCCTTCCCCATGCGGAGCTCGCTTGCGCCTTCGTTGTAGTCCCAGCAGTTGTCGAAGAACGTGATGCCTCGGTCGATGGCCGCGTCCATGATCCGCAGGCTGAGCGATTCGTCCACATGAGGCAGCGCGAGATGCCATCCGCCGAGGCCGATCGCCGAGACGTCGACCCCGGTGGTGCCCAGCGGGCGCAGAGGAATGTCGGACATGTTCAATGTTCGCCTTTCCTGTTAGGGGGTTCAAGGGTTCGGGGTTCGGGGTTCGAGTATTGCCCCTTGCCCCTCGCCCCTTACCCCTTGTCTCTTGCCTCTTACCTCTTACCTCTATCAGCCCATGTACCACCCGCCGTTGACGTTGATCGTCTGTCCGGTGATGTAGCCGTTGGTCGCCAGGAGCACGGCGACGTCGGAGACTTCATCCACCCGCGCCGAAGCGGCCGAGAGGAATCTGGTCCGGACTCTTGATGCCGTCGGTCATGTCGGTCTGGATGAGCGCCGGCGCGATGGCATTGACGGTAATCCCCTCTTTCGCCAGCAGCGCGGCATACGAGTGCGTCAGGCCGATCATGCCCGCTTTCGATGCCGCATAGTGCGGACCGACGACGCCGCCGGTCTGCGCCGCCACCGACGAGATGTTGATGATGCGCCCCCACCCGCTCCGGCGCATCGCCGGCAGGATCGCCTGCGTGGCCAGGAACGCCGATTTCAGATTGACGGCGAGCAGCTCGTCCCAGTCGCGCTCGGTGATCTCCTCGATCGGCTGGCGGCGGCTGATCCCCGCGTTGTTCACGAGCACCGCGACGGCGCCGAGCGCCCGCTCGACATCGCGCGCGAGCCGCTGCACGTCGGATGCGAGCGACACGTCGGCTTGAAACAGGGCTGCCCGCCCCCCGCTCGCTCGATGTCCGCCTGCACCGCCCGCGCGTCGGCCTCGCGCGCCCGGTAGTTGATCGCCACCGCGGCGCCTTCCCGTGCCAGGGCCAGCGCGACCGCACGGCCGATGCCGCGGCTTGCGCCGGTGACGAGGGCCGTCCTGCCCGCCAGTCGATCCATGCTCATGCTCCGCTGTGAAATTATTGCAATTGGCGAACGCTTCGTGTGCGCCCCCGGGTGCATCCAGGAGCTTCCATCATGTTTCGTAATCCCGTAACTCGTTGAAGGGACACGTCTCGCACTCGGCGGCGCCGAACGTGTAACTGGTACCCCGCTTGCTCTGGATCGGCCGGAGGTACACCCATGCGCATTGCCCACAGATCGGCCCTCGTTGCCGCAGCAGTTTCTCTGGCGCTTCCGGTCTACGCCGATCAGCGCGGTAACAGTGGCGCTCATGGCCCGTCGAGCCACGGTCCCGGGACGCACCAGACCCCGGCCACGACGACCACCACGACGCATGCCCCCTCGTCGGGCACGCACGGTCCGGCGAAAGCACCCAAAGGCGGTCCAAAAGGCGCCTCAGCGAGTACCTGCCGCCAAGACTCCCAAAGCTGGCCCGAAGTCGGCCACGACCGCAACGACCTCGGCCACCACGACCTCGCCCACTACGACTGCCGGCAGCACGACGGCCGCCGGCACACTGACGGCGACCGCTGTCGATTTCACGAGCGCTCCGGTCGGACAGAAGATCTCCACCAATACGGCGCTCCGGTCGAAACTCGAAGCGCGCCTCCAGGCGCTCGGCTATCAGGGCACCGTGTACGAAGCGGCATACGGCTTCAAGAACCTCGGGCAGTTCGTCGCCGCCACGAACGTGTCCCAGAATCTCGGTCTGTCCTTCACCGATCTCAAGACCCGGATGACGGGCCTGTCGGTCGACGCGGAGGGAACGATTCTCAAAGCCAATCTCAATCCGGACGGCACCATCGCAATGGTCGACCCCGCTGTGGCGACGAACCCGGCGCCCACCAACAGCGTGGGACAGTCGATTCAGACGGTGAAGTCGACGGCCGATGCGACCGCCGCAGCCGAGACCGCCACCACTCAGGCCGAAATGGAGATCAAGACGACCTCGGCCGGGAGCTCGACCACCTCGTCCACCTCGACGAAGCCCCAGACCCGGAAGAACGGGAAGACATAAGCCTCGCTGCCGTCAGAAGCTGACGACCGCCGCCAGATGCAGACGCCGCGGCGGCGCGAAGGCATTGCCCGTGCCGAAGAAGGGATTGGGCTGCTGATAGGCAGCGAAGTAGGGCGGGGCGGCCACCGTCTGCAGATCCAGGAACTGCTGCGCGTCGGTGGACAGCCGGGTCTGATTGTTGAACGCGTTCAGCAGGCGCGCCTCCAGCGAGACCGTCGCACCGACGTCGAGCGGCAGCCGGTACGATCCCATCAGATCGAGATTGGTCCACACCGGGTTGCGATGGCTGCCGGCCGGCTCGAGAAAGTTGAGCACCGCTCCCTCCCAGTCCCTGGCCCTCGCGCTCCAGGGCGTGCCGCTCTGCACGCGCAGGAAGCCGGCCGCGCTGAGGCGGCTGGTGACCGCATACGACGTGAACACCTTCAGCACGTGCGGCCGGTCCTCGAAGAGTGGTCCGAACCGGTTCGGATCCTCCACGTTCGTGCCGGGGCCGTCCTGGATGAAAGACGACGTGTTGAACACCGAGACGAGCGAGTAGTCGAGATCGAAGTTCCCCTCGAAGCGGCTCCACGTATAGCTGAGGTTTCCCATCCAGCCGCCGGCCAGGCGCCGGCGGAGATCGACGGTGAACGCCCGGTACGTGCGCCGCGCGTCTGCCAGCCGACAGGCCGCGAAACGGGTGCACGGCAGGTTCGCGGCGACGAACGGTCCGCTGTCGGGCGCCGAGCCGTTCATGCGCGACGGCACGTCCTCGATGAACCGCTTCATCGTGCGCGTCATGAAGAACGCGTCGAGGCTGTAGCCCTGCCCGAACGGCGTCGCGTAGCCGACGAGAAGCTCGTCGGTGTAAATCGGCTCGATATCCGGATCGATCATCTTCCCCGTCGTCGAGGCGAGGGGGCCGCTGCTCAACACGTTCCCGTCCAGATCGAAGATCGTCTGCGTCTGAAAGATCCGGCGCGGGGCGAGGCTCCGCGCGCTCGATTTCTGGTCCATGTTGTAGTACCGGCCCCAATTGGCGTATGCCTTGTCCCCCTTCCCCCGGCGGAGCTGGTAGGTGAAGCCCACGCGCGGCTGAACTTCGTCGAGGAACCCGAATCGCAGGAAGTCACACACGTCCCCTCTCGAGTCGTAGACCGCGGCGCCTCCTTTCAGCGCGACCGCCGGGCATCCGCCGCTGGAAGCCACGTGCTGCGAGAACTCGTCGCGGTTGAGCAGCACGCCGGCGTTGACGGTGGCCCTCGTCGAGATCGCCACCTCGTCCTGGACGAACAGCGAGTCGGTGCGTGCGCGGCCCCGCTGCGGCGGCTGGACGGTGTAGTACCGCGTTCGCAGCGCCGGCACGCCGCCCTGTGTGATGTTGACGATCGTCCCCCAGCCGTTCGCGACGCGGTTGAAGACCTCCTCGCCGAACTCGTAGCCGACCCCGAGTTTCAGCACGTGGCTGCTCGGCCCGGCATCGAACCGGCTGGTGAAGGTGCCGCGGAGCTCGTGGCGGCGGTAGTTCTGGATGTTGGTGAACTGGCTGCCGCCCACCGTGAGATTGGCCTGCGCCGGATCGCTGTACTGGCCCATCGCAGAAAGGTTGGCGGGATCGAATGACGGGAGATAGCCCAGGTTGGTGAGCGGAACGTCCTCGTTCAGCTCCTGCATGTAGAGATACCGCAGGTCGAGCGTGCGCCCGCGCGGGAGGAAGCCGGCCCAGTCGGCCGTGGCGATGCGGCTGCTGTTGTCGGTGCTCGTGGCAATCGTCGGCGCGAAGTCAGACCCGATGCCGGCGTTCTCGACGTGGTTGGGCCGGCGGCGGAAGCTGCCCGTGAGCTGCTGGCTGGGCGCCGGCGCGAACGTGAGCTTGCCGAAGAGCTCCGGACCGGTCCGCACCTCGTCGGGCAGGGGCGTTCCGACCTTGTTGAACCGATCCCATTTCGTCTCGCGCGAGTGCCGCAGCGATCCGTAGAAGAAGAGCTTGTCATGCAGGACCGGACCGCCGATGCCGATGGCGGGCACCATCGCGCTCGTCAGCAGCGCGTCGCGGAACACGCCGGGCCTGATCCCCGCGGCCGTGAGATCCGCCGGCAGCTCGTACGCGCCGACGAAGTGCCGTGAGAGCCAGTCCACGCGGCCGATGCCGGCGAAGCGGTTCGAGCCGCTCCGGCTCACGGCGTTCACCACCGTGCCGCTCGTGCGCCCGAATTCGGCGCTGATCCCGGCACGCTTGATGTTGACTTCGGCAATATCGAGCTCGTTCACCTCTGTGCTCAGATACCCGAAGGCGGGACTCGTGATGTTGGCGCCGTCGAGGAGATACGTGTTGTCCTGGCGGCTGCCGCCCGCCGCCGGACCGATCGTGCTGCGGTTGTCGGCCACTCCGGGGATCAGCTGGAACAGGCCGCGGTAGGTGCGCTCCAGCGGCAGCGCATTGAGCACGTCGTCGTGGAAGTTGAAGGCGACTTCGGACGAGCGGAGATCCACCAGCGGCTGGGCCGCACTGACCGTCAATTCCTCGCGAACGGAGAGGCCGAGCACCGCGTCGACCTGGGTGTCCTTGCCCACTTCCACGATGACGGCACGCCGCGTGCTGCCGATTCCAGGCTTCTCGATCGCGACGGCGTACTCGCCTGGCGCCAGATACTGCACTTGATAGAGACCGTTGGCGTCGGTCTGAACCATCCGGCCTGCCGGCAGCTGGGAACCCGCCACGGTGATCGTGGCCTCGGCCACGGGCTCACCGTTCTGGTCGAAGACCGCCCCCGACACGGTGCCGGTGTCGGCCGCCCGCAACGACCGGGCGAACGCCAGCAGCAGAACGAAGACGAGCAGCCGACCCGACGCGTGCATGAGATCCCACCTTTCAGCGGAGCGCTGATCGGCAGGATCGTAGCACTGCTCAGCGGTTCGTCAGTCGCTCGAAGCCGACCAGCTTCCAGACACCATGGCCGAGGCGGAAGTACGCCGTGACCGGCTTGACCCACGAATCGTGCGCGGCTCCGACCGCGCTCAGTTCGACTCTCATGAAGCTGCCCTCTGCGCGCGGCAGTGCGGCGGGCGCCTGGAGGACAGGGCCCCCACTCGATGTCTCGCCGACCACCTCGCTCGAGCGTGTGGCGTTGTCGAACCTCGACCACACGGCGCGATAGCCGCCCGGCACGTGCGCGACGTCGCTGTCGACCGCGGCGTTGGCGAACCGAAGGACCCCCGCCGCATCGAGCTCGGGGCTGGAGATCGGATTCACTGCCGGCAGATAGGCTCGAGCGATGGCGTCACGGCGCTCTGCCAGGGCATGCACGAGAAATTCCTCGGCCGCCGGATCGTCGAACTCGCCCGTCCGCACGGCAGCGCGGATCAGGTCCGTGCTCATCGACATCAGCCGCTGGGCGGCCCAGAACTTGTCGTCGGCGCGCGCGTGCAGGAACGCCTGGTTCGGCACCCGCGGCCTCCAGAGCTCCGGATCGAAGCCGGCGTTTTGCTTCGGCAGCCGGCCGATGGCTCGCGACTCGTAGAAGGGCGTCGTGCGCCACCGCGGGATGCTGAAGCCGAACGACACCATCTGGAGCGCGACGTCGCGCGGCTGGACCAGGTATTCGGAGCCGGCCCAGTAGTCGGCCGGGCCGACGCCGCCGCTGCCCAGCGCCGATCCGAAGTCGATCAGGTAGTGCCGGACGAACGATCGGCCGTTCTCGGTGACGAGCATGTCGAGCGAGTTGATGGCCTTGGCGTCGACGTGGTTGAGCCAGGCGGCGAACACGCCGTAGGCCCGGAGCTCGCGGCGGTCTTCGTGTGGCACGACGTCGTTCGGATCGTCGGGCCTCGTGTCGAAGAACCGCACGCGGCCGACCGGCGTCCCCGGCAGCGCCTTGCTGGCCACGATCCGGTAGGAGCCGTCGGGCTCGCGATTGGCGCGGGCGAGGAGATCGTCGAGGTCGCCCGGACGCATCCGCCGGGCCTTCCCGCCGAGGGGCGTGAACTTGGCACCATCGCCGATTGCGAGCTGCTCGCGCCGCATGTAGGCGATGTGGTTCTCGGGCACGTTGTATCCGAGCGCCCACATCAGCTTCGTGACCACCACCTCGGTGCCCGTCGCCATGCCTCGCCGCCCCGGCGGATCGAACTTGAGGAACCAGCGCTGACCGAGGCTGTCCTTGACGGTGAATCCCGGCGTCACGCCGTCGCTCTTGGAAGAGGCGACCGTCCAGATGCCTGCGGCGGGACCCGTGCTGGTGTTCGGCCCCTTCGCAACCTCCTCCGGGGTCAGCCGGCGGAACCCCGCCCGGTTGGTGAACCAGCTCGAATCGGGCACTTCGTCGACCGTGTTGAGGTTTCGCGCCCGAACCGGATCGGATATCTCCGTGCCGCCCACGACGTTCGCCGTGAGGTCGACGAACAGATCCACGTCGAGCGGCTTGATGCCCGCGGCGTCCTGGGTGTCGGGCTCCACCCACACGGGATCGTCCGGGTAGAACCTGGGCGTCGCTGCCGACGGGAGCATTGCCCCGGCATACGCCACCGCCAGTGCACCCGCGAACGCCGCCGAGAGTCTGATCGTGCTCAATGTGGTTCTCATGGTCATTTCCTCGAATAAGCAGGCCTTCGGGCGCTGCATGTCTCTACTCAAAAGCTCGGACTGAACGAGAAGATCGCGGCCTTGCCCTCCCGCGTGCGCGCGATCTCGACGCGCATCACGCTCCGGGTCGGTGTGTGGAACGACAGGCCCAGACCGTACGTCTTCCTCAAACCCCGGAAGTCCAGATCTTCGGCGCGCGGCGCCACCTTGCCGGCGTCCATGAAGAGCGCCATGTCGAGGAAGTGCCCGGCGGCCCAGCGATACTCGCCGCTGAAGAGCAGCCGGTTGCGATCGCGGAACCGCCAGGTGGGATAGCCGCGCAGCGCATGGCTGCCGCCGAGATCCGGCAGCAGCATCGACGGCACCGTCCGGCCCGCCGTGGTGCTGGTGGTCGAGGCGAGGGCCCGCAGCGCGATGACCCAGTTCTCGCGAAGGAGCGGCACGAACTGCCGGACCTCGGCATCGAGCCGGCTGAAGCTGTACGGCCCCGCTCCGGCCTGGCGATAGTCGAACCAGTCGAGCCGGTAGAGTCCGCCGCGCGTCGTGTAGCCGGGCGAGGTCCGCGAGTCCATCTCCGCGAACAGATGGGCGCGACGGTACGAGGCGTCGACGATGTCGAGAGCGGCCCTGGAGGCGGCAGGCCCGCTCTCGACGTGAAGCGCGTCGAGCGCGCCGCCCGCGGCGAGCCTGCGCCAGATCCGTACCTGGCCCGACACACCGACGGTAGTCGTCTTGTAGAAGAGATCGGTGCGATCGCTCTCGAGCGACCCGCTGCCGGCGCCGAAGAACGCCACGCGCGGGGCATCGAGCCAGCTCGCATGGAGATCGAGGGTGACGCGGTGCGCCGCGAGGTCGGGCAGCCTCAGGATCCCCACTGCGGATCTGTAACCCTTCATCGACCAGGCGGCGTGCGCATCCAGCGTCCCGGTGTCGCGGAACCGCGCGCGATAGCCCGGGCCGACGGCGAGTCCGCCTCCGTCGAACGCGCTGCCGATGAACGGGTACACGGGCGCGGCGAACATGTCGCGAATGCGGGCCGCTCGTTCGATCTTCCGCTCGAGCGGGGTCGGCTCGTAGGGGTGCAGCCTGTCGGCCTTTGCCGCCTGCTGCGCCGCGTGCTCGGCCGCCCTGGTCTCCTGCGCGAAGGCTGCCGGCGCGCCGGCCACGAGGATCGCGACCGCCGCCGCCGTGGTCATGGCAGGCCGGAGTGCCAGCCGCGGGAACGTGGCGCGCGGAGAGAGGATCAGGAGGGCCACACCGATCCAGGCCAGCGTCAGCACGACATTGCCGATCGCGAACTGCTCGATGGTCAGGTGGAGCACCTGCGCGCCCGCGTAGACGGCCAGGGCGGAGAGCACGTCGCCGGCGCGGACGAAGAAGGTGTCGATGGCCTGCTTTGCCTTGTACTTCTCCTCCCGCGTCGTCGGCAGCCACAGCAGCTGGCGCGCGGTGTTCATGATGGAGTAGTCGGTTGCGTTCTCCGCGGTCTTGACCCAGCGCACCATGGAGAGTCCCGCTCCGGCTGCCACGATGGCGTAGCCGCCGAGCGCGACGAGCGGGAGCGCCAGGAGCGCGCCGCGGAGCCCCTGATGCTTCACGAGCCGGGAGCTGATGAACGCCTGGAGCACGAAGGCGACGATGTTGACCCAGAACTGGTACTCGCCCGCCAGCGCGCCGAGGTATGCCTGTGCGTCGAATGCAGGGTCGACGGCGGCCAGCTCGGCGGCGTGATTCGTCATCAGCCGCGCCATTACGTACTCGCCGGTGGTGTTCACGACGTTGAGCAGGACGATCAGGGCCGCGACGAGGCGCAGGTACCGGTTGCCGAGCACGAGGGAGAATCCGCCGGCCGAGGATCGACTGGCCGGGGCTCCGGCCGTCCTGTGCTCCTGCCGCCGGTTGATGGTCAGATACAGGAGGGCGCTCACACCCAGGAGCGCCGCTGAAATGTGCAGAATTCTCGTCGGTGACACGCCGGCGCCGAACAGGTGGCCGGCGATGTACGACCCGAGCGGCGCGCCGGCCGTCATGCCGATGACGATGATCGGGAAGAGGCGCTCGCCGGCATCCTGCCGGTAGATGTCGTTGGCGAAAGACCAGAACTGGGCGATGAGCGAGACGTTGAGCACGCCCACCCAGATGAAGAACGCCACGCCCACGTACGGGACGCGCGCGTGGGTCGCGAGCGCGAACAGCTCGATGCACGCGATGAAGAAGAGGGTGACTCCCACCAGAAGCCTGCCGCGGCCGACGCGGGCGACCGCCAGGCTGTAGAGCGGCACGAAGCCCATGAGCAGTACGGCCTGGGCGGCCGCGGCGTACGACCGGACCTCCGCGCCGCCGCCCAGGAGGATCAGCGGCTCGCGCACGGTCTTGATGACCGAGTAGCAGATCAGGAGCACGAAGATGTTCGACAGCATCAAGATCGCGGTCGCGCCCTCTCCCGGCCTGACGTCGGTGAAGACGGAGAGCGCTCGGTCGAGCCAGGAGCGGGTGCCGTGGTGGCGGGAGGGGGCGAGCATGGGTCCTTGTTTCATTTCGTGTGTCCTTCGACCCTTAACGCGCCGCCGCGGGGAAAACCCCGCAACTCGGGGTCTGACCCTCCCTCTTACAGTTTTGGCAGGGCTAGGGCCCTACCAAAACTGTAAGAGGGAGGGTCAGACCCCGCTCTAGCAGCCCCTTGCAGGGTGAGGGATGGACTCGACAGCAGCAGCCCGGCGATCACCTGCCGGCCAGGGCGCGAGGAGGATGGCTGGGGGGCGCGTCCGCCGCGCCCCTGTTCCAGGAAGGGCCAGAGCCGCTGTCGGATTCGAGGCGGGAAGCACCCCTTCGAGATACTCGAGCGCAGTCCCGCGAAGACGGGCGTCCTCGCTCTGCAGACTGCGGAAGGCGGTGAGGAGCGGCTCGCGGGGAAGAGTCAGCGAAAGCAGGGTGAACACGTGGGCCAGGCTCTGACCCGCCCGGTCGCGCACGAACTCGTCGAGCGGGGAACTGCTGAGGAAGCCGTCGAGCAGCCGGCGGCCTTCCCATACCGGGCGGCCGACCGCGACTTCCCGCAGCACAACCTCGTGGAGGTGCGCCCCATCGAGACGGATGCCGGGGTCCCGCTGCGCGATGGCGGCAAGCGACCGCGCCGCCTGCACGCGCACGTCGAACCGCACATCGTCGAGCGCCAGCTGCAGTCCGTCCGCCGCTCTCTGCGACGTGGAGGCGGACAGCACCCGCGCCAGCCGCCGCCGGACGGCATGATCCTGCGCGGGATCGAGCAGGGCGTCGGTGAGCTGCCCCACACGCAGGTCGGCCACCTTCCTGAGCGCCGCCATGGCCTGCTCCGCCGCCGGATCGACGCCAAGCAGCGCGATGACGTACGAGACCAGACCGGGCGACAGCCGATCGGATCGTGCCAGGACCTCCTTCGCCCGCTCGACGCTGCCCGAGCGCAGCGCGGCGGCCGCCGCCAGCTCCTGATCGACAGGAGAGCTACCCGCCGCGCGCCAGGCCGCCGCCGACCTGACGCTGCTCTGATGTCTGGTTCGGAATGCCGGCACGACCGTACGGCTCGCGTCCAGCTCGCTGGCCACGCGACCCAGCCCCGGAGCCTGCCGCAGCAGGCTGGATCCGAGCGTCCGCAGATACCAGCCGTTCAGCCGGCTCGCTGCCAGAATGGCGATGGCCGAACAGACCATCCCCATATAGAGGATGATGGAGGCCTGTGCCGCCGGGGCCATGACGACGGCCAGGCGCACCAGCCCTCCCCCGACCGCATCGCCCAGCCGATCCACCGCGACGTCGATCACCCCCTTGGCGGCGCGCTTTTCGGCCTCCGGGATTGGTGTGTAGAACAGCTCGTAGCCCGCACGGAACCAGGACCCGCGGAAGACCGACTCAACCGCGCGCGCGACGGTGATGCTCGCGAACCCCGGCACGACCAGGCTCCCGAGGCTCCCGGCCAGCAGCGCGATCGACGGTGCGCTGGTGCTCAGCGCCAGACCGAAGCGCTCGAGCACCGCGCCGCTCGAGACCACCTGGAGCACGAAGCTGATCAGGCTCGTTGTCGCATAATAAAGAGCGAAGAACCGCAGCAGATGGTCGCCGGGGCCGAGCGTTTCCACCGCCCTGGCCTTGAAGAGATACTCCAGCAGCGCGGCGCTCGTCGTGCCGAAGAGCACGAGGATGACGAGCTGCCGCAGGTGTGGCGCCTGGGCGATCACCCGCAGGTCCGATCGCGGGGGCGACAGGCGCGCCGACGGCTGGGAGGGCTGTGAAGCGGGCTGCGGTTCTTGGGCTGCCATCAGCGAGAGCAGCCAGCCTGTGGCGATTTGAATGGCCGCGAGAAACAGGAGCATGGCGGGCGCGCCGAGAATCGCGCCGACGCGCTCGGCCAGGAGCGCGCCGAGCAGTCCTCCGACGGTGCCGGCCGCCGCGATCTGTCCGAACCCGCGCTTCGCCGTCAGCGGATCGAAGCGCTCGCTGGCGATCAGCCAGAAGCCCGAGGTCAGCAGCGGGCCGGCCCCGGAAATCTGCATGTACACGATCACGGCCGTCGCCTGCGGCGCCGCCGCCCGGACGAGCCACTCGCAGAAGAAGATCACGCCGCTCGAGGCGAACAGCAGCGGCACGAGCCGCCCCGGCTTCACCGACGGCGCCAGGCGCGCGTGGACCGCGACGAGCAGAATGGAGCAGACCGAGGTGGCGATGAGCATCGCCGGCAGCGCGTCGAAGCCGACAGAGGTCAGAAACAGGGCGTCGCGGGTGGCTTTGGCTGCCACGTACTGCGCGGTGACAGCCGCGGCGCAGAGCATGGCGGACATGATGGGACGCGGCGGACGGGTCATCTCACTGGGATAACGCGACACGGGCAGGAAAACCCCGCAATGGACCCCATGGACCAGCGGCGGAAAGGCGCACCGGCTGGCGCACTGACGCCTCCCGGAAGCCCGCCCGCACCGGCGCCAGCCGGCCGCTTCGCACCCGGCTACGTGCTGGCCGGCCGGTATCGCATGGTGGCCCGCCTGGGCATCGGCGGCAGCGGCGACGTCTGGCGGGCCGACGATCTCGTGCTCGACACGCCCGTCGCGATCAAGCTGATTCGGTCGGCCGGGCCCGAGGCCCGCGAACGCATCGTCCGCGAGGTCCGGCTTGCGCGGCAGATCACGCACCCGGCGGTCTGCCGCGTGTTCGACGTCGGAGAAGATGCCGGCGAGCTCTTCTACTCGATGGAGCTCATCCGGGGCGAAGATCTCGCCACGCTCCTCCGCCGGCTCGGACGAGTTCCGCAGGAAAAGGTGCTGGACATCGGGAGGCAGCTCTGCGACGGACTGGCCGCCGCGCACGCGCACGGGGTGGTCCACCGCGATTCTCAGGCTGGCCAACGTCCTTATCGACGAAGACGGCTTCGTCCGGATCATCGATTTCGGTCTTGCCCCGGACGGGCCCGGTGAGGACTTGGCGGAGCGGGCCGATCTCCGCGCGCTGGGCCTCATCCTGTATGAGCTGCTGGTCGGACATCCGCCTTTCGATGACGCCGCCGGCCACGGGACGGGACCCTCGAGACACTCAGCGCCTCCCAAACCGTCCTCGCTGATCGATGACGTGGATCCGCGGCTGGAGCGGGCGATCCTGAAGGCGCTCTCGTCCGATCCCCGCCATCCAGCGTCTGCGGCCGAGTTCGCGAGGCTGCTGGACTCGCCCGCGAGCGCGCCGCAGGTCCCCAGCTGGGTGGCTGGTCTCGCTCTCGCGCTGGCGATCGGCGCGATCGTGCTCGTCTCCTCGTGGTTCATGGGGCGTACGGGCCGGAGTCTGACGGACCAGGACACTATCGTGCTGGCTGATTTCGTCAACACCACGGGCGATCCCGTGTTCGACGTCGCCCTCAAGGTGGCGCTCGCCGTCTCCCTGGAGCAGTCGCCCTTCCTGAAGGTGTTTCCAGACGAGCGCGTCCAGGAGACCCTTCGCCTCATGCAGCAGCCGCCGGGCGGGCGGCTCACGCGATCGACGGCTCGAGAGGTGGCCCGCCGCGAGCGGCTGAAGGCGCTCGTGGCGGAATCCATCGCCCCGCTCGGCACCCACTACGTCGTCACCATCGAGGCCGTGAACGCCGAGACCGGCGACGTGATGGCGCGCGAGCAGGCGGAGGCGTCGGCGAAGGAACAGGTTCTGAGCTCCCTCGGTTCGGCAGCCTCGCGCCTGCGCGAGAGGCTCGGCGAATCGCTCGCTTCGGTCCAGCGATTCGACGTCCCGCTGCCGCAGGCCACCACGCCGTCGCTGGAGGCGCTGGAGGCGTTCGCGCACGCTCTCGATCGCGGACGGATGGTGCCGCGCATCGAGGCGATTCCGCACCTCAAGCGCGCGATCGAGCTCGACCCCGACTTTGCGATGGCCTATGCGACCCTCTCGGGCGTCTACGCGAACACCGGGCGCTCCGCAGAGGCGCCCGCCTTCGCGCGCCGGGCGTTCGAGCTGCGCGACCGGGTCAGCGAGCGCGAGCGCTTCTTCATCTCATGGCGCTACTACGTCGATGCCGAACAGGCGTGGGACAAGGCGCTCGATCTCGCCGCGTCCTGGACGGAGACCTATCCGCGCGAGGCATTCGCATTCAACAGCCTCGGGCTGGCCTCGGCCGCCTTCGGCCAGCACGAGCGGGCGATCGCCGCCTTCCGCGAGGCGACACGGCTCGATCCGAGCTTCGTGCCTCCGCGCGGGAACATCGCCGGATCGCTCATCGCGCTCGGCCGTTTCGACGAGGCGCGAGGCCTGGTGCAGGAGGCGGCTGCCCGCGGCGTGGACTTCATCAGCGTCCGGCGGACGGCGTATCTGCTGGCGTTTCTCCGGGACGACACGGCTGGCATGACGCACGAGCTCGAGCTCGCGCAGCGCACACCTCAAAGCATGTGGGCCGAGGTCTGGGATGCGCGGACGGCCGCATCCGCCGGGCGGATCAGCACCGCGCACGCTCTGTTCGCGCGGGGGGCGGACGCCGCGCGTGCCGGCGGCTTCGACGAGCTCGCCGCCCAGTGGTCCGCCGAGGACGCCGAGGCGCACGCCGTCACCGGAAGCTGCTCCGAGGCCCTGCGCGAGCTTCCGGCGGCGCTCGCCCTGAGCCGCGACAACTTCACGCTCGAGCGGGCGGCGCGCACGCTCGCGCTCTGCGACGCCGAGCCGGAGGCCTCGAGCCTCGCGGCCGAGCTGCGCGCACGCTTCCCGACCGCCGCACTGACGACCCGCGTGCAGCTTCCGGTGATTGCGGCGGTTCGGGCCCTCCGCCAGCGCGAGTTCGCCCGGGCGCTCGACGCGCTCAACGCCGTGGAGCCGTACGACCATGCGCCGGCTGCAGAGTTCTGGCCCTCGTTCCTGCGTGGGGAAGCCAAGCTGGGTCTCGGCGACGCCCGCGGTGCCGCGGCGCAGTTCGAGAGCATTCTCGGTCGTCGCGGCGAGGCGCCCACGTCTCCGCTCTACGCGCTCGCCCGCCTGCGCCTCGCCCGCGCCGCGGCCGCCGCCGGCGACACGCCGCGCGCCCTGGCCGCCTATGGTGCCTTCCTGGCAGGCTGGAACCGGGCCGATCCGGGGCTTCGTCCGGTGGAGGAAGCCTCCAGGGAATACGCGCAGCTGCAGTAGTACACTGGGGATCTTCACGCATGTCTGCGTCTTCAACGCGCGCGAAGCTCATCTTCCTGTCTGCGCTCGAGGTCTCTTCAGCGGAGCGCGCGGCCTTTCTCGAGGAGGCCTGCGGCGGCGACGCGGCGCTCCGCCGCGAAGTGGAGTCGCTTCTCGAGTTCCACGAAGGCTCGCAGGATCTGGCGGCCGCACCGGGCTCGGGCGGAGAGCGGGCCCCCGGCGCTCCCCCGCACGCACCGTACGCCGGCCAGGCCGCCGGCGCGAGCTTCCTGCCGGGCGAGGTGTTCGCCGGCCGGTACCGCATGATCGAGCGCATCGGCCGGGGCGGCATGGGCGACGTCTGGCGCGCCGACGATCTCGTGCTCGAGACGGCCGTGGCGCTCAAGCTGATCCTGTCGGCCGGCGCCGATGCGCGCGCGCGGATCCTGAACGAAGTACGGCTGGCCCGCCGGATCACGCATCCGGCAGTCTGCCGGGTGTTCGACGTCGGCGAATCCGACGGTGTGATCTTCTTCACCATGGAGCTCGTGGACGGCGAGGATCTCGCCACGCTGCTCCGCCGTGTCGGCCGTCTGCCGCCCGAGCGCGTCGTCGAGATCGGCCTCCAGCTCTGCGCGGGCCTGGCCGCCGCACACGCCCAGGGGGTGCTGCACCGCGATCTCAAGCCTGCCAACGTGCTCGTCGACGACGCTGGACGGGTGCGGGTCAGCGATTTCGGCATCGCGATCCCGAGACAGGACGCCGGACGTCACGCGCTCACCGGCACTCCGGCGTACATGGCCCCCGAACAGCGCACGCCGGGCATGGCCGTATCGGAGCGCACCGACGTCTACGCGCTCGGGCTCGTGCTCTACGACCTGCTGGTCGGACGCCACAGACCGCCCTGGACGCAGGACGCGCGGATTCCACCGCCGTCTGCCGAGGTGCCGAACCTCGATCCGCGGCTCGATCGCATCATCATGGCCGCGCTTTCGACGGATCCCGCCGGCCGTCCGGCCTCCGTCCTGGACGTGGCCTCGGTGCTCTCGTCGATTGCCGAATCCGGCCGGCACGCCGGACGCCCGTCCGGCTTCCTCCCGCGAATCCGATCGCCCTGGATCGCCGGCGGCGCGCTCGCCGCGGCCATTCTCCTGCTGGTGGCAGCCGCCTCGGTGCTGGTGGCTCCGGGGGCGCGCACCCTCACCGAGCGCGACACGATCGTGCTCGCCGATTTCGAGAACAGCACGGGCGAGCCGGTGTTCGACGGCACGCTCAAGGTGGCGCTCGCCGTCGCTCTGGAACAATCGCCCTTCCTGAAGGTGTTTCCCGACGAGCGCGCCCGGGAGACGCTGCGGCTGATGGAGCGCTCGCCCGACGAGCGGATCACGAAGCCGGTGGCCCGCGAGATCGCGCGGCGCGAGCAGCTCAAGGCGCTGATTGCCGGCTCGATCGTGCGCCTCGGCGAGCATTACGTGCTGGCGATCGAAGCGGTCAACGCCCAGACCGGCGACGTGATGGCGCGCGAACAGGCGGAGGCTTCCAGCAGGGAGCAGGTGCTCACCTCCCTCGGAGGCGCCAGTTCTCGGCTCCGGCAGAAGCTGGGCGAATCGCTGGCCTCCGTGCAGCGCTTCGACGTGCCGCTGCCGCGCGCCACCACCCCGTCGCTCGACGCCCTCCATGCGTACTCCCTCGCGCTGTACGAGGGGCGGGCGGTGCCGCGGCTCGAGGCGATTCCCCATCTCGCGCGCGCCATCGAGCTCGACCCGACCTTCGCCATGGCGCATGCGCTCATGTCGGCCGTCTACGCCAACACGGGGCAGTCGGCGCTCGCGCCCGCTCACGCAGAGAAGGCGTTCGAGCTCCGGGATCGCGTCAGCGACCGGGAGCGGTTCTTCATCTCGTGGCGCTACTACCGCGACGGTCTGCAGGCCTGGGACAAGGCGCTCGAGCTCGCCCGGACGTGGACGGCGACGTATCCGCGCGAGGCCTTCGCGTTCAACAGCCTTGCGAATGCGTTGATCAGAGTCGGGGATTTCGAGGGTTCGGTGGCGCCGCTGCGCGAGGCGATCCGGCTCGATCCGCAGTTCATCCCCGCGTACTCCAACCTGGCTGCTTCGCTGCTGGCGCTCGGCCGGCTCGATGAGGCGCGCACGATTCTTCGACAGGCTCACGATCGCGGCCTCGACTTCGCGGGCGCCCGGCGGCTGTCGTATCTGGTGGCCTTCGTCCAGGGAGACGCGGACACGATGTCGCGCGAGCTCGCCGCGTCGCTGGAAACGCGCGACGCCGCCGCGCTCGGTTGGGAGGCGCACACGCTCGCCGCGCGTGGACGCCTCTCGGCCGCCCACGAGCAGTACCGGCGCGGCGTGCAGATGGCGCGGCAGGGCGGGTTTGCCGAGATCGCCGCGCACCTGAACGGCGAAGACGCCGAAATGCACGCCATGGTCGGCGACTGCGCCGACGGCACCGGGGAGGCCTCCGAGGCGCTCGCCCTGGCTCGTGACAACACGACGCTCGAGCGCGCCGCGCGCGTGCTCGCGCTCTGCGGCCGGGCGGGAGAGGCGTCGAAGCTGTCGGCCGAGCTGGGGACGCGATTCCCCCAGGCCACGTTGATCACCCGCGTCTCGATTCCGGTGATCGAGGCGAGCATCGCGATGCAGCGCGGCGATGCCGCCCGATCGATCGAGCTGCTCGATCCGGTCAGGCAGTACGACCATGCGCCCTCCGGCGAGTTCTGGCCCCGCTATGTTCGCGCGCAGGCCTATCTGCGGCTGAGCGACGGGGCTGCGGCCGAGACACAGTTCCGCAGCATCGTGGATCACCAGGGCGAGGTGCCGACGTCTCTGCTCTACCCGCTGGCGCACATCGGCCTCGCGCGCTCGGCGCTGCTCGTGCGGGATCGGACGACCGCCCGCGGCACCTACGAGCGCCTGTTTTCGATCTGGAAGGATGCCGACGCGGCCCTCCGACCGCTCGCCGACGGGCGCGCCGAGTACGCGCGGCTGGAGTAGCCCGATGTCCGCGAAGAATCCGGGTCCCCGCAGCGAGCTCTTCCCTGTGATCTACGGCGAGCTCCGCCAGGTGGCGCGCCGCTATCTCGACCGCGAGCGCCGCAACCACACGCTCCAGCCGACGGCGCTCGTACACGAGGCGTGGATGCGCCTGCAGAACGACCGCGGCGGCGAGTGGGAAGGGCGCACACACGGACTGGCGCTGGGCGCGCAGGCCATGCGGCGGCTGCTCATCGATCACGGCAGGCACCAGAAGCGCGACAAACGCGGCGGGGGCATCCAGCCGGTGGCGCTCGACGATCTCCGTGAAGGCATCCGAAACCGGGGCCGTGCCGGTGGAGGATCTGCTGTCGCTCGAAACGGCGCTGACCCGACTGGAAGCGGTCGACGCGCGCGCCGCGCAGGTCGTCACGCTGCGTTTCTTCTCCGGAATGTCCAGTCCGGAGGTGGCCGAGTATCTCGGCCTTTCCGTCCGGACGGTCGAGGGGGACTGGACGTTCGCCCGCGCCTGGCTGAAGCGCGAGCTCGCGGGCACCCCGCCCGAGAGGGAGCCCGGCGGCTAACGGACCACGTACCAGTTGTTCTGGATGTCGTGCGCGAGCTGGTGGACCTCGATCGAGGTGAAGCCGGCGTTCGTCAGGTACTCGCGCGTGCGCTCCTCTCCCCACATGGCGCCCAGCCCTTCGCCGCCCTGCGCGAGCGACACGGTCATGCAGTGCATGCACGAGATCGTGTACAGCATCGTGCCGAGCGGATGGCCCACATTCGCCGGCACTCTGCTGGATGCCCGGATGTCCTGCATCAGATAGACGCCATCGGTCTTCAGCGTGCGCCGAATCCCCTTGAGCACGCTGAGCGGCCGCGCCTGATCGTGGATTGCATCGAACGCGGTCACGAGGTCGAAGGCGTGCGCCTCGGCCGTATGCTCGAAGTCGGAGAGATCAGCGGTGGCAAACACGACGTTCGTCAACCCCTTCGCCGCAGCCTCGCGCGACGCTCGATCGATCGCTTCCTCCGAGAGATCGCGCCCCTCGAACCGGCTGCGCGGGAACAGCTGCGCCAGCCGGTTGATGATGCGGCCGCTGCCGCAGCCGACGTCGAGCGCGCGGATGCCGCGCGCGAGCGCCTCACTCAGGCCGGGCACGAGCGGCAGCACGTGCGTATCGAGCGCGGAGACGACGGATTGCTCGCTGTCGTCGGCCATGACGGCGTGAAACCGCGGGAAGCGCTCGTAGGGCACGCCGCCTCCGCGGCGGAAGCACTCCACGATGTCGTCTTCGACGCCGCCGAGCAGCGCGATGTATTGGGCGAGCCCAGCGAGGTTGTCCGGACCGGCGGCTCTCGTCAGGAAAGCCGCGTGTTCCGGCGGCAGCCAGTAGCGATCTTCCTCACCCTCGGCCTTCACGAGCACGACGCCAGCGGTGGCCATCGCCCCCAGCCACTCGCGAACGTACCGCTCGTGCATGCCCGCACGCCCGGCGATTTCGCGGGGGGTCGAAGGCGGCAGCCCGTTCATGGCGTCGAAGAGACCGGACCGATGGCCAATCGATGCCATCAGACAGAAAGCGGCACGATTGAACGACTCCAGCATCCATCCGCCGAAATCCTCGATGGGGGCTGTGGCTGGACGATGTGCGGACGGGTGGCTCGTCATGGGGCTGCGCTCCTGGCCGTCTTAGACGGCAGGCGGCAGCCGGCGGTCTGCCCGTGGAGGCTGGAGATGCCGGTGTTGCGCGCGCGGGAGGTCTGATGCCCCAGAGTCAGTCGTCAGGGAGACACGGTGACGATGGGGCTCGTCGCCGCGCGCGTATAGCCGTTGCTCAGGAACAGCCGGAACTCGTATGTCCCGCTGGTCGTCGGCATCGTGACGGTCCAGGTGCGGGTCGTCACGCCCGCGCCAACGTAGGTCCAGTTCACGTAGCTCGTGTTCGGCGCCCCGCTGGCCGCGAGTGCGAGCCAGTCGCTCGTTCCGCCGAAGCCGTTGGCGAGCGTCACCGTCACGCTCGCGCCTGGAGCGACGCTCGCGGCACTCACCGTGAGCGCTGGCGGTTGCGGGCTCAATGCCGGATCGATGGCAACCTGGGGGCTGGTCGCTGCGCGCGAGTAGCCGCTGGTGAAGAGGCGGAATTCGAACGGGCCGCCCACCGTGGGCAGCGTCACGGTCCAGGTGCGCGTGGTGACGCCCGCGCCCACGGACGTCCACTGGAGATAACTCGTGTTGGGCGCCCCCGCCGCCGCGATCGCCAGCCAGTCGGACGAGCCGCCCGGTCCGTTGGTGAGCGTGACCGTCACCTGCCCGCCAGGCGCCACGCTGGTGGCGTTCACGGTCAGCGCCGGCACGATCAGCTGCCCGACGGTGAATGGAAGACTGCCCGAGGTGCCGCCGCCGGGCGCGGGGGTGAACACGGTGACGGCCACCGTGCCCGCCGCAGCCAGATCGCCGGAAAGGATGGCCGCCTTCACCTGCGTGCTGCCGACGAACGTCGTCGATCGATCCGCGCCATTCCACCGGACGATCGAGGCAGCCGTGAATCCGCTGCCGTTCACCGTGAGGGTGAACCCGGCGCTGCCCACCGCGGCGCTGGCCGGCGAAAGCGACGTCAGAACGGGCGCGCCCGTCTGCAGCGCGATCGGCGGGCTCGTCGCGGCCCTCGTGTAGCCGTTGGTGAACAGCCGGAACTCGTATGGCCCTCCGGCGGAGGGCAGCGTCGCGCTCCATGTGCGGTTCGTGATGCCTGAGCCGACATACGTCCACTGGAGGTAACTCGTGTTCGGCGCCGTTGTCGCCGCGAGCGCCAGCCAGTCGGTGGAGCCGCCGAGACCGTCGGCCAGTGTGACGGTCACGCTGCTTCCCCCGGCCGCGCTCGTTGCGCTCACCGTCAGAGTCGGGGCCGGCCTGATCGAAAACGGCAGACTCGCCGACGTGCCGCCGCCTGGCGCCGGCGTGAAGACGCTCACTGCCGCCGTGCCGGTCGCCGCCAGGTCGCCTGCGCCGATCGATGCCTGCAACTGGCTCGCGCTGACGAACGTCGTCGGGCGATTCGCGCCGTTCCAGCGGACGACCGACGAGCTCACGAATCCGCTGCCGTTGACCTTCAGCGAGAAGGCGGCGCTGCCGACGACGGCGGCGGCTGGAGTGAGAGAGGCCGCCACCGGCGCGCCGGTGTACGTGGGGTCGATGGCAATCGAGGGGCTCGTCGCGGCACGCGTATAGCTGCCATTCAGGAACAGGCGGAACTCGAATGGCCCGCCGGTGGTCGGGAGATTCACGGTCCAGGTCCGGGTGGTCACGGTATTTCCGACGTACGTCCACTGCAGGTACGTCGAGTTCGGCGCCGTGGTCGCTGCCAGCGCCAGCCAGTCGGTCGGGCCTCCCACTCCGTTCGTGAGCGTTACCGTGACGGCGCTCCCCGGCGCGGCGATCGTGCTGCTGACCGACAACACCGGCGGTGGATCGATGGTGAATATGAGCCCGGACGAGGTGCCGCCTCCAGGCGAAGGCGTGGAGACGGTGACCTCAGCCTGCCCGGCAGCCGCCAGATCGCCCGCCGGTATGGACGCGCGAAGCTGGGTGGTGCTGACCACCGTCGTGGGTCTCGCGGCGCCGTTCCAGTTGATCACCGAGAATGCGTCGAACCCGCTGCCGTTCACCGTCAACGTGAGCGCGCCGGCGCCGCCGCGCGCGTGTGAGGGTGACAACGACACCGCCACGGGACACGGATTCATCACCGGTACCAGGGAGGCGATCGCCTGGAATGCCCTGACCCGCGGAACGGTGGCCGTCCCGAAGAACCGGCCGTCCGCAATCGGAAGCCCGGTGTCTCTGAGGGCTGTCAGCACGGCATCGACGCCCGCGGCAGGGGCCGCCTGCTTGAACAGCGCCCACACACCGGAAACGTGGGGAGCGGCCATGGAGGTGCCGCTCAAAGGCAGGAAGCCTCCCCCCGGAATGGATGAATTGATGCTCTCACCCGGGGCGAGCAACGAGAGGAACGAAGCCACGTTCGAGAACCAGGACACCTGATCGCCCTTGCTCGTGGAGCCGACGCTCACCGCCGACGAGATGCAGGCCGGCGTCGAGATGGAAGTGGTAGAGCCGCTGTTTCCCGATGCCACCACCGTTGCAATCCCGATCGCGCGCAGGTTGTCGATGATGGGCTTGTAAGGTTCATCGTCACACGGCGCAGGGAACTGCGAGCCCCCCAGGCTCATGTTCACCGACGCGAAGCTGTACTGCCCGGCGAGCGAATAGACGCGCTCGAGACCGGCGATGACATCCGACGTGAAGGCGCCGGCGCACGGCGCCAGCCCGCCGCAGCTTGCCGGATCGATCACTTCGGAGAAGACCTGGACCGCCATCAGGTTCGCGCCCTTGGCCACTCCGGAGAACGACTGCCCGGCGCCGGCACCGTCGCCGGCGGCAATGCCGGCCACATGAGTGCCGTGGATACAGTCGAAGAGCGGACACGGCGCGGCCGAGCCGGGGCCGATTTGGCTCTCCTGCCCGTTCGGACAGAGCGACTGGGTCGTTCCCGTCATGGTGGTCGAGAAGCACGCCTCCTCGACGACTTTTCCCGACAGGAACGGATGCGACGCATCCACACCGCTGTCGACAATCGCGATGGTCGTCCCGGCGCCGTCGTAGCCGGCCGCCCAGAGCTGATCGGCCTGGATGAGCGGCGCGCTCTCGGCCAGAATCGGGCGCAAGAGCTCATCCGGATGGACGGCGGCGACATCATCCGGCGCGTTCTCGAGCGCAGCAAGCGCGGCGGCGTCGATTTCGAGCGCCAGCTGCGGGATGCTCGTGTAGCGCCGGCGCACGCGGTACGCGCCTTGGGGCAGCCTCGAGAGCGCGCGCCCGGCCGCTGCTTCGATCGCGGCGCGCTGCACGACGAGTGCCGGCGTGTCCGGAAGGTTCGCTTCGGGGCGGAACTCGCCCGCCGCCAGATTCAGATCGACGATGACACGCGCCGTGCCGCCGTTTCGCGTGCGATCGCGAACCTGCTGTGCGACCTGCACTCCCCGGCCGCGGGCCGGCGGCAGTCGAGGCGGTGGCGTCTGAGCGAGCGCGACGACCGCTGTCGCCGTGATGGCAAGAGAGAGCCCGGCCGGCAGCACTGCCCGTCGCAGATTCATTGCAACGGCCGCCCGAGCAACGATTGTGCCCCGGCCGCCGGCCCGCGCCCGCCCCTCAAGTGCCTGGCTGCATCGCACTTCGGCCTGCGACAGATCTGTTACAGTCAGTGCGGCCGCGCGCGGATGACAACTTCGACCCTCCGGCTTACGAATTCCTCCTCCGCGCCTGTGACGGTCTGCACGCCGCGGCGCCGGGTCCGTCGCGGCGGCAGGTAGCGTCGATGTTGCTGTATTCCGTGCAGGTCGGCGCGCCGCAATGGCGGGAAGGGCCCGAGCCATGGAGGACGGCGTTCTACAAGGAGCCCGTCGCCGGACGCGTCTTCCTCACTCGCGAAAATCTTCACGGCGATCGGCAGGGCGACCTGACGGTCCATGGCGGTCCCGACAAGGCTGTCTGCGTCTATGCGCTGGAACACTACCCCGTCTGGCAGACGGAGCTCGGCGTGGCCGACTGCGGCCCCGGCTGGTTCGGCGAGAACTTCACGGTCGCCGGTCAGTCGGAGAAGACGGTGCGCATCGGCGATCGCTATCGCATCGGCGGCGCGCTCGTCGAAGTCTCGCAGCCTCGCGGCCCCTGCTGGAAGCTGGGACGCCGATGGAACCGGCTCGACATGCCGAAGCTCGTGATCGCGTCGGGGCGATCGGGCTGGTATGTGCGCGTGCTGGAGGAAGGCGAGGTCGAGGCCGGCGATTCTCTGGAGCTCGTGGCGCAGCCGCATCCACGGTGGACGATCGAGCGAGTCAACCGTGTCACCTACACGGAGCGTTCGGACGCACGGAACCGCCAGGAGCGGTCGCGGCTGGCGGCGTGCGCCGAGCTTTCGGCGAGCTGGCGCGAGCGGCTGGCGGAATAGTCGCGGCCGTCAGCCTTCGCCCGGCCCGGTGGCGAGCGGCGGCAGTGCGAACGGCCGCTGCAGCCGTGGATACCAGGCGCCGAAGACCGCGGCGCCGGTGAGGGCGCCCGCGAGCGCGGCGACGGCATACAGCTTCCCTTCGCCGATGTTCACCAGAATGGGTCCAGGGCACATTCCCGCCATCGACCACCCGACGCCGAACAGCGCACCTCCCAGCACGTTGCCGCGGTGCAACGGCTTCAGCTCGATGGCGAGCGCATGGCCGAAGACGGTGCGGCCGTGCCGCTTGAGCAGCCACAGGCCCGGCGCGGTGAGGACGACGGCGGTGCCGATGATCCCGTAGAGCTGCAGGTTGGTGAAGAGGAACATCGCCTGAATGTAGTTGTAGTCCGCGGCTCCCGATCGGCTGAGCACGAGCCCGAACGCCGTGCCGAGGAGCACGTACAGCAGCGCCGCATCATCGGAAGATCACGTGGTAGACGAGCTGCGTGGTGAGCAGGCCGCCGAGCATGAAGCTGATCGTCGTGACCAGGCTCGGCCGTTCGAAATTCGAGAGCCCGAAAATGCCGTGGCCGCTCGTGCAGCCGCCGCCCAGCCTGGTGCCGAATCCGATGAACAGCCCCGCCACGAACATCCAGGCGACCTTGCCCGCTGGCCCGAGCCCGATGACGGTGTCGAACATCCCGAGCGCCCACGTGGGCTTCCATCCGCCTCCCAGCTGCGCCGACAGAAATCCGCCGAGCACGAGGCCGGCCAGGAAAGGCAGGCGCCACTGGCGGCCGCGGCGCGTGCTGCCCCGCTGAAAATACGGATGTGGCAGCACCAGACTGCAGATGTCCTCGAATCCGGTGGAGATGCCAAGACGCCTGTTCGAGACGTACAGCAGCGCCAGCGTGATGGCGGCGATGCCCGCACCTGCCAGCGCCCAGTGCAGCGGGGGCAGCCCGTTGAGGATCAGCGGCATGAAGGGCCTCACGCCGCGCTGCCCCCGAACCATCGGTCCACGCGGCTCGACTTGAAATGCGCCTTCTCCACCGCCAGCGCCTCGGATGGCGCCTGGAACGTGCCCGTCGGCTTGCGGCCCGCTCAGGAAGTCCACGTCGACGCGCCCGACCTGGTGGTCGCCGAACTCCACGTAGCAGGAGCCCTGCGCCGCTGTAGGGCGCCGGCGCCCGCCGCCGCGGAGCCGCGCGATGAATGCCGCCGCCACCACCCGCGCCGAGCCTTCGGCGAATACGCCGGCCTTCGGAGTGCCGACGCCGTTCACGTCGCCGATGGCGTAGCACGCCGGGGAAGCGCGTCTCGAGCGTCTGCTTGTTCACCGGCACCCAGTCATGCGGATGCGACGACAGGCCCGACTCCACGACGACCGGCGGGACGCGGTGGATCGGGCACGCCGAGGAACAGCGCGTACGGCATCTCGGATCCGTCGCTCAGCACCGCCACGTTCCGCCCGGGATCGAGCGCACGTGACGAGGGTGTCCTTGACGAAGCGGATGCCGCGCTCGGCGAACGCTGCGAGAATCGCCTGCGACGTGTCCGGGCGACGGCGGAATGGGCGTGCCGAACGGCATCACCAGCGAGATCTCCGCCGCGCCCCGGCGCCCCCGCGCCGACAGATAGTCGTGCAGCAGGAGCGCCGCCTCGCTCGGCGCGGGAGGACACTTGAACGACTTGCCCAGTCACGCCGATGATCGCCGGCCCACGCTCGAACGCGGGAAGCACCTTCCCGCAGCGCGAACGCGCCCGGCACCGAATAGAACTCGTTGCCAGCCTCGGCCAGCCCGGGCGTCGCCGCGGGGTCGATATCGGCGCCGAGCGCCACCACGAGCACATCCGCCTCGAATGTGTCCGTGGTCGGTCACGACGCGGCGCGCGGACGGGATCGATGGACCTGCATGGTGGAATGCAGGAGGCGGACGCCGGGCTTGACGATGTCGGCGATACGGGTAGCGGACCGCCGCCCGGCAACTCGTGCCCGAACATCACTTCGAGCTTGGAAAAGCCGAACACGAAGGTCTCGGCCTTGTCGATGAGGACGATCTCGCTCGGTCGCCGAGCGTCTCGGACAGGATCGTCGTCAGCTCGAGTCCACCGAATCCTGCGCCGAGCACCACCACGCGTGTCTTCATCCAGCGCCTTTCATATACGATCGGCTGCGGAACAGCCGTGCGGCGGGACCGCCCTTCACCAATGCTATCGTAGCCGACCGCAGCGCCGCGCACCCTCGTCCGCCTTGCGCCGCGTGCACGTGCCGACGTAGGATTCGCTCCGCAACCCCATCGACTTCGCGAACTGGAGGAAAGCCATGAAAGGTGCAGTCGCCATTGTGTCCGCCATCTGTGCGGCGTCGGCCGTCGCCTTCGCACAGGGGCGTCAGGCCGCGCCGCCCGAACCGCCGGCCACCGAGACCGTCGCGCCGGGCATTCCGGGCGTGGTCGCCGCCGGAACGAAAGTGGTTGTCGTCAAGGACGGATATCAGAGCACGGAAGGCGCCATTGCGATGCCCGACGGCACCCTGGCGTTCACCGAACCCGGCGCGAGCAAGGTGTACAAGGTCGACAAGAACGACAAGATCACGCTCTTTCTCGAGGGCACCCACCGCGCGAACGGGCTGGCGCTCGATTCGAAGGGACGCCTCATCGCCACCGGCGCGACCACCGTGGAGGTGATCTATCCCAAAGCGAGCGCGGCGACGCTTGCCTCCATGCCGACGCGGCCGAACGACGTGGTGGTGGACAAGAAGGATGGCGTCTATTTCACGCTGCCGAGCAACAAGCCGCCGGTCGTGTACTACATTCCCCCCGGTGGACAACCGATGATCGCCGGCGAAGTGGCGAGCCCGCACGGCCTCACGCTCAGCCCCGACGAGAAGACGCTGTACGTCGCGAACTCGAACGGCGCCGCGCTCGTGGCCTTCGACGTGCAGCCGGACGGCAAGCTCGCCAATCGGCGCGATTTCGGGAAGTACCAGGGGATCGAGGGCAACGAGAGCCACGCCGACGGCGTCGCGATCGACGGCGAGGGCCGCGTGTACGTGGGCATCGGGCCGGGCGTGCAGGTGTTCGACAAGTCGGGCAAGGCGCTCGGGCTCATCCCGACCTCGCAGCGCCCGCAGAACCTGACCTTCGGCGGTCCCGACAAGAAGACGTTGTACCTCAACGGGCGCACGGCGCTCTTCAAGGTGCAGATGCTCGCGCAAGGGTACAAGGGCCGCCCGAAATAACTGCCGGCCGAACCCGCAGAGTCAGGGCCCGCGGCGGCGTTGCCGCGGGCCGTGCTAGCGCCCGCCGCTCGTGCCGCGGCCCGGATATCCCTGCCACACCCACTCGAGCGCTTCGGGCAGCGTCTGGGCCTTCACGGTGCGATCGGTGTGCCCGGCGTTGCGCGCGAACAGGAACTGGTAATGGTAGCCCCTGGCGGCGAGCACCCGCGCCATGCGCTCGTTCGCCAGCACCCAGTCGTGGTAGTCGTCGCGCGTGTTGAGGTTGTCGCGATCGCCCACCTCCATCCAGATGCGGATCGGCTTCACCGGGCTCTCCGGAATGAGATGCGCGTGATATTCCCAGGCGCCATGCGGCGTCCCGGCGTCGAAAGGCCACTGCTGGTTCACGAACGTCCCCGAATAGGACAGCACCCGGTGGTACAGATCGTTGCGGTACCAGGCCATCGACAATGCCGCAGCGCCTCCTGAACTGCCGCCCATCGTCGCACGGGCGTCCGGATCCCTCGTCAGCCTGACGTTGTACTGCTTCTCCACGAGCGGCAACACTTCGGTCTCGACGAACTCGGCGTAGCGGCCCGACATCGTGTCGTACTCCAGCCCGCGCTCGCTACCCTGCGCGTCGCCGCTCCCGTTGGCGATGGAGATCGCGATCATCACGGGTACGCGGCGTTCGGCAATCAGGTTGTCGAGCGCGGTGAACAGCATCGCGTCCGGTCCGTCGGCACCGACGATGAACGGCGCGATCGTCCCGGGGATGTACTGCCGGGGCACGTACGCCGAGACGCGGCGGGTGTATGGAGCAGGATGACTGCTGACGATCACCTTGGCGGGATCCGCCGGGTCCGGTTGAGCCGACGTGCCGGCCTCCCTCGCGATGCCCGGATAAATCCTGCTGTCGGCCGAGCTCATGGTGAAGGTGTACACCGCGCCGTGCGGCACGTCGTCTCGCACCGTCATTTCGGGCGCGGGCATGTGCGTCGGACCCAGAATGAAGTTGCCGTCCGCAGCAGCCGGGGGCACGGCGCCGTCGGGAAGCTCGGTCGCGCTGACGTATCCCTGCGTGTGGGGATCGCGGGTAGGCGGCGGCGGACGGGTGCCGCGAGCGGGCGGCTGCGCGGGCGCCGCTCCTGCCTGGGGTACGGCGGCCTGGCCGAACGCTCCGCCTGGGAGACCGGCCGCAAGCGCCAACGCCGCGGCCGCAACCAACGCGCGTGTCGTCATGTCACGCTCCTCGGACGAGATTCGCGTCATCTTAGCCGATGCGAGGGCGCCTGCAACCCCGGAGGCTGCGCGTCCGTATTGCTAGATATGTTGAAGTTCCTCGTCTGGTGCCTTCTGCTGGTCGTCTGCTGGCCGGTGGCGCTGCTGGCGCTGGTCCTGTACCCGCTGGTCTGGCTCCTGCTGCTCCCGTTCCGGATCGCGGGAATCGCCGTCGCCGGCGTCCTGACCCTGCTCGCCGCGTTCTTCCTGCTGCCCGCCAGGCTGCTGCGGTCGGTCGCGTAGGTCTGCCCGTGCGGATTCGGCAGGACGGCGGCCGAACTCGCTGAGGATGGTCTCGAGCACGGGCAGCATGGCGCCTGCCCTCCGGGCTCGAATCACCAGGTCCCAGACGGGCTCGAACTTCTTCCAGCCCGCGGCGTACGCGAAGTGGCGGAGTCCGGCCCATGCCTGGCCGTGGGCCGCCGCGCCGCGGACGATCGAGCCCCACCGGTAGAACTCACGATAGGCGCGCCGGTACCCCTCTTCGAGCTGCACCGCCGACATCCGCGCCGGCCGGAAGACGGCATGGCGGGTATCGTACAGGTCCCAGTCGTGCGTGGTGAGCCGTCCCTGATCCGACATGCGGCGATAGAGCGCGGTGCCCGGATAGGGCGTGAGGATGTGGAACGTGGCGGTCTCGATGCCCTGCCCGACCGCCCATTCGACGGTGCGCGCGAACACCGAGCCGTCGTCTGCGTCCATGCCGAACACGAAGCTCCCGTTGATCATCACGCCCTGCGCGTGCAGCCGCCGGATCGCGGCGCCATAGTCGCGCCGCATGTTCTGGTACTTCCGCTGCTCCGCAAGATTCACAGGGTTCAGCGTCTCGAAACCCACGAACAGGCTGCGCAAGCCCGCTTCCACCGCGCGTTCGAGCAGATCGGGCGCGAGCACGGCGTTCACGGTGCCGGCCGCCTGCCAGAGCCGGCCCATGCCCCGCATGCCGTCGAAGAGCGCCGCCGCAAAGCGGCGATCGCCGAAGAGATGGTCGTCCAGGAAGTAGAGATGGCGGCCCGGCAGACGCGCGATCTCCGCCAGCGCCGCGTCCACCGTCTGGGCGTAGAACGAGCGCCCGCCCTCGAAGAACGCGTCCTTGTAGCAGAAGTCGCAGACGTGTGGACACCCGCGCGACACCACGATGGAGTTCGGGACGAGATACAGGCTCCGCTTGATCAGGTCGCGCCGGATCGGCGGCAGTCGCGCGAGCGTCCGGATGGTCGATTGGTACACGCGCCCCGGACGGCCCTTCTTCAGGTCGCCGAGGAATGCGGGCCAGGTGTCCTCGCCAGGTCCCAGAAAGATGGTGTCCGCATGCGCGGCCGCTTCGTCCGGGAGCGAGGTCACATGGAGACCGCCCAGCGCGACGCGGACGCCCCGGCGCCGGTAATGATCGGCGATTCGATACGCGCGGCGGGCGGAGGTGATGTAGACCTGAATCACCACGAGATCAGGCCTGTCCGCGAGATTCAGCGCTTCGACGTGCTCGTCCTGAATCTCGACCTCGTCGTCGTCATCGAGATAACCCGCGAGCGTCGCGAGGCCCAGCGGCGGAAACAGCGAATATTTGATGGGCCTCCAGAACGGACTCGTCGCTTCCGTCAGGGCCGGGAGAATCATCTTCACCTTCATCGCGCGGCCTCCCGAAGCCGTGGGGCGGATACAACCGGTCGCGCCGGCGCAGTGATGTCCATCGATGTCCTCCGAGTGGAAGCATCGCGGACCGCCAGATGGAAGTCTTCAGCGTTTGGTGAGCGTTCAGTGAGGTGTTGGTGAGCCGGCCTCGCCGTTCCGCCGCGGCCGTCGTGTGACACCCAACGCCAGGCCGGCGCCGAAGAGCGCTCCTTCGCCGGTGGCAATCAGGGCGGCGGTGATCGGACCGAGATCCGGTTCGCCGATGAGGTGGGCCAGCGGCGTGAGGGTGGCCTGTGAGCCGCGCGACATCTGCGCGATCAGGTGGATTGTTCCACCAACCAAGGGCCGCCCCGCCGCCGAGAGGGCCAGCGCCGCCAGCCCGCACGCGATCGCAACCAGTAGAGCGGTCCGCAGCCGGCTCCAGCCGCGGGGGGCGGCGAGGCCGCCCTGCGCGTGGCGGGTGGCCGAGCTGTACGCGAGTCCGGCGGCTCCGCCGATGACGATCCCTTCGATGCCGCCTCCGATCGGAGCCTCCACACCGAAGAGCGCAGCCAGGCTCCAGCGGCCGAGCCACTCGGCCGTCCAGCCGGCCAGTCCGCCCCCGAGCGCGGCGCCGGCGACGAGCGCGAGCGCCCGACGCGACCTCATGGTCGCCTCGGCGACGGCGAGCCCCGCGCCGACACCCGCCCCTCCGGCGGCGCCGCAGCAGGCGCCAACGGCGGCGAGCGCCGGCACGACCGCGAACGACGCGGCGCTGCCAGGTGCGTCCACCAGGATCGCTCCGCCGATGGCACCTCCGGCCAGGCCGGCGAGGCCCGCGCCTGCGGCCGCGGTCGTCCATCGTTCGGCGGCGAGCGCCGCGGCACGCCGCAGTCGCAGCAGCGCCAGCTCGCGTGCCGTCTGCAGCGGTGCGGGGCGCCCGACGATCGGCACCGGCCCCGCTTCGGCCGCATCCCACCTGGTTTCCCGCAACAGGGCGCGAGCGAGCGCGTGGCCCGGGCGCGTGCCGAGATGCCGCAGCGCCTCCTCCGTGCCGAGGGCGTGGAGCCGCTCGGCCGCCTCACGCTGCTCTTCCTGCTCGGCCGGATGCGCCGCCGGCCGCGTCACTCGCTCGATCAGGGCTTCGTAGGTGTCGGTGCCCGGCCCGGACGCGACAATCGGGCTTGGCTGCGCCTCGATCGGGATCGCCCACTCGTCTCCATCCTCTTCCTCGACCACGTCGGCGAAGACGAAGCGATAGCCGTGGCGCGACACGGTGCGCACGAAACGCGGCTCGCGCGAGTCGTCGCCGAGGACGCGCCGGATCGTGCGGATGGCCTGGCTCAGCGCGCTGTCGGACACGACAACGTCGCTCCAGACGCGATCGAAGATGTCGCGGCGATGAACCGCTTCGCCGCGGCGTTCGATCAGGAACGCCAGCAGGTCGAAATAGCGCGGGATGAGCGGCTGCTCCAGGCCGTTGCGGACGAGCAGCCGGCGCCGCGGCGACAGGATGAACTCACCGAATCGATAGCGTGGCACGGCTCAAATGCGGCCGGGGGGCAACGGAACGCCGTTACTGCGCGGGGGGGGCGACATCGAGCTTCGGAGCGGGGCCGAAGACCTCGTCCAGCGTCATGGTCTCGATCGGCCCCAGCTTCAGCGCGCCGATCGCCGGTTCGATGGTCTTCCGATCGCCCGTGATGACCACGAGGAAGCGGCCCGGCTGAATGTACTTCCGGGCAACGCGCTGCACGTCCGCGGCCGAGACCGTCTCGATGTTGCGCACGTACGTCGAGAAGTAGTCGTCGGGCAGATGGTAGACGACCGCGTCTTCCAGCCGCCGCGAGATGTCGCCAGTGGTCTCGAATCCCTGGGGATAGCGCAGGGCAATGTAGTTCTTCGCGCGCGAGAGCTCCGCGTCGGGAATGGGCTGGGAGATCCCGGCGAGCTCGTTGAAGAACTCCCGCAGCGCGTCGGCGGTCTTGTCGGTCTGCACGCCGGCGTAGGCGACGAACGGGCCGGCGGATGAGCGCATGTCGAAGACCGATCCGGCGCCATACGTGTAGCCGTGCCGCTCCCGCAGGTTCATGTTCAGGCGCGAGGAGAACGAGTCGCCCAGCACCGTATTCAGCACCTGAATCGCGAAGTAGTCGGGCGTCGCACGCGGCACGCCGACCCAGCCGATGCGAATCTCCGACTGGGCCGCCCCGGGCTTGTCCACCAGGAACACGGCGCGTCCCCGAGGCTCGGGCGCCTCGGGCAGCGCGGATCTGGCTGCCGCCGGCGCCGCGGCAGTCCAGTGCCCGAAGCTCGCCTCGACGAGCGGCAGCACTCGATCCATCGTGACATCGCCGACGACTATGAGCGCCGCGTTCGACGGTTGAAACGCCGTCTGGTAGAACGACCGGAGATCGCCTGCGCCCAGCGCGGCGATCGTCTCGGCTCTGCCGCCGGCGGCCGTGCCGTAGCGGTGCGCCGGCCCGAACAGCGCTCGGCTGAACGCGAGCGCGTCGATCGTCGCCGGAGAGTCGCGCGCCTGCAGGATGCTCGTGAGGCGCTGCTGGCGCACGCGCTCGAGCTCCTCGGCAGGAAACGTGGGGCGGAGCGCCACATCGGCCATGATGGGAAGCGCGTCTGCGAAGCGCGCGATCGGCACGTGCAGCCGCACGGCCGACGCGTCGTATCCGCTGGTGATCTGGAGGTCGGCCCCGAGGAAGTCGAGCGCGTCGGCGATGGCCAGCGACGATCGTGCGCCGGCGCCTTCCTCCAGCATCGCCGCCGTCAGGCTCGCGACGCCGAACCTGCCCGGCGGATCGTCGCCGGTGCCCCGCAGCACGAGCAGGCTCATCTGCACGACGGGCACTTCGTGCAACTCCACGAGCCACAGCGGCACCCCATTCGAGAGCTCGCGTTTCTGGATAGCGGGAAGGCGGAGCGCCGGCGGCGGACCCTGTTCCGGCGGGTGCGTGCGATCCGGCGTCTGCCGGGCGCCGACCGCGCTGCCGGCGAGCGCCACGGCCAGAAGCGCCGGAAGCCGTCGCGTCATTTGCCGCGCGCCTCGGGCGCGACCGTCAGCTCGACGCGCCTGTCGCGCGGCAGATAGGCCGCCGCAGCCGCCCGGACATTCGAAGGCGCCAGCGAGCGGTACCGGCCGAGGTCGTTCGTGAACCAGTTCGGATCGCCTGTTTCCACGAAGTAGTCGTTCATCTGGTAGGCCTTGCCGTTGTAGCGTCCCAGCCGCTCGAGGCGATTGTAGAAGGACGCCTCGAGCTGATTGAGCGACCGCTGGACTTCGTGGGACGACGGCTCCTCCTGCTGCAGCCTGGCGATCTCCTCGTCGATGACGGTCTCGAGCTCCTCGACGCTGTGACCGGGACGCGCCGTCGCTACGACCTGAAACGACGACGACAGCGCCCCGGACGACTGGTAGGCCGCGACGTCCTGGGCGATCTGCATGTCGTAGACGAGACGCCTGTACAGGCGCGAGTTCTTCCCGCCGGCCAGCAGGTCCGCCACGATGTCGAGCGCGGCGTCGCCGGGCTCGAGGTGGCGCGGCGTCAGCCATGCCAGGTACAGGCGCGGCAGCTGCACCTTGTCGGTGATCGTCTTCTTTTGCACACCCGTCAGCGACACGCCGGGAATCGTCATCGGCTCCGCGGGCGGGCCGGCTTTCACGTCGGAGAACCACTTCTCCACCAGCGCCCGGGTCTGCCCGGGATCGATGTCGCCCGCGACGACCAGGCTGGCATTTGCCGGCGAGTAGTACTTCCTTGAAGAACGCCACGACATCGTCGTAGCTGGCGGCGGTGAGGTCGGGCATGTAGCCGATGACCGGCCAGTGGTACGGGTGGTCCTCCGGATACAGCATCTCCCCGAGGGTGATGTCGGCCATGCCGTAGGGCCGGTTTTCGTAGCTCTGCCGACGCTCGTTCTTGACGACGTCGCGCTGGGCGTCGACGGTCTTCGGCGTCATGGCGTCGAGCAGATACCCCATCCGGTCGGATTCGAAGAAGAGCGCCAGCTCGAGCGCGTTCGACGGGACGTCGATGTAATAGTCGGTGCTGTCGCTCTGCGTGAACGCGTTGTTGGACCCGCCGGCCGCCTCGAGCCGCTGGTCGAACTCGCCGTAGGGCGCGTGCTCCGAGCCCATGAACATCAGATGTTCGAAGAGGTGCGCGAACCCGGTCCGCCCCGGACGCTCGCTCGCGGAGCCCACGTGATACAACGTGTTGATGCTGACGAGCGGCACGCTGTGATCCTCGTGCAGGATGACGTGCAGGCCGTTGGGAAGGGTGAACTGCGTGTAGGTGACGTCGATCCTCCCGGCCGCGGATTGCGCGGCCGCCGCGCCGGGAAGCAGACAGAGCAGGACGACCGCAACCCGTGTCATCCCGCGATTCTACCCCCTGCGCGGCGGCAGGACCCGGAGGAGACCGGGTGACAGGCTACTTGCCGAACGGCGACAGGAGCAGGCCGAGGGCGCCGGCCAGTCCCAGCGCCGCGGACGTGCGCGGATGTCCCGCGAGGAAATGAAAGAGAGCCGAGCCGCCGAAGAAGTTGAAGTACACGGTATCAGTCCTTCCGATGTCGTCGTTATGGCCGGAGGAGACGAGGCGTCCAACCCATCCAGAGATTGACGAAGAGGATGTTTCCCGAGCCGGGCGCCGCGGCCCAGCGATGGCGGCGGGCCGCGCCGGCTTCGACGACGCCGACAGGAACCTGCCGCGACAGCTTCACGCCGGCGTCCGCGGTCTGCCGGTTGTTCCATTCGCTCCCGGCCGAGTCGCCGCTGACCGTGAGGCGCACGAACGGTCCGGCGTCCATCCGCGAGTGGTGAAAGAACATCGCGCCCTGTTCGACCGATGCGCTCGTGATCCAGTTCCCCGGCTCGCCGGGCGCCACGCGTCCCGTGACCGCCCACATCGTGCCGGGATAGGTGACCGGCGATCCTCCGAATCGGGATACGCGATCGCCGCGCCAGCCGCGCCAGGTACCGAGAGCGCGACGTGCGGGCTGGCCGAACGGCTGCCGTGCTGCCCGCCCATGACGCCGACCGCGGCTTCGAAGACGCCGTGCTCGTCGGGCCGCACGATCTTCACGCTGCTGCGGTACACCGACACATTGTTCCAGGCGAACCCCGCGGAATCGCGCCGGACGCCGACCTCGCCGAATCCGACGACGAACACGCCCTTGCGCTGCTGGAGGATGAGGCCCTGCTGCACGATCGTGCCGCTGGTCAGATTGCCCGGCTCGGCCGGATCCCCCGTCAGGGTTCCCATGCTGATCGACCCGGGAAAGAGCAGGTTCCGCGCCGTCGCTCCGTTCGTCTGAGCGGCCGAGATCGAGGAACACGCCAGCACCAGGGCCACGCCGCCCCACACCACGTTCTGCATAGTCAGTAACGCCCCACACTGAACCACGCCGTCCGCTTTCGGCCGCGAACGACTTCTTGAACGCACGTCCAGACCAGCAGCACGCAGTTCATTGCGCGCACCAGCGCGAACGCGGGAAAACAGACCACCAGATCGATCCGCCGCAGCGCCACGGCGCAGGCACTCGCGAGCGCAAGGGAGAGCGCCTGGTCGAAGAGGAAACACCGCAGCACCGCAGACGGCCAGACGATCGCCAGCAGCGGAAGGCAGAAGAACGCCAGGGAATACAGCAGACCCTCGGCCAGCAGGAGCGCGAACTCCGCGTCGATGCGCTGCCAGCCGAACGGGATGCCGTGCAGCCGGAAGACCTGCCACGTGCCGCTGTACCAGCGCGTCATCTGCCCGACGTACTCCCGCACCGTGCGAGGGTCCTGGGTGTAGGCGACCGCGCCGGGCGCAAATGCGATCCGCCCGAGCCGCTTGCGGTGGATTTGCACCGTGAGGTCCATGTCTTCCACCAGGGTTCCGCCGGCCCAATCCACCTGGTCCAGGATGCGTGTCGCGTAGGTCGACGCGCAGCCCGGCGCCACCGTGATCACGCCGAGCCTGGCCTGTCCGGCGCGATAGGCGTGGAGCGTCACCGCGTACTCGAAGGCGCGATATGCGGTCAGCCAGTTGCAGCGCTCGCTCTGCGGGGCACCGCACACCAGCACGGTGCCGGGATCAGACGAGAAGCGCTCGATGACGGCGCCGAAATATTCAGGCGCGACGCGGCTGTCGGCATCGAGCAGCGAGAGAAACGCATAGCGCTCCGCCAGTGCGAAGTGCGCAATCGCGTTCTGCAGCGCACCGAGCTTTCCGCACCGCGCCGGATTGACGAGGACGTTCACCCCCTCGTAGCCGCCCGCCACGCCGGCCGTGCCATCGGTTGACTGATCGTCTACGACATACACGTCGGCAGGCGGGATACCCGCCGCGAGCACGCTGTCGATGCACCGCGCCAGGAGGAGCGCCTCGTTGAACGCCGGAATCACCACCGCAAGGCGAGAAGAATTCGAACTGTCGCTGCCGACAACGCCGTGAGCCACGCGTGACTCGAGAGCAATCGAACTGCCACGAGCGACACCAAGCCCGCAACATGTTGATAGTACTGACGTTACGTCTCAGATGGCGCGCGCCTGCTTCGCGTTCTCCGAAGAGCGGATGTGCCGATTTGGACCACGCCCGTGCGCCGCAAGACGGGTATTTGCCGATATTTCCGAGAGGATCATGAGCTTCGGCCGGTATTTTCGAAAATGACACACGGCACCCGTCGTTGAACACGGTGCACTCTATTAAGGATGCTGAGAGAAGCTCTCGTGCTCGCCGCCGCGTTCGCGCTCTTTCAACCGGCGCCGCCGCGGCGCTACGAAGACCCCGCGGGCCGGTTTGCGTTCACCTATCCTGCCGCATTCGGAACGACGGCCCCCGGCACCAACAACGGCTTCGAGGGCCGCGCCGCCTCCGTGCGATTCTCGAGCTTCCCGGCGGCGTACGGCGGCGAGGCCGTGCTGACGCGCGGATTTCCGCTCATCGATCTCCAGGCGGTGGGCGGCCTCTACGACAGCATCACCCTGGAGATCTTTCCTGCACCTCTGCGCGCGGCCGTGCTGGCGCACCTGCCGCGGCTCGGTCTCGACAATTTCTGCGCGGCGCTCGGCGAGCTCAGGCACGTCGATCCGGCTCTTCCCGCTTTCGGATCGCTCGGCCCACAACAGCAGCAGGCGATCGCCGCGGTGGACGTGATGCGAAATGCCGAGGTGCGCGTGATCGAATGCAGGACGGTCGGCGACACCGTCGTCTTCGACAAGGAACGAGCCGTCCAGCCCGGGTTCCCTCGGCAGCACGTCTACGGCGCCGTTCGCTTTCTGCCAGAGCCGTGGTCCACCTTCCAGCTCGTCGCCGGCGGCGAACCGCCGGATCGGGCGTCGCTCGGCGCCATCGAAGCCCTCGTAAGGTCTCTCACGCTCCGCTGACGTCGTTCGGCGGCCCCTGCCGCCCTGGAATAATCCGCAGGGCTCCGGATATGAAGCCTCAGGACGATCCCGGTTGTCATGGACTCAACCCGGTTCGCTCCAAAGGAGGCAGTATGTCCCGATTCGCCATTCTCGTTTCCGCGGCGGCGGTGGCGGCCACTACGTCCGGTCCGGCTTGGCTCCACGCCGCGGGCCGCGATGCCACGCTGGCGGTGGTGATGACCAACGATCCAATCACGAACCAGATCAAGGTGTACGACACGGAGACCAACGAGCTCGTGCAGACGCTCTCCACCCGAGGCAAAGGCGGCGTCGCCGGCAACGCGCGAGGCGTCAGGCAGTACAACGGCGAGCTCGTGGCGGTCGTGAACAACGGATCGAACAGCATCGCCCTGTTCAAGCGCACCGGGAACGGCCTGAGGTTCGATCGCCTGGTCTCGACGACCAGCGCACCCGTGAGCGTGGACTTCGGCAACGGACACATGTACGTCGCGGGCGCCACCACCGTGGATTCGTTCGTGCTGCACCATGACAATGTCGGCTGGCTGGATGGCACGACATTTCTCTCGATCGCCGGCGGCGGAGCCCCGCCTGCGGGCAGCACCGCGCAGGTCGGCGTCGTGGACGGCTCGCACCTGCTCGTCACGCTCAAGACCGATCCCGATCCGGGCACGGTTGATGTGGTGTCACTCGCGGACGGCGCCGTTGCTGCCGCGGCGCCAACAGCGGTCTCGGCGCCGGCTGGCACGCTGACGCCGTTCGGGTTCTCCGTGCTCGGCGACGGGACGGCTGTGATCACGCTGGCGCATTCGAACCAGGACGGGCTCTTCCGCGAAGGCGCCTTCACGTCGGTGGCCGCCGCGGGCCAACTCGCTCCCTGCTGGACGACGGCGCTCGGAAAGTACGTGTTCACGGCCAACACCGCCAGCCGGACGATCAGCCGTCTGGTGAGCACCGGCAGCCACGTCTTCGTCGACGCACCGGTGGCCGCCAGCACGGGCGGGGCGCCGACCGACATCGATGCCGACGCCGGGGTGCTCGGCGTGGTCGACCACCTCGCTGGACAGTCGCACCTCTCGCTCTTCACCTACAACGAATTCGGCGAGCTCACGGCGAGCGGATCGCCCGTCACGGTCGGCGTGCCCGACGCCAACGGCGTGGCGATCGTCGCGGGTGCAGCGCACGATTCGAACTGACGCGCGTCCGCCGGACGCGGCCGGCTCCATCCGATGCGCTCCCTGATGTAACATTTCTCGTTTCCCGAACCAGCATCAGGGAGCGTTTCAGTGGCCGCGACCGACCTGATCGATCGACTTGCCGCCCACAAGACCCTGGGCTCGGCGCCGCGCGAAGAGCTTGCCTGGCTCGCCGCCCACGGCACCGTGCGCCAGCTGCAGGAAGGCGAGCTCGTCTCGGCCAGAGGCATGCCGGTCGAGGGCATGTTCGTGGTGCTCACCGGCCATATCGCCATCTTCATCGACCGGGGCGCCGGACGCCACAAGGCCATGGAGTGGCGGGCAGGAGACGTGACGGGTGTCCTCCCCTTTTCGCGCCTCGACAAGCCGCCCGGCGACTCCATTGCCGAAGAGCCGTCGGAGGTGCTCTCGGTGCCCCGAGCCGACCTCTCGGAGATGATTCGCGAGTGCCACGCCATCACGTCCATCCTCGTCCACAAGATGCTGGATCGGGCGCGGGTGTTCACGTCGAACGATCTGCACGACGAGAAGATGGCCTCGCTCGGCCGCCTCTCGGCCGGGCTGGCGCACGAGCTCAACAACCCGGCGGCGGCCATCGAGCGGAGCGCGGCGCTGCTCGACGCGCGGCTCGACGACGTGGAAGGAGCGGCCCGCGCGCTGGGCGCCGCGAGCCTGGCGCCGGCGCAGCTCGCCGCGATCGACGCGGCGCGCGCCTCGTGCCTCGGCACCCGTTCACCGGGAGTGCTCTCGCCCATTCAGCGCGCCGATCGCGAAGACGCGATCGCCGACTGGCTCGCCCATCGCGGGCTCGACGACGCCAGCGCGGGGGTGCTCGCCGAAACGGCCGTCACCCTCGACACGCTCGAACGCCTCGCCGCGGCGGTGCCCGAGGCATCGTTGGACGCCGTGCTGCGCTGGACCGCCGCCGGCTGCACGGTCCGGGGCATCGCGCAGGAGATTCGGGAAGCCGCGGCGCGGATCTCGAGCCTGGTCGCCGCGATCAAGGGCTTCACCCACATGGACCAGGCGACCGTCGCCGAACCGGTGGATCTGACGACGAGCCTCGACAATACCGTGACCGTGCTCAAGTCGAAGGCGCGCGCCAAGTCGATCGGCGTCACCGTCGCGGTTGAACCGGGTCTGCCGTGCGTCCGCGCGTTCGCCGGCGAGCTCAGCCAGATCTGGGTCAACCTGATCGACAACGCGCTGGACGCCGCACCCGAGTCCGGGCGCGTGGACGTGACGGCGGGCCGCGATCGGCAGCGCGCGATCGTGCGCGTGATCGACAACGGGCCCGGCATTGCCGCCGACGTGCGCGACCGCCTCTTCGAGCCGTTCGTCACCACCAAACCGGTCGGGAAAGGGACCGGACTGGGTCTGGACATCGTCCGGCGGCTGGTCAATCACAACGACGCCGAGATCGACGTCGAATCGCGTCCCGGCCACACCGAGTTCCGCGTCTCCCTCCCGCTCGCCGACGCGAAGTCGGCGGGAGGATCACGATGAACAAGCCGGTGCTGCTGGCCGTCGACGACGACCCTCAGGTGCTTGCGGCGGTGCGCCGCGATATCCGCTCCAGATACCGCGACTCCTACTCCATCGTCAGCGCTTCGTCGGGCGAAGAGGCGCTCGAGACGGTGCGCGAGCTGAAGGCCCGCGGCGACTCCCTGGCCATGATCGTCAGCGACCAGCGCATGCCGGGGATGCACGGGACACAGCTGCTCACGCGCTCGCGGGAGTTCTACCCGCTCGCGCGGCGCGTGCTGCTCACGGCCTACTCGGATATCGGCGCCGCCGTGGAGGCGATCAACGAAGCCCACCTGGATCACTACCTGTCCAAGCCGTGGGACCCGCCCGAGGAGTGCCTCTACCCGGCCATCGACGATCTGCTCGACGCATGGCAGGCCGAGTACCTCCCCGAATCGAAAGGGCTGAGGCTCGTCGGCCACCAGTGGTCGCCCAGATCGCACGCGATCAAGGACTTCCTGGCGGGCAATCTCATCCCGTACCGGTGGCTCGACATCGCGCGCAGCCCGGAGGCCGCGAGCCTGCTCGAAGCCGCCAAGGTGGACGCCGGCGAGCTTCCGGCGCTGTTCTTCGAGGATGGCGTGGCGCTGCGCAACCCGGAGCCGCGGCAGGTGGCCGAGCGCCTCGGCCGATCGCTCTCGGCGGCCCTGGATCTCTACGACCTCGTGATCGTCGGCGCCGGACCGGCCGGGCTCGCCGCGGCGGTGTACGGATCCTCCGAAGGGCTGCGCACGCTGCTGCTGGATCAACACTCGCCCGGAGGACAGGCCGGCACCAGCTCGCGAATCGAGAATTACCTCGGATTTCCGGCCGGCGTGAGCGGCAGCGAGCTCACCCGCCGGGCCGTGACGCAGGCGCAGCGGCTGGGCGCCGAGCTGCTCGTCCCGCTCGAGGTGAGCGGGGTCCGCATCGATGAGGGCTACAAGCGGCTGGCGCTCAGTGACGGCCGCGAGATCGTGACGCGCACGATGGTGGCCGCCACCGGCATGGCGTACCGCGAGCATCCGGCCCCCGGCATCGCCGAGCACACGGGCGCGGGAGTCTACTACGGGGCGGCAACGACCGAGGCGCCGGCCTTCGCGGGGCAGCGCGTGTTCGTCGTGGGCGGCGGGAACTCGGCGGGACAGGCCGCGATGTACCTGGCCCGGCACGCGAAAGAGGTGCAGATCGTCGTCCGGCGCGATTCACTGCGCACCACGATGTCGCAGTACCTCATCGATCAGATCGGCAAGACGCCCAACATCCGCCTGCGCGCCTGCACCGAGATCGAGCGGGTCGAGGGCGACGGCCGCGTCGAGCGCGTGGTTCTCAAGGTGAACGGCGAGGCCCGCGATGAGGAGCAGGCGGAGGCGGTGTTCGTCTTCATCGGCACCCGCCCGCGCAGCGAGTGGCTGCCTGCGAGCGTGCTGCGCGACAACAAGGGGTTCGTCCTGACCGGCCGCGATCTGTCGCTCGATGCGGCGTACCCGCGCACCTGGAAGGAGACGCGAGAGCCGCTGCCGCTGGAAACCAGCGTCCCGGGCGTGTTCGCCGCCGGCGACATCCGCGCCGGGGCGATGAATCGCGTCGCGTCGGCCGTCGGCGAAGGGTCGATGGCGGTCCGATTCGTTCACGATTACCTCTCGCTCACCTGAGAGTTCTGCCTCGAACCAGACTTCTTTCTCGCTGGGTATTCAACACTTTCCGCACACTCTCTGTGTGAATTTGAGACGGCGCTCGCGCGCCGCCGGGTAGTAGCATTGGGCCCATGGTGAACCCTCGAGGGGGCCCCTGCGCGTGACGGCCATCTCGCTCTCGATCGTCGTGCCGGCGTTCAACGCCGGGCACGAGCTCGCCGAGTCGCTTCCTGCGCTGAAAGCGGCAGCGCCTGATGTCGAGCTTCTCGTCGTTGACGACGGATCCACCGATGACACGGTGCGCGTGGCGGGGACGCACGGCGCACGCGTCATTTGCCTGTCCTGCAACGGCGGTCCTGCCAAGGCCCGGAACGCGGGGGCGGCCGAGGCCTCCGGATCCGTGCTGCTGTTCGTCGACGCCGACGTCGTCGTGCGCAGCGACTCGATCATGAGGATTCGGCGGACGTTCGCGGACAATCCGGACGTGGCGGCCGTCTTTGGCTCCTACGACTCCACTCCGCGCGCAGACGGCCTGCTCTCGCGCTATCGCAACCTGCTCCACCACTACGTGCACCAGCAGGGCAATCCGGAGGCGGAGACGTTCTGGGCGGGTCTGGGCGCCGTGCGGCGCACGGCGTTCCTTGCCGTCGGCGGCTTCGACGCCGCTCGCTTTCCCGCGCCGGCGATCGAGGACATCGAGCTCGGTTATCGATTGCGGCGCGCCGGGCATCGCATACGGATCGACAAGGCGCTGCAGGGCACCCATCTGAAGAAATGGACGCTCGGCTCGATGCTGCGTACCGACATCGCCGCGCGTGCCGTTCCCTGGACCCGGCTGATGCTGGAGGGAGGCGCCGTCCGGGAGCTCAACCTTCAACGCGATCAGCGCGTGAGCGTCGTCCTGACCGCCGTCGCGGCGGCCGCTGCCGTACTCGGCCTGGTGCGTCCGGAGCTCTGGCTCGTGTCGATTGCCGCCGCCGCGGCCGTGGCGATCCTGAACCGCCGCTTCTACGCGTTTCTCGCGCGCGAGGGAGGCATCGTGCTGGCGCTCGGCTCGATTCCGCTCCACCTGCTGTATTTCCTCTACAGCGGCGCGAGCTTCGCGTATGCCTACATCGGCTGGAGATTCCAGCGCACCGCCCAGATCTTGCGCGGACGAACGGGAGCGGTGAATTCATGAAGCCCGCGGCCGAGATGTCCGTCATCATGGTGACGCCCGAAGGCGTCGACAACCTTCGGCATACCCTCCGGCACCTGCGCCGTCAGACGGCAGCCGACCGCCTGGAGGTCGTCATCGTCGCGCCCGATCCGTCGTCCCTGCGGATCGAGCCGGACGCGCTGGCGCCATTTTGCGGTCACCGGGTGGTCGCAGGCGATGCGGCGGCATCGTCCGCGCGCGCACGCGCCGCCGGCGTGCGCGCCGCAACCGCGCCGGTGGTGGCCTTCGTCGAGGACCATGCCTTTCCCACCCCGACGTGGGCCGAAGCCTTGATCGCGCGGCATCGGGAGCCCTGGGCCGCCGTGGGACCTGCCTTCCTGAATGGCAATCCGCAGACGCTGCTGAGCTGGACCAATCTGCTGATCGAGTACGGGCCCTGGGTCGATCCGGTGGAGCCGGGCCCGCGCACGCACGTACCTCCGCACAACAGCAGCTACAAGCGCGACCTTCTGCTCGCGTACGGGGACCGGCTTCCGTACATGGTCGAAGCCGAAACAGTGCTGCAATGGGATCTACGCGCCCGGGGCGAGCAGCTCTATCTCGAATCCGCGGCCAAGACACGGCACTTCAACATCTCGCTGCTTCCGGTGTCGGTGCCGCTCCGCTTCAACGTCGGCCGGATGTTCGCCGCCGCGCGATCGCGCGACTGGCCGTTTGGCAAGCGGGTGCTCTTCACCCTGGCGTCTCCGTTGATTCCGTTCGTGCGCTTCGCCCGCTGCTGGCCGGTCCTCGGCCGCTGCCATCACGGACAGCGGCTTCTGCCCCGAATTCTGCCGGTGCTGTTTCTCGGGTTCGTGATCGACGGGTTCGGCGAGCTCGTCGGCTATGCGCTTGGCGGCGGCCGGTCTGTCGAACACTCCTCGGTGTTCGAGTTTCATCGCGACGCCAACCTCCGGCCGCAGGAGCGCCGGGCGTTCGCAGAATCATGAGGTCCGAGCCTGCGATGTCGGTGCTGCTCGTCACCCCTGACGGGTATTCGACGCTCGCCCGTACGATCGCGGCCCTCGCCGTACAGATCGCGGCGCCGCAGCTCGAGCTGGTGATCGCCGCACCCGATCCGCGCAGGCTCGAAGTGCCCGCGGCGGTGCAGGCGGGTTTCGCCCGCGTGCGCACCATATGCATCGGCGCCACGCGCAGCCTGGCCCATGCGCACGCAGCGGCCGTTCGCGCGGCGAGCGCGCCTGTCGTGGTGTTCGCCGAAGATCACGCGTTTCCCGAACCTGGCTGGGCCGAGGCGCTCATCCGCGCGCACCGCGGCTCGTGGTCCGCCGTCGGGCCCGCCATGCGCAACGCGAACCCCGCGACGGCGACGAGCTGGGCCGATTTCCTGCTCGGCTACGGCCGCTGGCGCATGCCGGTGAGCGCCGGTCCCATGAATCATCTTCCCGGCCACAACACCTCGTACAAGCGCGCGGCGCTGCTGCGCTACGGCGATCGCCTGGCGCAGTGGCTGCACAGCCCCGCGCTCCTCCACGCGGATCTCGCAAGGCGCGGGGAACGCTTGTACCCTGGAACCGGCGGCCGTCGTGGCACACCTGAATTTCGCCTCGCCGCCGGTGTGGTTGCGTCTCCGGTTCCATGCGGGCCGTGCCTTCGGCTCAGTGCGGGCGCGGGACTGGCCGCTGTGGAAACGCTCCTTGTTTGTCTGTGCCTCTCCTGCCATCCCGGTCATCCGGGCCGCCCGCATCGTCCGCGAGAGCCGCCGCGGCGGCCGGTCGGAGGCCGCACTGCTGCTGAGGGTCCTGCCGCTGCTGGTGCTGGGGCTGATCATCGATGCTGCCGGAGAGCTGACCGGCTACCTGGCGGGACACGGCGCCACCGAGGAGCGCGAGTGGAACTGGGAGTTCCATCGGGAGCGGCACGCATGAGCGCCCTGCCCGCGGTTGCCGTCGTCATCAACAACTACAACTACGCCAGATTTCTCGGCGACGCCATCGACAGCGCCCTCGCGCAAAGCCATCCCGGCGTACAGGTAATCGTGGTCGACGACGGCTCGACCGACGGCTCCGGCGAGGTGATCTCCAGGTATGAAGGGCGGATCGTCGCCGTTCGCCGGCCCAATGGCGGGCAGGCCGCCGCGCTGAACACCGGGTTCGCCCGAGTGGATGCCGACATCGTGATCTTCCTCGATGCCGACGACGTGCTGGAGCCGGGAATCGCGGGCAGCGTTGCGAAAGCCGCGCAGCGTGAGCCAGAGGCGGCCCGGATTCAGGTACCGTCTCGCCGTAGCCGATGCCCAAGCGCGACCGACCGGCGAGCTCGTTCCGGCGGGCGATGCGCCGATGCCGAGCGGCGATCTGCGCCGCGACGTGGCCCGGTTCAACAACTATCCGTGGTTTGCTCCGATGTCGGGCAATGCGTTCAGCGCCCGGGTGCTGCGCCGCATCATGCCGATGCCCGAGCGGCCATTCCGTCTTGCGGCCGACTATTACCTCGTTCGTGCCGCGTCTCTCTGCGGACGGGTGGTGTCGCTCGATGAGATAGGCGGGCTGTATCGCCGCCACACGACCAATTCTGCTCATCGCCGCGAGTTCGATCTTGGCGCCGCGCGCAACCATATCGAGCTGATCGAGCAGTCGCACGCCTCGATGAAAGCCTTCACGGAGAGGATCGCGTTCACCGGATACCCCTCGACCGCGTCGGACGCCGCCGACCTGCTGTTCTATGGACTTCGTATGGCATCGCTTCGCCTCGATCCCGCCGCGCACCCGATTGCCAGCGACCGCCTGCTGCCGCTGGCCCGGCGCGGGATGGCGGTCGCGCTTCGACAGAGTCAACGGTCAGCCAGCTTCCGGTGCGCGGCCGCGGCCTGGTTCGCCGCGATGGTCTTGGCACCGCGGTCGCTGGCATGGCCGATGTCCAACTGGTTCCTGTTCCCCTACAACCGTCCGCCCGGCCTCCGGCCGAAGCTGACGCTATTGATGAGGCCATCATGACCCCCCTCTCCGAACCCGACCTGTCCGCAATCGTTGTGACGCCCGATTCGTTTGCGAGCATCCGAAAAGCGGTCCGCCATCTGCACGCGCAGAACATCCGCGACCGAGTGGAGCTCGTCATCGTCGCTCCCGCCGTAGAGAATCTCGGTGTCGTCGCCGAGGAGGTTGAGGGCTTCTGGGGGTGCCGCGTCATCGAGCTTGGACAGTACGAGAATGGCGGCTCGTTCGTCGCCGCGGGAGTGCGCGCCGCTCGCGCACCGATCGTCGTCTACGTGGAAGAACACTCCTACCCGGCGCCCGGATGGGCGGAAGCGCTCGTCGCCGCGTTCCGCGGCCCCTGGGCGGCCGTTGGACCGGCGGTCCGCAACGCGAATCCGGCGAGGGCGACGAGCTGGGCGGCTCTTTTTCTGGACTTCGGAAGCTGGGTTGCACCCGGCAGGCCCGGAGAATGCCGCCTGCTGGCATCGCACCAGACCGCCTATCGCAGGGCGATTCTGCTCGGCCTCGGCGACGAGCTGGACGAACTGCTCGAGTGCGAAACGACGCTCCAGAATCGCCTGCTGGCACAGGGCCACCGCCTCTACTTCGAGCCGGCCGCACAGACCGATCATGTGAACGTGTCACGCGCAGACCACCTGATTCAGATGGAGTACCACAATTACCGCGCGTTCGCAGCCAATCGCGCGGCGCACGGCGGGTGGTCCACGGCGCGCCGGATGCTGTACATCGCGGGCAGCCCGTTGATCCCATTCGTGCGCGGCTATCGGACGTACCGCGAGGTCCGGCGCACGGGACGCTTCCGCGAGCTCGCGGCCCCCATGGCACCGGCGGTGATCATCGGCCTAACCGCTGGCGCGATCGGCGAGGTCATGGGCTACGTCTTCGGTCCCGGAGATTCGCCCAAGAGCAGGATCACGTTCGAGCTGGAACGCCTCCAGCACGTGACGGAGCAGGATCGGCGGGAGGTCGCGGCCGGGTGATGCAGCGAGCGCCGTTCGCTTTCTCGGTGATCGTGCCGGCGCATGGGCGTCCCGCGGCGCTCGAGGCATGTCTGGCCGGACTGGCGCGGCTGGACTATCCCCGCACCCGCTTCGAGGTCATCGTCGTAGACGACGCGAGTCCGGTTCCGCTCGAGGCCGTGCTGGCGCCGTTTCGAAAGGATCTCGAAATCCGGTTCGTGTCTCGACAGACTCGCGGCGGGCCGGGCGCCGCGCGCAACTCGGGTCTGGAGGTGGCCGGCGGCACGTACGCTGCTTTCACCGCTGACGACTGCGTGCCCGCGCCCGACTGGCTGCGGCAGCTGGAGGCGCGGCTCGAACGCCTTCCGGAGCACGCCGTCGGGGGCCGGATCGTGAATGCGCTGCCCGAAAACGCCTTCTCGACCTGCACCGATCTGCTCATCTGCTACTTGTACGCGCGGTACAATTCGGAGCCGCACGAGGCCCGGTTCTTCACGCCGAACAACCTGGTGTGTCCCATCGACGCGCTGCGCGCCCTCGGGGGGTTCACGCCGTCGTTCGTGACGGGAGAAGATCTCGACCTCTGCGAACGCTGGCGGCTGTCCGGTCGCGGCCTCGTGTACGAGCCTGCCGCGATCGTGCACCACGTGCATCCCTTGAGCTTCCGCACGTTCTGCCGCCTGCATTTTCAGTACGGCCAGGGCAGTGCGCGCTATCGCCACGCCTCGGCGCGGCGTCGCCTGTCGCGAGTGCGGTTCGAAGCGCCCTCGTTCTACCTCGACCTGCTCAGGTATCCTCTAACAGAGGTGCGAGGCCCGCAGGCGGTGGTGCTGAGCGGGCTCATGGGGATGGCCCAGCTGGCAAACGCCGCCGGTTTCGTGTATCAATCCTGGAAGGCGGAAGCTCGATGACTCAGCTTGCGAGACACGATACGCGGGCCTCGAAAGTACTGCGTATGCCGTCCCCCTCGGCGGCGCTCCTGCCGGTGCACAAGCGGGCGCTCGGAGTCGCCGTGGGTGTCGTCTTCGGTATCGGCATCTTCGCGCTGACCGCCTTTCACGTCCTGTTTCGTCCGCCGGGCGCGCTGAACATCGGCCTGCTGGCGGAGTACTTCTACCGCTACGAGGTCTCGTGGAGAGGCGCTTTCGTCGGGCTCTTCTGGGGATTCGCGACCGGCTTCATCGCCGGCTGGTTCGTGGCCTTCGTCCGCAATTTCGCCGTGGCGATCCGCGTCATCGTGCTCCGCCGCAAGGCGGAGCTGGCACAGGTGCAGGATTTCCTCGATCTGATTTGACGGTGCACGCATGAGCGAGTACCTGACTGCCGACGAGCGCAAGGCGCTCAAACGCGCGCTCGAAGAGATCAACGAAAAGGGCTGGGGCATCGGCCTCGGGCTGGCGTCCGGCGTGGGCCTCTTCGCGGCCACGAACTTCCTGGTGCTGAAGGGCGGGAGCCATGTCGGTTCGCACCTCCAGCTGTTGCGCGTCTACTTTCCCGGTTATTCCGTGTCGCTGGCCGGCAGCCTCATCGGCTTCGTCTATGCCTTCGTCATCGGATACGGGGTCGGCCGATCGGTTGCGACCATGTACTATCGATTCGCCGTCTGGATGGGATGAACCGCGGGCCCGAGGGGCCGTTCGAACCCGCCTTTTGTACCTCGTTCCGCAGAAAAGCGCCTCACCGAACCGCCGTCATTCCGCAACTGCCGCCTGCCCTGAGTGGCAGTCTTGTTGCAGCAGGCACCGCCAGGTCAGAGCATCGGATGACACGCACCCTCGCCGCAGCGGTCGGGATGATCCTCGCAGCAGCCGGCGGCAGCACGTCCGTGTCCGCCAGAGAGCCGATCACGGTCAGCGTGTGGCCTGCCGTCACCACGGCGCGCGCCGCCGCACGGCTGAAGATCCAGGTCGATCGCGACGACGAGAACCGCGCCCTCATCTGGGTGGTGGACGGCCCGAGCTACTACCGCAGCAGCACGCAGCAGATCGACGGCGCGGATGCGCCCCGCCTCTGGTTTGTTGTCGTGAAGGATCTGCCGGCAGGCGAGTTCGACGTCCGCGCGGTCGTGAGGCGCCGCAACAACTCCGAAGTCGTCGCGCTCACGAAGATCGTCGTGCTGCCCCGCGCCGGGCGTGAGAACTCTCACGATTTCTAGACAACCGGCGTCGATCAGATCTTCAGAAGCCGCGTCCCGTTCTCCCAGGTGATCCTGCGGAATACCTCCGGCGCCGCCAGCTTCTTCAGCGCCGCCAGTGTTTCCCGCGCAATGCATCGGCCGGCCAGGGGACGAGGCGCCGCGGGTGGGCCGCCGCTCGCCCGGGCCGGAGCGCCCTGCCGCCCCGGCGTGCCTCGTCCATCCAGACAACTGCAGTCGCTGCCGAAGATCAGCTTGGTCCGATGCCGCTCGAGGAAGTCCCCGGCGAAATCGGGATCCCGGCCCAGGAAGTTGTTGCACGAATTCGCGGACATGTCTCCGTAGAGATTCTCGTATTCGGAAAGGAACCTGTCGGTGGCGCCGCCGGGCTTGATGCGCCCCTTCGGGTAGGCGGTATCGCCGGCGTAGTCGGCGCTGACGTTCGCCCAGAACGCGTCGGCGTGCCCGATGAAGGTGGTCCTCGGGAACGCCTTCAACATCGCATCGAAGGTCTTCAACCCCCGGTTGTAGGTGCCGACGCTTCCCGGCTGGCTCACTTCCTGGAAGTGGATCGTGATCGGCACGCCCAGCTCGGCCGCGAGCGCGTAAATCCGGCGCATCTCCGGACCCGCGGCCTCGACGTGCGACTTGATCTCGCCGAGACCGATCGCGCCGGCGCGCACGGCGGCCCGGAGACGATCCGCCGCGTCAGGCGTGGTGACGTCGACGCTGGCGAAGCGCACGAAGCGTCCCGGGTAGGCGGCGGCGACCTCTTTCGCGTGCTCCTCGGCGTCGACGTGGGTCAACAGCACCGCCTTGGCGACGCCGGCCCCCTGAATGTGATTGAAGTTGCCGTCCGCGGTTGCGCGCAAATGAAGATGGACGTCCAGGACCGGGCCGCCCCATTCCGGCGCCGGCTCGTTCTGGCCCCGAGCCTGCGACACGGCCAGCATGGCCGCCGCCGCGCCCAGAAAACCCCGTCTGTCGATCACGTGGTGCGTCATGTTCGCTCCTCAATCAGAGACCGGCCTGGTCGGATCCACCCACGCCCAGCACGACGCGCCGAGCAGGAACAGCACCCCCGTCAGATAGAGCGGCGCGCTCCAGTTGGAAGAGCGCTGGACGACGGCCGCAATGAGCACGGGGCTGATGATCGATCCCACCTGTCCGGAGGTGTTCATCGCCGCGCTCACCGAGCCCGCGCGGCGGCCGCCGATATCCAGACACGTTCCCCACGACGCGCCGAGCAGGAAGTTCGACGACCCTCCGCCGAGCGCGATCAGCACGGCTGACAGCACGGGAGAGGCGACCACCCCGGCGGCGATCGTGAACAGGCCGGCCGCCGCCAGCGCGCCGCCGCCGACCAGCACCCGCCCCGGCCGCAGCCCGAGCCGGCGCACCGCCCGATCGGTGGCAATGCCGCCGGTCACATCCGCGACGGCGCTGAACATCAGCGGCAGCCCGGCGAGAATTCCGCCCGTCATGCCCGACAGACCGCGGGATCCGAGGTAGGTCGGGAGCCACGTCACGTAGAACGCGCCGCCGAACGATTGTGTGAAGTACATCAGGCAGAGGCAGGCGACCGTGCGGTTCGCCAGCAAGCGCTTCCACGGCGTGCTCTGGAGCGCGAGGCCGCTGTCGGCGGCCAGCCCGGTCCGAATCGTCTCGCGCTCGGCGGGACTGACATCGGGATGCTCCGCGGGAGAATCGCGAAACCAGCGGTACCAGGCCAGGGCCCAGACGAATCCGACCGAGCCGAACACCAGGAACAGCGATCGCCATTCGAAGTATGCCAGCAGAGCCGTCACCAGCATCGGCGTCAGGCCGCCGGCCAGATGCGCGCCCATGAAGAACACGCCCTGTGCCGTGCCGCGCTCCTCGCGCGGGAACCAGCGCGAGAAGGTGCGCGCGACGTTCGGCCACGCGCCGGCTTCACCGGCGCCGAACAGGAACCGGATCGCCAGCAGGGACGAGTAGCTGAACGCGGCCCCGGTGAGCACCGTGAACGCGGACCACCAGCAGACGATGCGTGTGAGAACCCGGCGCGTGCCCACCCTGTCGCCCCACCAGCCGGTGGGAATCTCGAACAGCGCGTACGCCAGGTAGAACGCGCTGAACACGTAGCCCATCTGCGTCGCAGACAGGCCGAGATCGCGCGCGATATACGGCCGCGTCACCGAAATGGTGACGCGGTCCAGATACGTGATCGCCGCCAGCACCATCGTCATCGCCAGCACCCTGTACCGGACACGGGTGTGGCGCGGCACGGCGGCGCGGGCGAGCGCCGGCCGATGCGGGGTGGAGCCGGCGGTCTCGGTCTCGATGGGCAAGGACGGTTCGTCCGGCCCGGCCTCAGCCGACGCGGACGTACCCCCGCAGCTGCAGGTTGACGAGGCTCGTCATCGCCCAGAGATCGATCTGAATATCGGGATTCACCTGCTTCGGATCGATCTTCTGCGCGATCAACCCCTGGCCGCAGACGCGGATGTCCACACCGGCCTGCTTCAATGCGTGAACGACCGCGACGTTCGGGTTGTCGCGGTTGTGGCGCGCCCTGTACGCGTCGTTGCTCATCACGATGTCGATCCCGGGCGTCCGCTGGTGGAACATGATGATGATGTGGCGATGTTCCGCGGGCACTCCATACTTGCCGAGCGTGTTGACGTAGGTCGCAATGCTCGAGAGCATCGGATTCACGTCGCCAGGCTTGGCCGCGTCCTGGCCGTCGGCGAACACGACCTTGTAGTCCGTCTTCGGATCCGGCAGCTCGTGCGCGCCAGGCAGATCCTTCGCGGCCTCGTAGCCGGGCACCAGCAGCGATGGTGCCGTGTTCACCCGTGCCGGCCCAAACACTCCCAACGCCATCACCAGGGTCGCGGTCAGTCCGGTCGCTATCGTCCTCATAGAACCTCCTTCAGAACAGCGATTCTATACGCCGTGCCGCCACCCGGCAGCCCGGCATGGTCATACCGGCCGTGAGGCTATAGGCTACCCTCAGTCCGGCCCTGCGGCTCACCGGCTTTTCGTGGACCGGTTGCGCGCCGGCAGGCAGAAGGTATAAAAGGTCACTCATGCGCCGCATCCTGCCGCTCCTTCTTCTCGTCCTCGCCATCTGCCTCTGGGTCGCACGCTTCGCCGCCTACGGCCAGGTGGTGCCGGGGGCCACGAGCGGTCAGCAGACCGCCGAGGCTCAGTTCGCCGCGGCCGATATCCGCGTGATGACCCCGGGGGTGGTGAACAGCTCGGGATTGCCCGACCTCGCCGCGGCGTTCACCAAGCAGACGGGAAAGAAGGTCGCCATCCTCGTCGTGGGCATGGGAACCATCGTGCAGGACATGAAGACGCACGCGCCCGCACCCGATGTGATCGTGCTGCCGCTCGATCTGATGGCCACGCTGTCGCTCGACGGCGGCGTCGTCCCGGGCAGCTTCATTCCGCTCGGGCGCACGCCGATGGGGCTGGCTGTCCGCGCCGGCGCGCCGCATCCGGACATCTCGACGGTCGACCAGCTCGCCGCCGCGATGCGCGGAAAGACCGTGATGCACTCGAACCCCGCCACCCGCACCATGGTCGCGCTGATGATCGACGGCATCCTGAAGCGGCCGGAATTCTCCGGGGCCACGAGCATGCCCGCACCGCCCGGACTCGAAGGCGGACAGGCGCTGGCGCAGGGTCATGGCGACATGGCAATCCAGACCGTCAGCCAGATCCTGCCCTACAAGGAAATCGAGCTGGTCGGCCCCCTGCCGAGAGAGCTCGGCGCGTGGATCGACCTCGGGCTGGCCGTGTCGTCACGCGCGCGCGATCGGCAAGGCGCGCGCGCCTTCATCGATTACCTGCTCCGGCCCGAATCCAACAGCGTGTGGAAGCCCCGCGGGCTCGAGCGCTACGAGTGATCCTCGCAGCGGGACGGGCCTACACGAGGGAGAAGGGCGGGTACTCGTCGACCATCAGCAGCAGGTACGCCTCAACGCGAAGCCGCCACCGGAGCGCACCCACGCCGAACTCGTAGAGTCCTCGCGGATACTCGCCCGTCACGAGAATCATCACCCACGCAACCAGCGTCGTGAGCGCCCACGCGACGGTCACGAAGAACAAGGCTACGAAGTGCGGAATCGCGAGCAGCAGGCGGAAGCCCACGCTCACCCGGTCGCGGTCGCCGGCCGGATCCACGATCTCCAGGGTGGCCGGATACGGCCCGTCGCCGAAGGGCGGATAGGGATCTTCGAGCAGCATGACATACGCGATTGCGCGAACACGCCACCGCAGGTAGAACGACGTGAACTGCCGGATGCCGGCGAGGTGCGCGCCCGAGAAGACGATCGTGAACCAGCTGACGACCGCCAGGAACGCCGCCGCGGCGCCCAGAAGGCCGCCTTCGCCTCCCACCGCCGTCTTGCCCTCGCGATAGGCCAGTCCCGCTCCCACCCCGCCCGCCAGGATGAGGTGCGGAATCGCAAGAATCAGCCGGAACCCGACCGTGAGCCGGTTTCGAGCCGTCAGGCTCGGTTCCACGAGCACCGTGACTGGATAACTCAAGAGAGCCCCATACGCGCCGCTTCACTCTACATCACGCTCGGTGTCGACGGCATCAGGAAGACAAAGTGTCAGCGCCCGCCGGAGATCCAGCCGCGTGAAATCAACTGCGCGGTGGACTTCTTCCAGGCAGGAAAACACCCCTTGACGCCGTGCAACACCGCCTCGTAGGCTCCGATCTCACCCTTGCGAGTCGAGCCATGATGGAGTCCCCCCTCGTCGTCGCGTGTGCGGCCGACCAGACCTACGCGATGCCGCTCGCCGTCATGCTGCGCTCGGCGGCTGCCCACCTCGATCCCGATTTTCGAATCGAGGCCTATGCCGTGGACGATGGGATCGACCGCGAGAACAGGGCCCGCGTCGCGCGAGCGCTTCCCGATCGGGTGGACCTGCACTGGGTCCTCCCGAAGGCGCCCGGCGCATCGACATTGTTCACATGGGGACGGATGCCGGCCACGACCTACCAGCGGCTGACCCTGGAGAGTGGCTGCCGGCACGGGTTCAGAAGGCCATCTGGCTCGACTGCGACCTGCTCGTGCTCGACGATCTCGCGCGCCTCTGGCGCGAACCGCTCGCGGGCAACGTGGCGCTGGCCGTGCAGGACGAGCGGGTTCCCTTCGTGTCGTCGTTGTTCGGCATCGCCGCGTACCGCCGGCTCGGGCTCGCGGCGGGCGCCAGATACTTCAATGCGGGGGTGATCGTCGTCGACGTGGAGCGCTGGCGGGCCGAGCGCATCGCGACTCGCGCGACAGCCTACCTGCAGGAGATCGGCGAGCGGGTGTTCTTCCTGGACCAGGAAAGCCTCAACGTGGCGCTCGCGGGCTCGTGGGGGGCGCTCGATCGAAAGTGGAACACGAACCCCGCGATCGCCGGGCTGCTGGCTGACAGGAGCGGCCGCGCGACCGACGGCGGCCCGACTCCCCCGTCGATCGTGCATTTCACCGGGAACCTCAAACCATGGAACTACGATAATGCCAGCGCGTATTACGCCCGATACTACCAGCTCGTCGACGAGACGGCCTCGGCGGGATCCCGCCCGGCACCCAGCTGGCGAATGAGCGCGCTCGCCCGCTACGAAACCTCCTGGCTGCGCCGCTGGATGTACCCCTTCGAGCAGTGGTGGACCTGGCTGCTCAAGACCGCCACTCAGCGGCCCACGGGCGCAGGTGCGGCTCCTGCAATCAAGGCGGGTGAACCAGATGCCGTCGAGTAGCGCACCAAGGTTGTCGTTCGTGCTCCCGACCGACCGTTTCGAGACGATCCGGCCGGTGTGGGACCGTCTTCTGCAGCAGACCGCGAGACGCCAGATGGAGGTGGTGCTCGTCGCGCCCTCGGTCGATGCCGTGAACGCGGCCCTGCCGTATCGCGGCGAGTTCGCGGCGCTGCAGATCGTGGCGGTTCCCTCGATCGAACCGCTTGGCCGGGCGCGCGCCGACGGCGCGCGTGCGGCAAGCGCGCCGCTCGTGTTCATCGGCGAAACCCACGCCTACCCGAATCCGCAGTTCGTGGAAACGCTCATCGGCACCGACACCAGCCGCTGGGCCGCCGTCGCTCCGTCGTTCGCCAACGGTAATCCCACCGACGCATTCAGCTGGTCCTCGTTCCTGATTCATTACGGTCGGTGGAGCGAGGGGCTGCCAGCCGGCGAGATCGATGAAGTCCCTTCTCACAGCGTGGCGTTTCAGCGGGACATGCTGCTCGAAATGGGCGACCGACTCGAGTGCGCCTTCGACTTCGGCGATGAGTTGTCCGTGTGGATGCGCGCCAAGGGCCACCGGGCGTGTATCGAGCCCGGGGCGCTGCTCGATCACGTGAACGTCTCTCGCCCCGGCGCCTGGGTTCGTGAACGGATTCTCATCGGAGCTGTCCTCGCCATGCACCGGCGGCAGCACTGGTCGAAGGCCCGGCGCCTGGCGTATGTCGGCGGCGCCGGATTGATCCCGATCGTGCTCCTCAGGCGCATTCTGCCCGGAGTGCGGCGCACCGCCCGGCGCGTGCGCCTGCCATGGGCCACGCTCCCCCTCATCGTCATCGGCCTCTTCATGCAGGCGGCCGGGGAGATGGTGGGCTACGCCGGCACGGCGTTGGAGGCCGCCGAGCGGACGATGCACCGTTTCGAGCTCGACAGGCTCGCGTACGTCGCACACCGCCGCATCTGACAACGCGCCACGCCCGTGCGGCGTGTCGCAAGGACCATTGGGTGAATGATGACAGCGCAGCTCTCGTTCGTTCTGCCGACCGACACCTATGACACCATCCGTCCGGTGCTGAACCGGCTCAGGAATCAGACCGCGAAACGCGACATCGAAGTCGTGCTCGTCACGCCGTCGGCCGAGGGTGTGAGCGGCGCCCTGGAGCTTCGCGGCGAGTTTGCCGCGATGCAGATCGTCGTCGCGCCGATCGAGCCGCTCGGCCGCGCACGGGCCCTCGGCGTTCGCGCCGCGACGGCTCCCTTCGTCTTCGTCGGCGAAACGCACTCGTATCCTCATCCGGAGTTCGCCGAGGCGCTCATCGCGGCGCATGCCGGCCCCTGGACCTCGGTCTCGCCAGGCTTTGGCAATGCGAATCCGACCGGCGCCCTGAGCTGGGCCGGCTTCGTGTCCGACTACGCCCGCTGGAGCGACGGGTTTCCGGCCGGCGAAATCCCGGAGAGTCCGCTTTACAACGCCACGTATGCCCGGGCCGCGCTCCTGGGAATGGACGGCCGGCTCGAACATGCCCTCGCCTGCGGAGACGAGCTGCCCATCTACATGCGGACGCAGGGTCACCGGTGCTACTTCGAGCCTCGCGCGCGGCTCGATCACGTCAACGTGGCACGGACCGCGCCGTTCTTGCGCGAACGCTTCACGGCCGGAGTGCTGATCGGAGCGTACCGCGCCCGGCGGTGGTCCCTCGCCCGCCGTCTGATGTACATGGCCGGCGCGCCGTTGATCCCGGTTGTGCTCCTCTCGCGGGTGCTCCCGGGACTGCGCCATGTCTCGGAACGGACGCGCCTGCCCAGGCTGACCTTTCCTTTGATGGTGCTCGGCGCGTGCGTGAAGGCGGCTGGCGAGTTCGCCGGATACGCAGGCGCCTCCGGCCGCTCCTCGGAGCGCGAGATGCACGAGTACGAGATCCACAAGCTGGCGTATGCTGCCCGCAAGCCCGCATGAAGCCGCGCGTCCGCCCGGTCCGTGTCGGCGTGATCGGCTGCGGCGTGATTGCGTACTGGACCCATCTGCGTGAGCTGAAACGGCTCGGCGGTGCGGCGCTCGTGGCGGCGGCCGATCCCGACGCGGCCGCGCGCGCCCGCGCGGCTCGCCTGACGGGTGTGCCGGTCTACGAGCGCGCCGATCGGCTGCTCGATCGCACCGACATCGACGCGGTCGTGATCAGCGCACCCACCCATCTTCATGCGGAGCTGGCCATCGCGGCCTGCCTCGCCGGCAAGCACGTCTACGTCGAGAAGCCGGTCGCCACGACGGCCGGGGACGCCCGCCGTCTCTGCGACGCGGCCGCGCGGGCGGGCACCGTGGTGGCGGTCGGATTCAACCGGCGGTGCCATCCGGCGTTCGAGCAGGCGCGCGCGCTGCTCACGTCCGGCCGCATCGGGCGCGTGCGGACCGTCTTCAGTGTCTTCACCGAGCCGGTGGCGGCGGCCGAGATGCCCGCATGGAAATGCCGCCGCGCGACCGGCGGCGGCGTGTTGTTCGATCTCGCGTCGCACCACGTCGATCTGCTGCGATGGGCGCTGGATGACGAGGTCGCGCGGGTGGACGCGCAGCTGGCGTCCGCGACCACCGAGGACGACTCCGCCTGGCTGCAGCTCTCGATGCAGGGTGGCGCGCGGGTCTGCAGCTTCTTCTCGTTTCGCGCAGCCCGGGCCGATTTCATCGAGTTCTTCGGCGAGACAGGCGTTCTGCGCGTCGATCGGCACCAGCCGAGGCTGTCGCTGCGCGTCGCGCGCAGAACGGGATACGGGGTTCGCAGCGCTCCGGTTCGGCCGACTCGCGCGCTGCTCGCGTGGCGCCTCGCTCGATGGGTGCGCCCGTCGTACCAGTCCTCTTATGGCCGGGCGCTCGCGGCGTTCGTGAAGCGGATCAACGGCGAGCCGGCGCCCGTCGCCACTCTGGAGGATGGCGTGCGCAGTCTCGACGTCGTCCTGGCAGCGCAAGCGTCAACGGGACCGGTCGCCGCCAGCGGCCTCATCGTGCCTCCTGCGGTGACGAGCTCCACCATCTGATGCGCATCCTCATCGTTCAGGACTGGCTTCGAGCGAGCGGAGGAGGAGAAGCCTACGTCGCCACGCTCAGGGACGGCTTCCGCGCCGCGGGAGCGGAGGTGCGGCTGCTCACGAGCAGCGCCGGAACCGCCGGAGACGGCACGGCCGATTTCGTCGTCTTCGGCACCGAGCAGCTTGCCGCGCAGGCGCTGCTGCAGATCGTCAACCCTCTTGCGGTCATGGGCATCCGGCGCGCCGTGCGCGATTTCAAGCCGGACGCGGCGGTCGTGAACATGTTCGCGCATCACCTGTCGCCGGCCGCCCTTGGCGCCCTGGGGACGGTTCCAACGGTGGTGGTCGTATCGGACTACAAGGCCGTCTGCCCGATCGGTTTGAAGCTGCTGCCCGACGGCTCGCCGTGCCGCGAGCAGCAGGGATGGACGTGCTTCCGGTCGGGCTGCGTGCCGCTTCTCCACTGGATGCGCGATCAACCCCGATACGCGTTGATCCATGCGGCCCTGCGGCAACCCAGGCGCGTCGTCGCCATCAGCCGTTGGGTGCAGCGGGAGCTGGCGGCAGCCGGCATCGAGTCGTCCGACGTGCTGACGCTGCCCGTGCGGCCGCCCGGCCGCGACTTCCGCCGCCATCCCGCCTCCGCGCCGGAGTTCGTCTTCTTCGGCCGGCTGGATCGCGAAAAAGGCGTGTCGCTGCTGATGCGGGCGTTCGCGCGCCTGCGGACCGATGTGCCTGCGGCCAGACTGCGAATCATCGGTCGCGGGCCGGAGCGGGGCGCGCTGGAGAAGCTGGCCGAAGACCTTCAACTGCACGACGCCGTCCGCTTTCTCGGATGGCTGCCGCCGGGCGAGATCGAGCAGCAGCTTCGGGATGCATGGGCCGCGGTGGTGCCGTCGGTCTGGGCGGAGCCGCTCGGGCTGGTCGCGCCGGAAGCTCTCGTCCGCGGCGTGCCGGTCATCGCCAGCGCCTCTGGAGGCCTGGGCGAGGTCGTCGAGCACGGAGTGTCCGGCCTGCTGTTTCCCAACAACGACGAGGACGCGCTCGCCGGAGCTCTCCGGGCGGTGGCGGACAGCCGCGCCTTTCCACTCCATACGCTTTCGGAGGATGTCATCGGCCGGGTCGCGGCGGCGCACGCGCTCGACCATCACGTGCGGCGGCTGCAGGAAATCCTCGCGGCGACGGCCTCGTGCAACAATGGCGTTGGCGTCCATGCCTGAGCATCGGCGCGAAAGAACATCCAGCACTGGAGACACCGGATCCATGATGTCAGCCGAATCGCGTGTCCTGCGCGGCCTGGTCCTCTCGGCCATGACGATCGCGCTCATCACCTCGGGCCTCGCCTGCCGCTCCAGGACGGCCCCGCCGCCTCCGCCCGCTCCAGTCTCGCCGGGCACGTGGGCGGTGGTCGACGGCCGCGCGATTACCCGAGAGGATGTCGACAAGGCCTACCAGCGATCGGCCGGTGCGCAGGAAGGGCTCTCGCAGGAAGAGCTGCTGAACGAGAAGCTGAGCGTGCTCGAGAATCTCATCGTCCAGAACATCCTTCTGGCACGGGCGCAGAAGCTCAACGTGCAGCTGCCGGCCAGCGACGTGGACGCGGCGTACACCTCGGCCAAGAACAACATCAGCGACGACGATTTCCAGAAGGAGCTCACCCGCCGCCACCTCACGCCCGACGATATGCGTGAGGGCATCCGCCGCGATCTGCTCACCGAGAAGCTCATCGAACAAGAGGCCACCTCGAAGATCGCGATCACCGATCAGGACATCACACGGTTCTTCGACGCCAATCGCGCGCAGTTCAACCTCGCGGAGGACTCCTACCGGGTGGCGCAGATCGTCATCACTCCCGTCCGCGAGCCGCAGCCGGCCAACCGGACCGGCGACGATGCCACCACGCCGCAGGCGGCGGCCGCCAAGGCACAGATGGTGATGCAGAAGTTGAAGGCCGGCACGCCGTTCGGCGAGCTCGCGATGGACTACTCCGAGGATCCAGAATCGGCCCAGCGTGGGGGCGACCTAGGGCTCATGCCGGTCTCGCGGCTCAGGCAGGCCCCTGCGCAGCTGCGCGAGGCCGTCCTGAACGCCGAGCCCGGCACGGCGAAGCTGGTGAGCTCGGCCGGCGCGCAGACGATCGTGCTGGTACTGGGCCGCGAGCCGGCGGGACAGCGCGACTTGTCGACGCCGGGGGTGCGCGACAACATCACCCAGCTGCTGCGCGGGCGCAAGGAACAGCTGCTGCGGACGGCCTACCTCGCCGCCGCGCGCGCCGATGCGACCGTCGTCAACTACCTCGCTCGCAGGATTGTCGAGTCCCGCGGCAATCCCTGACGCGCTGATCACGGCGCGGGTTCGGGTACGGTTCCCCGGACGGCCCACGCGCGGGCGCGAAGCGCAATCGGCGTGTCCGGTTTGCCGGCGAGCAGACGCAGACGTCGGCGGAGCCGTCCGCGGAGCTGCTCGCGGCCAGCCGCGGTGAGGCCGCCCGCGTATGCCCCGGCGGGCCCCTGCCGCTCCAGGAAGGGCAGCCAGTAGTCGTCGAATGACGCGAACGCCGTCTCGATCACGAGGGGCTCGCTCGAGATGTTCTCCAGGCCGTGCCGGCGCCAGAGTGCGGCGAGTTCGCCGCGGCCGCAGAGCGCCATATGGCGCTCGTCCCGATCGTCTGCGGCGGGATCCAGCGAGACCGCCTCGTCCCAGAACAGGCGCAGCATCCGCATCTCTCCGCCGTAATCCCATACGGCGGCGGCGACGACACCTCCGGCTCTCGTCACGCGGACCATCTCGTCCAGGGCCTTGTCTCGGTCTGGAATGAAATTCAGGTTCAGGAGCGACAGCGTTCGATCGAACTCGCGGTCCGGAAGCGTCAGCTGCTGCGCGTCGCCCACCTCGAACCGGACCCGCTCGCCGCCGTGACGCCGTTGCGCCAGTGCGACGTACGCGGCCGCGGGATCGACCCCGAGAATGCGGCAGGACGGCGCCATCGCTGCGGCGGCCGCCGCGAGCGCTCCGGTGCCGCAGCCGATATCGAGGAGCGTCTCGCCGTCCTGCACGCCGGCAAAGCCAATCAGGAGCGGCGCGAGCAGCCGGCTCCATCGCCCCATGAAGTGCTCGTAGGCCTCACCGGCAGAGAATATCGATTCACCAGTCATTCACGCTCATCGTCTCGCACGAGCAATGCGATCTCGCAGGGACCGCCTGAAGAGCATGCCCGGCGAGTGCCGGACGAGCGATTCGAAGCGGGGCAGCGTCTCGTCGAAGCGAATCGCGAACCGCGGAATCATCGTCCCCGCTCCGCCGCCATGGCATCGCGCCTGCACGGATCCGGCGACGGCCTCATACCCCGCCGCCGCCGCGGCGGCGAGCACCCGGGCATCGCCGGCGCCTCCGGGAAGGGACATGTACCGGACGGGTGCGCCGAGTCGGTCGGCAATCTCGCGCTTCGCCTCGTGGAGCTGCCGGTAGAGCTCGCGGTCGTCGAGCGACGGCAACAGCGCATGGTCGAAGCCATGCGCACCGACGATCATGCCTGCTGCATGCAGCGAGCGTACGCCGCCCCAGTCGAGATATCCATCGCCGCCGATCCGCGCGGGAGTGACGAAGAAGGCAGCACGATAACCGTGCCGTGCGAGTGCCGGCGCAACGATGCTCGCGTCGGTCGCATTGCCGTCGTCGAAGGTGAGCGCCACGCCGTGGCGCGGCAGCGCGGCGGACCCGTGCGCGCCCCGCACTACATCATCGAATGGGATGACGCGGGAGCGGCAGGCGGCGATTCGCTCGATCTGAGCGAGAAACGCCTCCTCCGGGACGGCATACACCTCTTCGCGGGCCTCGCGCCCCGGAATCGGTCCGGTGCCTATGCGGTGATACATCAGCACGACGACGCTGCCGCTCACAGGCTCCCCCGCTCGCCCTTGCCTTCTGGCGGAGGTGCCGCTCCGCCGAGCCGGCCATCCACCGCCAGGTCGGGCGGCTCGCTCCCTCGCAGTACGCGAATGGCGGCCGCCATCGCGTCCGATGTCATCTCGCGATCGGAGGCTGGCGCCGTCCAGGCCAGATAGACGCCGAGGTACACGGCGGCGCCTGCGGAAGCGGCACCGAGCACGCCCGCAAACGACGAAGGCTGGAAGAGGCCGCGAAGGCCGAGGAGCACAATGGCCGCGGGCACCGCGGGCAGCAAAGCCGGCAGGTAGACCTCGCGAAGCAGGTCCGAAACAGTGGCTCCGATCGTGCGCATGACGTACGGCTGAATGCCGGCGAGACACACGAAGGCCGTCGGCACGAGAGTGCCAACGGCCACGCCGGCGAGTCCGTACCGCCGGCAGAGGACGATCGACAGCGCGAGGTTCGCGATGCCTGAAGCCACCGCCATCAGCGCGATTGGCCGGTGCCGCGCCATGCCCTGCACGATCGCCTGTCCCGGCCACTGTGTTGTATCGATCAGGCTCGCGAATGTGAGCAGCACGACCAGGTACCCGAAGCCGGCATACTCGGCGCCCACCCAGAGGGTCAGCAACGCCCCGGCGAGGACGGACACGGCGAGGCCGATCGGCAGAAACGCGACGAGCGTGAGGCGTGTGGAGGCCGTGTACAGGCCGCGCAGACGGACGCGCTCGTCGCCCGCGTCGAGTGCCGACGCCAGCGGCGGCAGGACGCGCAGGAACTGATCGGTGAGCATCTGCGGCAGGTCGCTCAACCGGTGAGCCAGGGCGTACGGTGTGACGGCGCTCACCGGCAGGATCGTACCGATCACCACCTCATCGGTCTTCGTCTGCAGGTGGCCTGCGGCGTTCAGGACGAAGAGCGACCAGCTGAATGCAAGGACCGTTCGAATCCTCGACGGCTTGATGTCGTGCGGCCCGAAATGCAACTCGGGCGCGATCCGGCCAATCACCCACACACTCGGCACCTGCATCAGGACGAGGATCGAGATGTTCACCAGCACGAGGCCGATGACACCGCCTCCGAGCAGGAGCACTGCGACCGTGGCGCCCACGGTCACGGTGGTGCTGACCACGAACAGCAGAGCGGAGAGATCGAACCGATGCAGCCCGCGCAGCACCGCCGCAGGAGTGGAGCAGGGGATCGACAGGGCGACGCCCACGCCCATCAGCCGGATCAGGAGCGTCGCCGTGTCCTGTTGCGAGGCCGGAACCTGCACGAGGCGCGCGACAAATGGCGCGAGCACCAGCACGAGCGCCGATGCCACGGCGGCGATGGCGACGTGCACGGCGAAGGACGTCGCGAGAATTTCGCGGGCCTCCACGTGCTCACCCACCTCGCGATGCTGGGCGATGTACTTGATGATGGCGGCCGAGATTGCCAGATCGAGCAGCGACCCATACCCGACCACCGCGCTCATGAGGACCCAGAGGCCGTACATCGTCGCGCCGATGTGGCCGAGAATGAATGGCGTGAGAAACAGGCCGGCGCCGAGCGCGATGAGCTTCGCCGCGTAGTTGCTGACGGTGTTCCGGAGGATCTGAGCACGCATGCATCCGGCTCAGCGGTTGGGCGGCACGCCGCGGCTGCCGGCACCACCAAGATACCAGTCAGCCACCCCCGACAGGATGCCGCCGAGATAGAACAGGTCGCCGCTCGCCCGCATCGGATGACGCACGATAAACCACGGGAACCGGATGAGTCGCGAGAACAAGTCGCGCAACAGGCGGCGCAGCATGTGTGTGTCCCGCAGGCTCAGGTGCTTGGAGTAGAACCCGCCTTTGCCGCGTCCGTACCGCCAGCGCATCGGCCAGTAGGCCCGGCGCGGACGCCACGCGCGGTGGAACAGCACGGCATCGGGGACGTAAACGATGCGGCGGCCGGCGTCGAGCAGGCGATGGCCAAGGTCGTTGTCCTCCGCCGCCGGAAACCGCGTCCCCGGCCCGAGACGGAGATCGAATCCGCCGACGGCCGCGAGGTCTGCCCGCCGGAGCGCCATGTTGCCGCCGGCGAGCACGTCGATGTCGATGCGACCCTCATACACGGCAGGGTCGGCGCTGACGACAACGGCCGGCGTAAAGCCGCCCATACGTTCAGCGGGTGCGGCCAGCACCCGCCCTGTCACGACGGCGCGCTCTCCTGCGCTCGCGAGGGCTCGGTACGAGCGTGCCGTACCACGCCGGCGCTGCAATCATGTCGTCGTCGCCAAACGCGACGATCTCATGAGCCGCAGCCGCCGCGCCCTGGTTTCGCGCGCGCGCCAGGCCGCTGCTGCGGACGAAGAGGTGCCGCACCACACAACGCCGTCCATCGAGCTCGACCGGCGGGCCCGGGTCATCGCTCTGATCGACGATGAGGATCTCCGATGGCACCTCGGCACCCCGCAGGATGGATTCCACGAACGCCAGCAACAGCGATGGCCGGTTGCGTGTCGGGATGACGAGCGTGCTCGGCGGCAGCGCTTCGGGGGAGCCGCCCCGGCATCGGCGCACATCGGCCTCAGGCCTTCACCGCCCGCGCCGTGATCAGGAACGGAAACGCCTGGTCCTGCGTCTCCAGCTCGCGCGGCGTCAGCTCCTCCCATGCCATCCCGGTCAGGAATGCCATCGCCGTGAGAACGTTGCCGTGCGCCTCCACTGTGACACGAGCCTCACCGAAGAGCGGAACCAGCAGGCTCCGGCAGCCCTCGTGGGTGAAACGCCAGTAATCGGCGGGGCCGGCCATCCGGCTCACGGCCGGCATGGTCGCAAGCAGCACGCCGCCGGGCCGGAGCATCCTGTGTGCGTGCGCCAGCGCCGCGCGCGTGTCCGGAATCAGCTGGAGCACCTGGGTGAGAACGAAGCAATCGTAGTACTCGGAGGCGAGCGCGTCTGCGCTGGAGAGATCCGCAATCACGGTGGCGTGAGGGTTGCCGGCATCGACATCCAGGACGGCCTGCTCCGTCACGGCATTGCCGAAGCGCTTCGTGTAGCCGGCGTCCTTCACCTCGAGCACCCGGCCTCGAATATCAGCCCTATGCTCGTCGAGGAAGCGCTCGATGTAGTACCGGTCCACCGGCGTGCCGCGATCGCTGCCCCAGCGGTCACTGAGCGGACGCGTGCGCCGGAGCGTGCCCATCCAGGCCGGACGCATCCACCGCCGGACGCGCCTCCGCAGATCGTCCCGGCGCGGGGGCATGCGTGCGTGATCAGCCATGGAGTGCTCCGGAGCTGACGGACCGCCGGCCGGGGGCGTCCGGCGAGAGGCCCGCTCCGTAGCGGACGCCGCGGGCCGTCCCGGCCAGGACCAGCAGCTCCTCACGCACCTCCGCCGGCTCCAGCCGCACGATCCCCATCGCGAGCCTGCGCAGCCGCGACGCCACCCAGCGCGCCAGGTAGATCACGGCATATGTGTCGCCGCGCCTCAGCCACGAGGCGCAGCACGCGCCGATGCCAAGCCCGTAGCTGGTTCGCGTCATCTTCCGCCGTGCCGCATTCTGCCGCGCATGCCTGACGATGGCGTCTGGCTCGTAGCGGATGGCGGCCCCGGAGCGAAGCAGCCGGTAGAGCACGTCGGCGTCTTCGCCGGCGGCTCCTGCCGTGCCGGCCCCGAGGCGCTCGTCGTACCCACCGATGGCTCCCATCCGCTCGCGGCGAACCGCGAAATTCGCTCCGGTGCCCGCCGCCCACGGCAGCGCGCGACCGCGATACTCGATGCGGCGCGATTCCTCGCGCGACGAGACGGCGTACGTACCGGATTCGGCGCGTCCCAGCGGCAGGACACGCCCGGTAACCGCATCCGGCCGGTCATGCTCAGTAAAGACGCGTGCGAGCGTCGCCACCCACCGCGCATCCGGCACGCAGTCGTCATCGGTGACGGCGACGACCGGTTCGGTTGCGAGCGCAAAGCCCAGGTTGCGTGCAGCGGAGAGGCCGAGCCGCGTCTGGCGTGCATAGCGCACCCGTACGCCGCGCGACGCCGTTCGCTGCGCCACAGGCGCTGACGCGGTGCCGGCACTCTGATCGACGACGATGATCTCGGCCGGCAGCACCGGGCCGGCGAGCAGGGCGTCGAGACAGGCCGCCAGCCCGTCCGGGCGATCGAGCGTCGCAATGGCCACTGTGACGGCAGCAATGCTCTCGCTCCCAGTGGAATCGTCGCTGGCGGTGGTGCGCCCCGCGCGCGAGCCCGTGCCCGGCAGCAATCGTTCGTAGAGCGCATCGTACGAGGCGATGGTTCGAGACCAGCCGAGCGCCGATTGCGCGTACGCGTGCGCAGCCGCCGCGATCCGGGCCCGGCGCTCGGGGCTTTCCAGCAGCGAGCCGATCGCCTCGACGAATTCCTGGTCGGTTTCGGCTAACAGGCAGTGTTCCTCGGCGACCAGGCCGATCCCCTCGATCGCCAGCGCGGACGCCACGACCGCCTTCCCGGTGCTGATGGCCTCCAGCACCTTCACGCGGATTCCCCCACCGTGCCGCAGCGGCGCGGCCACCACCGCCGCGCGGTCGAGGAATGGGGTCACGTCGGGCACGCGACCGGTCACGACGCAGTGCGCCGTCGACAGGCGCCGGAGCCGCTCGGGTGGCTGGTCTCCCACGAGATACAACCGGACGTCGGGGAAGCGCGCGCGCAGCCGGGGATGAATGACCGTGGCCAGCCGCCAGGCGGCGTCGAGATTCGGCGGGTGCATGAAGTTGCCCGCGAACAGCACGGAATCGGGAGGGCTGCCCGCCGCATTCAATGGGTGCGAGGGCAGGCTTATCCCCGGACGTATGCACGTCACCGGTCTACCCCCGAGCCGTTCCAGGTCTTCCGCATCGCGCGGCGTGAATGCCACCGTCGCGTCCACCTGCGCGAGCAGATCTCGCTCGAACCGGCGCCACGCGCGCGCGTCGATCCTGCGCGCCAGCCGCAGGGGACCACGGGCCAGACGCCACCGCTCGCGTGCCGCCGCGTACCCTGGTTCGTGCTCGACGAGGACGCCGGGACGATCGCGCGCGGCCGGCAGGTACTGGCCCATCACGTGGAACTCGGCCTGAATCAGATGCGGCTCCCATGTCCGCAGAAGTGCCTCGATGCGCTTCTCGAACGCCGGCTCCCTCCAGTTCGCGACCCAGAGCGGGCGTCCAGACGCGAGCGCCGCGATGAGATGCACGGCACGGCGGGCGTCCGCCAGCGGGCCAGTTCGCGCCCAGGTCCGCTCGACCTCCTCGATGAGCGCGCACGAGCGGCGCACCAGCTCGTCGGGGCCCGGCTCGGCCGCGCCGCGAAGGCAGCAGAGCGCCACGTCATGGGTGGCGGCGAGCGCTTCGATCTGCTGGGCGATGAGCCGCGCCCCGCCATGGGGGGCGTCATGACGAGGAGCGAACGGCGAGAGAAGCAGAATCCGTCGTCTCGCGCTCATGCGCCCGCCTCGAGCCAGGAACACCGGCGCGACACCTGTCGGGCGATGCGGACGAATGGTCCGCCCGCCGGATTGATCCGTACCTCGTTCGCCGCGTGATGGAGCCAGCACGCATGCATGGCCAGGTCGGCGACCTCCTCCGGCACGGCCAATGCCGCGCGGTGCCGTGCCATGAGCAGCCCGATGGCCGGCGCCTGCTCGCCAGCCCCCGTGAAGGCTCGCACGAAAGCGTCCGCCCGATCCTTGTAGTTCGATGCGGCCGCCACGGCGTCCACGATCGCGTAGGCGAGATCGGTGCCGGGAAGACCGCTCGCCTCCGCCGTCTCCCAGTCCACGACGCCCAGGGATCCGTCTTCGCCGGACAGCACGTTGTGCATCGTCAGATCGTTGTGCCGTGCGGTGAATGGAACCGGTCGGCCGAGAAGGCTCGAGCAGCGGGCGGCGAGCCGGCTGCGGTAGAGGTCGCCCTCGTCCAGCACTGGCGCGAGGCGTGAGGCCGGGCCGAGCACCTCCCGCTCGATCGTGGCTGCATCCAGCGGCCGGACGTGACGCGTGAGCTGGTTCCAGCGTTCGATCCAGCCGGCAACCTCAGCGAGCACGGCAGGGAGCCGGTGCCGTTGCTCTGCGATGACGGCCGCGAGCGGCCGCCCCGAAAGTCCGCGCTGCACGAGCAGCGGACGTCCATCGGCCAGCTCCGCGAGGCGCGCCTCCGGTACGCGCGCGCCCGCGCCACGGGCCGTCGGGCCCAATTGCTCCAGTGCGGCGTGCTCACGCGAGAAGCGGGTGCCGTCGTCGCGAGTTTCTGCGGCCTTGATGATGAACGCCGCGCGGTCGCCTCCGCCCGCGAGGACGTGGAGGACGGCCGGCCCGCCAACGCTCCGCCACGGTGTGACCACGATGACGCGCTCCGCCAACCCGTCCGCGTCTCCGAGCCTGTCGGGAGCGATGCGGGATATCCAGTCGCAGAGCGGTCTGGCGCCCGGATGGCGGGCGATCAGCGCAACGGCCGGAAAGGTGGTGCGCACCGTCTGGACTGCGCCCGCGATCCCGAGCAGGAGCCCGGCGGCTCGGCGCATGCTCGGGCGGCTGGCGACCAGAAACGACAGGGTGTACTGAAGCGGCCGCTCCAGAGCGGGAACGAGATACCGGCTCGACTCGAGCGTTGGCAGGTGGGCAATCTCGCCCACGACGGCCAGGTCGTGGCACGCCAGCCGCGCCACGGCCTGGCGGCGCACCGCTGCGGGCAGAATGGCGTACAGCAGCCCGTCCGGGTGCAGCGCCGCCGCAGCCGCTGCGAGCGTCTCGCGCACCCATCGTGCGCCGCGCTCTTCGCGGCTGGGGCACACGATCACCAGATCGGCCGACTTCGCGGGAGACGCGTCGAGGCTGGAGCGCGGAAGGAGCTTTCCCGGCAGGCCGGCGCCGAACACGGCACTTCGCGCTGCACAACCGTCAGGATGCCACGACATGAGCGGAGACCACCGGCCGCGGTCCCGAGCGGTGCCGATCACGGCCGTGAGGAGCGGGAGGAGGCCTCGTGCTGAATCATCCGCCAGACCTCTCCCGCGCGGCGCGGGTCGAGCCGGATCTTGCGTTCCCTGATCGCGATGCGCTCGGCCAGCGCCGCACGCGCCGAGGTCCCGCGTGTGAACGGCAGCCGCAGGCGGTCGCAGATCTGCCGGTACAATTCGATGGCCTTCAGCATCGCAGTCCAGAGCGCCTTGGTGCGCGGACAATGCGCGCGGAAGTATTGCACCTGTCCGGCGAACAGCTGCAGAGAGAGAGGCGCGCCGCGATTGCCCGTGCTCGCGCCGTGGATGTGATGGACGGCGGCCGAGGGCGTGAAGAGCACGCGCCAGCCCGCAGCCGTCAGCCGGCGGCAGAGATCCGCCTCCTCGTCGTCCAGGGAGAACGATTCGTCGAAGCCTCCGACGGCTTCGAAGGCCCGGCGCCGAATTGCCAGAGCCGCGCCCTTGACCCACGGCACCGCCCGTTCGCGGTCGTGCCGCCAGACGCGGAGCAGGCGGTCGCGCAGGAACGGCAGCCGGCGAGTCAGCCCGGACGACACGTCGTTGTCGAAAACCCACTTCAATGAACCGGGAAAGGCGTAGCACGATGGCTGCAGGGAGCCGTCGAGGTTCAGCAGGCGCGGCCCCACCACGGCCACCTCCGGATGCTCGTCGAAACGCCTTGCGAGCGCTCGCAGCGCTCCTGGCGCCAGGCGGGCATCCCCGTTGAGCACCATCACGTATGGCGCCGAACAGCTCGCGATTCCCTGATTCGCCGCAGCTCCGTAGCCGCGGTTCGTCTGATTGGCGTGCAGCAGCACGCGCGGAAAGGCGGTGCGCACCATCGCGGCCGTTCCGTCCGACGACGCGTTGTCGACGACCACGACAGGTTCAGCCCCTTCCTGCAGGGCGCTGGCGATGCACTCCTTTAGAGGGATGCGCGTGTTGTAGCTGACGATCACGGTGGCGAACTCCGGCATGGTCCTGCGGTCGTGTGGCCCCATACGAAATGTTACTGGATGCTGCGCCTCCGCGCGTGCGCGCGGCGGAGGCGCAGCAGAGTGGGCTACCAGGGATCGGTCCGCTTGGTGAACGCCCGCCCCTTGTCTGCCGCCGGCGAGTCGCCTCCCGTGCAGATCATGACGCCGTCCTTGAGCTGATCGATCACGTTGTTCTCGTTGCAGGCATTCAAGAACTTGATCCCCGCGGCTTTCGTCGCATCGAGGACGCGCCGCCGGACCGCCTGCATCGCGGGCGCCGCCTCCCCGCCGACCTGATACGTGCCCGGGCGGCCCAGAAGATAGAACCCGTGATCCCCAGGGCCCCATTCGGCGAAGGCGATGCCCGGCACGCGGACCGACGACTCCACGTTGGCATCGGCGCGCGGGTTCTCGATCTTGAGTCCGAACAGCAGCTCGCCGTCGGGGTTCAGCGGCCACGGATCCGCGATGCGCATGTACTCCTGCGCGCTCACGCCCCAGATGGTGGAGGCATAGCCTTGCGAACCGTTGCCGCGGAAGCCCTGGGCCAACCCCTCGACGCGCGGCGCGAACGGATAGCGCGAGGCCTCGATCATCAGGCGGGCCGCTTCGGGACTCTCGGCGTTGCAGAGCAGAATGCCGTGCACGCCGGCCGCCAGCGCCTGCTGAATCATCCACGCATTGGCGCGCACGGCGTCGGCCGTGCCCTGCAGCGGCAGCGTGACGATGACCGCAGGCGTCTTGTGGCCGGTCCGCGTCGGACCGCCCTCGACCAGACCGCGCATGAACTCGCGCAGCTGATGGAAGTCGAGCGCACCGTGCTCCATCTCGTAGGTGATGTAGTCGGCCTTGGTGGCCGCCATCTTCTTGCCTTCTTCGTACCCGGCGGCGCTGGTCTGGGCGTAGTAGACGGGCTGATTCTTCAGCCACATGTCGATCACCCGGGTGACGTGCTTGCCGGTGCGGGTGGTCTGCTTCGGCATCTCTGGCAGCGCCGCATTCGCCGGCGATACCGATTGTTGGGCGCTGACCGCCATCGCGGCCAGCATGGCGGCGGTCACGCCTGCCAGCACAGTGGCTCTCATCCTCATGGAACCCTCCCTACAAGGCCCTTCCGTGAACGATCGGCTCGGGCTGTTGACGGCAAAGAGGCGCGTGTGTGTGACAGAGGTTGCTACAAAACACCTGTCCTGCAAAGCCCGTTCTTTAAGGGGCAGAATATAGCTGGATCACCCGGCCGCGCCGGGCGTGGATGGTATGACGATAGATCCCACATGGCTCTTCGTGTCGCTCATTCCCGGGGGGATCGGATTCGTGCTGTTCGTGTACGGCAAGAAGCAGGGCCGGTGGCCGCACCTGACCGCCGGGCTGCTGCTGATGCTCTATCCCTACTTCACGCCCGGCCTCGGCTCGCTCGTCGGCACGGGCGTCGTCATCTGCGGAGCGCTGTGGTATGCAGTCAGGCTCGGTTGGTAACGGCCCCGGGCCCTGATGAACTTTTCGCCGGCGAGCTACGTCTCCTCCCGTGACAACTTGATGAAGGCCCGCCACGAACAGCTCGAGAAGCTGCGGTTCCATCTCGACAGCTCGCTCAAAGACATTCATTTCACCTGGCGCCTGTTCCGCCGGGCGCCGCTGGTCGTCCTGACAATCGTGGCGACCGTGGGGCTCGGTCTTGGGCTGGTGGCAGTGGTCGCCACCATTCTCAACGCGTTCATCTTCCGCGTGGACGAGGTACGTAATCCGAACGAGCTGTTCGCCGTCGAACGCCAGCCATCGGCCGATGCGGCACCAGCGACCTTCACCCGGCCGCAGTACGAAACCCTCCTCCGCGAGACCACCGTGTTCTCCGACGCGTTCGCCACGACGCCGCAGACCCATGTCTGGATCGAGGGCCGCAGGATGGAAGGCTACCTCGTCACCGGCAATTTCTTCCACGTTCTCGGCGTCGCCGCCGAGCGTGGACGCACGCTCGCCCCTTCGGACGACGAACCTGGCCGCCCGGCGGTGATCGTGCTCAGCCACCGGACGTGGTCGCTGCATTTTGCGAGCGATCCCGGCGTGATCGACCGCACGGTGCGGGTGAACGACACGTTGTTCCGCGTGGTGGGCGTGACGCCGGAGGGGTTTCGCGGACTGGAGCTCGTCGCCGCTCCGGATTTCTGGGCTCCGGTCTCGCTGCTTGGCGCGTTTCAGTCCGCGCCTCCGGGCGGCGAAGACGCCGTGGCTCTTCATGTCGTCGGCCGGCTGAAGCCGGGCCTGCTCCCCGGCGAGGCGGGCGCGCAGCTGCGTGTCTGGGACTCGCGGCGTGCCCAAGGCCGGTCCGGCGATCGACCCGCCGCGGCGCTCGTGCTCGAACCGAGGCGGGGCACGATCCCACAGCCGGCCGAGGCCATGGTGGCGTTCGTGCCGCTCCTCTTCGCGTTCGGCCTCATTCTCATCATCGGCTGCGCGAACGTCGCCAACCTGCTGCTCGCCCGCGGGATCGCACGCCAGCGCGAGATCGGTATCCGCATGGCCGTCGGCGCCTCGCGGCGCCGCGTCATCCGGCAGCTGCTCACCGAAAGTCTCCCGCTGGCGCTGGTCTCCGCGGCGCTGGCCTTCGGCATCTCACGCCTCGTGCTCTCGGGCATCGTCTACGCGGTGACGAGCACCTTCCCGCCGGAGATCGGACACCTCAGGATCTCCGCGCCCCGGCCAGACTGGCGCGTCGCCTTGTTCCTGATGGCCGGTGCAATGGCTTCGACGATGTTCTTCGCGCTCGCGCCGGCGCTTCAGGCCACGCGCGTGGAGCTGGTGCGGGCCATCCGCGGCGAGGTGGTGCGTGATGCGCGTCCGGGCCGGGCCCGGAACGCGCTCATCGCGCTGCAGGTGACCGGATCCGTGCTGCTCCTCATCTGCGCTGCCATCTTCCTGCGCAGCTCGTGGCAATCGGCCACGGTGGATCCCGGCATCCGCACGTTGGACACGCTCAGAGTGGACATCCTGAACGAGCAGAGACGCGCGACCATCCTTGGAGCGGTGAGAAGCGACCCGTCGGTGGACTCGGTCGCCGCCTCCTGGCCTGGGGGCATCGAGGGGCTTGGGGGGCGCCCGGCCCTTGCAGCGGGCGCGAGCGGCAAGTCGAGTGTCACCTACGAGCTCGCCTCGCCGGAGTACTTCGCGTCCTGGGCGTCGATATCGTGCGCGGACGCGGTTTCGCGCCGGGCGAACGGACCCCGAGCGCTGCGGTCGCGATTGTGTCCGAGGGCATCGCACGCCAGCTCTGGCCGGGCCTGGATCCCGTCGGGCAGGTCCTGCGGCTCGAGTCAGATCCGCGCGTCGCGACCCGCCCCGAAAGAGGAACCGATCCTCCCGATGCCTCGCAGGCGCTCTCTCGCAGCTTTTCGGTCGTCGGCATCGCCCGGGACGTGGCAGGGTTTCGGATGGGTGGTGTGAGGTTGCGGCTGGCCGGCATCTATCTGCCGACCGGCGCCGACGCAGCCGGAACCTCGCTCACGATGCGCGTCCACGGCGATCCGGAGCGCGTGAAGCAGGCCATCGTGGATCGCTTGACGGCGGTGGATCCGAACATGGCCGAGGTCTCGATGCTGCGCACCGTCGCGCGCATGGAAGCCTATATTCTGAGCATTCCGTTCTGGCTGACGCTCGTGCTCGGAGCGCTGGCGCTTCTGTTGACGTTGTCGGGGCTGTTTGGCGTGCTGTCCTATCTCGTCGAGCAGCGCACCAGGGAGATTGGCGTGCGGATGGCGCTGGGCGCAACCCGCCGCGGCATTGCCGCGCTCGTGCTCGCGCAGTCGGCTCGTCCGGTCGGCATCGGGCTGCTTCTCGGCGGCAGCCTCACTGCCGCGCTCGGCGCCCTGCTTCTGGTGACCCCTGCGGCAGCGCTGATAGGGTCGAGTGTACGGCTCTTCGATCCGCTCGCGTACGGCGCGGGACTCTTCTGGACCGTGGCGGCGTGCACCTCCGCGGCGTTGATTCCCGCGCTGCGTGCGGCGCGGATCGATCCGGTCGGCGCGCTCAGAGAAGATTGAGCTCCGCGCTGGAGGCTTGCGCCGGTGCCCTCACATCCTGGCGGCGCGCATTTTTGCGGCCGTGACACAGTCCTGCACGACCGTGAAATAGCGCGCGACAGCGTCTCGGCCGACATCGAAGGGATTCGGTTCGCCGGGCTTCTTCCGATCCGCGGCCGTGTGAGCCTTGTAGTACCCGTTGTCGAATTCCGTGTGGTTCGACAGCAGCACCGTGGCGCCGTAGTCGGCGGCGGCCCTGGCGAATTTTCGCGATGAGGCGAGATATCCGTCGTAATAGGCCGGCGTGCCGTTGAACGGAATCGCGGTCCCCCCGACGTAGGCAACGCCGAGCGGCTTGCCGTTGTCCCGTATTTCAAACAGATACGAGAGCGTTCCCGGGGTATGTCCCGGCATCGTGACGATCTGCAGCGAGGCGTCGCCGACCGACAAGGTCATGCCGTCGGTGCCGACCATGTCGTGCTTCGGCTTGCCGCCGGGGCGATTGGTCGACGCGTCGACCGCTGCCCAATCCTCGGCGCCGTAGACGAGGCGCACTCCGGGGATGGAATCCTGCAGGAAGGCGGCGCCGCCGTCGTGGTCGCCATGCGCGTGCGACATCACCGCGTACTTCACGTTGTTGCTGTTGAGGCCGAGCGTCTTCAGGCCGCCCATCACTTCATCGGCGGTGGCGTAGTGATAGAGCGCCTCGATCACGATGATCCCCTGGCTGCCGGCGAGCGCCCAGGCGTTGTGGTCTTTTTCGCCGATGAAATAGAAGTTGTCCGCGACCTTCGCGGGCTCGACGTGCCACCTCTCCCGGGGCGGTGTGGCAGCCGCACCGGGGCTGCCCCGGCCCGCGTTTCCCCGGGCGCCCCTGCCCCGTGCGGCCGCCGCGCCGGGCGGGGGCGCGGGAATGCAGAGACGCGCGAAGGTGCCGGGCCAGTCGGTGCCGGCGGCGATCTTGGCGGCCGAGACGAGGCCGTCGACCGTATCCGGAGCCGTCTGCGCCGAGGTGATCACGAAGCCGGCCGCGGCGGCCAGCGCGGTGCCGATGGCGAGCGTGCGCAGTCCCACTGTCCCTCCTGACGCCAGGTGTCCCGGGTTGCTGGATGGCAGATTATCGTCGATTGACATACATAGCACATCAATGTATAAGTCTTCTACGTATGGACATGGGGAAGGACCTGGTGGCGGCCTCTGCCACGCCGCTGGTGCTCGCCATCCTTGCCGAGGGCGACAGCTACGGCTACGCCATCATCAAGCGCGTGACCGAGCTGTCGGGCGGGCACCTGCAGTGGACCGACGGCATGCTCTATCCCGTGCTGCACCGCCTCGAGCGCCAGGGTCTGGTCGCGGCGAAGTGGGCCGCGTCCGAGAACGGGCGCAGGCGCAAGTACTACCGGATCACGAAAGAAGGCCGGGCGCAGCTCGCCGCGCAGCGGGAGCAGTGGAAGGTCGTGGACGGGACTCTGCGGGGAATCTGGATGGTGGCGTGCACGGTATGACGACCTTTCCCGATCAACCGCTCGAGGAGCAGATCGCCCAGTGGCGCACCTACCTGCGGCGCCGGCAGGCCATGCACGGGCCGGACGTGGAGGAGCTCGAGGGGCATCTGCGCGACCAGCTGGCGTCGCTCATCGAGTCTGGTCTGTCAGCAGACGAAGCGTTCCTGGTTGCGGTCAAGCGAATGGGCAGTCTGGATGCGCTCTCACGCGAGTTCGCCCGCGCGCACTCCGAGCGGCTGTGGAAGCAGCTGGTCATGACGCCCGACGCCGCAACGCCGGCCGACAGCGGACGCCGCGAGATCCTCATCGTCCTGTGCCTCGCCGTCGCCGCAGCGCTGGCCGTCAAGGTGCCGGCGCTCTTCGGTCTCCGGGTCGAGACCGCGCAGGCGTTCTACTTCCGCAACGCCAGTCTGTTCGTGCTGCCGCTGCTCGCAATCTATTTCATCTGGAAGCGTGGCTGGGGCGCGGCGGGCGTTCTCCGGCTCGCCGCGCCTTTCGCCGCCGGGGCCGTGCTCGCGAACGTCTTCCCGTTTCCCGAGGACGCCAGCGGGTGCTGCCGCAGCGACACTGAGGTGCTGACCATTCTCCATCTGCCAATCGCGCTCTGGCTGGCCATTGGCTTCGCATACGTCAGGGGCCGCTGGTTCGCCGATGGCGGACGCATGAACTTCGTGCGGTTCTCGGGCGAGCTGGCGATCTACTACGTGCTCATCGCGCTCGGCGGAGGCGTCCTCACCGGCTTCACCGCGATGTTGTTCCTGTCGATCGGGACCAAGCCCGACTGGTTCATCGGGAACTGGCTGATCCCGTGCGGCATGGCCGGTGCTGTCATCATCGGATCGTGGCTCGTGGAGGCGAAGCAGAGCGTCATCGAGAACATGGCGCCGGTGCTGACCAGGCTCTTCACGCCGCTGTTCACCGCGCTCATGCTGGTGTTCCTGGCGACCATGGCCTGGACCGGAAACCCGCTGAACGTGCAGCGGAACGTCCTGATCGGCTTCGACCTGCTCCTGGTGCTGGTCGTCGGGCTGGTGCTCTACGCCGCCTCCGCGCGCGATCCGCAGGCACCGCCGGATTTCTTCGACGGCCTGCAGGCGCTCCTCGTGGTCAGCGCGCTCGTGGTCGATGGCGTGGCGCTCGCCGCGATTGCCGCGCGCATCTCCGAGTTCGGCTTCACGCCCAACCGGGTGGCGGCCCTCGGCGAGAATCTCATCCTGCTCGTCAATCTCGCCTGGACGGCGTGGCTGTATGCGCGGTTCCTCGGCCGCCGGGCCTCGTTCGACGCCCTCGAGGCATGGCAGATCGCCTATCTGCCCGTGTACGCCGCATGGGCGGCGCTGGTGGTCGTCATGTTCCCGCCGGTGTTCGGCTACCGCTGATCCGGGCCGGATCACACGCGCCCATCGTGGATAGAATGCCCTGGTGACGAGCGGCGTCGAGGCGCGGACGACCCGCAAGGTGCGGACTCGGATCCTCCCGTTCGTCTTCCTGCTCTTCATCATCGCCGCGCTGGACCGGAACAATATCGCGTTTGCGGCGCTCACGATGAACGCGGAGCTGGGCATCGACAGCCGGCAGTACGGGTTCATCGCCGCGATGTTCTTTCCGGGGTACGTCCTGTTCGAGGTCCCAAGCAATCTGCTGATGTTCAGAATCGGCGCACGGCCGTGGATTGCCCGCATCCTGGTCAGCTGGGGGCTGGTGGCGATGCTGACGGGCCTCGTGCAGTCAGCGACGCATCTGTACGTCGCGCGGTTTCTCCTGGGCGTCGCCGAGGCCGGATATTTCCCGGGGATCCTCCTGTATCTGACGAGCTGGTTCCGCCAGCGCGACCTGGGCCATACGATCGCGCTGTTCATGACCGCGAACGCCGTCGCCAACATCGCCGGCGCGCCGATGTCCGGGCTCATCCTCGATCACGTCCACTGGTTCGGAGTGGCGAGCTGGAGGTGGCTGCTGATTCTGGAGGGGTTGCCCGCGATTGCCGGCGGGATTCTGACCTTTCTGTTCCTGCCGAGCCGCCCCGCGGAGGCTGCGTTTCTGAGTGCTGAGGAACGGCAGTGGCTCACCGGAGAACTGGCGGCCGAGGAAACGCGGAAGATCGCGTCGCGTGACCTCGCACCACGTCCTGTGTTGAAGGACCGGCGTCTCTGGCACCTGACGGCGGCGTACTTCACCTTGTTGATCGCGTTCTGGGCCGTGACGTTCTGGATGCCGCAGTTCCTGAAAGACCTGCCCGGCGAATCCTCGAACACGACCACCGGACTGCTGGTGATGATCCCGTATCTCGCGGCGCTGGCCATCATGCTTCTCGTCGCACGAAGCTCGGACGCGACGCTGGAACGCCGCTACCACACCGCTGTTCCTCTCCTCATCGCGTCGGCGGCCTTCGGACTCCTCGCCGTCCTGGCGCCTGCGTCTCTCCCGCTGTCGCTGCTGCTCTGGTGTGTCGTCGCCTCGTGTGTGTACAGCGTATTCGGACCGTTCTGGGCCCTGCCCAGCGCTTTCCTGACCGGATACTCCGCAGCTGCCGGCATTGCCGCGATCAATGCGCTGGGAAATATCGGCGGCTTCGTCGGTCCATACGCAATCGGGGCGATCATCAAGCGGACCGGCAGCATTCAAGGCGGAATGTGGTTCGTGGCGGTCACGCTGCTCGTCTCGGCCGGACTGATTCTCCTGTTCAGAGACGAAGGGCTGAGCGGCACGAGCAGCGCTTGATGTCGCGGCTGCCGCTGAACCTCTCTGTTTTCCGCGCCTATCTTCTGCTTGACAAGTGACATCGTGATGCCACTCGGCCGCGGAATGTGCCGGGCCCCCGGAAACAGGCGGACTTCACACGATTCCCGGCCGCCGGCGCCGTGTGCCCCGGCGGCGCTGGGATTGCTTCTTCCGTTCACCCGCGGACCAGGCGATGCGCTTCTGCATGCTCACGACGTTCTACCCGCCCTTTCATTTCGGCGGCGACGCGATATTCGTGCGCGCACTTTCGCGCGCGCTCGTGGCGGACGGCCACCACGTCGAGGTCGTGCACTGCGAGGACGCCTACCGCCTCCGCGCCGTCGGGCCGCCGGCGCCGGAGGCCTCCGACGACGGCGTGCTGGTGCACCGGCTGCGCAGCCCGTTCGGCGTGCTCTCTCCGCTGGTGACGCATCAGATCGGCCGGCCCGGCCTCAAAGCGTCGCCGCTCGGCGCCATCCTCGGCCGCGGCTTCGACGTCGTCAACCTGCACAACATCTCGCTCATCGGCGGGCCGGGTCTCGTCGCGATGAGCCGGGCGCCGGTGACGCTGTACACGATTCACGAGCACTGGCTGCTGTGCCCGACGCACATCTTCTGGAAGAACCGCGAGAAGGCCTGTGACGGACCGCAGTGCGTCCGCTGCTGCCTGCGATCCGGAATACCACCGCAGCTCTGGCGCTACACCAGCCTGATCGACCGCAGTCTGCGGGCCGCCGACGCGCTGCTCTGTCCGAGCCAGTTCACGGCCGACCGGCACCGGGAGCTCGCACCGCATGCGCCGATTCACGTCATGCCGACCTTCTCCGATCTCGATCCCGGGCCCCCGCCGGATCGTCCCCGCGCCGGCGTCCGGCCGCGCTTTCTCTTCGTGGGGCGGGTCACCGCGTCGAAGGGCATCGCGGAACTCGTCGAGGCGTTCAGCGCCTGGAAGGAGTTCGATCTCGACGTGGTTGGCGACGGCGACTTGCTTGCCGGATTGCAGGCGCGTCACGCGGCTGCCGGCAACATTCGATTCTTCGGATACCGGCGGCCGGCCGATCTCGTCGAACACTACCGAGATGCCACGGCGTTCATTCTTCCGTCGCTGGCGCCCGAGGTCTTTCCGCTCACCGTGCTCGAGGCCATGGCCTGCGGCACGCCGGCGGTGGTGCGGGACGCGGGTGGAAGCCGCGAGGCGATCGACCGAACCGGCGGCGGCGCGGCATATCGCACGCTCGACGAGCTCAAAGCCATTCTCGTGAGGCTGACGACGGACGACTGGTGGACGCGCCGTTTGGCGCGACGGGCGAGAACGGGCTTCGAGCAGTTCTACACCAGGCGCCGGTATCTCGATCGCTATCTCGGACTGGTGGACGCATTGCGCGGACGGCAAGCCTTGCCCGTTCCGCAGGAAGAGATGGTCTGAGATGCGCGCGGCTTCCGCGGCGGGCCCGCCGGCGCTGCCGGTCGTCGGCCATCTGCCGACCTTCCTGTACGACAAGCTGGGATTTCTCTCGCGCTCGGCCGCCCGCTACGGTCCCATCGTCAAGCTGCACATCGGAGAGCCGACGTTCCTGCTGAACGATCCTGAAGACGTCAGACACGTGCTGGTGGTGAACGCGGACGGCTATGTGAAGACGCCGCGGCTGATCAGCGACAAGGGACGCAAGTTGTCCGGATCCGGCCTTCTCACGAGCGTCGGGAATTCGCATCTCCGCCAGCGTCGGATGATGCAGCCGGTCTTCTATCGCAAGACGGTGGAATCGTTCGCGACGAACATCGCCCAGGGGGCGCGCGAATGTCTGGCGCGATGGTCGGATGGCCTCGAGATCGAGATCCGCGGCGAGATGACGCGGCTCCTGCAGCGGAACATCGTCAAGAGCGTGCTCGGATCGGATGCCGATGACGAGGTCGCGGAGCTGACCCGGGCCATCGCGGTTCGCCGGCGCTACATGGAGCACGTGTTCTTCTCGCCGCTCCCGGAGTGGATGCCCACGCGCATCGGCCGCGCCTACCGCGAGGCGATGCGGCTGATCGACGCGGTCGTGTATCGGTCGATTGGCGCCCGGCGCGCCGGCAGCCCCGGCGGGGACGACATGCTCTCTCTCCTCATGCGCGCCAGGTACGACGATGGCAGCGGGATGACGGACGAGCAGGTCCGCGACGAAGCCGTGACCCTCTTCATTACCGGATTCGAAACGACCGCCGAAGCGCTCGCGTGGAGCTCGTACCTGCTGGCGACGCATCCGGCTGTCGAAGCGCGCATGCTGGAGGAGGTCGACCGCGCTCTTGGCGCCCGCAGTCCATCGGCGGGGGATCTGCCGAATCTGCCTTACGTGGGCCAGGTGTTCGCCGAATCGATGCGGCTCTACCCTCCCACGTGGGTGTTCATCCGCATCGCGCGGCAGGATGACGTGCTTCCCAGCGGCGTAGCGATCCCCGAAGGCGCGAAACTGTACCTGTCTCCGTACGTGCTGCATCGGAATCCGCGGTATTTCCCCGATCCCGAACGCTTCGATCCGGATCGCTTCACCGAAAAGGCGAGGAAGGAACGGCCGCCGCTCGCGTATTTTCCGTTTGGCGGCGGCTCGCGTCTGTGCATCGGCGAGCACTACGCGAAGATGGAAGGCGTGCTGGTGCTCGCGGCGATTGCGGCGCGATGCCGGCTCGAGCCCGTGCCGGGGCAATCGATCGTGCTCGAGCCCAAGATGACACTGCGGCCGAAGAACGGCATCCGCATGGTCGTCAGGGAACGCTCGCGGACCGGCGTCGAAGGCTAGCCCATGGACCATCTCAAGATCCTTTTCGTTATCGATAGTCTCGGGACGGGCGGCGCCGAGCGGGATCTGGCCGAGGAACTGCCCGAGCTGCGCCGCTGCGGTGTGGCCACGACCGTCGTCAGCCTGCGTTCTCGCGAGCAGGGGGTTCAAGAGGAGCTGCAGAAGCAGGGCTTCGACATTCGGGTATTGCGCGCGTCGGGATGGATTGCGCGCGTCATCGCTTTGCGCCGCATCATCCGCGCGACGCAGCCCGACGTCGTGCACACGGTTCTGTTCCATGCCGACCTCGCGGGACGCCTGGCGGCCGCTGGCACCGCGGCACGGGTCGTGACGCGGCTGGTGAACACCGACTATGACCGAATCCGCCGCGGCGATCCTCGCGTGAACGCGCTGACCCTGCGGATGGCTCAGTGGCTCGACGGTGTGACGGCGCGGCACCTCACCGATCACGTGTATGCGAACTCACAGGCCGTCAAGGCGTCGGCGGTGAGAGACCTTCGCCTCGAGCCTGGCGCGGTAACCGTTATCGAGGAAAGCCGTGACGCGGTTCGCCTGGGCGTGCCGGGCGCCGAGCGACGGCGGCTTGCGCGCGCGCGGCTCGGGCTCACCGAGAGCTGCGAAGCGCTGGTCACGGTCGGCCGCCAGGACTACCAGAAGGGTCAGTGCTATCTGCTCGAGGCGCTCGGGCTGCTCGCCGCGACGCGGCCGCACGTCGTCCTGCTGATCGCGGGCCGCGACGGAGACACGAGCCCGGAGCTCGGCGCGCTGACCCGGCGCCTCCAACTGGGTGATCGCGTGCGGTTTCTCGGTCATCGCGACGATGTCCCCGAGATACTGGCGGCGGCCGACCTCTTCGTCTTTCCGTCGCTGTACGAGGGTCTTCCCGGCGCGCTTCTCGAGGCGATGGCGCTGGCGGTCCCGATCGTCGCGTCGGACATCGAGCCGGTGCGCGAGGTCGTCCGGGATGGCTGGGACGCCGTGCTCGTGCCGCGTGCATCGCCGCGCGATCTCAGCGCCGCGATCGGTCGGCTCCTGGACGATCGGGAGACCGCAGCCGTGATGGGCGCGCGCGCTCGAGAGCGGTTCGAGGATCGTTTCACGCTTCAGCAGCGCATCGGGCGGGTGGTCGATTTCTATCGTCAGGCGGCCTCCCCGACGATCGCGTCGGCGTCGCACGAATTCAGCTAGAGCCGTACACCGCGGAGTAGAGGGAGCGTCGAGATGCCACAGCACGAGAAGCCGCTGAAGCCGGCGATGTCGATCATTCTGGCGACGGCCGACGGCTACGAGACCATTCGCACCACCGTGCGCCACCTCCAGGCCCAGACCGTGCGCGATCGCCTCGAGCTGGTCATCGTCGCGCCATCGGCGGAGCGGCTCGGGCTCGACCCGTGCGACGTCGAAGGGTTCGAGAGCGTGCGAACCGTCGAGGTGGGGCCATTGCGGTCGATCGGGTCGGCGAATGCGAGCGGGATTCGGGCAGCCAGAGCGGCGATCGTCGCACTGGCCGAGGATCACGCGTATCCCACCCCGGGATGGGCCGAAGCGCACATGACAGCGCATGCGAGCGGCTGGGCGGCGGTGGGGTCCGTCATCCGGAATCCCAACCACCCACGCAGCACCGTGGCCTGGGCCGACGCCCTGATGGGCTTCGGCGAGTACCCTGGCGCCCACCGAATCGCGCGTCGTGGAACGGATCCCGGGCAACAACAGCAGCTACAAGCGTGACCTGCTCCTGGATTACGGCGAACGGCTGGACACGTTGATGGAGACCGAGACGCTCATCCATCAGGACCTTCGCCGAAAGGGACATCAGTTGTATCTGGAATCGAACGCGGAGGTGTCGCACCTGAACTTCGAGCGTCTCTCGTCGTTCTTCGCCGTGAAATATCTCAGCGGCCGGGTCTTCGGGGCCGCCCGCGCGAGCGGCTGGTCGCCGCTCCGGCGGCTCTGCGTCGCGTGCGCGACGCCGCTCATTCCGATGGTGCGCCATCGGCGGCTGCGTCAGAATTGGCGGAACCTCCGGCGGCGCCACTCGCTGCCGCTCGGCACCGTGCCGCTGGCCTGGGTGGGCATGATGGTCAGCGCCGCCGGCGAGATGGTCGGCTGCTGTTTTGGGGCCGGGCAGGCGATTGAGCGGCGCGTGCGCTACGAGTTCGATCGTCACCCGCACCTGGTCCGTCGGGAGCTGTCCGGCGTCTGACACTCGCGACGGGAGAGGCGCCGCCGTTGCGCCCATCTCGCAGGCGCCAATCCGGACGCCGATGGCACGGCTTTGGCGTCAGAACTCCAGGAGCACACGACCATGAAGCCCAAGAACACGATCTGCCTCTGGTTCGACAAGGACGCGCAAGAGGCCGCGCGCTTCTACGCTGCCACCTTTCCAGACAGTAAAGTGACGGCTGTTCATAAAGCGCCCGGCGACTATCCCGGCGGCAAGAAGGGCGATGTCCTGACGGTGGAGTTCACCGTCCTCGGCATTCCGTGTCTCGGTCTCAACGGGGGGCCGGAATTCACGCACAGCGAAGCGTTTTCATTCCAGATCGCGACAGACACTCAGGAAGAGACGGATCGCTATTGGAACGCCATCGTCGGCAATGGCGGCGCAGAAAGCCAGTGCGGGTGGTGCAGGGACCGTTGGGGCCTCTCCTGGCAGATTACGCCGCGCGCGCTGACCGACGCGCTCGCCGCTGGCGGCGGTGAGGCGCAGCGCGCCTTCGAGGCGATGATGCCGATGAAGAAGATCGACATCGCGACCATCGAGGCGGCACGGCGGGGCTGAGGTGGACGCGACGGGTCGGACCCGAACGAGGCTCCACCTATGCCGGCGCCGCCATCTGCTTCAACATCTCAAGGCGGCCTGTTTGACGGATACACATGATTCTGCCACCATTACACATTGGCAGGCTGAACCATGCGGACAAACATCGTGATTGACGACCGGCTGATGCGACAGGCGATGCGAAGCAGCGGCGCACGAACCAAGCGCGCCGTGGTCGAGGAAGCGCTCCGTCTGTTGATTCAGACCCGCGGCCAGACCGCGATACGCCGGCTGCGCGGCACAGTGCCCTGGAAGGGTGAGCTCAACGCGTCGCGCCAGGCGCGAGTCGCCCGATAGTCAGTGGTCGTCGTCGACACAACCGTCTGGGTCGACTACCTGCAGGGTGCGCAGAATGCCCAGACCGACTGGCTGGATCAGCAACTGGACCAGCAACGTCTCGCCCTGACGGACGTGATCTTCTGCGAAGTGCTGCAAGGCCTCAGCGACGACGTGACCGCCAAAGAGGTCGAGGAGCTTCTGCCGAGATTCGAAATGTTCGCAACCGGGGGCGTCGGTTTGGCCCGCGAGGCCGCCCGCAACTACCGCACGTTGCGAAACCGGGGCCGAACCGTTCGCAAGACGATTGATTGCCTGATCGCGACGTTCTGCATCAGAGAGGGCCATTCCCTTCTGCATCGCGACCGGGACTTCGACCCGTTCGAGACATTCCTCGAATTGTCGGTCGTGCACCCCTGAAGCGGTCAACGGCTCATGGCTGAATCCGGTCTGCGCGCGCGGGCGCGAATACCCGATCGCGCCCTGCGCCACGTGCCAGTCCAGGTGCGTGGACGCTCAGCGGAGCGTCGCCAGCTTCGGCAGGTCGATCGACTGCGCCGCGTTGCGCACCGGCTGTACATCGACGAGATCTCCGGTGACCTTCACCATGAAGCGATCCGCCACCAGGATGTGAATCTCGGTGTGCTGCGACTCGGCCGTCCACTCCTCGTACGCAGGAAACCCTCGAACGGGGACCGACCGAAACACCGTGCCCCTGGTCGGGGGCGGGCCGGTCTTCAAGTACTCGCGCACCTGGGACAACATATTGGGATTGCGGCACGAGTCCATCAGCTCCACGCTGATCGTCCCGGCTCCGCGGGGCTCTTCGTAATCGACCGTCGTCCGCGACACGGCTTCCTGATTGTCGGTCTCACCGTGAGGCGTCTGCCGGGCGAAGCCGGGCAGCGTCGGCAGCAGCGCCTCCAGCTGCTGGTGAGGGACCGCTCGACAGGCCTGGGCGGCGGCCGCCTCGGGGCGAGCCAGCACCAACGCCGCGCACGCGAGCACAAACGTTCGCATTCGAATGGCCTCCTTCGCCGTGTCTCTCCCCGCCAGGAAAGGTTTCCGATTGTAGCCCAACAACCAGGCATAGACTACGAGCCGCGGCGATGAGCAACGCCTTCAAGCCGATGGCGTCCGCTGTTGGAAAGGGCTTTCGGCAGGATTATTACCAGGAGAAGAACGGCAATCCGCACGCGGACCTGGTGGTCGTGCTGCCGCCGGTTGCAGGCGTCCCGGGACAAACGGTCGTGCGTATCAGTGGGGACCCTGCGCGCGCCGACGCGCTTCTCAAGGACGAAGCTGCGCTGGAGTCCGCTCGATCGGCTCGAGGCGCTTGAGAGTTCGCGAGGACGCAATGTTCTCCTGTCGTTTCACCTCAGCGAGACGACGACCTTGCCCTTTGCGCGGCCAGCCTCGACGTAGGCCATGGCTTCCTTTGTCGACGAGAAGGGAAAGACCCGATCCACGACCGGGCGGATGATGCCATCGTCGATGAGCGAGGTGATCTCGGACAACTGGTCGCCGTTCGCCCTCATGAAGAGAAACGAGTAGTGTGCCTGGCGGCGCCTGGCTTTCAGCGAATGCCGTAGCTCAAGAAGCCCGTGATGGTTCTCAACACCCACGACCCGCCGATGCTTCGCGCAAAGGCGGCATCAGGCGGTCCTGAGATCGAAATCAGCTGCCCGCCAGGCCTGAGCACGCGCAGAGACTTCTCGAGCGTCGCCTTGTCCAGGCTGTTCAGCACGACGTCGTAGTCACGGAGGATGCGCGCGAAATCCTGCTTCTTGTAATCGATCACGACGTCTGCCCCGAGGCTTCTGACGAGCTCCACGTTGGCCGTGCTCGTGGTCGTCGCCACCGTCGCGCCGACATGTTTCGCCAGCTGAATGGCAAATGTGCCCACACCACCCGAGCCCGCGTGGATGAGGACTTTCTGTCCTTTCTCGAGGTTCGCTCGCTCGATCAGCGACTGCCAGGCGGTCAAGCCGACCAGCGGGATGGAAGCGGCCTCTACCATCGTCAGCGCCCTCGGCTTGAGCGCCACGTCCTTTTCCTCGATCGCAATGTATTCCGCGAAGGCGCCGATTCGCCCGTCCGCCGGCCGCGCATAGACCTCGTCGCCTGACTTGAATCGCCGCACGCGAGATCCGACGCGAATCACGACGCCGGCCACGTCATGGCCCAGAATGAGCGGCAGCCGATAGGGCAGAATGAGCTTGAACTCGCCGTTTCTGAGTTTGGAATCCAGCAGGTTGACGCCTGCCGCGTGAATCTGGACGAGAACTTCGTCCTCTCCTGGCTCGGGGTCTGGCACGTCCCCGGCCCGCACGCGATCGGCGCTTCCGTAACGATCGAGGATGAATGCCTTCATCGATGCCGCCTCGTGGTCACTTTTCGAAGGCCAGCGCGCGAGACGCCGAGGTCATGCGTGCGTCCAGGTGCAGATCCCTTCGAATCCCGGCATCCAGGACACCGGCGGGCGCAAATCGACGCAGCAACCGCAGGCGGTTCGCGAGCCCGCCGGCCGTATATCGCAGTTTCGGCCGAGCCGCACTCGCCGCTCTCAGCACGACATCCGCGACGACGCCGGGCGGATCGGCCGCTGCCATCACCTGGGCCAGGGTCCCGGACATGGCCGCGCGTACCTCTCGATATTCGTCGAGCTTGGAGTCGGGCTGCATGAAGTTCGCGTCGAACCGGGTCTTGATGTATGCGGGCTCGATCACCGAGACCCGGATGCCCCACGTGCGGAGCTCGTGGTCGAGCGACTCCGAATAGCCTTCGATCGCATGCTTGGTAGCGGCATAGAGTGCGCCGTACGGCATCGGCAGGAACCCGAGCACGGAGCCGATGTTGATGATGCGGCCGTTCCCTTGGCGCCGCATGTGGGGCACAACGGCACGTGTCGTCCGGACCACCCCGAAGAAGTTCGTCTCGAAGATCGACCTCGCCTGGTCGAGGGAGCTCTCTTCCGCTCCGGCGGGGGCGACACCGAAGCCCGCATTGTTGACGAGGAGATCGATGCGCCCCTCCAACCGCATCAATTCATTGATGGCAGCGTCCACGGAGGCGTCGCTCGTCACGTCGAGAGCCAACATCTCGAACGACCGCTGACCTGCCCGGGCTCCTCGTCGGCTGGTGCCGTAAACCTTGTAGCCAGCCGTCGAGAGCCGGTGCGCGGTCGCCTCGCCGATTCCTGACGACGCTCCTGTCACGAGCGCGATCCTGCTTTCCATCGTGTCCTTCCTTCCTGGCGTGCTGCCGTTCAAGTCCTCGTTGTATGATGGTTATCATATTTTAGAACGAAACCAACGGGGGCCGCGAAGGTTGCCGGGCGACATCAGTCGCTGGTGTGGGTGAGGTGCTTCAGGGCCGCGTCGCGCAGCGCGTCAGAAAGGCGCGGGTCGTCGACGGCGCGCGCGAGTACCAGCGCACCGACCATCGTGGCCACCGTCACGAGCGCGTGCTCGTGGGCGCCGCGCTTCCCCCAGTCGGGCGACTCGCGGGCCACGAGGTCGATCATCTCCTTGATGCGGCGCGTCGCGGCCCGCCGCACCTTGGGCGACTGGCGAGGCATCTCCGAGCCGAGCGCCGCGACCGCACAGCCTGTCTCGATGCTCTTAACGTGCGCATCGGAGAGGTACGCGTTCAGCAAGGCCTCCCGCGCCTCCTTCGGCGGCGCGGCGGCGGCGACGCGGGCGACCGCAGCGACGCCGTCGGCCCCGGCGCGGTCAGCCGCCTCGGCGAGCATCGCCTCGCGCGAGGCGAAGTGGGCATAAAAGCCACCGTGCGTCAGGCCGGCTTCCTTCATGATCTCGGCGACGCCGATGCCATCGTAGCCGCTGCGCCGGATCGCGCGGCCGGCGGCCTCCACGATGCGTTCGTGCGTGACGTCCTTTCGTCGAACACTGTGTCGTCTCATCGCGTTGGCGCCAAATATGACGGTCATCATACAACAGGCCGCAGCGGAGCGCAAGCAGATGGCAACAACGCCGGCTTGTGCCGTCCAGAGACCGTCGATCGCTTGCGCCGCGAATGCGATCGCCTATTCCGCCGACGCCGGCACCGTGCAGCCGCCTGCCTCGAGCTCGCGAAGCAGGCGGCTGCCGATGTGTCCCTCGTGCATCTGCTAGAACCTGACGGTGATGCCGCCGGTGATCGGCATGGACCACCGCCGGCTGTCGTCATTGATCGACTCCAGACCAGTACCAGCCAGACCGTCGAGATCCTTGGCGTCACCCTGCCATTTGAACTCGACGCCGCCCTGGACCGCCAACCTGTCGGAAAGGTTGATCTGCACGCCGCCGCCGCCGCCAACCCCCGGAACCACCGAGGTGTCGTACATGTTCACGTTCGACAAGACCACGTCGGCCGCCGGCACGCTGAATTCGCTCTGGATCTTGTCGAGCCGCACGAATCCGCCGCTGGCGCCGACGTAGGGGCGTACCAATGCGGTGCCGACGTACCGCCGATAGCCGAAGTCCATGCCGAACGCCTTGTAGTCGTCAAACTTCGCGAACAGCGGCAAGCCCGCAACCGTACCGACCTGCAGACGGTCAGCCGGATTGGTCGTGTAGCTGCCCTGCACACGGATCTCTCAGCTTCCCCCACGCGGTAAGCCAGGCCCGCGGCCCACTGGAAACCGCTGCCGTAGATGTCCTGGTACGACCGCGCCTGGACCTGCGTCGGCAGACCGAGCACGGTGCCCGATCCGCCTCCGTGGACGTCGCCGTTCAGCGCCACCTGTGCGCCCAGGTCGAACGACACCGACCACGGATTCGACTGCGCACGGGCATCCCCCGCCAAGAACGCCACCACCAGAGCGGCGACCGGCACGCTGACTGACATTATTCTCTTCATGATCTTCTCCATGTGTCCCGGGACGCTCAGAGGCCCGCCGGGATGATGACGGTGTCGATGACGTGGATGACGCCATTGCTCGCCTGAATGTCGGTCTTGGTCACGTTGGCGTCGTCCACGTGCACCTTGCCGTCCCTGACCTTGACGGTGATCGTGTCGCCGCTCACCGCCTTCTCCGACTGCAGCTTCACGACATCAGCCGCACGCAGCTCGCCAGCCACGACGTGATACGTGAGGATCCGGCGCAGCTTGTCCTTGTTTTCCAGCTTGAGCAGGCTCTCCAGCGTGCCGGCGGGCAGCTTCGCGAATGCCTCGTCGGTCGGCGCGAATACGGTGAACGGGCCCGGCCCCTCGAGCGTGGCGACGAGATTGGCCGCTTTCAGCGCCTTGACGAGCGTCGTGAACGACCCCGCCGCGACGGCGGTGTCAACGATGTTCCTGGTCTGCTGCGCACGCGCCGGCGCCGCCGTCAGCATCCCAACGAGCGCGAGTGAGGTGAACGTAAGCATGGTCTTCATGTGCACTCCTTGAAAACGATTGATTGATTGCCGAATCACGCGTGGTGGCTGGCCGGCTGCATCCACCGGCTCTGTACGCGTTTCCAGAAGAACGCCTGGTACAGACCCGCGACACCGACCAGCCCGTAGACGATGGCGGTCAATGCGGAGACCTCGCCGAAGGACAGGCCAAAGAGCGCCGCGACGAGGTCGACACGCGCGACAGCGACCAATCCCCAGTTCAGCGCGCCGACGACGACGAGGACGGCTGCAACGACATCGATGAGTTTCATCACTACCTCCGCCTTTGAATATAGTGCAAGTCTGATGTCGTATAGGTTAAATCCACATCCGATGCAAAGTCGTGTGAACGTCGCGACACAATCGGCGCGAAATGTGAACGACAGTCAAACGCGAGGGGCCGATGCCCTCGAAGACGCTGCAGGACGGAGTGAACGACTACGGGATTGGAGCAAGATTCGCGCGCCGTCTGAAGAAGACAATTGGCCGTCGATACTGGCTCTCGCCGGCGCTGCTGGTCGAGGATCGAGCGCGGAGGGCCGTTTCCTACGCTGCCGACACGACTGCGATTCGCGCTCGTCTTGGTATCGGCCTGGAGTTACTACGTCGCCGGCGCGCGTGAAAAGCTGCTCATCGCGGTGATGAGAAGGAGCGAGCGCGTGGATTTGTCTGAGCGCCGTGGCGCGTGAGTCGGCTACTGGTTCGCATCGTCGATACCCGGCGACCGAGCGCCGCGGACGCCAAGGAGCACGTGCTCAGGGGGGCGAGGCCCGTGGAGACACTTAGGAGACGGTTTCCGAAGTCGACGAGCGGCAGTTGAAGACCCTCAATCAGTTAGCGGTCTCGCAGGCAGTGATTCTCCCGGGGCACTGATGAGCCGTAAGTGACTGTCGTAGAAGGAGAGGCTGATGGGAGGCAGGGAGCCTTTGCTGGCTTTCAGAAACCTCAATAGACACGCCGAATTCCAAGGCAAGTCTCTCGATCGAAGTAATTGCGCGTTTTCGGATGTTAGCCGTCGCTTTCGTCTACTCGCTCCCGTTTTCAGATTTTTCCAGTGCGATGACACTCGAAATGTCACGCGACCCGAACGTCTGCCGAGATCCTCTCGTCGGAACTCACGGCGGCGACCCGGTCACGGTGCTCCGCAAAACCCTACAGCGTTGATCGCCGGTTATAGGGTGCGGGATAACCAGCGCCACGAATTGGCGGTAGTGTTGATCCGCTTCATAGGCAGGTATGAAGCTAGATATCAGTGACGATCGGAGCTTCAGTAGTACCGAGCAAGGTCTTCCTGGTGATGGCGTCTGGTTTGTGTCCCACGAATCCTCCCTCGTGTGACGCGATGCCAGCGCTTACCGGCATGCCGAATGCTGGCAGTCGCAGCGCAGCTCGGTCTCGTCCGCTGCCTCTTTGCAGTGTTCGCTGCAGTATTTGCCATAGGCGCTGTCTTTCGAGACGAGGCACTTGCAGGGCGGATGCGCGCATTTGGGATCAGTCATCGGTGTTCTCCTCACTTCTTGTTGGCGTTGTCGTCTGCTCGCCCGATTCTGCAATCAATTGGCGGCTTGCGTCAACGAGAGTCAGGTCAATGTCGCTCGGACACGTCACTTCGCCGAACAGACTTGGAGGGTGCGGCATTTGCTGAGGAACACGCTCAAGAATCAGAAAATGGGCTGAGAATTTCATGGTGTCGTGGGCTGCTACCAAACCTTGTCGTCTTCAACGGCTTCGCACAAAACGGGCGTTATCCGGCGTTTTCGACCGTTCAACATCCGTTTCGGGCTTTTCGATTGCGATGACACTCGCAATGGCACTCGTCGCGCGCGTCTCCCGAGATTTCTCGAATGAGATCGTCCGCGCGGGATCCTCAGCGGACGTGTGCCGTCACTATGTGATACTGATCAGCCGATGACTGCTGAAACACTGCGCTCGCTGAGTGGTCTCTGCTTGATAAGCGGGGGCGCGGCCCGGGCGTTGTTCTGGCTTCTGGTTATTCCCTTTACAACCTTCGCTGGAGCGGCGACGGCATTGAACGGTCTGCAACGGAGCGCCCAGGCCTTTAACGTACTGGGGGCGATCCTCGTGGTGTTCGGCTTCATCGGCCTGTACGCGGCATACCACCAACAGATGAATGAGCTCGGCCTGGTTGGTTTTGTGCTGGTCCTATTGGGGGGAATGGGAGTGCTGGCCGACGCCATCATTGGGTTGGTGGTGTTCCCGGCAATGGCTATTGCGGCGCCGGCGACCCTCGAACCAAACGGGGCGTTCTTCGTCGGCGACATCCTCGTGCTCTACATTGTCATCTTCGCCATCAACATGATCGGGCAGTTCTCGTTTGGTTTCGCACTGTGGAAGAGCACGCCTCTGCCACGCGTCGCGCTCGTCCTTTTCATGGCAAGCGCGGTCCTGGTCAACCTGCCGCCTCTCCCGATGCTTCACTACATCCTCGTGTCTGGAGGAATCGCGGGAGGAGTCAGCATCGCGTGGCTCGGGCGAGGGTTGCGCGGCCAGGCACCAGAAACAGTCGCCTGAACCACCGCTCGGCCGCAGCAGCATTGCTCCCTCACCGTTTGCCGTTCTTGCTTCCGCGATGTCACTCGAAATGTCACTCAGCGCGGCGATCCCCAGGTTCCTCGCGTCGAAACCTCGATCGGGACATCGATCGGCGGCTTCGGACCGAGCTCCGAAAGCAGTGTGCGTGTTGGATGTGACTGGCGGCCAGTGTGGAAAGCTGTCCTCAGCCGCGCGCCGCACGAGTCAACGTCAGACGCCGGCCTTCGAGCCGAACTGTCAGGCGGTCGCCGTCGAGCACAGCGTCCATCGGCTCCATCGTTCCAGTCGCGTCGGTCAGCAGTCGCCCCTGTGAGTCGACGGACCAGTGTCCCGCCTGCCTCGCGCCCATAATCGTCGTGACCGTCGCCGTCCCATCCTCGGTCAAGGTTATGGTGACGAGCGGATGCGTCCACTTGCCCACGAGAGAACTGCGAGCCAGTCCCCCGGCGGCAGGGCCGTCCGGCGAATCGGACGCCTCGATGATCGAGCGACCAGCATCTATCAGACCAGCCGCGCTCGCCCGCGCCTCCGCGGAGGCGACCGGATCGAGGCTGACGACGGCGGCGGCGATCCGGCCGAACATCGCCCGGGCCTCGTCAGGATTCGACGGAAGTGGTGGATTCGCCAAACGTTCGAGATTGACCAGCCGCCGCGTACGAGGGAGATAGTAGGCGCGCACATAACCAGCGTCGGGAGCCTCGTCGTAGGCCGAGCGATACGTCCGAAGCTGGCGCCCTGCGATGTTCAGGTAGTAGCGAGTGAAGTTCGCCCTCGCCGGCGACGACTGCACGCGCCTCTTGCCGATGGCTCCCTCGACCGTTTCTACCCGTCTGTCGCGGACGTCGGCCGCAAGCGGATCAAAGGTCGGTGCGATCAGAAATATGGCCGCGGCCGCCACGAATCCCCACCCTGTCAGATGACGCTTGGCCGTGCTCGCCGCTGGGCCGCTCAAGACGAGCAGCAACGCCCCAATCGCTCCGACGGGTAAGGCCACGCCGCGCGTGCTCGCGCGACGCCCGCTCACCATGAGCTCGAATCTGCGTGCCTGATCGCCGGTCAGATGGCCGCTGCGGTTCTCGTCCAGCGCCCCGGGGGGAAACGGGGTTGTGTGATCAGGCACAGCCTGATTGTCAGTCAGACCCTCGGCGGCGGGCTAGTTCTTTTCCGCTGCACAGGTTGCGCTGAGTCACTTGCCGGTGTAGGTGTTGTCGATCTTCACGGTGTTGCCGTTGTCGGTCGATTAGAGGGTCGGTTATATGCAGCGAACACTTCCTTTTGACAACACCCTGCCGAGGTATGCCGAAGAACAGCGGCGTCCTAGCAAAACACTCTCGAAGCAGCGAATGCGGTGTCGGAACAGTGCGCCAGTTTCGGCTAAAACTCTTCAAAGGTCCCCGTTGTCGCTGAGGGCGGGGGGGCGGAGCCCGATACACGCCTGTCGCAACTTTGTCTGGTAGAAGTGAGGATTTCCTGGGCCGTGTTGGAGACGACGACGGTTTGCATGGCGTCACCTGATCAGTCTATTCGCCATGAGCGATCGGTAATAAATGATCGTCGATGCAGGGCCGATCCCGCCGAGGATACCAAGCCGGTTCATGCGTTCCACATCTTCATGATTCGAGCGCGGGAGCGGTTCGACACTACTCGTTGCCCGGCACCGACCAATGGACCAAATCCGTGGAACGCGCGAGCGCAAGTTGATTCCATCCGCGCCTGGCGTACGTGACCCCGTCGGGACGGCCGGCGTAGATCAGATAGTAGTAACCGTCGTACTTGCGCCAGTCATAGAGTGCAGCCGCGTTGGCAATGCTTTCAGCATTGAACTTCTCCTGGGGGATTTCAAAGGTGTATCCGCGATCCCATGTCAACCAATGCGATCCCGGCTGCAGCGCATAGAGATACGGCGCCTGCACGTCGTATTTGATGGGGTTCTGGCGGTTGTGAAAATAATCGGTCGCCAGCATGAACCACTGGCCGTTCGTGTGAACGAACTCGAAGTTCTCGTGGAAGAAGCCGTTCTCCTTCCCGTCCTTCATCAGCAGCGCCGCGAGGCCGTCGCCGACATATTGGAACGGACCGCTGAGCGATTTTGAGAACGCGACGCGCGCGCGGCTCGGGGTGCCCGGGTTTTGGCCCTTGTAGACCAGGTAATAGCCCCCATCCGCATCCGCCAGCGCCGCATCGATGACGTGCTGACTCGAGGTAAGGTTCGGCGCCAGGGGCGTGCGGGGCGCCCAATGGACGAGGTCCTTCGAGGTTCTGTAGAAGGGCTGGTTGGGCTTGGCCGGATCGTCTCCCCAGGAGTTGAACGTCAGGACGTATTGTCCGTGCAGCAATTGCACGTCCGGCGAGCACATCCCGATCCACCCGTCTTCCCGTCCATCAAAATTGACGATCGGTTCAGAGAAGTGCTTGAAGTCAGTCGTACTGACTTCCACGATGTGTGATCGCACCTGACCACGGTCCGGATAAAACGCGGAGAAGAAGAGATAGAACCTGCCGTCTTTGTACGCCATTGCCGCGTCTTTCACGGACCAATTCGGATAAGACAACACCGGATTGGCGAGCCCCTTCCAATCGATGAACGGTTTCTTCTGCGCGGCAGGCGCGCTCCCGAACACGGCAATCAGGCTTACAGCAAGCAGACCCTTCAGGCGTCGCATCGCTTCACGCTCTCTTTCATCGCAGGTAATCGGCTCTCCGCTGGCCGAAGGCTACCTCAAAGCGGCGGCGCAGGCCATGTGATCTTCCGTGCCGGATTCGACGCCGCCACGAAGCCCTGCGACAACAAGTGGACATTTGAAATGACCAGTCACAACATATGGCTATGACACGCGATACATACGGCCGCCGTGAATTCGTCGGCAAGGTTCACAGCGCTTGCCGCGGGCGTGCCGGCTCTCGTGAAGGCGGGAGCGGCTCGCGCGTATGACCCGCGCGCGAGGGTCGACGTCACGGTCAGCGAGGTCGAGCTGCGCCGCAACGCCGCGGGGCGCATGTTGATGGCGCGCATCTACCAGCCCGCGGGTCACGGTCCGTTTCCGACGGTGCTCGATCTCCACGGCGGGGCGTGGAACAACAAAGATCGATCCGCGGAAGAGCCCATGGACCGGGCGATCGCCGCGAGCGGCGTGCTGGTGGTGGCGGTGGACCTCACGCGGGCGCCGGAAGCGCCGTATCCGGCGAGCGTTCAGGACGCGAACTACGCCGTGCGGTGGCTGAAGTGGAAAGCTGGCTCGTGGAACGGCGACGCATCGAGGATCGGAATTTACGGAAGCTCGAGCGGAGGCCACATCGCGGAGCTGCTCGCGATGCGCCCGCGCGACCCGCGTTACAACGGCATCGCGCTGCCGGCCGGCGCGCCCCGCCGCGACGCCAGCGTCGCCTACGTCGCGACACGGTCGCCGATCAGCGACACGTGGGCGAGGTACGAGAACGCCGAGCGCCTGAAGCGGACCGACATGGTGAAGAACAACACGACGTTTTTCAAACCGTGGGACACGATTCACGAGAGCAACCCAGCGGAGATCCTCGAGCGCCGCGAGCCCGCGACCCTCGTCCCGCTGCTCATCATGCAGGGTGCGCTCGACGACAACATGCTGCCTGCCGCGCAGAAGCGATTCGCCGACGCGTATAGAGCGGCCGGCGGCGACGTTCAGGACCAATTATTCGAGGGATGCGAACACGAGTGGGTCGCGACCGAGGGACCGCAAACCGACCGTGCACGCGAGATGGTGAAGGCGTTCATCGCCGCACACGCAAGGCGCTGAGCGGCTACTGTTGAGGTTAGATTCGCGGCGCGCGCTAGAGCGGACTTCACGAACCGATCATCTCTATGTCCCTGTTCGAGCGGGTCCAGGAGGTATTCGAAGAAGCGAATCGGCCGAGATACACGAAGCGCCGTCACGCTTTCGCAGGCTTGGTCAACTGCGGCCGATGCGGTTGCGCCATGACGGCCGAAATCAAGAAGGCTCGCTACGTGTACTACCACTGCACGGGCGGACGCGGCGCCTGCGGAAACACCTACGTCCGAGAAGAGGAGCTCTCACGGCTTTTTGCTGACGTCGTGAAGCGCGTACAGATACCTGTCGACGTGGCGGACTGGATCGCTGAGGCACTTCGGGAGAGCCAGGACGACAAGGAGCGCTTTCCACCGAACACGACGACCGATTAGCCGGCCGCATCACCGATGAACTCTGGGGCAGGAAGTCCGCCGAGTGGGAGGCCGAACTGTCGGCCATCCGCCGCGAGACAGCGCGACACGAACGGGACAGTCACGATTACGCGGCGACTGGCTCGAAGATTCTAGAACTCGCGAAAAACGCCCATAACCTGTTCATTCGGCAAGATCCGCGTGAACAGGGGCGATTGCTGAAAACGCTGGCATCGAACTCCACGTTCGATCGCGGAAGTCTTTCAGTCGCTTACGTTAAGCCGTTCGACTTGCTGGTTGAAGGGAACGAAACAGGAAATTGGCTGGGAGGCAGGGATTCGCGCCGAGAGCGGCGAGCCTGCGAGCCGATCGAAGCCTGAAGACCTGACGAGCAGCCAACGCCCGCTGGGCGTTGGCTGGGAGGCAGGGATTCGAACCCCGATACCGTGGTCCAGAGCCACGTGTCCTACCGTTGGACGACCTCCCAATCCTGGCGCGATCGAACGCGATTCCCGGGGCGGGACGAAACCCTGATTATATCGGGCCGTTCGGGAAGCCGGCAAGCTGCCGCCGCGCAGCCTCGGACACCCGCCGCGCGCTCGGTGCCCGCTACGGCACCGCCCCACGCCGCTGCACCGACAGCACCAGCGCCGCCGCCGTCCGCATGTCCATCCGCTTGAACCCGGCCACCGGCACGTGGCGGTACTCGGCGGCATGTGACACCTTGAGCGACACCACTCTCGTCAGCGTCACCACGACCGCCGTCATGCTCGTGCCGCGCCAGTTCGCGGCGGCCTGCAGATCGCCGATGAACCCCACGTGCTCGCTGACTTCGGCACCGCGCAGGCCCGTCCACTTGTAATCCAGTGCGCCGCTGCCGGTCGCAAACCGCAAATCGGCGGCATTGATGCGGCGCTCCGCGGTGAAGCCGAGGCTCCCTTCCAGCTTGAGCTCGTGGCCCGTGGAGAGGGGCCGTGCGTACGCGATGCCGGCGTCGGCGCTGGGGCGGCTCTCGATGCCGGCAAACAGATCGCGGGAGGTACGCGCCGCGCCCGAACGCTTCCAGTCCGTCGGCGAGATGCGCCGATTGGCGCGCCTCGACGGCGAACGACCGCGCCGTCGTCACGGATGCCGCCTCACTCGTGAGGAACGCGACGGTGGCCTGGGTGGTCGCGCCGCCGGCGCGGTGGGTCATGCTGCCCCCGACGCCGAGCGTCCGGGTCGACGTGTTGCCGCCGGTGGCCACGAGAGAAAGCTCGCTGCTGATGTCCCAGACCAAGGGCGGCTCGGCCACGATGCCGTAGGACGCCGCGATGCCGGTCTTCTGTGGGGGAGGCCCGGCCCGCCGGATGTGGAGCTTCCATCCATCCGGTTCCCGGCGCCACACGTCGGTGATCAGGCTCCGGACGATCACCGGCCGGCAGGAATCCGGGTCCGTATAGAACGTCAGCTCGAAGGTCGCGACCGCGACCGCGTCGAGCTCGCGCACCCGGAACTCCGCGATGTCCGCGCGATCGCCCCAGCAGCGTCCGATCGCGTCTGCGATCCACGCCGCGCGATTGACGTCCCGGATGCCGCGCATGACATAGTCGGATGCCAGCAGCTCGCCGAGCCGTGCCGCATCGCGCGACCGGAGTGCGCCGGCGAGCGCCTCCTCCGCCTCGCGGAGCTCCGCGTGGCGATCGGCGGCGCCGCTCGGCGCCTGAGCTGAATGCAGTTCGGAATCGACCGGGGTCCGTCGAGCTGCCGTCGCGACCGGCGTGGTATTGCCGTCCCGTGGAGCCGCGGCGGCCTGAGCGGCGAGGGCGCTCGTGGCGAGCGCAGCTGAGAGGAATGCGGCCCGCATCCGCCGCTAGTCTCCGCTCGTACTCTGCTTCTCGCGGCTGCCGCGCTGCCACATCGAGCGCGCGCAGTATCCCACCGCGATCAGCAGACCGCCGTTCCGGAGCCAAGTGCCGGCCCGGGTTCGGCGCTGCGAAGGATGGAGAATCTGACGGTACGTATCCACTTTCGCCTCGGCCGAGGGTTTCTGGCGATCGGTCCGCGGCTGAGCCTCCGGCGGCCCTTCGAGTTTGATCCAGCGCGTGATGAAGGCGAACGACTCGGAGGTGCAGGCGGGGCACCGATCCTGATCGTGCACTTCCTGGCAGTCGAGACAGAGACGGGCCACACCGAGGTGCATGCCCCAGTATAGCGGCTAGCGCCTCTTGCGCTTCCCAGCCGTGGCGCGGCGTCGCGGCTTTCCCGGCTGTCTCGTCTTCGCCGACGCGCGTGCCCGAATCCTCTTCGCCCTCGCCGTCAACACGTCTGGCAGCTCGTACGCCTCGCGGAGCCAGTCGGTGACGGGGGCTTCCACTTCGTCACGATGTCTGATGTGCAGCGTGTGGACGATCTTCGACCTGGATGCGGGAGCGCTGCGGCGAATCTGCGCCGCCCGCACGGTGCGCCCGAGAAAGATGCACACCTCGAGGACGCTGCGCTTCGGCCGCACGAAGAAGTAGCACGACGCCCTGGAGAACATGATCGAGTGATGTGAGGCGTAAATCCGCTGCTCGCCGAATTCCGCCGCCGTCTGGCGCAACCGCTCCCATGCATCGCGAACATCGTCAGAGAGATCCTCGGTGAGGGCGGCCTCGGTCGTGGTCCAGCAGTCGTGCGGCTCGCCTTCCGCGACCCACTGCTTGCAGTGATAGCACTCATGGCCGGCCATACCCGATCATCGGTCCGGGGTCTGACCCTCTCAGACCCCTTCGTGCGGCAGCCGGATCGTGAATTCGCTGCCCTCCCCGGGCGTGCTCGTCACCGACACGCTGCCCCCGTGGCGCTCCACGATCGCCTTCACAATCGAGAGTCCCAGTCCGCTGCCGCCGGCCCCCGCGCCGGCCCGCGACGGCTCCGCCTTGTAGAAGCGATCGAACACATGCGGAAGATGCTCGAGCGCGATACCCGTGCCGGTGTCGCACACCGTCATCACCACCTCGCCGTCGTGCAGCTCGGCGGCGAGCGTGATCCGGCCGCCCGGCGACGTGTGGCGGAGCGCGTTGGCCGCCAGGTTCTGCAGCGCCTGTTCGAGCCGGAGCGGATCGCCCGAAACGATCTCGGCGCCGGGCGCGACGGCCGCCGTCAGCTCCACCGACTTCTGGTTCGCCTCGCGCTCGTGACGGGCCAGCACCCGCCCGAACAGCGCCTCCACCGGGACGTCCTGCTTCTCGAGCGTCTCGCGTCCACCCTCGAGCCGCGCCAGGTCGAGCAGGTCGCCGACGATGTGCTCCATGCGGTGGGTTTCATCCCCGATGATCCCGAGATACCGCGCGCGCGTCTCGGCATCGAGCGTCAGCCCGTTCATCGACAGCGTCTCGAGGTACCCGCGCATGGCGGTGAGCGGCGTCATGAGCTCATGCGAGACGTCGGCCAGCAGCAGCCGCCGCTGCCGATCGGAGTGGCGCAGCTGGACGGCGCGCGCCGTGAGGTCGGCTGTCATCTGATTGAAGGTCTTGGCGACCTCCGCCACCTCGTCGCCGCCGTCTTCGCGCGCGCGCGCACTCAGGTCGCCGCCGCCGACCCTCCGGGCCGCCTCCTCCAGACTGCCCAGCCGCCGCCGCACCGGACCGAAGATCAGCAGCGCGGCTGATGTGGTTCCCGCCGCCACGAGCGTGAACCCGACGATGACCAGCGGAAACCCCAGCTGCTCCCACGGCGACTTCGGGTTGGCGACGACATCACCCACCACCTGGTCGTTGACGAGGATCGGCGACCAGGGTCCGCCGCGGCGCAGCGGCCCGGTGCCGCCCCATCGGCCGCCGCCCGTGCCCGCGGCCGCGCGGCCGTCTGAACCGGGTCGCTTCTCCAGGGGCAGGACCGCCGCGCCCATCCTGAGGAGTGGCGAGGCCCGGCTCCGCCGCCGAACCGGGCGGCCGATCGCCAACAGCCGGCACGTTGGGGCCATCGGACGGCCCGTCGTCCTGAAGATCGGGCGGACGGGAGTAAGAGCGGAAGGCGAACAGCCGCGTGCGCGCGGCTTCGATCAGCTCGGTGGGAGGCGCAACGCCGTTGCTCGGAACCACGCGGCCGTCGCGCATCACCGCCACCATCGGCACATGCTCGTCGTAGCGCCGCTTGAAGAAATCGGCGAGATCGAGCTGCGGATTGGCGGTGAGCTCGCGTCCCAGTTCGTCGGCGAGCACGCGCGTCGCCGAGGGCGACGGCGGGCCGTACGTGACGTGCGCGGTCAGCCAGAGCAGCGCCCCCGCCTGCACCGCCACGACGACGGCCAGAAAGAAGACGAATCCGAGGCCGATTCGCCAGTAGAGGCTGCGATACCAGACGGGTTGAGACATAGCGCCCTACTCACACATCAGCAAACTTGTAGCCATCACCCCAGACCGTGAGAATCAGCTTCGGCTCTGCGGGGTCGGTCTCGATCTTCTTGCGCAGCCGCTTCACCAGGGTGTCGACGCTCCGGCCCGTGACGAACGCCTGCTCCTGCCACACTTTGGAGAGGAGCCGCTCACGAGTAAATACGATGCCGGGGTTCGCCGCGAGTACATAAAGAAGATTGAATTCCTGCCGCGTCACTTCCACGGACTCCCCGCGCACCCGCACCGACCGGCGGGAGGGATCCAGCTCGACCTCGTGCACCTTCAGCGGCTTGCCGTTGGACTGCGCGGCCGCAAGCGGCGCGCGCGCGCGTCTCGTGAGAGCCGCGGCGCGGGCGATGAGCTCCCGGACCCCGAATGGCTTGGTGAGATAATCGTCGGCGCCGCTGTCGAGCCCCATCACCTTGTCCGCTTCTTCGCGGCGGGCCGTCAGCATCAGAATCGGCGCGTCGCGGTTCGGCCCGTGCCGCCGGACGGCCCGGCAAATCGTCACGCCGTCGATGTTCGGCAGCATCAGATCCAGCACGATGAGGTCGTACGGCTTCTCCGATGCCAGCTGCATCGCGTCCTTGCCGTCGGCCACGGGCTCGCACTCGTAGCCCTCGAGCCCGAGGTGCAGGCATACCAGCTCGCGGATGTTCCGCTCGTCCTCCACGACGAGCACCCTCTTCTGCGGCATCGTGCAGAATCTACTATCCATCATCCGCGGCCGAGTATCCACTGCACGTGCGGATGTCACCGACTTTTCACGGTTTCGCCGTTCCTCTGCCATGGGGCCCCCTGTCTAATCGAACAGGAGGAGTGATGCACACGAACACGATTACACGGGTCGTTGGCGGTTTTGGAGCGGCGGCGCTCGTTGCACTCGGAATGGCCACCGCGGTTCCCCGGATGAGCGCAGCGCAGGAGCCGCCCCAGCATGCCGGACGCATGGGCGGACGCGGCTTCGGCGGTCCCGGCGGACCTGGCATGCGCGGCGGGGGGCCAGGAGGCGCGCTCGGGCTCGATCTCCGCGATCTCACCGACGAGCAGCGCCAGCAGGTCCGCGCCATCTATCAGCGCCACGCTGACGAGATGAAGCCGGTGCTCGAACGCGTCGCCACGACGCGCAAGGCGCTGGCCGATGCGGTGCTCGCCGGGACGGGCGACGTCCGCGGCCTGGCCGTCGAGGTGGGCAGCGCGGAAGGCGAGCTCGCATTCCAGAACGCGCAGATCGAAACCGAGGTGCTGGCGCTGCTGACGCCGGAACAGAAGCAGAAGATCGCCGAGCGCCGGCAGCAGATGGAGGCCAGACGCACGGAGATGCAGCAGCGCCGCCAGTCGAGGGGCGGCGCCTCCGGGAACCAGAAGTAGACGGTCATCGTCTAAGGACATAAATCGTGATGCCGCGGCCCCGCCAGCAGGCTTCTCGTTACATTCACGTCGTTCTTCGTACGTCTTCCTTTCGTTACAGTTACAACTAGAAACACCGCGGCATCACGATTCGTCCTGCAGCCGGGCGGGAGCCCGGCATGCCGGTTGCGTAGACAGCCGCGCATGATGAGTTCCGTCATCTACAGGCGACGCTCCGCGTTCACGGGCGCCGCGCTGCTGTGGCTTCTGGGCTGCACTGGAGCGGCACACGCGCAGGGCGTCGGATTTCAGGGAGGCGCGACGGTCGACCCCGGCCAGGTGTTCGTCGGCACTCACGTCGAGACCGGCGAGCTGATGCCCGGCTTCCGCTTCCGGCCGGGAATCGACGGCAGCTTCGGCGGCGACTACTCGCTCGCCAGCATCAACATCGAATTCCTCTATTCGATTCCGCTGCGCAGCGGCTGGGCTCTCTATCAAGGCGGTGGCCCCGCGATCGTGCTCCAACGGCAATCGTTTGGCGAGACTCACGACACGAGCGTGCACGGCGGGACGTTCTACACGTTCGGGTTCGCGAACCAGAACGGGCTCTTCACCGAGTTCAAGGTCGGAGGCGGCGCAAGTCCGATCCTGAAGTTCGGCGTCGGCTATACCGTTCGGAAGAGATCACCGTAAGGATTCGAGGTTCGGGGTTCAAGGTTCGAGGTTCGGTAAGACCGGCTACTTCCGCCGGCGCAGATACTCAGCCAGTTGACCGAGCCGCGTCACTGTCGTGTCCCTGCCCATCAGCGCGAGCACCTCGAAGAGGCCGGGGCTCACGGCCTGGCCCGTCGCGGCGATGCGGGCCGCGTGGATCAGCGGCCCCGCCTTGATGCGCAGTCGGTCCGCCACGGCCCGGAGCGTTCGTTCGATGCTCGCCTCGTCGAACGGATCGACCCCGGCCAGCGCCGCCCCAAGCTGATCGAGATAGCCGTCCAGATCGGCGCCGCTCAGGTATTTGGCCACGGCGCCCGGGTCGTACTCGACATCCGGCGACAGAAACGGACGGGAGAGATCGACCAGATCGGGCAGGCGCCGGACGCGCGGCATCACGAGCGCGAACACCCGGACGAGCCAGTCGCGCCGTCCGGCCGCGAGATCGTCGGTCCAAAGCCCCGCGGTCTCCAGGAGCGGCCGCACGCGCGCCACGAGATCGTCCGGCGCGAGCCGTGCCAGATGCTGCGTGTTGAACCAGTCCAGCTTCTCCGGATCGAAGACCGCGCTGCCGCCGCTGATTCCGTCGAGATCGAACGCCGCGATCATCTCCTCGCGCGTCAACAGCTCGCGATTGCCGCCGGGCGACCAGCCGAGCAGCCCGAGCAGGTTGACCATCGCCTCGGGAAGGTAGCCGAGCCGCTCGTACTCGGTCACCGACGTCGCGCCGTGGCGCTTGCTGAGCCGCTTTTTGTCGACGCCGAGGATGAGCGGCACGTGCGCAAACTCGGGAGGCACGGCGCCGAGCGCCCCGTAGAGCAGCAGCTGCTTCGGGGTGTTCGAGATGTGATCGTCGCCGCGGATCACGTGGGTGATCGCCATGTCGATATCGTCGGCGACGACCGAGAGCTGGTAGGTCGGCTGCCCGTCCGATCGGAGGAGGATGAAATCCTCGATCTGCTCGTGGTCGAAACCGATCTCGCCGTGCACGCGATCGGTGTAGGTCGTCCGTCCTTCCGGCACACGGAATCTGATCGCGGGCCGCAGGCCCGACGCCTCGATCTGCAGCCGTTCCTGCTCTGACAGGCGAGAGCACGTGCGGTCGTACCTCCAGCCGAGCCCCTGCTGCTCGGCCTCCTGGCGCTTCTTTCTCAGGAGATCCGGCGAGCAGTAGCAGCGGTACGCCGCGCCGCGCGCGAGCAGCTCTTCTCCGCGCTCGCGGTGGCGGCCGTAACGCTGCGACTGGAAGTAGGGCGCGTGGGGGCCGCCGGCGCCGGGACCCTCGTCCCAGTCGAGCCCCATCCATCGCAGCCCTTCGAGGATGCCCGACACCATCTCGTCGGACGAGCGCTCCGCGTCGGTGTCCTCGATCCGCAGCACGAAGCTCCCGCCCCGCCGTCTGGCGAAGAGCCAGTTGAAGAGCGCCGTGCGGGCGCCGCCAATGTGGAGATATCCGGTGGGAGAAGGCGCGAAGCGAACGCGGACAGACACGCGCGGATTCCAGCGCTACCGCACGGCGGCGGGAGCGTCCGTCGCGACCGACGAGGCGAGCGACGCGAGCGCCGTCTGGACGCCGCCTTTCCTGAACGGGACGCCCGCCAGCTCGAGGCCCATCTCGACGCCGCTCAGCGTGCCGGCAAGCATCAGATCGTTGAACGAGCCGAGATGGCCGATGCGGAACACCTTGCCCGCGAGCTTGCCGAGCCCCGTGCCGAGCGACATGTCGAACTGCTCGAGAATCGTCTGGCGAACGCGATCGGCGTTGACACCCTCCGGCACCTGTACGGCGGTGAGCGTGTTCGACTGTTCCAGCGGCTCCTCGCAGAGAATCTCGAGGCCCCAGGCGCGGACGGCCGCGCGGGTCGCCACACCGTAGCGCTCGTGCCGGCGATAGATGTTCGGCAGCCCCTCTTCGTCCATCATCGCCAGCGCCTCGTGCAGCGCGTAGAGCAGGTTCGTGGCGGGGGTGTACGGGAAAAAGCCGCTCTCGTTCGCTTTGAGCATCTCCTCCCAGTCCCAGTACGACCGCGGCATCCTGGAGCTCTTCCGGGCCGCGAGCGCCTTCTGCGAGATTGCATTGAAGCCGAGACCCGGCGGCAGCATCAATCCCTTCTGGGAACCCGCGACCGTGACGTCCACTTCCCACTCGTCGTGGCGGTAGTCGACCGAGCCGAGCGACGAGATGGCATCCACGATCAGCAGCGCGGGGTGCTTCGCGCTGTCCATCGCCCTCCGCACCTCACCCACCCGCGTCGTGGCGCCCGTGGAGGTTTCGTTGTGAACGACCACGACCGCTTTGATGTCGTGGGCTCGGTCCTGGGCGAGCCGCTCCTCGACGGCCTGCGGCCGCACGCCGCGGCGCCAGTCGCCGGCGACGTACTCGACGTCGAGGCCGAGCTTCTCCGCGGTGCGGCGCCAGGCGATGTGCGAGAACCAGCCCGTCTCGAAGACGGCGACGCGATCGCCGGGCGAGAGGGTGTTGGCGAGCGCGGCCTCACAGCTGCCGGTACCAGACGAGGGGTAGATGACCACGGGACCTGCCGTCTGGAACACGCGGCGAATTCCGTGCAGCGCCTCCTTGGCGAGACGGGCGAACTCTGGTCCGCGATGGTCGATGACCGGCTGCGCCATGGCCCGAAGCACGCGATCGGGCACGTTGGTGGGGCCGGGGATCTGGAGGAAGTGGCGGCCGGTGTGCATAGGGGCATCCGGTTCGGTCCGGATCTCCTTTCGAAGAGAGTATCCTAACCGAAACCGGACTGCCCCGTTCAAGTCAGCTGATATTGAGGCCCGGTTCGGTGCTCTGCGGCATCAGCTCGCGAACAGCCGTCACGACTTCTTGTTGTAGACGAGCTTTCTGGTCTGAGCGGTGCCCGGCACGTTGTGTGTGGTTGCGACGATTGTCAGCACTCCCCCATCCAGACTGTAGATCTCTTTCGTGTTCTCCGACATCGGGCCGTTCGGGCCCAGACCCATGTCCTTGGTCGTCGAGATAATCAGCTTCGGACCGTCCCAGGCCACGGTTGATCGTGAGAGAAATACGTCTCCCATCAGATTGGTGCTCTCGCTGCCGTCGAGCTTGTAGACGGCCGCTGTCTGACCCGCCTGTCCGGTCGAGCGCTCGATCGTGACCTGCGACTCCGTCTGGTTGATCGTCACGGAATTCGCCGGACCCGCGCCGCCGCCGCGTCCAAAACCGCCTCCCCGGCGGCCGACCGGCGACGGAGCCGGGTCGCTCTTGGTTGCATCGAACGTCCAGGTGCCCGAGAAGTTCGTTTTGGCCTGGGTCCAGCCGACGCCCGGCGAGGTGAGAACTGCGGTCACGACGACACCCAGAATCAGTGCGAGTCTCATGCAAATCCTCCTCTTCGGTCATGCAAGCCGCCGTGCGTGGCCAATCTCTGAAACCGTCAGAGCACCGACAGGGCCTCATCCTCGATGCCGTCGATCTCCACATTCCCGGTTACGACCCGACCAAGTCGGAAGCGAAACAGACCTCGATATGCCACTCCAGAGATCCAGGCTCCATCCGTTTCCGCATCGAACTTGCTGAAGTGACAGCCACATTCGAAGATCGGCCGCGACGCGCCTGGCACGTTCATCTTCGCGAGCCGAACGGGATCGGTCACCAGATCGACCGGGCACAGCTCATGAGGGCACGTGACGCACACGGCGCTCAATTGCGAGGCGTCGTCTCCCGGTGCTTTGCGGTACAGCACCCCCTTGATGACGATTCGCCTGCCAGGCGAGTCTGCGGCCGCCGAACTCACGCCTTCCGCGGTGAAGGGGACGGGGCGCCACGGCATCGTGACGGACTCCAGCGGAACTTGAACCGGAAGGGTCAGAGGACTGTAGACCGGCGGACTCGTGAGCTGGGCCCACACCGTCCTGGCGAACCCGAACAGCATGAGCCCGTTGCCGAGGAAAGTCCTCCGAAAGATACCGGGGCGCCCCACTGCTAGCTCCTCATCGGGACGACAGCTGCGTGCGTATCGGCACGGCCAGATCGATCATGCGCACCGGATGGTCTCCGGCGGGGAACTTGAACCGCGTCCTCTCCTTCTTGCTGGCGACGTCGAGCACGACCATCTCGTCGCTCGCCGGGCACGCCACGAACATCGTCATCCCATCCTGCGATGGCACGATCCAGTACGGCCCTTTACCCACCGGAATGCGGGCGATCTGCTTCGGCGGAGTCGCCGTGACGTCGAACACGAAGGTCGTATCGTGGAGCGTGTCGTTGGTCCAGACCTCCGTGCCGCCATTTCCGATGGCGATCCCGTGAGCGTGCCCGTTGGCGCTCGATGCCTGCTCGTCGGGAGTCAGATTGAACGTCGCCTTGGCGATCACCTTTCGTGAGGGGACATCGACCACCAGGAACCCCATGAGGCGGTCCACGTCCATGTAGATCCGCTTCCCGTCAGCGGTCATGACCGGGGGACGGGGACCGTCGCCGACGGGAATGGTGCCGACGACCTGATGGTTCTTCGTGATGTCCACGATCGTGACTTCGTTGGGCTGGGTTCGCGGCAGCCCGAGCGACGGCCGCCGCCAGTGGCCGGGACCGCCCTTGATCGGAAACAGATAGGCGTAGTGCCCTTCCGGGTCGATCAACGTGTTGTGCCCGATACCGAGGGTGTGGATGTACGCGACGACTTCCTTCTTCTGTGTATCGAACACATTCCAGTAGCCGGCGTACGATGGTTGATAGAGGAAGCGACCGTCTGGTGTGATGTCGGATTCCTGCGGTTCGGTTCCCCATCCACCGTATGTTTCGATGATCTCGTCCTTCACCGTGTCCAGCTTCGTGACGGTGCCTTCCGTCTCGCTTGCGATGTAGAGCACATCCTGCGTCCTGGGTGACGCCACCCCGTGCGGATGTTTGCCGGTGGTCATCTTCTTGATGATCTTCATGGTCTTGACGTCGAAGATCGTCAGGTTGTTGGTGTCGGCTTCGCCGGAATTGACGTAGAGCTTCTCCTGTGTCGGGCCGGCCGGCTTCCAGTACCCGCCTTGGCCGTTCTGGGCTTTGAGCGTGAGCGTCGCGAGCACGGCCAGTCCGATCGCGAAGGTGATCCTGAGGCGCGTTGTCATACTCTCCTCCTAGAAGCCGAGCCGCACGCCGAGCTGCAACTGGCGCGGGAACCCGCCGGCCACGAGCCCGTTCAGCACGAGAAACGTCGGCAGTCTCTTGTCACCGGACGGGTTGACGTAGTTGGTTCGATTCGTAAGATTGAACACCTCGGCAAACAGATCCACAGTTCTGGCTTGGCCCACTTGCACCCGGTACCCGAGGCGTGCATCGAGCTGCGCATAATCTGGTCCGTATGCCCCGTTGCGGCCTCCGTCGTTCTTGACGGTGATCGCGGTGTCTCCGACGCCGCTATACGTCCCGGCGGGCAACGGATCGAACAGAATTCCATTCTGATCTGCATCCACGCTCGAATCCGTAATGCTCAGAGGGCGTCCGGACATGTACCGGAACAGCGCACTGATGGTGAGACCCTTCGTGTGCGGCACCAGCACACGACCGTTGACTGTGAAGGCGTGTCGCCTGTCAGTGTCGAGTGGACCTTCGTTCAGTTCCAGCCGGCGGTCGGCCAACAGCTGAAAGTTGTTCGTCGCCGCTGGTGCGCCATTATTGTTGCCGCGCGCATATCCCAGGGTGTAGCTCATGCGGGCGCCCCAGAAGCCAGAGAAGCGCCGCTCGAAGGCGAGGTTCAGGCCGTCGTACCTGGTCCGGCCGCCGTAATCGTACCGGGAGATCACGCTGTTGGCGAAGGGCGTGATGCCAAGCTGGTCGGCCAGACCCAGCAGATCGGTGCGAACGATCGCTCCCGTTCGTGTCGTGTTGACGCGAAGACCTGGATTCAAGTCGTAGCCGACCCAGCCGCGGCCCTGATTGTGGATGTAGTCGGCCCCGAATGAGACCGTGCTGCCCACCTGGCGTTCGTAGCCTACGGAGGTCTGCGTCGAGCTCGGCATCTGCCGGTCCGGGGTATCGGTCCTGCACGGTGGCGGTGTTCCGGGTCAGCGTGCCCGGCGGGTAGAGCTGGTTCAGCAGCGCCCTGTTCACCGTCGGCCCGTTTGCCAGCATCGGATCGGTCGGAAATCTTCCATTGCTCGGTCCGGAATCTGCCGAACTGACGGGGAAGTTCACGATGAACGAGTCCCCGAACACGCCATTCGACTGAAGGGGAGACGCCTGACCATTGAAGAGCTTCTCGTAATAGCGTCCGATGCCACCCCGCACTACTGATCTCCCGTCGAGGTCATAGGCGAACCCGGCGCGTGGCTGGAAGTTATTCTTGTCGATCGGATAACCGTCGGTGAGGAGCGGATTGAACAGCTGCTTGACGGGAAAGATGTCCACGTCGTAGCGCATCCCGAGGTTGAGCGTCAGTTTCTTCGTCACCTTCCACTTGTCCTGACCGTAGAACGCGAACGAATGGATAAAGGTGACTTGACCACCTGGAACGGGCACGCGGATGGAAAGGCGCTCTGGATACGTCGAGGGATCCGCCGCGTCGAATTCCTTGTCGCTCGCAAAGGAGAATGCCCCGTTCATGCTCCCCTGCTCTTCCAAATCGTTTTTCGAGTACTGATACTGGAACCCTGTCTTGAGATCGTGATCCCCATGGTGGCCGGGCAGGAAGAGGCTGAACGTGTCATCGAGCCCCGCCGCCCGTTCGAAGCGATGCTGCCCGTTGACGTGGCCCTGCTCGCTAAAGCTGAGGTGATTGAGCACCGGGGGCTCGAGCGTCTTATCGTTCGTCTTCAGAAAGGTGCCGGGCTCTGCACCACGTTGGATGTCTTCCGACTCCATTGACACGCGAATCGTATTCAGCGCCCGGCTGCCGACGACCCAGTTGTAGGCGGCGCTTGCCGTCTGATCCGTGTCCAGCTCGTAGTTGCCGCTCGTGAGCGTCGCCGTGTCCCCGCTGAGCAAGTCGCGGTTCGGCTGACGCTCCGTGAGGTACCGCACGGTGTAGGTGTTGTTGCTATTGATTTGGTGATCGATCCGGCCCATGAAGTTTCGGCCGTTCAAGCCTTCCTTGGCGCTCCAGTTCAGATCCGGCCTGGTCGGAAAGACATTTGTCAGGCCGGTGCCGAGAACATACCGCTCGAAGCTGCCGAAGAAGTGCACCTTGTCTCGCACGATAGGTCCGCCGAAGGTGCCACCCCACTGATGCTTGTCGGTTTCCGACTCTCCCTCGCCCGCCAGTTTCGCGAAAATGGTCTGGGCCGTCATGGCCGAGTTCGTCAGATAGCCGAAGGCGGACCCGCGAAAGGTGTTGCTGCCACGCTTGGTGATTGCGTTGACCACGCCGCCCGTTGTCCGGCCGAATTCCACGTCGAACTGATTCGTCTGGACCTGGAATTCCTCGACGGCTTCCAGCGGAGTCCGTGCCTGGGCACCCGAGGCCGAAGCCGAGTTGTCATCCGTGTTGTTACCGCCGTCGAGCACGAATGTCACCTGCGTGTTGCTCTGGCCGTTGACACTGATCGAGTCCGATCCTTCGGCACTGGGATTCAACTGGATCCCCGGCACCATCGCCACGAACGCAATGAAGTTGCGAGTGGGTGACGGCAACTCCAGAAGCTCCTTCGATCCGACGTTTCCCCCACCTTCGAGGACGTCAGGTCCACCGGCGGTGCCTCGCCAGAGACGGTGACGGTTTCGGTAATGCCACCGACATCAAGGCGGATCTCGACCGTCTGCGTGCTCCCCAGCAGCAGAACCACGTCTTCACGGCTGAACTTCTTGAAGCCCGCGAGCTCCGCGCTGATGCGGTAGCGGCCCGGCTGAAGGCCGGTCGCGAAGTAGGTGCCGTCGGAGCCGGTAATCGTCTCTCGAAACGTGCCGTTGTCCTGATTGGTGACAACGACGGTGACACCAGGAAGCACGGCCTGCTGCTGGTCCATGACCCGCCCCTGGAGAGCGGATCCGCCAGCCTGCTGCGCTTCCGCACCCGCCGCGGCGAACAGGGCGACGACGCCGATGAATAGCGCGCACTTGCAACGACGCATTGGGTCCTCCTTCTTCGCAACCATCGATTACCGTGCCGAGCCCTACCCGCGGGCGGGCTGACCGGAGCGTCCTGGGAGCGTCATGGGCGTCAGCCCCTTCGGTGCGTTGATGGTGCCTAGCCCGTCGAGTTCGAGTGATGTGCCGATGCCCGTCGCCATCGCCTGTTGGTACACGTAGGCCGCAGTGGCGATGTCTTCGATCGCCATGCCCACGGACTTGAAGAGCGTGATCTCGCTGTCGTCCCGGCGGCCAGACTTGGCACCGCTCACGACCTCACTCAAGTCGGCCTCAATCGATTCCGGACCGATGTCGCCGTTCTTGAAGGCTTCCCGCAAATCTCCCGCTTCCTCGGACACCTGTTCTCTGAAATCCACGACCAGACGGCTTCGACGGAACGTCGTGCCGTCGAGCTCCCGCTTGGCCGGAGAGTTCGAACCCACGCCGCTGACATGGGTACCGGACTCGAGCCAGTTCCCATCGAGCACCGGAGTCTTCGACGCCGTGACGGTCACGACCAGATCACAGCCGGCAACGGCTTCCCGCGCCGTCGCGACGACACGGGCCGTTACCTGGAAGTCAAGTGAGACCTCACGGGCGAACGTCTCAGCTTTGGCCGCATCGATGTCGAACACCCTGATTTCCGTGACGGGCCGCACCTCGACGAGTGCCGCGACCTGATAGCGCGCCTGCACGCCCGCGCCAATCACGCCCAGCACGTGCGCGCTCGCGCGCGCGAGATACTTCGCGGCCACGCCGGTCGCCGCGCCCGTCCTGATGCCAGTCAGGCGATTGCCCGCGATGACGGCGCGGAGCGCGCCGGTGTCACAGCCGAAGAGCAGAATGGCGAAGTAGGTCTCGCCGGCGAGCCGCCGGCCGGGATATCCGGTCAACGTCTTGAGGCCGAAGAAGCCGAGGTTCGGAAGGATCGCGGACATCACACGAAACGCGCCTCCGTCCCCGGGCACGTCGGCGCTGATGCGCGGCATCGCGAGAATGCCGCCCGCGGCGTACTCTCGAAACGCCTGTTCCACTACGCGCACGCCGTCGCGCATCGAAATAATGCTTGCGACGTCGGTTTCGGACAGCAGCAGGATCATGGGTCGCTTCCTCCCTGTGGCCGCACCTCGGAACCAAGCCGGCTCCGCCACGCATCGAATGTTGTGCGAGAGACGCGTCCCTCGCCGGATTTCTAGAAAGAGAAAAGCGATGTGGAGTCTAGGCTTGCAGAAATCGCGTGACCAATCAGTAATTCTTCTCGCGCCATAAGGACGCAGGCATTGATCTTTCTTCTTCCCCTATAAGCGGCACCGCGCGTCCCGATGCGTGAGAAGAACAAAGCCGTCGTGAAAGTGCGTCAGGCCGATCGCCCGATAGGCATCGTGTATTCTCACTGCCAGTCGCGCGATGAGCGCATGCTCGGACCCGCCACGCGCCACCTGGACACGCAGCCTTCCTGGCTCTTCCCGCTGCAACAGCGCGGCGACGGCGAGCCGCGCGACGGTTTCTGCTGCTTCTTCCGAGGTAAACACCTGTTTCCTGGCGAACCCGGCTGCTCCCGCAACCGGCTCGAACACACAATCGAACTCGCCACAAGAGCTGATGTAGGCATCCATCAGGCTCGGACCGTGCCGATCACCCGCAAACTGCGAATAGATGACTGCCGAACTGCCGGGCCGCAGGAATGGTCTGACAGCGTTGATGAACTCTTTCGTGACCTGCAGCCCGTCAGCGCCCCCATATCCCGCCGCGGGGAACAGCCCGCTCAGGTTCACTCGATTGCGTCCTTCTGTGGTCTGGACCGGCAGAACGCCCGCCAGTCTGGCCAGGTCTTCGTCATCCAAGTCGAGCCACTCCGGCATGGCCAGGAACGGCGGGTTCATCATTGAGAATGCGACCGGCTCATCGCGGACCACGTCAGCCAGTCCGTCACACGACGTCACCTGCACCCGTGCATCCACCCCGTTCATCGCGGCATTGAACAGCGACACGTTGACGGCACGCCGATCCCGCTCGATGCCGACTCCCCTCCGTATTCCGGGGTGTTGCTTCAGCGCCGCGATGAGCTGTATTCCAGAACCCGATCCCATCTCCACGCACAGGCCTTCGATCGGGGGCATCCTTCCGACGCGGCTCATCAGTTCATATGAATCGGCCCCGATGTAGACGCGGACGGCTCCCGTCCGCGCGCGAAAGTGCGGCGGCGTGTCCGCAAGCACGTACACGACATCGCCATTGCTCAGTCTTCTGGAACACAACGACAGTCCGGCAAGCCGGATACCGCCGGATTCGCGGACGAACATGCCAAGCGGCAACGACGCCAAGACATCCTTGTGCCGCTCGGTTCCGAACAATTCTTCCAGCGCTGGTTCACCGAGCGGCTCACCGAACATCAGCAGCCTGAAGGCTGAATAGATGCGGCGGGCCAGGAGCGCGTCGGCGCCGTGACGCGAGGCTTTCACCGCGTTACGCAGGCGCCGCTTCATCTCGAGCACGTCGACCGGAGCGGCCGGCAATGGAAACGGCCGGACCGCATAATCGCCTCCGTATCGGGCCGACGCAGATCCTGGTTCACCTGATCGAAATAGGCGGCCTCGAGGAGGGCCCGCAAGGACCGGGCGAGTGCCAACCCTTCCGGTGTCGTCAGGCCGGCGAGAGAGCCCGGGTCGGAATCATCGGAACCGACGGGCTGAAATGTGGAATGACTGGAAATCTGCACGGGCACAGGCCTGGCGAGAGGAGCGGGCCGGGCAGGAGCTCACCACGCCATCGCTCCTGCGCCGGCCCCGACTCGCTTAGATCTGCACGGCGTGCTCCTTCACGTACTCGGGCGTAAAGTCGACCCCCACGCCCGGCACCTCGGGAACCCACATTTCGGACAAGCTCTCTTGCCATCCGCCGGGGAAGATGTCCTTGTAGGCTGCCGTGTTCGACGCGCCCTGTTCGAGAATCAGGAAGTTGGCGATGGACGTGCAGAGCTGCAGCGAGGCCGCGGTGCAAATCGGACCGTTGGGGTTATGGGGAGCGATGTTGACGTAATGCGCCTCGGCCATGCCCGCGATCTTCTTCGCCGGCGATATTCCGCCGACCCGGGCCAGATCGGGCTGAAGGACGCGGCACGCGCCTTTTTCGAGGACCTCCCGGACGTTGTAGTGCGACTGCAGGCTTTCGCCGAGGGCGATTGGCACATTGATCGAGTGCTGCAGCTGAGCCATGGCATCGACATCTTCGGGCGGCACCGGCTCTTCGACCCAGAACACGTCGAACGGCTCGCACATCTTCATGATGCGAGCGGCCGAGTGCATGTTGAACTTCGCGTGCGCTTCCACCAGGATATCGAAGTCGGCGCTCGCCTCCCGGACGCCGGCAATCATCTCGCGCGCCTCGTTCAACGTTTTGGTCGGCAGCTCGCGGTCGAGCGGAGTCCCTCCGAAGAAGTCCGTCTTGCCCGCCGTCGCGCCTTTGGCCATGATCTCCTTCGTCTTTTCGCGATAGGAGGCGCGGGTGCGTTCCGCGCCCGGCCAGGGGGCGCTTGCGTAAATCCGCAGACTCTTCCTCGCCGGAATGGCCCGCCCGCCCAGCAGCTTATATACGGGAACGCCAAGCTTCTTCCCGACGATGTCCCAGAGCGCGATATCGATTGCGCTCATGGCAGCGAAGAGCGTCCCTCCCAGCGTGTTGAACTCGGTCGTGTACATCTGGGTCCAGTGGCCCTCGATGTCCCACGCGCTCTTGCCCATCAGCAGCTTGCCGGACTCGCGGATCTGGGTGATGACCGCCGGTGTCGTGGGGGGCGTGGTGCCTTCGCCCCAGCCGTGAATCCCCTCGGCTGTTTCGATGCGCACACAGGGATACGCTCGGCCGCCGCCTTCACTGCCACCCCTCCCGCCACCGCCGCCTGCCCGGCCGGCAGGCCCGGCACCCCCTCGACCAGCGGCCGCCGGCCCAGGGACACGAATCACATATGGCTCGATCTTGGTAATGGTGAGCTGATCGCCCTTGGGCGCCTCCTGTGCGCGGGCCCGGAGCGGCGCGAAGATCGGCGCGAAGGCGGACGCCCACAAAGGAGACGAGGAAGCCCGCAGAAAGTTACGACGGTTCATTGGAGATCCTCCCTCTCGGACTGTGACGGAACGCCGTACTCTATTCAGCGGCCCCGGGCGGCGCCAATTAGTAATTCTTCTCCGCCCATAAGGCGTCCCGGCCAGCTGCTTATTGCCACATAAGCAGAATCTTGTTGCCAAGAGGTCCGTACCGGCGTGATGCTACTGCTCTCCGAACACAGTGCACGGAACGAGGCATGCCATTTCTTGGTTTTCGGGGGTTGCCACATGGATCTGCTCCAGCTCGAACACTTCCTCGCGGTCGCCGAAGAAGGTAGCTTCACCCGGGCGGCGGAACGCGTGTTCCGCACGCAGCCGGCGGTCAGCCAGAGCGTGAAGAAGCTCGAAGACGCCGTCGGCGTCCCGCTCTTCGCCCGCGACATGCCCGAGCTCACGCTCACCGAAGCCGGCCAGGCCATGGTCGACTACGCGAGGCGCATGCTCAAGCTGCGCGACGACGCCATCCGCCAGGTGGGCGAGCTGCACAACCTGAGCTGCGGCCATCTCACGATCGCCGCCTATGAATCCGCCGCGGTGTATCTGCTTCCCGGACCGCTCCGCCGCTACTTCCGGCAGTTCCCGCAGATCAAAGTCGGCATCTATCGCAGCCGCCTGGACGAAATCCCCAGGCAGGTGATGGACCGCCAGGTCGACGTCGGCTTCGTGAAGGACGACCCGGTGTTCCACGGCTTGAAATCGATCATGGTCTATGCCGACGAGATGACGCTGATCTCCTCGCCCCGGCATCCGCTGGCAGCGCGGCCGAACGTGAAGGTGACAGACCTCGGCAGCGAAGCATTCGTCGTCCACCATCTCTGTTCCACGACCGAGCAGAAGATCCTGCGGCTGTTCGAGGCGAACGGCATGCGCTGCAACATCGCCGCCGAGCTCTGGAGCTTCGAGAACGTGAAGCACTTCGTCCAGGAGGACATCGGCCTCGCCATCGTCCCGCGCGTCACCGTGCTGCAGGAGCTCGCCGCGGGGACGCTCGTCGACATTCCCGTCGAAGGACTGGACATGATGTCGAGGCGCACGCTCATGGTCTTCCGCGATCGGGGGTACGTGTCGGACTCCGCGCAGCAGTTCATCGACCTGGTCAAGCAGTTCAACTGGCAGAGCTGGCTGGCCAAGCCGGCCGGCGCGGCCCAGGGGAGCGACCCGGGCATGAAGCCGCTGCGGCCGGCCCGTCTGAAACCGGCGTCCTGATGAGCAGCTTCCGCGGCGTCATCCCCATCCTCGCCACGCCGTTCCGAGACGACGAGAGCCTCGACCTCGAGTCGTGGCGGCGGCTGCTCGACTTCATGATCGGCATCGGCGTGGACGGGGTCACCATCCTGGGGGTCCTCGGCGAATCCAACCGCCTGAACGATCAGGAACGGGAGACGCTGATCCAGGCGGCGGTCGCGATCGTGGACGGGCGCGTGCCGATCATCGTGGGCACGAGCCATAGCGGCACGCGCGCCGCGATCTCCCTCTCGCTCATGGCGCAGAACCTCGGCGCCGACGCGGTGATGGTGGCGCCCGCAAAGGAGGCCGTGCCGAACCAGGACCGGATCGTCGAGCTCTACCAGCGGCTCGGCCAGGCGCTCTCGATCCCGATCGTGCTCCAGGACCATCCCGCGTCGACCGAGGTCCACATGCCGGTGCCGCTCATCGCGCGGATCCTCGGCGAGGTCGCCGCCGTGACGTGCGTGAAGGAAGAGGCCGTGCCCACGGGCCCCAAGATCCGGCAGCTCCGCGAGAGCGACGCCGCGGCGCACATCTCGATTCTCTCGGGCCTTGGGGCGCTGTACGCGCCGTTCGACCTCGAAGCGGGCTCGGACGGCTTCAACACGGGCTTCGCCTTCCCCGAAGTGCTGCAGGCCATGATCCGCGCCGGCGCCGAGGGGGACTGGCTCCTGGTGCATCAGCTCTACTCACGCTTCGCCCCGCTGATCGTCTTCGAGCAGCAGCCCGGCGTGGCGATCCGCAAGGAGATCCTGCGCCGGCGCGGCCTGCTCGCCTCGGCGCGGGCCCGGCATCCCGGCGCCACGATCTCGCCGATGCAGGCCTCGCAGCTCGATCGCCAGCTCGCGCACACGCTGCCGGGCCTCGACATCACGCAGCCGATCCCGGTGCACCAGATCGCGCCGGCGCCGCCCTGAGCGCCGGACAAGGAGACTCCATGAGCGTCCCCGTGCAGGATCCCGCCCCCGACGCCGCTCTCGCGGAGCGGACGCGGCGGCGCATCACGCGGCGTCTGGTGCCGTTTCTCTTCGTCCTCTACGTCTTCAACTACATCGACAGGGTCAACGTCAGCTACGCGGCCCTGCAGATGACCGGCGACCTCGGCTTTTCCAACGCCGTGTTCGGGTTCGGAGCCGGCGTCTTCTTCATCGGCTACTTCCTGCTGCAGATCCCCTCAACGCTCCTGATGGAATACTGGAGCGCCCGCAACTTCATCGGGCTGAGCCTGATCGTGTGGGGCGGCCTCGCGACGCTCAGCGGCTTCATCCAGACGGCGCACCAGTTCTACTGGATCCGGTTCTTCCTCGGCATCGCGGAGGCGGGTTTCTTCCCCGGCGTCATCGTGTACCTGACGCACTGGTTCCGCTACGCCGATCGCGGCAAGGCGGTCGCCATGTTCATGACGGCCATCCCGATGTCGAACCTGCTCGGCGCCGGCGTCGCGGCCGCGCTGATGCGGCTCAGCTGGCTGGGCCTGCCGGGCTGGCGGTGGCTGCTCATCCTCGAGGGGCTGCCGGCGGTCGCCGCCGGCGCCGTGGCGTTCTTCTATCTGACCGACTGGCCGGAGGATGCCACGTGGCTGGCCGAGGACGAGCGCGGCTGGATCGCGGCGGAGCTGGAGCGCGAGAAAGATCGCAAGAAGGGGCAGCCGAAGCTGAACGCGTGGCAGGCGCTGCGCAATCCACAGGTGATCGCGCTGGCGCTCGTGTACTTCTGCTACATCACCAACAGCGTGGGGCTGAGCTCCTGGCTGCCGAAGATCGTTCAGCGCATCTCGGGTCTCCCCGAGACGGCCGTGATCCTGATCTCGGGCATTCCGTGGCTGCTCGCAATCCCGGTCATGCTGGTGACGGCGGCCCACTCCGATCGGACCGGCGAACGCCGGTGGCACGCCGCCATCCCGCTGCTGCTCGTCGGCATCGCCCTGGCGCTGAGCATCGCCGCCGGCACCAATCTCGGGCTCGCGATCGCCTCGTTCTCGATTGCAACGATGGCTCTCTATTCGTTCCCGTCGCCGTTCTGGACGCTGCCGACGATCTTCCTCTCGGGGCAGGCGGCGGCCGCCAGCATTGCGCTGATCAACGCGACGGGCAACCTGGGCGGGTTCGTGGGGCCGTACCTGATCGGGTATCTCGCCGACAGAACCGGCGGCTACACGGCGGGGATTCTGTATCTCGTGGTGTGCGGGCTGATCGGCAGCGCGCTCGTGCTCGCGCTGCGAACGACGCGCCCCGATCTCGAGCGACGGACCCAGGCCGAGAAGCGCATCGCCTAGGATTGCGCCTGGTTCAGGCGTCCGGCGACAGGGGCAAGGGGCGGTTCTTGCCCCTTGCCCCTTGCCCCTTGCAGGGTTCAGATCTATTTCGCGTGCAGCGTGAGCTTCTGCACGCGCCAGTTGGTGATCTCGCCGACGTAGAGCTCGTTCTCGTTCCGGCAGTCGATCTCGTGGACGGATCCGAACTCCTTCAGCGCCTTCCCCGCCCTGCCGAACTTGCCGAGCACCTTGCCGTCGAGCTCCATCTTGTAGATCTCGCCGTTGTGGTCGAAATCGCCGGTCCCGTTCGAGTTCGACGTGTAGAGATACTGGTGCGGCCCCGGCGTGATGCAGATCGCCCACGGCGCGCCGACGCCCAGGAACATCGTCTTGAGGTTGCCGTCGTTGTCGAACACCTGGATGCGGCGGTTGCCGCGATCGCCGACGTAGACGTTGCCGGCGCGATCCACCGCGATCGAGTGCAGCGTGTTGAACTGGCTCGGGCCGCTGCCCGCCGATCCCCACGATTTGATGAAGGCGCCGTTCTTGTCGAACTTCGCCACGCGCGAGTTGCCGTAGCCGTCTGACACGAAGATGTTGCCCTGCTGGTCCCACGCGACGTCGGTAGGACGGTTGAACGTGTCTCCCTGCACGCCCGAGCCGGGCAGGGGGGCGTTCTCGCCGCCGCGGCCGGCGCCTGGGCCGCCGCCGCGCGCACCCGGACCGCCGCCCCGCGCCATCGGACCGCCGCCGCGCATGGCCGGGCCAGGGCCTTCTCCACCTTCATCGCCCGGCACGTTGATCGCCTCGGGACGCCGGCCGAGGATCATCATCACCTGCCCCTGCGGGTTGAACTTGATCACCTGGTTCGCGCCCTCGTCGACCACCCAGACGTTGTCCTGCGGATCGACGCGGACGACGTGCGCGAAGAGGAAGCCGTAGAGGCCCTGTCCGATCTCGCGGAGGTACTTCCCGCTCTGATCGAACTCGAAGAGCCGCGCGCCGCCGTTGCCGCGCGAGAACGTCCGCTCGGTGCCGATCGTCACCTGCGGCGATCCGGTGCGGGTGTACACGAAGATGTGTCCCTGCGAATTGGTCGCCACGCCGACGGCCTCGCCGATGTAGGTGTCGGCGGGCAGCCCCTTCAGCACGTTCGGAGCCGAGTCGAACGCGATGTCCGGAATCACGAGCTGTGCAAACGCCGGCGCGCCGGCCACGAGCGCGCAGACGGCCATCAATCCCACTTGTACAGAGCGCCTCATGAGGTGCCTCCTATCGTGCGCTGGTGACCTGGGTCGCGCCCGGCTTCAACTGAATCCGCTGCACGCGCCAGGCAGTGATCTCCGCCACGAGGAGATCGTTGTCCACCCTGCAGTCCATCGCGTGGGTCGTCGAGAACTCGCCCAGCGCCTTGCCTGCCTTCCCGAACCGGCCGATCACCGCGCCGTCGAGCTCCATCTTGTAGATCTCGCCGCTCACCGGCCGGTTGGCGGCCACGTTCGAATCGGGGTACGAGTTGGAGCTGTACAGATATTGATGCGGGCCGGGAGTGATGCACACCGCCCACGGCGCGCCGACGTTCCCGTACATCGCACGCAGCGTCAGGTCGTTGCTGAACACCTGGATGCGGCGGTTGCCGCGATCGGCCACGTACACGTTGCCGTTCGCGTCGACCTGGATGGAGTGTGGCGTGTTCATCTGCGACGGCTGAGCGCCGCGCGTGCCGATCTCGCCGAGGAACCGGCCGTTGCGGTCGTACTTCACGGCGCGCGAGTTGTTGTACCCGTCGGAGACGAAGATGTTGCCGGCGGCGTCCCAGGCGATGTCCGTCGGACGATTCATCGTGTAGCGCTGCGCCGGCGGAATCGGCCGGCTCGTCGGGATCAGCCCTTCGGCCGCTTCGTGCCGGCGTCCGAGCACCAGCACCGGACGCTGATCCGCCGCGTCCCACTTCACGACCGTGTTCGTGCCCTCGTCGACGGTCCAGATGTTGTCCTGCGGGTCCACCCGCACGGCGTGCGCCATGGCGAAGGCGTACGAATAGCGGCCGATCTCGTGCACGAAGGCGCCGTTCTGGTCGAACTCGAACAGCCGAGACGACTCGCCGTTCCGGTTGAACACGAAGATGTGCCCCTTCGAGTTGCGCGCCACGCCCATGGCCTCGCCCATGTACGTGCCGGTCGGCAGCTTGAGGAAGTCGGGCGCCGAGGCGTACGGGATCTCCGGCGCGTTGTAGGCCGTGGCGCGCATGTTGAGCTGCGCCGGCGTCAGATTCTGGGGGGCCGCCGGCGCCGGAGCGCCCGACTGCGCCACGAGAGTGACGGCGAAGAACAGCAACGCCGCAACGAAGCCAAGACGACAGACTCGCTTCATGTGGAACCTCCGCAGGTGGTTCGAAACAGGCAATTCCCGAGACCGGGCTGAAGCGGACGCGACTCTACCACAAGTCGTGGGACTACGAACCTTACGAACTCCTGACGCGGCAGGCGGGCCCCGCGACTGTGGCACTCAGGGATCGTCAGTGGGTCATCGAGTAGAGCAGCACGTCGAGGCCCACCGCATACGCGTCGGGCGAAAAGCGGAAGAAATACTCGGGGTCCTCGCCCTCACGCTCCCAGCCGTCGGGGATGTCGGTGTTGTGCAGCATCACGACCATCAGCCGGCCGTGTTCGTCGGCAATGCCGCGGGCCGTGGGACCCGAGTCGTCGGCCCAGCGCTCGGTGTCGCCGCCGCCGGTGCGGCGCCAGGTCTGGATGGAAGCCATCCGCGGCACGCGGGCGACGTCGAACAGCATGTGCCAGATCGGCGGCCCCGGCGGCGTCAGATCGACGACGGGATAGACCGCCGGAGACAGCGCGCGGCCAATCTCCTCGTCGAACTGTTCCTTGGCGTAGGTGCCGTGGTAGTCCGACACCATCAGGAAGCCGCCCTTCAGCAGGTACTCGCGCAGGCGCACGACCTCGGCTGGAGTGAAATGCGCGGTCCCCGCGTCCTCCATCAGGATGAACGGACATTGGAACAGCGCGTCATCGGTGAGCCGCACGACGACGGCGTCTGGAAGAGCGTCTTCGCCGGTGTCGTGATCGATCTTGACGTCGGCCTTCGTGAGCTCCGCCAGGCGGGTGCTGAAGTTGAGGTCGGCGCCGGGATAGTCGGTGTCCCACCCGCGCTTCTCGCGGCGGTCGCTGGTGAACATGGCGCGGCAGAAGTTGAAGCTGCCGGCGAACGTGTTCCTGGTGGGAAACTTCGGAGGGGTGCGTCCGTAGCCATAGCTCCAGATCCGCTGCGCATGGCCCACGGCCAGGCTCAGCGCGACGATCGCGATTACGCCTGCCGCCCAACCCAGACGCCGCCTGCCTGACTTCATGGCTCTTCCGTCCTCCATTCTGGCACCAATCCATCTCCCTGCGCCACGCCTCGGCGCCGGTCTCCAGGGAACCTCGCACCGGCGCAAGAGACGGCGGACTTGTGCCGGAAGCAGCAGCCGGACTAGTGTTTCCGTTCGGTTCCGGACATGGCCGCCACACCCGCTCCAGCTCGGGCCCGCGTCGAACCGGGCGCGCCAAACGCCCCGGGCGGGTACATGCCGCAACTCGATGGTCTGCGCGCGCTTGCCGTGCTCGGCGTGCTGTACTTCCACTTCTATCAGAAGAGCGTCACCAGCGGCTTGCCCTGGGGCGCTCTCGGAGTGCGGCTCTTCTTCGTGCTGAGCGGCTTCCTGATCACGGGCATCCTGCTGAGGCTCCGCGACGACAGACCGGGATCGCCGGCGCGGATGCACCGGGTCCGTCAGTTCTACGTCCGCCGGAGCCTGCGGATCCTTCCGCTCGCGTATCTGGTCATCATCGGCATGGCGGCCGCCGGTGTGCCCTCGATGCGCGAGACGCTGCCCTGGAACCTCACCTACACCAGCAACATCTATATGTCCCTTCGAGGTGCGTGGCCCGGGTCGGCATCGCATTTCTGGTCGCTGGCGGTCGAGGAGCAGTTCTACCTCCTCTGGCCGTGGCTCATCGTCTTTTTGCCAGCGCGGTTCCTGCGGTTCACGATTGTCGTGGCCATTCTGATCGCGCCGGTCTACGTCGCCGCCGGCGCGCATGCTGGCCTGAACGCCGTCGCGCTGGACGCGCTGACTCCGGCATGTCTGGACGAGCTCGGCGCGGGCTCGCTGCTCGCGCTGCTCTGGTACGAGCGCCCCGATGTGTTCCGCGGGCTCGGCCAGCGGCCGCTGTATCGCTGGATGGGCCTTGCGGCGATCCCCGCGGTGATCGCGCTCCTCCTGTCGAACCCGGATCCGCGAACCTCGACGCCGCTCGGCAGCCTCGCGGTGTCCTTCTTCTTCGCCTGGGTGGTGCACCGCGCGGCGCTCGGATTCGGCGGTGTGTGGGGCCGCCTGCTCGAATCACGCCCGCTCGTGTATGCCGGCCGCGTGAGCTACGGCGTGTACGTGCTCCACAACTTCGTCCCCCCGATGTTCGAGCGCTTCCACCTTCATCGTCCGGCGCAGCCTTTCGCCGAGTTCCTGACCTACACCGGCGTGACTCTCCTGCTGGCGTCCTGCTCCTGGTTCTTCTTCGAGCGGCCCATCAACGGGTTCCGCAGGCGATTTGCCTACCGTGAGCCGGCGGCCGCACCGGCGCCGAGCGCCGGCGATGCCGGTAACCAGGTGTGGGCCGGTCCGGTTGGCGGGACCGTCGAGTGACTCTGCCGCCGGTTCGGCGCACCGAGCCCCGCACCCGTGGTAGTTTTGAGGTTTCCGGACGCGCATCACCAGCCCGGGGGCGCGTCACAATCGAGCGGCAGAGGCGAACACCTGAAGGAGAAACAGCGCGTGTCTGACAAGAATCTGTCTCACAAGGACGCGACGGCGAGCGTCAGCGAGAGCGAGAACCCGGCAATCCCTTCTCCTACTCCCAAGCGGACCCGTCCCAGGACGAACCAGGACTGGTGGCCGAACCAGGTGGACCTGTCGGTTCTCCACCAGCGCTCGCTCAAGTCCAATCCGATGGGAGCGCATTTCAACTACGCGGAGGAGTTCAAGACGCTCGACCTCGACGCGCTGAGGCGTGACCTCATCGAGGTGATGACGACCTCGCAGGACTGGTGGCCGGCCGATTACGGCCACTACGGCCCGCTCTTCATCCGGATGTCGTGGCATGCCGCGGGCACCTACCGCATTGCCGACGGCCGTGGCGGCGGCGGCGAAGGCGCCCAGCGGTTCGCGCCCCTCAACAGCTGGCCCGATAACGCGAATCTCGACAAGGCGCGCCGGCTGCTCTGGCCCATCAAACAGAAGTACGGCCGCAAGATCTCCTGGGCCGACCTCCTCGTCTACGCCGGCAACGTGGCGATGGAATCGATGGGCTTCAAGACCTTCGGATTCGGCTTCGGGCGCCCGGACATCTGGGAACCCGATGAGATCTTCTGGGGGCCCGAAGACACCTGGCTCGGAGACGAGCGCCACGCGGGCGAGGGAGATCTCCATGGGCCCTTCGGGGCCGACCACATGGGCCTGATCTACGTGAATCCGGAAGGACCCGGCGGCAAGCCCGACCCTGCGCTTGCAGCGAAGTTCATCCGCCAGACCTTCGCGCGCATGGCGATGAATGACGAGGAGACGGTGGCACTCATCGCCGGCGGCCACACCTTCGGCAAGACGCATGGCGCCGCGCCTGCCGCCCAGCACGTCGGACCCGAACCGGAGGGCGCCGGGTTGGAGGAGCAGGGCCTCGGCTGGAAGAACAGGTTCGGCCGCGGCACAGGGGCGGACGCGATCACGAGCGGACTCGAAGGCGCGTGGACCGACGCGCCGACGAAGTGGGACAACGGATTCCTCGACAACCTGTACAAGTACGACTGGCAGCAGACGACGAGCCCCGGCGGCGCGAAACAGTGGGCTCCGTCCAATCCCGAGGCGCAGGGCACGGTGCCGGACGCTCACGATCCGTCGAAGCGGCACGCGCCCATGATGCTGACGACGGACCTGGCGTTGAGGACCGATCCGAGCTACGCGGCGATCACGAAGCGCTTTCACGAGCACCCGGATCAGTTGGCGGAGGCGTTCGCCAGGGCGTGGTACAAGCTGTTGCATCGCGACATGGGTCCGGTGTCGCGCTATCTCGGCCCATGGGTGCCGGAACCGCAAATCTGGCAGGACCCGGTGCCTGCCGTCGATCATGAGCTCGTCGGCGAGCAGGATGTCGCGGCGCTGAAGGCCCGGCTCCTCGAGTCGGGCGTCCCGGTGTCTCAGCTGGTGTCTACTGCCTGGGCATCGGCGGCGACCTTCCGCCGTACCGACAAGCGAGGGGGCGCCAACGGCGCGCGCATTCGCCTCGCCCCGCAGAAGGACTGGAAGGTCAACAACGCGCCGGAGCTCGCCAAGACCCTCCACGCGCTCGAGCAGATCCAGCGCGACTTCAACGGCTCGCAGTCCGGTGGCAAGCGCGTCTCGCTTGCCGACCTGATCGTCCTCGGCGGATGCGCTGCCGTCGAGCAGGCGGCCAGGAATGCCGGGGTCGACGTGACGGTCCCGTTCGCCGCGGGGCGGACGGATGCCTCGCCGCAGCAGACCGATGTGGAATCGTTCGCCGTGCTCGAACCCACGTACGACGGGTTCCGCAATTATCTCGGCGCCGCCGAGCAGCTGCCCGCTGAGACGCTGCTCGTGGAGCGGGCGTTCATGCTGGATTTGACGGCTCCGGAGATGACGGTGCTCGTCGGCGGGATGCGCGCCCTCGACGCCAACGCCCGCGGATCCAGGCATGGCGTGTTCACGGATCGCCCGGGCGCGCTGACGAACGACTTCTTCGTCAACCTGCTCGACATGCGCACGGAGTGGAAGCCGTCCGCTTCTGGTGTGTACGAGGGACGCGATCGCGCCACCGGCAAGGTCAAGTGGACCGCGACCGCCGTCGACCTCGTCTTCGGTTCGCACTCGCAGCTCCGGGCGCTCTCGGAGGTATACGCATGCAACGACGGCAAGGAGAAGTTCGTGCACGACTTCGTGGCGGCCTGGAACAAGGTGATGAACCTCGATCGCTTCGATCTGGCCGGTCAGGGCCGGGCTGCGTAGTTTCGATGGCGTGATGCCCGTGGCACATCCGCTCATACGAGCATTCGCAGATCTTCCTGGTCGCGGTGGGCCACGTCAGGCACCTCGTGCTGACGGGCGCTGGAGAGGGCATCACGGCGCAGGCGACGTGGATGCTGAGGGCGGCTTGAGCTGACCGCCCGCAGTTCCGCGTCAGGCAAATTGAATGCCTGGAACCACTTGACCGGCGGTGCGATCAGCCCCCGTGGAGCTTGAGAAAATCGTCGAGCTCTTCGAGTCCGAACTTGTTCACCTGCACGATGGACGCCTGGCGGCGATAGGCCGGCGGCAGGATATTTCGGGCTTCGTCTCTGCTGTCCACATCCACGACGATCCATGCCTTGTGCACGCCATCGGCGCAGCCGAAATCGGCGTGCGTCAAGAAATGCGAACCGCTCTCCAGAAGCACTGTATTGGCGCGAGCGCACGAAACCACGTCCGATTCGTGTGGAACCTCGATCAGAAACCTGGGCATGGCACAGCTCCTTTATGAGTGCCTCAGAATGCGAGAAGGCCTTGACGCGCTGACTACGGGAGGCACACCGTGGCCGGTTCGCACTGTTGAGCGGGCGTCAGACGAGGTTGCGGCAAACGCTGCGACGAACAAGAGACCCACTACCGCGTCGGGGATGGCTGCCGCTGCGTCCACGCTCGGGATGCGTCCGCGGCCGAGCAGGAACATCAGAGTCACGATGAAGCCGAACTTCTCGAGGATCGCCGGCACCATCAACGGCCGGAATCGCACGGGATTCGATCCAATCAGCAGAAACGCACACTGCCACGCGAGGGCGACGGAAAAGAACCCCCAGAAGAACTGGGGATAGTCCATGGGCGGGGTGTAGCGGCGCCCCGTGAGATCGACGAGCCAGTAGAACGGCGCGAGCGCGGCAATACCCCACACGCCGCCGGCGATGAAGACGATCCTCGCAAACTTCATGTCAGCTCCTTTCCCGTGCTTCGGCCCGAAACCGGGGACCGCCAGCAGGTTCATTCGCGTATTCTGACGGGAGGCGCGGGGGGTTGCTTGACCGCGGGTCCGGTTCGCTTGACCGACTGACCGGATGGCGAATGTGTTCGCGCAGAAGCCGGGCGGTCTATTCGCCCGCCTGGCGCTGGCGTCGGTATCGGGCAGGGGGGTGGCCGTACTCGCGCTTGAAGGCCCGGTTGAACGCCGCCTCGGACTCGTAGCCCACCTCCAGGGCAATCTGGGCCACGCTCTGGCCCGTCGAGGTGAGCGCGCGGGCCCCGAGGCGCAGGCGCCAACGGGTGAGATACGCGATAGGCGACTCGCCGAGATAGTGCCGGAACCGCTCCGAGAGCACCGAGCGAGAGACACCGACTTCGTGCGCCAGACTCAGCAGCGTCCACGGATGCGCGGAGCGGTGGTGCATCAACGTCAGCGCCCGGCCGACGGCCGGCTCACGAGCGCCGGCGAGCCACCCGGTCTGTCCAGGCGCCAACTCGCGCTGGTACCGGCGCAGCGCTTCCGCCACGAAGACCTCCGACAGCTTCGCCACCACTTCCAGGGCGCCTGCGTCGCGCGATGCGGCCTGGGCGACCGAGAACCTCAATGAGTTCTCCAGCCATTGTCCTGACACGTCGTCGCGGATATTGAGACGGATCAGCGGCGGCAGACCGGCGAGGAACGCCTGGCTCAGGTGTCGATCGCAGGCGAGATACCCGCAGATGAACTTGGACGGCGTCCCGCCGCCGCCAGTCATCAGCGGCTGCAGGCCACGTTCGAGAAGGCCCGGAAGGGCGTGGCTCACGTCGATCGGTGTGGCGTACCGGCCGTTGCCGATCCGGTGGGGATGGCCGTGCGGCAAGGCGACGAGGTCGCCCGCGGAGAGATCGACGGGGTCGCTGTCATCGACTTCGCAACGCGCGCGGCCCTCGCAGAGCAGGTGGTAGATGATGATGTGGGCCCCGTGCCGTCCGAAGAGCGGCGCGAGCGACGTGGCCTCGGGGGCGAGGACGCACCACGGCTCAGAGAACTCGCCGTTCAAATAGATCGCCGCATCGATCTTGATGGCGCGAAGCACTTCGGCAAGCGCATCCATGGAGGCAGTCTACTACCGGCTTTCGGCTGATCGGTCAAATACGCGGGACACGCGGCTAAGGACTCCGGGGCGGACCGCCGTCATAGTGTTCGCAGGAGGACATGACGATGACATCCGCGACTGCTGACACCGCACTCGACGTTCTCAAGACCCGCCTGAAGGCCACATGGATGGACGGGAACTATGACTACTTCTCCCGGTTCATGGCGTCGAGCGCCGCCCAATTCCTCGATCCGCTCACGCTCTCCCCTGGGGCCACGCTGCTCGACGTGGCGTGCGGGTCGGGACAGCTGGCGCTCGTCGCCGCCGAGCGCGGCTTGAAGGTGACGGGCGTCGATATCGCGACCAACCTGATTCTGGCCGCGCGCGGCCGGGCCGCCGCCGCGGGCCTCGATGTGCGGTTCGACGAGGGGGACGCCGAAGCGCTGCCGTACCCTGATGCCAGCTTCGACGTGGTCGCCAGCCTCTTCGGCGCGATGTTCGCGCCGCGGCCCGAGCGCGTGGCTGCCGAACTGCTCCGCGTCTGCCGTCCCGGGGGCATCGTGTCCATGGGCAACTGGACGAAGGAAGGGTTCGTCGGCGCGATGTTCAAGACGTTTGCGCGGTTTCTGATGCCGCCCGACATGCCGTCTCCCTTGCTCTGGGGCGACGAGGATGTCGTGCGCCAGCGCTTCGGCGACGGCGTCTCGGATCTCAGCCTGACGCGCGTCCTTTATCGCTTCGATTATCCCTTCGGGCCGGCGGATGTCGTGGAGTTCTTCCGCGAGTACTACGGTCCGGCGACCCGGGCCTTCGCGACGCTCGGCGAAGCCGAGCAGGCGGCGCTTCGTGGCGAGCTGGTGCAGCTGTGGAGCGCTCACAACACCGCGAGCGTGACCGGACGCACGCTGGTGGATGCCGAGTATCTCGAAGTCGTCGCGACTCGGGCGCATGACTGAGCGTCGTGGGCGGGAGCGGGGTCTTGCACCGAGTCCTGTTGCTGACGAGAAGGAGATCGCGACATGAGAGTCGCAATCAATGGCATGGGGATCGCCGGCCCGACACTCGCCTACTGGCTTCGCCGGTCGGGGCACGATCCCGTGCTCTTCGAGAAGGCGCCGGCGTTTCGATCGGGCGGATACCTCATCGACTTCTGGGGACTCGGCTACGAAATCGCCGAGCGCATGGGCATCATGCCGACGTTGCGCGAGCACAGTTATCAGATGAAGCGGCTGCTGATGGTCGATCGCGACGGCCGCGAGGAAGCGCATATGGATCTGACGCCGTTGTACGAGGCGCAGCGCGGCCGTTTCATCAGCGTGGCGCGGGCCGATCTGGCGTCCGCGCTCGCCGGCGCCTGTCAGGGAATCCCGATCCATTTCAACGTCTCGATCAGCGCGATCGCGAAAGACGGCGCCGAGTCGCTCGTCACGCTCACGGACGGCCGGCAGGAGCGATTCGATCTGGTCGTGGGGGCCGACGGACTGCATTCGCAGGTGCGGGCCCTCGCCTTCGGTCCGGAAGCGCAGTTCGAACGATTTCTGGACTGTTATGTCGCGGCGTTTCGAATCGGTGGCTATCCTCACCGCGACGAGCTGACGTTCGTGTCGCACACGGTGCGCGGGCGTCAGGCGGCACGGGTCTCGCTGCGCGACGACGAAACGGTGGTCATGCTGGTGTGCGGCACCGAACGGATCGGGGCCGATCATCACGGCCATGGCGACCCGCGCCCGGTGCTGCGCCAGGCGTACGGCGACATGGGATGGGAAGTGCCGGAGCTGCTCGACGCGATGGACGCCTCCGAGGACGTGTACTTCGATCGCGTGAGCCAGATCCATCTGCCGCAGTGGGGCGCCGGTGGCGTGGCGCTCGTCGGCGACGCCGCCGCCTGTCCCTCGCTGCTCGCCGGCGAGGGTACGGGCCTCGGGATGCTCGAGGCCTACGTCCTGGCGGGAGAACTGCATCGAGCCGATGGCGACTGCGCGCGCGCATTGGCCGCATACGAGAGCCGGCTGCAGACGTTCGTCTCAGGCAAACAGAAGGGAGCGATCTGGTTTCGCGGGTTCTTCGCACCGCAAACGAACGCGGGTTTGATGGTGCGCAATCTAGCCGTACGTGTGTTCTCGCTCCCCTGGCTGGGCAAGCCGTTCTGGGCGCGCTCGTTGCACGACGATTTCACACTGCCTGAGTACCTCGATGGGTTGAATCACACGTGGATGACCTGGTCCTTGAGCGAGTACAGCATCGCAACCACTTCGTGTTGCTCCGCCTGGCCGACACCATTCTTCTCCAGCGCCGCCAGGATGTCGTCGATGGTCGAGATGAATTCTCGCTCGTTGATGTTCATGCCCAGGTGGGCGTCGATCATGTCCCGGCCGGTGTACACCTCGGGGCCTCCGCTGCCAGCGCCGAAGAACTCGCGGATCCGCTGCTTCAACTCGGCCAGTCTCGCCTCGTCGATCTTCGCGAACCGCGCCTTGATCACGGGATTGGCGAGGTGGCGGGCGACCACGTCGTCAACGATGGCGGAAATGCCCTTCGCGCCGCCGAGGCGTTCGTAGAGTGACGAGATCATTGAGCGGCTCATTATGCACCTCGCACGTCACGCTCGACGCACCGTGAGCAGGGCGTTGACCGGTGTCGGTTTCACGAGGGCCAGATAGATCGGACACCGCTCCAGCCATGTGTCGTAGAGCCGGCGCACGCGCGATTCTGGCTCTGAGGACCTGATAGCGATCTCGATCTGCATGTCGGTCAGATCGGGGTTCGAGCCGTTGATGCCGAGCAGACCGCTCGCGTCGCTCCGGCATCGCGCGGTCGCTTCCACGCCATCGACGCTCACCCCGAGTTGAGGCGCCAGTGTGTCGCGGATGAAGACGACCGCACAGCCGGCCAGCGCCCCCAGCAGCGCAGCCGTGGGGCTCGGTGCCTCGTTGCCGCCGCCCAGCGAGCGCGGCAGGTCGGCCTGCCAGCGGAATGAGCCGGCTTCGAGATCGGCCACAGCGCCGTTGCTGCGTGCGGTCAGCGTCGGCTGGCTTTTCGCCTTGTCGGGCTCTGTGCGCCAAGTGCGTTCGGTCTCGCGCAGGATTTCGGGCTTCATGGATTGCCTCCGTGGAAGGTCTGATGTCGACGCCGCGGGCCGCTCAAGACCCGATGGACGTAAACTGGATACCTTCAGGTTACGAGTCCGCCGCGGGGGAACGCCATGACCGAAACGCCGAATCTCCTGACCGGAACGCCGTTTCCAGCTGGAGCGGTGCCCGGTCCGAACGGCACGGATGTGCTGTCCGACGTGCTGCGGGTTTTTCGCGTCACAGGCGCAGTGCTGCTGCGCGGCGACTTCCGCGCGCCTTGGTCCTGGGTCACGCCCGAGGCCCGTGCAATCGCGGCGATGCTGCATCCGGGCGCAACACGGCTGCTGATCTTCCACATCGTGGCCGAGGGCAGTTGCTGGGTGGAGATCGCCAACATGCCGCGCCTCCGCCTGCAGCAGGGCGACGTCGTGGGCTTCCCGCACGGCCACGCGCACAGCATGGGAGAGGGCGACGGCGCAACATGCGTTCCGATCGCCAGCCTGTTCCCTCCACAGCCCTGGACCGAGCTGCCTGTGCTTCGGCAGGGCGGCTCCGGCGCGCTCACGCGCATCGTCTGTGTCTATCTTCACTGCGACGATCTGATTTTCAATCCACTGCTCGACAGCCTGCCCAACCTCCTGGTGGCCCACCCTCACCGGGACGGCGAAGCGCAGTGGCTGAACACCAATCTGCGCTACATCATCGCGGAGGCCAATCGCGCCACTGCCGGCAGCGCCTGCCTGCTGGCGCGGATGACCGAGCTGCTGTTCATCGAGCTGCTGCGCACGCATTTGATCGCGCTCGGCGAGCGGGATGTCGGCTGGTTGGCCGCGCTCAAGGATCGGCACGTCTCGCGCGTGCTGCACCTGTTTCACAGCGAGCCGGCGCGGCGTTGGAGCAAGGCGACCCTTGCGCGGCAGGCGGGCCTGTCGCGGTCGGCGCTCGACGAGCGCTTTCGAACACTGCTGGCGATCTCGCCCGGCCGGTACCTCACGAGATGGCGGCTGCAGCGGGCGGCGCAAGCCCTACGGCACACGCGGGCTGGCGTCGGTCAGATTGCCGCCGATGTCGGGTACGGCTCGGAAGAGGCGTTTAGCCGCGCCTTCAAGCGGTTCACCGGCAGCTCTCCCGCGGCGTGGCGGCGGCAAGGCGGCGGCGCACCGCGTCAGCCCTCCGGGTCGCGCTTGAGACATTGAGAGCGCCACCCACGCGGCCCAAGCGCGCAAGCATCCGAGGAACGCGAAACCACGATCAGCTGCAGCTTCGGGATTCGCGAACACAAGCTCTTGTCATCCACAAAATTACCCACGCCGGCCGGCTCGACCTTCTGCATATTTCGCCCGATGCGAACGCCCGCCGCGCCGTTCTACGCTTGGCCCATGGACACTCAACACATCGACACCGTCGTCGTCGGCGCCGGACAGGCCGGGCTCTCGATGGGCTATCACTTGAAGCGCCGCGGCGTGCCCCACGTGATCCTGGACGCCAACGCGCGCGTCGGCGATCCCTGGCGGAAGCGATGGGACTCGCTCAGGCTGTTCACGCCGGCGCGGTTCGACAGCCTCGATGGCCGGCCGTTCCCGGCGCATCCGCACGCCTTCCCGACGAAGGACGAGATGGCCGATTATCTCGAAGACTACGCGCGGCACTTCGATCTGCCGGTGGTCTCCAACACGCGCGTGGAACGGCTCTCGCGGCAGGGCGACGGCTTTCTCGTGGTCGCCGGCGGCCGCCGCTTCGAGGCGGCGCACGTGGTCGTCGCAATGGCGAACCATCAGCAGCCGCGCGTGCCATCGTTCGCGCCGGAGCTGAACCCGGACATCGTGCAGATGCACTCGGCCGAGTACCGCAATCCCTCGCAGCTGCGGCCCGGTCCCGTGCTGATCGTCGGCGCCGGCAATTCCGGATCGGAGCTCGCGAAGGAGGCCGTGCGCGCCGGCCATGAGACGACGATGGCCGGGCGCGACGTCGGGCAGATTCCGTTCCGGATCGCCGGCCTTGCCGGGCGGCTGATTCTCGTGCGGCTCGTGCTCCGCGGCGTGTTCTATCGCGTCCTGACGATCGACACGCCGCTTGGCCGCCGAGTGCGGCCGAAGATCCTGCATGGCGGCGGGCCGCTCATCCGCGTGCGACGGACGGACCTGAAGGCGATGGGCGTCGCCTGCGCGCCGAAGGTCGCCGGCGTCCGCAACGGCCTCCCGCAGCTCGCGGACGGCCGCGTGCTCGACGTCACGAACGTGATCTGGTGCACCGGGTACCATCCCGGGTTCTCGTGGATCGATCTCCCCGTGTTCGATTCATACGGCGAGCCGCTGCACGAGGGCGGCGTCGTGCCGAGCGAGCCCGGGCTGTACTTCGTCGGCCTGCATTTTCTCTACGCGCTGTCGTCGGAGATGGTGCACGGCGTCGGCCGCGACGCGCGGCGGATTGCCGACCGCATCGCGTCCTGTCGTCGTGCGGACCTTAAGGTCCGCCGGATGCGCCGGCCGGCGTCGAGCGGGCGCAGATCGAAGGCTGGCGGCGCACGTCTACGGCCGTCGCCTCTAAACGACCCGTGTCGTGGCAATCAGCGTGGCACAGACGCCGTCGTCTCTGACGACGACGCTGTTTCCGTGTCGATGAAGATCTGCCCACGCACGAAATTGCGCGTGTGCTTTCGGGCGAGTCTTCCTCAATTTCAGCAGCTTCTGCATTGACGCTGCGACATCCGGCTCGAGGTTCTTGCGCGAGCCTCGGAACACCCACCTATTTGTTTGCCGGATTGAACCATTGTGGCTCCGCAAACGCCGGATCCCCCGCCGAGTCATAGGCCGCGAACCGGACCCAGGCCTTGCCCGTTGCATCGACCGGGATGGAAAACTTCTTGCTGCTGTTCGGAGCTTGATCCGTCAACCGTATGGTCTGACGCTCGACCTTCTTGCCGTCGCCAACAGTCACGTCCATGAACTCGAGGGGGAACGTCCAGTCCAGCTCCACGTTAATCGTCCGCTGATTGCCCGTGCCGTCGACCGAGTAGCTCTTGATCAGAATCTCGCCGGTCGTCACGAACATGTTGCCGTTGTGGAGTGCCGTGAGAATCGGCGCCCAACTTTCGGTCGGACCCGGCACGCGATCGAGCTTGATGTACGTGACCGGGAACTGCGGATACAGGTCAAAGCCCGGCGCCTTCTCGTACGTGTCGATGTCCGCGATGACGTACTTGGGACGCAGGCCCGTGCCTACGTTCTTATTGTTCATCGTATCGAGCGCATCGAAGCACCGCCATTCACAGGTGCGAATTGAGGACAGGTCCATGCCCATCCCCATCTTGTAGGCCAGGCCAAGATACCGATCGTTCTTCACGTAAGGCCCGTCCCAGATGGCGTCCGGATAACCGGCCGTTCCCTTGGTGCGAGGGTGCGCGTGGTACCAATAACCGTCCTCTTGGTCGAACAGTCGCTGCATGTCCTCTGAACTGCCCACGTTGTAGTACTTGCCAAGCTTCGGATCCGTCGCCGAAAACGGCGCGTCCGCCGCCCGGGTCCTGTTCCACAGCACACTCTTCGGCCATAGCGCGTTCCAGTGACCGCCGAAGTACACGCCAGGCTCGTCCCACGGCAACATGAGGAAGTCCTTGTCGGACTGTTTCGCCATGACCTTGGCGTAGTCAGCAAGACCCTGGACGTCGTTTCCGCGTTCGGAGTCGCCGACGATGTTGGCACCCGTCGACCGGAGCGCCGGAGTTTCAGCCACTGAGGTGTCAGTCGATCCCCCGGCCATCACCTCGTTCTTCACGCTCATGTGCATGTGGTTGATCATCGTCTTGTAGCCCGGAATTGGCTTGAACATGTCATCGTGTGTGAAGGCGAGCACCGCCTGGCGTGTCGGCTCTGCCCTGAGCGGGCTGGCGTAGAAGTACGTGCCCATCCGCTGCGTCGTGCCTGGAGGCGCGTTGATGAGCTCGAAGGTCGTAAAGTTATTCACCTCTTCCTGTTCGGCCTGCCGAATGCCGAAGCTGAACGAGGCGTCGGTGTCCTTCCGATACCAGAGATATCCGAGGTTGATTTCGTGCTGCCTGGGCCAGAAGTACTGGTGCGGCATCGGGAACGCTCCCAGTGACCCAGCCGGGCCTTCGGCCACGATCACGCGATTGTCTGCGCGGACCACGACTGGATTCTGGTTTATTGGAGCGCCGAACTGGTACTGCTGTGGAGAGCCGGCGATGTCGTTCCACACCAGCCGGGAGAGCTCGGTCGTCGAGAAACCCGTCAGACCCGCGTCGAACTTGTAGGCGACGGACTGTTCGTTAGTCGACGCTACCGCGTCCATGCGAATGAGGTTGGTGCCGCGGTACGCGGTGAACTGCAGGCTTCCGGAGAAGATGCCCATCGAGAGGCCATTGAACGTGACCTCGACACGGGCGCCGTCGGTCTTGACACTGCAGGACGTCGTCTTGAACGACGAACTGGCCCGTTTGATGTCCTCGGGCTTAGGGTCCGTATAGACCACCGCAGGCGCCGCTGCTGCTGCTGCAGCTGCAGCGCCGCCACGCCCGCCACGCCCGCCACGCCCGCCGCCTCGACCGCCTCGGCCGCCGCCCGCCACTGCGGGCGGCGCGATGTACAGCGGCGCGTCTCGATAGGCGTACCACTGTTCCTTCTCGGCACGCTCGGGTGTCAACTGCCCGATACCGTCAAGCGGGTCACCCTGCTGGCTAGAAAACCGCCGGATACCACTGACGACGCGGTATTCGGGCTTCAGATTTTCGCCCAAGATCCCCCATCGCCCACCCGTTTTTCGAACCGATAAATCACGCACGACCGGCGTGCCATTGTCGATCGCGTACCGCGCGCGGACCTCCGAGCCTTCGCTGCCGGTCCACGTCACAGCGATAACGCCACCCTGCACGACGGCCGTCAAACCGGTCGCGGCCTTGTACCCCTGCATGTCGCAACTCAGTGCACCAGCCGCGCCGGTACTTCCGGCACTGCCCTGAGTGAACGCCCGCGCGCCCACTACCAGAGAGCTGCACACCAGCGCTCCCAAGACTGACCATCGCCACGGCTTACTCACTTGCGTGCCCATCGTCGGAATTCCTCCGCGTGAAGCAGAGGGGCCGGCGTGGCGCACGCGCGACGCCGCCCTCTGTTAAGCATGTTGACTGGAATGAGAACCGAACGCCGAGCGGACGAATTCGTCAGGTTGTAAAGGTCTAGGTCAAGGTTGACCCGCTTCTTGTTGAACTTCCACACCCTCGACAAGCGCAGGTTCGTCAGATTCTGCGCTGGTCCACTCTCGGTGTGGGCCGGTTCCATCGGCAGCGTGATCGAGGTCGACGACGGCAGACTAGGTCCACCGGCAGGATCCACCTGCGTAAACTGGTATGTCCTCGCCCCGCGCTGCTGACTGGTCCGCCCCTGACAGAACGCGCTCAGGAGCACCCGATACGGCAGATCGTAGGTGCCGGTGACATTCGCCGCCCACGCCCACGAGTGACGGTGATCCCCTTGCGAACACTCCCTGGTCGCTTGGCGACACCGCATCGCCAGGCGCCGCGTCGAACTGAGCTGGAGTACGAGACGAAAAATAACATCGCCGCCATGAAGCTACTGCACCAAATTGTCGCAACGGATCCCTCGCCAGATTCACAAGGCACACCCGTATCGAAAAGGAGTAGCTCGATAGGTCTCCTGGTGAAGCTGGAGGAACGTCAATGGCTAGAACGACTTAACTGGCGGTGAGGCAGGGATTCGAACCCTGGGTAGAGCTTTTAGGCCCTACAACGGTTTAGCAAACCGCCGCCTTCAGCCTCTCGGCCACCTCACCGCAGGCGCTAAGTGTACGTGAAATCGGCACTTGCCGGATCCACATTTCACATTTGCCAAGGCGACGGTTTTTCAAACCGTCGGCCTTGCTTGAAATTCGACCGAAAATTGCCGAATTTCACCATGAGAGCCCACGGACGTTGGGCACACTCGCGAAAAGGCTATTGAGAATCCGCGGCACGCTGATGGCGCGCGTTGTGCCTCGCTGCGGTTCTCCAGCGGGTCGGAGCCAAGTCGCTCGATCTCCTCCGCCGGCACCCACGTGACGCCGAGCGCCGAGCCCTCCGTCGCGAACGAGTCTTTCATTGGGGCGGCGCGTACCAGAGGATGAACGGCGCTTCGAGCGGCACGGAAGCGCCCGCGTGGAACGGCATCAGCCGCGGCGTGAAATCGCTCGAGGGTCGAGACGTTGGGACCTCGCCGGCGTACACGTAGCGAGTGGTTGAGCCGGCCAGATGCTCCCTGCGCCCCATCGGCTGCCGCACCGGCGTGCCGCCGTCCGCTCCTTCGGCGTAGAGCTCGACGCGCACGCCCTCAGGGTCGAGTTCGCCCAGGTCGACATGCACGCGGAACCCGTGCTGCTCGCCCTGTGTGTGGACGTCCACGGCCGTGAATCTCACCGCGCCCCAGCACCGTTCGAGCTCGTTCCGCCATGCCAGGAGATCGCTGGCCCTGCCGCCCACCGTTGGCCGCTCGTTCCCGATAGGCGACCGCCGCCGGCAGATAGTGCGTGTCGGTGTACTCGCGGACGGTACCGATTCGCAGAAAACGCAGGCGTCAGGCGCGCCATGCTCTCGCGCATCCGCGCGACCCAGCCTTGGGGGATGCCGTGCGCGTCGCGGACGTAGAAGGCCGCACCGATCTCTCCTTCGAGCAGGGCGTAGAGCGCATCCGCCTCGGCCGCGTCCCATGACGGGTCGTCGCCGCGATCCTTGCCGTCACCAATCGCCCAGCCCACCTCCGGCGAGTAGGCTTCGGCCCACCAGCCATCGAGCTCCGACAGATTGAGCCCGCCGTTGACGAGCACCTTCATCCCGCTGGTGCCACACGCCTCCCACGGCCGGCGCGGCGTGTTGATCCAGAGATCGATGCCCTGCACGAGGTGCTCCGCCATCAACATGTCGTAATCGCTCAGGAACACGACGCGCCCTGACACGTCTGGCCGGCTGATGAACGCCATCCACTGCGCGATGAGCGCCTGTCCGGCGACGGTCCTCGGGGTGCGCTTTACCGGCGACCACGAGCTGCATCGGTCGCTCGTCGGTTCGTCAGGATGCGCACAAGCCGATCGGGGTCATGCAGCAGCAGGTTGGGACGTTTGTAGGTCGCGAAGCGCCGCGCGAACCCCACCGTCAGCACCTGCGGATCGAAGATCGTCCCCGCCTTCGCCACTTCAGCATCTGATGCGCCCCGCTCCGCCAACTGGCGAGCGACGCGGTCCCGAACGTATCGACCAAACGACTCTCGAGCTGCCGCCCGGAGCTGCCAGAGATCGGTGTCGCTCACTCCGCGAAAGTCGCGCTCGATCTCGTCCATCGCCCAGCGCCAGCGCTCCTTGCCACACGCGGCCTCCCAGAGATGATCGGCGTCGGCCGAGTCCCACGTCGGCATGTGCACGCCGTTTGTCACATGTGTCACCGGGACTTCGACCTCCGGCCATCGCGGGAACAAGGGTTGAAACAGTCGGCGACTGACCTCACCGTGCAGTCGGCTGACCCCGTTGATCGCGCCGCTGCCACGGATGGCCAGATACGCCATGTTGAACGGTTCCGATGCGTCGTGCCGATCGCGGCGGCCGAGCGCGAGGAGATCGTCGAAGGCGATCGCCAATTCCTGTTCCGCATACGAGCCGCAGGTACTTCGCCATCACGTCAGGTGCGAACCGGTCGAACCCGGCTTCGACGGGCGTGTGGGTCGTGAACAGATTGCCCGCCCGCGTCACGGTCAGCGCGAGCTCGAACGATTGATGCTGGTCGGCCATGTACGAGCGAGCGCGCTCCAGCACGGCAAACGCGGCATGCCCTTCGTTCAGATGGCACACCTCTGGATCGATGCCCGCCGCGCGCAGCAGGCGCCAGCCGCCGATGCCGAGCACCAGCTCCTGCTTCAGCCGAAGCTCCCCGTCGCCGCCGTACAGCTCGCTGGTGATGCTGCGATGCGCCGGCGTGTTCGCCGGGTCGTTGGTGTCCAGCAGGTACAGCCGCACGCGGCCGATCTGCACGTGCCAGGCGCGAATCCACAACGCCGTGCCCGGAAACGGAATCGAGAACCGCAGCCATTCCCCGTTCGCCTCGCGCAGCGGCCGGATGGGAAGCTGGCCTGGATCGTTGAACGGATAGAGCGCCTGCTGCCGCCCGCGCGCGTCGAATTCCTGCCGGAAATAGCCCTGCTGGTAGAGCAACCCGATGCCGACGACGGGGACGCCCAGATTGCTCGCGGTCTTGAGCTGATCGCCAGCGACATTGCCGAGACCGCCGGAATAGATCGGCAGCGCTTCGCTGAGCATGAACTCCATGCTGAAGTACGCCACCGCGCTCAGGGGCGCGTGCGGATGAACCTGCTGGAACCATGCGGGCGACTCCTCCGCGTGACGCTTCTCGCGCACGAGGCCGTCGACGAGCTGCTGGAACTCGCGGTCGGCGGTGACCGCATCCAGTCGTTCTCGCGACACCGTCTGCAGAACGAACCAGGGATTGTGGGTCAGATTCCAGAGCACGGGATCGAGCCGCTGCCAGATGGTGTCGGCGGCGTGATTGAAGGACCAGCGCAGGTCCAACGCCAGCTCGGCCAGCGCGTCGGAACCGAGCGTCTCCGCAGGCCGCCTCGTATATACCGGATTGCTCAAGGTTGATCCTCTTCACGGCCGGCTGCGGCCGGCCGGGAGCGAACGCCGTCCATAGATGCCCAACCTGGCGACTCTCACCAGAAGGGAAATCGCCACCCAGCCGAGCATCACTCCCACCGGGATGGCCAACACCTTGGGCCACTTCACGATGACCCCGGCCAATACCAGCAGCGCCGCGCCCGCGCTCGCCATGACCCGAGCCTCGGCCGGACCAAGCACGCGGTGATTCGTGATCGCCAGCGCGAAGGACTCGTGCTGAACCGCGACATCCAGCTCCCAGTTGCCGATCCCGCTCGTGAGATTGAGATTCGTCGATCCGACTCGCGCCCAGCGGGAGTCGGCAACGGCGGTCTTCGCGTGCAACATGGCCCCGTTCCACTCGAACACGCGGACGCCGGCCTCCAGAAGCGGCCGGTATCCAGCCCGCGAGAGCGATCGGACGAAGGGGACATCGGCGGTGCCCGGCACCAGCAGCCGGACATCCACGCCTCCCATGGCGGCCGACTTCAAGGCCTGGACATAAAGGGTCGTGCTGACGAAATAGGCGTCTGTCAGCCAGAGCGACCGACGCGCGCCAGCGGCGATGATCTGGTCCAGGCGGTACAGTTCCCCTGCCGCTGGCGTGCTCGCGACGACTCGCATCGCCACGTTCCCCGCGGCGGCGATGGACGATCGGTCCGGTATTTCCTCTGCGGGCAGGGAAGCGCCCGCGATCGCCCACGTGTCCGCGAATGCGCGGTCGATGTCGGCGACGGCCGGTCCCTCGACGGCAATTCCGGTATCACGCCACGGATCCACGTGCCGTACGGGATCCCCCACCCAATCGCGCCCAACGCACAGCCCGGAGACGAACCCCAACCGTCCATCAATCGTGATGACCTTACGATGGTCTCGGCTGATCCATCCGAAGGGGCTGTCGAACCGAGGAGGATTGAAAGATCTCGCCTCGATGCGCGCCCTGGTCAGCACCGGCCAGATCCGCCGGGTGCTGGCATTCAGCGAGCCGAACCAGTCACAGAGAACCCGAACGCGAACCCCGTGCCTCGCGCGCTCCGCCAGCGCCTCAGCGAACTCGAGCCCTACCTCGTCTCCATGAATGTCCTTGCCATTTTTGAGGATCCGAACCGTGTTTCCAGGCACGAGCGGCGCACCGGTGGTTCGCTCAAACATCTGATCGGCAAGCGCGTCCGCCGACTCATCGATGATAGGCGCCCTCTTCATCGGGCTGGTGGCCAGTTTGATGGAACCGATGCAGTGGACGGACGCGCCCGCTCGAATATCGCCACCCACTCGCGAAAGCGCCGGGCTACGCGGGCCGATGCTTCGTCGCGGGTGATCTTGCGCGCCTCGTAGGCGGCCACCGCGTCCCAGAAGGTGGTGCGTCCCACCGCGAATCCGATGATGCCCGCGACCGATGCGGCGGTTTCCAGCCAGCTCACGACCTTCTTCTCGTCGGCGCCGCGTCCCAGCACAATGCAGCCGACATCGCCCCGGCCGTCGCGCCGCGCCGTGGCCACGACTCGCTCGCAGTCCTCGCGGCGATCGAGCCCTTCGACCTTCCAGACATCCGGCTCGACGCCGGCATCCTGCAATGTGTGGATGGTCTGGAGCATCAACTCTGGACGAATCTGCCGATCGTACGTCGGCGCATCCCCTTGAACTCGATTCATCTCTGTCTTCGTCGGTGGCACGAGCAGTTCGAACATGAACCGTTGATCTGCAGTCCGACAGTAATCGGACAGCTGTTTGAGCCGGGCCGTCTGGCGCCGATTGAGCGCCGCATCGTCCTCCGGGTTGTAGCGCACCAGCACCTTCGCGAAGGTTGGCCGGAAGCTCTCAATGTGCTCGACGAACGCCGTGCCGTACTCGAACTCGAACTCGTGCGACCCACTCTTCTCGATCGACAATGCCGTCACGTAGTCGTGCTCGATCGCATCGCGAAGAATGCCCGCGCCGAATTCCTCGTCGACCAGGATTCCGGCGCGGGGTGTCGGCACGCCCTCGCCGAGCGCCTGCCGGAACCCCTCGTAAATCACTCGCTTGCTGTCTGCGACGAGGTTGTGTTCGTCCGCAGTCAGCGGTGGCGTGAAATGGAACATGCCGGTGACGTAGGATTGCCGATGATCGAACGGCAGCAGGTACAGCGGGCGGTTGTAGCCCAGGCTCATATGGCAGCCTTCGCGAAGAGTCTTGTCACGAGCGCCTGCGCCGCCGATTGGATCCGTGCGAGATGCGGGCGGTCGCGGAAACTCTCCGCGTACAGCTTGTACACGTCCTCTGTGCCAGACGGGCGCACGGCAAACCATCCGTCGTCGGCCACGACTTTCAGCCCACCAATGGATTCGCCGTTGCCGGGCGCCGTTGTCAGGACTGCGCGAATCGCGTCGCCCGCCAGCTCCGTTGCGTCGACCTGATCGCGGGAGATCTGCGAGGAGGAGCCGTTTCTGCTCCGGCGTCGCGGGCGCATCGATCCGTTCGTACACCGGCGCGCCGAACTCGCGGGTGAGCTCGACATAGCGCGCGCCAGGATCGACGCCCAGCGTGGCCGTGATCTCCGCTGCAAGCAGGCCGAGGATAATGCCGTCCTTGTCTGTGGTCCACGTCGTGCCATCGATGCGCAGGCATGACGCCCCGGCGCTTTCCTCCCCGCCGAAGCCGAGCGTGCCATGCAGCAGGCCGTCCACGAACCACTTGAACCCGACCGGGACTTCGATCAGGCGGCGTCCCAGCCCCTTCGTGACGCGGTCAATGATGCCGCTGCTGACCACGGTTTTGCCGACGGCGGCCTCCGTCGACCACTGGGGCCGATGCGTGAACAGGTAGGAGATCGCGACGGCCAGGTAGTGATTGGGATCCATCAATCCCGTCGTCGGCGTGACGATCCCATGGCGATCGTGGTCGGCGTCATTGGCAAACGCCACGTCGAAGCGATCGCGCATGGCCACCAGCGGCACCATGGCGTAGGGCGATGAGCAGTCCGTCCGGATCTTGCCGTCCCAATCCACGGTCATGAAGCGGAACGTCGGATCGACCGCATCGTTCACCACGGTTGCGGCGATGCCGTACCGCGCGACGATCGGATCCCAGTAGTGCACGCCGGCGCCGCCCAGCGGATCCACGCCGATGCGGACGCCCGCGCGACGGATGGCCGCCATGTCGACAACGCTCGCCAGGTCGTCGACATACGGCGTGACGTAGTCGTGACGATGCGTGGTCGCGGCACGCAGCGCGCGCTCATAGGGAGTGCGACGGACGGGGCCCAGCCCCGCCGCGAGCAGCGCGTTCGCCTCGTGCTCGATCCAGCTGGTGACGTCGGTCTCGGCCGGGCCGCCGTTAGGCGGATTGTATTTGAAGCCGCCGTCTTGTGGCGGGTTGTGCGACGGTGTGATGACGATTCCGTCCGCCAGCCCGGATGTGCGGCCGCGGTTATAGCGAAGGATGGCGTGGGAGATGACCGGCGTCGGCGTATACCCGCGATCCCGGTCGATCACCACCTCGACGCCATTGGCGGCCAGCACTTCGAGCGCACTCGCAAAGGCAGGCTCGGACAGCGCGTGGGTGTCCATTCCCATGAAGAGCGGACCGGCAATCCGGTGCGCCTGGCGATACGAACAGATGGCCTGCGTGATGGCCAGGATGTGCGCCTCGTTGAAGCTGCGTTCGAACGCCGAGCCGCGGTGCCCCGACGTCCCAAACGCGACGCGCTCCGCCGCGACAGAGGCGTCGGGACGCTCCGCGTAGTACGCCGTCACGAGTCTCGGGACGTTGACCAGGATCGAGGCGGGAGCCGGCCTGCCCGCGAGGGGACTGATGGTGATCATCCCAGGATCACCGTGACTGGTCTCCGCGAATGCGCAAGGGTCGGGCCCGCTGCGGTCCGATCAGCGCCTCGAAGCCGGCGACCACGTCGAACAGTTCCTCGTCGATGCCACTTTGGCGCAAACGCTGGAATGTCCCGTTCAGGTTCTCGAGCAGTTCATCGATGTTCTTGTCGGCGCGTTGCATCGCCGCGAGGCGGCTCGCGTTCTCGCTCGCGAGGGATTCGGCGCACGCCCGGAAGAGCGACACGAACAGATATTCGCGGATGAGTACCCGCAAAGTCGCGGTGCCGCCCCCCATGACCTCCGGCACGCTTCTGGTCGGCCAGGGACGCTCGGCCAGCTCGCGCCGCCAGTGTTCGTCCAGCGGTAGCAGGCGCTGACTGACGGGCGCGTACACCGCCCCGGACGTCGGGCGATTGTAGAAAAGATGGAGTTCGGTGACTTCCCCGAGGCTGAGGCGCCTTTCGCTCTGCACCAGAATCTGCCCGACCAGGGGGGTGATGGCCTTGACGGAGTTCGGCACCGCGAAAAGACCGACCAGCGGCAGGCTCTCGTCAGCCAGGCGCGCATGGACGCGCTCACCGACCGCCCATACGTGGGCTCTTCCGGGCCGTGCTGCGAGTGTCTTGATCGCATAATCGGCCACGACGTCATTAAACTGGCCCACTAGTCCCTGGTCGGAACCGAAGACGACCGCGCCAACCGCACGAGCATCGCTGTGTCCTTTCCGTTCCACCATCAAGGCGGCGGGCTCGCTTTCCCGGAGGCACGCGCCCAGCCCCAACTCCACGGTCCGGTAGTAGTCGGCCAACGCGCGCACCGATGTCTTGTACTGTCCGATACTCGAGGCGGCCAACGCCTTCATCGTGCGGACGACGGATTGGAGGTCGTCGGCGCTGTTGATCTGCCGGCGCAGGCCCGCCATGGTGTCGCTCATGACTTGGGTTCGGCTTTGGCTTCGGGGGTGGCATCCGGCTTCGGCTGGAAGCGAGCGAGCGCTTCGCGGGCGATATCGAGAATCGTCTTCCGATCCTCGGCAGTCAGTTCTGCGGCGGTCTCGAATCGCGCGCAGACGTCCGCCGGGATATTCGCCGCCGTCTCATGTACAGCGCGTCCGGCGTCCGTCATCTGGTCAAGTGGCACTCGATCGAAGAGTTCCGCGGTCAATGCCAGCAAGACGGCGATTTGCGCGGGGACAGACACCGGGGCAAATTCCGACTGCTTGAGGCAAGCGCGGATGCGTCGTCCATGCTCGATGCTCTTGCGGGTGTCTTCATCCAGGCGGGCGCCGAAGCGGGCAAAGGTCTCGAGTTCCTCGAACTGGGCGTAGGCGAGCTTGAGGTCGCCCGTCACCGCGCGGTAGGCGGCCCGTTGCGCCTTGCCGCCGACGCGCGACACGGACTTACCGACATCGACGGCGGGCAGCACGCCCAATTCGAACAGCGAAGGCGAGAGGTAGATCTGCCCGTCCGTGATCGAGATCAGGTTGGTCGGAATGTAGGCGGAAATGTTTTGAGCTTCGGTTTCGATGATGGGCAGGGCAGTGAGCGATCCCCCTCCGCGTTCCTTCCGCAAGTGCGTTGCGCGTTCGAGCAGGCGGGAATGGATGTAGAAGATGTCGCCAGGGAAGGCTTCGCGTCCCGGCGGTCGGCGGAGCAGGAGGGAGAGCTCGCGATAGGCGCGAGCGTGATGCGTGAGGTCGTCGTACACGATCAGCACGTCGCGACCCGCTTCCACAAAATGTTCCGCGATACTGGTCGCGGCATACGGCGCGATGTAGGCGAGACCCGGCGCGTCGTCACCCTCGGTCACGACCACGACCGTGTACTCCATCGCGCCGTTCTCCCGCAAGATCGCCACGACCTTGGCGACGGCAGACGCGCGCTGGCCGATGGCGCAATAGACGCACAACACATTCTGGCCGCGCTGGTTGAGGATGGTGTCGATCGCGATGGCGCTCTTGCCCGTCTGCCGGTCACCCAGGATCAACTCGCGCTGGCCGCGCCCGATGGGAATGAGCGCATCGATGACCTTCACGCCGGTCTGGAGCGGCACGGTGACCGGTGCGCGGTCCATGATGGGCGCGGCAGGGCGTTCGATGGGCAGACGCTCGGCGGAGGCCACCGGGCCCTGGCCATCGAGCGGCCGACCAAGCGGGTCGATGACGCGTCCCAGCAATCCGTCGCCGACAGCCACGTCCATGACCCGGCCGGTGCGCTCCACTTCGTCACCTGCGTGCAGATGCCAGTACTCGCCGAGCAGCACGACGCCGATCTCGTCCTCGTCCACGTTGAACGCAATGCCGAACACGCCGCCCGGAAACGTCACCAGCTCCTCGAAGCCGACACCAGGAAGGCCGGCGACAGTGGCGATGCCGGTGGAGACAGTGGTGATCGTGCCCACCTCACGCGGCACGAGCTGTGGCACAAAGCTCTCGCGCGTCCGGCTGATGCTCACGAACGCCCGTTCGAAGACACGCTGCAAGCTTTCAGGCTCGGTGCTCATTGGCTCTTCGCGACGGCCTGCGGTTCGGTTGTGACCGCCGGTGATGGCTCAGATGTGACCGGCGTGTCCAGCAGTTCGCCGACGCTCTTTTCGAGCGACGCGAGGTAGTCCGCGATGCTCCACGCCACTTTGTGTCCGTTGGTGGTGAGCTCGATTCCACTGACCAGGTCAGGTGCGGTTTCGAACCGGACGTGGATGTCAGCCGAGAACGCTTCATTGAGCACGTTCTGTATCGTCGACCGTTGCTCCGCTGGCAGGTCAAACGCACTGCGCACGATGGCGGGAGCGGACGCGGTCCTCAGGGCATTCGCGAGGCCTTTCTTCGTCTGGCCGTCCATCTCTCGCAAGCGGCGAATGAAGACCTCGCCCATACGCTCTTCCAGGCTCGCCGTGGCGAGATCTGTGAGTGCCTTCCGCGCGATGGCGAACACTTCCTGCTGGGTCCGGCGAGTGATGGCGTGATTGAGCTGATGGGCGTGGCTTCTCAGATCCTCCCGTCGTGTGGCGCTCAAGGCGTCGGCCGCCTTTCGCGCGTCGTCGAGGAGCCGCAGCCGCTCGGCGCCCGCCTCGTCGGTCGCCTTGCTCAGGAGTGCCGCGCGCTGCTGGTCGAACTCCTCGTTTTTGTGCCGGAACTCGTCGCGTTCTCTCTGGGCTTCGGCCTGCCTCGCGGCGGCGTCCGCGAGCTCACCAGCGATCCGCTTTTCCCGGGCGTCGATGGCGTGCAGGATGGGCTTGTAGAGAAAGCGCTTCATCAACCACACCAGGATGACGAAGTTGACCGCTTGCGCACCGACGGTGAACCAATCGATCAACATCGGTTTACTTCCCCGCGGCTTGGGCGATGACGTGGTTCCAGAACGGATTGGCAAAAATCAGAATCATCGAGACCACGAAGCAGTAGATGGCCGTGGACTCGATCATCGCCAGACCGACAAACAAGGTCCGGGTGATGGTGGCGGAGGTGTCGGGCTGCTGGGCCAGCGCCGTCAGCGCCGTCGCGACCGACCGCCCCTCGCTCAGCGCTGGCGCCATGCACCCCACGCCGGTCGTGAGGCCGGCGATGACGATCGAGGCGACGGCGATGAGGGTCGTGTTATCCATTGGAGGTCCTTTGGTGATGTCACGTGTTGGGCGCCGACTCACGCGTGAGCGTGCGCGTGCGAATGGCCGCTGCGATGTAAACCGCGGCGAGAATGCTGAAGATGTAGGCCTGCACCATGCCGGTGAGCAGACCGAGCGCCGTCATGACGATCGGAAAGATGAAGGGTGTGATGGTGAGTAGAATCCCGACAATCATCGCTCCGCTCATCATGTTGCCGAACAGGCGGACGGCCAGGGCCAGCGTGCGCGACAGTTCGCTGATGATGTTGAACGGCAGCATGATGAACGTCGGCTTCACGTAGGACTCGAGGTAGCCGACCACCCCCTGGTCTTCGATGCCGAACAGCGGCACGGCCACAAACACACACAGCGCGAGGGCCACGGTGGTCGAGAGTGAACCAGTCGGCGGTTCATAGCCAGGAATGACGGTGCAGAGGCTGGCCGCGGCGACGAACAGGAAGAGCGTGCCTAGAAAGCCGAGATATTTCTCGGGATGCGGGAGGCCAACGTCTTCGATTTGGTGCTCGATGGCGGTGACGACGAGCTCCAGCAGGTCCTGCCCCCGCGAACGTGTCAGATCCGTGGACAGTCGGCGCGTGATGATTCGTGAACCGACGGCCAGCACGAGCATCAGTCCCCACGTGAACACAATCGTGGCGTTGAGCTTGATAAACCCATGTTGCCAGAAGATCATCTCGTCGGGACTAAGGCGCATGGCTGGCCTCCGGCCTCGTCAGCCGCGTGACGAGGCGGCGTCCCATGACAAATCCCAGGAGGCACAGCAGCAGCCGATCCCACTGACCGCCCGAGACCACGTACATCCCCGCCAGGGCGAGACTCGTGCGCAGCAGTAGGCTGCCGGTGAACCACAGCGCGGGCTGCGGAGACGCCAGGCCCTTGCGGACGGTCCACCACAGGCCGCCGAAGAACATCGCGCCGAGCATGGCCCCCGCCACCCACGCCAGCACCAGCGTCAACGTTTCATGCATCGTTCTCCCGCTGTTCCTCCCGCATGGCCTTGTCTTCCTTGGCGACCCACTGCCACGCATTCCAACAGCCGATCGCGAGGCCGGCCACGAGCAGCGCCAGCGTCCACGCATGCTTGCCCCGATGCCGGCTGTCCAACCAGAGCCCCAGCGCCGCTCCGAGCAGCGTCGGAACGACCACCGACCAGCCGATCAGCCCCATCATGCCCAGGCCGAACCAGACGCCAGGCGTGGCATGACGCCGCGCCCTGAGCTTGCGCGCCGCCTTCGCGCCGACCTCTTCGGCGAGGGTCGGCTCGCTCTTCGGCGTGCTCTGTGGATCGTCACTCATGGTGAAGGATCGCGAGGCGACGCACCAGTCCAGTTTCCAATTTCGCCATGACCGAGCGCACGCCCTGCTCGTGCTCGTCCAGTTTCAGAAACTCCTGCGCCACTGCCTCGTGCAATCGGCCGAGGTCCGTTCCACCCATCGCCCGGCGGACTGACACGAGCACGTCCGGGCCGGTCTTGACCAGCACCCCTTCATCCACAGCTACGTAGACCTCGCCCTCCTCTTCGGTTTCATAGATCAGAATCCCCGGCGCGAGTGCCGCCACACAATCGAGCCGGTGCGGCAAGAGTCCAAACGAGCCCTCGCGGGTTTCTGCGACGATGCGCCACACGCCGGCCTTCTCCGCGAAGATCCCGAAGGGCACGAGCACCTTCAGATTCATTTCGACGGCCTCTTCGCTTCGTCAATCTTCCCGATCATGTAGAGCGCGCGCTCCGGGTAGTCTTTGAATTCATCGCGCAGGATTCGCTCGCAGCCGTCCAGCGCGTCCTCGAGGCTGACGAGCTTTCCTTTGAGGCCGGTGAACTGCTCGGTCGTGAAGAAAGGCTGCGTGAGAAAGCGCTCCAATCGGCGCGCGCGGGCGACCACCTTGCGGTCCTCGGGCGACAGTTGCTCGAGGCCGAGCATGGCCACGATGTCCTTGAGTTCCGCGTATTGCGCGAGTGTCCGCCGGATTTCCTGCGCCAGACTGTAATGCCGTTCGCCGACGATGCCCGGCGTGGCCATCTTGGAACTCGATTGCAGCGGGTCGATGGCCGGATACAGGCCTTCGCTCGCCCGCTTGCGCGAGAGCACGATGGAGGCGGAGAGATGCGAGAACGTATGCACCGCCGCCGGATCGGTGAAATCGTCCGCGGGCACATAGACCGCCTGAATTGAGGTGATGGCGCCGGTATCGGTGTTCGCGATGCGCTCCTCCAATCGCGACAACTCCGTGCCCATCGTCGGCTGATAGCCCAGACGCGATGGCATCTGTCCCATCAGGCCGGACACCTCCATGCCAGCCTGGATGAACCGGAAGATATTGTCGACGAGCAGCAAGACATCGCGGTGCTCATCATCCCGGAAATACTCGGCCATCGTGAGCGCGGCGTGGCCCACGCGGAACCGGCTGCCCGGCGGCTCGTTCATCTGGCCGAAGACCATGACCATGTTCGGCAGCACGCCGGCGGCCTTCATGTCGCGGTACAGCTCTTCGCCTTCGCGGCAGCGTTCACCGATGCCGCAGAAAATGCTGACGCCCTCCTGGTGCCCAATCATGTTGTGAATCATTTCCGTGAGCAACACGGTCTTGCCCACGCCCGCTCCGCCGAACAGTCCTGCCTTGCCGCCGCGCTCGAGCGGCACGAGCACGTCGATCAGCTTGAGGCCCGTCAGGAAGATCTCGGACCTGGTGGAACGCCGTGCCAGCGGTGGGGGAGCCCGATGCACCGAACGCCATTGGACTTGGGACAACACGGCCTCGCGGTCGATGACGTGGCCGAACACGTCGAACATGCGCGAGAGGATGCCTTTGCCCACAGGCGCCTCTAACGGCCCGCCCGTGTCCTCAACCGCCATACCGCGTGCGAGACCCTGGGTCGGCGTCAAGGCGATCCCGCGCACGTGACGCGCATCACGCTGCGCGAGCACTTCGATGACGATCTGTTTGTCCGCTCCCGCGCGCAGCACTGAGTAGATGGGCGGCAAATGGGTATCGAACCGTATATCCACCACACTGCCGCGCACCGAGACGACCGTGCCAGCAATCGCTGGCACAGGTCT
>CAVTVT010000001.1:0-4034 GCA_963738315.1 Vicinamibacterales bacterium | reverse complement strand
GTGGATTGACGGCGCCCGCTGACGGTCGCGCCGCGCGTCGGCGCGCTTGACAAACTATATCTGTCACAGATATATCTTTGACAGATACATGCCCCCGCCGCTCACGACTGCCGTTCTCCACGTCCTGATCTCGCTGAGCCAGAGCGAGCGACACGGCTACGGCATCCTCAAGGATGTGCTCGAACAGTCGGAAGGCCGCGTGAAGCTGGGCCCGGGAACCATCTACGGGACGCTGCAGCGGCTCATGGAGGCGGGTTGGGTCGAGGAGACCAACGCGCCGGCGGGGGGCGTGGACGAACGGCGCCGGTACTACCGGCTCACGCGCCAGGGGCGTCAGGCGCTCCAGACCGAAATCGATCGGCTCGACGCGCTGGTCCGCGCGGCACGCGTGCGGCCCCGCACCTCGCGCGGATAGACGCGGCGCGACCATGCGACCAAGACGATCCGTCGACGCGGCGCTCTACCGCTCGGCGCTCTACCTGTATCCACCCGCCTTCAGACGCGAGTTCTCAGCCGAGATGATCCGCGACGTGGCGGACGCGCGCCGCGATCCGCACGTGGCCGGCGCAGGCTGGCGCCTCTGGGTCTTCCGCCTCCACATGGGTCGGGACCTCGCCGCCTCCATCGCCAGGCAGTGGCTGCATACCGGTCTGCCGGCGATCGTTCTGCTGGCCGGGACCGTGACGTCGCTCGCGGTCGCATCGCTGGCGCGCGTCTGGAGCCCGCGCCTGTTCACCCTGCCGGCTGCGCATCCGCAGCGCGACCTCATCGTCCTCGAGTTGCTCGTCGCGGTACTGCTCTTCGTCATTGTCATTACCCTTCTGTTCACGTCGTGGATCATCCGGCGCCTGACGCGCCCGATCGCCCGACGCCGTCCTCGCTAGGTCCATGCTGCAGGCGCGCGGCCTCACCAAGCGCTACGGGGGCGCTCTGGCGGTCGATCGGGTCAGCTTCGAGCTGCACGCCGGCGAGATCGTCGGGTACCTGGGTCCGAACGGGTCGGGCAAGAGCACGACGGTGAACATGGTCGTCGGCCTGCTCGAGCCGAGCGCGGGCGCGCTCCGGCTCGACGGGATCGCGCTCGACGACGATCCGGTCGCCTACAAGAGCCGCGTGGGGTACGTGCCGGAGGAGCCGTTTCTCTACACGCATCTCACGGCTGACGAGTACCCTGACACTGGTGGGGCGGCTGCGCGGAATCCCCGAGGCGATTCTGGCCGAGAAGGTTGCCAGGCTGCTGCACCTCCTGCAACTGCATGACAGCCGATACCGGACAATGAACGTGTACTCCAAAGGCATGCGTCAGCGTGTGCTGGTGGCGGCGGCCCTGCTACCCGACCCGGATCTGCTCGTTCTGGACGAGCCGTTCGCTGGTCTGGACGTCAACGCCGGACTGCTGTTTCGTGCGCTGCTCGCCCAGCTTGCCGCAAGCGGCAAGATGGTGCTCTTCAGCACGCACCGGTTCGACATGGTCGAGCGCCTCTGCTCGCGCGCCGTCATCCTCGCATCGGGACGGATCGTCGCGGAGCACTGCCTGTCACGGCCCGGCGCCGCGCGCGACGAGTCCCTCGAGGACGTCTTCATCCGCGCCACGGCGCCGCCGGACTTCGACGGCGTCGCGCGCCAAGTCCTCGAGACCATTCGGGCCGTATGACCGGCGCGCCGGAGCGGCCCTCGTTTTTTCTCACGCGCCTGTTCTTCGGCAGGCTGTTCGATCTGGGCTTCCTGTCGGACACGGGCGCGCTTTCCTTCACACGGCTGATCCTCGGCATCTGCGGCGTGATTCTGTCGTTCTGGCTGCCACTCGTGCGCCTCTACGCAGCCAAGTACGCTCGGCTGTCAGAGCAGCCGGGGCCGGATTTGTACCGACTCGCCCTGCCCGCCGATTACGCGCTCCTGATCGCGCTGCCGATGTGGATTGTCGCGTTCGTCACGACGCTCGTCGGTCACGCGCTGTTCCCGGACGAGATCGATTTTCGGATCCTCATGGCGCAGCCAGTCTCCCGGCGGCGCATTTTCGGCGCGAAGCTGCTCGCGGTCACGCTCTTTGCCGGCATCTTCGTCGCGGCGGTCCAGGTCACGCTCGTTCCGCTCTTTCTGATGATGGGCGCCTCGCGGTGGGCCGAAGGCGCGCTGCTTCCCCGCGCAGGCGCGTACGTCGCCGCCAGCCTGTTCGGCGCCGCTTGTGCGGGCCTGGCCGTGGTCGCCCTGCACGGTGCACTCCTGCTCGGCGTCGGCGCGATCCGCGCCATGGCCGCCTCCGCTGCCGTTCGAAGCGTGCTGGTTCTCGCTCTGGTGCTCGCGCTGCCGCTCGTCGCGCAACTGCCTGGGCAGGCGAGGGCCTTCGCCGAAGGCCGGCCGTGGCTGCAGGCCGTGCCGGCCGCCTGGTTCGTCGGCCTCGAGCAGTACCTGCTCGGCGACCGGCGCGAGCACGTCGTCCGGCTCGCCAGCCTGGCCGCGGCGGTGACCGCGGCCGTGAGCCTCGTGGCGGCAGGGAGCTATGCGGTCCTCTATCGCCGCTTCGACCGGCTGATGCTCCGGCCCGCCACCAGCCTCACGCCCGCCCGCGCGCGCCGGACGGGGCGCCTGTCCCGATCAATTCGCGGGCGCTCGGTCGCGTTCTCCGCGATGCGTGCGTTCATCCTGACGACGCTGCGCCGCAGCGCGCTGCACCAGGGCGTGATCGTGCTGCTCACGGCGCTCGGCGCGGGGCTCGTTGCCAACAGCTTCATCCTCTCCGGCGTGCTCGCCGCGATCGCAAGGAGCGGCCCTCTGCCCTCGAGGGTGGTCGAGTCGCTCATCTGGGCGCCGTTCGTGCTGATGTTCGTCGCGGCCCGCGCCGTCCGACTGTCGCTGCTCCTCCCGATCGATCAGCGCGCCAACTGGGTGTTTCGGATCACCGAATCAGCCGACTCCCGCGTGGACCAGCTCGACGCGACGGTTCAGGCGGTCCGCCTGCTGGGCGTGATCGTCCCGGTCGTGCTGCTCTTCCCGTTCCAGGCGATCGGCCTCGGCGGCGCGGCAACGACACTCGTCCCGATCGAAATCGGGTGTGGGTGGCTATATGTCGAATTGCTCATGAAGGGCTGGACGCGTCTGCCGTTCACTTGCTCGTACATTCCCGGCAAGCGATTCGTGCCGCAGATGGTCGTGATCGGGTTCTTCTCGTTTCTCTACTTCACCACGTGGGGCGCCGACCTCGCCCGCGCTGGCCTGGGCGCACCCGGACGCCTCGGTGCACTCGCCGGCGCCGGCCTTCTGTTCGTGGCGAGCGCCGGCCTGCACTGGCATCGGCGATCCACGGCCCGCTCTACCGCTCTCGAGTTCGAGGACGTGCTGCCAACGGACATCAACCCGTTGCGGCTGAGCGCCGACTGATACCGTGAAACGTGGCTTCGGCAAGGCGAGACGAACTTGACACGGGCTGTGACCCTACTGCAGGCTGCGGGTGCCTACGCGAGCCAATTGGACCGCTGACGAATCGGGCCACCTGGTGGCGCGCGCCCTCGTCGCCTGGCTCACGATCGAAGCCGGGATCACGATATGGTCCGCATTCCGATATGCGATGGGGCACACCTCCGAGGAGGGACCCCTCTTTGCGACACTGTTTCTCGCGCCGGGAATGGCCGCCATCTGCTTCGCGGGGTTGCTCCCTGGCGCCGCTGCCTTGAGGGCGCTCAGTCACGGCCGACTGCCCCGACTGGTCAGCAGCTCCATCGTGGGCACCCTCGGCCTGATCATCCTGTTCGGCACGGGCGTGTACTTCTGGTGGACCGGTGCGCCGCAGGAGCCGTTCACGCACTATCTGACGAGGACAGGACCGTTTCATCTCCGAGGGATTTCTTTCCTCGCCTCCGTCGCGCTTGGCGGCGCCATTGTCGGGTGGGGCGTGCCCGGCGCTCGTCTCACCCGCGATCCGCGTCCTCAAAGCGACGCATGATGCGAAGCGTCTCGACGATCGCCTTAACGCGAGCAAGGGACCGTGGGGCTGGGACAGATCCGTAGCCCGCGGCCCGTAGTCCGTAGCCTGACGA